>CALJGV010000011.1 GCA_938075305.1 uncultured bacterium
ACCGACCATGACGAGGACGTCCTCGGTCGTATCGCTGGCGCCGTATCCACGGCGCGGGCCGTTGCAGGAGGCGGTGAGGAGGACAAGGAGCGTGAGGGCGGGTAGAAGCAGTCTCATGGCCTTCGGGTGTTGGAGAGCGACGGGGGAGTCTCAGTTGCGCGCCCCGCTGGAGCGAGACCAGGATAACTTCTCTCCTCGGCCGCTGGCGAGGCGCGCCGTCCCGAGCACCCGTTCCCCTTTCGAACTCCGCCCCAATCCGAATCGATGGTTCTCCGAATCGCTATGTGGTCCGGGCCGCGGAATATCTCGACGGCGCTGATGCGCTCGTTCGGGGCGCGCCCGGACACGCACGTCTCCGACGAGCCGCTGTACGCGTACTACCTCGAGCGCACGGGCCTCGAGCACCCGATGGCGGGGGAGATCATCGCGCACCACGAGGCGGACTGGCGAGCGGTGGCCGCGGAGCTGACGGGGCCGACGCCCGCCGGCGAGGCCGTCTGGTACCAGAAGCACATGGCGCACCACCTGCTCGAGGAGGTGGACCGTGGCTGGCTCACGGAATTGAAGCACGCGTTCCTCCTCCGCGAGCCGCGGGCCATGCTCGCCTCGCTGGTGGACCGGTTGGGCAGCGCCACCCTCGCGGACACGGGTCTTCCCCAGCAGGTGGAGATCCACCGCTGGGTCCAGGAGCACACGGGGCAGGCGCCTCCGGTGGTGGACTCCGCGGACATCCAGAGCGCGCCGCGTGGGGTCCTCGAGCAGCTGTGCGGCGCCTTGGGGCTGCCCTTCGACGGGGCCATGCTCGCGTGGGAGAGCGGGCCCCGCGATACCGACGGCTGTTGGGGCCCGCACTGGTACCAGAGCACCTACAAGTCCACCGCCTTCAGTCCACCCGTGACCCGCGGCCGGACCCTCGACCCCGCCTACGAGGCGCTCGCCCAGGAGTGCGAGGCGCTCTACGCCGAGCTCGCCCAGCACCGAATCCAGGCCTGATCCCGATCCCATGAAGCAGAGCTACGACCCGCGTAACGCGGACATCCAGGTCAACATCGACGGCGTCCTCGTCCACCGAGACGAGGCCAAGGTCAGCGTCTTCGACTCCCTCGTGCAGGGCGGCGACGGCTGCTGGGAGGGCCTGCGCGTCTACCAGGGCAAGGTCTTCCGGCTCGACCACCACCTCGATCGCCTGATCCACTCGGCGAAGGCCCTGGCCTTCGAGGAGATCCCGTCCAAGGAGTCGATTCGCGCGGAGATCCGCCGGACCCTGGAGGCCAACGGCATGGACGACGGCGTCCACATCCGGCTGACCCTCTCCCGCGGGCTCAAGATCACCTCGGGCATGGACCCCCGCCTCAACCAGGCGGGCCCGACCCTGATCGTCCTCGCCGAGTACAAGGCGCCGGTGTACGACAAGCAGGGGCTCAACCTCGCGACGAGCTCCCTGCGCCGCTTCACCTCGGACTGCCTCGACCCGAAGATCCACCACAACAACCTCCTGCAGTCGATCCTCGCCAAGGTCGAGGCCAATGCGGCGGGCGCCGACGACGCGATCATGCTGGACATGCGCGGGTTCGTGGCCGAGACCAACGCCACCCACCTCTTCATGGTCGACGGCGGCGTGCTTGCCACCAGCCGGACCGTGGCGTGCCCCGAGGGGGTGACCCGCTCCACCGTGCTCCAGCTCTGCCGCGAGCACGACATCCCGCACCGGGTGGAGGACCTCTCGCTGACGGAGTTCCACCGCGCCGACGAGGTCTTCTGCACGGGCACCATGGGCGAACTCGCCGGAGTCACGCGCATCGACGGGCGGACCATCGGGGACGGTCAGATCGGCGCGATGACCCGGCGGCTCTCGGGCCTCTACGGTGACCTCACCCAGCGCGAGAGCGAGCCCGTCTGAACCGGGCCTTCGCCGCGGGCCCCCTCGACTCGAGCCCTGGATCGAGACCGCCCGCCGCTGGCGAGGCCAGGGGCGGGCGGCGAAGGTGGGGCGCGCCTCACCGGGGACGGGAGACGGCTCCCCGGCGGGTCAGGACTTGGCCGCCGCGAAGCGGGCGGCGACGGCGTCGAAGTCCACGCAGCTCCACCACGCCTTGAGGTACTCGGGGCGGCGGTTCTCGTAGGTGAGGTAGTAGGCGTGCTCCCAGACGTCGTTGCCCATGATGATCTTGTGACCCTGGCTCATGGGGGTGTCCTGGTTGGGGGTGGAGACGATCTCGAGGCGCCCCTCGGGGGTCATCGTGAGCCAGACCCAGCCGGAGCCGAACTGCGTGGCGCCCTTGCCGTTGAAGGTCTCTTTCAGGTTCTCGAAGGAGCCGAAGGTGCTGTTGATGGCCTCGCCCAGCTCTCCGGTGGGCTCGCCGCCCTTCCCGGGGCCCATGATCGACCAGAAGATCGAGTGGTTCACGTGGCCACCGCCGTTGTTCCGCACGGCGCCGCGGATGTTCTCGGGCACCGCGTCGAGGTTGGAGACGATCTCCTCGGCGGTCTTGGACTCGAGGTCGGTGCCCTCGATCGCGGCGTTGAACTTCGCCACGTAGGCCCCGTGGTGGAGCCCGTGGTGCAGCTCCATCGTGCGCGTGTTGATGAAGGGCTCGAGGGCGTCGTGCGCGAACGTGAGGGCGGGGACTTCGAAGGCCATGGGTCGATAGGGGTCGGGAGCACCAGGGCGCTCCGGAGGGGGTGGGGATGATCGTGAGGGGAGAGGATCGCCCGTGGGGGCCCAATTCTCAACCCTCACGAGCAGAGCTCCGCGTGAGGACTTCTGGGAGCGGCTTGATCTAAAGGTGCCCCGGGGCTCGGCCCTGGCGGCTCGGCCTCCAGCGTCCTGATTTGGGTTCCCCTCTGCCGCCGTTGGGGAACGCCCGGACGGTCCCCGCCGGGGCGCCCGGAAGTGGTCTCGGGAACAGGCCGGACGCCGTTTCGGTAAACCCGATCCTGACCTAGTGTCTGGGTGACCGCCCACAGCTAGAGCCCCCCATGATCATCCCTCTACTTCTCTCTTCTCTCGCCATCGCAACGCCCGGCTCGACCCAGGCGAGCCCCGCGGGAGACGGCTTCGAGTCGGCCAGAGGGGTCATCGAGAGCCGGTGTTTGACCTGTCACGGGGGGGATCATCGCGAGAGCGGGCTGTCCTTCGCCGACGCCGCGACCTTCGGGGAGGGAGGCGCCCGCGGGCCCGCTGTTCGACCGAAGGACGTGGATCGGAGCCGACTGCTCGAGGTCATCAGCTACCGCAATCCGGACCTCGCCATGCCCCCCTCGGGTCGCCTTCCGGAGGGCGAACGCGCGGTACTGGAGGCGTGGGTGAAGGCGGGTGCACCCTGGCCCGAGGGGGACGCCGGACGCCTCGCGGACCCGGAGGCCCACCCGCTGGAGGCCACGGAGATCGACATCGACGCGGAATGGTGGGCCTACGGGCCCCTCGCGTCGGTCGACGCCCCCGGCCGCGGGGAGGGACACCCCGTGGATGCCCTGCTCGGTGCTCGCCGGGAGGCCGCAGGACTGGCCTGTGCCGGCGCGGCGGAGCCGATCGGGCTCCTCCGTCGAGCCACCTTCGACCTGACGGGCCTCCCGCCGACGGTGGCCGAGCGCGAGGACTTCCTCGGGGATGTGGAGGCGCGGGGATTCGAGCCTGCGTGGTCGACCCTGCTCGACCGCTTGTTCGCGAGCCCCCACTACGGAGAGCACCAGGCGCGGCACTGGCTGGACCTGGTTCGCTACGGGGAGACGAACGGGTACGAGCGCGATAACCCGAAGCAGAACATGTGGCGCTACCGCGACTGGGTCGTGCGTGCCTTCGACGCGGACCTGCCCTACGACCAGTTCGTGAAGCACCAATTCGCCGGCGACGAGTACGCCGACGACTTCGAGGACACGCGCGACCGAGACCAGGCGATGCTGGCCACCGGTTTCTTCCGCCTCGGTGTCTGGGACGACGAGCCAGTGGACCGACCCCAGGCCGCCGCCGATGGCCGGGCGGACGTCGTCGACACCTTCAGCCAGGTGGTCATGGCGACCACCATGGGCTGCGCGCGGTGCCACGACCACAAGGCCGACCCCGTGACCCAGAAGGAGTACTACGAACTCACGGCCCACGTGCGGGGCGTGCGTCACTACGGCGGCCGTCCCGAGGCGGATCTGATCGATCGGGCCCAGGACGGGGTGCGGCACGTGAGCGAGCGCGACGCCGACCTCGCACGGACGGAGCGGGAGATCGTCGCCGAGGCGCACCGGCTCGGGCTGGACGCCCCGGCCCCCGGAGCCGAGGTCAAGGTGCTGATCCCCGACGCGCGTCGGGGAGAGCACCGCTGGCGCTATCGCTTCGGAGAGTCCGTCGATGGATGGGAGATGCCCGGGTTCGATCACCAGGACTGGAAGGAGGGCAAGGCCGGATTCGGTCGGAGGGGGACGCCCAAGTCAGTGGTGCGGACGGACTGGCACGAGAAGTTCATCCAGCTGAGGACCACCTTCCGGCTCGAGGAGATCCCAGACGCGCTGCGGCTCACGCTTCACTACGACGACGATGTGCGCGTCTTCATCAACGGCCAGCTGGTGATGGAGCGGACCGGGTACATCGTGGACTACGGCACGCACCAGCTCCCCCAGGCGGCGCGGGACGCGCTGGTCGTGGGCCGCAACGTGGTGGCGGTCTCCTGCCTGCAGGACTTCGGGGGCCAGTACATCGACCTCGGACTCGACACCGGCTGCGATCCCAACGCGGAGGGCGGCCCCGTGGCCCTCTTGGAGGCCGCGGCTTCGGAGCGCCAGGGGGACGCAGCCCTCGATCACGGACGGGACCTGCTCGCGCGCCGCACGAAGCTCAAGGGCGAGCGGGTCAACAAACCCTATCCCGCCCAGGTCGTGAAGGAGGTGGGGTCGCGGCCGCCTGTGCAGCACATCAACCTGCGGGGCAGCGTCCACGCGCTGGCGGATGAGGTTGGCCCTGGCGTCCCCCTGGCCTGGATCAAGGGCTCATCAGGAGCCGGCGAGTACGGGCCGCCCATGAACGGGCCCGATGGTGCGCCCACCAGCGGCCGACGGCGCGCCCTGGTGGAGTGGATCTTCAGTGACGGCGCTCACCTCGCAGCGCGGGTCGAGGCCAACCGCACCTGGCAGTTCCTCTTCGGCCGTGGCATCTGCCGCTCCACGGGCGACTTCGGTCGCCTCGGTGAGCGCCCGACGCACCCCGAGCTGTTGGACTTCCTCGCCTCTCAGCTCATCCAGCGGGACTGGTCGCGCAAGTCGCTGCAGCGCTTCCTCATGGAGAGCGAGGCATACCGCATGGCGACGGTGGGCCCCGACGAATCCCTCGAGGCCGATCCGCGCAACGACCTGTTCTGGCGCTTCAACCCGCGCCGGCTCACGGCGGAGGAAGTCAGGGACGCGATGCTCGCCGCCAGCGGTGAGCTCAACCTGCGCCGCCACGGGCCCAGCGTCTTCCCGCCGCTCCCCAAGGAGGTGCTCGCCACATCTTCGCGGCCGGGCGCCGCGTGGGGCCGTTCCTCGAAGGAGGACTCCGTCCGGCGGAGCGTCTACATCCACGTGAAGCGCTCCCTGCGGGAGCCGCTGCTGGCGGTCCTCGACCAGCCCGATCCGGACATGCCCTGCCCGGAGCGCTTCCCGACCAACGTCCCCACCCAGGCGCTGCTGACCTTGAACGGTGAGTTCTCCCAGGAGCGGGCGGAGGCCTTCGCGGCCTCCATCTCGGACCAGGAAGACCTCCGCGCCGCTCTGGGGGAGGCCATGGAGCGCGCCCTCTCCAGAACCCCGGAGGGAGCTGAGATCGATCGGGCCGCGGCGCTGGTCGCAGCGCTCATTGAGGAGCACGGCCTGGACCAACAGCGCGCCCTCAGCCTCTTCGCCCTGGGCCTCTTCAACCGCAACGAATTCACCTGGCTGGACTGATGAACATGAACGAGCAGCATCGACGAGAGGGCCAGAGGCGCGCGTGTGACATGAGCCGGCGGCAGTTCCTTTGGAACTCGGCCGGGGGCTTCGGGTCGGTGGCCCTGACGGGGATGCTGGGGTCCGAGTTCCTCGCGTCGTCCGCGAGCGCAGCCGCCGGGGGCCCGAACCCGCTGGCGGGAAGGCCGGTCACGTCGGCCGCGTTGGGTCGCGCGAAGCACGTCATCTTCCTCTTCATGTACGGCGGCCCGAGCCAGGTCGACACCTTCGACTACAAGCCGGACCTCTACCGGCTTGACGGCAAGACCGTGAGCGTCCCCACCTTCGGGCGCGGCGGCAAGCGAGACGGGGGCCGGGTGGTGGGCCCCAAGTGGCGCTTCCGGCAGTACGGCGAGTGCGGCAAGTACGTCTCGGACCTCTTCCCCCACGTGGGGACCCAGGTGGACAAGATCGCCTTCCTGCACTCCATGTACGCCGAGAGCCCGATCCACGGCTCGGCGCTCCTGAACATGAACTGCGGGCGGTTGATCTCGGGCCACCCGAGCCTCGGCTCCTGGGTGAACTACGGGCTCGGGTCCGTCAACAAGGACCTGCCGGGCTACGTGGTCATGTTGGACGAAGCGGGTGGTCCTATCAGCGGCGCCAAGAACTGGACCAACGGCTACATGCCCGCGTCGCTCCAGGGGGTGCAGGTGCGCACCGAGGGGACGCCGATCCTCGGGCTTGACCGCCCGGATGGGATGTCGGACGGCGCGCAGCGCGCTCTCCTCGACCACCTCCGCTCCGAGAACGAGCTCCACGCGGCCAGCCGCGCGGGCAACGACCAGCTCCAGGCTCGCATCGAGCAGTTCGAGCTCGCCTACAGGATGCAGTCCACGGCCCCCGAGGCCGTGGACCTCGCCAGCGAGGACGAGGGCACCCGTGACCTCTACGGCCTCAACGACGAGAAGACCCGCCGCTTCGGCTCCAAGTGCCTGCTCGCCCGCCGCCTCGTGGAGCGCGGCGTGCGCTTCGTCCAGGTCTACTCGGGCGGGGGGCACAACGACGACAACTGGGACGCCCACGGGGACCTGATCTTCAATCACACCCGCCACGCGGGCCGCACCGACAAGCCCATCGCCGGGCTGCTGATCGACCTGGAGCGCCGCGGTCTCCTGGAGGAGACCCTGGTGGTGTGGGGCGGCGAGTTCGGGCGGCAGCCGACGGCGGAGTACGCCCAAGGCACGGGCCGCGACCACAACTCCTGGGGCTTCACCATGTGGATGGCCGGCGGCGGCATCAAGGGCGGCACGAGCGTCGGGCAGACCGACGAGCTGGGCTCGAAGGCCGTCGAGGATCGCTTCCACGTGCGTCGCCTGCACGCGACGATCCTCCACCTGCTGGGGCTCGATCCGAACGGGCTGACCTACTTCTTCAACGGCCTCGACCAGAAGCTGGTGGGGACCGAGGGCGCCGAGCCGATCCACGAGGTCATCGCGTGATCGGACCCATCCTCGCGGCCGTGGAGGCCGCGTTCACGGCGGAGCAGTGGGGCGAGTTCTACGCCCGTCTCCACCCGGTGCTGCTGCACTTCCCCATCGGGTTGTGCCTCGCCGCGCTCTCCATGGAGTGCATCGCGCTCGTGTCGCCCCCTGCCCGCAGCACCCGTCGCTGGATGTACGGGCTGCTGGCTGCCTCGGCGGTCTTCGCGGCTTCGAGCGGGTGGATGCTGGGGGAGGGTGCGGACTACTCTGGCGAGCTGGTGGACGAGCACCGGCGCTTCGGCGTGGCGGCCGCCGTCCTGTCGCTGCTGGTGGCGACCCTCGACCTCATGGGCCGTAGCCGACGGGCCGCCGCAGCCCGCGGGACGCTCGCGCTCCTGTGCGCTGGCGTGATCGGGACCGCGGGGCACCACGGGGGGATGATCACCCACGGCCGGACCTTCCTCTCCGCGGCGGCGCCCGCCTGGCTCGCGCCGTACCTGACAGAGGAGAGCGAAGGGGCGTCCGCCCGATCCGCTTCCGCCGGGGCCGCGGTCGCGGAGCCTGCCGCCGGTCAGGGGACCGAGGACGCCGCGCAGGGGGCGGCGGCCGGGGCTGAAGACGAGGTGGCCACCCATGGGGTGGACGACGACGCGGGTCTTGAGCACCTGGTGTCCACGTTCCGGGCGCGCTGCTTCGAGTGTCACAACGAGGACAAGTCCAAGGGCGGCCTGCGGCTGGACGAGCTCGCGGGCTGGGAGGACGGCGTCGACCTGGAGTCGCCGGAGGACAGCGAGCTGCTCTACCGGGTGCTCCTGCCCCGCGATGATGTGGACGCCATGCCGCCGAAGGGCGCGGCACTGGACGAGGCGTCGATCAAGGCCCTCCGAGGCTGGATCGACGCCGGAGCGCCCACCGACGAGCTTGGGGCGCTGCTGGGAGCGGCGGCCGTGGTGGAGGAGAAGCAGGCCGCGACCATGGATGAGCTGCGCCGGGCCACGGGCGCGCGCATCGAGCCCATCGCTGAGGACCTGCTCCTGCCCATGGAGGCGCAGCGGCTCGAGGTGAGCTGGCGCCACGTGGACCGCTCCCCGAGCCCGGCCCAGGTGGGCGCCCTCGCCCCCCTCGCCGAGCGGGTGGTGGACCTGGACCTCGCCCGGGCCGGGGTCGGGGACGCGACCCTCGCCGGGCTGCCTCCGATGCCCGCGCTAACCCGGGTTCACCTGGAGAACACCGCGGTCACCGACGCTGGGGTCGCGACGGTGACCGAGCGTGCGCCCTCGCTGTCCTACGTCAACCTCCACTCCACGGCGGTGACCATGGAGGCACTCGGGTCCCTCTCACGTCTCCGGGGCCTCCGCCGCCTGGTGCTCTTCGGGACGTCCATCGACGCGGCCCAGGCGGACGCCTTCTCGTCCCGCTCACCGGGGGTCAAGGTGACCCTCGACACCTCCCCGCCGGCGGTCTTCGCGGGCGGTCAGCCCCGACGGATCCTGGCCGCGGACGCGAGCAAGGGGCGGGTCGCCCTCCTGAGAGAGATCGCCATCGGTCGGCCCGAGGTCCTTTGGGAGCGACCGGTGCAGGCGCTGCACGACCTGCAGTGGCTGGCGGAGACCGGTGGAGGGCACGGTCGGGTGCTGGTGCAGGAGTCCTGGACGAGGATCGTCGAGGTGGATACCCGCACGAACGAGACGCTCTGGAGCTACGACGCTCGACCGAAGAATGGCGAGCGGGTCGAGATCCACTCATTCCAGCGCCTCGGGGACGGGACCACGATGGTGGCGGAGTCTGGCCGGGGGCGCGTCGCTTTTGTTGGCTCCGATGGGGAGGTGGTGGAGGCCTTCGACCTGACCCTGGATCAGCCAGATCCGCACCACGACACCCGGCTCGTGCGCGCCACCCCGTCCGGGACCTTCCTGGTGGCCCACGAGAGGGACGGTGTGGTGCGCGAGTACGACCGCAAGGGGTCGGTCGTCTGGACCTTCGATGTTCCGCTCTTCGACCAGGAGCGGGCGCCCGGGCACGGCCCCGAGGCCCACGGCGATCAGTGCTTCCAGGCGCTCCGATGCGAGGATGGGGACACCTTGATCACGACCGGTAACGGGAGCAGCCTGTTGCGGGTCTCCCCGGAGGGAGCGGTCCGGTGGCGGAGGTCATCGGCGGACCTTGACGGTATCCAGCTCGCCTGGGTGACCACCGTCCAGGAGCTCGGCAACGGGAATCTCATCCTGGGCAACTGCCATGCCGGCGAGCAGCAGCCGCAGGCCCTGGAATTGCGGCCAGATGGGGCCGTGGAATGGGTCTTCCGCGACTTCGAACGCTTCGGGAATGGACTTTCCAACCTTCTCGTCATCGAGCCCACGGAGTAACTTTTGACGCTCAGTCAGGCCGGACGAATCGCGCGAACCTCGCGCCCTGGCCTGAGCGCATTCGCTTTCCCAGAACATCCCCCCCATGAAGAAGATCATTGCTGCCGCTGCGCTCACGCTCGGCGCCACGGGCTGCCTTGGCCCGAACAACGCCGCCAACAGCCTCCTCAACTGGAACGCCGAGGTCTCCGACCAGGACGTCGTCAACGAGGCAGTCTTCATCGGCATGACCATCATCCCGGTCTACCCGATCGCGTACGCGGCGGACGTCCTCGTCTTCAACACCATCGAGTACTGGGGCGGCGGCAACCCGGTCGATGCTCCCGGCCCGTTCCCCGGGTTCACCCGCAAGAGCGACGACAAGGAGTGAGTCTGACCGAGCTCGCCTGAGCTCTCCAGACGCGAACGGCGCGCCATCCAGCTATGGATGGCGCGCCGTTCTCATTCCGCGTGGACGCCGCGGCGTCAGCCTGAGCCAGGGGGCTAGTCGACGGTCCAGATCTCACCGTCGTAGACGAGGTCCTTCAGGTTGCCTGCGCCCTTGGTGGCGATGGCGTCCTCGACCTGGGCGTTGACGCCAGTCTCGTAGATCGGGGCCTCCACCGAGCGCATGATCCCGACGGGGACCGGCATCTCGGGGTCGTCACGCATGCCGGCGATGAGGACGGCCGGGGCGTGGGACGGGGTATCGGGGTGCCAGACGTCGGCTTCCTCGGCGGCGCAGCGCTCCACCGTGAAGCCGTTGAAGCGCAGCCCCTTGTCGCGCTCGGCACCGTAGATCATCGGCTCGCCCGCGCTGAGGTCGACGGTGCGCTCGGGCCGGACCTTCTTCTCCACGGTGGTGGCGTAGAAGTCCTTGTTGAAGATGACGCAGTTCTGAAGGATCTCGATGAACGACGTTCCCTTGTGCGCGGCGGCTGCCTTGAGGATCTTCGACATGTGCTTCTGGTCCTGGTCGATGGTCCGGGCCACGAAGGTGGCCTGGGCGCCGACGGCGAACTGAGCGGGCTCGAAGGGGCGGTCGATGGAGCCCATGGGGGTGGACTTCTTCTTGGTCCCCACCGGCGAGGTGGGGGAGTACTGCCCCTTGGTCAGGCCGTAGATCTCGTTGTTGAACATCAGGATGTTCACGTCGAGGTTGCGGCGGAGGATGTGGGCGAGGTGGTTGCCGCCGATGGACAGGGAGTCTCCGTCGCCGGTCACGATCCACACGTCGAGGTCAGGGTTCGCGACCTTGACGCCCGTCGCGACGGCCGGAGCGCGGCCGTGGATGGTGTGGAAGCCGTAGGTGTTCATGTAGTAGGGGAAGCGGCTGGAGCAGCCGATCCCCGAGACGAACACGGTCTTGGCGGGGTCCGCGCCGGACTCCGCCATGTGCTTCTGCAGGGCGTTGAGGATCGCGTAATCCCCGCAGCCGGGGCACCAGCGCACCTCCTGGTCGGAGGCGAAGTCCTTCTTGGTGAGGGCGGGCTGAGCGGTGTCAGTCATGGTCGTGTTCCTCCTCAGGCTCCCGCGCTCTCGTCGAGGACGCGCTTGATCTCGGCCTCGACCTCGGTGACGAGGAAGGGCTGGCCGGTGACCTTGTTGAAGGGAATGTAGTCGTGGTCGGGGAGCTCGCCGCGCAGGAGGTACGTCATCTGCGCCACGTTCATCTCGGGGACCAGGACGGACTTGAAGCGCGAGAAGATCTCGTCGAGGCCATGGGGCAGGGGCCACACGTGGGTCAGGTGGATCCGCGACACGCTCTGACCCTTGGCGCGGGCGTTCTCGACGGCCTGCCGAAGGATGCCGACCGTGGAGCCCCAGCCGAGGACCAGCAGGTCCCCCGAATCGGCCCCGTCCACCTCGGGGGTGGGGATCGAGTCGGCGACGTTGCGCACCTTCTGGTGTCGCATGTCGGTCATGGCCTGGTGGTTGTCCGGGTCGTAGCTGATGTTGCTGCTGGGCGCCTTCTCGAGGCCCCCGATCCGGAACTCCATGCCCGGGGTGCCCGGCTTGACCCAGGGACGGGCCAGCTTCTCGTCGCGTCCGAAGGACTGGAAGTCCTCGGTCTTCTCCTCGGCGAACTGCACGGGGAAAGGCTCGAGCGAGTCCAGGTCCGGCAGGGACCAGGGCTCTGCGCCGTTGGCGATGAAGTTGTCCGACAGGAGGATGACCGGAGTCATGTACTGGACCGCGATCCGGCAGGCCTCGATGGAGAGCTCGAAGGCGTCGCTGGGCTTGCTGATGGCGACGACGGGCATGGGGGCGTCACCGTTGCGGCCGAAGATGCTGCTGAGGAGGTCGGACTGCTCCACCTTGGTCGGCATCCCCGTGGAGGGGCCGGCGCGCTGGACGTCGACGATGACCAGCGGGAGCTCGGTGGAGATCGCCAGGCCCATGGCCTCGCCCTTGAGGGCCATCCCGGGGCCGGAGGTGCCGGTCATGCCCAGGGTGCCGGCGAAAGAGGCGCCGATCGCCGAGCAGATGGCGGCGATCTCGTCCTCGGACTGGATCGTCACGACGCCGTGGTTCTTGTAGCCCGCCAGGAACTCCAGGACGCTGGACGCCGGGGTGATCGGATAGGAGCAGTACACGGGCTTGAGGCCCGCGAGGCGCGCGCCGGCCACGAGGCCGATGGCGAGCGCCTGGTTGCCCATGACGTTGCGGTAGGTGCCCGGCTGGAGCGTCGCCTTGGGGACCTCGTACTGGCCCTGGAAGAGCTCGCGGATGTCTCCGGCGTTGTACCCCGCGCGCAGCGCGATCTGGTTGGCGGCGATCAGGTCGTCCTTGCCCTTGAACTTCTCTTCCAGCCACTCGAGCGTCGGCTCGAGGGGGCGGCTGTACACCCAGTACATCAGCCCGAGGGTGTAGAAGTTCTTGCAGCGCTGCTTGTCCTTGTTCGAGAGCGGCGAGTCGGCCAGCGCCTCGGAGACGCGCGAGTTGATGCCGACCTCGATGACGCGGAAGCCGTCGAGGGTCCCGTCCTCAAGGGGGTTCGTGTCGCACTTCGCCTTCTTCAGGTCCGTCGCCTTGAAGGCGTCGCTGTTGACGATGACGATCCCGCCCTTCTTCAGCGTGCTCACGTTCACCATCAGCGCCGCGGGGTTCATCGCGACGAGCACGTCGGGCTGGTCTCCCGGCGTGTGGATGTCCGAGGAGCTGAACTGCAGCTGGAAGCCCGAGACGCCGGGCCGGGTGCCGACTGGCGCCCGGATCTCGGCTGGGAAGTCGGGGAGGGTCGCGAGGTCGTTTCCGAACAGCGCGCTGGTGCGCGTGAACTGGTTCCCGGTCACCTGCATCCCGTCGCCGGAGTCCCCGGCGAAGCGGATGACGACGCGGTCGAGCTGCTGGAGGGGAAGCTCACCTGCGGAGGTGTCTTGGGCGGTCGGCGGAGTCATCGTTGGGCTGGGGCGTGGGCGCCAGAAAATCGCAGGAGAGGATAGGCCCGACCCCGACCCAGATGAGCCCCCTTCCGAACAGAAGCGGCGGCAATGCGTCTGGAACATCATCCAGACGCCATCTGGGGAGGACAAAAGGCCCCTCAAGGTATCTCTTCGACGGGTCCGCCCGGGGAGAGGCGTCGCGCAGCCACAGAGAGGCTCAGAACGAGCAGATTCGGGACCGGGTGCGCTTGCGCATCCCGCCCTGCAGGTCCGTCGCGCGGACCTGGGTCTCCAGGGACCGGTCGATGGCCTCGGCCACCAGCTCCGGATCGCAGCTCTCGGGCATCAGGAACGCGATCTCCGCGTCGTCGATGGCGCCGCAGGGCAGCTGGACGTGGAAGTCCACGTAGAGGGTCTCGATCACCATGGTGAGGGCGAGAGCCGCATCGGCCCGGCTCCGAATGCGGGCCAGGGAGGCGACCAGGGGGATCGAGGCCTTCACCCGCGCATAGCCCTCGGGGGCCTTGGCCCAGCGGGCGCTCCAGGGCGCGCCGTCGATCAGGAGGTACTTTGAGACCTCCATCCAGCGGCTCTCCGAGGGAGCCGAGGGATTCTCATCGGGAGATCCGGCCTCACCGTCGGGCTCGGAGACGAGCCTGAACTGCGGCCGCTCGGTGCCCGTGGAGGGGCCCGAGGGGTCGCTGTGATCGTCGAGGGGGTCGGACTCGGTCATGGGAGCGGTGGCTACAGCTTCACTGGTCGTCCAGATCGCCCCCCGCACTGAACCGGAATCGGGCTCCCGAACGACCCGGGGGGGCACTCTCGCAGGCTCCGGTAAGATCAGAGCTGCGACCCGGACCCACGATGTTCCTCCTTCGACACGCAATCTCGCCCCTTCCGCGACGGGTCCTGGCCCTCCTCCTGGCGCTCATGGCCCTCTCCGGGGTCCTGGTGGCGGCTCCCCAGAGCCGCGCGCTCGAGATTTCCTCGACGATCCGGCGTGAGGGGGACAAGACCCCCGTGGCGCTCTTCGAGGAGCTCGGCGCCCTCAAGACCGCCCAGGCCTTCGGCGTGCTCGAGCGGTCGATCGGGCAGGTCAAGTCCGCCTCGAAGTACCGCGCGATCTTCACGGCGATGCGCCACTTCCTCCCGGACGAGGAGCTCGGCGAGAAGGCCATCCGGCTCACCCTCCGGTACGCCAAGGGGCGCGACAAGGTCGAGGCCCCGCCGGCGGCCACGGCCCTCGCGGGCTTCGGCGCGGCGGCCACCGAGGCGCTCCTCGAGCTGGCGGCGGAGGGCAAGCTCCCGGGGCCGCGCGCGAGCGCCCTGCAGGGGCTCCAGGCGGAGATCCTCGAGCGCGGGAGCCTGGACCTGCTCGATCTCGTGCTCGAGTCCTGGATCACACCTCGATCGGGGACCCAGGCCCAGGCCTGCGCGATCATCGGCTCCTTCAGGGAGCTCGAAGCCTTCAAGCGGATGGCCAAGTACATGGGCGCGAAGAAGGGCAGCTACCAGATGCGCCAGACGATCCTCCTGGCCATGGGCTCCCACCCGTTCGGCACGAGCCCGGAGCTCGACGAGGGCGTCGAGCAGGTGCTCTATCGGGGGGTCCAGAGCAAGGATCCCCGGCTGCGCTACTACGCCCTCGATGCGATGGCGACCCGCGGCGGGACCGAGAGCCTCCCGGCGGTGACGCGGCTCACCAAGGACCGCGACCCTGCCGTGCGGCGCCTTGCTCTGCTGGTTGTGCTGCGGTGCACCTCCAATGCCAAGGGGGCGGTGGGCCTCTCGCGGGCCTCGGACCCGGTCTCGCGCCAGGCGGCGGCCATCTTCCTGGCGGAGAGCTCCGCACCGGGGGCCCTCGAGGCCCTGCACGCCCTGCTGGAGGACGAAGACTCCTCCGTTCGCGCCGAGGCGATCCGCCAGATCGGGCGGCGCCGTGAGGTGGCCTCGATCCTGCCGCTGATCGAATGCCTCTCCCGCGAGAACGGTCGGCTCCGCGGTGACGCCCACTTTGTCCTCACGATGATGACGGGCATGGACCTGGGCTTCCGGGTGGGGTCCTGGCGGAGCTTCTGGCGGGACAAGGGCGACGGGTTCCAGATGCCGACCCTCGAGGAGGCGCGCAAGATCGCGGCGGAGCTCGCGGCGAACCAAAGCGAGGAGGGAATGTCCGCCGTGTCCTTCTACGGCCTGACCGTGATCTCCGACAGCTTCGTGCTGGTGGTGGATACCTCGGGGTCCATGAGCGCCAAGGTCAAGGACGAGAAGACCCGGCTGGACATCGCCAAGGAGCAGATCAACGGCGCCGTGAAGCGCATCCGTGACGGGTCCCTCTTCAACGTCATCCCCTTCGCCGACAACGCGCGTCCCATGGAGGAGGTGCTGATCGAGATGGGCGACTCGCTACGCGAGGACTCCGTGCTGTTCGTCGAGGGGCTGCGCGCGGCGGGGGGGACCAACGTCTACGAGGGCCTGGCGGCGGCCTTCGAGGACGAATTGGTGGACACCATCTACCTGTTGACCGACGGGGACCCCAGCTCGGGCGCGATCACCGACTCGGTGGAACTCCGTGAGGAGGTCCAGCGCTGGAACTCGGTCCGTGGGATCCGGATCCACTGCATCTCGGTGGGGAAGGCGAGCGCTCTTCTGAAGGGTCTGGCCGAGGACTCCGGCGGAGACTACACGGAAGTAAAATAATCGCCAGTAGACTAATGGGCTCCATGGGCCCGTTCAGGCCCCTCAGGCGGGGTGGGACCGGGCGTTGACTGGTACGCTCCCCCTCCATGGAAGGCCCTGACTCCACGCCTCGCGAAGGCGAGACCAACGTGCTGCTCGAGGTCTTCCCCGGCGCCTTCCTCCTCGGCGGGGCCACGGCCCTCGCAGGTGGCGCCCTCGGCGTCGCCTCCCGGTCCGCCGAGCTGGGCGCGCAGGCGCGCTCCATGGAGCAGATCGCCCTCGCGACGGGCTGGGTCGATCAGCTCGCCGAGGCCCTCTTCGCCACGACCCTGGCGATGCTCCTGGTGACCGCCGGCCGCCGGTCGGGTCGCAAGCTGCTGCTCGCCCTGGGGGCGCTCCTCGCCGTCGCGGTGCTGCTCACCAACCTCACGGGGTTCCCGGCCGCCGACGCGCGGGTGACGGCGGGCCACGTGGCCTGCGCCCTGGGCCTGGCGGCGGCGGTCGTGGTGGTCGAACGGCTCCGCTTCCGTGGGCCCATCGCCCTCGTGGTGGGCGTCGCCCTCGGCGTCCTCCCCACCTGGAGGATCGCGGAGACCATCAAGGGCGACGACGCAGGGATTCCAGTGCGCGTGGTCCTCTACGACCTCGTCGCGGCACCGGACCTGTTCGAGACCCTCGACGCGCGCGCCGACGCGCCCCCCGGGCCCGGCGTGCTGACCCCTGCCGTGGACCAGCAGACCGACACCGGCGACAAGCCCGCCCTCGTCCTCCCGCCCCCCGCGGTGCAGCAGATGACGGTCCCCAGGGCCGCTGGCGCGGTCCGCCTGATGGCCTCCGTCGGCGCCGACGCCTCGGTGATCCAGCGCCTGCCGGCCAACCTCGACGCCCTGAAGGTGCGGTACGCGGTGACGGTGGACGGCGCCACCTGCTGGTCCGAGGTGGTGGAGCATCGGCGCATGCCCGCCGGGGTCTGGGACACCTCCGTCTTCCAGTGGCGACACATCACCAGCGCCGACGGCCCGGGGATCGGGGTCCGGGGCGGCCAAGTCCTGCGCTTCGAGACGGCGCTGGTCTGGGACTCGGAGGAGGAGCGGGCCATCGTCGAGGGCCTCGACGGGGCGGGGCTTCGGCTCGGCTTCGGAGGCGTCACCCTGGAGAAGGAGTTCCGCGAGGCCCGGCAGCTCGCCACCCCCGAGGCGCCCAACATCGTCTACGTGGTCATGGACACCCTGCGGCGCGACCGGCTCGGGCTGTACGGCTACGAACGCCCGACCACGCCCCGCCTGGACGCCTTCGCCCGCGATGGGCTCGTGTTCGAGGACGCCTACACGACCTCCAGCTGGACCTGGCCCTCGACCGCGTCCCTGTTCACCGGTCGGCTCCCTGACTCCCACGGGGTCAAGAGCTCCAAGGCCTGCACCCTCAGCCAGCGCCTCCCCACCCTCGCGGAGGCCCTGCAGGCGCGCGGCTACACCACGGCCGCCTTCGTCGGGAACCCGATCGTCGAGCCCAACCGCTACTTCGACCAGGGCTTCGAGACCTTCGAGGTGGAGGTGCCGAAGTTCCGGATGAGCGATGAGGTGATGCCCGCCGCCCTGGAGTGGCTCGACGTCCACGCCCCCGTGCGGTTCTTCCTCTACCTGCACCTGGTGGACCCCCACACGCCCCACCGACCCCACCCCGAGGAAGCCGCGCGGCTGAGACTCCCCGCGCCCCCCGACGGCTGGCCCGCGCGGGGCCTCGACGGGGTCCCCTCCGATCCAGCGCCGACGGCTGAGATCGGCGCGTACTCGAGCCAGCTCTACGACGCGAGCGTCGCCACCGGAGACCGATGGTTCGGCGCCCTCCTCGACGAGCTGGAGCGCCTCGACCTCGACCAGCGCACCATCGTCGTGTTCACGTCGGACCACGGGGAGGAGCTCTTCGAGCACGGCCGACACGGCCACGGCCACGAGGTCTACGACGAGCTCGTGCGCGCCCCCCTCGTGATGCGCGGTCCGGGGATCCCGGCGGAGCGGCGCTTCGGCGTGGTCTCCAACCGCCACGTCCCCACGACCCTGGCAGCCCTCGCGGGGGCGACGCTGCGGACGCCGGGGATCCAGATTCAGCTCGTGGACGACCAGCTCCCAGATGAGGCGCTCTTCGAGACCTCGAAGGGCCTGTGGGGCACGGCCCGCTATCAGCAGCTCTTCGGACTCCGGCGCGGCTCCACCACCACCCACCTGCGCGTGCGGGCCACGCCCGAGGAGCCCCTCGGGCTCCGGACCGCCGCCGAGGGCGACCTGCGCCTCTTCGACGTGGTGGGGGACCCCGGACAGGAGCGCGACCTCGCGGGTGCTCGCCCCGCGCTGGCCGAGCGCGGGGAGCGGAGGATCCGCGAGCTCGTCGAGGAGGCGATCGAGTCCCGTCCGCCGCTGGTCCTCGGCGTCGGCGCCCAGGGGCAGCAGCAGCTCGAGCAGATCGGATACGCCGACGGGCGCGACCGCTGAGCGGCCGCGCCCGTCGGGCGATGCTTGGTTCCGATCGGCCGCCGCGGGGCTTCAGCCGGCCGGAAGCGCCGAGGTCAGGTGGTCCACGATGTCCATCTTGGTGAGGATCCCCACGGGGTGGTGATCGTCGTTCACCACGACGCCGACGCTCTCGCGGGAGAACATATCCAGGAGGCTGCGGGCGGGGTCGTTCTCGTGGACGGTCTCCACGTTCCGGAACATCATCTCGGCCACCGTGGCGGCCAGCTGGGCGCGCCCGTCGACGATCCGGCGCAGGAGGTCGGACTCGGTCACGATGCCCACGAGGCGGCCGCCCTCCACCACGGGGAGCTGGCTGATGCCGGCCTCCTTCATGCACTCGATGGCCTCGCCCAGGGTCTGGTCGCCGCTGGCGGTGATGACCTCGCGGGCGGGGAGCCGGCCGATGAGCGAGCCGCAGGTGTCCTCCTCCCATGACGGCTCGGTGAAGCCGTGCTGCTTCATCCAGGCGTCGTCCATGAACTTGGTCATGTAGTTGCGGACGCTGTCGGGGAGGATGACCACGAAGGTCTTGCCCGGCCCCACGCGCTTCGCGATCTCCACCGCTGCCGCCATGGCCGTCCCGCAGGAGCCGCCGCAGAGCAGGCCCTCCTCACGGATCAGGCGGCGCGCCATGAGGAACGAGGGGTGATCTTCGCTCTTGTACCACTCGTCCACGAGGTCCCGGTCGAGCACGTCCGGGATGAAGTCGTAGCCGATGCCCTCGACCTTGTAGGAGCCGATGGGCTCGGGGCCGGCGAGGATCGAGCCCACGGGGTCGACGCCGATGATCTTGACGTGCGGCGCGTCCTCCTTGAGGCGACGTGCGCAGCCGGAGAGCGTCCCGCCGGTGCCCGCGCCGGAGACGAAGTAGTCGAACTGGCCCCCGTCGGTCTGCTCGAGGATCTCCACCGCGGTGCCCTCGTAGTGGGCGAGCGGGTTGTGCTCGTTGGAGTACTGATCGAGGATGTGCGCCTTGGGCAGCATCTTCTGCAGCTGCTTCGCGACGCCGATGTGGCTCTCGGGGTCGTCCCAGGCGGCCTCGTTCGGGGTCCGAATGATCTCCGCGCCGAGCGCCTCGAGGACCACCTGCTTCTCGCGGCTCATCTTCTCCGGCATCGTGATGATCATCCGGTAGCCGCGCACCGCTGCCGCCAGCGCCATGCCGATCCCGGTGTTCCCCGAGGTGGGCTCGATGAGCGTGTCACCCGGCTTGATGCGCCCGGACTTCTCGGCCTCCAGCACCATGCGCCGCCCAATCCGGTCCTTGACGGACCCGCCAGCGTTCATGAACTCGCACTTCACGAGGAAGCGGCACCCGGTCTCCTTGCCGACCTTCTGGAGTTCCACCAGGGGCGTGCAGCCGATGGCATCGAGGATGGATTTGAGGGGGCCCATGGGAAGCGACCTGGGCGCGCGCGGCGCCGTGAGATGGGGGAAGGGTTGCTCGGCCGGCGACAGGCGACGCCGTTGTCCGCGGCAGAGTGTAGTGGGCGCGGGTCCGGGCGGGATGGCTCAACGTGGGCCGAGGAGGACCTGGACGCATCCCCGGTCGTCCAGGGCGGTGGAATGGACCTCGATAGACGTTTCCGCCGCCTCCTCCGCGTCCCCCGCAGGGGCCCAGGTGCAGCGGCCCGTGTCCAGGGAGTAGCGCCAGCGATGCCAGGGGCAGGCGATCTCACCGCCCGCGCTCGAGCCCTCCCAGAGCGGCCCGTCGAGGTGGGGGCACCAGGCGTCGATGGCGACCACCTGCTCCCCGTGCCTCACCAGGGCCAGCTTGCCGCGCGGGCTCTCGACCAGCGTCGGGGCGCGGTCCGTCACCGCCGCGGCCTCGACGTCGGTGGCGAAGACTTCGGGGCCCTGGGGATCGTGCTCGGTCATGCCGCCAACGTATGTTCCTGCGAGCGATGCCCCAAGACACCTTCGTGACCAAGGTCCCCAGGGGCCAGTTCGCCGCCCTCCGTGCGCGGCTCTCCGGCGGTAGCTTCGAGTATCGCTCCGTGCCCCACGCCGAGTTCAGCGCCAAGGGCGACGGCGTGGTCGCGACCCTCTACTCCTCGGGGAAGTTCGTGGTCCAGGGCGCCGACCCGGCGGCCTTCGTGGCCCGCTGGACGGACCTCGACCCGGGCGCCCGCGCCGCGCCCAAGGCGCGCAAGCCAGCGCGGGTGGACGAGCCGCTGGACCTCGACCCGCCGGTGACGGGCAGCGATGAGGCGGGGAAGGGGGACTACTTCGGCCCGCTGGTGGTCGCCGCCGTGCGCGCGGACGGCGACATGCTGGCCCGCCTCGAGGAGTGGGGCGCGGCGGACTCGAAGACCCTCACCGACGGTCGCGCCCTCAAGCTCGGCGCGAAGCTGCGCGACGAGGTGCAGTTCGCCGTTCGCCGCGTGGACCCCAACGAGTACAACGCCCTCTACCCCGAGTACCCGGCCCTGAACCCCATGCTCGCGGACCTCCACGCGGAGGTGATCGGCCAGCTGGCGCAGCCCGGAGAGAACGTGCTCGTCGACCAGTTCGAGCGCCGTGGGCTCGTACGGGGGCGCCTCGAGCCCCTCAAGATCCGGCTCACCGAGGTGCCGCGAGCGGAGCGTCACGCGGCCGTCGCCGCCGCCAGCATCATCGCCCGGCAGGAGTTCCTGCTGGGCCTCGCCGAGCTCTCCGAGGACTTCGGGATGCCCCTGCACAAGGGCGCGGGCGCGCCCACCGACGCGGTCGGACGGCGCCTCGTGGAGGAGCAGGGGGAGGAGGCGCTGCGCGGCGCCGCCAAGCTCCACTTCAAGAACACCGGGAAGATCCTCGACCGTCTGTAGGTGCCGCCCGGAGCGGCCTGCACCTACATTCCGAGCCCCATGGGCCCCCTGTTCTCCGTCC
This sequence comes from uncultured bacterium, assembly GCA_938075305.1. Lineage (GTDB taxonomy): Bacteria > Planctomycetota > UBA1135 > UBA1135 > Saltatorellus. The sequence goes on from CALJGV010000011.1 coordinate 21,159, forward strand.
TCGCTGCGCTGGTGGCGCTCACCCTCGCCCAGGCCGGGGTGGGGGCCACCGAGCCGCGCCCCGAGGCCCTGCTCTTCGGGCTGCTCCTGCCCCACGGGATCGGCCTCGCGGCGAGGCGCGCGTCGCTGCAGGGGCAGACGAACCGGGCCCGGCGCCTCGAGCGGTTGCTCGCCGGGTCGGGCTGGATGGGGTACGCGGTCCTCGTGCTGGGGGCGGGGTGGCTGGGATCGATCCGCCAGTGGACGGGGCTCGCCCTGGACCTGGACGCCTGGCCGGACCTCGGCCTCCTGCTCGCCATGGCGCCCTTCGGGCTCTTCGAGCTCTCCGCGATCCACGCCTCCGCCCGGGTCCACGGCGGCACGCCCCTGATGCGTCAGCAGCTGCGGCGCTTCCAGACGAGGTTGTTCCTCGCGTGCTGCGCGCCGATCGTCCTCTTCGTGCTGCTCAGCGTGGCGGTGGGGCAGAGCCAGTGGCTCCGCACCGAGGTGCAGTACGTGGGGGTGGCGTCCTTCGCGTTCACCGCCCTCATGGTGGCGGCCCTCGGGATGCTCCTGCCGCGCTTGCTCACCTGGTCCTGGGACACCCACCCGTTCCCCGACGACGCTCGGCGGGAGGCGCTGGACGTCGTGGCGGAGCGCGCAGGGTTCCGCCCCGGTCGGCTGCTGGTCTGGCGCACCGGGGACCTCATGGCCAACGCCGCCATCGTCGGGTTCCGGGCGCGTGGGCGGGCCGTGCTCTTCTCCGATCACCTCCTCTCGCTGCTCAACATGCGCGAGCTCGGCGCCGTCTACGCCCACGAGATCGGCCACGCCCGCTGCCGTCATGTGGGCGCGTTCATCGCCTGGCTCGCGGCCCTCGTGTTCCTGGGCGACGTGCTGTACCGGGAGATGCTCGACGGGCAGTCCATCTGGATCCAGGCGGCCGTCGGGGCCGGACTCCTGGGGGTGTGGTACGTGGGCTTCGGGTGGCTCTCTCGGCGCTTCGAACTGGAGGCGGACCTCTTCAGCCTCGAGATCCAGGGGGACCTCTCGGCGCTCGTCAGCGCGCTGGAGCGGGTTGGGGGCCGGGTCCGGGACGTGGCCAGCTGGCGGCACTTCAGCCCCTCCCATCGGGTGGCCTTCCTGGAGCGGTCGCTGGTGGACCCCGGCTTCCGCTCGACGTTCAAGGGCCGGATGGTCCGGCTCCGGCAGGCGGGCGTGGCCGCTGCTCTGGTGGGCTTGCTCGCCCAGGCGCTCTCCCTCGGCGCTGGCCTCCCCGCCGACCGCGCGGTGGTGCGCCTCGCACGGGGGGAGTACGCCGCGGCCCAGGCCTCCTTGCCGGGCCTGAGCCAGGAAGACGAGCTGGAGCTCCAGCCCCTGGTGGGCGCCGCGCTGACCCTCCCCGATGCCACCGCGTCGGCGGTGGCGGTGGCGCTACAGGCGGCCCTCGAGGCGGGCCAGATGGAGCGCTCCTGGGCCCTCGCCCAGCTGGCCGAACTGCGGGACGTCGAGGGGGCTCGCCCGCTGGTCAACGTCCTCGAGCGGGCGCGCGAGGGGGACGAGGTGGGGGCCCGCGCCGAGGCGGAGGCCATGGAGGGCGGCTGGGGGCCCGACCTGCGGGAGGCGCTCGGCCGCGGGGAGCCCCTTCGTGGGGAGCCCGGGCCTCCTCCGTCCGGCGCTCAGGAGTAGCGGAGCCCGTTCTTGCGGGTGTGGGTGAGGGGCGCGGCCTCTCCCTGCAGGCAGCCGGCGTCGACCACGCCGAAGACGACCACGTGGTCCCCCGCGTCGTGCTCGCCGGTCACGCGGCACTCCAGCCAGGCGAGGGCGTCCGTCAGGATGGGCGTGCCGCCCGGGGCTGCGCCGTGCTCCACGTCGTCGAAGGGGGAGCCGTCGCCGGGGCCCTTGAAGAAGGGCTTCATCAGTCCCTTGTCGTCCTCACCGAGGACCGAGATCCCGAAGCGCTCCTCCCGCCGCACCTGGGCCAGGTGCTCGCGGTCCGCGCCGATGGCCACGCAGACCGTCGGGGGCGAGAGGGCGACCTGCTGGACGAAGGAGCCCAGGAAGCCCAGGGGGGCGCCGGCCTCGTCGCGGGTGGTGACGATGAAGAGGCCGCTCGAAACGCGCCCGAGGGCGGGCCCGATGGCCTCCATGGAGGTGGTTTCCTGGGTCGACATGGGCGCATCCTGACAGACGCGGCCGCCGCGCGCCTCCCCTTCCGGGCGGAGGGGAATCACCTTGCCCGTCCGAAGGCGCCCGGTGAGAATCGCACCGCACCGCCATGACTGAGCCCTCCACGCCCCTCTCGACCTTCGAATGGACCCCGCCGACCGCCGGCATCCCCCAGGCGGAGAGCGAGGAGCCCCTCGGGGAGCGCCTCGCCTCCCTCGTGGAGGACCGCGCCGCATCCGCCGCGGAGGTCGTGCGCCGCGCCGCGCGCACCTGCCACGGCTGGCTGGTGGAGCCCTCCTGCGCGGACGTCGGCGTCGGCACCCGGCTCCAGCAGGGGCTCGCGGAGCTGGTGGAGTCCCAGGGCTGGCGGGCGCCGGTGGACCGGTTCCGCGCGTCCCTCGCGGCGGTCGAGGACAGGATCGCCGATGACGGCAGCCCGGCCCTGCGGGAGGCACTCGCGGCCGAGTGTGCGCTGTGGCTGGAGACCGCCGAGACCCTCGCGGGACCGGGGTGGGAGACCGCCGACGAGCGGCCCCGCCTGCGCCTCCCCGATCGTGGGGCCTGCGCCCGTCCGCTCCTCGACGGGCGGGCCGGGGTCGAGGCAGGCGAGGTCTTCCTGGTGCATGGCTGGTCGGAGACCGTCGCGCGGGGCCTCGAGCTGGTGCAGGCCAGGGGGCTGGCCCCCGAGGTCATCGTGTCCGAGGGGGGCCCCGACCTGGGCGGTCGTCGCCTGGCGCGCCGGCTGGTGGCGAGCGGCATGAGGGTCCGCTTCGTGTACGACGCGGCGCTGGTCGCCGCCGTCCGCCGGGCGGACCGCGTCTGGCTGGGCACCGACGCCCTGGGGACCGACGCCTTCCTCGGTCGCGTGGGGACCGGGGCCCTGGTGGAGTGCGCCCGGGAGCTGGGCGTGACCACCACGGTGCTGGCGACCACCGACAAGCTCACGCCGGGCGGAGACCTCACGCTCCCCGACTGGGCGGCGGGCGAGGCCTGGCATCTCTGGGAGAGCGCCCCCAGGGACGTCGAGGTGGAGGCCCAGCCCTTCGAATCCGTGGGGCTGGAGTGGGTGGACGCGGTCGCGACCGAGGTCGGACTGATGCTCTCCGGCGATCTCCGGGACGCGCCGCTCCGGGCGATCTGAAGCCCGCCCGCGGAGCCTCCGGACATGGGCCTGGAGGACCCTCCAGCCGACCGCTGTCTGGGCGCCCCCGACGGTCGATGCTGGATGGCACCAAATCCCGCCAGAACGCCCATGGAATGGCCCCTGGGGCCTAGCCGCGCACCTCTCCAGGGCGGATAATAGTCCCCCTTGCCGGGCCCCGCTGATGGGTCCCGTCAGCCCGCTATCTCCGCCGCGCCCGAAGGGGACGGGGAGACACTCTCCCGGGACCAACCATGACCGATACGGAAGCACCCCAGTTCGGGGGTAACACGACGCCGCGCTCCATCGAGAAGGAGATGAAGGAGTCGTACCTCACGTACGCCCTTTCCGTCATCCACTCGCGCGCGCTCCCCGACGTTCGCGACGGCCTCAAGCCTTCCCAGCGACGGATCCTGGTCGCGATGAACGACCTGAACCTGAGCCCGCGGGCCAAGTACAGGAAGTGCGCCAAGGTCGCGGGGGACACGTCAGGTAACTACCACCCCCACGGGGAGTCGGTCATCTACCCGACCCTGGTCCGCATGGCCCAGGACTTCTCCCTGCGCTACCCGCTGGTGGACGGTCAGGGGAACTTCGGCTCCATCGACGCGGACCCGCCGGCGGCCATGCGTTACACGGAGGCGCGGATGGCGGGGATCACGATGGAGGTCCTGTCCGATCTGGACAAGGAGACCGTCGACCTCGAGCCCAATTACGACGAGACGCGCATGCAGCCCACGGTGCTGCCCTCGCGCTTCCCGAACCTGCTCTGTAACGGCTCCGACGGCATCGCCGTCGGCATGGCCACGAGCCTCCCGCCGCACAACCTGCGCGAGATCGGCGCCGGCCTCATCGCGCTCCTCGACGACCCGGACCTGCCTGAGGAGGAACTCTTCAGCCTCGTCCCCGGCCCGGACTTCCCCACGGGCGGCACCATCATGGGCCGCAGCGGCATCGTCCAGGCCTACCGGACCGGGCGCGGCCTGGTCCGCGTCCGCGCGAAGTACCACATCGAGGAGGAGAAGGGTCGCGAGGAGATCGTCTTCACGGAGATCCCCTACCAGACCAAGAAGGGCGGCCAGGACTCCGGGATCATCGCCAAGATCGTCCAGGTCGTGAAGGACGGCCGGATCACCGGCATCTCCGACGTGACCGACTACTCCAGCCGCGACGGCATGCGGCTGGTGGTGAAGATCAAGAAGGGCGAGGACCCCCACGTGGTCCTCAACCTGCTCTGGAAGTTCACGCCGCTCCAGAGCACCTACTCGATCATCAACCTGGCCATCGACCGCCGTCAGCCGCGCACGCTCTCGCTGCGGGAGCTGATGAACGCCTGGCTGGTCCACCGCCGCGACGTGATCCGGCGCCGGACCAAGTACCTCCTGCGCAAGGCCGAGGAGCGCAAGCACATCGTCGATGGCTTGCGCATCGCGGTGGACAACATCGACCGGGTGATCGAGATCATCCGCGGGTCGGCCGACCGCGACACAGCCAAGAAGGCCCTCGCGGCGGAGTTCAGCCTCTCGGATCGCCAGAGCCAGGCCATCGTTGACCTGCGCCTGGGCTCGCTGACCGGGCTCGAGCGGGACAAGCTGGAGGCCGAGCACGCTGAGTTGGTCGCCCGCATCGCGGACCTCAAGGACATCCTCGAGCGCGCTGAGCGCGTCACGGAGATGATCCGCGAGGACCTGGTCGAGGTCGTCGAGAAGTACGGCGACGAGCGCCGGACGCAGATCAGCCTCGAGGAGGTGGACGGCAGCGTCGACATCGCCGACCTCATCACCGAGGACCTCACCGTCGTCACCTTCTCCCGGGACGGGTACGTCAAGCGCATGCCGCTGGACACCTACCGCACCCAGGCCCGCGGCGGCCGGGGGATCCGTGGCTCCGAGGCCAAGGAGGGCGACGTGCTCAAGTCGCTGTTCGTGACCTCGACCCACGACTACCTGCTGTTCTTCTCGAACTACGGGCAGGTGTTCTGGAAGAAGGGCTTCCAGGTCCCCGAGGCGGGACGGAACTCCAAGGGGCGTGCCATCACGAACCTGCTCAAGCTCCGGGACGGCGAGGAGATCCACACGATCCTGCGCGTGCCCGAGTTCGACGAGGAGCGCTTCATCGTCTTCGCCACCCGCAAGGGTGTCGTCAAGAAGACCAAGCTCGAGGCCTACTCGCGCCCGAAGAAGGGCGGCATCCGCGCCATCCTCGTGGACGAGGACGACGAGGTCGTCTCCGTCCGCCTCGCCCGGCCCGGGGACACGGTGATGCTCTCCATGGCCAGCGGCCGGGCGATCCGGTTCGACGAGTCCGGCGTGCGCGCCATGGGCCGCTCCTCCCGGGGGGTCAAGGGCGCCAAGCTCCTGGACGACGACCGGGTCGTCGGCATGGTCGTCGCGGAGCCGGACGCGTTCCTGCTCACGGCCTCCGTCAACGGCTACGGCAAGCGGACGCCGCTCTCCGACTACCCCATCAAGGGACGCGGGGGCCAGGGCGTCATCGACATCCGGACCACCGAGCGGAACGGCAAGGTCATCACGGCCAAGTTCTGCCGCGAGGAGGACGAGGCCATGTTCATCACCGAGAGTGGCATGATCGTGCGAACGTCCATCGCGGACATCTCCACGGTGGGCCGCAACACCCAGGGGGTGCGGCTCGTGAACCTCAAGAACGGGGACAGCCTCGTGTCGGTGGAGATCATCTCCAGCGCCGACCTCGAGCGGTTCGCGGACGAGCATGCCGATGGGGAGGCTGGCGACGAGGGCCTCGACGCCGGCGCCACCAGCCCCGACGATGCGGCCGCTGGCGACCCGACGGAAGCGAGCGGCGAGAGCGACCCCGAGACCCCCGCGGAGGACTGACATGTCCCTCGAGCAGACCATCAGCGACGACCTCAAGGCGGCCATGAAGGCCGGCGATGCCCTACGTCGGGACACCCTCCGAATGCTCATCGCGGCCATGAAGAACGAGCGCATCGAGCGGGGCTCCGACCTCGACGAGGCGGGCGTCATGGCCGTGGTCCGGCGCGGCGTGAAGTCGCGCAAGGACAGCGCCGAGCAGTACCGCGCCGGGGAGCGATTGGACCTGGCGGAGAAGGAGGAGGCGGAGATCGCCGTCCTCGAGGGCTACCTGCCGCAGATGCTGGATGAGGCGGCCACCGCAGCCATCGTGGAGCAGGCCATCGCGGACACGGGCGCCACGGAGAAGTGCGACATCGGCAAGGTGATGAAGGCCGTGATGGCCAGCCATCGGGATGTGATCGACGGCAAGCTCGTCAATCGCCTTGCGGCGGCGCGGCTCTGAGGGCGCGTCCCGCTACATAACCCCTACCTGGGCGGGTGGACATCGGCGCTCCGTGCCGCCGGAGCCTGTCGATTTGGGTAACCTCGGGAGGTCCCCCCTTTCCGAGACAACTACCCATGAGATTCAAGTCCATCCTGGGAGTCGCGCTGATTCCCATGGTCGCCTACGCGGCCAACCCTGTCGTCGGGGAGGCGGCCACCGCAGCTGTGGTGGCGCCCTCCGTGGACGACTTCACCGCCCTCGACGCGGAGTTTGACGCCGCGCTCGTCGAGCACACCAAGGAGCTGAAGGCGGCGGACAAGGCCGCGCGCCGGGAGCTCCGGGCCAACTCGCCCATCAAGCGTTACTGGCCCCGCTTCGAGGCGATGTCCAAGGCGGGCGAGGGGCGCGCGACGCTCTGGCTCGTGGAGCACATCAAGGAGAACCGCGATGTCCGCTCGAAGGACCGCGGCGCGGTGCTGACCCCGCTGTATCAGTCGATCATCGACAATCACGCCGACGCCGAGTGGTTCACGGGCGCGGTCAAGAGCCTCGCCGCGAACAAGAAGTACCTCGGCACCGAGGCCTCGATCGCGATGCTCGAGAAGGCGGCCAAGACCGCCAAATCGGACAACGCCAAGGCCGCCTCGCTCTTCTTCGCCGCGTCCATCGTTGGCGACAGCGACGCGGAGCGCGCCCAGAAGTGGATGGACGAGATCAGCGAGAAGTACTCGAACACCGTGTACGGCACCGCTGCCCGCGCCTCCAAGGCCAAGCCCGAGGACTCCGAGGTCGGCAAGGTCGCCCCCACCTTCGTGGGTGAGACCATCGACGGCTTCCAGTTCTCCCTCGAGGACTACCGCGGGAAGGTGGTCGCCCTCGACTTTTACGGGTTCTGGTGACCCCCCTGCAGGCGCGGCATGCCGCACCTGAAGACGCTCGTTGAGCGTCACGAAAACGACCCCTTCGCTCTCATCGGAATCAACACCGGCGACGCCCCCGAGGCGTACCACGACGGTGTCAAGGAGTTCGGCCTCACCTGGCTCAGCGCCTATCAGGGCCAGGCCATGACGCCGATCTCGGACCTCTACAAGGTCCGGGGCTACCCGACCTACCTCGTGCTCGACACCGACGGCACCATCGCCTACCGCGGCCACGACGGGACGGCGATCGACGCGGTCGTCAAGGACCTCCTGGCCAAGGCCAAGGGCAAGTAGCGAGACATGGGAGACCGTGGAATCGGAGCGGGGCGCCTCGGCTGGCTCGCCCTCCTGCCGCTCCTCGCCGCCGCGCAGCTCGCGCAGGACGACGAGGGCCCCCCTCCGATCCCCCGGGACTCCCTCCCCACCCCCTTCGTGCGCACCGCGCCCCTCGGCGTGGAGGAGCTCGCGGAGGGGTTCGGGGCCTCCCAGGAGGTCTTCGACCTGGGCCGTCGGCTCTTCTTCGACCCGGTCCTCTCCCCCAGGCGATCCGTGGCGTGCGTGTCGTGCCACCAGCCGGAGCTGGGCTTCGCGGATAACCGCAAGCTGTCCCGCGGCATCGAGGGCTACCTGACGCTCCGCAACGCGCCGTCGCTCCTGAACAAGGGGCTCAGCGACAACGTCCTCTGGGACGGTCGAGCGGCGACCCTGGAGGAGCAGGTGCTCATGCCCATCGAGAACCCCGAGGAGATGGGCCTCGGCAAGGCCGCCGCGGTGAACCGGCTGGCGAGCGATCCGTCCTACGCCGCCCAGTTCAAGGCCGCCTTCGGGCGCGAGGTGGACGCCGACGCGCTCGCCGCCGCCCTGGCCGGCTTTGTCCGTGGACTGACGGCCGGCGACTCCCCCGTGGACCGCTTCCGGGACGGCGACGTCGAGGCGCTCTCGGCGGACGAGGAGGCGGGCCTCTGGATCTACGAGGGCAGGGGGCGCTGCTGGCGATGCCACAACGGGCCGAACTTCAGCGACGAGTCGTTCCACAACACCGGCGTCGGCGTGGTGGACGGGGCCCCGGAGCCGGGCCGCTTCGCGATCACGGGTGAGGACGGGGACCAGGGCCGCTTTCGGACCCCCGGGCTCCGCATGCTCACCCGGACGGCGCCCTACATGCATGACGGGAGCCTCGCGACCCTGGCGGAGGTGGTCGAGTTCTACCGCGAGGGCGGCAAGGCCAACTCGCACCTTTCCGATCGCATGGGCCCCATCGAGCTGACGGACGACGAGGCCGCGCAGCTGGTGGCTTTCCTTGAGGCGCTCTCCCGGTGACCCCTGGGCGACGGACGCGGCGATGGCAGGCGTGACGAGGACGGCAGCGCTCGGGTTGCTCCTGGCCCCGCTCGCTCCCCTGGGGGCGGCCCAGTCCCTCCCCGAGCGGCCTTCGATCTGGCGTGAGGTGACCGGCGTCCTTGACGAGGGCGGCCCGCTGGAACAGGACCACGACCCGCGCTTCCAGCGGGCTCACCTGCCGGCCTTCCGGACCTCCCAGGACGGCCGCCTCGCGATGACGGTGGCCCGCACCCCGCGGTTCACCCTGTTCACACCTGAGAAGCTCCGCCGGCGGGGCGGCGGGGCGCCGCTCATGCTGCAGCCCGCCGGGGAGGCGAACCTGCGCTGGACGGGCTGGGCCTACGTGGGCGGCGACCCGGTCACCCAGGCCCAGATCCTCGCGGCCGGCACGGGGCGTGAGATCGTGCAGAGCTGCTTCTGGGACGACGAGCTCCCGACCCGTACGCCCTCAGGGCGAGACCGCTACCGGGTCAAGGCGGTGGTCACCACCCGGGCGCCGGGCGGGAGCCTGCAGCTGTTCATGACACCGCTGGCCATCGAGGTCGCCGAGCCCAAGACCGCGGGCGCGCACATCGCGAGCATCGAGGTGGAGGGGCCCACGGTGGCGGGGCCCGACTTCTCTCGGCTCGCCTCCGGGGCCTTCCACTCGGGCGGCGGCTTCGAGCCCATGATCGCCGGAGACGGCCGCCTGATCGTCATGCGGATCCGCTCCGGGGACCTCCCGACCCCCTCGGGTCCCGGGGCGGCGGACATCGTCTACTCCTACTACGAGGACCCCGCGGGGACCCGCGGGACGGCCAACCCGGTCCACTGGACCGAGGTCCACCCGATCAGCCACGCGCCCCACGACCCCCGGCTCAACCGGCCCATGGAGCTGGGGGGCTTCGGCTTCGCGCAGTTCCCCTTCCGCGCGCCCGATGGGGAGGTCGTGCCGGACTGGGAGGACCTCGGCGGCGCCTACCCCTGGATCGACCGGGGCGCGCGCAACCTCTTCTACACCACGATCGGTGACACCCTTCACCTGCAGGATCCCAACCCGCAATTCCCCAACCGCGACCCGCAGAGCGCCGCGGAGTGGACCCAGACGCGGTACGAGGCGGTGGGCGTGCCGGGCGACCCCAGGGAGCGCTGGGGCGCCGAGTCGAGCCGGATCTTCCAGGGGGTCGCGGTCGCCGGGCTCTGGACCCGGGGCAAGACGGTCCTGTTGGACGGGCTCCTGAACGACATGGACTTCGCCATCGGGAACTCCGAGGCGAGCTCCTACGGCGGAGCCCCGTACAACGTCGGTCCGCAGCAGCGGCTGGTGCGGCTCTTCGAGGGGGCCGGGCCCCCCTCGCTCGACCCCTCCAGCGGCTGGGTGCGGCTCGGCCATGGGCGCGCGTCGGAGACCCCGAGCCTGCCCTCGGGCGTCAACGGCAACAGCTCGGTGATCGAGTCCACCGAGAGCAAGCTGCACATCGCCGACCGCCTGCGCCCGCTGCTCCTGCGGGACGTGGTGTGGCACGTCCAGAACGGCAAGCACACCGACGAGGTGGCCTTCGATGACCTGCTCGATCCCGGCGCGCTCATCGTGGCCGAGATGAACGGCAGGCTCACCCTCCCCGACCTCTCGGGGCCGGGGTTCAACGACCTCGAGCACCGCTCCGGCTGGAACCCGGTGACCCGCGCCTTCGATCTCCCGGTGCAGCTCCAGAACGCGGCGACCGGCGCGGCGACCTGGCGCCTGCCCGCCTTCGGCGAGCTCGTCCCGGCGGGCGGCTTCGCTGGCCGCCTCGAGCCGGTGGCCCTCGGCGGCGTCCACGGCCGTGGGCTGTGGCTCGACGACGGGCTGAGCCTGCGCTTCGACGCCCCCGACAGGGCCGGTCCCGGGGTCCCTGATCCAGAGGCCTTCTACGTCGGCCTCTTCGTGGACTGCCGCTTCGCCGACGATGGGGAGCGGCGGCCCCTGATCACCTTCCCCGACGGCTCGTCCGTCGAGCTGCTCGGGCGGTCCTCGCTCCGGTACATGGAGGGCGACCGCGTGCTCCACCGGGTCCGGCTCCCCGACGACTTCAGCTACGTCCCGGACGGCGGCCAGGTGGCCGAGGTGTACGGCTTCTTCCGCGAGGGCGCCTGGACCCACTTGGGGCTGCGCATCGAGCGCGCGGGGCGGCGGGTCACGCTGCTCCTGGACGGACTCCCGCTGGATCGCTGGCAGGACCCCTCCCGGTCCATCTTCCAGCCGCTCGCGTCCGCGGGGGCGATCACCGTGGGCGGAGCGGCGGCCGGCGGCGCGACCTCGCTGCGGGGCTGGGTGGACGAGTTCAAGGTCCTGGCCCATGACGTGGACCCTGAGACCGCGGCCAACCACGCCAGGGGCACCCTGATCGGGTTCCCCGAGGCGGCCCCCTCCTCGCGCTGGATGGACCAGGTGGCGGCACGCTTCCCCGAATGGGCCCACGGGGAGTTGAGCGAGGCCCTGCGGCGCCGCGGGGAGCCGACGGAGGAGCGCTACGCGTCCTTCGTGGACGCCTCCAGGGACCTCGGGGTCCACCGGGTCTCGATCCCCTCGGGCGCGCGCCACCTGCGGTCGGCCGTGCACTTCCCCGAGGGCCCCGTCTTCCAGGACCGGCCGCGACCGGACTCGAGCGCGAACCGCTTCTGCCTCAGCTGCCACACCGCGGGCGCCCCGGGCGGGCTCGGGCTCGACGCGCTCACCTACCGGCCTGGACTCGCGGCGCTCCGCGACCCGCGGCGTCAGCCCTCGCAGCCCCCCGCTCGGATCGGCGGGGCCATCCCCAACGGGATCGTCGACGCCGGCGGCTCCCCGCGGCCGCGACCCGATGAGCCGCGACCCGTGGACGGCTCGCCGGTGCTGGTGGACCGCTGGCTCCTCGACCCATGGGGCGGGCGTGTCGCCGAGATTGTCGCGGTCTCGTTGATGTCCGGCGAAGGGGTCATCGGCGCCCTGGAGGCCGGTCAGCAGCTCGACCCCCTGCGGCTCGGGACGGGGGAGGTGGACCTCCGGGTGAACCTCGACGTGGCCCAGGGGGACGTCGAGCTCGTGCTGCTGGACACCGGCGGAGCCGCCCCGGTGGAGCTTCACCGCAGGACGGCGGCCCATGGCCCCTACCGGCTCTTCGGCTCGGGCGTTCCCGCCTTCGACCTTCAGCCTGGCCAATACCAGCTCGACGCCACGCCAGCGGGGGGGGGCACCTCGTCGATCCCCTTCTCGGTCGTGGGCGGCTCGCCGCGCACGGTCGCGACCTCCGCGGACCTCTTCCGCCAGGGCTCACCCCCGGACGGCTGGTTCCTCCGCAGCAACGACCTCGGCGGGCCCCTCGACCCGGACGAGTTCGTGGCCCTCACCTGGGACGCCGCGGGTCGCAGGTACACAGGTCCCACCCTGGCCGATGGGTGGATCGCCAGTGGCTTCGGCCGTCCGGGGCCCGGCGTGCTCGAGGCGGCGCCCGGGGCGCACCAGGGCGTGGTCGCCGCGGGGTACTCGGTCCAGCGGGCGGGGTTCTATCTGGTGGAGGGGCTCGCCTCAACCCAGGTGGCGAGCTCCGAGTTGATCGCCCGCGTGCTCCACGGCCACGCTGCAGGCGGCGCGCCGACACCCGTCTTCGAGCAGTCGCTCCCCGCCTCCGGTCCGCCCGCGGTCACCTCCGACCCTGTCTGGATGGAGCCCGGGGACGTGCTCTGGGTCGTGATGGCCCCGGGGCAGACCAGCGTGGGGGACCTCTTCAGTTGGGACTTCCGCATCCGCGGCGGGGACGCAACCTGGTCCCAGTCCTTCGACTGACGCGGCGCCTCGGCGGCGGATCTGCCACTCCGCGGCCACCCCTGTTCCGCTTCAGGGACTCCCCTGGCCACGGGTCGTTCGATCCTGGTTCACGGTGAATCCGGCGTCACCGGGCCACCGAAGGCCGCAATGAAGCCCGCGGGACTCAGGCCGACCTCGGCGCGTTGTTCCACTTCATTCTCCCGACGACCGGACGGCCGCCATGAACCAGACATTCGCCACCCTCGGCCTCTCAGGCCTCCTCATGCTCACGACTCAGGCGCGCCCGCAGGACGGCGGGACCCTGGTAGACCTCGCCGTGGGGGCCGGGAAGTTCACCACCTTGGTCGCCGCGGTCGAGGCCGCGGGGCTCGCGGACGCGCTCTCCGGCGACGGCCCGCTCACGGTCTTCGCGCCCACCGATGCGGCGTTTGCGGCTCTGGGCGAGGACGCCCTGAGGGAGCTCCTCACGGAGCGCGGGCGGCCGCAGCTGACGCGGATCCTCCTGCACCACGTGGTGGCGGGAGAGGTGCTCGCCGAGGATGTGGTCCAGGCGAATGGGCTGGAGACCCTCGCCGGGACCCGCCTCGCCGTGCAGGCGGCGCTCGGGCGAGTGATCGTCGATGGGGCCGCGGTGGAGACCGCGGACCTGCGAGCCAGCAACGGAGTGATCCACGTGATCGACCGGGTCCTGCTTCCGCCGGCGCGTTCGGCGGCGCTTGAGGCGCTGCTCGTGGGCGCGGTCGAGCGGGGCGTGGCGCTGTTCAATGACGGCGACGAGGCGGGCTGCTGTGCGGTCTACGCCACGGCGCTCGACGCCCTTCGGCTCGGGCGCGGCTTCGGCCTGATGGACTGGGAGCGTGAGGTCCTCCTGGGGATGGTGGGCGAGGCCAACCGATCCGCCGGGGCGCGGGAGCTGGCCTGGGCGTATCGGGGCATCATCGACGCGGTGCTCGCCGGCGAGCTGCCCCGGCCCGCGCCGGAGATCGACGAAGCGGGCCGCGTGGTCTTCAGCTTCGGTGGCGTGGCCGAGACCCGCAGGTGGGACACCGTCCTCGACGGCGTCATGGGGGGGCTGTCCACGGGCGGGATCCGTCAGGCAGAGGGTGCGATGATCTTCGAGGGGGTGACCTCCCTCGAGAACAACGGAGGCTTCTCCTCGATTCGCTGCGGTCTCGCGGACGAGGCGCTCGCTGGTGCGGACACGATCCAGCTGCGCGTCAAGGGGGACGGCCGGACGTACATCTTCGGCGCGCGGACCTCCAGCGGGATGGGAGGCGACTCCTTCTGGACTCGCTTCGCCACGGTGGATGGCGAGTGGCAGACCGTGGACGTCCGCATCGAGGACATGGAGCGGCACTTCTTCGGCCGCAGGATGGGCGGCACCATCACGGCGGAGCGGATCCGCGGGCTCGAGTTCTACGTCTACGACAAGAAGGCCGGCCCGTTCCGCCTCGAGGTGGACGAGATCCGGGCGATGTCGAGCCCGAAGGGCGCGGGCCACAGCGGCAGCTGATCCCCGGGCACAGCGGCGGCGAAGTTGCTGGAGGGAGCGTCCCGCAGCGCCAGGCGAGGCTCTGTCTCGAGACCTCGCGCCGCCCATAGGGGGCCCTCGGGGTCACGGTTGGGGCCACCGGTTCAAGCTTGCATAGGAACCGAACTCCAGGGCCGTTCGTCCTGTTTCCATGAAGCTTCCCCTGCTCGCCGCCTCCCTGCTCGCCCTCTCCCCCGTCGCCGCGTCCCAGGCAGGGATCGGCCCCGAACTCGCTCCCCTCGACGCGGCCCCAGCGGTTCCCGTACCGGCGAGCTCGGGCCCGATCCAGCACCTGGTCAAGGTGAGCTCGAACCCCCTGGGGCTCCTGCGGCTGCAGCGGCTGGACCTCGACCTGGTGTCGATCGACCTCGGCGGAGGCGAGGCCATCCTGCTCGTGACGGATGAGGAGCTGGAGCAGATCCGAGGCGTCCGGCTCGCGCCGGAGGTGCTCATCGAGGACCTCGAGGGGTACTACGCGAGGCGGCTGGCCGCCGGGTCTGGCGAGGACAACGCGGGGGTGGGGTACGGCCAGTGGCTCAACCCGCCCTACGGGCAGGGCTCGATGGGGGGGTACTACACCTACGCGGAGATCGGCTCGGTCCTCGATCAGCTCACGGCGGCCTACCCGCAGTTCGTCTCCGCCAAGTCGTCCCTCGGCCCGTCGCTCCAGGGGCGCGAGATCTGGATGGTGAGGGTGTCGGACAACCCCGGCGTGGACGAGCCCGAGCCGGAGATGCGCATCGACTCCCTGCACCACGCGCGCGAGCCCCAGGGCATGCAGACGACCCTGTACTTCCTCTGCTATCTGCTGGAGGAGTACGGCAGCGACCCGCTGGCCACCTACCTGCTCGACGAGCGCGAGATCTACGTGGTGCCCTGCGTGAACCCCGACGGCTACGAGTTCAACCGTCAGCAGTCCCCCGGCGGCGGCGGCCTCTGGCGCAAGAACCGCCGGAACAACGGCGGCAGCACGGGGGTGGACCTCAACCGGAACTACCCGTTCCAGTGGGGTGGCTCGGGCTCCAGCGGCTCCGGGTCCTCGGAGACCTACCGCGGGCCCGCGCCCGGGTCGGAGCCCGAGATCCAGGCCATGATCCAGTTCATTGACAGCCGGGAGTTCGAGACGTCCCTGTCGGTGCACACCTACTCGGACCTGTGGCTGGCGCCGTGGGGCTACGTGAATCAGTTCCCGCCGGACTGGGACGAGATCGGCGAGATCGGCGACCTCGCGGTCGGGGACAACGGGTACGTCCACGGCCCGGCCTCGCTCATCCTCTACGAGGCGGACGGCGTCACCTTCGACTACGAGTACGGGGTCAAGGGCACGTACGGGTGGACGCCCGAGATCGGGAGCAGCAACGACGGCTTCTGGCCGCCGCAGAGCCGGATCGTCCCCCTTGCGGAGGAGAACCTGTCGGCCTTCGCTCGCACCGTGCTGGCCGCGGGGGCCTGGCTCCGGCCCGAGGCGGTCGCGCTGACGGACGCGGGCGATGGGGACGGCTCCTTCGAGCCTGGAGAGCCCGTGGACGTCGCGGCCTTCGTGCGCAACTCCGGGCGCGGGGACTCGGGGGCGGCGACGCTCGACCTCGCCACGTCGAGTCCCTTCGCGACCGTGACCACGGCCCAGTCCTCCCTCTCGGTGCCGTCCTTCACCACCGGGACGGGAGCGACTCCGCTCCAACTCCTGCTCGACCCCTCGGCGCCCTCCGGCGAGGTCGTGAACTTCACGGTCACCGTGACCGAGGGCGGACGCCCCGAGGTCCTCGACGGTCAGCTGGTCGTGGGCGTGCGCGTGGTCGCGGCCTACGACTTCGAGGCGGCGGGTGACCAGGGCTGGACCATCGGGTCGCCGAACAACGCGACCACGGGTGAGTGGACCCGGGCGGACCCGATCGGGACCGCCGCGCAGCCGGAGAATGACAACTCGCCAAGCCCGGGCACCCGCTGCTGGTTCACGGGCCAGGGGAGCGTGGGCGGGAGCCTCGGTGAGAACGATGTGGATGGGGGCAGCACGGCGCTGCTCTCCCCCTCCTTCGATCTCGATGGCTCGGCGTCTGCCACCCTTCGGTACGCGCGCTGGTACTCCAACGACACCGGCGCGTCACCCGGGGCCGACGTGTTGAACGTGGATCTCTCTGCCGATGGTGGGGTGAGCTGGACCAGCGCCGAGGTGGTGGGCCCCACCGGCGCGGGGACCACCGGGGGGTGGGTCGAGGCCTCGATCGACATCGGCGCCTTCGTGCCCCTCACCGATCAGGTCAGGGTGCGCTTCGTCGCGTCCGACCTCGGCAGCGGCTCCATCGTGGAAGCGGCGGTGGACGACGTGGTCGTGGAGGTCACCGACCCGGGCTGCCCCCAGCCGGAGAACTACTGCGTTCTGTCCCCCAACCAATGGACCGCTGGCGCCGTCATGGGGGCCACGGGCTCCACCGACGTCACCCTGAACCAGCTCGCCCTGACGGTCTCGGACGCCAACCCCTCGGGCTTCGGGCTGTTCTTCTACGGCCAGGGCCGGGACCAGGTCCAGGTGGGCAACGGCTCGATCTGCATCGGGGGCGCGTTCCAGCGCCTCCCCGTGGTCCAGACCGATCCGGCAGGTGCGGCGTCCTACGCCCTGGACTTCCCCACGCTGCCCGTCGCGATCGCGAACGGCGAGACCTGGAACTTCCAGTTCTGGCTCAGGGACGTGGGCGGCTCGGGTTTCAACTTCTCGGACGGCCTCGAGATCACGTTCTGCCCGTGAGGCCACGGGGCGCGCGGCCTGGATTTGATCCCGCCGGTCGCGTGCCCGGGGACGGACTC
Source organism: uncultured bacterium (assembly GCA_938075305.1). Lineage (GTDB taxonomy): Bacteria > Planctomycetota > UBA1135 > UBA1135 > Saltatorellus. The sequence continues at coordinate 38,086 of CALJGV010000011.1, forward strand.
GATACCTTCAGCGACCTCGCGCTCTCCGACGCCGCCCTGGTCCCTGCCTGAATCCATCGGGAGGGGGGGGCGGCGATCGAGGTGGGCCGAGACCCGTGCGCCGTGGAACGTCCCGAGTCAGCAACCCAATCCGAGCCCGAGGGGTCCGCGGCCACGGGCGAGCAGCCCGTCCGCCATCGGCGCCTGGCCCTGCGCACCGCGCTGGTCTCGAGCCTGACTCTGGTGAGCCGCGTGCTCGGCTACGCCCGCGAGATGCTGGCCGCCGCACTCTTCGGGGACACTTCGGGGATCTTCGACGCCTTCCTCACGGCGTTCCGTGTGCCGAACCTGTTCCGTCGCTTCCTCGGGGAGGGGGCGCTGGCCACGAGCTTCCAGACCGCTCTGACCGAGGTGGACGAGCGCCACGGGGCCTCCGCCGGGGGGGTGCTCTTCCGCAGGACCCTCGGGCTCATGGCCGTGGTGTCGTTCCTCCTGAGCTTGCTCGTGATGGCCGCGGTCTACATGGCCCCCGATCAGCTCCCCGGGACCGATTGGGCGTGGCTGGGGGCCGACCCCGACGCCGTGAGGGACCTGACGGTCCGGGTCATGCCCTTCCTCGTGCTGGTCTGCCTCTCGTCCCTGGTGACCGGCGCGCTCCACGTCCGGGGCCGGTTCGGAGCTCCCGCCTTCGCGCCAGCCGCCATGAACCTCGCGTGGATCGCCACGCTGCTGGTGATCGCGTGGCAGTTCGGCTGGGGGGACGCGTCCGCAGCCGAGGCCGGAGGACCCGACCAGGCCGCCCGCCACGTGGCCATGGCCCGCTGGCTCGCCTGGGGGCTCCTGGTGGCTGGGCTCGTGCAGCTCGCGGTCCAGTGGCCGGCCCTGCGCTCAGCGGGCCTCCTGGGGCGCCGTGGGGGCGCGAGGGCCCTCCCGCCGGGCGCCCCCGGCCCCGGGGAGGTCCTGCGGCGCTCGGCTCCCCTGGCCCTCGGGGCGGCCGTGTACCAGATCAACGTGATGGTGGACGGCCTGATGGCCGAGAGCCTGCTCTCGAACGGCGGCCCCACCGCCCACTACTACGCCAACCGCGTCCAGCAGTTCCCCCTGGCGCTCGTGGCCATCGCCGCGACCAGCGCCGTGTTCCCGGCCCTCCAGCAGCTCGGCCACCGCCGCGAGCGAGCGGCCCTGCGTCGGCTGCACGACCGCACCCACCTGGCCATCGCGGCGGTGGCCCTGCCGGCGGCTGTGGGGCTCTTCGTCCTCGCCCGGCCCGTGGTGGAGGTCTCCTTCGAGCACGGGGCCTTCGGCCCCGAGGGCGTGGACCGGACCACCCTGGCCCTCAAGGCGCTCTGCTTCGCCATCGTGCCCGCCGGCGCCACGGGGCTCGTGGCCCGCACCTACTACTCCGTGGGCGACTTCACCACGCCCGTGAAGGTGTCCGCCGCGATGCTCGTGCTGAACGGGCTCCTGAACGTGCTCTTCCTGGTGGGGATGGGGATGGACGTGGAGGGGCTCGCCGCGGCCACCGCGGTGACGAGCGCGCTCAACGTCGCGATGCTACTTCCTGGCCTCACGCGCAGGCTGGGCCTGCCGAAGAGCGAGGTGCCATTCGGGCATGCGTTGCCCCGGATCGCCGTCGCATCGGCGCTCTCGGGCCTCGCGGCGGGCCTCACCGAGCAGGGGTTGGACGGGATCCTGGGTCCGGCCGTGGCGCTCCTCGTCGCGATCGGCGCCGGCGGCGCGGTGTACCTGGGCGCCGCCCTCGCCCTGGGCATCGAGGACGTGCGAGCGATCAGCAAGAAGGTGCTCGGCCGGCTGCGCCCGGGGCGCGGCGCAGCCCGCTGACGCGGGTGGTCCGGGCGACCTCGGTGCAGGCCCCCCCTTGCAACCGAAGCGGTTGGCGCGAATCATGGTCCCCAGGTCGGCACCCGTGCCTGATGGGGCGACGTCGACGAAGAGTCCCAAGCCCAGTCCACACCACGTGACCTCGACGCAGCCGCAAGCAACCGACCTTCTCCAGCACGACCTCGAAGCAACGGGAACGGAGGCCATGAACCACGGCGCGAAGACCTCCGACCTGGCGGGTGAGCCTCAGGAGGACGGGGCGTTCCTCGACAGCGTGGATCCCCCCGCGGACCTGCCGGATCCGGACCTGGGCGAGAACTCCCTGAAGGTGCTCGAGCGTCGTTACCTGATCCGCGGAGACGACGGAGAGCTCACCGAGACGCCGCGCCAGATGTTCTGGCGGGTGGCGCGTACGGTGGCCAGCGCCGAGGTGAAGTTCGACGCGGAGCCCGAGGAGGCCGTCGAGGTCGCCCGGGACTTCTACACCCTCATGAGCCAGCGGATGTTCCTGCCGAACAGCCCCTGCCTCACGAACGCGGGCCGGGGCAGCGGGATGCTCTCCGCCTGCTTCGTGCTCCCGGTCCCCGACTCCGTCGAGGGCATCTACGAGGCGGTCAAGGCCACCGCGCTCATCCAGAAGGCCGGCGGCGGCACCGGCTTCAACTTCTCTCGCATCCGCCCGGCAGGGCGGCTCGTGAAGAGCTCCGGCGGCCAGGGCGCTGGCCCCCTCACCTTCATGGACGTCTTCTCCAAGGCGTCCGACTCGATCCAGCAGGGCGCCTTCCGCAAGGGCGCCAACATGGGGATCCTCCGGGTGGACCACCCGGACATCGCGGAATTCATCGTCTGCAAGGACGACCGCTCCAAGCTGAACAACTTCAACGTCAGCGTGGCGGTCACCGACCGCTTCATGGAGCAGCTTCGGGAGGACCCTGGTGCCGCCCACCAGGTCCTCGACCCACTCACAGGAGAGTGGGCGCCGCTGGAGCGGGACGGAGCCACCTGCACGGTCGGCGACCTGTGGAACTCGGTCATCGAACACGCCCACGCCTCTGGCGAGCCCGGTGTGGTCTTCATCGACCGAATCAACGCCGCCAACCCCATCAAGAACGTGGGGCAGATCGAGGCGACCAACCCCTGCGGTGAGCAGCCCCTGCACGCCTGGGACTCCTGCAACCTCGGATCCATCAACCTCGGCCGCTTCGTCATCCCCGAGGTCGACGAGGCGACGGGCGAGGCGACCTCCCGCTTCCACTGGGACGCCTACCGCGAGGTCATCCACACCTGCACGCGCTTCCTCGACGACGTCATCGAGGTCAACGAGTACCCCCTGCGTGAGATCGCCGAGATGTCCCGCTCGACCCGGCGCATCGGCCTCGGGGTCATGGGCTTCGCCGACGCCCTCTACTCCCTCGGGCTGCCGTACGACTCCCAGGAGGCGTGCGCCTTCGGCGAGGAGATCATGCGGGTGCTGAACGAGGAGTCGCATCTCGCCTCCGAGGTGCTCGCCGAGGAGCGCGGCACCTTCGGGGCCTGGGAGGGTTCCGAGTACGAGGCGCAGGGAAAAAGCCTAAGGAATAGCTACACGACCACGATCGCGCCCACCGGGACCATCTCCATCATCGCGGGCTGCTCGGGGGGGATCGAGCCCATGTTCAGCCTCGCCTTCGAGCGCCAGATCATGAAGGACGCGGACGGTAACCCCACCGTCATGCGCGAGATCAACGAGGTCTTCGAGCGCACCGCGCAGGCGTCCGGTTACTTCTCTGACGAGTTGGTCGAGAGGATCCTCGCCGACGGGACGCTCGCGCACATCGACGAGGTGCCCGAGGCGGACCAGCGGCTCTTCGTGACCGCCCACGACATTGCGCCCGAGTGGCACATGCGCATGCAGGCCGCCTTCCAGCGCCACTGCGACGCGTCGATTTCGAAGACGATCAACTTCCCCAAGTCCGCTAGCGTCGAGGATGTTCGAGAGATCTACGACATGGCAGTCGACATGGGCGTGAAAGGTGTCACTGTGTACCGCGACGGCTGCCGCGACATGCAGCCCATGGCGCTCAAGGGCGCCGACCGTCCCACGGGAGGGATGGCGACTGACGCGGCAGGGGCCGGGACCGCACGCCCGACTCCTGCCGCTGAAGTCCTCCAGGGAGGAGCTCAGCTCGACCCCGTCCGCTTGCCGGAGATCATGCCGTCCCTGCGGATCCGGCAGATGACGCCCTTCGGCAACATGCACGTGAAGGTGTCGGTGGACCCGACCGCGGGTCGAGAGCGCGAGGTCTTCGCCCAGCTCGGCAAGGGGGGCGACGTGGCCAACTCGGACCTCGAAGCCATCTGCCGCATCCTCTCCCTTTGGCTCCGCTCCAACGGCAGCCTGGAGAAGGCGGTCTCCCAGCTCTCGGGGATCGGCTCCAGCCTGACGGTGCCGACGAAGGACGGCCGGATCATGTCCCTGGCGGACGGCCTCGCGACGGCGCTGCTGCGCTACAAGAGAGCCAAGGACGAGCACGGCCTCGAGGCCCTGCTGCTGGGCCGCGTGTCCGCCGAGGAACTGGACGGTGACCCGAACCAGAAGCGCACCCACTCCTCACCCAAGGTGAGCGACGCTGAGCGCTACAAGGTCAAATGCCCCCAGTGTGAGGGGGGCGTCTCGTTCGAGGAGGGCTGCGTCATGTGCCACTCCTGCGGGTTCAGCCAGTGCTAGCTCGACCCTAGCGCCGCAGGCTGCCCCTGGGCTTGGCCGCGCCGGCCTTCGGGTCCGTGGACTCGTCCCCGGATCCGGGGATGCGTCGACCGAAGATGTCCGTCGCGCCTCCGGTCTCTCCGGTCTCGCCGGGGACGGTGCGCCCGAAGATGTCGGTGGACAGCGACGGCGCGTCCGCCGACGGGGCGATCGTCCGACCGAAGATGTCACTGCGACCGGTCATCCGCGGCGTGCGCCGGGTGAAGATCAGCTGATTGCTGTTGCCGCCCCAAGAGAGGAGGAGCTGGCGCTCGGTGAAGGCGGCCTTGAACTCCCTGGGCTGGCCGGTCCGCTCCCAGGCGAGGCCCTCGCTGTTCGAGTCCTGGAAGCTGCCGATCATCGTCGTCAGGGTCAGGCGACCCTCCGGGTCGAGGACGTACTCGCCGCCGAGGGACATGTGGAAGGCCAGCCCGTTCAGGCGCGACGTCGGGTCTCCCGTGCCATGGAGCTCCAGGGACAGGAAGTTCTCGCTGATGACGAGCAGGCCCGAGACCCCCTGGCTGGTGGACGGCGACTTGCGCAGCTTCATGCTCTTGAGCTGCCATCCACCGACGAGCATCTCCTGGGGGGACTGGGCTTCCGCCGAGTCCCTGCGGCGGCCGAACACGTCCAGGGTCGTGTCGCGGGTCGCGCCCGGGAACTCGCGGGCGCGCTCGTCGTCCTCCGTGGCGGCGGTCCTCGTTGTTCCCTGCTCTTGCGCTCCTCGGGCGGTCCCGCGCGTTCGAGGCGACCCCTCCTGGTTGGCGAAGGACAGGACGGTCAGGGTGCTCAAGAGGAGCGGGAGGGCGTGGTGTAGTTTCATGGTCGATGGGGCCGGGCAGGCTCTCCACTGTGTCGGAGGTCGGCGCCCTGCGCCATGAGCACCTGTGCAAGGATCCTGATCGAGACACGTTTCAGGCGGGCAAGACCCGTGAATGTGCCCTCGCGGGACACCAAAACCCCGTACTCCTCCCAGGGCCCGCGGTCACGGCCTCCCGGGCTCCTGATAACTTCTTCGTCGCCGGGGTGCGTCAATCCCGACGTCCGCCGGCACCGATCAAGGACGGTCCATGTCTCGACTTCTCTCCCTCATCCTCGTTGCGCTCGCGACGCTCGTCCCCGCGAGCGCCCAGTCCGTCAAGGTCAAGCTCTTCTCGAAGGCCGCCGGAGACGACGTGCTCGTGGCGATCCAGATCCGGCCGTCCTTCGGCTGCTGGGTCTACGACCAGGGGGACCCCAGCGAGGTTGGGGGACTGCCGACCACGGTGACCCTCGGGGAGCTCGAGGGCGCTGAATGGACCGAGGTCTGGTACCCCGAGCCCAAGGTGAAGCCCGACGAGGGCTACGGACCAGCGCGCGTCTTCGACAAGAAGACCTACCTGTTCGCCGCCGCCAGGGGCGCCGCGGCCGCCGGCGTCGACGCCGGCGCAGTGGGCGCTCTGGTCGCGGGGCAGGTGTGCGACGAGAACCAGTGCCTCCCCTTCGAGGAGGACCTCGAGACCCTCGGGGCCGGGCCGGAGTCGGTCTGGGAGGGCTTCCCCGAGTCGCTGCTGGCCGAGCCCGAGGAGGACCCGCTGACTTGGAGCCCTGACTTCGGCGACGAGGCGGCGGCGGCGCGGGCGTTCGCGAGGGTGCTCGACGGGGACGACGGCGAGATCGTCGAGCTCGTGGTGCAGGTGGCGACGCCGGAGCACTGGCACATGTACCACGGCCCCACCGCCGAGGACATGGGTCCGGGGATCGGGACCCCGACCACCGTCACCGTCGAGGGCGGCAACGTGGACTGGGAAGACGAGGTCCAGTACCCCGAGCCCTTCCGCTACGTGCAGGACGCCTCGGACGAGGAGAAGGGATGGCTCTGGGCCCACGAGGGCCTCTTCCACTTCGCCCTCCGCGGCGAGGCCTTCGACGAATTCGACCCGGGTGATGTCGAGGTCAGCCTCGACGGCCAGTCCTGCGACGACGGCGCCTGCCTCCCGGTGAACTTCTCCGGCATCGAGGTCGTGGGGGCCGGCTCGGACGCCCTGTTCGCGGCGGCCTTCGCCACCTGGACCCTCCCGCAGACGGCCAGCGGCGGGGCAGGGGCGGCCATGGGACCCGGCGCTGTTCCCGATGCCGGGAGTGGCACTGGCACTGGCGCGGGCGCCGAGACCGAGACCGACGCCGGGGCGGTCGTCGGAGCGGCGGAGTCGACGCCCACGGTCGAGGCCCCCCCGGCCGACAGCGAGAAGCGCTCCTTCGGCCAGGAGACCGAGAGCGAGGGCCTGCTCGAGTTCATCCTGCTGGCCATCGGCGCGGGGCTCTTCACCCTGCTGATGCCCTGCACCTACCCGATGATCCCCATCACGATCTCGTTCTTCACCAAGCAGGCGGACGAGAAGGGCGGCAACGCGCTCCTGCTCGCCTCGGTGTACGGGCTCGGAATCGTGCTGATGTTCGTGCTGCTGGGGGTCGTCGCCGGGCCCCTGCTGGTGCCCTTCGCCACGCACTACGTGACGAACCTGTTCATCGGCGTCCTGTTCGTGGTCTTCGCCCTGGCGCTCTTCGGGGCGATCACGCTCAACCCGCCCCAGTTCCTCATGGGCGCCGCGGGCAAGGCCAGCGGCACGGGCGGGATCTACGGCGTCTTCCTCATGGGCCTGACCCTGGTGATCACGAGCTTCACCTGCACCGGTCCCTTCGTCGGCACCCTGATCGCCGCCGGCGCCAGCGGCGGCGTGATGCGCATCGTGATCGGAATGGGGGTCTTCGGAGCGACCATGGCGGCGCCGTTCGTCGTCCTGGCGCTGATCCCCAGCCGCCTCAGCGCGATCCCGTCGGCGGGCGGGTGGATGAACACGCTCAAGGTCTTCATGGGCTTCGTCGAGCTCGCGGCGGCGCTGAAGTTCTTCTCCAACGCGGACATCGCCCTGCAGGCCGGCTGGCTGCCGCGCGAGGTCTTCCTGATGATGTGGGCGGCCATCGGCCTGGCCGCGGCGATGTACCTGTTCGGTCGCATCAATCTGAAGGGAGAGTCCCCCGACGGCGAGATCGGACCGGGCCGGCTCTGCGGCGGTCTGGTGACCCTGATCGCCTCCGCTTACTGCTTCATGGGAGTCCTCGGGTACCACCTCGACGAGACCATCATGTCGGCCATGGCGCCGCCGCCCGAGTACTCCCGGGGCCTCGTGGAGACCCACAAGGCCGAGGTCGTCAGCGGCGGCAGCAGCCTGGCCCTCCCCGCGGGCGTCAAGCGCCAGGGCGGATCGCTGGTGGTCGTGGACGACTACGACCTGGCCCTGAAGGTTGCGCGAGAGCGCGGGCTGGGTGTGCTGGTGAACTTCACCGGCCACACGTGAGTGGTCTGCCGCAAGATGGAGGTCTCCATCTTCCCCAAGCCTGAAGTCCGCGCCCTGAAGCAGCGCTGGGTCGAGGCCCGGCTCCACTCCGATGCCCATGACCTCGCGCTCAGGGAGCGCATCGCGGGCCTGATCGAAACCCTCGCGGGCAGCCCCGCCCAGCCCATCTACGTTGCGGTGGACCCCGCAACGGAGGAAGAGATCAACCGCTTCAAGGGCGGGACCATCAAGGACTGGTCGCCGTTCGTCGAGTTCATGACAGCGGTGACTGAGGACCTCGAGTCCCGCTGACACCCCCCCGCTCGCGTCGCCTCGGGGCTTGCCCCGGGTGCTGGCGCCTACTGGGCCACGCCCGTCACGTTGATCGTGAAGGGAGACGGCGCGTTCGCGGCGTCGTGCTCCACGTCCAGGGTGGCGTTCTTCACGCCCGCGCCGCTCCTGGGCGCGAAGCGCAGGCGGTACTGGATCGTGTCCCCCGCCTGCATGGTCGCGTCGCCCAGGCAGCTCGCGTCCACCCGGCTCCGCATGATGTTGGCCACCTGCGGGTGGAAGCCCAGGTCGACGCTGTTCATGCCCCCGCAGGAGTGGCAGTAGCTCATGAGCGTGCCCAGGCTGCACGAGGTGCCGCCCGTGCAGTTGGTGGTGCAGGTGTCGATGGGCGGGCAGTACTCGTGGGTGTGCTCGGCGCCGAAGTTGTGCCCCAGCTCGTGGGCCACCACCACGAAGTCCCAGGTGAAGCTCCCGGGGTTGCCGGTCCAGGTCCCCCAGTCGATGTTCCCGTTCATGTTGCCGCTGACCCCGTAGGCGAAGTTCGGGCTGCACAGCACGTTCACGTAGGCCACGCCGCCACCCAGGTCCGCGCCGGACATGAAGTGCGCGAGGTCGGCGGAGACGGGCCACCCCGAGCTGTTCCAGCTGCTGCGGAACTCGCTCAGGAGCGCCCCCGCGCTGGCGCCGAGGTCGGGCGCGGTCCAGGGGTCGGCCGAGGTGGAGTGGAGGCCGAGGTAAGCGATCGAGAGGGTCGTCTGGACGTGCTCGAAGTAGACGTCGCTGATGGCGGCGATGAGCCCGGTGACGTAGGCCGTGGCGTCCGGCGCGTTCCCGAACTTCTGGAAGAACTGCCAGTCCGTCTCGATGGCCAGGCGGCACGCGGTGACGGTCACCAGGCCTGAGGTGGGGGGATCCTCTCCGCCCCCGGACGTGATGGGGCCGGGGCCCGTGCCGCCGGGATCCGTGGGGCCCGACTGCGAGGGGAGCGATACGCCGGGCGCGAGCTCCATGCCGGCGCAGAGGGGCGGACGGGCCCCCGGGGCGAGGGCCAGGAGGTCGTCCTCGTGGACGAGCCGGCAGCTGGCGGGCGCGCCGCCGGAGGCGGGGGTCTCGGTGGTGAGGTGGATGAAGCGGCCGTCCTCGAAGGGTAGCTCGATCCAGCCCTCGGGCCCGTCCTCGCGTAGCGCCAGGAAGACCCGGCTCCCCGGGAGCTCGAGTGCCTCGCCGGTCCAGGTCGAGAGGTCCGCGAGGGCTCCCGTGAGGCCCCCGGGCACCGGGGCACCGTCGATGGCGAGCACGGCATCGCGGGCGACGGGGAGGGGGATCCGGTCGAGCTCCAGGGTCACGTCTCCCCCGCCTGGGACAGGAAAGCCGTGGAGGCGGACGTGGTCGAAGTACTCGAGATCCGCAAGGCTCGCGGGGTCGACGGCGACCTCGAGGCCGGGGCGGGACGTCGAGGCGGACGCGCCAAGGGCGGCGGCGCGGACGAAGGGGGCGGCGAGGTCGACCGTCTCCCCGGGCGCGGACATGGAGGCGACCACCATCTCTCCGCCCTCGAAGCTGGCGGCCTCCACCTCCAGGGAGAAGTCGGTGGCGTCGAGGCCGCTGAAGGTCGGCTGACCCAGGAGCATGTCGGCTCCGCCCTGGTTCGCGAGCACGAGGAGCGTCCCGGTGGTGGCGGCGCCCCCGTTGGTCGTGGTGCCGAGGTCGATCGTTCCCCCCGGGGAGAGCGTCGTCTCGAGGCCGGTGCTCGGCCCGTGGCTCGCCGAGAAGAGCGGCGTCGGTGAGGCCTCGTCATCGACGATCGTCAGCACGTGCCCGGTGGGGCCCGCGAGGGCGAGCCGCGAGAGGTCGCCCCCGGAGAGGCTGAGCTGGACCGTCTCAGGCCCCTCCGACTCGGCGTCGTCGAGGACGTCCACGGTCACCGTGCGCGTCGTGCCCGACGGGGTGCCAGCGCTGAACTGGATCGGGGCGGCGGCGAAGGCCGCGTAGTCCGCGGTGGAGGTGGCGGTCCCGACGCCGGGGTCCACGGCGACCAGGTCGATGTCGAAGGCCAGGGTCGCGCCGACGGACAGCACGAGCTCCAGGTCCATGTCGTAGCTCGCCGTGGACTCGTCCGGGGTGGCGCTCGCGGCCTGGAGGAAGCGCACGTCGGCGGTCTCGGCGTCGGCGAGGCTGAGCACCGTCTCCGAGAGGTTGCCCAGGGAGGCGCCGGAGGCGTCGCTGAGGACCAGGCGGAGGGTCTCGGTGGCGCCCTCCGCGAGGCTGTCACCGAGGGCGGTCACGCGGACGAGGGAGGTGGCGCCGTTCGTGGTGCCCGGGGGGAAGACCACCTCGGTGCTGGCGAACGGCTGGTAGTCTGCGCCGCTGGTGGCCGAGCCGGAGAGCCCGTCGGAGACCGTGACGGAGACTGGCTGGGGGAGCTCGTTGAGGTCGGTGGTCAGCTCGACGGCGATGAAGATCGAGCCGTCGTCCTCCCCGTGGCTCGAGGCGCCCGTGACGAAGCCCACGGTCGTCTCCGGCCCTGAGACCGAGACGCCTTCCATTCCGCACGAGGCGAGCCCGAGGGCTCCGGCGGCGACCAGGACGGGGATCCGATGCCACATACCCATCTCCCCTCGGCCGGGGAGGCGGGGGCCCTGAAGCCCTGTGGCCGGGGGGCCTCAAGCTGGGAGCGATTCCCCGGGGCGGGCGGCCGCAGGCCGCGCCCGGGCCGCGCTCGAGGGCGTCAGTCGGTATCCAGCGCCGCTGCCTTCATCTCCCCCAGCCGGGTGGCCAGGCGGGCGATGCGCGCGGTGTGCTCGGGGGCCCCGAAGACGTTGGAGAGCTCGTCGGGGTCCTCCTGGAGGTCGTAGAACTCCCACTGGTCCAGGTCGTGGAAGTACATGAGCTTGTAGCGGTCCGTGCGGATGCCGTAGTGCTTGGCGACCTGGTGCGGGCCGGGGAACTCGAAGTACCGGTAGTAGATGGCGTCGCGCCAGTCCTCGGGGGTCTCGCCGTCGAGCACGGGGAGCAGGGAGCGACCCTGCATGTCCGCGGGGACCTCGGCGCCGGCGGCCTCCAGGAAGGTGGGCGCGTAATCGAGGTTCTGGATCAGGGCGTCGGAGGCGGTGCCGGCGGGGACCACGCCCGGCCAGCGGATGATGAAGGGCATCTCCAGGGACTCCTCGTACATCCAGCGCTTGTCGTACCAGCCGTGGTCGCCCAGGTAGAAGCCCTGGTCGGACGAGTAGATGACGATCGTGTTCTCGTCGAGGCCGTTCTCCGCGAGCCAGTCCACCAGGCGACCGACGCTCTCGTCCACGCCGCGCACGCAGCGCAGGTAGTTCTTCACATAGCGCTGGTACTTCCAGCGGACGAGGTCCTCGCCCTCGAGGTTGGCGGCGCGGAAGGCGGCGTTCCGAGGCCCGTAGGCGGCGTCCCAGAGGGCGCGTTGCTCGGGCGTCATGCGGTCCAGGTTGCGCTGGCCCGACGCGTCGAGGGAGCCGCCCTTCTTCGGGTCCGCGCCCTCCACCGGGGGGACGAAGAGGTCGTAGAACAGGTACATGTGCTCCGCGATCGTCATCTCGGAGCTGGCGGCGGCGCTCGAGTTGTCGGCGTGGTCGTCGAAGAGCGTCTCGGGCACCGGGAGGTCCATGTCCGCGTACAGGTCCAGGTGCCGGGCGGCGGGCATCCAGGTGCGGTGGGGCGCCTTGTGCTGGCACATGAGCAGCCACGGCTGCTCGCTGTCCTTGTTCCCCTCGAGCCACTCGAGGGCCAGGTCGGTGACGATGTCCGTGCAGTGGCCCTCCACGACGCGGGGGCCCTCGGCGCGCTTGAGACGGGGGTTGTAGTAGGCGCCCTGGCCGGGGAGCACGTCCCAGTAGTCGAAGCCCTGGGGGTCGCTGCCCAGGTGCCACTTGCCGATCATGGCCGTGGTGTAGCCCGCCGTCTTGAGCATCTTCGGGAAGGTCGGCTGGCCCCCGTCGAAGCGGTTGCCGTTGCGCCGGAAGCCGTTCACGTGGCTGTGCTTGCCCGTGAGGATCACCGCCCGGCTCGGCCCGCAGATGGAGTTGGTGCAGAAGGAGCGCCGGAAGACCATGCCCTCCTTGGCCAGCTGGTCGATGCGGGGCGTGGGGTCGACCTCCGCCAGTCGCCCGCCGTAGGCGCCGATGGCGTCGGTGGCGTGGTCATCGCTGAAGATGAACAGGATGTTGGGGCGGCTCCCCTTGGGGCCGCTCTCCTGGGCCGGCGCGGCGGCCAGGGCCGCGCTCGAGGCGGCGGCGCAGGTGAAGAGGGCCGCGAGGGAGGTGAGGAGGCGGGGGCTCTTGGAGGGGAACATGTCCATGACCCTACAGGGATCCGCGGATGTCGTCCAAGCGGCACGGGCAGCCCAGCCCATGATCGCAGCGGGCTGCCCCGAGCGCTAAGTTGGCCCCATGAGCGCTTCCAAGAGAGCCGCGGGTCGCCGCGCAGCAGACGTGGTGGAGACCGGACAGGACGTCGGGCTGGGGACCGGATCGACGGTGTTCTTCGCCCTCGAGCGGCTCGGCGAGCGGATCCGCGACGAGGGGCTCGTCATCCGCGGCGTGCCGACCTCGGTGGACACCGAGACCAAGGCCCGGGAGTTCGGGATCCCCCTGGCGACCCTGGACGAGATCGAGCGCTTCGACGTCACCATCGACGGCGCGGACGAGATCGACGGGGACTACGCCATGATCAAGGGGGGCGGCGGGGCCCTCCTGCGGGAGAAGGTCGTCGCCGCCGCCACGGAGCACATGGTGGTCGTGGTGGGGCCGGACAAGGTCGTCGGGACCCTGGGGAGCACCTTCGACCTCCCGGTCGAGGTCGTCCCCTTCGCCCGGGCGGCCGTGGAGCGCGGGATTCGGGCCCTGGGTGGCGTCCCCGCCCTCCGGGACGCGGACGGGGCTCCCTACCTCACGGACAACGGCAACGAGATCCTCGACGTGCACTTCGAGCGGGGCATCGACGACGCTGCCGAGCTGGAGCTGGCCCTCGACGCCATCCCCGGGGTCGTGGAGTCCGGCCTCTTCATCGGTCTCGCCCGCACCCTGGTGGTGGGCCACGACGACGGCTCGGCGGACCTGCGGAAGAAAGGAGCGTAAGGACTTTCCGGGTCCGGAAAGGTCTTCCGCCTGAACGGACGCCACATCGCGCTGCAGGCGCCTGGGCGCGCTTGGCACGGCCATTGCTCCATGGCCGTCGATGGAGTACTTGAAGTCCCATTCGAGTCTTCGTTCCATGGATATGGAAGGGCGGTCGCTCGGCACGGAGCGGCCGCCCACGTCCACCTCCCCTGGAGCGGGTCACCCCGGCGGATCGCCCGCCGCGGGGAGGTTCTCAGAGTACTTGGAGCTGAAGTCGGCCGAGGGGTCGACCGTGACGCGCCAGTCCCGTGAGGAGGTGGAGGACAACGTCGCCGCTCGCATTCGCGACGGTCGGACGGACTCCGCCAAGGAGGTCCGGCGCCGCGAGTCCGCGGTCCGGGACGACCAGCAGATCCGTGATGCCAGGGCGGACGCCGACCGCAGCGACGCCGCTCGCCAGGCGGACCGCGCCGGCGAACAGTCGGGTTCCAGCCGCCGGAGCGCCGAGTTCAGGCGCGGCCCGGAGGCGCCGTCAGGACGCCACGGCGGCAAGCTCTCCGGCCAGGAGAAGGCGGCGGGCTGGACCGATGCAGCCGACGCTGAGGGGGCCACCAGCGACCCCGAGGACGCCACCGAGGCGCCCTACGGCCCCACCATGGGGGCCCAGGCCCAGCAGCCCACCGGCCCGGTCACGCTCTCCACGGGCGCCGCCGCCGGACCCGCGCCATCCATCTCGGGGGTCTTCCGGGCCCCGGGGACGGGGCAGCCGGTGCCCGGCCTCGCCTCCGGCGGGAGCCGTCCGCCCGCGGCCGCCACCGCGGCGGGAACGCGAGTCGAGACCACCGCCAGCGCCCCCTCGAGCAAGGCCGCGCCGGCCCGTCCCTCCAGCTCATTGCAGCGCGCCGAGGCCATCCTCGAGCAGCTCAAGGTGCGGATCCAGGGCGGGGACCGGGAGGCCACCATCAACCTCAACCCCGTGGACCTCGGCCGCCTCAGGCTCCACGTGAAGGTGGACCAGGGCGCCGTCCACGCGTCCATCGCGGCCGAGAGCGCCGAGACGCTCGCGGTCCTCGAGGCCCACGCCCCCGAGCTGCGGGCCTGGCTGAGCCGCGACGGCGCGGAGAGCGTCGAGCTCGACCTGGGGCTGATGACCTCCGCCGAGGCGGACGCCCAGTCCCGCTCCGAGCAGGGCGAGGGCCAGCAGGGCTCCGGCTCGCGCCGGGGCCAGGGCAGCGACGGGCCAAGCCCCGTCGCCAGCCCGGAGGCGCTCCTCCACCAACTTGCCACGCGCACCGCCGAGGGCGGTGTGGACCTCACCGCCTGACACCCCAACCCCACCAGCAGGCCACCATGATCGAAGGAATCGGAATTCAGGACGCGCAGCGGAGCCTCTCGGCTGCGACGTCCAGCCAGCAGCTCGACAAGGACGCGTTCACGCAGCTCCTCGTCACCCAGCTCCAGAACCAGGACCCCATGTCGCCCCAGTCCAACGAGGAGCTCGCCGCTCAGCTGGCGCAGTTCTCGTCGCTGGAGCAGATGGAGCTCGTCAACGAGAACCTGGTGGGCATGGCGAGGCTTCAGCAGGGCAACGCCCTGATGGACCAGCTCACCGGCGCGAGCGGCCTTGTGGGCCAGCGCGTCGGCTACCTCGACCCGGTCTCGGGCGAGATGATGGAGGGCGCGGTGGACTCCGCGCGCGTCCAGAACGGCGAGATCTTCCTCGGCATCGACGGGATCGATGTGCCCCTCGCTCGCGTCGCCGAGGTTCTCGGCGAGGTCGGAGACGGGGATGAGATCGTCGGTGGCGAGGAAGGCGAGGGCGAGGGCGAAGGCTCCGGCGAGTCCTTCTGATCCACCGCGCCGAGCGCCTTCCTGACCACCGCATCCACCACCTGAGCCAACCGTAGTCCTATGCCCTCATCCTTCTATTCCGCCCTCTCCGGGATGCGATCGCACCAGCAGTGGATCGACGTCATCGGTAACAACCTCGCGAACCAGAACACCCCCGGCTACAAGAAGAGCCGCGCGGTGTTCGCCGACAACTTCTCCCGCAACTTCAGGTTCGCGAGCGGGCCGCGGAGCGGCGTCGGAGGGATCAACGGCATGCAGGTCGGCTACGGCGTGGGCCTCGCCAGCGTCGACCAGACCTTCACCCAGGGGGCGCTCTCGGACACGGGCCGCGTCTTTGACCTGGCGCTGGAGGGCGGCGGCTTCTTCGCGCTCGAGGGCGGCGAGGGGCGTAGCTACACCCGGGTCGGCACCTTCGGCCTCGACTCCCAGCAGAACCTGGTCGACCAGGGCTCGGGCATGCGGGTGCTGGACCCGAACGGCTCTGCGATCAGCCTCGATGTGGCCTCGCTCTTCCCGCCGCAGGTGACCACCGACGTGACCATGAAGGGCAACCTCTCGGCCGTCGTCGAGGGCCCGCTGGCGGAGCTGCTCTCCGCCAACTCGGCGTTCTCCATGGGGACCGCGGCGGAGCTCGCAAGTACTGGTACCAGCGCGAGCTACAACATCTCCGCCCTCGGCGGGAGCCCGGGCGACATCGTGGCCATGGAGCTCATCGCCAACGGCGGCGTGCCCCAGCAGGTCATCGTGGCGAGCGACCCGGCCACCGGTGAGGTCACGTCCAGCGCCGTCGCGGCCGCCATCAACGCCCTGCAGGACGTCAGCGCGACGGTCAACGCAGCCGGCCAGGTGGCCATCTCCACCAACCGCAAGGGCGGCTCGTTCTCGATCGACGTCAACCCGCCCTCGGGCGTCGCGGACCTGACGCAGCTCGTGGGCTTCTCCACGACCATCCAGAGCGGAACGGAGACCCCGATCCCCAGTGACCTGAGCACGGCGAACCTGAACGACCTGACCGCGAACCTCGAGGAGTACGCGGACGGGGACCAGATCCAGATCGTCGGTGAGGACACCGACGGGACCCCGGTCTCCGGGACGTTCACCTTCGGCGCCGGCAATGACGGTACGACCATGCAGGACCTGGTGAGCTACCTGGACTCGCTCTACTCGGACGCCGTGGTCTCCGTCGACGGGTCGGGCCGCCTCGTCGCGACCGCCCAATCGGCGGGGGAGGCGAACCTCCTGCTGTCGCTCTCCGACGGCTCCGGCAACACCGGCGGCACCGACTTCAGCGCCTACGCGATGTCGGTCACGACCAACGGCACGGGCCCGGACACCGTGACCACCTCCACGGAGATCTACGACGCCGCCGGCGTGGCGCACTCGGTGACCATGCGCTACGAGCGTCAGGCCGACCTGACCTGGAACCTGTACGCGGACCTGGACCCCAGCGAAGGCGTTGTCGGCAAGGGCAGCCCAGCAGACCCGATCACGGGCATCACCTTCGCGCCGGACGGGTCCCCCACGGGGCTCGGATCGGTGGACTCCAGGATGCAGCTGCAGTTCACGGGGCAGCCCCTCCAGGAGGTCTCGGTCGACCTCGGCACCGACGGGTCGGTGGACGGCTTGACCCAGTTCGGCAGCGCGGGGACCGCCTACGTCTTCGACCAGAACGGGTTCGGGGACGGGGAGCTCGCCAACATCACGGTCTCGACCACCGGTGAGATCGACGGCTTCTACTCCAACGGCCAGACCCGCTCCCTCGGTGCGCTGGGCGTCGTCACCTTCCAGAACGACGAGGGGCTGCGGAGCTCAGGGAACAACATGTTCGAGGAGACCCCGAACTCCGGGGAAGCGCGCTACGGCACCGGTGACATCCGCAAGGCCGGGGCGGTGATCTCCGGGTCCCTGGAGAACTCCAACGTGGACACCGCCGAGCAGTTCGTGCGTCTCATCGAGGCCCAGCGTGGCTATCAGGCCAACGCCCGGGTGGTCTCCACCCAGGATGAGGTCCTCGCCGAGACGGTGAACCTGGTCTGATTCGGGCCGGGGTCCCCAAGGGGGCCCTGAACCGAGCGGGAGCGGGGGCCCTGGCGCACGACGTCGGGGCCCCCGCTCCCTGAACTTCAGCCCGCCGCGCCCACTGCCCCCGCGATCGCTAGAGTCTGCCCGTGACCCTGGAATCAAGACTCCCCGAGCTGGCTGGCGGCTGGGCACGTCAGTCCCACGAGATCTCGTCCGACCTGGAGGTGGAGCTCTTCGTGCCCGCCGCTCCGGACGAGCTCCTCGACGACGACGCGGTGGTCGCGAGGAACGAGTTCAACGACTCGATGCCCTACTGGGCGTGGCTGTGGGACTCCGCGCCGACCATGGCGCGCCGCATCGCCGCGGAGCCGCCGGCGAGGGGGGCGCGCATCCTCGAGCTCGGGGCGGGCCTCGGCCTCGTTGGCATCGCGGCGGCGCTGGCCGCCAGGGGCCCTGCGGAGCTCACGCTCTCGGACCACGACCCGCTCTCCCTGGCGGTCCTCCCCCTCAACGCTGCCCTCAACGGGTTGGACCAGGCGCAGACGTGGAATCTGGACTGGCGGGAGCTCGACCGATCCGACCCGGGCCAGTTCGATCTCCTGGTGGGGTGCGATGTTGCATATGAGGCCCGCCTCCAGGAGCCCCTCCTGGACGTCGTGGGGCGCTATCTGGCGCCCTCAGGGGTCGCGCTCTTCGCCGACCCGGGTCGGACCCGGCTCCCGGGATTCCTGCGGCGAGCGCGGGCTCGCGGGTTCGTCGTGGAGACCGAGGACAGCGAGGGACGGCCCGCGGAGGCGGCCGCGGGGGCGTTCCGGCTGGTGCGAATCGCTCGGGACCGGGAACTTCTTTCCGGTACTCGCTGACCTGGGTCGGGAAGTTCTTTCCCGCCGGAGGCCCGCGATCCGCCCTGCCGGCCCCTGCGCGTGCTTGGCACCCCTCTTGCGTAGGGACAGGCATGAACGTCGGGCTCTATCGAACGGTTGCCGCCATGAGCGCCAACCAGCAGCGCGTCGAGATCATCAGCTCGAACATCGCCAACGCTGACGCCACGGGCTTCAAGCGGATGCTCCACGTCGCCCACGGCGTGGAGGACTGGGCGGATGATCAGGCTCACACCCAGGTCGTCGCGGCCTCGCGGCTCGACATGAGCCAGGGCGTGCTCCGACCCACCGGCAACACGCTCGACCTCGCGCTCAACGGGGACGGCTTCTTCGTCCTCGAAGGCTCGTCGAGCGAGATCCTGACGCGCGACGGTTCGTTCTCGCTGACCGAGGAGGGCGTCCTCGTGAACCCCAGCGGGTTCCCGGTCCAGTGGGCCGGCAAGCGCGGAGTCCTGGACCCGCTCCAGGGCAGCATCCGCATCGACGGTGAGGGCAAGGTCGACCAAGGGGGGGTCCCGAAGGGACAGCTCCTGGTGGTCGACATCGACGGCCCCCACTCCATCGAGCCCGACGAGTTCGGTGGCTTCCGGCTCCGAGAGGGGGCGACGTTCATCGAGTCGACGGCCTCGGTTCGCCAGGGCCACCTCGAGAACGCCAACCTCGAGACCATCGACGAGCTCGTTGAGCTCATCGCCGCCCAGCGGGCCTTCGAGTCCGCGTCCCAGGCCTTCAAGACCATCGACCAAAGCTTCAGCCGCCTCTATCGCTGAGGCCTGGCAGGACCCTAGCGACCCAAGCACCATGATTCGTTCTCTCTACACCGCGGCCTCCGGCATGAAGGCGCAGCAGTTCCAGGTGGACACGATCGCGAACAACATCGCGAACGTGAACACCAGCGGCTTCAAGAAGAGCCGCCTGTCGTTCCGCTCGCTGCTCTACCAGACGTATCGCGAGCCGGGCCTGCCCCTCGCCAACAACCAGAACGACGTGACGGGCCTCCAGATCGGCTCGGGTACCGAGGTCTCTGGCTCCCGGAAGGAGATGCAGCAGGGGGTCCTCGAGCTCACCGGCAACTCCCTCGACCTCGGCGTCGAGGGCGCGGGGTTCTTCGAGATCGAGCTCCCGAGCGGCGAGCGTCGCTACAGCCGGAACGGCACGTTCCGACAGGACGCCAACGGCCGCCTCGTGACGGCCGAGGGTTACCTGCTCAGCGACCAGGTCCAGATCCCGCCGGACAGCCAGGGCATCTCGATCTCCGCCGACGGCGAGGTGTACTCCCTCGGAGAGGGGAACGTGCAGAACCAGATCGGAACGATCCGCCTGCACGTGTTCCCGAACCCCACCGGCCTCCGCGCCATGGGCGGCAACTACTTCGCCGGTACGCCCTCGTCCGGTGACCCCGCCGCCGTGCAGCCCACCACCGCCGGCGCGGGGATGGTCAAGCAGGGCTACCTCGAGCGCTCGAACGTCGAGACCGTCGACGAGCTCGTGTCCCTGATCGTCGCCCAGCGCAACTACGAAGTGAACAGCCGGGCCATCCGCGTCTCCGACGAGATGCTCCAGCAAGTCAACCAGCTCATCCGCTGATCCACCATGATTGCCAGCACGCTACTCCTCCTCTGCACGGGGGGCGTCTCCATCGTCCTCCCCGCCGAGGCCAGCTCCACCGGCCTGGAGATCTCCGTGGAGGAGATCGCGACGGTCAAGGGCGACGACGCCGCCGAGGTGGAGCGGGTCCGCGCCGCTTCGCTGGGCTACGCGCCCGCGCCCGGCTTTCACCGCACGCTCCGGGCGGACCTGCTCACCGCCGCGCTTCGGCAGTCCATGCCTGACATCCAGGTCACGGTCGAGGGCGCGCCGCGGTGCCGGGTGACCTGCACCACGACGACGATCCCCGGCGCCCGCATCACCGCCGAGGCCAGCCAGGCCGTCCGCGCGGCGCTGACGGGGATGGACGCCGAGGCGACGCCGGTCATGGACCTCGCCGACCTGGTCCTTCCCAAGGGGGATGAGGAGCCTCGCCTGCGCGCGGCCTACAGCCTCGAGCGGGTCTTCCCCGGCAAGGTCCAGGTGCCGGTCGAGGTCTGGCTCGCCGGGCGTCTCTACCGCACCGTCCAGGTGCACTTCGAGGTCACCGTCTGGCAGCGCCAGGCCGTCCTCAAGCAGGCGATCCCCGCGGGAACCAACCTGGTCCCCGGGATGTTCAAGGTCGTCCGTACCCAGGTGAACACCGGCGGCGGGCTGCAGCATCTCGGCCTCGAGGAGCTCGCCGGCTCTGTCGCCAACCGCGCGATGGCCGCCGGCGCTCCCGTGACCGAGCGGGACGTCAAGCGGGTGACGCTCGTCAAGCGGGGTGACCTGGTTCAGGTCGCCGTGCGAAGCGGCGGGGTCACCGTGAAGGACGTGGGCCAGGCCCAGTCCAACGGCCGGATGGGGGAGCGCGTGCGCGTGCAGCTCCGCTCGTCGGGCATCGAACTCCTCGCGGTCGTCCGCGGGCCCAAGCTCCTCGAGGTGAAGATCAAATGAGCATCATCCGCATCGCACTCATCGCCCTGACGGTCGCCCTCTCGACGGGGGCCGCCGACGCCCAACGGCGGGGCTCCATCTACAATCCCACCCGTGGGCCGGTGTCCCCGATCTCGGACAAGACCGCCAACCGCGTGGGCGACCTGCTCACCGTGGTGATCCGGGAGAACCAGGACCTCAAGAACGAGGAGAAGACCGACCTCGCGAAGAACAGCACGCTGAACTACCAGCTGGTGGACTTCAACGTGGCGCCGGACGCCTTCAACCCGCTCCCGACCATGCGGACCACCAAGTCCGACAGCTTCGACGGAACGGCTAACTACGAGAAGAGCGGCGCCTTCGAAGCGCGCCTCACCGCGATGGTCATCGACCGACTCCCGAACGGGAACCTGGTCGTGGAGGGCCGCCGCGAGATCCGCATCGACGAGGAGCGCAAGGTCCTCGAGTTCCGCGGCGTCGTCCGGCGCTACGACGTCAAGCGCGACAACACGGTCCAGTCCGAGCTCGTCGCCGACGCCTACGTCTCCTACTCCGGCACGGGCCCGCTGACCCGCACCAATGAGCGTCGTGGGCTCGCCAAGTGGCTCCACAGCGCCGCTGACTGGGTCTGGCCCTTCTGATCTGCCATGCGAATCCTGAACATCATCCTCGCCCTCTCACTGACTTCGTCGGCTGCTGGCCAGGGCACGGTGCCCGCTTCGGCGCCGGCGCCCGGGGCCAACGCGGACGGGCAGGGGGCCAATGTCGCCACCGTCCTGCCGCTCGGCAGCGGCATCGAGGCTCCCACTCAGCCCCAGGGCGTCTCCACCGCGAACTACTCCCGCACCGCGCGGATCCGCCCGATCTCCCGCACCGGGGGGAACTACGAGGCCAAGGTCACCTCGCCGCTCTCGAGCCTCTTCAGAGTCCGGGGCGTCCAGGAGAACGAGGTCAACGGCATCGGGATCGTCATGGGCCTGGACGCGACCGGGGACAGCGGTCTCCTCGCGCCGCAGCTCCTCGCGAACAGCCTCCTGGCGTCCAACATCAACATCGACCCCACGATCCTCGCGACCTCCAGTATCGCGGTGGTGCACGTGAAGGGGATCATCCCCCACGGCGCCAAGCCGGGCTCCCGCATGGACGTGATCGTCTCGACCCTCGGCGACGCGGAGAGCCTCTACGGGGGCAACCTGCTCATGACCGAGCTGATGGACCTCGAGGGCAATAACGTCTACGCGACCGCCTCGGGTTCGCTCACGGTCGGCGGCTTCTTCGCCGCCGGAGACGCGGCCTCGACCACGAAGAACCACGTCACGGTGGGCACCCTCGCTAACGCGGGCCGGGTCGAGGTAGGGGTGGACGCGAGCGTGGTCAACGAGAACGGCTACATCTACCTGGACGCGAAGAACGGTCAGGGCTCCTTCGGCAACACGGTCCGCGCCACCGACGCGATCAACCGCCTCTACCCGAACATGGCCAACGTGATGCCGGACGGGAAGTCTGTCCGGTTCAAGGTGATGGAGGGCGTCCCTGCCGAGAGCGTCGTCGCCTACCTCGACAGCGCCATGCAGCTCGAGGTCGAGTCGGACAACCTGGCCAGGGTGGTCATCAGCGAGCGCACGGGCGTGATCGTCATGGGCGGCAACGTCCGCCTGCGCCCGGGGGTGATCCAGCACGGTTCGATCGTCGTGACCATCGCCGAGACCCCCGAGGTCAGCCAGCCGGCCGGCTTCTCGAACGGAGTGACCACCGAGGTCCCCCGGACCAACCTCAACGTCGTCGAGGGGGACGCCCCCCTCGTCTTGATGGGGGGCGCCACCAGCCTCGAGGAGGTGGTGGAGGTGCTGAACGTGCTCGGGGCCACCCCGAGGGACATGATCGCCATCATGGAGTCGCTGGTGTCCGGCGGCCTCCTCGTGGCCGAGCTCAAGAGGATGTGATGGAGCTGCACGCCGAGAACACAGGCGCCCTCACGGCGCGGAACGGCATCATGACGGGCCGGATCTCCCGGGTCGCGCGGGGCGCGGACGCCCCCGACGTGGCGGCGAAGGAGATGGAGTCGCTCTTCGCGACGCTCCTCGTCACCGAGATGCGAAAGGGCCTGGGTGAGGGGTTCTTCGGCACCGGCAAGGGCGCCGACACCTTCAACGGTTGGTTCGACGAGCAGCTCGGGGCTTCCATCGCGGAGCAGGGCAACCTCGGGATCGGAGAGCAGGTCAAGGAGAGCATCATCCGTCAGCAAGCCGCGGCGGCTGCGGAGGCCTCGAGGCTCGAGCGCGAGGGTGCTGGCGGGGAGGTGAACCCGTGAGCGGTCCTGTCCCGTCGAACCTGGTGAATCGCCTCGTGATCGCGATCCGCGAGGAGAACGCGTCCCATCGGCAGATCCTCGCGCTGCTCAAGATCCAGGAAGAATCGATCCGCAGGCCCGCGAGCGAGGCCTTCAAGGCGGCCACTGAGGAGCTCGAGGTCGAGCTCAAGCGGAACGCCCAGCGCACGGCGCGCCGGGAGCGGGCCGTGGTCGCCCTGGCCGTTGAGCTCGGGGTCGCGCCCTCCGCAGCGACGGTGGGGAGCCTCGCCGAGCGGCTCGGGCCCGACGGCGCGCTCCTCGCGACCGAGCGGGCGCAGCTGATCGAGCTGAGCCAGGAGGTCGGGCACCTCAACCGGCGCATGGCGACGCTCGTCCGCCTTCACCGCCAGGTGACGCGGGACCTGATTCAGGTCGTCCTCGGTGCCGAGGACGGCGGTGACGTACACGCAGGCGGAAGCCTTATCGACGCGGAGGTCTGACTTGGGACTGAGTACCAACATCGGCCTGCGGGCCCTGCTGACGTCGCAGTCAGCCCTCGACACGATCGGGCACAACGTCGCGAACGCCACGACGGAGGGCTACAGTCGCCAGCGGGTGCTGACCTCGAGCTCGCGACCGCTCAACCTCCGCGGCCTCCAGCTGGGCAACGGCGTCGACGCGACCGTGGTGACGCGCTCGGTGGACGAACTCCTCAACGCGCGCATCGTGGGGCAAACCGCCTCCGTCGCCCGCCTCGAGTCGCAGCTGACAGAGATGGGGAGCGTCGAGGCGCTCCTCAATGAGCCCGGTGAGGGCGGCTTCGGGTCCCTCATGGACAGCCTCTTCAGCAGCCTGTCGCTTGTCTCCGCGAACCCCGAGGACATCGTCGCCCGTAACGGCGCACTCCAGTCCTCCGAGAACCTGACCCGTCGCTTCCACCAGGTCTCCGACGAGATCCGTCAGCTCCAGGGTGACGCGCAGCTCAAGGCGCAGACGCTCGTGGCGGACGTCAACCTGCTCGCCGATCGTCTCGTGACCCTCAACCAGCAGATCTCCGAGGCGGAGTCGGTCAGCGGCACGGTGGCCAACGACCTCCGGGACCAGCGCGGGGTCGCCCTGCGGGCGCTCTCCGAGCGGGTCGAGATCACGGCCAGAGAGAACACACAGGGAGCGGTCCTCGTCCAGATCGACGGGCAGCTCCTCGTGGGCTCCAGCTCCGCCAACCGCCTCCGGGTGGAGCCCGGAGCGGACGGCTCCATCGGCCTCCAGCTCCTCGGGGGCGTCCAGCCTGTCCAGCCTCGATCCGGCCAGCTGGCCGGTGTCGTCGCGTTCTCCGAGACGTTCGCGAACGACGTGCTCGACGGCTTCGACCGCTACGCCAAGGGCATCGCGCTCGAGATGAACCGCGCGCACTCCACCGGGGTCCCCCTGGGCGGCGGCTTCAACCAGTTGCGGGGGGCGGTCCCGGTGGCCGATCTCGACGGGGACGGAGCCTACGGCGACGTGCTCCTGCGCGACGCGCAGCTGCCCTTCGACGTCCAGTCGGGCGAGCTCTTCGTCCACGTCGCGCTTGACGGGGACGACAGCTTCAAGACGACGCGCCTCCAGATCGACCCCAGCCGCATGACCGTCCAGGGGTTCGCCGACGCGCTCTCAAGCGTCACGGGCCTCTCGGCGAGGATCGACACCGCCGGGCGCGTCTCCGTGGACGCCCTGTCCCAGACCAAGTTCCACTTCGGTTCACGCCTCGACCCGGCGCCGGACCACGCGGGCACCTTCGGCGGGGGCGCGGCCTCCCACGTGAGCAGCTTCGGCGGTCCCTTCGCCGTCGGGACCACCTCGACGCTCGACCTGGTGGGCGCCGCGGGTCCCTTCACGCTGACGATCGACCCCGCGACCTTCGCGTCGGCCGGGGAGCCCACAGCGCAGGAGCTCGCGGACACGTTCAACGCCTCCCCGGACATGGTCGCGGGCGACCTTCGCGCCGTGGTGGTGGGGGATCGCATCGGCTTCCAGACCCTCAGCACCGGCGCCGCCGCCTCCTTCCAGGTGGCGGGGGGGACGGCCGCCTCGGCTCTGGGCATCGCGAACGGGACCTATACCGGTCAGGAGCTGGAGGTCGAGGTCGCGGTCACCGGCGTCTACGAGGGCAACCAGAACGACCGGTGGACCTTCACGCCTGTGGGCACCGGGACCATCGGGACCACGCCGCGGCTTGAGGTCGAGGTTCGCGACGAATCTGGAGCGCTGGTCACGACGCTCGACGTGGGCGAGGGCTATCCCCCGGGGACACCGCTGACCGTCGCCGAGGGCATCTCCGTCTCGTTCTCGGTGGGCGAAGTGAACGGCGCCGCGGGCGACGCCTTCACCCTCGACACCATCGCGGACTCCGACACGAGCGACGTCCTCGTGGCGCTCGGGCTGAACAGCTTCTTCACGGGCAGCGATGCGTCCAACATCAACGTCAACGGCGACATCGTGAAGGACCCTCGCCTGTTCGCTGGCTCTTCCAACGGCGAAGACGGGGGCAACGGCGCGATTCTCGAGATGCTCGACATCCAGAGCTCGGAGGTCGAGGGGCTCGACGGGACCCTCGGAACGTACTTCGGTGCCCTCATCGGGGGCGTCGGGTTCGAGATCGCCTCGACCTCCAGCGCGCTTGAGGTCGAGAGCTTCATGCTCGGCAGTCTCGAGGAGCAGCGCGAGCAGGTGTCGGGCGTCAACGTCGACGAGGAGCTCGTGAAGATGATCGAGTACGAGCAGACCTACCAGGCCGCCGCGCGCTTCCTGCAGGTCGTTGGCCAGCTGAACGACACGGTCCTTGCGCTCGTCTGAGCCAGGAGAACACATGAGCATTCGACCGACACAAGGGCGCATCTTCGACCTCGTCCAGCGAGGCATCGAGCGCAACACCTCTCGGCTGATCCGCGCCCAGGAGCAGGCCTCCAGCGGGCGCCGGATCGTCCGGGCCTCCGACGACCCTGTGGGGAGCTCGGTCTCCCTCTCCCTCCGGCGGCAGCGCGGGGCCATCGAGGCGTACTCGACCTCCACCGCGTCTGCGAAGCCGATCGTGGATCAGGCCTCCTCGAGGCTGCAGGACGGCGTCAACCTCGTGGCCGACGTCCGTGCGCTGATGATCCAGGGCATGAACGGCGCCCTGAGCGCCCAGGACCGCGGCTCCGTAGCGACACAACTGGAGCTCCTTGAGGCGCAGCTCCTAGACATCGCGAACACCCGCAGCGGCGACCGCTTCCTGTTCAGCGGAACGGCGACGGAGGAGCGCCCCTTCGTGGAGGAGACGGTCGGAGGCGAGAGCCGGATCGTCTTCCGTGGGAACGACCAGCGTCAGCGGATCCAGACGGGTCGGGACGCGGAGGTCGCCATCAACGTCTCGGGTCAAGAGGTCTTCGGCAAGTACGCCTACACGGACACCCACTTCTCCTCGAACACCGGGATCAAGAGCGGGACGACCGCGGATTCTGGCTCGGGCTACTCCGAGCTCATCGTCCAGCAGAACGGCACCACCGGAGCCATGGGAGCTGGGATCACGCTGGTCGACGCCTCGGACACCCTGGTCGGGAGCCAGCCCCTCAACGTGGATGGGGGGGCGCGGACCGTTCAGCTCGGCACCGGTGGGGTCCTGGACATCCCGACGCCCGCGCCCTCGACCATGACCGTAAGCGACGAGAACGGCGCGACGGTCGAGCTCGACCTCAGCGGATGGGGGGGCGGCAACCTGAACACGACGCTCACCGGGGCCGCGTCGGTCTCCATCGACGGCGTGAACTTCACGCCGGTCAACCTCACGGAGACCGACCTCCTCCTGCGGAGCCAGAGCACCGGCGCGCGCATTCACGTGGACACCACGGGCCTCAACGTGGCGGGGAGTGACCTCGTCACCTTCACGGGGACGCCGAGCGTGTTCGACACGATCCGCGGCGTGGTGGCAGACCTCCGGATGCCCGAGGGGACGGACCGCCTGATGCTGTCGGAGCGTCTCCAGACCCGGCTCGGGGAGCTCGACCGCAGCGAGGGGGACATGATCACCTCGCTGGGCCGGCTCGGCACCGCCGCGCAGCAGATCGACATCGCGTCCACCCGCCTCGAGGACCTGGACGTCTCCGTGAGAAGTCTCATCTCCGACGTGGAGGATGCGGACTTCGCCGAGGTGGCCCTCGACCTCCAGCGCTCGGAGCAGACGCTCCAGCTGGCCCAGGCCACCGGCTCCCGCCTGATGCAGCAGAGCCTGCTGCGCTTCCTCTGATTCGTCTCAAAACCACTCAAGGAATATTCAATGTCGATCGATCCCACGATTCAGACGCGCGCTGACGCCTCCGTAGAGGGTTCAGCGCGACCTCAGCAAGACGACACCAAGGCCGGCGCGGCCTTCAGGGCCGTCCTCGAGCGACTGGAAGAGAAGACGCGAGCCCTTGGGGAAGCCTCCGAGCGCCTCGACGATCCCAGCCGCCTCGGGGACGCGGTCCTGAGCGCGCGGGCCTCCGTGGAGGAAGCCGTGTCCCTTGGCACCGACCTGATCGAGGCCTACCGGGCGTCCACCCAGCGAAACGAACACCAGGCGCCGGACGCCGATACCGACCACTCACCCCGAGCGAACCAATGATGACCACACCCACGACCAGCGACCCCGAGGCCGCGCTCCGTTTGATGGAGGCCGTCCTCCGCGACGGGCGACCGATGGCGTCCGAATACGCGCAGCTCTTCGGCCCGCGCGCCACAGGTCACATCGAGACCGTGGAGGAGCAGGGGGAGGTCATCTCGACCTGCGCCTGGCTCCGTCGCGACCTGGTGGTGAGCGGGCTCGAGCTCCCCGTCGCCTTCGTCGGGTCGGTGGCGACCCGCGCGGACCAGCGCGGCAAGGGCCACGGCACGGCGGTGGTGGAGCGGGCGATCGCCCGCGCCGCTGAGGAGGGCGCGGCGATCGCGCTGCTCTGGGCCGATGAGTCGAACTGGTATCAGGGGCGTGGCTGGGTGCCGCTGGGCACCGAGAACGTCTTCGTGATCAACGCGAACAACGCCTTCTTGCTGCCCGACGCCGACGGCGTCCGGCCCATGGAGCACCGCGACCTGGATGCCGTGCACCGGCTGTACTGCACCCACGAGGCGCGGGTCGATCGCCGCGAGTGCGACACCGAGGCCATGCTGACCACGCCCGGGCTCCGCGCGCTGGTTCGCGAGGTCGAAGGAGAGGTCAGGGGCTACGCCTGCGTGGGCCGCGGCGAGGACCTCGCCCACTGCGTCCACGAGTGGGGTGGGACCCCGGAGGACGTGCTCCCCATCATCGCTGGCCACTGGGCGGCCACGAGCGCGGAGACGGACCGCCTCTTCGTGATGGTCCCCGAGACCGAGGCGGACTTCACCGCCTACTTCACCTTCATCCGCTCGCTGGGGGCCAAGGGCATCCTTGCCATGGCCCGCATCGGTGACCTCGGCGCCGTGGCGCGGACCTTCGACCGGCTGACCCCCGAGGGCGTCACCGTCGAGGTGGTGGGGGACAGCTCGCTGGCTCTCTCCGGGCCGTCCGGTCGCATCCTGCTGGCCGACCACGAGATCCTCCTCGCCCTTTGCCCGCCCCGTGGGGACCGACGCGTCACCTCGGTCGTCGAGGCGGAGATCGGCGTGGAGCTGCCCATGCTCCCGATCGAGCCTTACGCCTGGGGCCTCGACTCCATCTGAGCGTCCCGAGACGCCGCGCGCCCCGCCGCGCCGTGACCCCACCGGGTCCGGCGCGGCGGGGCGCCTTCGTGGAGGGTCATCGAACGCGGGGCCGGGGCTCGTCGAGTGGCCCCTCCTCGATGAGCGCCCGGAGGGCGCGGAGGAGAGGGGGGCCGGTCTCGCCGGGAGGGGCGCCGCGGCGGAACTCCACCGTGAGGATCGGGCGTCCGCGGTCGAGGCCCATCCATGAACCGAGGGAGCCGGGGGTGGCGTATCCCATCGAGGGCTTCACGAACCACGGGTAGCCGGCGGTCTCGGTGAAGCGCCACGCGTGGCCCTCGGCGGGCCCGTCGAAGTTCACGAAGGGGCCTCGGGCGGTGGAGTGCAGCACGACCACGAGCTCGGGATCGAATCGCACGAGGTCGCGGTAGACGTGGGCGACGCCGGGCTCGCTCAGGGGGCGCGGGCCGCGGGAGAAGTCAGGGGCGAAGTTGGTGGCCGGCCAGTTCCTGTTGGGGTCGACGCCGGTGACGGTGCCCCGGCGAGCGCGCGCCGACCCGTCGGGGTTGACGTCCTCGTACAGCGTGATGGTCGCGGGCAGCTCGTCGAGGGTGGCGATCAGCTCGGGGACGTGGCGCAGCCCCTCCTGCTCGGTCCCGTGGATCCCCGCGATGACCGCCACCCTGGGTCCACCGGCGCCGAGCTCCATCGCGCGCAGCGGGCGTCCCTCGCGGCTCACGCCGAGCAGCCGCCACGCGGGGCCCGGGTCGGGCGAGAGGCTCGCGCGCGAGGTCGGCGCAGTCAGGGCGCAGCTCGGCGCGGCGAGCAAGGTCAGGCCGAGGAGCGCCCGCGTGAGCGGCGCCATCACTCGTAGTTGGACGGAAACATGGCCCGCTCGACCGTCTCGATCGCGATGTGGAGGATCTTGATGTGGACCTCCTGGATGCGGTCCGAGGTCTCCGCGTGCGGGACCACGATCGCGAGGTCGGCGAGGTCTCGCATGCTGCCGCCGTCCTTGCCGAGGATGGCGACGGACTGGATCCCCATGCGTCGCGCTTCCTCGAGGGCCCGCACCGTGTTGGGGGAGTTGCCGCTGGTGGACAGGCAGACCAGGAGGTCGCCGGCCCGCCCGTGGGCCTGCAGCGACCGCGCGAAGACCTCGTCGTAGCCGAAGTCGTTGGCGATGCAGGTGAGCTGGCTCGGGTCGGAGAACGCGAGGGCCGGGAGCGCGCTGCGGTCGCCCTGGAAGCGACCGGTCCACTCCTCGGCGAAGTGCATCGCGTCGCACATGGACCCGCCGTTGCCGCAGGACAGGAGGCGCCCTCCGCCCGCCAGGGTGGCCTGGCACAGGGCCGCGAACGCCCCGACCGCCTCGATCAGGCTCGGGTCGGCGAGGAAGGCGTCGAGGGTGGCCCTTGCCTCCTCGAAGGAGGCCCGGACGGCGTCATCGCGGGAGGACGTCATGCTCGAATCCTACCCTGCTGAGGTGGGATCTCCTCGTCTCGGTCCGGCTCACGCGATCGCAGCGAAGCTGGCCTCTGCGGCCTCGAGCACGCGCCCCAGGACCCCGCTGTCGTGCTCGACGGAGAGGAAGAACGCCTCGTATGGGGACGGGGGCATCAGGACCCCGCGGGAGAGCATCTCGTTGAAGAAGCGGACCCAGCCCTCCCGATCTGTGGCCGTGACCTCGCTGAGGTTGCGGGGCATGACCGGCGAGAAGTAGGGGCACATCATGGAGCCGATGCGGCCCACGGAGAGGATCCGTCCGTGGCGAGCGGCGATCTCCATCAGCCCCCGGGAGAGCTCCGAGCCCGCCGCCTCGAGCGCCTCGTAGATGCCGTCGCGGCCGAGGATCTCCAGGGTCTTGCGGCCGGCGGCGACCGCGAGCGGATTCCCGCTCAGGGTGCCGGCCTGGTACATGGGGCCCGCGGGGGCGACCTGCTCCATGAGGTCCCGGCGCCCTCCGTAGGCCCCCACGGGGAGCCCGCCGCCGATGATCTTGCCCAGGGTGATCAGGTCGCAGCGCACCTCGGTGAAGTCCTGGAAGCCTCCCCGGGCGACCCGGAAGCCCGTCATGACCTCGTCGAAGACCAGCAGCGCACCGGACACGTCGCAGTGGGCGCGCAGCCCCTCGAGGAAGCCGGCGTCCGGGGGGATGGTCCCCATGTTGCCGGCCACCGGCTCCACGAACACGGCGGCGATCTGGGGTCCGTGCTGGTCGAAGACGGCCTTGACCGAGTCGAGGTCGTTGTAGACGGCGACCAGGCTGTTCGACGCGGTCGCCCGGGTGACGCCGGGGGAGTCCGGGGCCCCGAGGGTCAGCGCGCCGCTGCCTGCGGCGACCAGGAACGAGTCCCCGTGCCCGTGGTAGCAGCCCTCGAACTTCAGGATCTTCTCGCGGCCCGTCGCCGCCCGGGCGAGGCGCGCGGCGGACATGGTCGCCTCCGTCCCCGAGTTCACGAGCCGGACCATCTCCACCGAGTGGACGCGCTCACAGATGTCGCGGGCCATCTCCAGCTCTCCCCGAGTGGGAGCGCCGAAGGTCGTGCCGCCGTCCACCGCCTCGTGGAGCGCGGCGCGCACCTCGGCGTTGCCGTGCCCGAGGATCAGGGGGCCGTAGGAGCCCACGAGGTCCACGTACTCGTTGCCGTCCTCGTCCCAGACGAGCGCACCCTGCCCGCGGACCAGGTGCGGGGGCACGCCGCCCACGCTCCCGTAGGCACGGACCGGGCTGTTCACGCCGCCGGGGATAATTTCCTTTGCGGCGGCGAAGATCTCCTCGCTGCGAGTTCTGACGAAGGGCTGTTGGTTCACCCGCGAAGTGTAGCGAGCGTGCTGGCGAGCGCTTCTGGTGTGGGGCGGGGGAGCCGCAGTAGCCGCTGAAATCTCGAGTACGAGACGGCGAGCTCGGACTGGGTGGTCGCGCCGATGGCGATGGCGGTGACGCGCGGTGCGTCACTCCTCCGCAGCCAGGCCTTCACGGCGGAAGGGCTGGCGAAGAAGACCGCGTCGATGGGGTCAGGGAGGTCGGCCTCGGCCACCTCCTCGGAGCGATAGGCCACCGGATCCTCCACGATGCGGCCGGCGAGGACGAGGTGCTCCCGGAGGTCAGAGGCCAGGTCGCCGCGCGGCCAGAGGATCCGGTCTCCGGGCTGGGTCGCCCGGGCGATGGCGTCGGCCAGCGGGGCAGCCCCGCTCTCCTCGGCGCGGCCCACCAGCACCGGGTCCACGCCGGCCTGGCGGAGCGATCGCGCTGTCGCGAGTCCCACGGCGGCGTGGGGGGCCTCGCGCACGTCGACGCGCTCCTGCCAGAGCCGCTTGAGCGCGGGGATCGTGTTCTGGCTCGTGACCGCGACCATGGCGGGGAGCATGGTCACGCCTGCGGGCTCGATGGGCCTGCCCACCACACGGACCAGGGGGCAATGGACCGCCTCCCAGGACCCGGTCGCCGCCACCGCGTCGACCCAGCGCGCCGCGGCCCGCCGCGTGGACGGTCCGGTGAGGCAGAGCCTCGACAGTCCGCGGCGGCTCATGAGGTCAGCCGGCGGGCCTCGTCAACCAGCGCCGCGGCTCCCTTGGAGAGCAGGTCTTCCGCCAGCGCCGAGCCGAGGTCTTCGGCGTCGGCGATAGGCCCGCGGATCTCCCCCTCCAGACGCCGCGTGCCGTCCACCGCGAGGACCCGTCCGCGGAGGTGGACCTCGCCACCTTCCACGGTCGCGTGCCCCGCGATCGGCGCGTTGCAGCCCCCGTTGGTCCCCCGGAGGAAGGCGCGCTCCGCGAGGGCCGCGGCCCAGGCGTCGGGGTTGCGCAGCTTGCCCTCCACGAGTGCGCGGGTCTCGCTGTCGTCCTCACGGCAGGTGATCCCCACGATCCCCTGACCCACCGCAGGGAGGAAGCGGTCGATGCCGAGCACCTCACTGATGTGATCGGCGAGGCCGAGGCGCTCGAGCCCCGCCCGGGCGAGCAGGCAGGCGTCGAGCTCGCCATCGAGGACCTGGGTCAGCCGGGTGTTCACGTTGCCCCGCTGGGGCACGACCTCGATGTCGCCGCGCGCGGCGCGCAGCATGGAGCCGCGGCGCAGGGAGCCCGTACCCACGCGGCTGCCCGCGGCGAGCTCGTCGAGGCTGGCGCCGTCCCTCGAGATCAGCGCGTCCTCCACGAGCCCCCTGGCGAGGCACCCGGCCAGGACGATCCCTTCCTGCAGCGTCGTGGTCATGTCCTTCATGCTGTGGACACCGACGGATGCGCGGCCGTCGAGCACGGCTCGGTCCACCTCCACCGTGAAGATGCCAATGCTGCCGAAGCGCGCGAGCTCCGTCGTGCGGTCGAGGTCGCCGGACGACTTGACGACCAGGAGCTCGTGCTCCTCGCCGAGGATCGCCTGGGTGGTGCGGGCCTGCCAGAGGGCGAGCTGGCTGCCTCGGGTCGCGAGGTGCATTGGGAAGCGCAGGGGGTGGTGCGAGGGGCGGCTACTTGCCGCCGAAGTCGCGGTCGATGTCGCGGAGCACCGTGTGGAGGTGGTCCGGGCCGTCCGTCGTGAAGAGCTCGAGCGCGAAGCGCGGCGTGAGGATGGTCCAGGCCCTGGCGCCGTCGAGGTCGCCGCCGCCCCAGCGCATGAAGCGCACGGCCTTCGCTCGCTGGGGGTCGAAGAGGTACGGGGTGCGCAGCGGCTCTTCGAGGAGGTCGAGGTAGGTGGTCAGCAGACCTGCGATGGCGCCGCGGACCTCGGGCTCGAGGCCGGAGAACGGCGCGCCGTCCTCCGCCGGGAGCTCGTTCGACCCCGGGCCCATCCGGATGTCCCTGGGGCGCGGCTGCTCGGACTCGGGGAGGCTCTCGCCCCCCGCTGCGATCGCGGCGCGGTAGGCCTCGTTCAGCGCCCCGATCACGTCGACCGTGGCGCCCTGAGTGCCGTCGTCGCGGTCCCCGAGCACGGGGCGGGCGCCCACGAAGAAGGGCGTGACGCTAGGCGTGCGGCCCGGCCTGCAGTCGACGTGCAAGGCGATGTGGTGCCCCTCGAACCGCCAGGACCAGCGCTGGTCGGCGTCGGGAGATCCGTAGATCCGGAGCCAGTACAGGTCGGGGTCACGGTGGGTCGCGACCTTCTCCGGAGTGGACTCGAGCCGTCGGAGTTCGCTCTCCAGCTGCCGGACCTGGCGCCACATGGTCATGCCCTTGCTGGAGAGCGCGGTGTCCAGTAGCGCCTCGAGGGCCTTGACCTGACCCTCGTCCATGGCGCCGATGGCGAGGCCCGCACGCTGCACCGGGCCGAAGGCCCACTGCGTTCGTTCCTCGTCTGTGTGGGCAGCCGTCGCCTTGCGGTCGAGCTCGTCGGGGAGGGCGGCGAGCATGGCCCTCGCGGACGATGCCATCTGCTCGGCGACGCCCTTCGGTGCGGCCGGCTCCACGCGGGCGACGGCCATGGAGGTGAGGGCGACGGCCAGGCAGCCCGCCAGGGGCGCGACTCGCTGGATCCTGTGGCTGCTGCTCATACCTGGAAGATACGCGCATCGCGGCAACCCTGCCGCGGAGAAGCGGAGGGCGGCGGGCGCGCCTTGACCAAGATCTGGCGGCCTTCTGCCCAACGCGCCAGGCATGGCCTCGTACCCCCCTCCAAGGGCCGCCGCCGTGCGGGCGCGGTCCATCCAATCAGCGGAGGAAGGAAGATGAACAGCCCGAAAGGAACCCTCACCATCAGCGCGGTCGGCGCCCTCGCCGCGCTCCTCGCAACGTCCACCGGCGCCCTGGGCCAGGAGGGCGCCGTGCCAGGGGAGGCCCCGTCGAAGAGTCCGGTGGAGGGCGTGCCCCTGCGGCCCTTCGCGGTGGTGCCGCCGCTGGGCGGAGCGCCGGCTCCCGGAGCGGTTGACCCTACACCGCCGGCCGGGGGAGTCGATCAGGGAGCGGAGGAGCTGAGGCTCCTCCTCTCGGACGCAGACCTGGACCGGCGTATGGACGCCTTCGATCGGAGCTCGCGGGAGGCCGCAGTCAACCGCGCCACCCGGGCCGCGCTGGAGTTCCTCGCGGCGGACCTCGCGGACCCCGAGGTGGCGTTCTTGGCTCGGCTGGCCCTCCGGGGGGCGCCGCCCTCCCCGGGCGGAGGCCGCGTGACGCCCTTGCCCCTGTCCCTGGAGGGCCTGATGGGAGCGGACCTGTTCCCCGTGGACCCCTTCGGCGGGAGCTTCTCGGGCCTCGACCCCTTCGGCGGCGACCCCTTCCGTGACCTTGAGCAGCGGGTGAAGGACCTGCACCAGCGGATGCTCTCCCGCCCGCAGCCCGGCCTTCGCCAGGCTCCGGGGTGGCCCTCACCGGCGCCGCCCGGAAGCGGGGCTGCGCCGGCGCCGTCGCGTGGGTCCTTCTCGAGTTCCAGCGTCTCGATCTCCCAGGGACCCGGCGGTGTGCGGGTCGAGGTGACCGAGGACCAGGGCGAGGGCCGCGAGGTCTTCACCTACGAGGCCGAGTCCATGGACGCGCTCCTCAAGGCGCACCCCGAGCTCCGCGCCAAGCTCGGCCGCTGAGCCGCGCGGCTCAGCCGGCGTCGCCAGGGAGCCCGTCGACGAACCGCAGGTAGGCGCGCTCCAGCGCCGCCGTGGACTGGGTCTGTCGGGCGCTCTCCTTGAGCTGGGAGAGCGCCAGGTGCAGGAGCTGGCGTTCCATGGCGTGGGCGAGCTCCAGCTCTCGCGCGGTGGCCTGGCCCGAGGTGATCCGGTCGAGGAGCTGCTCGCGCTCCTCGGCGAAGCCCGTCTTGAGCTCCTCGATGGCGGGCGTGAAGGCCGCGAACGTGCGCAGGCTGAGGAACTTGTGGACCTCTCCAATGAGGATCGGCGTGACCTCCTCGGCCGCGGCGGCGCGACCCGCGCGGTGCTCCTCCACCACGGGGAGGAGGGCGTCGAGGTCGTAGACGATCACGCCGTCCAGCCCCGCCACCTCTGGAGAGACGGCGCGCGGGACGGAGAGGTCGAGCACGACCAGGGGTTGATCGCGCTTGGCGAGGGCCTTGCGGTTGAGGTCGGCGGCGTTCACCAGCGGCTCGGCGCCGTCCACGCAGACGACGGCGAGGTCCGCGGCCTCGAACTCCTCGGGCAAGCGCTCCAGCCCCGCGGACTCCACGCTGCCGCCGAGCTCCTGTGCGGCCTCCGCGGACCGCGCGGGGGTCCGGTTCATGAGGCACAGGCTCCCGATCGAGGCGGAGGCCAGGTTCCTGGCGACGAGCATCCCCGTCTCCCCGGCGCCGACGACCACCGCGCGCCGCTGTTCGAAGCGCCCGATGGCCCGCGCCGCCACCTCGAGGCCGACCCGGGCGACCGAGAGGCTCCCCTCACCGATGGAGGTCTCCCGCCGCACCCGTTTGCCCACGGTGATCGCCTGCTCGTACAGGGGCGTGAGCTGCCGGCCGGTGATCCCGGCCTCGAGGCTCCGCTTGAGCTGACCCAGGATCTCCGTCTCGCCGAGCACGAGGCTGTCGAGCCCCGACGCGACGCGGAAGAGGTGCATGATCGCCTCGACGCCGCGGAAGCTGTAGATGTGGCGCTCCTCGGCGTTCCGGAAGAGCGCCCCCCGCAGGGCTGAGGCTCCCTGGGAGCCGTCCGTGGTGGAGGCGAGGATCTCCGTGCGGTTGCAGGTGGAGAGGACCACGCCCTCCTCCACCAGGCCCCCCTGGCTCAGCTGCTGGAGCAGGGCGCGCGCGTCCTCCTCGCTGACGGAGTACTGCTCCCGCACCGCCACCGGCGCGGTCCGCTGGGACATCCCCACGAGGACCAGGTCTTCGATCGCGTGCATCGTTCAGTCCAGGGAGTGGAACGAGGCCTCGGGGACGAGGGCGGAGGCCACCAGGGCGCCGAGCAGGAGCGTGAGGCCGCCCACGGCGGCCCAGCTCGCCCGACTGGCGGTGATCCCAGGGATGCGCTTGGAGAAGGCGATCAGCCCGAAGTGGAAGCAGATCGCGAACATGCTCAGCACGAACGAATCCGTGTAGCCGAATCCCTCCACGCCCCGGCTATGGGCCATGCCGATCCCCACGTTGACGCCGAGGAGGAGCCCCAGGAAGCCGGTCAGCGCCGACAGCCGGGTCATCCGCGCCAGCTGACGGAGGTCCGGGAGCTGGCGGAAGAGGGCGCCGAAGGTCTGCCGACGCATCTGGCGGAAGAGGAGGAGGTAGAGGAACCCGTAGAGCCCGGAGAGCATGACCGCGGCGCTGGCGAGCACGACGGTCAGCACGTGCATCACCGTGGTGACGCTGGAGGGACCTCGCTCGGTGAGGGCGCGCAGCGGGCCGAACATGCCCGACGTGAGCTGGAGCAGGAAGGCCGCGATGAACACGATCGCCGCGACGGTCGGCTGCGGCTGCAGGAGGGTGACGAGGGAGAACAGGGCCACCATCACCAGGCAGACCGCCGAGAAGGAGAGCCAGACGTCCAGTCGCGGGAAGCCGCCCGAGGCATCGCCGAGCACGATGAATAGGCAGGCGTGCAGCGCGATGGTGGACAGCATCAACGCCCGGCGGGCCCGCTGAATGGGCGGCTCCCGGTCGCCTGCGAAGGACATCCCGTAGAGGACGCCAAGGAACAGGTACAGGCTCGGGAGCGCGACGGCGAGGGCCTGGATGAGCTCGTGATTCATGAGACCTCTCCCCTCGATGCTGGCTGCGTGGCCCCTTCGGTGGTCGGCTCCTGGCGCCCTCCTGTGACGTGGGAGAGGCGCCCTGCGGCGGTTTCTGCCACGTCGATCCCCACCCGGATGCGGTCATCGACCGAGACCCCGCCGACGTAGCTGCCTGCGAGGTGGAGGCCGGGGAGGTGGCGCTCACATCCCGCCACGAGTTGCTCCATGCGGCGGTCATGGCCCGGCGCGTAGCGCGGGATGACGTTGGTCCAACGCTGGACCAAGGACGCCACGACCCGCGGCGCGCCGGCGGGCGTCGGAGCCTGGGGGTGGGTGGCGCGGTAACCCGCGAGGGCGCGCTCCAGCTCGATGAGCGCCCGGTCCACCAGGCCGTCGCCCACCAGGTCAGCGACATCGCCGCCGCGGAACATGGAGGTGATGGCGGAGGTCCCGGAGGGGGCGCGCCCGTCGAAGATGCGTGAGGTGAACAGCGTGCCAAGGACTCCGGGGGTTCGCGGGTCGCGGCGTGCCTGCTCGTCGGGGGGCACGAGGAAGCCGAAGCCCGGCGGGAGGTCGACGTTCTCGAGGCCGAGGTGGACGGCGGTGACCGCGGCGTGCTCGAGGTTGAGGAGGGCGTCGAGGTCCAGCCGCTCCGGGGCGCAGAGGGCGACCAGCGGGTAGGCGACCGGCGCCGGCGTCGCGAGGACGAGGTCCCGGCAGGAGAGGGACTCGCCGCTCTCGAGGATGGTCCGCCACCCGCCCGGGCCACGGTCGATCTCCACCACCGGGGTTGCCATGGATAGCGAGCCCTCCAGGGCCCGGCGGTAGCCGTCGACGAGGGTCTCGAAGCCGCCCTGGAAGGAGATGAGGTCGGTGGCCGAGGTGCGCGGACCGGGGAGCGGCGCGGCGGCAAGCCGTCTGGCGCGGCGGGCCTGGCGCCCCCTCGCGATCATGCCGCGGACCAGCCCGCCGCTCTCGCTGCACATGGCGTGCATGCGGGGGAAGGCGCTGCGGGCCCCGAGCTCGTCCACCTCGGCGGCGTAGACCCCACGGACGAAGGCCCCGGCGAGGGTGCGCGTGGCCTCCCGTCCGATGCGCTCGGTGAGGAAGGCCTCGAAGGTCGGCTCGGGAGCGCGGGTGTCGGGTCGGAACCGGCGCAGGGGCTCGGAGAGGATCCGCAGCTTGGCGCGCGCGGAGAGCAGCGGAGTGCGCAGGAGCGCCAGGGGCGAGTCCGGGAGCGCGTGCAGCCCGCCGTCCTTGAACAGGTAGCGGCGCTTCGCCTCGGCGTTCGAGGTGATCAGCTTGTCGCTCAGCCCGAGCTTCTCTGCCGCCTCACGCACGTGGCGGGCGCCGGCGGGCACCGTGTTCGGCCCGCTCTCGAAGAGGAACCCGTTGCGGTCCCCGGTGCCCACGACGCCGCCCACGCGCCGGCCGGCCTCGAGGACGAGGACGCGCAGCCCACGTGCCTGGAGCTCGTGGGCGCAGGCGAGGCCCGTCAAGCCGGCGCCCACGACGATCACGTCGTTCATGGACCCGCTGTCGATGACGTTTCCCTCCGACATGGACTCAGAGCGTCTTCGAGAACGTGGACTTCCCGCTCTCGCCCCGCGCCTTTCGCTCGCGGAGGTATCGGTCGAAGGGGACGGCGACGTTGCGCATCAGCACCTGGCCGATGGGGGTGAGCTTGATCAGGTCCGAGCTGAGTTCCACGAGGCCGTCGCTGGCGGGCGTCTCGAGCTCCTCCAGTTCGAGGGCGAAGGTCGCGTCGAAGTCGACGCCGTGCTCGGCCTCGACGCGGCGCTTGTCCACGCGCCCGTTGCACATCAGCTCCAGGATGATGTCCCGGCGCATGCGGTCCTCAGGGCTCATGGCGTGCCCCCGGTAGGTCGCGAACCCGCGCTCGGCGACGTCCCGGACGTACTCCGGCTCGTTGGCGATGTTCTGGACGTAGCAGCCGTCGACCTCACCAATGGAGGAGACCCCGAGGGAGACCATCTCCCGGCCCCTCTGGGTGGTGTAGCCCATGAAGTTGCGGTGGAGGGTGCCGTCGGCGGCCGCGACGCTGAGCTCATCCTCGGGGAGGGCGAAGTGGTCCAGCCCGAGGTAGACGTACCCCGCTCGGTCGAAGGCCTCGATGGAGTCGGCGAAGAGGTCGAGCTTCTGCTCGGCGGAGGGCATGGCGTCCGTGTCCATGGCCGCCTGGTGCTTCTTCATCCAGGGGACGTGGGCGTAGTGGAACAGCGCCACACGCTCCGGCGCGATGTCCAAGGTCGTCTCCACCGTCCGCCTGAAGCCCTCCCGGGTCTGGTGGGGGAGCCCGTAGATGAGGTCGATGTTCACCGACTCCATCCCCGACTCCCTGGCGCTTTGGATGACGTTGCGCGTCATCTCTTCAGACTGGACTCGCTTGATCGCGTTCTGGACGTCGGGCTCGAAGTCCTGGACCCCCATGGAGATCCGGTTGAAGCCGAGGCTGGCGAGGCGCTCGATCTGCGCGGTCGTGGTGACGCGCGGGTCGACCTCGATGGAGACCTCCGCGCCCTCCGCCATGCGGAAGCGGCTCATGATCGACTCGAACAGCCGCGCCAGCTGGTCGGGGTCAAGGCTGGTGGGAGTGCCGCCGCCCCAGTGGAACTGCTTGACCTCGCGGCGCTGGATCCCGGTCCGTTCGATGAAGCGGAGCTCGTGCTCGACGGCCTCCAGGTAGCGCTCGCGGCGCTCCGCCGACCGTGAGATCTGCACGTTGCACCCGCAGAACAGGCACAGCTCCGCGCAGTAGGGCACGTGGGTGTAGAGGGAGATCGCTTCGTCCGGTCGCGCCGTGGCCGCCGCCTCGAGGCGCTCCGCGTAGGTCGTCGGGTCGAAGGCCAGCTCGGGGTCCTTCTCCCAGTCCACCGCGGTGGGATAGGAGGTGTAGCGCGGCGCCGACGTGGCGTACCGAGCCAGGAGTTCCTTGGGGACCTCGAGCCGTCCGCTCACGCTCCTTGGCCTCCGTCGAGGACGGTGTCCCACAGGGCCTGGACGCTGTCGAGTGGAGTCTTGGGGAGGATCCCGCTGCCGAGGTTGAAGATGTAGCCGCGCTGGTCCTTGAAGCCGTCGAGCACCCGCTGGGCCTCGGCGCGCACCACGTCGGGCGGCGCGAAGAGGGTGCAGGGGTCGAGGTTGCCCTGGAGGGCGACCCGGTCTCCCACCCGCTCGATGGCCTCGCGGGGGTCGATGCGCCAGTCGATCCCGAGCACCTCCGCGCCGCTGTCGGCCATGACCTCGAGGAGGTGGTGGCAGCCGTTCACGTATAAAATCACCGGCACGCCGAACCCGCGGGCCTCGGTGACCAGGCGCTCCACGTGGGGGAGGATGCGCTCCCGGTACACCTCGGCAGAGAGGGCGCCGCCCCAGGAGTCAAAGACCTGGAGCACGTCGGCCCCGGCGTCGACCTGCATGCGCAGGTAGCCGATGGAGTTGTCGACCACCCGGGTCAGGAGCCGGTCGAAGGTCTCGGGCTCGCCGAGCATCATCCGCTTGGTGTTCTCGAAGTTGCGGGAGGACCGCCCCTCGACCATGTAGCTCGCCACCGTGAACGGCGCCCCGCAGAAGCCGATGATGGCGCGCTCGTCCCCCAGGCCCTCGCGGACGGCGCGGATGGAGTCCCCGAGGAAGCCGGTCGCCTCCGAGGCGGTGAAGTCGACGAGGCCCTCGATGTCCGCGGCGGTGCGCACCGCCGGCTCGAGGACCGGGCCCTGGCCCTCAAGGAAGTCCACGCCCTGGCCCATGGCGGCCGGGGGGACGAGGATGTCGCAGAAGATCACCGCGGCGTCCATGCCGTAGCGGCGGATGGGCTGGAGCGTCACCTCGCTGGCTCGCGCAGGGTCGTGGACCATCCCGAGGAAGCTCGACCCGCTGCGAACCTCCCGGTACTCGGGGAGGTAGCGGCCGGCCTGGCGCATCATCCACGCCGGCGGACGATCGGTCTCCTCGCGGCGGCACGCGGCGAGGAATCGAGATCTGGAATTCATGGGCGAGCTGGGGGCGCGTGTCCTCGGGCCGTGGAGGGAGCGCGAAGGGCGCGCCTCTCCGAGCCGGATTATAGGACGCGCGCGGCGTGCCTTGGGGCAGAGGTCGGGGTCTGGGACCAGGGCCTCAGGCCGAGCCTTCGGGTAAGTTCGTCACCGAGGGGCGAGCGCCCTCGAGGTCTCCCTCACGGGGGCCCCAGTCCTGTTCCGAGAGGAATGGAAGCGCAACCTCCACGGTGCAGCCCGACGGCTGATCGACCCCGCGGCCCGGGCGATTCAGGGCGCGGATCGAGCCCTTGTGTAGCGTCGCGACCCGGTGGGCGATCGCGAGGCCGAGGCCGGTCCCCCTGCCGCGGCCCTCCTCCGAGTCGGCTTGCTTGAAGGGCTCGAAGACCGTGGCGAGAAGCTCCTGCGGCATCCCGGCTCCCTCGTCGGACACGCTCACCCGCGCGCCAGCGCGGGCCGGCTCCGGCGGCCGGTCGGGCTCCGCTTCGGCCACCACCGCGGGGTCGGGCTCCAGGGAGACTCGCACGCTGGAGCCCTCGGGGGCAAAGCGGATCGCGTTGCGGATCAGGTTCTCGACGGCGGAGGAGATCAGCTCGGGGTCGCCCCAGCTCGGCCGGTCGAAGTAGTCCGTGTCCTCGGGGAGCTCGAGGTCGACGTGGACCTCGTGGGTCGCGGCCTGGGCGCGGGTCCTGCGGACAGCCTCCAGGAGCAGGTCGTGGAACCAGAAGTCCTCGAACTTGCGCAGCCGCTCCTCGTAGTCGATGCGAGCGAGAGTGAGGAAGCTCTCCACGATCTTGCCGAGACGAGCCATCTGCTCCGCCACGTCCTCCACGAAGCCGGAGAGCTCGTCGGCGCTGCGCTCCTGAAGCTGGAGCCGCCGGGCCTCGGTCAGGAGGACCGCGATGGGGGTCTTGAGCTCGTGGCTCACGTTGGAGATGAAGCGCTCCTGGGACTGGTAGCCCGCCTCGATGCGGTCAAGGGCGCGGTTGAGCTCCAGGCGCGCCTCGTTGACCTCGAGCCCGACCTCCGGGATCTCCACCCGGGTCGCCTCGATGCGCTCGGGGGCCATGGCCCGGGCGGTCTCTGTGATCCGGCGGAGCGGTTCGAGGGCCACCCCGCCGATCACCCACGCCGCCAGGATGCCGCCGACCAGCGCGGCGAAGGTGCCGATGCCCACGAGGCGGATCAGCCAGTCGTAGTCCGCCCGGGTCGGGTCGAACAGGCGCCCCTCGTCGAGGATGACGATCCCGCCCACGATGGTGGCGAGGACCGCGCCGAAGCTGATGCCGAACCAGATCGTCAGCTGGGCCCGCAGCGAGAGCCGCACCGGGGCGGAGGGGAGCTCGGCCTGCTCGGTGACCATCTCAGCCCTCGGCGGAGCCGAACCGATATCCCGTCCCCACGACGGTGTGGATCAGCTTCTGCTCGAAGGGCTTGTCGAGCTTCCGCCGGAGGTTCGAGATGTACACGTCCACCACGTTGCTGGTGGGCTCGTAGCTCATGTCCCAGACGCGCTCGGTGATCGCGCCGCGGGTGAACGTCTCCCCGGGGTTCCGGACGAGGAACTCCAGGAGGGCGAACTCCTTGGTCGTGATGGCGACCTTGGTCCCGGCGCGGTGGACCGTTCGCTTCGTGAGGTCCATCTCCACGTCGCCGAACTTGAGCCGGGTCGAGTCGGCGGTCCCGCCGCGGCGCAGGAGCGCGCGGACGCGGGCCACCAGCTCGTCCACCTCGAAGGGCTTGGTGAGGTAGTCGTCGGCGCCCGAGTCGAGGCCGGCCACCTTGCGCGAGGTGCCCGAGAGGGCGGTCAGCATCATGATCGGCGCCTTGACGCCGCTGCCACGCAGCTCCTGGCAGAGCTGCATCCCGTCGCCGTCCGGCAGCATCAG
Organism: uncultured bacterium; assembly: GCA_938075305.1. Taxonomy (GTDB): domain Bacteria; phylum Planctomycetota; class UBA1135; order UBA1135; genus Saltatorellus. The sequence continues at coordinate 81,049 of CALJGV010000011.1, forward strand.
GTCGAGCAGAAAGAGGTCGTAGGCCTCCTCACCGGCCTTCGCCTTGGCCTCCGCGACGGTCCCCACCGTCACCACCTCGAAGCCGCTCTCCGTGAGCGTCATCTCGACAGAGCGCGCCATCTTCGGGTTGTCTTCGACGACGAGGATCTTCATGGGGTGCGTGGCGGCTGCCGGGCGGCTGCGCCGTCCCGTCGAGGATAAGGGAGGAGGCGGCGCGCGCCCCTGGGTTTCGGTCTCCCGTCAGGACCGGTCAGCGATCAGACGGTCGAGCTCGACGCGCATCTGGTCGAGGATCTCGTCGTAGCCGAACGCCCCGACGGTCTCCTCGCCCTTCTTCAGGTTGACGGTCTTCGGGCCGCACCAGAGGCCGAGGTCCGCGTCGTCCGTCTCCCCCGGACCGTTCACGCGGCAGCCCATCACGGCGATCGTGATGTCGTGCTCCTTGGCGTCCTCGGTCATGCGCTTCACGTCCTCGGCGAGGTCGATGAACTTCTCGTTCTCAACCCGGCTGCAGGAGGGGCAGGCGATGATGTTGAGCCCGTCGAAGAAGTTGGGCGGCACCGAGCGGAAGCGGCCGTTGGAGACGTCGTCGATGATCTGGCGGCCGACCTCGATCTCCTGGCCCTTGTCGTCGAAGGGGACGGTCAGGGAGACGCGGAGGGTGTCGCCGATCCCGCGAGAGAGCAGCTGCTCGAAGGCGATCCGGGTCTTGATGATCCCCTCCGGCGGCATCCCGGCCTCGGTCACCCCCAGGTGAATGGGGACGTCAGGACGCGCCTCGGCGAAGCGGGTGTTCGCGTCGATCACCAGCCGCGGGTCGGAGTCCTTGATGGACACGACGAAGTCCGTGAAGTCCATCCCGTCGAGCAGGGCGCAGTGCTCGACGGCGCAGGCGACGATGGCGCCCACGTCGTCCCCGGGGTATCGCTCCTTGTATTCGGGGGCGATGGAGCCGGCGTTGACGCCGATCCGGATGGCGCAGTCGTTGCGGCGCGCCACGTCGACGATCCAGGCGACCTTCTCCTCGGTGGACTTGGTGCGCTCGTGGTGGTGGAGGTGGCCCGGGTTGTAGCGGAGCTTGGCCACGAACGGCGCCACCGCCTCCGCCATGCGGTAGTTCTCCTGCAGGTCCACCGAGAGGGGCACGTGGATGCCCGCGGCGATCTCCCGGAGGGCCTCGGCGTCCTTCGGGGAGTCGATGGCGACCCGGACCAGGTCGGCCCCGGCGGCCTGGAGGCGCTCCACCTGGCCGCGGGTGGCGGCGATGTCCTGGGTTCTGGTGGCCGCCATGCTCTGGACGGCGATGGGGGCCTCTCCGCCCACCCGGAGGGGGCCGATGCGGACGGTGCGGGTCTTGCGCGCGGGGATCATGACGCCGGAATTCTAGGCCGGGGATCGAGGCAGGCGGGGGCCGGGAGAGCGGGGTCCGAAGAAATGTTCGGAAACGTGCCCCGCTTTCCGGGGCCCGGGCGGATTCGACGGTGTCTGGAACAAAAAGCCCAGGCCCGGAGCCTTGCTCCAGTGACGCGTGATCCCCCCTCAACACGCTCCTGGCGAACGCTCCGGTGCCTACCTAACGCGGACGGATCAACCCCCTCGACCCGTTCGCCACCAGCCCGGTCGGACCGCGCCCCGACCGGGCTGGGCCTTTATCGGTGCTCGCGGACGGCGCCTCGTCGCCGTCCGCCGGTGCCCCACCCGAGGGGCGCGGGGCTTGAGCCTCGGCGATGGGCAGATGGGCGGCCTCCGTTCTGACGCGGTTTCTCCCGTGCCCTATCGTGGGGGGATGAAGGTCCTCCCCGTTGCCCTCGGCGCCCTGGCGCTTGCCTTAGCCTCCATCGCCTCCGCCTCGACGCCGGGAGGCCACCACGGCGAGAGGCTCGAGGGGGTCGCGATCAGCCCCGCGGCGATCGATGGCCGTGAGGAGATCGCCCGCCTCGGCTGCGCGGCCTGCCACGATGACCTCGGATCGGCAGGCCAGCGGTGGGCGCCAGACCTGCGGCTCGCCACGGACCGCCTCCGCGCGGACTTCTTGCTGGGCTACCTCGCGAATCCCGTGGAGGCCCAGCCGGGGACAAGGATGCCCGACCTGATGGCGGACCGCACCCCGGGGGAACGGGCCGAGGTGGCCCGCGCCCTCGCTGCCTTCCTGGCAAGTGAGGCGCCGCCGTGGGCCTCGGCTCCGTCGGCGGTCTCGGGGGCGAACGCCTGGGAAGGGGACCCCGGGCGTGGAGAGCGGACCTACAACGAGGTGGGCTGCGTCATGTGCCACGGCGAGTTCGTCGACGGCGCGGTTCTCCCCGAGGGGGGCCGCTCCCTCGGGCACGTGGCCCGCAAGTACACGGCGGACGGCCTGGCGGCCTTCCTGCACGAGCCCCTGGCCCACCGGCCTGGCGGCCTCATGCCCGACATGCACCTGGACCGAGGCGAGGCGGCCGACCTCGCGGCGTTCCTGATCCCTGCCGGGGAGCGAGGCGTCGCGGGAGAGCCCCTCTCCCGCGACGCCGCCCTGGTGGAGGCGGGCCGCGAGCACTTCCGGACCCTGCGATGTGCTGCCTGCCACGGTGATGTGGGCGGGGTGGAGGCCCCCCTGCCCTTCCCTGCGGGCCCGCTCGGGGCCGGGTGTTCGTCCAAGGCTCCGCCCGCGGGGCTGCCGGTCTATGACCTGAGCGACAGGCAGCGGGTGGCCCTTGTCGAGGCCGCGGGCCAGCTGGGTCAGCCGCGTGCGCCGGAGGTGGAGCTGGCCTCCACCATGGCGGCCCTGCGCTGCACGGCCTGTCACGAGCGTGACGGCGTCGGCGGCGTGCCCGCAGCCCTCGATCGCTTCCTCACCACGGACGAGCCGGACCTGGGGGAGCCCGCCCGTAGGCCGCCGACGCTGAGCGGTGTGGGGGCCAAGCTGCGCCGCGAGTGGCTCGAGCGCGTCCTGCACGACGGCGCGTCCGTGCGACCCTACATGCACACCCGCATGCCGGTGTTCGGCGACGCGAACGTGGCTGATCTTCCAGGACACCTCGAGGCCCTCGACGCCGAGGAGCCGCTGGTCTTTCCCAGGCCCGAGGGCGAGGAGTGGAAGGAGGCGCGCGAGGCGGCGCGCACCATGCTCGGGACCACCGGCCTTGGGTGCGTGAGCTGCCACCAGTTCAACACCAAGGAGGCCCCCGGCTTCCAGGGGGTCGACCTGATCACGACGCCGGAGCGGCTGCGTGAGCGCTGGTTCCGGGACTTCATGGTGAAGCCCACCTCGAAGGTGGCGGACATCGTCATGCCGGAGTCCTGGCCGGGCGGGACGCCGGTGTACGACACGCTCCTCGACGCGGACACGGACCGTCAGCTCGGCGCCATCTGGCACTACCTCGTCCTGGGTCGCTCGGCGAGGAACCCCCAGGGCATCGACCAGCCTCGATGGGACGTCAACGTGGAGGGCCGCGCTCGCCTCTACCGCGGGCGGAGCCGGATCGCGGGCTTCCGCGGCGTGGCCGTGGGCTTCGAGGAGGGCCTCAACTACGCCTTCGACGCCAACAACGGGGCCCTCGCGGGGCTCTGGCGCGGCGACTTCGTCTCGGTCAACTGGAACGGGCAGGGGGCCGGTGACTTCAACCCTCGAGGCCGGCCCGTGGAGCTCCCCAGGGACCTGGCCTTCATGTTCGGTGAGGGTCCGCCGGACCCCTGGCCGGTCCGGCCGGTGATGACCGAGGAGAACCCGGTCAACCCCGACCCCACCTATCCCCGCCAGCACGGCTACCGGTTCCGCGGCTACCACCTCGACGGAGACGGCGTCCCCACGCTGCGCTACGCCATCGGCGCGGTGGGCGTGGAGGACCGGACGGTGCCGGCGAAGGAGGGCGAACGCACGGTCCTCCGGCGCTCGATCACCTTCGACTCCCCGGAGGCGGGCTCCATGGTCTTCCGCGCCCTCGCGGGGCTCGTCGAGGTCCCCGACAGCGGCGGCTTCGTCTTCGGGAAGCTCAGGCTGACCGTGGCGCCGCTGACTCCGCTCAAGCCGAGGATGTTCGAGCTGCGCTCCGTGGAGAGCGGCAGCGAGCTCCTCCTCCACCTGCCCCTCCCCGCCGGCCCCTCGACCCTGGAGCTCACCTATGACCTCGCCGATTGATCCCCGCGCGGCCGCGCTGCTCGCCCTCTCCTCGCTCCCGGCCCTCGCGGCGCAGCCCGCCGAGGACCTCGGCTCCAAGTGGGGGACCGAGACGGAGGAGCGCAAGTACTACCGCGTCGTCAGCCTGCCGATCCCCGAGGAGCTGACCATCGAGGCTGGCGCGTTCACCACCCTCCCAGACGGACGCATCGCGGTGGGGACGAGGCACGGGGACATCTACCTCGTGGACGGCGTGGACGACCCCAAGCCCGAGCCGACCTACACCCTGTTCGCCTCGGGCATGGACGAGATCTTCGGCCTCGAGGCCGTGGAAGGCGGGCTGCTGGTGACCCAGAGCTGCGAGCTGACCCGGGTCTCCGACGCGGACGGCGACGGGCGCGCGGACCGCTTCGATGTGGTCTCCGCCGGCTGGGGCTACGAGAACTACCACGAGTACGCCTTCGGCACGGGGCCGGACAAGGACGGCAACGTGCACGTCGCCCTGGGGCTCTCCTACTCCTACCACTCGCGGGCGCTCTTCCGCGGGTGGGTGCTCAAGGTCACGCCCGATGGCGAGACGATCCCCGTGGCCAGCGGCCTGCGCAGCCCAGGTGGGATCGGCCCCGACGAGAACGGGCAGGTCTTCTACATCGAGAGCCAGGGCCCCTGGAACTCGTCGTGCAGCCTCAAGGCGGTCACCGAGGGCAGCTTCCACGGCCACCCGGTGAGCTTCAACTGGTACCCCTATGCGCCGAACCTCGGCGACGCGCCCACGGTCCCGAACTCCGGGACGCGCATCCTCACCGAGCAGGAGCGGGTGCCGGAGCTGACGCCCTACGCCGTCGTCTTCCCGTACATCCGCATGGGCCGCTCGATCATGGGCTTCACGGTGGACGACACCGGCGGGAGCTTCGGGCCCTTCCAGGACCAGATGTTCCTCGGCGACTTCAGCCTCTCGGTCATCCTGCGCGCCACGACGGAGCAGGTGAACGGGGTCTGGCAGGGGGCCTGCTACCCCTTCCGGGAGGGGCTCTCCACCGGGCTGCTCGACGTGCACTTCAGCCCGGACGGCAAGCTCATCGCGGGGGGGACCAACCGGGGCTGGCCCGTGCGCGGGCTGGAGCCGTTCGCCCTCGAGCGGCTGGAGTGGACCGGGGTGACGCCGTTCGAGGTGGAGCGCATCACGATCCACCCGGAGGGGTTCGACGTGCGCTTCACCCTCCCGGTGGACCCCGAGACGGCCTCCAGACCTGAGAACTGGGTCATGGGTACGTTCACGCACATCTACCACGGCGCCTACGGGGGGCCCGAGGTGGACCGGACCGTGCCGGAGGTGCGCTCGGTCACGGTCTCGGGCGATGGGCTCTCCGCCCGCGTGGTGCTCGACGCCCTGAAGAAGGGCCACGTCCACGAGTTCGACCTGGCGGCTCTGCGCTCCGCCGCCGGCGAGCCGCTGCTCCACCGGGACGCTTACTACACCGTGAACGAGATCCCCGCGGCCCGGAGCCACCCCGTCCCCGAGGACCCGCGCTGGCTCACCTATCCGGCGAAAGACGCCGGGGAGGACGCCCCCCACGTCGTGTTCGTCGTGGGTGACCAGGAGTACCGCAGCGAGGAGTGCTCGCCGATGCTCGCGGAGATGTTCGCGGAGCGCCACGGGATGCACACCACGGTGCTCTTCGCCCAGGACGAGCAGGGTCGCGTGGATCCCACCGCGAAGATCAAGTGGGAGGACAAGGAGGTCGTCCACGACATCCCCGGGCTCGAGCACCTCGAGGGCGCCGACGCGGTGGTCTTCTACACCCGGCTGCTCACCCTGCCGGACGATCAGCTGGCGCACATCTACCGGTACCTCGACTCCGGCCGGCCCATCCTGGCGATCCGCACCGCCAACCACGGCTTCATCGGATGGGACTACCGGGTCAACGGCGAGCGTGTTCCGTTCGGTGAGGGCGTGCTCGGCGGGTCCTTCCGGGGCCACCACGGGAACTGGAGCCGGGACTCCACGCGGGCGACCGTGGTGGCGGAGAACGCCGGGCACCCCATCCTCATGGGGGTGGACGACGTGTGGGGCACGACGGACGTGTACCGGACCTATCCGGAGGGCGGAGGGCTCCCCGAGCGGTGTGTGTCCCTGCTGATGGGCCAGCCCCTGATCGGCCGGACCCCCGATGGGCCTCCGAACGAGAACAAGATCGCGCTGCCGGTGGCGTGGACCAGGACCTTCACCGGGGCCGGGGGCCATGAGAGCCGGGTCTTCCACACGACCATGGGCAGCGCCCGTGACTTCGAGTGCGAGGACATGCGGCGCCTGCTCCTGAACGCGACCCTCTGGGGGCTCGACCGCGAGGCGGACATCCGGCCGGACCTCGAGGTCGCGCCCGTGGGCGCCTACGAGCCGCTTGAGAGCGGTTTCAATTACGAGAAGCTCGGCGTCCGTCCCCGCCCGCCCGCGGACTTTCGCTGAGCCCGCCGGGCCCCGCGGCGGCTAAGCTGAGCCTGCATTGAAAGCGAAGATCCTCATCGTGGGCGGGGGTGCCATGGGCACCTCGGTGGCCCTTAGCGCAGCCAAGCGCTGCGATCCCCTGACCGAGCCTGTCATCCTCCTCGAGAAGGGCCGGCTCGGCTCCGGCTCCTCGGGCCGCACCGGCGCGGTGGTCCACCAGGGCTACACCGAGCGCCCCCTGGCCGGCATGGCCAGGGACGCTCTGAAGGTGTACGCCACCATGCCCACCAAGATGGGCCGCTCCGTCGGGTACCGGCGCACGGGTGTGCTCGTCGTCGCAGGCAGCGATGCGGACGAGGTCTCCGCGCTTCGCGAGGACGTGGAGATGCAGCGGTCCATCGGGATCGACGTGCAGATCGTCGACGCGGCGAAGATGCGGATGATCTGCCCGGGCATCGAGGTGTCCGACGACTCCATCGGTTCCTACGAGCCCAACGGCGGCTTCGTGGATCCTCGGCGGACCATCGACACCCTCGCGGCCCTCGCCCGGACCCAGGGCGCCAGCACGCGCACCGGCGTGGAGAACCCCACCGTGCTGGTGGAGAACGGACGCGCCGTCGGCGTGGCCACCAGCGAGGGCGAGTTCCTCGCCCCCAACGTCGTGCTCGCCACGGGCCCCTGGACCCCGATCATCCTGAAGGAGCTCGGCGTCTCCTATCCACTGCGCGTGGTCCGCATCGAGGAGCACTTCGTGCACATGCCCGACCCCGCGGCGCTGGAGGAGATCGACGAGGGCGGCGAGGACGACGTGGAGACGCGCTTCCGCCCCGATCCCCTCGACCTCATGCCCGCCGCCCACCCGGTCATCCTCGACCGGGTCAACGGCCTGCACCTGCGCTGTGAACCCTCGGCCAAGCGCACCCGCGTTGGGCGCCTCGGGTTCGACGGGTTGCCCGAACTGGAGCGACCGGAGAGCCTTGACGAGGCCGTGGGGGAGGAGATGCGCGAGTGGGCACGTCCGAAGCTCGAGGCGCGCATGCCGGTCTACAAGGGCATGGACGACGAGGGCGGCCAGGCCGCCTGGATCACGCTCACCCCGGACCAGCGACCGATCGTCGGCGCGGTCAAGGAGATCCCCGGCCTCTACGTGGTGACGGGCTTCTCTGGCAACGACTTTCAGCTCGCGCCGAGCATCGGCGAGGGGCTGGCCCAGATGATCCTGGGCCAACCCATCAGCGCCATCGACCCGGAGTTCTTCTCTCCGGACCGGTTCGAGGCGAGCGCCGCGAAGGGCTGAGCCCGTCGCCGGTCAGCGCGTACGGAAGGGCGCCATGGGCAGGCCCGCGCCGCCCATGACCGAGGCGTAGCCCGCGTCGTTCCACAGGTAGCGGGCGTGTACGGGCGCCTCGACCTCCGGGCTGCTGAGGATGATCCCCTGGCCGTCCGCGCTGATGCGCGCCTCCGCGGGCACGTACACCCCGTCCTCGCCGGCGACCTCGAACTGATCGATCTGCTCGCCGATGGGCTGCAGCGTCCCGTGGATGTGGTCGAACTCCAGCGAGAGCTCTCCTCCTGCCGGGACGGCGCGCCGCAGACGCGGACCCTCGGCCACGGTGCTGGCGGAGCCGTAGAGGTCGCGGAGAGCGAAGAGGGCGAGGCGCTCCCCCACGGTCCACTTGTTCACGGGGTGGATGTCCCGGGCGTTGCCGATGTCCGCCGTGAGGGCCATGCCGGTGGCGGGGAGCTCCCTGGCGGCCAGAGCCTGGGCCTCGCGCACGAGCGCGGTCTTCCCATCATTGCCGCCGCCGTAACCGTAGGGCGCCAGCTGGACGAAGTAGAAGGGCAGCTCGGGCGCCTCCCAGCGCGCGCGCCAGTCCGAGATCATGGCGGGGAAGAGCTCGCGGTATTCCTCGGCCCGGTAGCGGTTGGACTCGCCCTGATACCAGATCGCCCCGCGGATGCCGAAGGGCAGGATCGGCGCGATCATGCCGTTGAAGAGGGCGGCGGGGGTGTTCTGGTCGGTGGTCTGCTTGGCGGGGACCGCCGGCAGGGACCGGACCGGCGCGCCGCGCCGCACCCGCCACTCGCCGGTCAGGTCGAGGTCGGCGCCCTCGAAGGAGAGGCGGATGGCGGGGCGGCCCTCGGCGTCCGCCCTCGGCGCGAAGCCGCCCGGTCCGCCCGTGTCCACCGCGCGGACCGCGATCACCGCCTGCCCCGCCGTCACGAGGTGCGCCGGGACGCGATACCGGCGCACCTGGGCGTGGGACCCGGGCGCGAGTGTCGAGGCGATGCTGACGCCGTTCCAGAACGTCTCGTCCATGTCGTCGATGGGGGACATGACGAGCTCGAGCTCCTGGGCGTCCCAGTCGCTGGGGACCTCCACGCTCCTGCGGTACCAGACGACGCCATCATGGTCGCCCACCGGGCCCGACTCGAAGTGGGCGGGGAGGGCCTGGACGTCCCATGCCTGGTCGTCGAAGTCCGCCGAGCGGAACGCCTTCGTCCAGTAGCGACCGTCGTCCACGCGCTTCCAGAACGACTCCACGGCGGAGGCGTACTGGTTGGGGTCGGCGTTCCGGATGCGTTCGAGGGTGGCGGCGTGGTAGGGGAACTGCTCGACCACCTCCTCGCTGGTCCAGGCCTCGGCCCGCGTCCCTCCCCAGGCGGAGACGACCAGCCCGATGGGGATGTCGAGGCGGTCCTGCAGGGCGCAGGCGAAGAAGTAGGCCACGGCGCTGCAGCGCAGAGTGTCGTCGCCGGAGGCCGTCCACCAGCGCGCGTCGCAGTCCTCTCGCGGCGCCTCGGCGGTGGTCTGGGGGATGTCGAAGAACCGCACCTGGGCGCGGTCCAGGTTCGCCGTGCGCTCGTTGACCGCCTCGCTCCGCCTGGCCGCCGGGAGGATCAGGTCGAGCGTCCACTCCATGTTGGACTGGCCCGAGCAGAGCCAGACCTCACCGATGAGGACGTCGCTGAGCTCGAGGGACTCGTCCCCGCAGGTCACCTCGACCCGGAAGGGCCCTCCCGCGGCGGGGGTGGCGAGCTCGATGCGCCAGCGGCCCGATGCGTCGGCTGCCGCCGTCACGGGCGCCGCCCCGGGCCAGCTCCCGCGGAGGCTGACCTGATCGCCGGGGTCGGCCCAGCCCCAGATCGGCGCGCTGGACTCTCGCTGGAGGACCATGCCGTCGGAGAAGACGGCAGGCAGCCGGAGGTCTGCCGCGCTCGCGGCGTCGGCGGTGACCAGGAGGAGGAGGGAGGCGGCCGGGAGGAGACGGAGCATGGTGCGCGATGGGGGGAAACGGGCTCCTCACCTTAACCGCGCTCTCCGTCAGGCCGCCGGGAAGCAGAGCCGGACGGTCATGGCTCCGGGAGTGTCCTCTCGTGGGACCAGGTCCAGGGACCCGCCCATGCGCTCCATCCAGCGCCGGGCTCGATAGAGGCCGAGGCCGGCGCGCGTGCTCCCGCGCTCCACTTTCTGGAAGGCGTCCGTGAGCCGCCCGGCGTCCTCGGCGCCCCAGCTGCCTCCGCCGTCCGTGACCTCCACCTGGACCCCGCCGTCTGCCGCGACGGTGGCCCAAAGGTCCACGACAACCGGACCATCCCCGGCGGCCTGCTCGGCGTTCTCGACCAGGGCTCCCAGCGTCACCTCGAGGCCAGCCGGGCAGCAGGTCAGGATGAGGGGCGAGCCGTCAGGGGTCTGGACGCGCACGTCGGCGGCGGCGCCGCCGGTCGAGCGCCGCTTCTTCCACGCGGCGACCCACGGGGCGAGGTCGACGGACGCAAGCTCCACGGGCGTCGTCTCATCCACCACCAACCCACGCCCCGCGTCCAAGAGGTCGGCCAGGGCTTGGGCGGTATCGCTGAGACCCTCGATGAGCCCCTCGGCCTCGGGGCCCGCGGCCCGCTTGAGGGCGGCTAGCCGGAAGCTGTGATTCGTCAGCCAGGACTTCCCGTCGTGGACGAGCTGGGCGGCGAGGCGCTGGGGGTGATCCGGGCCCAGCTCGCGGCGAGGCGGTGCCTCCGGGGCCGCGTCCTGCGGCGCGGGGCCCCGCGCGCCAGCCTTGTCCATGGCCTCCGCAAGGCGCTCCGACGAGATCTTGCCCTTCTCCAGGAAGCCCAGGGCGCCCGCTGCCTGGGCGGCCTCTGCGACCTCGGGGTCGTCCAGGGCGCTGAGCACTAGGACCGCTGCGCCGCTCCCGACGAACTCCGCCACGCGCTCCAGGGTCGCCTCGGGGAGGCTGTCGGGGAGCGTGAGGTCCAGGAGGACCAGGTCGGCGGGGTTGGCCCGGTGTTTCCGAAGGCCATCCCCCACGCGGCCGGCGTGGTCGATCTCGCCCACCCGGTCGCCCAGGCGCCCGAGGTGGGCTCGGAGGATCCGCTCGTAGACGGGGTCATCCTCGACGATGAGCAGGCGGAAGGGGGCTTGGGCGGGCGGACTCATGCTTGCCCCTCAGCTTACGCCTTCGCGGGGGCAAAGGCGCTGACCGCGGCCAGGGGGAGTGGTCGAATCGATCGTGGCTCCCTCTGGCCACTAAACGCCTGGCCGGGCGAGTGGTGTGGCCTTTTCCGGGTACCCTCTCGGCCAGCCGCGACCGATCCTCGGCGTGGCACACTCCCAGCACCAGCGCGACTCCAGGGAACTGAATCTATGTGCGGCTTCATCGGAATCTTCGGCCCGGACGGGGTCGACGTGGCGCCCGAGATCTACGAGGGGCTCCTGGCGGTCCAGCACCGCGGCCAGGACGCAGCGGGGATCACGACCTTCACGGACCGCTTCAACGTGAAGAAGGGGTTCGGGCTCGTGGTCGAGGTCTTCGACGAGTCGAACATGAGCCGACTCAAGGGACACCTGGGCGTGGGCCACGTCCGCTACCCAACGGTCGGCGCGAACCGCAACGAGGATGCCCAGCCGTTCCACCACACGTTCCCCATCGGAACGGCGATGGTCCACAACGGCAATGTGACGAACTACGTGGAGCTGTCGGACTCGCGCTTCACGTCGAAGATGACCCGGCTGAACTCCACCTGCGACCTGGAGGTCCTCCTCTACGTCTTCCAACAGGCGCTCGCCGAGCGATACAACGCGAGCGGCGGCAAGGTGACCGTCGACGACGTCTTCGACGCCGTCGGTCGGGTGTTCAAGGAGGTCAAGGGCGCCTACTCCGTGTGCGCGACGATCGCCGACGTGGGGATGGTGGCCTTCCGTGACCCGTTCGGGATCAAGCCCGCGGTCTTCGGCCAGCGGACCGACGAGCACGGCGACTGGTTCGCGTGCGCCTCGGAGAGCGTCGTGCTAGACGTGAACGGCTACGAGCGGACGATCGACATCGGGCCCGGCGAGGCAATCTTCGTGGACAGCAGTCGCGAGGTGCACCGGCGCCAGGTGGGCGACCAGCCCCACCGTCCCTGCATCTTCGAGTACGTCTACTTCGCGCGCCCCGACTCGTTCATCGATGACATCAGCGTCTACAAGACGCGCCACCGCTTCGGGATCGCCCTCGCGCAGCAGTGGAAGGCCTCCGGAGCCCCGATGCCCGACGCGGTCATCCCCGTCCCCGATAGCTCGCGCGATGCGGCCCAAGCCTGCGCCGCCGAGCTTGGCGTCCCCTACCGCGAGGGCCTCGTGAAGAACCGGTACATCGGCCGGACCTTCATCATGCCCAACCAGAAGGCGCGGACCTCGTCGATCCGGCGCAAGCTGAACCCGATCCCGCTCGAGTTCGACGGGAAGGACGTGCTGCTCGTGGACGACTCCGTGGTTCGAGGGAATACCTCGCGCCGGATCGTGGACACGGCGCGCGGCGCGGGGGCTCGCAACGTCTACCTCGGCGTCACGAGCCCGCCGCTGGTGGCCCCCTGCCCCTACGGCGTCGACATGGCGAGCAAGCGCGAGTTCATCGCGACGGACCGGACGGTGGACGAGATCGCGGAGTCCTTGGGCGTGGACCGACTGATCTACCTGGACCGAGAGGCGATGAACGAGGCGGCGCGGGTCGGCAACCGCAACATCTCCAAGTTCTGCAACGCGTGCTTCACGGGCGACTATCCGACGCCGGACGTGACCCTGGACCGGCTGCGCAAGATCGAAGCGGAGCGCGAGGAGCAACGGGACAACGTTCCGGTCTGAGCGTCCGACGCCCCTCAGCCCGCCTGGGCCCATCGACCGGCGAGTCCCCAGCGGGCCTCGCCGGTCGTCTTTTGAGACCCTGGGCCCCGCGCGCTGGGGCAAAACGAGGCACGTGGCAGGTATCGACGATTCGCTCCGTGGCGCCCCGGCGGTGCGGTCGATGAACGCGCCCAAGGCCGCAGTCCGACGGAACCCACCGATCCCAGCCATGCAGAAGGTCCTCATCGCAGAGAAAGATCCCGAGACGCGGGAGCACTACGCCTCCCTCGTCAAGGCGCTGGGGCACCGTCCGCTGGTCTGTGAAGACGCGATTGCGGTCCTTGACTGCGCGAGCTCGCACCCCGAGATCGACGCCATCGTCATGGACCTCGACCTCCCCGGAGCGTGGGGCGAGCAGCTCCTCGAGGTCCTCAGCGGCCTCGATCACCTGGCTCAGGCGCCCATCATCGTGGTCTCGGCCCCCCGCTCGCGCACCGAGCTGATGCGCCTGCTGGTCATGGGGATGCACCAGTGGTTCGAGAAGCCGCCGGAGTCCGAGGAGCTGATGGGGGCGATCCGCACCTGCCTGGAGCGTAGCGCGGCCCTGGACATCTTCGACGTGGACGGGCCCATGCCCGCCGCGAACCAGGGGGCCGAGGGCGGCTCCTGGTTGATGCACGCGTGATCCCGAGCGGCGCGGCTGCCGCGATGGAGAACCGACGTGCGCCTGCGGACGTTGGCGGGCGCGCACTAGACTCCATGGGCGTCGAACCGCGAGCTCAACTCTCCCCATGCGCGTCCTGATCACGTCCCCCGTCTTCCCGCCGGACCTCGGCGGGCCGGCGGTCTACGTGCCCAGCATCGGCCGCTTCCTCATGGACCGGGGGCATGAGGTCCGGGTGATCGCGTTCTGCAGCGAGGAGCAGCCGTCCGGCCACCCGTTCCCGGTCCAGGCCATCCCGCGCGGTCCCCTGCCGATCCGCTACCTGCGCGCGTTCTTCGCGGTGCTGAAGGCGGCGGCGTGGGCAGACGTGGTGTACGTCCAGGAGCATCTCGCCCTGCTGCATGTGCTGGCCGCGCGCCTCCGGCGGCGCCCGGTCGTGATCCGGATCATGGTGGATGGCGCCTGGGAGATCGCCCACCGCAAGGGCTGGGCGCGCGGCGACGACATCGTCAAGTTCCAGGGCCGCTCCTACGGCTGGAGGGTCGGGCTGACTCGAGCCCTGCAACGGCGCTGGTGGGGGTGGACCACGCGGATCATCTGCTGCTCGGAGTTCCTGCGGGGCATCCTCGTCAACGAGCACGGGGTGCCCGCGGACAAGGCCGTGACGGTCCTCAACGCCTATCACGGCCCGCGGGCCAGCGACGTCCCCGAGACGCGGGAGGCGGCGCGGGCGGCCCTGGACCTGGAGCCCGGTCACCGGTACGCGCTGACCATCTGCCGGCTCATGGGCTGGAAGCGCGTGGACGGCATCATCCGGGCGCTGACCCAGCTGGACGACGACGTCGTGCTGCTCGTCGCCGGGGACGGCGACATGCAGGAGCCCTGGGAACAGCTCGCCCGGGACCTCGGGGTGGAGTCCCGGGTGCGCTTCCTCGGGAACGTGCCCCACGGGCGGATCCCATTGCTGATCCGGGCCGCTGACGTGTTCGTGCTCAACAGCGAATACGAGGGGCTCTCGCACACGCTGCTGGAGGTCCAGGCCATCGGCACGCCCATGATCGCGAGCGGCGTCTGCGGGAACCCCGAGGTGGTGGAGGACGGCGTCAACGGGTTGCTCGTGGATCCCTCGGACCCCGAGGGCCTGGCGGCGGCGATGGGTCGCATCCTCGGTGAGCCGGCGCTGGGGGCGACTTTCGTGGAGGCCGCGCACGGTCGGGAGGCGAGGTTCGACCGGGAGCGGACCTTCTCCCGCGTCGAGGAGTTGCTCCTGGGCGCGTCCAGGCAGGCCTGAACGGCCGAGGGCGGCCAGGGCGTCTCATTCGTGGAGCGCGACCCCGTTCGGGGGACGATCGTCGGGTTCCTGGTTTTCTGTACCGCAGGCCCCGGGTGCTCACAGGCCGATAACATTAGGGCGTCGCTCCCGACACGCTCTGCCGTAGCAGGGCGCTCTCCTGGGGACGACGGAGACCCAAGCGGCCACTGGCCGCCCCACGCCTCGCTTCCATGACGCTCACCGATATCGCCCCCGGAACGGCCACGGCGATCACCTCCAACAGCCCGGTCAAGTCGATGAAGGTGCTCTTCATCAATGACTACCTCCCGCAGGAGATGCTGGGGCTCATGTGGCTCAGCCGCTCGATCAAGGACGCCGGCCACCAGGCCCAGGCGCTCTTCCTGCCGGACACGGACTGGGTCCAGAAGGCGAAGGACTACGCGCCTGATGTGGTGTGCTTCTCGGTGACCACGGGGATGCACCTGTACTTCCTCGACCTCGCCAAGCGCATCCGGACGGAGATGCCGGAGGTGTTCATCCTCTTCGGCGGCCCGCACCCCACCTTCAGCCCCGAGGTCATCGAGCTCAACGAGCACGTGGACGCGATCTGTCGCGGCGAGGGAGAGCTCGCGACGGTCGAGCTCCTCGACAAGCTCGCCGCTGGCGAGGACTTCCAGTTCGTCCAGAACATGTGGTTCCGCGACCGCGAGACGGGCGAGATCCAGAAGAACTCCCAGCGCCCGCCGGTGCAGGACCTCGACTCGCTCGGCTTCCCCGACCGCTCGATCATCTACGACGCCGGGTCGATCTACCGGGAAAGCGACCGCAAGGTCTTCGTGACCCAGCGTGGCTGCCCGATGAACTGCTCCTTCTGCTTCCACCACGCGCTGAAGAAGAAGGTCGTGGGGACCACGAACGCCAAGTACGTGCGCAAGCGGACCGTGGACCACGTCATCGCCGAGATCAAGGACGTCCGCGACAAGTACAACCTGAAGTTCGTCCACTTCCTCGACGACATCTTCAACCTCTCCGGCAAGTGGCTGGACGAGTTCTGCGAGAAGTACCCCAAGGAGGTGGGCCTCCCGTTCGACGTCATCCTGATGGCGAACATGACGAGGGAGCACCACATCGAGAAGCTCAAGAAGGCCGGCTGCGTCTACGCACGGATCGCCTTCGAGTCGGCGAACGACTACATCCGCAACGCAGTCTTCCGCAAGAACACCACCCTGCAGCAGCTCGAGGACTCCGCGCGCTGGATCAAGGAGCACGGCATCCGTCTCGGCTCCCTTAACATGCTCGGTGGCCCCGGCGCCTCGCTCGACGACGAGCTCGAAACGGTGGAGCTCAACATCCGCTGCAAGGTGGACCACCCCCTGGTCTCGATCATGCAGCCGTACCCCATGTTCGACATCGAGGAGATGACCGAGGACATGGGCTACGCGGTGGCGGCCTACGACGACTTCCCCGTGAAGTTCAACCGCACCTCGTCCATCGAGTTCGAGAACAAGCGGCAGATCGAGAACCTGCACAAGCTCTTCCCGATCGTCATCCGCAGCCCGTGGATGATGCGCTTCATCAAGCCGATGATCCGCCAGATCTGGCTGAGCCGGTTGTACCTGATCATGTACATGCTCCACTCCGAGTGGATGGTGTCGGAGCAGGCGAAGCTCTACGCGAACGCCCAGGGCCTGAGCGGCCCCCGCTACTGGACGAGCGTGGACTTCGTGCGCCGCGTCTCCGTCAAGGGCTTCATCCGGACCTGGGAGAACCTGTTCGGCAAGGTGGCGCAGCGCGTGGCGCTGAAGCTGCAGATGGGCGACGAGCGGGTCGTCGCGCACATGGACTGAGCGGGCTGGCCCCGAACGCCCCTTCGACGGAAGGCGGGCGAGCGAGTAGGCTCGCCCCATGCTCATCACGTCCCTCCTCGTGGCGGCGCTCCAGCAGGAGCCGCCGGCTCAGCCGCAGCCCGCAGAGGCGACCCCGGCGTCCCAGGCCGACGCCCCCCTGTTGCGCCGCGTCGACCTCGAGGACTGGCGCGCGCACCTGCTGCCCGGTGCGGCTGACCTGCGCTTCGCTCAGATCGCCTGGGAGCCCACCTTCATGGACGGGGTGCGCCGGGCGAGCGAGGAGGAGCGACCGCTCCTGCTCTGGCTGATGAACGGGCACCCGCTCGGGTGCACATGAGGCAACGGCCTGGCGGACCGGAGGTCTGTCTTCACCGAGGAGGTCGTCGAGCGGGCGGCCCGCTTCACCTGCGCGGCAGACGAGGTCTGGCGCCTCCAGCGGGGTTCGGATGACGACTGTGTCCTGTTCCAGCGCTGGAGCAACGGCGGCAAGCGCATCACCGACGGCGGGACACGGCAGGGCTTCTGGGTCTTCGCCCCGGGGGGCAAGGTGCTCGGGCGCATCAACTCCCGCTCGCCGGAGCGGGTGGGCGCCATGCTCGACGCGGCCCTGGAGCGCTGGGGTGACCTGACGGAGGACGAGCGGCGGCTGGACCCCGAGGCCGATCGCGCCCCCGCTCACCGCTGGGAGGACGGCTTCCCGGAGGGCGGCCTCGTGCTCTCCAGGATCTCCCGCGACCTCTCCCCCGAGGGGCTGAGCGCGAGCCCCTCGAACCGCTGGAACCGGGACACCCTGTGGTGCTCGAAGGGGGAGGTGAAGGCCATGTTGCCCGACCTGTCGGAGGTCATCTTCGGATCGGCAGGACCGGAGGGGATCGACCTTCAGCCGCTGGCGGACCGGTTGGCGCAGTTCGCCCTGGTGGACGACGCTCGCGGGCAGACCCTCCCCTACGCCCCGGCGGAGATCGAGCGCGCGCGACTGGTCGGTCGAGTGGTGGAGGTCGACGGCCCGAAGGTGACGGTCGAGCTCTCCGGGAGCACGAAGGCGAGTTCGGCGGACACCTGGCTCCTGGGGGACAACAACTGGACCCCCAAGCGGAGGATCCCCCACGGCGTGGAGTGTGAGCTCCTCGGCACGGCCACCTTGGACCTCGAGGACCGCTCGTTCGAGGCGTTCGAGCTCGTGGCCGTCGGGACCCGGTGGGGCCGGACGACCTTCAATGGCAGGGGCAAGGACCTCGGCCCGAGCCCGATCGGCTTCCACCTCACCCTGACCGCCGACCGCGTGGCGCCCACCTTCGCGTCGCTCTACGGCGTGGACTGGATCCCCCGTCCCGAGGTCCCCACCTGGCGAGATTCACCCGCCGAGTCGGGATTGGAGCGGCGCTGATAGGTTTGGACGCGGCGCAGGTCGCCTATTCTCCGTCCCATGGTTCGCTTCATCACCCTCGTCCTCGCGCTGGTCGCCGTCGCCATCGCCAGCTTTGCGCTCTGGATGAGGGCGGGGAGCGACGCCGCCGATCTGTCCGAGGCCGAGATCGAGGCCGCCCGGTCGAGCGGCTCCGGCGCACGCGCCATCGAGCTGGAGGCCGCCGAGGACGCCCGGCCCCTCGCCACGCTGACCGGCCTGCGTGAGATGGTGGACCGGGCAGCGCTTGCGTCAGAGATCGCGCGGATCGAGGCCCGCCTCGCAGAAGCGGAGGGCGAGGAGCGGGGGCTGCTCACGGTCCTGCTTGCCGAGGGGAACCGGATGAAGGGTGACCTCGAACGGGCCTTCGGGCTCGCCGAGGCCGGCGTCGAACTCCTCCCGGGGAACAGCCAGGCGCACTTCATCCTCGCGGAGACCATCATGGCGCGGGTCGTCCGGGAGGCCGAGACCGGCGGCGTGTCCGCCATGGTGAGCGCCCTTGATGACGTGAAGCGCTACCAGTCCGAGCTCGCGGCTGCCGTGGCCCTGGATCCGGCCAACGTGGACGCTCGGGTCCGCCAGATCATCGTCTACGCCTTCGGCCCCTGGCCGATCGGGAGCAAGAAGAAGGCCCGCGGCCTGATCGAGGAGCTCGGTGAGTTCGACGCCTTCCGCCGCGACTTCTGGGAGGTGCAGCTGCTCGTCGGGGACGACGACCGGATCGACGAGGCGCTCGCGGGGTTCCGCGGGCTGCAGGCGGCGCGGCCCGACGACCCCGATGTGATCTACAACATCGGCGAGCTCCTGGCGAAGAAGGACGAGTGGGCAGGCGCCGCCGCCGAGTTCGATCGGCTGGTGGAGGTCCCCCGGACGCAGCGCGCGTTTCAGGCCATGTACCAGGGGGCCAAGGCCCGTTCGAGCGGGGGCTTCGAGCTCGAACGCGCGCTCTCGGACCTCGAGGAGTACGAGTCTGCTCGACCCCTCGGGGACCTGATGCCGAACCTCGCGCGGGTGGCCTATCACCGGGGCAACGTGCTCTCGAAGCTCGGACGTGAGGGCGAGGCCCGGGCGGCGTACGAGCGCTCGCTGGAGCTCGACCCGGATCGTGAACGGGTGAAGCAAGCGCTGGAGGCGCTGGGCTCCGGTGAGTGAGCCGTCGCGGTCGGGGGCGGTCGCGGTGGGGATCGACGGGGGCGGGACCAGCACGCGGGTGCTGCTGGTGGACGGTGAGGGTCGGCGGCTCGGCGAGGGGCAGAGCGGGAGCGGCAACCTCCACGACGTGGGGGAGTCGCAGCTCCAGGTCCATGTCGACGAGGCGTGGCGTGGCGCCTGGGCCGCTGCGGGGACCGAACCGCGCGTGGCCGAATCGGTCTTCTGCGCCATGGCCAGCGTCGGCACCCCGGGGAACCGGGAGACGGTGCGAGACCTCGTCGCGAGGGTCGGCGTGGGGGCGCCCGGAGCCGTGGAGGTGGACATCGACCTCGTGGGCGCGCTCGCGGGAGGGCTGGGCGGCGGCGACGGGATCGTGCTCATCGCGGGCACAGGGAGCTCCTGCTTCGGGCGCGACCGTTCGGGGCGCACGTTCCAATCCGGCGGCTGGGGGAGCCTCTTGGATGACGTGGGGAGCGCGACCTGGCTCGGGACTGGGGCCATGATCGCCGCGATCCGCGCCTTCGATGGCCGGGGCCCTGGGACCTCGCTCGAGGGCAGCGTCATGGAGACCCTCGGCCTCGGGCACATGAGAGAGCTGCTCCCGGTGATCGACAGTGGGCCCGGCGTGCGGGCGCGCCGGGCCGGGCTGGCGCACCTGGTGACCGGGGCCGCCGAGGCGGGGGACGAGGTGGCCAGGCGACTCCTGGAGGAGGGCGCCGCCGCGCTCGCCGAGTGCGTGGAGGCGGTCCACGGGAGGCTCGACTTCCGGGGCGAGGCCGTCGAGGTGGCGCTCACGGGGGGGCTGGGTGAGCACGTCCCCGCCTACCGGGAGCTGGTGCACCGCGCCGTCGAGCGGCGGATCCCAGGGGCCCGGTGCGTCAGGGCGCGGGCGTCCAACCTGGTGGGCGCGGCGCTCGAGGCCCTCCAGCGCCTACCCGGGGGCCCCGGGGCCGCGGCCCCCGCCCGGCTCCTCGGGACCGAGTGACCCGTCGCCAGACCGGCCGCCTGCGTCAGATGGGCTCCAGGGCCCCCGTGGGGGCCTATCCCGGCTATCCTGTCGCGACTGCGTCCACCTCTGTTCCGGTCCCGTGACACCCCTCTCCTTGGAGCGGGCCCAGGCGACCCACAGGCCCGGCGACGCGGGGATGGCACAGCCCTTGCGATCGGCGGGGGAGAACCCGTCCCCGAACCTCCCATGCGACTCCGCCCCCAAGCTCCCACCGCCCTGATCCTCGCCCTCGCGGTGATCTCCTGCCAGGCAGGGGACGGTGGCGTCCGGGTCGAGTCAGCGGGCACCACGGCCACCCGGGTCGCGCCGCCGTTGCCCCTCGAGGGCAGCGCCTGGGACGCCGCCGGTGAGTTCGCGCTTCCGGAGGTGCCCCCGGGCAACTACCCCGGGCTGCACAACGTCTACCGGTTCAGCGACCGGATCATCACAGGGAGCGAGCCGGTGGACCGCGAGGCCCTGGCCCAGCTCGAGGCCTGGGGTGTGAAGACGATCCTCTCCGTCGACGGCAAGGCGCCGGACGTGGAGGGGGCGGAGCTGCTCGGGCTGCGGTACGTGCACGTTCCCATTCAGTACAAGGGGATCACGGAGGACCAGGTGCTCCAGATCGCCAAGGCCTTCCGTGAGCTGGAGGCGCCCTTCTACGTGCACTGCTTCCACGGGCGCCACCGTGGCCCCGCCGCCGCGGCGATCGGCTCGGTGGCCCTCGACGGGTTGAACCGCGATCGCGCCATCGCAGAGATGCGGCACTGGTGCACCACCGCGAAGAAGTACGAGGGGCTGTACCTCACCGTGGCCACGGCGGAGTTCCCGACGGCCGAGGAGACCGCGGCCTATGACTTCGACTTCGCGTCGGCCCAGCGTCCCTCCGGCCTGCGCGAGGCGATGATCACCCTCACCCGCTCTTGGGATGAGGTGAAGCTGATCCGCAAGAACGGCTGGGAGCCGAGCTCGGATCACCCGGACATCGACCCGCTGCGGTCGGCGACCACGGTGCTCCAGCACCTGGACGCCTGCGCCGAGATGGACGAGACCGCGGCGTTCGCCGACGACTTCCGGGCGTGGCTGACGGGCAGCCGCGAGGGAACCGGGCGGATCGTCGAGCTCCTGACCGACTGCCGCGCCGACCCGGGCGCAGACCGCTCGGCTGAGCTCGAGCTGGCGTATGAGGCGGTCGCCGAGAGCTGCCTCGAGTGCCACTCGGTCTACCGCAACCGCTGATCGCGGCCCGTGCGTGGTAGCCTCTTGCGAGGCCGGCACCGCGAGCGACTCCCCCTGGATCGCTCGATCACGCCGCCCCTCGAAGATGACGTGGATGGAGGCAATCGGCTGGCTGGGTAACGCCTGTTACTTCTCCAGGTTCGCCGTCCAATGGCTGCTCTCCGAGCGCGCTGGCCGGAGCGTGGCGCCGCGGGCCTTCTGGTGGCTCTCCGTGGCAGGCGCGGTGCTGCTGGGCGGCTACGCCGTCCACCTCGGTGACCTGCCGCTGAGCCTCGGGTACGGGCTGACGTTCATCATCTACCTTCGCAACGTGTCCATCGCCTATCTCGGCCCCAAGGCCGGGCGACTCAGCCGCCGACCGGCCCTCCTGCTCGCGGGCCTCAGCGGCCTGGGGTTCCTCGCGCTGGCCCTGGAGCGGGCCGTCGC
>CALJGV010000012.1 GCA_938075305.1 uncultured bacterium
CGAGCCCTTACCAGACCCTCGTGCATGGAGACGCCAAGCTGGCGAACTTCTGCTTCTCCGAAGACGGCACCGCCGTGGCAGCGGTGGACTTCCAGTACGTCGGCGCTGGTTGTGGCATGAAGGACCTCGCCTACTTCGTCAGCAGTTGCTTCGACGAGGACCAATGCGAGGCCCGGGAACAGGAGCTCCTGGACCGGTACTTCCTGCACCTCAAGGAGGCCATCGAGCTCCACCACGACTCGGTGGACTTCGCGGCCCTGGAATCCGACTGGCGAGCGCTCTATCCGGTGGCCTGGACAGACTTCTATCGGTTCCTGAAGGGGTGGAGCCCGGGCCACTGGAAGCTCCACCGCTATAGCGAGCGCCTGGCCAAGCAGGTCCTGGGGCGGCTTTGAGGCTGAGTCCGAGCGACAGGCGATGGCTCGCTGGGTCCGCGTGCCGTGCGGCGCGCGAGGCCGGGAACTTCATCCGCGCCTCGCGGCCGGCCGTCATCGAATGCAAACCGGGGGGCCAAAGCGAGGCCTCACAGGTCGTCACGGAGGTGGACCGGAGGAGCCAGGAGATCATCCTCGAGGCCCTGCAGGCGAGCGTGACGCGGTTCTCGCTCGGCGTGCTGAGCGAGGAACTGCACGACGATTGCAGCCGCCTGGAACGCGACTTCTTCTGGTCCATTGACCCGCTCGACGGGACTCTGCCCTACGTCGAATCCCGCCCGGGCTATGCGGTCTCGATCGCGCTCGTCTCCCGCGAAGGGACCCCCGAGATCGGAGTCGTCGTGGACCCGGTCCGTGACACCTTCTACTGCGCGCTTCGCGGTGGCGGCATCATCCGCAACGGTGAGCCGTGGTCGGCCCCGCCTCCGAGAGCGAACGCGGGAGTGTCGGTCTTCGCAGATCGGAGCCTGCTGACCCTGCCGCGCTACGCGACCGTCGCGGCGTCCCTCGACGCGGAGTCCTTGGCCCTGGGCGGCACCGGGGCGGAAGTCCAGCTGGGCAGCGGCGCCGTCATGAACGCCTGCAGGGCACTGGAGAGTGCACCTGCCTGCTACTTCAAATTTCCCAAGGAGGAGGAGGGCGGCGGAGCCCTGTGGGACTTCGCCGCAACGGCCTGCTTGTTCACCGAAGCGGGGGCTGTCGCCACGAACATCCACGGCGGGCCACTGGACCTGAATCGCACGGAGGGAACGTGGATGAACCATGAAGGCGTCATCTTTGCGACGAGTGCCGCCCTCGCGGCACGGATCACGAGGATCTA
This sequence comes from uncultured bacterium, assembly GCA_938075305.1. Classification (GTDB taxonomy): domain Bacteria; phylum Planctomycetota; class UBA1135; order UBA1135; genus Saltatorellus. The sequence goes on from CALJGV010000012.1 coordinate 1,255, forward strand.
CCGCGATGCTTCCGCAGCACGCGGCGCTTGAGGCTGGATCGCTTAGCCCCTGAAGGGAGTGTCGAGTCTCGCAGGGGTGTCCGCGAGAGAACACCCAGCGACAGCAACACCCAGTGCTGCGGCTGGGTCACGTTGATGACGCCGCACGCCGAACCCGGGGACGGGTCGCTCGAGGACGTCATCATTGAGCAGCGCAGAGGCAGAGGGGCGCTGGGCACCCAGAAGAGAGCGTCCGTTGGCACCCGCCCGGGCATTGACTAGGTTCTTGAGATGCCGACCACTCTCCGTCCTGCCACCGCTGGGCTGCTCCTCGAGCTGATCCTCCTCGCTCCGTCACTGGCGTACATCCAGTCCTCGGACACCCAGTCCATCGAGACCCAGCCCCAAGAGACCCAGTCCCAAGAGACACCGGCCCGAGAGACCCCGCCGCTCGCCGCCCTGGCCGGCGAGTACCGAAGGGAGCCCGTTGAGAACGGGTTTCACAGCGGCGTGCTCGCCGCCAAGCAGGAGAAGGGCGAGGAGATCCTCGAATGGACCAACGCCGCCGGAGTCTCGTTCAACCTCTACCCCACCGACGTTTGTGACGTCCTGAAGACCGGGCCCCGGGAGCCCTACGGAGACAAGGCCCACGCAGAGCTCTTCATCGAGCGCGACGGTGGCCGGGTCTTTGGCTTCAGCCTCGGCAACGAGCTCTTCCTACGCGACGGGCAACGCCCACCCAAGCTGCCCGCTGACCTGGCAATCCCCGACACCGACGAGGGGCTACCGGGGAAGGGCACGATCCGTCGCTACGACTGGTTCCGCAAGTTGTGGCTAGAGAAGCGGAGCCGTTGGTTTCGCCACACGGCGCGGGACCAGGGCGCGGTCGTGTTCCTGGGGGATTCCATCACGCAGGGCTGGGGTGACGAAATGGGCGCCAGCTTTGGCCCGCTCAAGGTCGCCAACCGTGGCATCAGCGGTGACACCACCCGCGGGATGCTGCTTCGGCTCGAGCGAGACGTGCTCGCCCTGCATCCGCGCGCCGTCGTGATGCTCATGGGCACAAACGATATCGAGGAGGGCGACGACGCTCGGCAGACCGCGTGGAACGTGCGAGAGATCGTCAGGCGCCTCGTTCGCCACGATCCAGAGATGCCCATCTTGCTCTGCAAGGTCTTCCCCAGCTCCGAGACGATGCGGCGGTCGGCGAAGGACATTCGGCTCATCAATCAGCTCTGCACTGACGATGTCAAGCGCATCCCACAGGTCACCGTGATCGACACATGGTCGATCTTCGCGAATGAGAACGGAGACGCCACGCGGGCGGAGTTCCCAGACCTGCTCCACCCCAACAAGCTGGGCTACAAGAAGTGGGCGGACGCGCTGCGTCCGGCGCTCGCAAGGCTGACCGCGACTCCCTCGTCCCCCGCCGAGGCGGGGGCCCGTGCCGAGGGCGCTGGCGGCGACGAGCAGGACCGACTCGAGCCCTAGCGCCCCGGCCCTCTCCCGCCCCACGATCCCATGCACGGCAAGGTCGCAGCTTGGAGCGCTTGTCCCCTGCGGTGCGCGGCTCACAAGGGGCTCTGAAGCCGAGCCGCGTGGGCGACGATGTCGCGGGTGAGCGCGTCCCAGCGCTCGGTCTCGGCCGAGTGGCCAGCCTGCGGCGCGGCTCAGACCCACACGGCATACCGCCCGGCGAGCGCCGCGGCGCAATGACCGGTCATGAGCTTCTGCGGCGTCGGACTGGGAGCATGCCAGCGCCGCCTAGACCACCCATTCACCGTCCCTGTAGATCACCTCGTCGTCAAGAAACACGCGGCTCGTCACTGCGAAGACGTCCACGTGGTGCTTTGCGGTCTTCTTTCGGATCTGGGGCTTGTTGTACATCGCGTGCTTGGAGCCGAGGGACACGTGAACCCCGCACATGCGCTCGAAACTGCCGATGTCGAGGACCGTCCGCTCGTTCGTGAAGGCTCGGTTGAGGCCGAGTCCGAGCTCGCGCAGCCAGACCTCACCGTCGTCACGGCGGATGTTGGCGAGCACCTCATCGAACTCGTCGGTCGAGTTCTTGGTCCCTGTCACGCGACCCTCTTCAATGACGAGGGTGATGGGGTGGGGCGGACGGTTGAGGTTGAACGACGTGTCGCCGAAGAACGAGATGACGAGGGAGCCGTGGACAGCCTCGAGGTCCTTGGATTCCGTGAAGACCTCGCCGATGGGGAACTGACCGCCGGTGTTCTTCATGCCGGTGTAGTCCCCGATGTTCACCTTGGCGGCCTCGAAGCCGGCAGGGAAGGTCAGGCGCTCCTCCTCGCTCTCCACGACGCCAACCGCCGCTTCATCAAGACGCGCCTTCAGGGCATGGCCCACACCCCGGAAGTAGTCCGGGTCGTAGGCGAGGGCGTCGATGTAGGTCAACGCCTCCTCCCCGCACATCCGGGCCAGGTGCGGGTGCTCGATCACCTTCAGCGATCGATTGAAGAGCTCGATGCGAATCCGGAACGCGTCGAGCCGGAAGCTGGTCGACTGGATCATGACCACGAGGTCACCGGGACTGAGCCGCTCGAACGCGCCCAGGATCTCCTCCCTCTTCGCCTCGCTGAACTCGATGAATTCGGCCTCCGGAAGGCTGGTCCTGTAGGCCTCCGTGAGTCCGCGCGAGAGCTCGCTGCCCCCATCCCAGACGACGACGCTGGACGCGCCGGGCTTGTGCTCGAGCGCGATGGAGACGATGTCGCGGGTGTTGCTAGCTGCGACCTCGACGGCCTGCGCAGGGAGGGTGGTGCTCATCTGGGCTCAAGAATACTGCGCCACCGGCCGCCCAAGCGGTGATTTAGAGCGGCAAGCCGCGAGGGTTCCTCGCCCGCGCGGCTCCTGGAGCGACGCACGCAGCCCAGATGGGAATCGGCGGGGCTGGACCTGCGCGAGATCGCGGGCTTATTGCTTGGGCGTCTGACGTCGGCGCCAGGGGGACCAACAACCTCGCTGCAGTTTGCCTGCCCCAAAGCCCCCCCTTCTCGCGCCCGCCCCAAGCCAAAGCAGCGCTTTCCCCGGTAACTGCTCCCTGGGCCCCTTCGCTGACACGCACAAGGAGCGCGGTGTCCGAAGTGCGTCGTGGAGACCATTCCTCCCCCGACTTGGCCGCCCATGAGTGGCCTGGCAGCCGCTCGTAGCTGGCATCCTTTGGGGGGGCGATGGCGACGCTTGCGTCACGGGTTCGCCTTAGGACACCAGCCCCACCGACCTCGACCATGCAACGCGCCCTGGCCCTTCTCGCACTCCTGCTGTCCAGCTGCGCGGTGATCACCTCGTCCAAGCGTTGGACACCCGTCGAGTTCGTCCTTCCAGCTGGGCTGGAAGTGGTGGACACCGATCACTCCGGGCGCTTCGCCGGGATGAGTGTGATCTTGAGCGGGGCCGGGAAAGTGGCGAGCTTGCCCCACTCCACCGAGGACCTGCACATTTGCTTCAAGGACAGGAGCACCTCGCTATGGGCGCTCGGCCTGTTGCTCCCCGTGCTTCCCACGTTCGGGGTCGGCCCGAGCGAGGAGGGCGCGCGCGTCGCCCTGTCCCTGCGCATGTCGTACGACGGGGAGCTCCCGTGGCCCGACGAACCGTCGAGCGCGTTCCACGCCATTGACCCGCGATCCGTTCACATCGTGCCGGGTGGAACGGCGCCGCCGGTGAGGGTGGTGGCCTGGGACGTCCACGGCCATCCCGAGGACCCGGAGCGCCCCCTCCCCACGCCGGGTTCGTTCCTGAGGGTCTCCGCACGAGAGCCGCTCGTCCTGTTCTTCGACGTCACTCACGCCGAGCTGGAGGCCGCGGGCGAGTGCCTGCTCGAGTTCGTGGTAGAGGGTCCGGACGGCGCTCCAGTGCCCGTGAGGCTCAGGTTCCGCCCCGGGACCGTCTGGCACTTCACCCTCCTCGGCTGATCGGCGATCCCGGTTCCTCCGGGGGCCCGTAGCCCCTGAGCCCGGCACCCTCCCCTGACGCTCAGCGCTTGGGGCGGTAGCGGTTCCAGCGGGACATGAACTCCGTTGCGCGACCGAGCAGCTCCGCGTCCGAGGCGTCGACGAGCACTTCCAGTTGGTCCTCGACGGGGATCTGGTAGGAGGGATTGGTCTCCCAGGACCCATCCGGGTGGGTGGTCTTGAAGCCGTCCTTGTAGCCCAGGCGGAACGCCTCGGCGGCGCGCGGGAGCACCCCGGGCTCGTGCCGTGAAAGGTACTCGACCATCCCGAAGGACAGCTGGGCCTGGTGCTCGTCCCAGGTGTTGCGGCGCCAGCCTGCGAACTCCTCGAGGGCCAGCGGGTCCGCCTTGCGCTTCTTGAACTCCCGCTTGAGCTCGGTCTCCCAGCCTCCGTGCTCGCCGATCCCCACGAAACCGGAGCGGTACGGGAAGCAGTAGATCTCCCGCATGACGTCGAGCTCGACATTCCAGGCCACGCCGACGCTCAGCCAGGTGGGCTGGGGCCCGAAGGAGCGGAAGAGCAGAAGCCTAGCCAGGCGGTTCACCAGCTCGTTCTCCGAACGCCAGACCGTGCCCAGCTCGATGCCAAGCGGGGATTCCTGCCAGACCGCCGCGGTGACCCTCTCCTCGGAGAACCCAGGGCGCATGCCGTGAAGGCTTGCGAGGCTGGACAATTCCTCGCGGGCCTGGCCGAGGCCGGACAGAAGAGCGTGGTACTCGCTCACCTTGCGCACCTCGACGAGGACCACGGGGACCTCATCCGGGACGTGATCGCCCACGCCCCAGGCCGCGCGACTGAAGACCTCGCCGGAACCAGCACGGTCCGGCGGGCTCATCAGCTGGTCGAAGGCCTCGAGCGTCTCGTCCACGAGCTTCATCCGGCGGCGAGCGACCTTCCTGGAGGAGGTCACGAGGATCACGCGGCCGTCCTCGGTCATCGACACGCGGTAGTCGTTCTCGATGATCCAGGCTCGGTACAGCTCGAGCTGTTCGAGGGCTCCCCCAAGACGGTGCGCGGGTATGTGCTGACCGAGCTCCTCAAGCCCGTGGCTCTTGCCACGAACCGAAACCTCGAATCCGTCACCGGGTGCCTCGGCTGCGGCGGTGGAGCAGAGAAGGGGGATGAGGGCCAGGGTCCGTTGGAGGGTGGGGCGCATATCGCGGGCTGGGGGTCAGTCGGATGGGGGTGCGGGGGAGCGGGGCGCGGGCGTCGACCCGCACCCAGAGGTGCTCCCGCCGTGGCAGGGCGGACGGTTGATGCCTGAAAATCGCCTTGAGGGCCCGTCCACGCCCTCTTTCGGAGGACGATGGCACCCGTTACGCCGCCGGGGTGTAGATATTGAGGGTTTACCCCAACCGAACGGCCGCCATCGCACCGTGGAGGCACTCCGGACACATCGCCCCCACCTCCCAGCCCCACCGCCACCCCAGGCGACCGCCCGTCCACGACCGCGCGGTCGTCGATGGCCACCCCGATCTTCAGGTAGCACTCGCGCCGACTCTTGGAACGTCGACGCCAGCTTACGGGCGCCAATTCGGCCGGGGCCGGATGCCCGATCGGCAACGACGGCGCCCCCTACGCGTCGCCCTGGACTTGCGCCAGGGCTCCTCCCGTCCCCTCTGCGGGCTCGAACCGCCCTTGTCGGCAACGGAAGGGGCCCCGCTCAGCGAGGAGAACAAGGGAGGGCTGCCCGGGGCGCCCGTGGCGCTTGAGCGGAGAGGGGCCGCCTCGCACGGGGCGATCGCGATTCCCCACCTCAGTCGTTCGGAGATCCCAACCACCGTTGGCATCCTGGGACAGAGGTGAACCATGGAGTTCACGATGCCGCCAGCCCTGGCCGTCGTCACCCCTCCCCGCCTGAGGGCAAGCGAGCCCCGGGCCGGATCCCTTCCCCACCCCTACCCCCATCCAGCCATGACGGACATCGTCAAAGCGAGTGACCTCTCCGAGCGCGAGAAGCGCCTCCTGTTCTGGGCCAGCTTCCTCTCCCTGGCCGCGGCAGGGCTCGGCTTCGCCTTCCGCATTGCGAAGCAGGGCGCCTACGGCAGTGAGTTCACTCTGACCTTCCAGCAGGTGGGCCAGATCATGGGGGCCTCGTTCTGGCCCATCGCAGTGACGATGATCGGCTTCAGCCTCCTGGTCGATCGCACCGGTTACAAGAAGCCGATGTACCTCGCCTTCTTCCTGCAGGCGGCGTCCGGGGTGCTGTATTTCCTGGCCGACGGATACTCCGGCCTCTATTACGCCTCCGTGTGCGCGGGACTCGGGCACGGCATTGTGGAGGCCGTGATCAACCCGGTCTGCGCAGCAGTCTACCCGAAGGAGAAGACCACCCGCCTGACGATCCTCCACGCGGCGTGGCCCGCGGGCCTCGCGGGCGGAACGCTCCTCTTCATGCTGGCGGACACCGTGGGCGTCACGTCGTGGCGAGTTCAGGGGCTGTTCATCCTCATGCCCGCCGTTGCCTACGCCCTGATGTACCGCCCCTGTCGCCTCCCGGTGGACGAGCGCGTGCAGGCAGGCGTGTCCTTCAAGGCCATGCTTCAGCAGGTGGGCTTCCTGAGCGCGACGCTCGCCTCGATCCTGCTCGTCTATGAGCTGGGGAAGGCCCTCCAGTTCGCCACGGAGACCAACTGGCTCCAGAACAGCATCTACGCAGGCGTCGCGATCGGCGTCGCCTTCGGCCTCTATGTCCGCTCCCTGGGCCGGCCCCTGTTCTTCCTCATGTGCCTGCTCATGGTCCCCGTGGCAACGGCGGAGCTCGCGACGGACTCCTGGATCATGAAGCTCGTCGGGCCCTCCGTGGAGGGTCTCGGGATCGGCGCAGGCTTCGCGATCGTCTTCTCGGCGGGCGTCATGCTCATCCTCCGCGTCTTCGCCGGGGGGATCATGAAGCACATCTCGCCGCCGGCTCTGCTCTCGATCAGCGGTCTGCTGTCCGCGGTGGGGCTCTGGTGGCTCTCCGGGGCCGAGGTCGGCGCGGCGGTCTTCGTCGCCTTCCTGATCTACGCGATCGGTCAGACCTACTACTGGCCTTGCATCCTCGGCTTCACCGCGGAGCGTTACCCCCAGGGGGGTGCCCTGACCCTCAACACGGTCTCGGCAATGGGTCTGCTGTCCCTCGGAGTCATCGGCGCTCCGATTCTCGGAGTCCAGTTCGACAAGGAGATCCACGCGTCGCTAGGCGCGGAGGCACCGGCGTTCGTCGAGGTGGCCACCGGGCCTGGGAACTTCCTCGGGATGGGCCACGACATGATCGATCCTGGTGCCCTCGTGAGGGCGGACGAGGACGGCAACAGCAACGGGATCCTCGACCGTGAGGAGCTCATCGGCCCCAAGGGGAACCCCGTCCTCACGGGGTCCTGGGCCTACATGGACGGGCTCACCCAGGAGGAGGACGCGGCGCTGCGTAAGACGTACGCGCAGGAGGATGAGCTCGCGGGGCGCAAGGTCCTGGTCTACGCCACGCGCTTCCCGCTGATGCTCGTGGTGGTCTTCGGCATCATCTTCCTCTACTTCCGATCGAAGGGCGGATACAAGCCCATCGAGCTCACCGAGGGTGACGCCTGACCTAGCGTCCGCCCAGGGCCCACGAGACCCCCGGGGCCGGTCGCCATCAGCGGCCGGCCCCGGTGCTATTTCGGGGGCGGCGCTCGCAGGCAGAAGCGCGACCGGTCACGCGCCTTGGGGGCACCTTCAAAGGATCGTGCCCGAGTCATAGAGCCACCGCCCATCCACCCGCACGAAGCGGCTCCTCTCGGTGAATGACGCGTCGCGTCCACCCTGGTCGAGGGTCGCGCGGAATTCCACCTGCCCTTCTGCACCCGCCTCCGACACCGCAAGGACCTCCAGCCCGACGAAGCGGGTCTGATCGGAGAAGGCCTGGATGGATCGTTGCCACGCGGAGGCATCGGTCTCAAACGCCGCCCCAGCTGGCGAGGTGGTTTCCATGACGAACGACGCGAGCCCCTGGGCGAAGGCCGCGTAGCGCGCGCGCATCAGGTGCTCGGGCGTCATTGGGACCGCGCCCCGGTGAGTCGGTCGACAGCAACGCTTGTATTTCACGCCGCTGTGGCAGGCGCAGGGCTGATTGGGGCCGGGCCGCATGCTGCAACCATACGCAGATCGGGCCAAGCGGACGGGCCGGCGAGCGGGAGAACCTGCCGCAGGTTCGCCTCCCTCGCCATGCGCTGCTAACGTCTTGGGCGGGATTGCCACGGCCGCGGCTCAGCGGTCCTCGGGCCCTGACGTCTCGACACCGAGTTCCTTCGCCGATGCTCAAGCTTCTTCTGCTCGCCGTCCTCGCGGCCGCACCGCCCCTCTCCCTCGAGGACTGCGAGGCGTGCCGGCCCGGGAAGGTCTGCACCCAACACCGGTCCGAGGACAAGGAGGAGCTCAAGCGGCTCGCACCCCTGCTCGCGTCCGAGGATCCGGGTCAGCGCATGGGCGCGCTCAGCAGCGTCGCCGCGCTGACGGACAGCCACGAGAATGCCCCGAGCAAGGACGTGGCCAAGGTCCTCGCAGAGGCGCTCGAGGACGACCAGCTCACCGTCAGGGAGACCGCGATCGTGCTCCTCGCGGACGGCCAGCACCCCGAGATCGCGGTGACGTCCACGGTCAAGGTGCTCAAGGGCTTCGAGAAGAACATGTGGTCGTTGATGGGGACCATGACCGGTCCGAACAATGAGCACGGCACGGTCGAGGAGGCCATGCAGTACCTGGAGGCGAGCATGCGAGCCTGCAGCGAGCTCCCCGATGACCGGATCGTGAAGGCCCTCTCCACGCTGCTCGCGGCCTACCCGGCCGAGATGAGGGGAGAGCCCGTGGCCATGGCCGCCACACACTCGCTCCTCGAGCTGGGCACCCAGGATGCGGTGGAGGCGGTCATCAAGCAGCTCGGGCGAGGTAAGGAGACCACGCGCCTCCGGCGCATCCACATGGCCCTCGTTCGGGTGGCGGACGAGAAGGAGATCGAGGCTCGACCGGCCTTCGGCGACAAGGTCGAACGCGAGTGGACCGTGTGGCTGCGGAAGAACAAGCGGGCCTTCCCGGCCAAGCTCGGAAAGTGGACCGGTCAGCGGGAAGAAGAATGACCGCTCAGTCGCCTACGGTCCCCTGAGGAGAGGACTCGTCGGACGGAGTTCCTCCCGAGCGCCTCGACAATCCAGTCAGCCCGTGAGCGCAGGCGACCCCCACTGCGACCCCCACGAGGCCCCAACCCAGGTCGCCGAGCGACGCTTGGCGCGAGGTGAGGAAGAGCTGCCCCCCCTCGGCCGCGAGGAGCAGCGCCGCGGAAATGAGGACACTTCGCCGAACGCTCCGGGGCGCTCCGGCGGCGTGGATGAGGCCTGCAGCCGCGGCCATGGCGAGACCCGTCCTCAGGGTGGCGACCGCGCCCCCGCGGTCCAGCCAGGCCCCGAGCCAACCGGGAATGAGGGGAAGCCGCCCCATGCGGGAGTCTGGCAGCCAGGACAGCACGATCACGAGCGTTCCTGTGCCGGCGGCGATGCATTGGATCAGCGTCTGGCGAAGGGGCATTGGTGGCCTCGGCGAACCAGATTAGTCCGAGGGCGGCCGCAGGCAGCCGTTCTTCCAGGGGCACTCCAAGCCGTTCGCGGAATGGTCCACCGAAAGCAGACCGCAGGCGCGCACGACCTTGGGTCGCGATCAACCCGCGGCGTTCGTCCCCGGCGTCCTCGCCCCCAGGCCGAGGAACAGCCAGCCCGACAGGAGCAGCAGCCCGCCGAGGGGCGTGACGGCACCGAGCCAGCGCGGACCGCCGAGCCCCAGGCCATAGAGCGTCCCGGAGAACACCGTGATGCCGAGCAGGAAGCACCATCCGGCCGCTCGGCCCCGCCCGGTTCGCTCCACCACTAGCCCTACGCCGAGGAGCGCGAGGGCGTGCCACATGTGATAGTCCACCGCGGTCCCCCACCACTCGGCGCGCTCCCCGACCGAGAGGATGCTCTCGAGCCCGTGGGCTCCGAAGGCGCCGAGGCTCACACCGGTGAATCCGACCACCGCGGCGATTCGCATCCAGTTCATGAAAGGAGTCTGACAGCCCCAGGCACCTGTGGCAAACCGAGCCGGAGTGACCCAAGGGGGGCGCCGGGCGGCGGCAAGGCGCCTACCTCGGCGTCAGCCGCCAGAGGGGCCGCTTGCCGAGCCGTCCGTGGTCCGCCACATGGAAGAACTCCGACGCTGCGTCCCATATCTTTCGGCTGGAGAAGGACTCGGCTCGCCCCTGCTCGCGGGCCATCACCTGCATGTGGCCCGGCAGCTGCTCGATCTCCGTGCAGTTGCTGAGGATCAGGGCCCGTCCCGTGATCCCCCTCAGGTGCTCGAAGATCTCGGCGTGCGTCTTGTAGTGGTCCTCCGCTCGCCGGCTCCCGAAGTAGAGGTAGTGATACAGGTTGATCACAAGGGAGACGTCGAAGGGGCCGCCGAGCTCCTCCAGGGAGGCGTGGACCTGGTGCAGGCGCATGTTCTGGAAGTCGACAGCCCCAAGACCCAGGTAGTCCCGAACCTCGCGGCACGCCTCCAGATCCGGGTCGTGAAGGTCAATGCCGAGCACCCGCGTGGCCCCCAGGCGCTGCGCCGCGTGGAGGCAAAACCACCCCTTGCTCGCCGACAGGTCCACGAGGCTCCGCGGCCTCTCCGGGTAGAGGGCCCGAATCCGACGGTACCGACGCCAGAGGCGGAAGGAGGGCACCATTCGCTTCCCGAGGAGGAAGTAGGAGTGGTTCTTCGGGTACGCCCGCACGAGGTGGTCGCGTACCAGGGGTGAGAGCGCGAGTTGATTCATGATCAGGGGGCGACCCACCTGCCCCATGCGACGCCCTCGGCCCTTGGGTCTCGGCGAGGTGCGTCGTGGAGCTCGAGCCCTTCAGGGCCGGAGTATAGCAGCGCCGTGGCCGCCAAAGATGGGCCCGCGCGCAGGGCGGGTGCCACCGACCCCTGTTCAGTCAGCTCCGCCGCTTCCGCCGGACCCCGGCGACCCGCCGCCAGCTTGGGCAGCTTCCAGGATGGAGGCCATGTCCACCGGAAGCGTCGGCTGGAAGACCCGCGCTCCACCGCGCAGGATCAGCCGGACCCCAACGTCTCCAGGCCCCATCCCGAGGCTGGTACGGACCTGGCAGACCTCGTCCTCCGCGAGGGCGCGCTCGCCCACGAACGAGGAGCCGCGTGCAACCGCCTGCACAAGGACCAACCCCTCGCGCTCCAGAGCCTGCGCGGCAAGCCCGTACCCATCCCGCCAGGCCAGCACGCTGGGGTGGTCCGCGCTTGGCCCCACCACCACCAGCGCAGGCCGCTCATCCTTCAGCTCTTCGAGCTGGAAGCGCCCGTAGGCGGCGATCTCGTCGAGCTCGATGCGAAAGGGGCCGTCCACGCCGTCGGACATGGTGATGCCAAGTCCGATCACCTTGGACGGATCCAGGGGAGGGAGCTCCAGCTTGCGGCCCCTCCATTGGGGGGTGAGCGCCGTGAAGGGGATCCAGACCGTCTGCCAGGGGCCCGGCCGCTGGGCGTCCCCCGGCGCGCTGAGCCGCGTTCCGAAGCTCGCCCGGTAGGTGACGCCGCCCCGCAGCCCCGCCTGCCGCACCCTCACGCTGTAGGTCCGGCCGTCTGCCCTCACGCGCAGGCGAAGCCCGCGAAACGAAGTGAGGTCCATGGCCCGGTCCGCGGAGCGAACGGAGGAGAAGCCTCCCCCGTTGGTGTTGAGCACGCCCCGGAAGTCCATGCAGCCATCACGCAGCTCGAAGTCGCCCGAGGAGCGGCCACCCATGACGCCATCGAGGACGGTGAACCATCGGAGGGAGTCCGGGGTGAAGTCCGCCAGGACCCGTGTTCCCGCCGGCTCGAGGCCGGCAGATTCCGCAGGGCCGTCGGCGGGCATGACCATTGCCCCGAGGAGGAGGACGAGGATGAGACCTGTATGCATGGGAGGGCATTCGACAGGGCGCCCGTTGGGATGCCTCGCCAGGCCGAAAGTCACACTCGCGGCAGGCGGGCCGCTGCGGCGGACCGGGAGAGGGTCAGCGTGCCCCCTCGATTCTGGGCACCACCTGCTCCATGAACGCACGCATGTTGGACACCACCCGCGGGCTGTTGTGGTTGAAGAAGTCGAACCAGAGCATCAGGCGGTCCCCCGGGTGATAGCGCTCCACGAGCTGCGCAGCGACGGCTGCGGCGTCTCCGATGACCGCGTTCTCGGCCGCTCCTTCCAGGGTGGCCACGTCCACCGTGCCCTGCAGCGCCGTCCAGTACGCCCTGAGGGCTCGGTCAGCTTCCTGGGCGGCGTCCGCCCGCCGCTGCTCTCCCGTACGTCCGGGCTCCTCGTTCAGGAAGACCATCACGGTGCGGGGCATGTGATCTCGACGCCAGCTGCCGCCGTCCGGGTGATAGGCACTGGTCATCCGCTCATGGGTCGCCTCGATCACGTCCGGCGCGGTGATGGAGAGATTGAAGACCTTGACCGCCGCCCAGGCATTGACGGCCACCTGCAGCTCTGGGTCATGACTCCCGAGGATCATGTCGCAGAGGTCCCTGCGAACGTCCTGGGGCACCACCTTGAGCCGTTCGAACTCCCACCGCCTGGGCAGCTGGACGGCCCCGTCGGCGCCGAGCACACCTTGTTCCTCGGCGAGGCCACGGACCTGCTCCCAGTGCTCCTCGGAGCGGAACATCCCACGCTCCAGCCGGGGGGCGCGCACCTCTTCACTCGAGAGCGCCGCGCCCTGGGTCAACCTGAGGAAGATCTCGCACGCCTCACGGAAGACTTGCCCCCGCAGCACCGGCCACGCAACCTCCTCGAGTTCGGACCTCGGCCGGACGCCGTGGGCGCGATTCATGAACTCGAACCGACCGGCCGAGAAGCCGAGACGGAGTCGCCGCCGCTCCATGGGGTCGAGGCCGTGCAAGGCGAGGAAGGCCGCCAGGCGCTCCGCGTGGGCGATGGGGCCCCCGTTGCACAGGAGGTTCATCACCGCGCTCCCCACCTCGATGCGCTCGGTCCGCGCGAAGACCCTCGCGGCGAGCTGAAAGATGTCGGTGTTGAGCCCGACCTCCCCCTGCCAGTGTGGAATGACTGGGTTCAGGTGCGTCTTCTGGACCTCGCTGGAGAGGTGGGATTCCGCCACCCACGCCGTCCCGTACCCGAGCCGATCCGCGGCCTCCACCTGCTCGAAGAAGCTCCGAAGCATCGCAGCCTCTGAGGGCAAGACGCCGTCCACCGGGGTCTGGGAGATCGAGAAGAAGACGTCGTACTTCACAGGGCGCACGCCGGAGCGCGGCGACCAAGATCATCGAACCCGCCCCGGACCGCAAGCGGAACGACCCCGTGCTGCCGACAGAAGAGCACACCGGGTTGCAGGCATCCCGGACGGGGCGATGCCGAGGCGGCTCCCGGGGAGGGCGTCACCCAAGAAGGCCTGCACCCAGCCGGGGGAGGCGCTCCGCAAGCTCGGCCGGACACGCCACGAGGTCGTCCTGGCTATCCGTACGCCAGTGGGTGCATGGCACCAGCCGGTACGCCCCCGTCATCCTCTCCCTCGCCTGGCGGCGACGGGCCTTGCGCCCGTTCGCCTTCCTGGTATCGAACCGGAAGAGGACGTACTCCGGCGGGAAGGCGCCCATGAACTCGGCGACCGACGTGAAGGCACCGTGACCGCTGTAGCTCACCTCGGTGACCACCACCGGCCGAGAGGCGTGCATGGTCCCGCGCAGGCCTGCCAGCGCCTGTCGTTCCCAGCCCTCCACGTCGATCTTCAGCAGCCCGACCGATCCCCTTCCCACGAGGACCCCAAGCTCCTGCGCGACGTCGTCTCCGGCGCGAACCTCCACCTCGGCCGCCGGGCTCCCCGCCAGCTCGGGTGACTGGTGGTCGCCCGCGAGCGACGCGGTGCCCCGGTTGCCGGTGGTCGGGGTGACCAGGCTGCGCCGCTCCGACCTCGCGCCGAGGGCGATACGGTGGAGCCGGATGTTCGAAAGTCTGTTTCGAGCGACGTGGCCCTCGAAGAGCTCAGCGACCTCATCGAAGGGCTCGAACGCCTCCACCGAGTCCACGTGGGCGGACACCACGAGGCTGTGCTGCCCGACGTTGGCCCCCACATCCCAGAAGTGCAGCCCACCCTGGTTCGACCCGAAGCGCGCCTCAGCCCGCAGGGCGCGGGCTGCGTCCTGGAGGAAGCTCACCAGGGGCTTTTCGAAGGCGCCGTGGAAGTAGACGGCCGCGTCGAGGTGGCTGCGCAGCGTTCCGTGGTAGACGAGCCCCGCCAGGCTGCCCGAGAAGGACAGCGGGTCCGAGGACCCCGCCGGGACATCAACCCATTGCGCTGCCCGGCGGGCCAGGCGCCGACGGAGGTCCCTGGGGATCCAGCGGTTAAAGAGGAGCGACCGCAGCAGGGTGAAGCGGGGCCCCTCCGGCTCGGCCGCCCGAAGGTCCGGCGGGCACATGGAGTGATTACAGCAGCGCCGAGCAACCGCGCTCAAGGCCGCGGGCGCGAAAGCAGGGACCTCCGGGAAGCGGTCCCTGGCCGTGCTAGGCTCTCGACGCCACCGCCGGGGTCCACCCGGTGAGCGTCCCCATGGAATGCACCGCTCCCCGGGCTCTCGACGTCGCCATTGCGCTCCAGCGCTACTTCCCCCATGGCGGCCTCCAACGTGATGCCCTCGCCACGGCGATCGAGTGCCGTGACCGTGGGCACCGGGTCACCGTCCACGCCCAGCGCTTCGAGGGCGCCATCCCCCCGGGGATCGAGGTTCGATCACACCCAGTCCGTGGGCGTACCAACCACGCACGCGCGACCAGCTTCGCCGCGTCGTGGCTGGAGGCCCTGCGAGGCCAGCCTGCGGCGGTGGCCGTGGGCTTCGACCCCCTCCCCGGGCTCGACCTCCACTTCGGCGCCTCCCGATGCTACAGCGCTCGGGTCCGGCGCGAGCGAGGACCGTGGGCCCGCCTGACCCCCCGCTTCCGGGCCTTTCGCCGGCTGGAGGCCGCCGTCTATGGGCGGGGCTCTTCCGCGCGAATCCTGGTGCTCAACGGAGGAGAGCAGGCGCTCTTCCATGGGGAATACGAAACGGAGCCCGAGCGCTTCGTGCCCCTGCCCCCGGGCGTCAGCCGCGACCGGGCCGCGTCCCCGGCCAATGCCTCCGCCGGCCAGGCGCTGCGGGCGGAGCTGGGGCTCGGCCCCGACGAGCGGCTGCTGCTGTTCCTTGGCTCGAACTTCCACAACAAAGGCCTCGACCGAGCCCTTCGGGCGCTGGCGAGCCTCCCCGCCCCATTGCAACGGGCCACCCGCCTGCTGGCAGTGGGCGCCGATCGGCCCCGAGGGTCCTACCGGCTGGCCGCTCAGCTGGGAGTCACCGAGCGCGTCCGAATCGACCCGGGGCGGGCGGACGTCGGTGCGCTGCTCGCCGCCGCCGATCTCTTGATTCACCCCGCCCGCCACGAGCTCGGCGGCCTCGTGCTCCTCGAGGCGATGGTGGCGGGGCTTCCCACGCTCTGCACATCAGCGTGCGGCTTCGCGGAGCACGTGACGCGGGCGGAAGCAGGGACCGTCCTGGACGGCCCGTTCCGTCAGGCCCACCTCGACGAGGCCCTGGCAGCGATGCTCGCCTCACCGCTCGAGCCCCTTGGAGAGGCGGGCCTCGCCCATGCGGCGAGCGTCGACCTCCACGGCATGCACGACCGCATCGCCGATGAGATCGAAGCCGTGGGCCAGGGTCGAGCGGGCGCGTGATCAGGCGAGGGCGGCCTGCCGATCGAGGAATGCGTAGAGGTGGTAGCCCATCAGCGCCCCGTAGACCGCAGCGATCACCCACAGCGCCAGGTGCGTCCCGCGAAAGCGGATGTGCCAGAGCAAGAACAGGGCGGCGCCGGCGGTCACCGTGAGCTTCGCGGCGGTGAACGCCGGAACCCCACCGACCTCAAGGAACCACGCCATGAGGGGGTTGGCCTCCTCGCCCCCCTCGGACAGGTGGAGCAGCGTCAGCACGAGGTCCGCGACCGCAGCGGCTGCGATCCAGAGGACGAGCACGCTCTCCAGCCGGGTATAGCGGTCCACGTAGATCCCCCGGCGCTCACAATCCCGTCGACCTCCGCGCCTTCGCCCATGGAGCCAGTAGCGCGAGATCATCGGGGTCGGTCGGCGCCGGCGGTCAGCGCCGGCCCGAGAGGTCTCCGAGGTCGAGCCCTCGTCGCTCGCTTCGTTGGATTCAGGCTCGATCATGGCACGACTACCGGCCGCATCACTCCGTCGTCGGCGGCTGGCCCAGGAACGGCTGATGCTTGGGCGCGGGATGCCCCAGGATCTTCCGCAGCAACACGACCTGTCCCACGTGATGGAGCGCGTCCGCCCACGGTCCGTTCACCAGGTAGCCGGAGGCGAAGGTGTGATCCGGGGAGCCTGCGGTGAGAACGGCGCGGGAGAGGGCGCCAGGATCGGCCCTCAGGATCTGAACGGTGGCGTCAAGATCCTCAAGGATCTCGACATAAGCCGAAGGGTGCCGGTTTGCCTCGACGTTCCCAGTCCAGCCCGCCGTTCCGTCCTCAAGGGCCCGGCGACCCCACCGAACCAGGGCCGTCAGATGCGCAAGCTGCTCGCCGATGGACCAGCAACCCTCCACGGGCTCCGCCTCGCAGTCCGCCTCGCTCAGCCCGTCACAGGACCAGCGCAAGCGGAAGCCGAGCCCCTGCAAAAGACGAATGAGCCCCTCAACCCCGTGGGTGGGATCGGCGGGCGCGGGAAGCGTGTCGAACGCGGTCGAGGTCATGAGAGCGGGAAGGGTGCAAGGGGAAGAGAGGCGCACCCTAACAGGCACGACCGGTGGCACCCACCGGGACGTGTCCCGGACACGACCAGGACGCGCACGAGATCGTTCCCAACGGACCCCGCTGCCAGTGCACCCCTCGACCTACAGTGTGGGCATGATCACCCTTCCCGATGGACGCCAGGCGGGCGTGCTCACGGAGTCGGGCGAGGCGCTCCCCGACGCGCTCACCGCCGTTGACGACACCCTCGCCGCCGACGCGGCCCTGCGCATGCTCAGGCAGGGCAGGGTCCTGCTCTGGACGGGGAGCTTTCCCAATGGCCGCAACCTGCTGGCTGCCCTGAAGCGACGCCTCGCTCCCACGGCATCCCCCTCCACGGTGCAGGAGTTGGGGGCTCGCTGGCGCGACAATCGCGCCCAGATCGGCCGCACCGCGGAGCTACTCGGCGCGCTCATGGTGGTGGTCGAGCCAGACGGCGAGGTGAAGTCCCGACGGGCTCCCCAGACCAGGGAGGCGGTTCGTTTGGCCTGGGGTCACGCGCCCCACCCACGGCTCGTCTCCATCAACAACCTGCTGGGCGCCTTGAGCGCCGCGGAGTGGACGCGCAAGGGACTTGAGGTCGCCGGCCTTGAGGGCCGATTGACCCCTAGGTACGGGGTGTTCTCGCCCACCCGAAGCGCCTACGTGGCGCTCGCACGAGAGCTGGAGGTCAGGGACCAGTCTTTGATAGACGTGGGCTGCGGAACGGGGGTTCTTGCCTTCGTTCTCCTGCAGGCCGGCGCGAGGAGCGCTGTGGGCACGGACCAGGACCCGCGCGCCATCGAGTGCGCCGTGGACAATGCGGCCCAGCTTGGCCTCTCGGAGCGCTTCCAGGCCCGAGAGGCCGATCTCTTCCCCGCCAACGAGCGGGCGGACACGATCATCTTCAACGCGCCTTGGATGCCCGAAACCCCGAGGACACGCCTCGACCGCTCGGTGTTCGACGAGGACGGTGCGACCCTCGAGCGGTTCCTCGCCGACGCCCCTGGCCACCTCGAACCCGGCGGGCAGGTAGCGCTGCTGCTCTCTGACCTCCCGGAGCGCCTTGGGCTCCGCGCACCGGACACCGTCGAAGCCCTGGCCTCCAGGTGCGGGCTCAACGTGGACCGCGTCCACGAGGCGCGGGCACGCCACGGCCGGACGCAGCAGCCCTCGGATCCGCTGCACCAGGCACGGGCCGCCGAGAGGGTCCGCATGTTTCTCCTGAGCGCGGCCTAGGACCGCCGGCGCCTCCGCCGCTGGAGGCAATGGGATCGCCCTTGCGGTAGGAGCCCGACGGTGTGAGCGAGAGGGGTGCGCGTCCGGGTGGTTCGCCGGGACGCCCGCCTGGTCACTGGAAGGTCGCCTCGAGACTCGCGGTGAAGTTGGAGGTCACGCCCGGGTTGGCGTCGCGGTACCAGCCCTGAAAGAAGCGCGTCTCACCGGCGCCAACCGAGACAAGGCCCGTGGGCGTCGGCGTGCGGGTCAGATCCAACGCGAGCGAGAACACCCCCGCCGCCCCCGAGGAGAGGATCTGACCGGGCCCGACATACCGCCCGATGCTGCCCCCTAGGCAGAGCGTGCCCTGGGAGCCGCCCGGAGAAGGGACCGTGGCGGCGGCCACGCCCGTGAAGAAGAACCCGAAGGACAACGGGGGCAGCCGGGAGGCCAGCAGTGTCACGTTGTTGTCGGCCGCCACGGGGCTCCCGAATGCACGTAGCTCCGCACCCACTCCCGTGGAGTTGGGCACGCCTGGACAGCCGCTGAGGAGAATCAGACCGGGCGCTCCGAGGCCCCCGTCGAGGTCCAGGGCTTGCACCAGGATGTCCCCGCTATCCGAGCGCTCGTCGCTCCAGGCAATGAGCCCCACCTCCGTGGTGGCCACGGCGCGAGCGAGGCGCGACTTGACGCTGGGCGTCGACGCCACATCGAAGGCTGGCGCCACCACGGCGCCGGTGGGATCGAGGCCTACCGCGAACAGGCGGTCGCTACCGAAGGTCGGGGCCTCGCTCCAGGTGATCAGCGTGCGGCCGCTCGACACCTGGACCCCCGGAAAGTCCGCGCCGGTGGGGCCCACAGGGACCACGGCTGCACCGGCGGCCCCCCACAGCCGCGCCCCCGACAGGCTGACACGCTGTGCCGAGACCCCGAAGAGGGACGAGTTGGGGACCTGCTCCTTCCAGGTGACCACGATGTCGCCCGTCGTCGGGTCCGCGGCAGCCCGTGGGTTGACCCGCTCACGGCCCGCCGCCGTTGCCACCGGGAGCCCGTTCAGCTGGAACCGCGGGCTTCCGGAACCGTCGAGCCGCTGCACGTAGACCTGCAACGACGGGCTCGACGAGTACCAGGCGAACAGGGCGTCCCCATCTGAGGTGCTCATCGCGGGGAAGTTGCCGATCTGCAGTGACCCCGCGCCAAAGACTGTGATCGGCGCCCCGCCCCAGAGCGCGGCCCCCGTCGGGTCGATTCGCTGGGCCACCAGGTGGCGTGGAGAGATGAAGCCGCCGGTCTGGTGCACGATGGACACCACCACGTCCTCCCCGAGCCGCTGGAGGTCAGCGAGCCCGTAGCTGCCAGCCCCCGGTCCCAGGGTGACGCCTCCGGGCCACACCGCCTGCCCGGAGCCGGTGAGGGCCTGGAGACGAACGTTGGCGTTATCCGTCCACGCCACCACGGCGTGGCCTCCGGTGGATCGCGCGCTCTCGACGATCTTGGGCGCCGCGACGAAGGCGCCGCCCGAGGTCAGGGTCACACCCGAGGCGCCCCACGGGAACGCACCAGCGCCCGTGACCCGGGCGGCTGTGATCTGAACGGACCCCGTACGGTCATCTCGGAACGCGAGCAACGCGTCCCCGTTCTCGGCGACCCCGAGGCCGTAGTCCTGGGTGGAGGAGAAGCTGCGGTCGGCCACCAGCAATCCCCCGGGCGAGAAGACCTCGAGCCCGGATGCGTCCAGCTTCTGCAGCCGTACGTCCCACCCGGTGCCGATGCCATCCAGCCAGCTCACCCAGAACCCACCATCAGGGGATGGCACGAGCTTCGGCTGGTTCTGATCCGAGGGGGCGCTGGAGATGACCTGGTTCACCGCGGGGTCGGAGCCCCACTGTGCCGCCGCGGCCGACGCAGTCACGCAAAGGACGGACCCTGCGGTGAGGATAGAAATGAACGGGCGCAGTGAATGCATGAACGTCGCGGGGCTCGAGGACGGGCGGAGGCGTCCAGTGTTGAACAGGTAGCGCCAACGCGCCAGGGCCCAATGGCCCCACCGCAGGTCCCCCTTGGCCGCCCCTCAGGGCCGGGTCGAGGGCGACACGACGGCCCTCGCAATGAGACCCCTCAGGCGTTCCGGATCCGTCGCTGAGGTCTTGCACATGAAGCCGCTCTTGTGGGCGAAGTGCACGTCCGGCTCGCCATCCAGGCGCGAGAAGTCGAGGCGCGGGTCGTCCTCGTAGCGGCTGATGCCATAGCCGTCCGCCCGGCGGTCCGGATAGACCATCGCGCCGATCTCTGCCTCGATCCCCGTTGCCCGTATGAAGCGGGCGACGCCGTTGGAGGGCTCCGAGGGGAGCTCGTCGCTTCTGGGGAGGAAGACCGTGTCGATGACCTCCTCCCCCGCGTGCACCTGCCATCGTTCACTCCGCCCGCGAACGGACGCGATGTCCTCGCGTACCCCGCGGAGGTACGCCAGGAGATCCGCTCCTACCGCGCGCATGAACTCGTAGACGGTCTCCCCGGCCGCGTGCCTCGGCCGCTCCGCGAAGTGCCGGAGCAGCGTCATGTCCACGGGTGAGTTCAGCTTGCCGATCGCCGCCCGCGGCACGCCGAGCCACTCGGCGGTCTTCTTCGGTCCTCTTGAGTCGAACCACTCCGCAGGCTCCAACCATTCGCAGAAGAGCAGGGCATCCTCGTACAGGCCGAGCGACCCCAGGACCAGGCTGAGCGAGCAAGTGGGCGCGTGGTCCCTTGGGAACTGGTGATGGTCGTAGTTGTGCAGGTCGGGGTCGTGATGGCCGCCCACGTCCACCACTGCCACCTGCGCGTCTGCGAGCTCGTCCGCGGTCGGGTCCCGCCGCTCCACGGGGCACCCGTGCAAGGCGGCGAGGACGCACGCGGCCACGAGGTCATCTTTGTGAGCGCCCCCGGGGTGCGTCACGATCAGCTTCAGCTCACTCATGGAGGGGACCATAGCAGCGATTGCCGCCACAAAGCCCCACGGGCTGCCCCCCGTGCCTCTCGATGTCGGTCAATCGGCGCGCGGCGGCGACGGACCAGAGGCAGAGGCCCCGGAGACCTCCAGGGACTGCTCGGCCTCCTGAAACAGGCGGAGCAGTCGGCTGGGTCCTCTCGATGCGATGTGCAGCTCGGTCGAGAGGGACAAGAGCTTGAAGCCTCGCGTCTCGAGCAGCGAGGCGAGACTGTCAGCCGTGTGAAAGGCCAGGTGCCCGTTCCGAGGACAGGCATACCACCAAGCTGCCCCGATGGTGTCGATGTCCTCTGGCTGCAGCAGGGTGCTCAGGAGCAGCAGCCCGCCGGGGGCCACCAGGCCGCACAGCTGGTCGAACAATGCCCCCTGGTCCGGGACGTGCTCCACCACCTCGAACGCGGTCACCAGCTCATGCCGGCTCTCCGGTAGGGGCGAATCGGCGTGGTAGGGGTCATAGACGGTCCCGTGGACGAGGCCGAACCCACGGAGCTCATCCACCATCCGCCCCTCGCCGGCCCCGAAATCCAGCAGGGAGACCTCGCCCAAGGCATCACCCAGGACGCCGGAGAG
This sequence comes from uncultured bacterium, assembly GCA_938075305.1. GTDB lineage: Bacteria > Planctomycetota > UBA1135 > UBA1135 > Saltatorellus. Next base: position 22,772 of record CALJGV010000012.1, read on the forward strand.
ATACGCCGCGAGCCGTGTTGGGCGCTCGACCAGGAACGGCGGATCCGCGAGCACGTAGTCCGCGTTGTAGACCCTGGCCTTGAAGTCGGCCTCCGACCAGTCATCGAAGTAAGGGGTGAACATGAAACCGCAGGCCCCGCAGCGACGGAAACCCACCACCTCATCGCTCACGGGGAACTGCCGCTGGCCCTCGAACCAGTCCGCGCCGGACTTGTTGAAGTCGACCACACCTGCGCTCTTGGTCACGCCTCCACAAACGGAGCAGCAGTTCGTCGGTGTGGTCATGGTGACGCCCGCCGATCCGCGGGCGCAGCAGGCTACCACGACCCCTTGGAACCGCTGCCCCAAGAGAGGGATGGCCCCAACGCAGGCCCATCGACTTGACCGGGAGATGTCCGGGCCGGCCCGGGGCGCATGGATCCGGGCCAACTCCGTTACCCAGGGGTAGCAGGTCACGGAGCGTTTCGCGGGCGGAACATGCGGCAACCGGCTTGGGAGTGCCAAGAGCCGTGTTTTCGAGTCGTCAGGATTTCGATCAACGGTTCCGCATCCGACGTATCCGACACCCGCGAAACTCCTCGCACGTCGCGCAGCGCTGGCTCGCAGTCGCTCGCTCGATGGCATTGCTCCGGTTCCGGAGCGCTTCCAAATCTCAACCCGCTCGTCGGCCCGCAGCCGCGGACGCGAGCCCTCAACATCGCAAGGAGTCATCATGTTCACGCACCTCGCACTCGCTCTCGTTCCCGCCCTTGCCCCGGCCCCCGCTGCCCCCGCCCAAGCTGCGCTTCCAGGCAACATCGTGGATGTGGCGGCGGGCAATGGCAACTTCACCACCCTGGTGACTGCGCTCCAGATCACCGGCCTGGACCAGGCACTCGATGGGTCCCAGAGCTCGTCGCGCCTCACGGTGTTCGCCCCGACGGATGCAGCGTTCAACAACCTCCCTGCTGGAGCCCTGTCGGACCTGGTCGCCGACCCGGACGCCCTGAGCGAGGTGCTCCTCTACCACGTCACCGGCGGAGGCCTCCTGGCGTCCAACGTCCTCGCATCGCCCACCATTGACATGCTCAACGGGCAGCGCACGGCGATCTCACTTCAGGGTGGGAGTCCGTTCATCGACGGCGCCCAGATTCAGATCACCGACATCGTCTGCGCCAACGGCGTCATTCACGTGATCGACGCCGTCCTACTGCCCGCCACCGACTCGCTGGTGGCCACGGCCGTCGGCGCCACCGAGGCCGCGTACCTGACTGCCCTGCTTGGGTTCACTAGCCTGATCCCCGTTCTCGAGGACGGCACCTTCACGGTCTTCGCGCCGACCAACGCGGCGTTCCAGCAGATCCCGCCCTCGACCCTGCGTTCACTGGTCACCACCGCAGGTGTTCCGACCCTCGAGTCGATCCTGCTCGTCCACGTGGTCCCGGGGCGGGTCTTCGCAGATGACGTCATCGCAGCCGGTCAGCTGACCACCGTTGGCGGGAAGATCCTGCCCGTCACGGTCCAGAACGGGGCGGTCTTCGTGGACGGCGCCGAGGTCGTCTTCGCCGACGTTCAGACGGCCAACGGGAACATCCACTTCATCGACACGGTGCTCCTGCCCTGAGTCGTGCTAACGGGCCGCACCGGCCCTCCTCGCCCTGGGCGGAGGTGACCTGCGTCACTGCGGCCCGGGGCGGTCTCGGTCAGCGAGCTTGGCGGCGGGGTAGAGGCAGCGCTCGCCTTCGTCGTCGCCCAGGCCGCCAGGGAGACCGGCCAGGGCGAGCCCCGCAGGCTGCCCCGAGACCGCGCCTGGAGAGGCAGCCCGCTCGGCCGGCCTCCGCCTTCTCGCAGGGGCGGGCTCCGAGGGGCGGCGGCTCTTTCGAGTCCCTCCCCGCTGCCTCGCTGAAATTGGAGACGGATTCATGGATGTCGACTGCACGGTCGCGCGGCTTTGGGCGTGCCGGACCGGCATCCTGACCTCTGGCTGGTAGGGTGCTCGGCCACCGTGGTCGTCGGGGTGGCCATGCCAGCCGAAGGAGCAGGCTCCATCCTCACCTGACTACGTCTCCCGACCCCTTCCGCGAGCAAGGCAACCACGTGTCCCCGTCCTTCCACGAGCTTCAGCTGCGCCCCGCCCTCGTGAAGGTCGCGGGCGAGCTGGGATACGAGCGCCCAACCCGAATCCAGACCCTGGCGATCCCCCCTCTGCTCGCGGGGCGCGACGTGATCGGGAAGTCAAAGACCGGGAGCGGGAAGACCGCAGCGTTCGTGCTCCCGATGCTGCAGGGTCTCGACCTCGAGCGAAGGGAGCTCCAGGCCCTTGTCCTCTGCCCCACGCGCGAGCTGGCCGCTCAGGTCCGTGGCGAGGTCCGAACCCTCGGCCGGGGCCTCCCCGGGCTCGTCACGGCGGAGCTGGTGGGCGGGCAACCGGCCCGAGGCCAGCGCGAGTCCCTGGCGCGCGGGGTCCACGTCGCCGTCGGAACGCCGGGCCGGATCATGGACCTCCTTGGCACCGGCTCCATGGAGCCCAGCACCCTGCGCATCCTCGTCCTCGACGAGGCCGACCGGATGCTCGACATGGGCTTCGGCCCTGACGTCGCGCGGGTGGTGCGCAGCCTCCCCGCTGATCGCCAGACGGCGCTCTTCTCCGCCACCCTCCCGGAGGAGATCGAGGCCATCAGCCAGGCCTACCAGCTCGATCCAGTCCGCGTCTCGGCGGCCTCCCGCGATGCTCCTGGGCCTGCGATCGAACAGTGGAAGGTCTTCACCCCGCCCAATGAGCGCTTCGGGGCGCTGGCACACGTCCTCGCAGGGACCCCACACGCTTCCGCGATCGTGTTCTGCAACTACAAGGCGAGCGTTCTCGAGGTGACCCAGCGCCTCCAGAGCGCCGACGTCAGCGCCGACCGCTTGGACGGCGGCCTGGATCAGTTCCATCGCGACCAGGTCCTCAGCCGCTTCCGCGCGGGGAGCGTGCGAATCCTCGTGGCCACGGACGTGGCGGGGAGAGGGATCGACGTGGAGGGGCTCGACCTCGTGGTCAACTACGAGCTCCCCCAGCAGCCCGAGGTGTACGTCCACCGCATTGGCCGGACCGGACGCGCCGATGCCTCGGGGGTCGCGATCTCCCTCGCCGTCGGTCCGGCCGATGCACGCGTGGCGGGGGTCGAGGAGTTGACCGGAGCACCCATCATGGAGCACCCCATGGGAGCCCCAAAAGGCCCCACCGCTGGCCTGCTGCGCGCGCTCGCTGGCCCGCCGCCCATGCGCTCGATCCTGATCTCGGGGGGCCGCAAGGACAAGGTTCGACCCGGGGACATCGTCGGAGCCCTCACCGGCGACGCGGGTGGGCTTGCAGGCGGGGACATCGGGAAGATCGAGGTGCAGGATCGCCTGTCGTATGTGGCCGTTCGGCACCACCTGGCCTCCCTCGCCGCCGACCGCATCAACGCCGGGCGGATCAAGCGCAAGCGCTTCCGGGCCACCCTCGTCGGCCGCTAGACCGCCGGCCCAGGCGCGGAGGCCGCGGCGTCGCCGACATGACCCGGGCCGCCGCCTGCCCCAGGCTGAGGCCCCACGCGCCTCGACTTGAGCCGATTGCGGGCGGCCTCATCTTGGCCGCAAATCGCCGCCCCACTGAGCCTAGAGTTTCCGGAGGTCGGACGCCTGCCAGCGCCGCCAAGCCAACACCCGCCACGTCCCCGGCCCGGGAACACTGCCATCCGATATCGCCCAGAGATCGACGGTCTCCGCGCCATCGCCGTCCTACCGGTGATCCTGTTCCACCTGAACCTCCCCTGGCTCACAGGCGGGTTCCTCGGGGTGGATGTGTTCTTCGTGATCTCAGGGTTCCTCATCACCTCGATCATCAAGGGAGACCTGGAGGGCGGGAGTTTCTCCCTCCGTGCGTTCTGGGCGCGACGGGTCAGGAGGATCGTCCCCGCACTCCTCGCGGTGACGGCCTGTACCCTCGGGGCCAGCTACGCTGTCGGGTTCCTCCCGGAACAGCAGGCCATTGGAGTTCAGGCCCTCTCTGCTCTCACCTCCACCGCCAACCTCTACTTCTGGTGGTCCTCCAGCGACTACTGGGGAGGGGCCGCCGAGGGAGCGCCCTTTCTGCATGCGTGGTCGCTAGCGGTCGAGGAACAGTTCTACCTGCTGTTCCCGATTGCGCTCTGGGGGGTCCACCGGGTTCGGCCTGCGTGGGTCTTCCCGGCGATCCTGGCTGGTGGAATCACGAGCCTCCTCGCCTATGGTGCGTGCCACGTAGCGTTCCCGACGGCGACGTTCTATCTGGCCCCATTCCGCGCCTGGGAGCTTGCCGCCGGCTGCGCACTGGCCACCGCGCCCGCGCTCTGGCGTGAACGGCTTGAACGCCGCGCAGGCCTGGCGACCCTCGGCCTCACGCTTCTCCTCGCCTGCTTCGTGGGCTTCGATGGGCTCGGGGCGGGCCCCGTGATCGCAACCGCCGGCACGTTTCTCGTCCTCGCCGCGGGCCGCGCAGGCCTCGCCCACCGGGTCCTCTCCGTGGGCCCGCTCGTTCACGTGGGCCGACTCTCGTACTCGCTCTACCTGTGGCACTGGCCGCTGATCGTCCTCGCCGACGAGCTCGGCATCCGCTGGGACGGGCCCACGGACAAGGTGGCGCTCCTCGCCCTGACGTTCCTGCTGGCCGAGGGTTCCTACCGATGGGTAGAAGGTCCCGCACGCCGGGCCCACCGCGGCCCGGGGCCCATCCTCCTGGCGGCGGTTCTCCCCGCCGCCGCGGCCCTCGTCATGGCCAGCCACATGCGGGTCTACGACGCATCGGCGTACGAGGAGGTGCAGTTCATCTCATATTCTCCGAATCCGACCTGGGCGCCCGCGACCGGGCCGCGGGTTCTCGGGGCGCGCATGTCCAACCCAGGCTACTGGCCCGATGCGCTGGCCGACGGCGGCATCCGCGTTGGCAGGGAATGGGGAGAACCAAGGGTGGCAGTGATCGGCGACTCCCACGCAGAGATGTGGAGCCACACCATCGCCACGATCGCCCGCTCTGAACGGCTGCCCACCGCGTTCTTCTCCCAGGCAGGTGAACCCTGGTGGTCCGTCGGGTACGACCACGCCGACTCCGAGGTGTTTCATTGGTTGGAGCGCTACCGCCCCCGAGTCATCCTTATCGCCCTCGCGTGGCGCACCATCGACCCCGCCGGACTCGAGCCAGTGATGAACCTCGCCGCATCCCTGGGGGCGCGGGTCCTCCTCGTGGAAGACGCGCCCTGGCTCGGACCCTGCGGCAACCGCAGCGCGACCCAGTGGCTCGCCGCGGAGGGAATCCAACCCTCCGCAGGGGCCCGCAAATACCTCTCCTTCGACGAAGAGGACACCGAGGGCCGAGGGCGGGCCGCGGTACGGCAGCTGGCGGAGGCCTACGACCACGCCGTGCTCGTGGAGACCTTCGAGGCGTACGCTTCCAAGGCGGGCTTCCTCGTGCTCGACGGGGACATTCCCATCTACCTCGATGATGATCACCTGTCCGCCCATGGAGCGGACCAGGCAAGGCCACGGCTTCGCGCCAGCATCATGAGCGCCCTCGACCTCCCCTGAGCCCGGGCTGCCCCTGCGGCAACGAACCGGGGCCGGTCAGGCGCCCCCACGACCCATGGGCCTCCGCCCCCGGCCATCCGCGGCTAAGATGGCCGAGCAGAGGCCATGGACATCGGGAGCGCTCAAGAACCACTGGACGTGCTGATCATCGGGGGCGGTGCCTCCGGCATGGTCGCGGGGATCCGCGCTGCGCGGCTTGGCCGCAGGGCGGCGGTGGTCGAGCGCTCGCCCTCCCCGGGCCGCAAGCTCCTGGCCTCCGGCGGCCAGCGATGCAACCTCTCGAACACCCTCGAGGCGGACCAGTTCATGGAGCGTGTAGGGAGGGACGGACGGTTCATGGGTCCCGCCCTTGAGGGGCTCGGCGGCCCGAAGCTGCGGGAGTTCTTCCATGGCATCGGCGTCCAGACGGTGGTGCACGACGGCTTCAGGGTCTGGCCCGAGACGCGGAAGTCCTCGACAGTGCTCGCGGGGCTCGTCGGGGAACTCCAGCGGCTGAAGGTCCCGGTGATCACCGCGTGCGAGGTGCTCGATACCACCTTCGAGGAAGGGCGGTTCAAGGCCACCCACGCCAATGGCGCGTTCCATTCGACGGAGCTGATCATCGCCACGGGGGGCCTCGCCCTGCCCAAGTCCGGCGCCTCCGGCGGGGGCTACCGCTTCGCCGAGGGTTTCGGACACAAGATCACAACCCGCCACCCCGCGGGCGTCCCCGTGGTCACCGCCGAGGATTGGACGGCCAGGTGTACCGCCCACACCATCGGGAAAGCGCACCTCCAGGTGGCGATGAAGAAGCACGCCAAGGTCGCGCGCACGGGTGACCTCATCTTCACCAAGACCGGGCTCCGAGGACCCGTCGTCCTCGACATCTCCAGGGAGCTCTCCCCCCTGCTGGACCGTTACGGCGAGGTCCCCCTGTGGCTCAACCTCTGCCGAGGCAAGGGACAGGAGGACTGGCAGTCGATCTTCAAGGAGTGGCGAGCGGGCCCCGAGCGCGCCCTCGACGCTGCGCTGGGCGAACACCTGCCCGGCGAATTGGTCGAGGTGATGTGCGAGTTGAGCGGCACCTCTCCCTCGATCGCGGTCCAGCAGCTCAAGGGCGAGCCCCGGGACGCGCTGGCCAGGACCCTCGCCCGGACCCCCATCACCGTCACCGGCCACACGGGGTACGACGGGGCGTTCATCACCCGTGGGGGCGCCAGGCTCAAGGACGTCCGACCCGAGACGCTCGAGAGCAAGCTGCAGCCCGGGCTCTACCTCTGCGGGGAGGTCCTCGACCTCGACGGCCCCTGCGGTGGGTTCAACCTTCAATGGGCCTTCGCCAGCGGATACCTGGCAGGCGCCGGAGCGGGAGTGGCCGCCGGGGCTGCGGCGCCGATCCCCAGCGACGCCCGCTGAAGCCGACGGGCACAGGCGCTCGCTCGGATGCTCACCGAGCGAAGCCCGCTGACGCGAGAGGTGCCTGCACGGGATGCGCGGCGTAACGCCGCAGCTAGACCCAGGGCAGAGACTCGGTTGCTCCCGCATCGGGCGCCAAGGGCCCCGATGCCAGCTGGTCCACGGCGTCAATGGGCTACCGTATCGCCCGCCTCAGAGACCTCCACCTCCACGCCTAACGCTTCCCCAAGGCTCCATGACCCCGCTCGCCCCCGGTATCGCAACACTCGCGCTGACCATCGCACCCCAAGTCCCCAACCCGCAGTCGCACAACGGCGGGTGCGTCGAGGTCTTCACGACGGCCATGGATACCGAGCTGCGCATGACGCCGGACGGCGGGCTCCAGCTCCTTCCATCGCAACAGCCAACCGAGACCGACGTGGCCATCGTCGTGGCCACCGATCGGCGCTTCCAGACGCTCCTGGGGATCGGCGGCGCGATCACCGACGCCAGCGCGGAGGTCTACTCCCGGCTCGATGCACCGACCCAGCGCCGCCTCATGGATTCCCTCTTCAGTGAGGAGGCGGGGAACGGATACAGCATCCTCCGCACCCCCATCCATAGCTGTGACTTCTCCAGCGAGAGCTACACCTACATCGAAGAGGGCGATGGAGAATTGAGCACCTTCGATATCGCGCCCGACCGGGAGCGGCGCATCCCCATGCTCCGCGAGGCGATCCGCGTCGCTGGAGGGTCGCTGACGACCTTCGCGAGCCCCTGGTCGGCACCCGCCTTCATGAAGGACAACGGGAACATGCTCCAGGGCGGCAGGCTCCTCCCGCGCTACCGGCCCGCCTGGGCTGAATACTTCACGCGCTTCATCAAGGCGTACGAAGATGCGGGCGTCCCCATCTCTGGCATCACCGTCCAGAATGAGCCGCTGGCGCGACAAACGTGGGAGTCGATGATCTACTCCGCGGAGGAAGAGCGGGACTTTCTTCGGGACTACCTCGGGCCGGCCATGGCGGCCGCCGGCTACGGCGACCGCAAGATCGTCGTCTGGGACCACAACCGGGACCTGGTCACACAGCGCGCACACACGATCCTTGGAGACCCCGAGGCCGCGAAGTACGCGTGGGGCGTCGGGTTCCACTGGTACGAGACCTGGACGGGGGGCGAGCCCATGTTCGGGAACGTCGAGGAGGTCGGCGAGTCCTACCCGGGGATCAACCTGCTTCTCACCGAGGCGACGGTCGAGGGCTTCGACCCGGAGAGGTACCAGCACTGGCCCAACGCCGAGCGCTACGGTCACGCCATCGTGAACGATCTGAACGCCGGGGCCGTGGGCTGGATCGATTGGAATGTCCTCCTCGACGACACCGGAGGTCCCAATCACGTCGGGAACTACTGCTTCGCGCCCGTGCACGCCGTGCGGGACACCGGTGAGCTGATCTACACCCCCACGTACTACTACCTGGGGCACTTCTCCCGGTTCATCCGGCCCGGCGCGCGCCGGGTCAGCGCGGTGAGCACGCGTAGCAGTCTCCAGACGACCTCCTTCATGAACGAGGACGGGCGGCTCGCCACGGTGGTCCTGAACCTCTCCGATGAGCCCGTCCAGTACCGGTTCTACGTGGACGCCTCCGAGGCCGAGGCCACGATCCCGGCTCGGGCGGTCCAGACCCTCGTCCACGACACCCGCCAGGCCACGGGCTGGGTCACGGACTTCTTCGACGACTTCGACGAGTTCAACCCTGATCACTGGCAGGACCAGATGATCTGGGTGAACAACGAGAAGCAGTGCTACGTCCCCGACAACCAGTACGGCACGCGCGAGGTCAGCAACGGCAGCATCAAGCTCAAGGTCGTTCGACTGGATGCCCCCTGTGAGTGCGACAACCTGAGCAAGACGGGCGAGAAGCATCCGGACACCAGCTACGTCGCCGGTCGTATCTGCTCCAAGAACCGCAAGGAGTTCGTGAAGGGCCGCTGGACCGCGCGCCTGCGCACCTGGGGCAACGGCCAGAACAGCATGTTCCCCGCGTGGTGGCTCCTCGGCGCGCAGAACAACGAGGCTCCGGTCCAGGAGGCCGACGAGATCGTGCCCTGGCCGCTGACGGGCTCGGGCGAGATCGACATCTTCGAGCACCACGGGGACGGCGCCGCGGACCACTTCACCACCGGCGCCATCAAGAACCTCGGCAATGACGAGGGAGACTGGTGGACCCTGCGCACCGGAATCGAGACCACCCTCGATGAGTTCCACGAGTACTCGGTCGAGTGGGCCGGGAGCGACCTGGTCTACCGCGTCGACGGGCGGGAGGTGCACCGCAACCCCGGCCAGGGGGACGCCTACCCCGAGGCGATGTTCGCGATCCTCAACTACGCCAAGATCACGGACACACCCATGGAGGGCGAGTGGGTCATGGAGGTGGACTGGGTCCGCCACGACTTCTGGGACGGCGCGGTTCCGTTCCCTGACCCGAAGGCGCCGACTGACCTCACGGTGCAGGTGCAGCCCGAGGGCGTCCTCCTCTCCTGGCCGCCCACGAAGGGGGCCTTCACCTACAACGTCTACCGCGCCGAGCGCGCCAACGGCCCGGAGTCCCGGGTGGCCAGCGGGCTCGCGACCCCCGCCTACACGGACGGGGCCCCGCCGGAGGACCGCGCCTACCACTACACCGTGACCGCGGTCGCGGGCTGCGTGGAGAGTGGTCGAAGCGAAGCGGTCCACACCCCCCTCCCCGCGGTCTCGGTGCCTGCCAGGCTCGAGGCAGAGGACTTCACCGCCATGGAAGGCGCCCAGCTCGAGACCTGTGGGGACGACGGCGGCGGGTTCAACCTCGGGTACTTCGACCCGGGGGACACCGTGACCTTCAAGATCGAGGTCACCACCCCCGGCGACTACCGGCTCACCTATCGCCTCGCGTCGAGATCGGGCAGCGACGGATTCGCAGTCTTCCTCGACGGGAAGCAAGTGGACCGCCTTAAGGCGCCGGCCACTGGGGATTGGCAGGCCTATGAGACGCTCAACGGGTCGACCACAAGCCTGACCGCCGGGGAACACCTTGTGACCTTCGAGGCGCTCGGGAACGAGTGGAACTTCAACTGGTTCGAGCTGACGCGGTGAGCCCGGGCGGTCCGCACCTTGGGTGCACCCACCAACTTCTCATGCTGGATGCGAGGATCGCCCTAGCGCGTCCTCCCAGCGGTTAAGCTCGTTGGCCATGTCGAAGCGAACCCGCAACCTCTACGCCTGGAAGACGCGAACCGAGGACGGCCGCAAGCGACAGGTCGAGGCGCAGCTCTTCGGGGCGCAATGGAAGGTCACTTCGCACTGCGCCGGCGATGAGGAATGGGTCGATCATGACCCGCCGCTCCTCGAAGACCTCGAGGATCTAGAGCTCAAGGTCTTCAACAAGTACCAGCGCAAGCACAACTCTTGGGACCAGGTGCTGAGCGTCCGCAAGCTGATCGCCCGCTTCTACCCCGAGGCCGTGAGCTCGGATGACTGAGCCCACCCCTGATCCCCCCGGTCGCGGCGACGGTGTCCCGATCCCCCTTGACCAGCTCAGCCCTGAGGCCCTGTGCGCCGTCGTGACCGAATTGGTCACCCGAGATGGAACCGAGCTCACCGACGCCGCACGCAAGTCCGAACAGGTGATCGCCCTCCTCGAGTCGGGCCGCGCGGAACTGTGGTTCGACCCGACGACGCGCACCTGCAATATCCTCTCCACGCCCTGAGCGCCGGGGAAACTCCATCCATCCTCACCGCACGCCTGCATGGGACAGAACTTCGAACGGCACCGCCAACCCTGGACAACCTCGGAGATCGCGAAGCTGAGCCTGTTCGCGGGTAAGGGCATGAGCCTCAAGGCCATCGCCAAGGCACTCACACGGAGCGAGGAGTCGGTCAAGAAGCGGGCGAAGCTGGACAAGCTGAAGATCGCGAAGGCCCGATGAGGTCGCGGGACCCTGGACCTCTGACCTCGCCGCCCTGAGGCGCTTGAGTCCAATCCATGGCCAGGAAGGACGTGCCAGGCGGATCCAACCGCAGCGATGACCATGAGGCACTACGGTAAAGAGACTCCTGTAACACCGTCCCCACCCGCCTGACCAAGATGAACAGAGCTCTCCTGGCTGCAACGATCACCTTCGCCCTCCCCGGCACCGCGCTCGCGCAGAACGACGAATGCGCTGGGGCCGTCGCCCTCACGAACGGGGCGCCCGTTGCCTTTGACACCACCGCCGCCACCCTGAGCGCGACGCCGTGGCCTTGCGCAGCATCGACCGCCCCGGACCTGTGGTACAGCTACACCCCGGCGAACAGCGGGGTCAGCGTGACCATCTCCACCTGCGGCTCCAGCTACGACACCGCCCTGGAGGTCTTCGAGGGGACCTGCGCCGGGCTCATCCCGCTGGATTGCAACGATGATGCCTGCGGACTACAGAGCACCGTGGCCCTCACCTCCGTCACCGCAGGGCAGACCTACCTCGTGAGGGTGGGCGGCTTCGCCGGCTCCTTCGGGTTCGGCACCATCGTCGCCTCGGAGGGCGCGCCCCCGACGAGCGGGTGCGTGCTGAACCCCGGCTTCGAGACGGGAGACCTCGCGGGCTGGACCCTGGTGGACAACCCGCAGCCGTTCCTCCCCGCCCAGGTCAACGGCGGGGGCACGAGCCCAGGATTCGGCCTCTTTGCAAGCGCGCCGACGGAGGGCGCCTTCGCCCTCACCCACGGCTTCGACGGCGGCATTGGGACCATCACTCTCTCCCAGGACCTCACCGTGACCTCCGGCCTGACGCCCCTCTGCTTCGACTACCGAGCGGGCTGGGACATGCTGCTGACCGGGGCGGCGCTGCTCGACCGGACCTTCGACGTGGTCGTACGGAACCCTTCCACCGGCGCGGCGCTCCAGACCAGCAACATCCTGACGGCCACGGCCAACACCACGGTCCTCGATACTGGCCCGATGAACGGATGCGTGGATCTCGCGGCCTTCATCGGTCAGACCGTGACGGTCTCCTTCGAGTGGAACATCCCCGAGACCTTCACCGGCCCCGCGCACTTCCAGCTCGACAACATCACCTGCCCGGCGGGCGGCGGCACGGGGGTCAACTTCTGCGGCCCCGCGGTGCCCAACTCGAGCGGATTCCCGGCGACCATGACCGCCTCCGGCAGCATCACGGTCGCGGACAACAACCTGACCATCAGCGCGACGGATCTGCCCCAGAACTCCTTTGGTTTCTTCCTGACCAGCACGACCCAGAACACGGTTGGTCAGCCCGGGGGAAGTCAGGGCGTGCTCTGCCTCGGCGGATCCGTTGGGCGCTTCGTGGGGCCGGGCCAGATTCAGAACTCGGGCGCGCTGGGCGAGATCTCCCTCGCCCTCGACCTGTCCCAGCAGCCCACCCCGACGGGGCTCGTCCAGGTCCAGCCGGGTGAAACCTGGAGCTTCCAGGCCTGGTTCCGCGATGCGGTGGGCGGCCAGGTCACCTCCAACTTCACGGACGGCCTCGAGGTCACCTTCAACTGAACGAGCGTCGGTGCCCCCGTGGCACATGACCCAACCTCACGCGGGACCCACCCGGCCATGCGGCCCGGGTGGGTCCCGCTACCATGGGCGCCATGCTCCACGCCGCCCTCTGCCTGCTCCCAGTCGCGCTCGTCCCGGCCCCGCAGGACGCGGGCCCTGCGATCCAGCCACCGCCCACCGCGGTCCGAGAGCGGTTCGGACTGACGGGCTTCTACGGACAATGGTGTGATGCCGGCGGCATGCCCGTCGTGGCCTCGGCCCGGGTGCACCCGGCCGCGCTCAGGGAGGCCCACTTCCTGATCATGAAGATGCTCGGCGAGCGACCGGACATCTTGCAGGCCCTCGGAGAGAACGGCGTGCGCTTCACCGTCATGGCCCATGACGAGTGGACCACGGACGTCCCCGAGCACGCCGGGTTAGCGCCGGCCCGCTTCTGGGACCGACGCGCGAGGGGTCTTGGTCCCACACCGTCGCGGCCCTCCGTGAGCTGCGGCGAGGAGAACCTCCTCGCCTTTCCCGGGGACCCCTACGCCGCCGAGAACATCCTGATCCACGAGTTCGCCCACGCCATCCAACTCATGGGCCTTACGACGACCACGCCCACCTTCGGATCACGCCTCTCCGACGCATACCGGGACGCCATGGAGGCCGGTCGTTGGGAGGGGACCTACGCCGCCAGCAATCCTCAGGAGTACTGGGCCGAGGGAGTCCAGAGCTACTTCGACACCAACCGGACCAACGACCACGACCACGGCGAGGTCGACACTCGCGAGGAGCTTCTGGTCCACGACCCGGACCTCTACGCCCTCTGCCTGGAGGTCTTCGGAGCGGACGCCTGGCGATACGTGCACCCTCGCCTCCGAGCTGGGGAGGGGCACCTCGCGGGATATCGACCGTCGGCATCGCCGCGCTTTGCCTGGCCGGCGGAGATGGTGCGGCTCTACCAGAACGAGGAGCGGGAGCGCGCGATTCGGCAGGAACCAGGGGAGACCGACCTGGCCTTCGACCTCCGACGCGCCGAGGGCGGTGGCATTGCCTCCATGATCCGACTCGGCGTGCGGTACCGGGAGGGCCGCGGCGTGGACCGCGACCCGGGTGTGGCCCTGCGCTGGTTCCGCGCCGCCGCAGAAGCCGGCGACCCCGAGGCCCTTGACCACCTCGGCTGGATGCTGGAGATGGGCCTCGGTTGCGAGGTCAACTTCCCCGAGGCTATCCGGGCTTACCGGAGGGCTGCGGAGGGCCGAAACCACCAGGCGCGCTTCAATCTAGGCCGCGTGCTGTTGGAGGAGCGGGGCCCCCTGGGGCCCGATCCCCTCATGGCCGCCATGTGGCTGGAGCTCGCCGCGATGGCCCGTCACGAGGGAGCCGCCGCGCTTCTGGAGAGCATGGATGGTCAGGTGCTCGACGGACCCGGGCGGGAGCGGGCGCGCCGGCTCGCCGTGGCGTGGCGCTGACCACTCACACCGGGTCCACAGTTCAGTCTCCGGCCCGGTGGAGCTCGACGGTCCCCAGCACCAGGCTGCCCCGAAGCGGCGCCTGGCCAATGGTCGAGCCGGACCGAAGGGTGCCATCCGCGGCGGTGACGTCGAAGAGGAACAGCGCACAGCACCCCGGCGTCAGCGCCGGGCTGCCCGCGGTCCAGCTCCCGCCCCCCTCGACCGAGGGGTAGGCGCTCGGGTGAAACTCGCCGTCTGAGCCCTGCTGAGTGACGCGTACGGCCTGTGCATCCACGGGGCACCCCGCCCCGTCGATCAGCTGAAACTCGATGCTGAACGGCCGGGCGCTCGGTGGGGCGCCATGCCCCACCGCGCCGATGGACGCCGAGCGGACCCCCACCTCCAGCGGAGCGTGGGATGCGGAGGGCCCCCGGTGCGCCCGGCGCTGCTCGGCGGTCATGAGGAACGTCCACCCGGCCCCCCCCTGCCCACCGTGGGGATTGAAGCGCGCGCCGCCCTGGCCAAGCGCATCAGCGATCGGCCCCGCGGCTCCGGCCTCAGCCAGGGCCCCTTGGGGGAGCGGCAGTCCAGCGAGGGGCATGAACGGCGCGAGCTGGGCCTCCAGGTCGGCCGCGCCTCCGAGGTCCAGTGAGGGGACCGCCCCCTCTTCCAGTTCGACCTGCACGTCCGATCCCTGCACCCCGGTGACGCCCTGGAGGACGGGAGAGTACCGTTCCACAAACCTTGAGACGGAGGCCATCCCGAGCACGAAGAGTCCGTAGACGAGAATGGGGCCCTTGAAGGGCAGGCGAGTCCTGGGAGCACGAGCCATGACGCTGTGGACATCGACCCACAGGGTCCCCCGCCTTTTGCCAACCGCCGGAGGGGCTCAACGGTCCCCGAACGGGGCGCCCACAGGGCACCGATTTGGACCTCAGCCGCCCCCCAGGGCGTTGATGGCGCCGATCACCTCAGCGGATCCCGGCCGGAGGACGCCCGCCGTGGACAGGGCCGCTCTGGCCTCCTCGAGACGCCCCAACGCCCCCAGGGCCCGGCCCAGGTTGAACCAGGCGTTGAAGTACCCCGGGTCCAGTCGGACTGCGACGCGGTAGTGCCCCACGGCATCCCCCAGCCGATCGTCGATGAAGAGGGCGGTGGCCAGGTTGTTCCGGAGAGTCGCGTGATTGGGGAACGTCTGCAAGGCACGCTCGAACTCCTCGATCGCCTCCCCCGTACGGCCGCTCCGGGCGAGGTACTCCCCGAGGTGCAGGCGCGCGATCTCTTCGCCGTCTCCCTCCAGAGCCTGCCGGAGGAGCGCCTCCGCGCGTTCTCCATGGCCGAGCTCCAGGAGAGAGATTCCGAGCTCCCTCAGCGCGTCCGGCCGACCCGGACTGAGCGCCAGCGCGCGACTCGCGTACTCTGCCGCCAGTCCACGCGCAAGGCCCGCGAACTCCTCACCCCGCGGCGCCGGAAGCGGCCGCACCGCCACCGCGAGGTTCACCCAGGTGCCCGGGTCGTTCGGGTTCCGCTCCTCGTCCCGCCGCGCCATGGCCCAGGGCAGGAACGGTCGCTCATCTGGCTGGTCCGCCACGAGGGTCAGGGAGAGGGTCGCCATCTCGTCGGTCGACTCCAGGCCGTAGCCCACCCGACGCGGCGGCGAGGACGGGTTGTGCGGGTTCGCCGCGGAGTTGTCGTAGGTGTACTCGAACTCCACGCGCGTGCCCGCCGGGAGCCGCACGGGAGTGCGGAAGTGGTAGTCGTCCTGCCAGTCGAAGTCCCAGCGGTCGATCTCGAAGAGGGTGAGCCGCTCGCCGTCGGGGGGCGTCGCCCAGGACACCATGTGGGTGCAGAGGTAGTGGGCGTGCGGGTACACCGCGCGCAGCTCCGTGGCCACGGGTAGGACCACGTGGTCCTCGGCTTTGAAGTCCGCCGCACCCGCCGGAATGTCGATGCGCTCCGAGCGCATCACCAGGGCGAAGGGGGTCTCGTCCGGCGGAACCTCGGTGAGGTACAGCCCGACGACCGGGCGGACGCGCTCCGGCTTCCCGGTGGGCGTCAGGTGCAGTTGGAGGACGAGATCGTTCCCCGGCCAGAGGCGCCACGCCCGACCCGGCCCGCTCCGCCGGACCGCTTTGCCCGGGGTCCAGCCCAGGAAGTGCCCGTCCGGCGGACGTGAGAGCCCCATCTCCATCCCGCCGAATCCCGGGCCAGGATCCACCTCATCCCTTCGTCGCGCGTCCCGAGTCCCGTCCAGCTGGAGCACCGCGTGGTGGCAACTGGCGTTGCCCGGACGGATCTCCACGGCGTCCACGAAGCGGAGCCCGCCGGAGGGCGCCGGCAGCACGAGGTTGCGGAAGAGGTCGGGGCCGGCGGCCGGCACCTCGATCCAGTCATCGGCGGTCAGGACCAGGTCCGGCTCACCGAGCTGCCAACCCGACCCGAAGACCGGCGGCGCCGGCTCCTCAGCGGGATCGCCACGCCAGGCGCCGCCCTCCACCCAGGCCGCGAGTCGCGCCACCTCGAGGTCGCTGAGGCCCCGCGCCCCAACGAAGTCCCCATGGACCGGGAGCCACGGCGGCATGTAGCCGCTCGACGTGACCCTCACGATCTGCCGCCGCTTGCGCCAGGCGTCCTCGTACGTCAGCAGGCTGAAGGGTGCAGGCTGCCCCGGCCGGTGGCAGGTCGAGCAATGCCGATGGACGAGCTCTGCGATGCCACCAGACCAGGTCTCCACCTCGGCCTCGGCCTGACAGGCGGCCAGTAGAGAGAGGGCTCCGAGCCCCAGCGTACGCCGGCAGCTCAAGGCGCCAGCTCCTCGATCTCGCACCCCACGGCGGGAGCCGCGGGAGGCACGGCCCCAGCCCCCGTGGCCACCGCCTCGATCGCCTCGCGCAGCTCATGGCGCGAGACCGTCGCCCGTCGAGCTCCCAGCGCAGGGAAGCGGTCGTCGATCCGGCCCAGGTACCGGAGCTCGCCCGCGGAGTCGAACACCGCCGCCTCCGGGGTCCGGGTTGCTCCGACGTGGGCCACCAGCCGGTGCTCTCCGTCGAGGACCACCGATCCCTCGAGGGCGTATCGCCGCGCGTGGGCCACGGCGTCCTCGGCGGTCACGCCTGGATCGACGTGCACCAGGAAGACCCCCACCCCGAGGTCGCGGCAGCGGCCGCCAATCTCGCGGAGCTCGGGGGCGTAGGCGTTCGCGATCGGGCAGTCCACCGTCAGGAAGACCCACACCGTCGCGGGGCCGCGGTTCACCGGCAGTGGGTCCACCCACGAGCCCGCCCCCTCTCCCCGCACCACCTCCACCGGACCCACCCCCGCACGCTCTCCGCACCCCCCCACCACGGGGGTGAGCAGGAGCCCGAGCAGCCCGCCCGCGCAGCATCTCGAAAAGAGGATCCCGATCATCGGATGGATCATAGCCGCTCCCCGGACACGACCCCGGCGGGGTCCAGGGGGCGCGAAACACACCCTCCGATTGCCCCCGCCCGCTTTGCATTCGGGGGGCCATCATGCGACGTTACGTCAATGACCGGGCGGGCACCGCGCACAGTCCTCGTGGGCTTTCATACCGAGCTCAACCAGTGCGCCGTCCGGGCCGCCCTCGACGAGCTCGTCGGCCGCCGCGCGGCGCCCCCGTTCCTGGGGCTGGTCTCCCGGACGAACTTCCTGGGAGACCGCGCGGACACGTTCCTGCACGATACCCGTGGCTTCAGGGACCTTGACTGGAGGAGCTCGAGACACTGGCCCATCCCGAGCGCCACCCTCTGGCGAAAGCTGCAGCCCGCCGAGGCCGTGGCCATGAAGCTGATGGACCGCACCTGGCGAAGGTCACGTGCGGGCCGTGGGCACGAGTCCCGCAAGAGGACGTGGCTGCAATGGGCCACCTATGCCTACGGCTTCCTGGCTCACCACAGGGTCGAGCGACTGCTCCACTGCAACATCCCTCACTTCGGGTTCCAATTCGTCCTGTTCGAGGTGGCGCAAGCCATGGGAATCGAGGCGCGGTACCTGATGCAGCTCCAGGTCCGCGACACCTTCATCGTCGCGAGCTCCATCGAGGACCCCCACGCGGCGACCCGATCGCGCCTGGCAGACCCCACGCCTCTGCCGCCCCTGGACGAGCGTATGGAGGTCGAGCTCCAGCGGCGCGTGCAGCGCACCCAGCCGTTCTACATGACCCGCAGGGGGACGCCCTGGTCCCAGCGCCTTCACGCCGCGCAGCGCCGCTTGTCCCGCGGCCTCATTCGGTCCATCCCCACCGCGATGGCCTATCGCTCCGCCCGTCGCCGGCGGGGTGCCCTGCCCGGAGAAGACGCTCCCTTCGTCTACCTCCCCCTTCACCTCCAACCAGAGGCCACGACGCTCCCGCTGGGGGGCATCTACGCGGATCAGTCCATCGTGATCGAGACGTTGGTCCGGGCGCTGCCGCCGGGCTGGCTGTTGGTGATCAAGGAGAACCCCAAGCAGCGCTTCCAGAAGCGAAGCGGGCATTTCTACCGCACCCTCGCCGCCCACGACTCCGTGCGGCTGGTCGGTCGACGGACGGACAGCTTCGCCCTGACTGTCCAGGCTCGGGCGGTCGCCACGGTCACGGGCACCGCCGGCTGGGAGGCCCTGTGCCTGGGCCGCCCCGGCCTGCTGTTCGGTCCCGGCTTCTATGAGGCCGCCGTCGGAGCGACCCGCATCCGATCCGTGGAGGACGCGCAGAGCACGCTGGCGGCGATCGAGCGCGGCGAGGATCAGGCGCCGACGGAGGAGTCATGCCTCGAGTTCCTGGCCGCCCTTCAGGCGGTCTCCTATAAGGGCGCCTGCGACTCGCTCTACCTCCGCGACTCCGAGGTGGGCGAACAAGGCTCGATGGAAGCGTGTGCGGCGGCCGTGCTCAACGGCCTCACCAGCCCGGGTGCGGGGGAGAGAGAGACCGATGCGTGAGGTCGCACCCACCCTGTTCTTTGGCTTCCGGCGACCGCTCAATCAGGCCGCCCTCCGCGCGGCGCTGAAGGCGAACCGCCCGCAGCGTGTCGGCCTGATCTCCCGAACCAACTTCCTCGGGGACGAGGCGGACTGGTTCCTCTCCGCGCGCCACGGCTTCCGGGCCTGCACGTTTCTCTCCAACCCACACGACGGGTTCCCCGGCGCCGAACTCCTGCGCCAGCTCCTACCCAACGAGGTCGCCGCCCTCCGGATGTACGAGCGCATCTTCCGTGGGGCCAGTACCGGCCAGTCCTACGAGAAGCGACGGACGCTCTACAAGGAGCACGTCGCCTGGGCCTACGGGTTGTTGCGCGAAGGCGGCTACCAGCGGGTGATTTTCTCTGAGATCCCCCACCACCCCTTCCCGTACATCCTCCACTCGGTGGGCACCGCCATGGGCCTGGACGTCCTCTTCCTCGCCCAGACGCAGGTGAAGGAGACCTTCGTGATCTCCGAGTCCATCGAGCAGCTCTTCGAGCCCATCCAGACGGCCTACCGCTCCCTGCTCAAGCGGGAGCCCACGCCCGGCTCATCCGAGGAGCTGGAACCTCACCTCCAGGCGGAGTTCGAGCGCCGGACCGCGGAGCACAAGCCCTTCTACATGGGCGTAGCGGACCTCACCTGGCGCAAGCGCGTCTATCAAAGGTCGAAGAGGTTCTTCCGGGGAGATGACCGCCTCCGCGTCCACCGGACCATCCAAAACGGGCTCTCGTACCTTCGGGCCCGTCGAGATGCGCCACAAGCGAAGGAGCGGTTCGTGTACTTCCCGCTGCACCTGCAACCGGAGGCGACCACCTCTCCCATGGGCGGGGTCTATGGGGATCAAAACCTCGCCATCGAGACCCTCGTGCGGGCTCTGCCTCCCGGCTGGAAGGTCGCCGTAAAGGAGAACCCCGCCCAGCGCCTCGCCAAGCGAGACCGTGGCTTCTACGAGCAGCTGGGGAGCATGGACGCCGTCCACCTGGTCTCCAAGGGGGAGAGCACCTTCGACCTCATCGAACGCTGCCAGGCCGTGGCCACCATCACAGGCACAGCGGGTTGGGAAGCTCTCTTTCGGGGTAAGCCCGCGCTCGCCTTCGGGCGCGCCTTCTTCCGGGGAGGGCCGGGGGTGATCACGGTGGATGACCCCGAAGAGCTCGCCCGCGAGCTCAGGGCGATCGAGGACGGCACCTTCGAGAACGCCACCCACGCGGACCTCCGGCGCTTCCTCCTCGCGATTCAGTCCGCGAGCCACCATGGGATCGTCGACCCCGTCTACCTGCGCGATTCGACCCTGGATTTCGAGGAGTGCGTGGACCGGTACGCCCAGGCCCTCACCCAGATGATGCAGCGCGAGTGCAAGGGCGCGAACCCGAGCACCCTGGCCGCCCCCGCCTGAGCACAGACCCGGGTGGTCAGCCGGGGTGGCGCAGCCGCTCCTGGAGCCGCCGCACGGTCCGCCGGATCGCCCCAGCCTCGCCGTAACGCCCCTTCGCAAGGTGCCGGATACGCGCCAGGCCCGGGACCGGCACGCCGACGCCCTGGGTGCCGAGGAGCCATCTAAACGCCGTGTCCTCGTGGCACTTCGCGAACGCTGGCTCGGCCCGCTGGTAGGCCGAGATGTCACGGCAATACCCGTTGGCCCGCGCCACATCACCGTGGGTGATCTGCAGCGGCCCCTTGGCGCGGGTCACAGGGACCTCCACGAACTCGAAGCTCTGCGCCACATCACGCAGAGCCGGGGCCTCGGTCCCGCGTACAGCGTCATCGGTGAGCAGCGACGTGAGCAGCTCCACCGATGGGTAGACCAGGGGGTCCGTCCGCCCCTGCAGCGCCGCGCCGAGCGCATCCAGGCACCCCTGGGTGAAGAGGACGTCGCAGTCGGTGAACCAGATCCAGTCCGCCTCGGTGGCGAGCGCTGCGTGGTTCCTGCCAATGGACCGCCGAAAGAGCTGCTCCCGCGGCAGAGCCCGCCAGTCCCAGCGCACCCCGGGGACATCCCGCCGGGAGACCAGCTCCAGGAGCTCGACTGTCCTCGCATCCTCCTGGCTGTGGTACACGGTCATGGTCACGTCCACGTCCCGCGGAGGCGCCGCCACCAGGCTGCCGAGCTGGCACTCGAGCAGGTGGGAGTAGTTCCAGCAGTGGCTCACCAGCTCGATGGAGAGCCGCCCCCGCCGGCCCTCGGCGCTCCGCTCGGCGGGGGGCCAGAAGCGACGCAGAGGGAGCCAGCCCTTGACCGCCTGGCGCACCAACCACCCCTGGACGCCGTGCAGGGCGGACGGGGAAGCGACGGCGACGTCGAGGGCCGGTTCGCCGAGATCAGCCTGGCGTTCGCTCACCGCGGCGGCCTCCGCCTTTCCAGCTTGTGCGCACGCACCGTGCTCACGGGAGGAAGTCCGCCTCCGCGGTCGCGGTCGCCGCACGCACCGCGCGCGCCAGCCGACGGCCAATCAGGCGGTCGAGATGCTTGGGTGCCAGCCCGTAGCCTGGCCGGACGCTCCGGATCGCCTCCGGTGTCACGTCGGCCCCCGCTTCGAGGTCCTGAACCCAGTACAGCGACCGGCGGAACTGGAGGTTGCCCTGCTCACTTGACTTCCGGCCATAGTCCACGGCCCCCAGCGCCTCCCAGGCGGTACGGGCGCCGGTGCAGAGATCCTCGAGGCCGTCCGGCTCCAGCGAGAAGGAGTCGTCAGGTCCCCCGTTGGTCCGGTCGAGCGTGAAGTGCTTCTCGATGATCGCCGCCCCCAGCGCCACCGACGCCACGGCGGTCGTGTTGTCCAGGGTGTGGTCCGAGAGCCCAACCAGCGCGTCAAACCGACGCCCCATATCGGCCAGGGTGCGCAGGTTGTAATCCCCGGCCGGCGCGGGGTAGCCGCTGACGCAGTGGAGGAGCGCGAGCTGCTCGCAGCCCGCCCCCCGTGCGGCGGCCACCGCCTCCCCGATCTCCTCATCGTCGGCCATGCCGGTGGAAATGATCAGCGGCTTCCCCGTGGCCGCGGCGCGGCGAATGAGCGGCGTGTCCACGGCCTCGAAGGACGCGATCTTGTAGGCGGGGGCGTCGAGCCCCTCGAGGAGCTCGATCGCCGTCTCGTCGAAGGGGCTCGAGAAGATCGTGATCCCGACCTTTCGAGCGTGCTCGAAGAGAGGCGCGTGCCACTCCCAGGGCATGTGCGCTTCCTCGTAGAGCTGGTAGAGGCTCTTACCGTCCCAGAGGCCGCCACGGATCCAGAACTCCTCGGAGTCACCGTCGAGCGTGATGGTGTCAGGGCGGTACGTCTGGAGCTTCACCGCGTCTGCCCCGCGGGCGTGGGCCTCCTCGATGATCCGCTTGGCGTTCTCGAGGCTGCCGTTGTGGTTCGCGGACATCTCCGCGATGACGTACGGCGGCTGGTCGGGCCCGATCACTCGGCCCGCGATGGTCAATTTAGAGGGGTTCATGGGCGAGTCTCGTTCTCCCTGCGGCGGGCGAGCCAGGCCTCCCGGCCGAGCTTGAAGCATGCCACGTTCACAGGCTCGCTGTCCTGCTCCCGTCGCTCCCCGCCCGGCGACCCCGACGCCTCGAAGCCCAACCGCCTGTGGAAGGCGATGGAGTTTGCGTTGCTCGCAAGCGCTTCGCCGCGGAGCTCCTCCAGGGCCATGGTCCCGAAGGCGTGGTCGATGGCCGCCTCGCCGAGGCCGCGGCCGGAGCCCCTCGGCGCATCCGGAGCGAGGTAGAAGCCCCAGGTGGCGGACGCGCCTGCAACGCCTGTCGCAACGTCCACCGTCACGTTGACGAAGCCGCAGGCTTGACCGTCGAGCTCATAGACGAGGAGGTGCCGCTGCGGGTCCCCGGCGGACGCCTCGAACCACCTCCGGTGTTCCTCTGGCCCGATCTCGTGGGTGGTGTACATCCAGCGACGAACCTGCGGGTGGTTACGCCAGGCGAGGACCCGCTCGAGGTCGGCCTCCTCCATGGGGCGCAACGTCCCCGCATTCCGCGCCCGCCGGCGCGCTCCGCCGTCCCCCGTCACGCCTCCCCCTCCGCGCCCTCGCGCAGCAGGCGGAACATGAGCTCCGCGCGCGCCCAGTCCTCCGGCGTGTCGATGTCCTGCACGCGCGCCCTCGGGATCGAGACCCCGAACGAGGAGGGCGCGAAGATGGGTGTCGCCGCTCGCCAGGCGGCCGCCGTGCCCCAGTAGAACTGCCCGGCATCGTGCCAGGCCTCCTCCAGGTCCTGGGAGCGCGCCCCAGCCTGCGCCGGCTCGAACATCTCCAGCCGACCGGCGCCGTCCCGGCGCACCGCCCGCTGGATCGGAAAGGGGAAGGTGGTGACCGAGAGCGCGTAGGCGCAGTCCTCCTGCTCCATGGCCGCGAGGCCCCTCCGCAGGTCCTCCGGTTGGACGAAGGGAGCCGTCGCGTAGAGGGCGCACACAAGGTCCCCGTCCTGGAGGCCGCAGGCGTCGGCCGCGTGGGCGATGACAGGGATGGTCGGCGTGCGGTCGCCCGATAGCTCGGCGGGGCGCTCGAAGGGCACCTCGGCTCCGTGTGCCCGCGCCGCGCTGGCGATGCCGTCGTCGTCCGTGGAGACGACGATCCGGTCAAAGCAGCCCGCCGAGGCAGCCGCCTCGATGGACCAGGCGATCATGGGCTTCCCGCAGAACGCCCGCACGTTCTTGCGGGGGATCCGCTTGCTGCCCCCGCGGGCGGGGATGACCGCGATCCTCACCGCCCAGCGATCGCCGCGGGCGGCGCCTCGAACGGACCTCGGCGGGCGGGCATGCTGGCAATCGAACCCATGGGAGCGCGAATCAGATCGCGCCGATCTTCTCGCGGTTCGCTTCGATCCAGGCGCGGAGTGCGTCGCTGGACATCCAGTCCTCGTTGGTCTCACTCGAGTAGGTGAAGCCCTCGGGCACCTTCTGACCGTCCTTGATGCGACCCGCATCGGTCGACCAGTTGTGGATAGCCGGGAGGATCTTGTAGTAGTCCTGGTACTCGTACGTGGAGAGGGAATCCTCGGCGCTGATCATCTGCTCGTGCAGCTTCTCTCCGGGCCGGATCCCGATGATGTGCTGCTCGGCCTCCGGCGCGACCGCCGTGGCGAGGTCCTCCATCCGCATGGAGGGGATCTTCTTCACGTAGATCTCTCCTCCCACCATGTCCTCGAGCGCCGTATAGACCAGCTCCACGCCCTCCTGGAGGGAGATCATGAAGCGCGTCATGCGCGGGTCCGTGATCGGGAGCTTGCCCTGATCCTTGATCGACATGAAAAAGGGGATCACCGAGCCTCGCGACCCCATGACGTTGCCATAGCGCACCACGGCGAAGCGCGTCTCGTGCTCCCCTGAGTACGAGTTGCCGGCGATGAAGAGCTTGTCCGACGCGAGCTTGGTCGCCCCGTAGAGGTTCACCGGGCTGCTCGCCTTGTCCGTGGAGAGCGCGACCACCCGCTTGACGCCGCTGTCGATGCACGCATCGATCAGGTTCATGGCGCCGTTGATGTTGGTCTTGACGCACTCGAAGGGGTTGTACTCCGCGGTTGGCACGATCTTGGTCGCGGCGGCGTGCACAACGTAGTCCACGCCATCCAGCGCGCGGTAGAGCCGATCGCGGTCGCGGACATCGCCGATGAAGAAGCGCAGGGCGCTGTTGCCCTCGAAGCGCTTCGCCATGTCCCACTGCTTCATCTCATCCCGCGAGTAGATGATGAGCTTCTTCGGCTTGAAGCGCTCCAGGGTCATGGGCACGAATGCGTGGCCAAAGGACCCGGTGCCGCCGGTGACTAGCACTGTCTTCCCTTCTAGCATCGTGGCACGCTACCCCCAGGGGGTGCCCGGGGGAAGCCCCATGGACAGGAGTTCGGAAGATCACGCCGTGAAGCGTGAGGTCCCCTCTTTCGGCCCCGGCCCACGCGCCCCCTGGCGGCGCGCCACGACCGGGGAGCAGGCCGCGCCAATCAGCGCAGCGGCTTTGACTCTTCCGCCTTCCGCGCGGAGGCTCCGGGGCTCAGGCGGACGAGGGAAGGCGCCCGATCGAGTGCGTCAGCGGCCGCGCCCTGGGAGCCCGGGCGCCCGGGCGAAGAGGCGGCCCCGTGCAGGGGCCGCACCGCGACACGAGCGCGACCGCCGCAGAGCCAGCCCGCCAAGTGGTTGAAGGTGTGCTCCGCAAGGGTGTCGGCTCCGCCCCAGATGGGGAGCCGACGGCCCAGGCCCGAGAGGAGATCATGGACGAGGAAGCGAGCGACCAGGCCGCGCGGCCCGCGGGTGGCCGCGAGGAGCTGAATGGGGAACGCCGCGTTGCCGATGACGGGCAGGGCGCCGACGCCGAGGGCAACCCAGGGGCAGGGACGGCGACCGAGGGCTGCCTGGAGCGTCCGGCCCCCGGTGTATACGGTGCGCCCGAGGGCCCCGCTGAAGGCTAGGAGTCCCACCAGGGTCCAGTGGTCGGCCAACCCACTCAGGGCCAGGAGCGGCAGGACCAGCCACGTCAGGACCTTGACGGCCGGCTTGATCGCGAGATGGACACCGAAGTCCGCCACGTACTCCGAGGCAACGTCCGTGTTCATGGAGGCGCGAACCGCCGCGGCGGTCTCCGGGGAGAGCATTCCGCGTCGGCGCCAGTCGAGGATCCGCCGCCGTACATGATGACTCGCCCACCGGCGGCGTCTGGACCTCGAAGCGAAGAAGGTCCCGTAGGACGCGAGGGCCCGCAGGCTCCCATGGAGGCTGATCCGCGACCAGGCCGAACTGCACCGGGAGCCGAACTGCCTGAGCATGGACCCGACCGCCCGGCGCGCCAGGTGCGCCGTCCACCTCAGGGGCCGACCCCGGAAGTACGCCGCCGCGTCGGCGGAGAGCTTGCCGGTGACCAGGTGGGACTCCACCCCGCGTTCATGACGCCCGAGGGCGCGCCACTCCCACTGGGCATTGTCCAGCGCCGCGACGTCCGCGCGCAGCGCCTTGACCGCCGCGGCCCCAACCGCCGCACCGAGTTCCGCCGCGTTTCGCTCCACGTACCGCTCGAGCCTGGCCACGTCCACATCGTCGAACAGCCACCGACGGTGCTTCACGCAGAGCGGGAGGTAGGTGGTCGCCAGAGTCCAGGCGGCCATGGGGAACAGCGCAGGCACACCGGACTCGGCGTCGATCCACACCCACCTCGCGGCGCCTCCGGAGAGGTCACGCATGTAGTTGGCAGCCGCGACGGGGTTGCCCTTCCCTGCCTGCCAAAGGAGCCCATCGAAGCCGCTCTCTGCCAGGTAGTGCTGGAGCGGACGCATGAAGCGCTGGACGAGCTCGGATACCTCGTCCGAGTCGCCTGCGCCGAGGGCGTGCCGCAGCTGAGTGTGCCGCCCGTTCACGCGCTCGGCCCTGAGCTCGAAGGCGCGGTGTTCGGCGACCCACCGGGAGCCCTCGGTCTCCGGTAGGCGGAGCTCTCCGCCGAACCAGCACTGCACCAACGGCGCGAGGATCCGTCGCCGAAGCACGGCGCAATCCACGGCGTGCCGGTTCCAGCGGTAAGGGTTCACCGCCCCCGTGAGAAGCTGATTGACGAGGCTGCTCGCGCGGTCGGGGAGGAACACCTTGCAGGCGAGCGAGCGCCCGTCAGCCGTGACCTCCTCGAAGACCTGCCCAGAGCGTCCCGCCCCCAGGCGTCGACGGAGCTCCGTCGCTCCCGAGGCGGAGGTCGTTGAAACGGGCTGGCTCGAGGTCATGGCAGGCTGGGGCTGCCGTGACGGGCCCCTTATGGACTTGTCGGACTCTGGCCACCCGGGACTGAGCCCCCCGCGCCGAACCAGAGCGCCGCCCCACGACTCGGCCCCAAAACTGAGACCCGACCGAGCTCATCCCGGTCCACTTCGGGGCGCGGCCCACCGCCCCGTGGCCCGACGGGCCCCCTGAATATGTCCGCCGTCCGTCCGCGTTTCACCCCAAGGAAGCGGCCCGGATGGGGCAGGCGCCCCCCCAACACGCCGCGGCAACATTTCTAAGGGTTAACCCCGACTTCATCCTTCCAATGGGGGTTTTCCCTGACTAGGGTGCGCCCATGGTGAGGCTTCGAGCGGCCACTGCCGGCCACCAAGCCCACCAGACCCCACCAACACCAGCCGACCGATCGCCAAGGCGCGGTCGACACCTGCCAACCCCTTTGCTGCCATGAACCAAACTGCCCTCCTCGCGGCCCTCGCGGTCGCCCTTGCTGGACCCGCTGCGGCTCAATACAGCGTCGTCGCGCCCGGCGGCCCGATCCCCGACAACACCGGCGGCGCTCTCGGGACCTTCCCGACAACGCTCCCGACCGCTGGCGGGTTCCTCTCCAGCACGGTGGTCCTGCCGGCCGACGCGACCACGATCGACCGGATCCACCTGGACGGTCTCGACCACACCTGGGTTGGGGACCTCCAGATCGTGCTCTTCGACCCCAACGGCGTCGGGCACATCCTGGTGAACCGCGTGAACTACTTGAACCCGACCGCCTTCGGGACCGGCTGCGACTTCTCGGGCGACTACGCCATCGCTGCGGACGGCGAGTACGAGTGGCCGGTGGATGGCAACAGCCCCTGCAACGCTGGCTCCAGCATGATTCCGGGCGCCTACCCGCAGTTCTTCTTCGCCCACCCCATGGGCCAGTGGGTGCAGGGCGCAGGCAACGTCTTCGATACCCCCATGTGCGACATCCCGGTGATCGCCGGCGGAAGCTACGAACTCCAGATCTACGACTGGGAGATCGCGGATGTCGGCTCGCTGGATGCCTTCCGCATCACCGGAGCCACCACGGCCCCCGCGCCGACCTGCACCCAGAGCTTCGATAACCAGACCATCGAAGCGGGCGGCGTTGCCTGCACCACGGGCCCCCCCTCGAGCTTCGCCACCGACAACCAGTGGCTCCGCCGCTACAGCCCCTCGGCCGAATGCAGCGTCACCAGCGCCATCGTCGTCGAGGGCGTCACGTTCGCCGTCGAGACCGCCGCGAGCCCCGACGGCCTGGGTCAGCCCATCACCCTGCGGGCCTACTCGATCCCCGCGGGAGCGAGCCTCAGCTACGGCAACATGAGCCTGCTCACCGAGCTTGAGGAGATCGTGCCGGATGGCACGGATCAGATCATCACGACCCGCTTCGACTCCCCCAGGGTCATGACGATCGGCTACGACCTCGTCGTCGAGGTGGCCAAGACCACCGCCGCGACGGAGGAGTACGTCTACTTCCCTGGGTCGAACGGCCTCGGGCAGACGGCCCCCTCCTACATCGCCTCCGCGAGCTGCGGCCTGGCCGAGCCCACCGACCTCGCGGCCATCGGGTTCCCCAACACCCACCTGATCCTCGACCCGGTGTACTCGACCACCTTCCTCGGGGATTCCATCTGCGGTCGGAGCGAGCCCAACTCCAGCGGGCTCTCCGCGTCGATCCACGCCATCGGCTCCGACCTCGTCGTACGTAACGACCTGACCCTCAGCTGCGCTGGAATGCCGGCCGACACCTTCGTCTTCCTTCTCGCGAGCCAGTCCGAGGCGATCTCGTATCCCGGGAACTCCGAGGGCTTCCTCTGCCTCGCCGGCAGCATCGGCCGGGGCGTCGGTAGCGTCATCGGCAACTCCGGACCCAGCGGGACCTTCACCGTGGCCGCGGACCTCCGCTCGCTGCCCCAGCCGACCGGCAACGTCTCTGCCCAGTGCGGTGAGACCTGGTACTTCCAGGGTTGGTTCCGCGACGGCGTCGGCGGAGTGGTCACCTCGAACATGACGGACGCGGTCGGCTTGACCCTCCGCTGATCCGCCTGCCACCTCGCCCGGCCCGCTGAACGGCGGAACTGGCGCCCGAGCCATGCCTCGGGGAGGGGCCGCGACGGAGTGATCCGCCGCGGCCCCTCCCCACTTCCAGTGTCAGGTCCCCTTGGCCTCGCCCGATGTCTTGCGGCGGTCACGGGCACGCTGCTCCAGGTAGCGACGGTGCAGCTCAGCCCTCTTCCCGGGCTCCTCGGCGCCGAGGTCCCGCTGCTCCTCGGGGTCCCTCCCGAGGTGAAACAGCTGCCAGTCCTCGGGGCCGCGAGGCTCCTTCTTCCCGTAGCGGACGATCTTCCAGTCCCCGTGGCGCAGCGCCCGCCGGTTGCTCGACGAGCTCCACACCCAGTAGAGCTCGCGCGACTCCAGCGCCTCCGGCACGCGGCCCTCGAGCAGGAGTTCGGAGAGGTCGCAGCCATCGGTCGGTGAGGGGGCGCTGCCGCCCGCGACGGTCGCGAGCGTCGGCATCCAGTCCACCACGTGCACAGGCCTGGCCTCCGCGCGGCTCTCGATCTGTCCCGGCCACACCGCGAACCCAGGGACCCGGATCCCTCCCTCGTAGGTGTCCGTCTTCTTCCCGCGCATGGGGATCGGCTGGTTGAAGTCGGTGAGCTTCAGATCATCCGGGTAGGCGTTGCCTGGCCAGCTGCCCTGGGGGCCGTTGTCCGAGGTGAAAAGGACCAGGGTCTCCCCCGACTGCCCGGTGCGCTCCAACGCGTCCACGACCACCCCCACGGCGTGGTCCATGTGGTGGATCGCGGCGAGCAGGAGGCGCTTCTCCGGGTCCCGCTCCTGCTGGATCAGCCCCTCGGGGTCGTGGAACCAGGGGATCTCTTCCTCGTCGAGCCACCGCGTGGGGTCCTCCGGGTCCAGCTGGGTTGGGCGATCCACGAACCGACCGCGCTCGTCCAGGGGCGTGTGCACCGCCTGGAAGGCGAGGTAGAGGAAGAACGGCCCATCCCGCTCCGCCTCGATCACCCGGACCGCCTCCGCGGCCAAGAGGTCGGAGGTGTGAACGCCGTTCTCCCACCCGGGGATCACCTCCCCGTCCCGGTGCCACGTCTCTGCGAACTTGCCCGCCCGGTAGCGATGGTCGTACATCCCGCAGGCCCCCGCCAGGGAACCGTAGCTCGCGTCGAAGCCGTGGGCGTTGGGTCCGTGTTCCTTCGAGGAGCCCAGGTGCCACTTCCCCACGAGGTGGGTCGAGTACCCCGCTGCCTTGAGGACGGTGGCCAGGGTGGGCGTCCCGAGCGGGAACGCCGGGGCATTGTTGGCTTGCTGCGCCTGGGGGCCGAAGCGAGATGGATAGCGACCCGTCATCAGGGCCACGCGGGTCGGCGTGCACTGGGGCATCACATAGTGCTGGCTGAACCGCACCCCGCTGGCCGCCAGTGCATCCAACCGCGGGGAGTAGACCGCCGGGTTGTGGTAGCCGATGTCACCCCAGCCCTGGTCATCAGTGACGATGACCACGACGTTCGGTCTCGGGGGAGCCTGCGCCCAGAGCGGAGCCGCAAGGACCCCGACGAGGAGAAGGCCAGGGAGGCTCAACGGGGTACCGCGAAGGAGCTTGGAATCGATGGGCATGGGCCCGAGCATAGCCCCTGTCCCGCCGAGACCCACCTGCCCCAGGCCCCCGGGAGTGCAGGGCGTGGAGACGAGACCATGCCGTAGACTGCGGTCGCCCCGATACGCCCTGCCTGATGGCTCCAACCGATGGCCTCGCACCGGCCGCGCCTGCCCCATGCGCCTCACCGCCCTTCCGCAGTACAAGCGCGACACCGCCCGCTTCCTGGAGATCACTGGCACCCTGGCGAAGTTCGGGCTGGCCGAGCACCTCGAGCGCATCGAGCCCGACTTCCTGCAGCGTTGGCTCGGGCATGAGAACATCGAGGAGGTGGCTCGGCTCGGGCTGGGCGAGCGCGTCCGGCTCGCCTGCGAGGCCCTGGGCCCGACCTTCGTGAAGCTCGGACAGATCCTCAGCACCCGACCGGACCTCATCCCCCTCGACGTCGCCCGGGAGTTGGAGCGCCTCCAATCCCGCGCCCCGGAGGATGCCCCCGCCACCGCCCGCCGCATCGTCGAGGAAGAGCTTGGACGGCCCGTGGAGGAGCTCTTCGTCAACTTCCACGATGAGCCCCTGGCCTCGGCGTCCATCGGGCAGGTGCACCGCGCCTGGCTCGCCGACGGGCGAGCGGTGGTGGTGAAGGTGCAGCACCCCGGGGTCGAAGAGCGCGTCGAGGTCGACTTCGACATCCTCGAGGCCATCGCCGGTCTTCTGGAGAGGCACGATGAGACCGCCCGGTCCCTCCAGCTCACCGCGGTCATCCGAGAGGCACGCCGCTCCGTCCTCGGCGAGCTGGACTTTCGCCGCGAGCTCCGGCACCTCACCTACTTCAGGCGCGCCTTCGCCGACGAGCCCGGCCTGCTCCTCCCGGAGCCGATCCCCGAGCGCAGCGCGCGCAGGGTCTTGACGATGGGTTACCTCGAAGGCCGATCCGTGGCGAAGATCGACCACCTCGACGGAGCCGGCCTGGACCGGCGCGCCCTGGCCCTCACCGGCGCCCACGCCTTCCTCGACATGGTCTTCCGTGACGGGGTCTTCCACGCGGACCCGCACCCCGGGAACGTCATGGTCCTGGACGATGGGCGCCTGGCGCTCCTGGACTTCGGGATGGTGGGACGCGTGGACCGCGAGACCCAGGACGACCTCCTGGACCTGATGCTCGCCTTCGTTCAGGCGGACGAGCGAGAGATCCTGAGGATCGTGCGGCGGATCGGCGTCTTCCCCGCCGAGGTCGACGACGCCGCCCTGCGCCGCGACATCCTGGAGTTCCAGGGGGAGCTCTCGACGGCCCCGATCTCCGAGATCGAGGTGGGGCCCCTGCTCGAGGCGTTCACCTCCACCCTGCGCCGCCACCGGATCCAGCTGCCGGCCACGGTGTCCATGCTGGTGAAGCTCCTGATCATGCTCGAGGGCACCTCCCGCTACCTGGATCCCGACTTCGCGCTCATGGAGGTCCTTCGGCCCTACTGCGAGAAGCTGGTGCTCCGCCGTGCGGCGCCCCGGGAGCGCGCCCGCCGCGCCCTCGAGACGGGGCGTGACTGGACGCGGCTCCTCGGGAGGCTCCCGGGTCTCCTGGATGACACCGCGCGACGGATCGAACGGGGGCAGGTCAAGATCGACATGGTCCACACCGGCCTGGAGGCCACGGTCAACCGCCTGGTCTCCGGGCTCCTGTGCGCGGCCATGCTCCTCGGGGGCGCCATGCTCTGGGCCCTCAAGGCGCCCCCGGTCATCGCCGGCATCCCGGTGGTCGGCGTCTTCGCCACCCTCGTGGCGCTCCTCCACGGCATCCGGCTGCTCTGGCAGGTACGCCAGGCAGGAAGCTAACCCTATCGCCTTCGATTCACCCGGCTTATCGACGCGCATCGCAGCTCCTCGGGGAGTGGCGCCACGGCCACCCGTAGACTCCATCGCGGATGGAGATCGCTCCGGTCTCCCGGCTGACCGGCCCCACCTGAAGCGTCGTCGCGCGTCCATCACCATGCACCGGCCCTCCGTCACACTCCTCCTCACCTCCTGCCTGATCGCGCTCCTCCAGGGCCCCCTGGTCGCCCAGACGAGCCTCCTGGAGCGCACGCCCTCCGACGCGCACACCGTCGTCCACGTCCAGGACGCCACCGTGGCGCTCGAGCAGATGGAGCTCAACGACGTCTTCCGCCTCCTGGGGCACGAGGCGGGGGGCCCCCTCTACGACGAGCTTCGGAACATGTCCCCCGAGGACTTCGACTCCACCCTGGGCCTCGGCCGCGCCCTGGCGGGCGAGGCCTTGCTGTTCAAGGCCAAGGCCGGCGCCGGGCTCGTCGTGGAACCCCGCGGCGATCGCGCTGGCCTGATGGCGGCCCTGCGAGAATTCACCGAGACGCCGCCTTCGGGCGAAGGGATGCACGTGCAGCTCACCGGCGACTACAGCGTGGAGAGTTCGACCCCCCTGCAGCTCGAGGTCCCCGCCGCCCAGGGCGGCCGGGAGGCCATCTCGGTTGGCGGCCAGGAAATGGCGCTCGTGAAGGTCATGATCAGCGGGCCGGACATGATGGCTGCCCTCAGCGCCGACCTGGCGACCGTGACGGCGTGGACGCGGGCCATGTGCAGCGCGGGGTCTGCCCCGAGCGTGGCCCCAATCGCAGCCAAGCTCGGCAAGGCCCGGGCGCTCCACGGCCCCGCCGGGCAGCTGGAGGTCTTCACGGACCTGTCGTTCTTCAAGGATGAGGCCGCCGCGGCCCTCAAGGAGGCGGGCGCCGGGATGTCCATCGATCCCTCCCGGCTGATCGGCCTCGATAACGACGACTACCTGTACGGCGCGTTCGCCCTCCCGGCCGGGATGAACGTCGACATCCGCTTCCATCTCCAGATCACACCGGGGACCCTCCTCGCTCGGCTCGCGGACACCATGCGACCGCTGCCCTCCGACCTCCTGGGCAAGGTCCCCGTGGAGGTGACCGGGCTGCACTCCATGAACTGGGACTTCAACCGGTTCTACGAGCTGATCCTGGAGGCCCTCCGCGAGGACGAGCAGGAGCGCGGCGCGGACCAGATCGACCAGGTGGTTGCCGCTGGAAGCGCCCTCGCCGGGAGCGACCTGGAGGACGACTTCTTCGGTCAGTTCGAGGGGGTCTTCGGCCTCTTCTTCATGCCGCCCCGCGAGGGGCTGAGCCTGGCGGACCTCCAGGACGACCTGCTCGGCGTCTTTCTTCACGTGGGCTTGTTCGCGAGGGTCGACGACACCGACGCCACGCTTGAGGCCATGGAGGCCATCCTCGGCGCCGTCCGAGCCGAACTCCCCACCCTCGACGACGAGCGGGGCTTCGACGTCATGCTCCTGGACGAGGTGGCTCCCTATGACGGCGGTCTCGCCTTCGGGGCCGACCACTTCCTGCTCACAGTCACCCGTCGCGTCATGGAGACCTCCCTCACCACCTTCGGCGGGGACACCACCCGCTCCCTGCTCTCCGGGGGCAAGCTGCAGTCCATCTTCGACGGCGAGCAGGGTGCCGCCGCGGTCTCCGCCTTTCGCCTTGGAATGCTCCGCGAACTGATCCGCGAATCAGAGCGGGGCGTGAAGCTGCCCAAGGGGATGGAGGGCCTCTACGAGACGTACATGGTCACGACGCTCCGCCGGGTCCGCGACGGCTTCGACCTGCGCGTCCAGCTCCAGTGACCGGGGGGCTCGGGCGCGCACGGCGACGCCTACTCGACCCAGCCCAAGATGTCCCGAACCACGCTCCAGCGCGGCGTGGACGGAGCAGCCCCTTCCCCCAGGATCCAGTAGCGGCGGAGACGTTCGAGCGTGCCCGACGCGGTTCGGAGTTCGATCCAGTGGTTGAGGAACTGACGGAGCTCGGGGTCGCGCCCGGGGATCGCATAGACCAGGGGGACCCCTGCACGCTCCTCGAGGGCCTGGACCACCGCGAACTGCGGATAGCGCAGGGTCCATGCCGACCCCACCTCCGCGCTCGTGACCAGCGCGTCGAAGGCGCCATCGGATTCGAAGAACTCCCCGAGCCGATCGAGCTCGACCATCTCGATCCCCTCGACGCCCACCAGGCGCTGGGCGAGCCGCTCCGAGGCGTACCCGCCGCGCCATACGGCGATCCGGAGCCCCTCCGCGGCGGCGATCCGCTCCACGCTCGAGAACTCGGCGCGACGATGATCCTGGACCACGAGGGCTGCGGTGACCGTGAGGTAGGGCACGGTGAGATCCACCCTCTCCGACCGCCGCAGCGTGAGTTCGATCCCGGACATCGCCACGTCGAAGGTGTCCGCCTCAGCCTGCTCCCTAAGCCGTGAGAGGTCCAGGGGGACGAATTCGAGGCTGATCCCGCGGGGCCCCAGCTGATCCCCGCCCCAGGCGCCTGCGTCGCCGCCCCCAGCGCTCAGGTCGAGGGCCAACCGATGGGCCATGTCCACGTCCAGCCCCACGAGCGCGCCCTCCTTGTTGATGAAAGAGAAGGGCAGGTGGTCCATGGCCACCCCGACCCGGATCGTGCCCCTTCGGCGGATCCGGTCCAGCCGAGACTCCCCTGGGGCCAGCGACTCTGGGTTGGGGATTGCAGCCCCTAGCCGCACGGCCATGGGCGCCGTGGGCTCCGCCGAGACCATCGCCGAGAGGATGTCGTCCCTGCCATACTCCTCCGTGAAGCTCCTCGAGAGGTGCGCACGGGTGGCTCCGATGAGCAGGGCCCCGAGCGCCATCAACCCGGCGCCCCCGACGAGGAGTCGGCGAGGACGCAGGCCGAGTCCCCCGCCCATCCAGACGGAGGCCAGCACCGAGAAGACGAGGATCCCCATCGTCCCCAGCACGTCACAGGTCCGCGCGGCCACGACGCCGGAGAGCAAGAACAGCTGAAACACGTCGGCGGGGACCTGCTGCTGCTCCAGGAGCATCGGGATCGTCACTACAAGACTCCCGAAGGACCCGAGGAGTCCCGAGGCCATGAACTCCGGGTAGTCCCCGAGGCCCATGGGCCCGCCATAGAACCAGGCAGCGAAGGGCACGAAGAGCAGGCTGAGGATCTTGCCCAGGTGCGGGAACGGGTAAGCGAGGGCGACGAGCGCCGAGGGCTCCACCTCGGCCTCCACCTCACGCGCCCTGAGGAGCTTCTCCACGCCCTCGACGATCATGGGTAGGGTCACGAAGGTGCTCCCCGTCACGAAGGCCGTCAGCAGGGGCTCCTTCGACGCCCTCAGCACCTCCCGGTAGCGAAGCGGGGTGAGCGACGACACGAGCAGGGGCAGCGCCCCGAAGGCCAGGAGGCCCACCCCGAGGACGATCGTGAGGAAGTACCCCTGGAGCAGCGACAGCTCGCCAAGCGTCAGGGTCCCGGCGGCATTGGCCGCGATACCGAACACCCCGAGTGGCGTCAGCTGGATCACCCAGCGGTTGAGGCGGGTCAGGACCTCCGACACCAGATCCAGCAGCTCGATCAACCGCTCCTTGCCCGGCATGCTGATGCTCACCGCGCCGGCCAGGATGCAGAACAGGGCCACGGCGGGGATCAGGCCGCCCGCGAGCGCCGCGAATGGATTGCTCGGGATGTAGAGCCGCTGGTAGTCCTGGGCGGGAGGGCTCTCCAGAGAGCTGGAGCTGAAGAACGAGCCCACCTCCCATGCGGGAAACGCGAGGGCCAGAACCGGCAGCGCCATGAGCCCCGTGATCCAGAGGAGGCCCATGATCCCGCTGGCGCAGCGAATGAGCCTCCGCCCCCCTGCGCTCGAGAGCTTGGCGATGTTGGCGATCAGGGAGACCACGACGTACGGCAGCACCGTCATCTGGAGCAGGCCGACGTAGGCGTCTCCCAGCCACTTCCCGGGAGCGGCGAGGTCCCCGAGGAAGAGGCCCACCGCCACCCCCAGCGATGCCCCTATCAGCACTCGCTTGGAGAAGCTCAAGCTCCGTCGATCCTTGCCGTTCTTCACGGAGGAGAGCCTAGGGACGCGGGTGCCCTTGAAGAAGTCGGTCGGACCAAACCGTTTCCCCCAGGACGGACACCACGGCCGCCGCCATCGAGCGGCCGCGCATGTGGCACGGCAGCCCGGCGCGTCATGACCCCCTCCGCCCCAAGCTCGCCCCCTGAAGCCAGCGGGGACCTCGACGGGGGCCTTCCGGCCCTGCTGGCCGCGAGACCATCTCCGTGCCCGTATCGCGCGTCACCTGGGGGAGCGGTGCTTGATCCTGGTTGGCCCTCCAGCCCCCGAATCTTGACCTCCTCTTCACGACGCTTTGGCTCTCCTTTGCAGAACTTTCAGCCAACTGCCGCCTCGAAGACCCAAGCCAGGATTCTCGCGGGCACCTACCCCCCCCCCGATGGTCAAGGCTCCATCAACCCCCATTTACGCATGCAACTCCGCACCGCACCGCTTTTCCTCATCGCGGCCGCCGTGGCCCTGCTTCCCGAGGTGACAAGCGCCCAGGACCAGGTCGCCGACGAGGGCACCGCTCCGCCCAAGGACACCGCCTCAAGCCTGGCCGACCTTCAGGCCCAGATCGATGCCCTCAGCGAGCAGCTGGAGGTGACCCCGACCCTCGGCAGCAGCCGCTCCAGCATGAAGCTGTTCGGGCGGATCCACCTCGACTTCTGGGACTTCGCCGATTCGGATCCGGCCATCAACGTCTTCGAGAGCGGCGACCCCAACGAGGACCCCCAGAACAACATCGAGTTCCGACGCGCGCGCCTGGGCGTCTCCGGTGATGTCGACGAGTCGATGCTCTACAAGATCGAGCTGGAGTTCGGGAAGCCCGCGGATTTCGCCTTCAAGGACCTCTATTTCGGCTGGAAGAACCTCCCCGGGGGCCAGCAGCTCCTCATCGGCAACCAGAAGCGTCCGTACGGCCTCGACCACCTCAACTCCAGTCGCTTCAACGTCTTCATCGAGCGCCCGTTCGTCGTCGAGGCGGTCAACCAGGACGCCCGCCGCCTGGGCATCACCGCCTACGGCCTCAGTGAGGAGAAGGCCTGGAACTGGCGCTACGGCGTCTACAACATGAAGGACTGGGCCCAGGACGGCGAGTACGTCGGCGACCGGATTCAGCCCGAGATCGCCGGCCGCATCGCGAACACCGCGATCTGGGAGGACGGCGGCCGCAAGTACGCCCACTGGGCGGTGAGCGGAACACTCGCCTTCCCCGACGGCGACCCCGCCCTTGGCGGCGCCGACAATGAGGCCCGCTTCCGGACCCGTCCTGAGGCCCGCTCCCAGTCGCGCTGGCTGAACACCGGTCGCATCGAAGGCGCCGAGAACTACCAGCTGGTCGGACTCGAGGGCGTCTGGAACGACGGGCCCACCCAGGTCGTCGCGGAGTACATGAACACCTGGCTCTCCCGCGACTCCGCCGAGGACGTCCAGTTCAACGGTGGCTACATCCAGGCGGCGTACTTCCTGACGGGCGAGTACATGCCCTGGAGCCGCAAGTCCGGCACCCTCGCCCGGCAGAAGCCAGAGACGAACTTCGCCCCCGGCGCAGGATGGGGCGCGTGGCAGGTTGCTGCCCGGTACTCCTACGCGGACTTCACGGACAACGACATCGCCGGCGGCGTGGGCGAGTCGTTCACGGTGGCCCTCAACTGGTACTGGAACGCCAACTCCAGCCTCCAGCTCAACTACATCCGCGGCGACATCTCCGATCGCGACGTGGACGTCGGCGGAACCATCTACAGCGAAGGCGATTACGAGATCGTGGGGATGCGCCTCCGCTTCGACTTCTGAGCATGGCGCGGCCCATTGCCTCCGATCGCCCAGGCGTCGCGGGCAGGGACCGCGCCCTGCTTGACGGGCTCTTCCGGGGCCCTTGACCTGATCTTCACAATCCAACCGTGTCATCCATACGTCGAATTCCCACCTCGGACCCGGTGGCCCCAAGGGCCCGTCCGGGGCGGGCAATGCGGCCCCGCGGGCGGGTATCACCCGTCCGCCTCACCTCGCCCCATCGGGCACCCAATCAAGCCACTCAAATGAAACGAGCATTCAACCTCACGGCTGTCCTGTCCTTGGCCGCCCTTGGCCTCGGCTCCTGCGGCGGCACCGTCGACGGCGCCTCCCGTGCTTCGATCAAGAACAAGGGCTCGGACACCCTCGTGACCGTAGCCCAGGCCTGGGCAGAGGAGTACAGCAAGGTGGCCGGCGGCACCGTGGTCACCGTTACTGGCGGCGGCTCTGGCACCGGCATCAACGCGATGATCAACGGAACCGTCGACATCGCGAACGCCAGCCGGAAGATGAAGGCGAGCGAGTTCGATACGGCACGAGCCGCCGGCATCGAGCCGGTGGAGCACATCGTCGGCTTCGACGCCCTTGCCGTGTACGTGCACAAGGACAACCCCATCGAGTCGATCACCATCGAGCAGCTCGCCGGCATCTACGGCGAGGACGGGACGACGACCAAGTGGAGTGATATCGGCGTCGACATGGGCGACAACGACGAGATCGTCCGCGTGAGCCGCCAGAACAACTCCGGCACCTACGTCTACTTCCGCAACACGGTGCTTGGCAAACAGGGCAGGTACAAGCTGGGCTCCCTCGACCTCCACGGCTCCAAGGATGTCGTCGAGCTCGTGGAGAAGACCGCAGGAGCCATCGGCTACTCCGGGCTCGCCTACGCCAACGAGCACGTGAAGCTGGTCCCGGTCTCCATCAACGGGAACGCGGCCGTGACCCCGTCGGTCGAGACCGCCGTGGACGGGACCTACCCCATCGCCCGACCGCTGATGATGTACACCAACGGCGAGCCCACCGGCGCCATCAAGGAGTACATGGACTGGATCCTCTCCCCCACGGGTCAGGCCATCAT
Source organism: uncultured bacterium (assembly GCA_938075305.1). Lineage (GTDB taxonomy): Bacteria > Planctomycetota > UBA1135 > UBA1135 > Saltatorellus. The sequence continues at coordinate 61,747 of CALJGV010000012.1, forward strand.
CCGGGCCAAGGGCTACGCGCCCATCACCATGGACTGAGGGTCTCCGGCCCGGTCCGCCCGCCCGCCCGGCCCCGAGGGGCGCCTGGGCGAGCGGACCGGGCTTTTTTCGTCCCCCTTCCCACCCGAGGGGACCCGGCGTAGACTCCTGCGCACTCCCGAGAAGAGCCCCGACCAGCGCGGTCGGGCCCGCCCCGACATGGGTGCTCTCCTCGCCCCATCCCCCCAAACTGCACCCCTGGCCCCACCGCACCGGGCGCCCGGTCATTGCCATGGCAAGAGGACTCTACGAAGCTCGCCTCGAGAGGGATCTCGAGTCGGTTCGCAAGCGCATCCGAAGGATGGGACGCGCCGTGGTGACCGCCCTGCGGAACGCCACTCGATCGACGCTGCAGCACGACTCCGAGCTCGCCACGGCGACGGTCCTGGGCGACATGCCGATCAACCGGCTGGACCGCGAAGTGGACCACCGCTGCCACCTCTTCATCGCGAAGCACCTCCCCACCGGAGGCCACCTGCGATTCGTCTCGTCGGCCATGCGCCTGAGCAAGACGCTGGAGCGAATTGGCGACTACGCCGAGACGATCGCGAGGGCGTCGCTCCACCTCTCCCAGGCCCCGCCCGCCGAGGTGGCGCGGGACATCCAGATGCTTGGTGAGCACGCCGCCGAGGTCCTCCAGCAGTCCCTTGCCGCCTACGACCAGGCGAGCGTGGTCGACGCCCGAGCAACCAAGAAGCGCGTTGGGCAGCTCGGCGGCACCTTCGACCAGGTTTACTCCCACCTCGTGGCCGCGGGCGAGAGCCATGACCACCCCATGGAGGACCTCTTCAGCCTCGAGGCCATCTGCAACCGCCTGGAGCGCGTCCTCCACCAGGCGAAGAACATCTGCGAGCAGACGATCTTCGCGGTGACCGGTGAGCGCAAGGAGGAGAAGACCTTCGACTTCCTGTTCGTGGACAGCCGCGGCGACGGAGCGAGCCTGCTCGCGGCGAACTACTGCCGTCGGGCCTACCCCGAGGCAGGCTCCTTCAGATACGCCGGCTGGTCCTCCATCGGCGAGCCTGACCCGGCCTTCGTCAGGTACGCAGAGACCCTCGGCGTCGACCTCAGCATGGATGTGCCCGTGTCGTTCAGCGACGTCAAGGGGCACATCGCGGACTACGACATCGTCGTGGACCTTGGCGGCCGGCTCGGCAAGCACCTCCGGAAGATCCCGTTCCACACCACGGTGCTGACCTGGCCCCTGGAGGATCCTCAAGACCCCGAGGCGGTGTACCAGCAGCTCGTCCACAAGCTCGGCGACCTCATGGAGATCCTCAGGGGCGAGGACGACGATTGAGCTCACCCCAGTCGGACAGGCTCGACGACCGCATTGACGCCGCGTGGATCTGGGACCGGATCGCGCGGGCGGTGATCTTCGTTGGCGGCATCTCCGCCATCATCTTCGTGGTGGCGATCTTCGCGTTCGTGGCCAAGGAGGGGCTGACCTTCATCTTCCAGAAGCTCGACCTCGGCTTCTTCTTCACCTCAATGGAGTGGCGCCCCGCCCAGGAGCCCGAGCCTGAGTTCGGCGGCCTGGCGCTCATCGCCGGCACCGCGAGCGTCACCGGCCTCGCCATGCTCATCGCGGTCCCCTTCTCCCTGGGCGTGGCGATCTACATCGGCGAGTTCGCCACGGGCAAGGTGCGCGAGACCCTCAAGATCCTCGTTGAGCTCCTGGCCGCTATCCCCTCGGTGGTGTGGGGCTTCATCGGCCTCACGATCCTCAACCCGCTCATCATCGACCTCTTCAATGTCCCGGTGGGCCTCACGGTCCTCAACGCGGGGATCATCCTTGGCCTGATGGCCGCCCCGATCATGACCACCATCGCCGAGGACGCGCTGAAGGCGGTCCCCGACAGCTACCGCGAAGCCGCGGAGGCCATGGGCGCGACCCGCTGGCAGGTCATCCGGCAGGTGGTGCTGCCCTCCGCCTCGAAGGGCCTCGTCGCCGCGATCCTCCTCGGCGTCGGCCGTGGCTTCGGCGAGACCATGGCCGTGCTCATGGCCTCGGGGCACGCGATCAACATCCCGACCAGCCCCTTCGACTCCGCCCGCGCCCTCACCGCCACCATCGCGGCCGAGCTGGGCGACACGGCCCGGGGATCCGATCACTACAAGGCGCTCTTCAGCCTCGGTATCCTCCTCTTCCTCGTCACGTTTGTGATCAACCTCCTCGCTGACGTTCTCGTCCGAAAGGGCGCGTCGGACCGCTCATGACGAACGAGACCGAAGACCCCCTCACCGGGGCTGCGCTGCTCCGGTCGGCGGGCGATCGAGCTGCGGACAGCGTCTCGGGCAACCAGGACGGCGTCATGTTCACGGCGACGGCCCTCGACCAGAAGAACGCGCGTACGGAGAGGGGCTACCACTCCCTGTTCCTGGTGATGTCGATCGCGCTGATCCTGCCGGTGGTCGCCATTCTCGCCCTCTTGGTCATCCGGGGTGGCCCAGCCTTCTCCTGGGAGTTCTTCACCGAGTCCCCGAGGGCAAATTTCACCGAGGGCGGCATCTTCCCCGCGCTGGTGGGCACCCTGTGGCTCGTCGTGGTCGCGCTCCTCGCCTCGGTGCCCCTCGGCGTCGCTGCGGCCATCTACCTCAGCGAGTACGCCAAGGACAACGCGCTCACCCGCCTGATCAACCTGGCGATCATCAACCTCGCGGGCGTCCCCTCCATCGTCCACGCCCTCTTCGGTCTCGGCGCCTTCGTGCTCTTCTTCGACTTCGGAACCAGCATCCTGGCGGCGAGCCTGACCCTCGCCATCATGACGCTGCCGGTGGTCATCGTCTCCACGCGGGAGACCCTGCAGGCGGTGCCCCAATCCTTCCGGATGGCCTGCTGGAGCCTCGGAGCTACTCGCTGGCAGACCATCCGCAAGGTGGTCCTCCCCAACTCCATCAGCGGCATCCTCACCGGCGTCATCCTAGAGGTCTCGCGAACGGTGGGAGAGACCGCCCCCGTGATGTTCACCGGCGCGGTGCTCTTCACGCCCTTCCTCCCCCAGGGAGTCCTGGACGAGACCATGGCCATGTCTCTCCACCTGTACATGATCGCCACGGTCATTCCCGACGTGCCGCCCGAGGTGCCCTACGGCGTGGCCCTGTCCCTGATCCTGATGGTCCTGGTTCTTAACTCCGCATCCATCGGATTCCGGGTCTACCTCAGGGGGAAGAAGAAGTGGTGAGCACCGCCAGCAGCCTCAAGCTCAACGTCAAGGACCTGAGCATCCGCTACGGATCCACGCTCGCGCTAGAGGGGGCCTCCTTCGCCGTCCGCGAGAACGAGATCTTCGGGATCATCGGCCCGGCGAACAGCGGTAAGACCTCGTTCATCCGCGCCATCAACCGCATGGACGAGATGACGCCGGGAATGGAGGTCCGCGGCGACATCGAGTTCAACGGGAAGAGCGTGACGGACTGGCGAAACCTCTACGCCCTCCGCAGCCGCATTGGCGTCGTCTTCCCGCTCCCCGTCGGCCTGCCCATGTCGATCTACGAGAACGTGGCCTTCGCGGCCAAGCTCCGCGGCGTGAAGGGGAAGGCCGACCTCGACGAGGTCGTCGAGCGGTGCCTGACCCGTGCTGCGCTCTGGGACGAGGTGAAGGATCGCCTGGACTCCCTGGGTAGCCTCCTCTCCGGAGGCCAGCAGCAGCGGCTGACCATCGCGCGGGCCCTCTCCCAGGACCCCGAGCTGCTCCTGCTGGACGAATTCTCCATCGCCGTCGATCCCGTGACCACCATGCGGATCGAGGAGGTGCTCAAGGAGCTCAAGCAGGAGATGACCATCGTCCTCGTCACCAACCTCACCCAGCAGGCCCAGCGCCTCGCCGATCGCACGGCGTTCTTCCTCGAGGGGAAGGTGATCGAGGTCGGGGACACCGCGGACCTGTTCAAGGGGAAGACCAAGGACCCCCGCACCACCCACTACATCGAGGGACGTTTTGGCTGAGAGCACCCAACCCCACACGGTGGCGGTCACCCCCGAAGCGCAGGCGATCGTCGTCGACCCTTCGACCGCTGCGATTCGCGTGCGGCAGTTCAACCTCTGGTACGGGGACTTCCAGGCGCTCTTCAACGTCGACATCGACGTCACTCACGGGAAGGTCACGTCGCTGATCGGCCCGTCCGGCTGCGGAAAGTCCACCCTGCTGCGGTCCATCAACCGGATCAACGAGCGGCTCGGGTACGTGCGCACCACGGGCAACATCGAGCTGCTGGGGCAGAACATCCTCACTCCAGGCGTCGAACTCACGCCGCTGCGCCGGGCGGTCGGCATGGTGTTCCAGCGCCCCAACCCGCTCCCACTTTCTATTCGCGACAACGTCCTCTTCGCGTATCGACTCAGCAAGGGCGGGAAGACCACGCGCGCAGAAGAGGACCAGGTCCTCCAGAAGGCCCTCGAGGAGGTCCTCCTCTGGGATCAGGTCAAGGACCGCCTGACGCGTGCCGCCACGGCGCTCTCCCTCGAGGAGCAGCAGAAGCTGTGCATCGCCAGGCTCCTGCCCGTGAAGCCCAGCGTGCTCCTGATGGACGAGCCGTGCTCCGCTCTGGACCCCAAGGCCACCCTGGCCGTGGAGGAGCTCATCTGGAAGCTCCGAGGCGAGTACTCGATCCTCATCGTCACCCACAATATGGCCCAGGCCCGCCGCGCGAGCGACGAGTGCATCTTCATGCTCATGGGCGAGGTCGTGGAGCACAGCGCCACCGGCGAGATGTTCGTCACGCCCAAGCAACAGAAGACCGCCGACTACATCGAGGGCCGCTTCGGCTAGCGGGGCGCTCGCCCGGGAGTGATCCCGGACCACCCCCGCCCTTCCCGGTCAGCGCCGAGTCGCCGCCAACTCCCGCTCGAGCAGCGCCCGCGCCTCAGCATGGCGGGTCTCCCCGTCGAGCAACATGGTGTACAGCGTGCGGTACTTCGAGATGTTGCCCACGTACTGCACGGGCTGGAGCCCGACGTCCTCCAGCGCCAGCAACTCGACGCTCCCGAACCACACGTCGGGGTCGAGCCCCCGGGCCACAGCAGCCTTGCGCCACCTCCTGACCCGGGACGGGCCCGCGTTGTAGGCGGCGAGGCAGAAGTCCACGCGGACCTCCTCGTCCAGGTCCGGGTCGTTCACGTGGTGCGTGCGCAGCCACGCCATGTACCGGCACCCCGCCCGTAGGTTGTCTTCGGGGTCCAGGAGGTCCTTGGCCCCCATGTCCTGACCCGTGGACGGCAGCAGCTGCATCAGCCCCAGCGCCCCGGAACGGCTCCGCGCACGGGGGTCCAGGCCAGACTCCTGATAGGCCTGCGCCGCGATGAGCTCCCAATCGAATCCGAACGCATCAGCGTGCTCCTTGAGCGGCCCCAAGATGGCGGTCAGGCGTTCGGTCTCCGTCCGTCGCAGCGGGTTGGCGATCCACCTTGTGGACTTGTAGTACCGATTGAACAGCACGTTCCCGATGAGGGTGCCCCTCCGGTGACCCGCCACGAAGTCATCGAGGAGCGCCTTCAGCGCCAGGGCGTCGGGGCGCACCGCCCAGGCGATCCGGGCGTCCGCGTCGAGGTGCAGGTCTGGGTGCACCCGGAGACCATCGAGCAGCTCCGCCCAGTGCGTCACCAGGAAGTCGTCGCAGATCGTGTACCGCAGGGCTCCGGAGTGCACCAGCTCGAGCATGTCCTCCTGATCGAGCTCCCGCCCCGTCTCCACGACCTCGATGGGGGGCAGCCCCTCGGACACCAGCGCCGCGCTCCGCGCCTGCAGGCCCGAGAGGAAGCTCGTCCCCGCGGCCACGTGCACCCGCGCCCCCGCCAGGTCCGCCCAGCTCGCCGGCGCCGGCGCCCCCGCGTGGGAGACGAGCACCTCGCGCACCCCTGACATGTAGGGGGAGGTGAAGGCGACCTGCTCGGCGCGGGCATCCGTGACGGTCATGGACGAGGCGATGACGTCTCCGTGACCCGCGAGCAGGGCAGGGATCAGGTCCGCACCCCCCATGGGCACGAACGCTACCTGCATGGGCAGGCTCCCCGGTCGGCGGTCCCGCCCGAGCTCCTCCGCGAGCTCCCGGAAGAGCTCGTACTCGAAGCCCCTCAGCTTCCCCTCCGCCGCGAAGAAGTCCGACCGCCCTGGGGTCACCAGCACACGCAAGAGCTCACGGTCCTGCATGCCGGGGAGATCTCCCTTGAAGGGCCGGGTTTCCCTGGCGTCGAGATCCACCAGGATCGGGGCAGCGGGTGGCTCGGCGCCGGACGGGGCCGTCACCGCGTCCGGTGACACGTCAGCGACCGCTGCGGGAGTCGGCGCCCCTGGGGCCGCGCCGACGGGCGGTAGCGGCAGCCCGAGGCCGGGCAGGCCCAGGCGGGGCGCCGCCTCGCCGATACGGGAGCGGTCGGTCTCCGCCTCCACCTTGGCCTCCTCACAGCCAGCGAGGGACATGGACAGGAGGGCAACAGCGACGAAGACACGACTCATCCGCCCCTTGTACCGAATCACGAGGTCGATCCGAAGAGCCGGCGCGCGGGCGCCCTTCAGCGCACGCGGGTGCGCAGGCCGGGTCGCTCGGCGCTACCTAGGGCAAAGCTCCGACGGTGCCGTGCCGCAAAGCGCGCGGCCTTCGCCTGGAGGACCCCGCCCCCGTAAGCCTCGAGATCGCCGAACCCCAGCTCGTCCAGCCGAGCGGGCGCCCCACCCTGCGTGGCGTTGGGGTCGGACTCGTGGATCCCGTCCACGTCCTTGACCAGCAGACAATCGCAGGCATCCAGGTGGTGAGCGATGAACAAGGCCGTCAGGTCGGACCCGCCGCGACCCAGCAGGCTCGGCCGCCCCAGGCGATCCCTCCCCACGAACCCGGGGGTGACCACGACCGCCGGGCCCCCGCCCGCCGGATAGAGCTCCGCCTCGAGGGAGGAGGAGTTCAAAGACTCGGGGTCACCGTCCAGGAGGCTCCCGCTGGTGACGAGGCCGAGGCACTCGGGTGAGCAGGCCTGCACCGGGACGCCGAGGGCCTCGAGCGCGGCCACCATGCGCCGCACCGCATGCTCTTCCCCTGCCTGGACGTGGCCAGCCACGCCCGCTTCATCCTTGCCGAATCGCTCGGAGGCCTCCTCGAAGAGCAGGTCCGTGGTGGAGCCGAGCGCCGAGACGACGACCACCACCCCCGCCCCTGGCCGCGCCACACGCTCGCGGGCCACGAACGCCGCGGCCCGCTCGACGCCGCCCTCCTCGCCGAGGACGGTGCCGCCGAACTTGAGCACCAGGGGCCGCTGGGGGCTCTGTGGGACCGACATTGGGACGAGTCTAGCGCGCCAGCGCAATGGGGGCTGTGGATCGGTGCAACAGTCTCATCGTGTGCACAGAGAGCGCGGCATCTAGACTGGCCCCATGTCCATCCCCGTGACGATCCTCGGCGCCACAGGCCTCGTGGGGCAGGTGTTCTGCGAGCGACTCGCCGCGCATCCGCTCTTCCGGATCGAGTCGCTGGTCGCCGGACCGGAGAGCGCCGGGCTGGCCTACGGCGACGCGGTTCGCTGGCGCCGCCCCGGGGAGGTGCCCGCGAGCTTGGCGAGCATGCCCCTGGCGAGCCCCCCCGGGCAACTCGAGACGCCGGTCGCGTTCTCCAGCCTCAGCCCCGCCGCCGCGGCACTCCTCGAGGCTCCCTACGCCGACGCCGGGGCATGGGTCTTCACCAACGCCGCCGTCCACCGCATGGACCCCGATGTCCCGCTGGTGATCCCCGAGCTCAACGGTGACCACCTTCACCGCACCCTCGACCAGAACCGCTCCGGCGCCATCGTCGCCAACCCCAACTGCACGACCGTCGGCCTCGCTCTCGCTCTGGCAGCCCTGCGCTCTGAATTCGGGATCCAGGGGGCCCGGGTGGTGAGCCTGCAGGCCCTCTCGGGCGCAGGGCTCCAGGACGGCGAGTTGATGAAGCTCCCAGACGGCCTGGCCCCTGACATTCCGGGCGAGGCCGACAAGCTCGCCCGGGAGCTCCCGAAGATCCTGGGGCGCTGGGACGCCAATGGGCCCCTAGAGCCCGCCTCCCTCACGGTCCAGGCCACCTGTGTCCGCGTCCCGGTTCCTCACGGCCACACGCTCTCCGTGGACGTCACCCTCGACCACCCGGCCGCAGAGGCCGATCTCCGGCGGGCCTGGTCCAGCTTCACCGGGCTCCCCGGCGCCGCAGAGCTCCCGTCCGCCCCGCACCCCCTCATTCACGTTGAAGCGGGCATGAACGGCCCGCGGCCCGGCGTCCACCGTGACCGGGGGGACGGACTCGCCATCAGCGTAGGTGGCCTCAAGCCGCTTGACGCCAGCGGCCGTCGCTGGACCTTCATCACCCTCAGCCACAACCTGGTGCGAGGCGCCGCCGGCGGCGCCATCCTGACCGCCGAGGACGCCCACCGCCGCGGGCTGTTGGGCCACACTGCGACCCGCTGAGGATCAGCTAGGGAGGGCGTCGGCAGCCCGCCGCGAGGGGAAGCAACTACGACGCCCACGCCGCACCCACCCGAAGGTCGCAGCGCGGGCGTCAGTGACCGTCGATCAGTACTCCCGGTCGGTCTTCACCCCGGGCTCGGGGACGGCGTACAGGCCGTCCTCCCCGGGCATCAGCGGCGACGCGGAATCCATCGTCAGCTTGTCCACGCCCAGGCCGAACTCCTGTTCGCAGTTGAGGGCCTCCTCGTAGGTGACCTCGCGGCCCGTATGCGCCGCCATCCGGCCCATGTTGCAGAGCATGCTCGCCTCGATCCCGTACTCCACCTCGTGGTAAGGCGTGTCGTCCCTGATCGCAGCGATCAGGTCCTCCCACTCGTTCTGGTAGGGGTTCCGCTCCCCCTCGGGCACGCGCGAGATCCAAGTGCGGCTCTTGCGGCTGAGGCTTTGGTCCGAGTGGATGCTCGAGGGGAGCCCGCAGTCGCTCGTCGCGGACACCACCGCGGAGCCCTTCGTGCAGTGCATGTAGCTCGAGAAGCGCGTCTGGCAGTTCACCATGTTCCGGCCCTCGAACATCATCTTGGTGCCGTCGTCGTAGGTGTACTCCACCGAGTAGCTGTCGAGGTTTTGGTCCACGAACCGCTCCCCGGCGTCACTGTAGCGGTAGTGGCGACCACCCGAGCCCTGCGCCTTGATCGGACGCGAGCCCTTCATCCAGGCGAGCTGGTCGATGATGTGAATGAAGAAGTCGTTGTACGCGCCGCCGCTGGCCCAGAGGAAGCTGTGGAAGCGTCGGATCTGGTACTGAAGGTCGGTGAGGTGGTCCGGCTTCGGCAGCGACCGAAAGAAGGCCACCGGCCCCTGCATGCGGTACCCACGCTGCGCGATGATCTCGCCAAGCTCCCCGGCGCGGACGCGCTCGTGCAGCTCCTGCATGGCGCGGCTGTGCCTGGACATCAGGCCAACGCCGACCTTCATGCCGCGCTTCTTGGACTCCTCACCCAGGGCGAGCATCCGCCGACTGCTCGGCCCATCCACGGTCACCGGCTTCTCCATGAACACGTGGAGGCCCTTCTGGATCGCGTAAGCGAAGTGCACCCAGCGGAAGGCCGGCGGGGTGGCCAGGATGACGACGTCCCCCGGGCGCAGGCAGTCCATAGCCTCCTTGTAGCCATCGAAGCCGAGGAAGCGCCGCTCCTCGGGCACGTCGACCTGGTCCGGCAGTTCCCCGGAGAGCGCGCCGTAGCTCGAGTTGATGCGGTCCTCGAAGACATCGGCCATGGCGACCAGCTTGGTCGGGCCGCGCTTGACCAGCAGCGCGTTCTTGGCCGCCCCGCTGCCACGGCCCCCACAGCCCACCACTGCCACGTGGATCGTCTCCTGCCCCCCGACGGGGGGAATCACCACCGGGGCGCCGGCGAGGAGCGCACTGGCCGTGAGGCAGCTGGTGTTCTTGAGGACTTCACGCCGCGTGGCGGTCTTCGGGAAGGCGGGATCAACCATGGGATCGCGGCGTGGCGCCGGGTGCAGGGAAGAGGGTCGGATGGGCGACCGACCATAGCACGGCGGGTCCCATCTCCCGCGGAACCAGGCCCGGCGAACAACATGTGAACATTCGCCCCCCCCGGCGATCGCGCGAGCGAAACCGCTAGCATCAAGGGACAGGTCGCCAGTCGACCGCGCCCTCTCCGCCGACCGCCCCCCCATGCACCACACCGCACCGCTGTTCCTCCTGACCCTGACCATGGTGGCCTTCGCGCCTGCGCAGGAGCCAGAGCTGACGAGCAAGCCCCCTTCGGGTCGGGAGCAGCGGGCGCTCCTCACGGACCTCCTCGGGATGGACCCTGTCTCCATGGAGGATCAGGCAAAGATACGCGCCCGCCTGGCGCCGTACGGCCACCTCCCTTCCCCGACCGGCACCAAGCGCAAGAAGCTCCTTTCCGCCATAGAGAAGGCCTGGGGTTCGGCGGACACGCTCCCGAAGAAGCCGGGCGAGTACTGGTACTGGGACAAGCCGCAGAAGGGGCGCTACTTCGTGGCCGGCAAGGTGAAGAAGCCGAAGGGTCTGTTCATCGGACTCCACGGCGGCGGAGTGGGCTCCGCAGACGCCTCCGGCGCCCACGGCGCCTTCAAGAATGAGGCGGCCCAGCGGGACTGGGTCGCGCTCTTCCCCCAGGCCATCGAGGCCACCGAGCGCGGCTGGGTGGACGCTGGGACCGAGGAGTGGATCGTGCGCCTCGTCGAAGAGGCCCGTAGGACCTACGGAGTCCCCGCGGACAAGGTCTTCATCGGCGGCCATTCCATGGGTGGCTTTGGCGCCTGGACCCTGGGCGCCCACCACGCCGACCTCTTCGCAGCCGCTCTCCCCGCAGCCGGCGCCCCCTCGCCCATCTACAACCGTGACGGGAGCATCTACGGGATCGAGACGGGCATCATTCCCAACCTGCGCAACCTGCCCATGTGCGTCTTCCAGAGCACGGACGACCCGCGGGTCCCCCCGGAATCGAACCAGGCAGCGGTCCGAGACGTGGGGCGGGCCCGGACCCGGTGGGACGGCTACGAGGACTTCGAGTACTGGGAGGTGACCGACCGTGGCCACGGCTTCCCCGAGGGCGGAGCCGACGCCCTCCTCGACCGGATCGATGGCTACACCCGGGTGCCCTTTCCCGGGAAGGTCACCTGGCAGCCCACGCTTCAATGGAAGTCCCGCTTCTACTGGCTCGATTGGCCCGAGCCGAGGGTGGACGCCCTCGTGGTCGCCGAGATCGATCGGGACGCCAACTCGATCGCGATCACCTCGGACGGCTTCGGGGTGAACGGGCTCGCGGTGCTCCTCAACGCGGAGCTGGTGGACATGGACGCTGAGGTCACCATCACCCTCGACGGTGAGGAGGCCTTCAAGGCGGTGCCGACGACGTCCTGGGCGGTTTTTGTGGAGTCCGCCCTGCGCTGCGACCCCGGCCGTCGCTACGACGCGCGTATCGCCTTGCCCGCGCGCTGAGCGCGACGCGGCCTTCGCACGCCGCCCCAAAGGGCTCGCTTGCCGGCGTTCAGGCCCACCACCACCGCCAGGGACCCGGAGTACACCGCCAGGATCCGGAGGCCGTCTGGCCCCCCTTGCAGGACGCTCACCCGGTCCACGGCCTGGAGCACGAGGATGTGGACCACGTACACCCCCATGTTTCGCTCCGCGAGCCAGGTCAGGACCTTTGTGCTCGGTGCGCGCCACTGGAACCCCAGGAGCGCGAGGGGGACAGCCACTGCGTAGCGGGCCCAAAGCTGCGACCAGGGGAACCACGCGGACCCCACGGCAACCGGCACCAACGAGACGCCGGCGATCATCAGCAAGAGGGCTCTCCGACGCCGTGGTTCCTGCACCGCGAGGGCGCGCCCGATGGCCACGCCGAAGAAGACAGCAGGCAGACCGTCCAACCAGAGGTCCAGGGGCAGCCATGGGTCGAGGACCGCGCGCGACGAGGAGCTCACCATCAAGGTGACTCCGCCCAACAACGCAGCCAGCGCGGCACCACCCAAGGCCCGCGAACCACGGGTCAGGTACAAGAGCCCGAAGGCGGCGCTCGAGGCAGCGAAGCCATAGGGCAAAAACCACAGATGAAAGGCGCCTCCCACGAGCCACATGGACGGGTCCAGCTGATCGTCCCACCCATGCCCGTAGCGCACCGATTGCGCGACCTTGACCGCGAGATAGACCAGGGACCAGGTCAGCCAGGGCCGGAGGAGCCGCGTCGCCCGCCGCTCCAGGAAGCGTCCGGCTGAGACCTCTCGAGCCCCCCTGGCCACGAGCGCGCAGAGGATGACCTGCAGCGTGGTCAGGCCGAACGAGATCCCCAGCAGCGGGTCGGTGACCTCGGAGGCCGACCAGCGCACGTGGTACGCCACGATACTGAGCATGCACAGGGTGCGCACCGGTCGCAGGCCGGTGTAGACGCCGCCCGCTTGAGGACCTCGCTCACGAACCGGAACTCCGGGCGCCGGCGGCTCGCTGGTCACGGAGTCACAGGACCGAGTAAGCGGTGCGGTTCAGTGAGCCCACGGCCATGGCCGCGGCGTGAACTTCCATCGAGCCCCCCCGCACCCCGAGCACCTGTCGCCCGGCCTCAAGCGATCGCCTCGCGTCCCGAACGAGCTCATCCATGAGGTCCGCCACGGAGGGCAAGCCGCGAACGAGGCCGACCGCCGAGCCGCTGGGCAGAATCCCAGCCTCCACCTCGCCCTCCACGCAGCCGCGCCGTGCGCGATCGACACCGCGCGCTTCGCTGATGGCCTCGTCGCCGGCACCGCCCGCCGCCATCTCAACCATCTGCTTCACCGGGGGCGTCAGGAGGCCGCGGCTCACGTTGCCCCGGGGCCCGTAGAGCGCCGTCTCCTCCGCGCAGGCGCGGATCACGCTTCCCTTGTACGCGGGGTGCGCGTTGCATTCCTTGGTGGCGACGAAGCGCGTGCCGAGCTGAACGGCGCTGGCTCCAAGCGTGAGCGTCGCCGCGATGCCTCGACCATCGGCGACTCCTCCCGCCGCAACCACGGGGATGGGGACGGCATCCACCACCTGGGGAACCAACGACATCGTCGCCAACCCCCCTTCCCGCACGTGCCCTCCAGCCTCCACGCTCTCCGCGATCACGAAGTCAACGCCAGCACGGTAGGCCTTCACGGCCAGCTCGGGTGAGGGCACGACGTGACCCACCAACCGGTCCGCTCCTCGAAGGAGTGGGGTCAGGCGAGCAGGTGAACCCGCGCCAGTGATGACGACGGGAACTCGCTCCGCAAGGATGACCTCCACCATCTCTTCGATCAGGTCCTCGCCGTCCGGCCGCAGCCGGATCAGCGGGAGGTTCACCGCGAAGGGGCGATCGGTCCGAGCCTGCACGCCACGCACGGCAGCGCGCAGCTCCATGGCGTCCATCGTGGCGGCGCCGAGCACCCCGAGCCCCCCCGCCTCGCTCACGGAGGCTGCGAGGTTGGGGCCGCTCACCCAGGCCATGCCGCCCTGGATGATGGGCACGTCGATCCCTAGCTGATGTGTCAGCTCGGTTTTCATCTTGAGATAGGCAGTTGAGAGAAGACGCTCGTCCGAGCCTAAAAATGACTCCGGCGCCCCGGAGAGACGGCTAGGCAGGAATCCAATGTGTCGAGATGATATCCATCGCGCTCCGTGGCGCGCCCCCGCGCCCCCCTCCTTGACACAGGAATTTACCGACCAGGAGCAGGGGTTCTCCCAGATGGTTGGGGCGCTCCATCGGCCCCACGCCCGCGGCCGGCCCTCCTGCGGGCGGGCTCCCGCGGGGCGGCCGTGGCGGCGCCAACTCGGGCCGCGAACCCGTGTGCTCAAGTTCACCAAAGCGACGTAAGCTGGACGTATTCCCACCTCCCGACTCGGACACCCCATCATGATCCGGACGCTCGCGCTCCTCGCCGCCCTGACGGCCCCCTCCCTCGCCCAGGACCTTGAAGCAGCGACCGAGAGAGCCCTCGGCCTCTCTGACTGCACGGTCCAGAAGCTCGACCCCACGGGGGCACCGGGCTCTGGTCTCGAAACGCAGGTCTGGTTGGACGGGGCCCCGACCATCCTCCACCTCACCGAGCACAGCGTCCGAGCCCCGGGCTTCGAGCTGATCGAGCAACGCGCAGACGGCTCCTTGGCCTCGGTGGATCCCGGCCCGGTCGTCACCCTCCGCGGCGGCCTCGAGGGGACCCCCGACGCCCGGGTCGCCGGGGGGCTCCTCACGAGCGGCCTCCACGCCCGGGTGATGATGCCTGACGGCAGGGAGTTCTGGATCCAGCCCGTACCCGCGACCATCCCGGGCGCCGGCCCCCGTCACCACGTTATTTACGAGCGCAGCCACATCCTCCGAACCAGCGAACGGTGCGGCGCCGACCTGCTGGCCAACAACCACTCCGTACCCACCCCCGAGCTGGCTCCCGGCGCGGGTGTCCCCCTCGGGTCCACGCTCTACACCGCGGAGCTCGGCTGCGACGCCGACTTCGAGTTCTATCAGGACTATGGCTCCTCGACGACCGCTGCCAGCAACAGGATCCAGACGATCGTCAACACGATGAACCTGCAGTACGAGCCGGAGGTTGGGATCACGCACGCGATCACCACCACCCTCGTCCGCACGTCCTCCAACCAGCCCTACACCTCGTCCGACGCAGGGACGCTGCTCGACCAGTTCCGGTCCGAGTGGAACAGCAACCAGAGCTCGATCCAACGCGACGTGGCCCAGCTCTTCACCGGCAAGAGCATCATCGGCGGGACCATCGGCATCGCCTGGGTAGGCGCCGTGTGCACCAGCTTCGGCTACGGAATGGTGGAGTCGGACTTCAACGGGAACTTCGCCAGCGCCACCGACCTCTCGGCTCACGAGCTCGGCCACAACTGGAACGCCAGCCACTGCTCCTGCACGTCGTACACGATGAATCCGTTCATCACCTCGGCGAACACCTTCAACCCCCAGGGCACGCGGCCGACGATCACCTCCTTCCGCAACTCCAGGAGCTGCCTGAGCACGGGCGGCGGAGGGAACAACCCGCCGGGGAGCGCGGGCAACCCGAGCCCCAGTAGCGGCGCCAACAACGTGCCGGCGACGGCGGACCTCTCCTGGGGTTCCGCGAGCGGCGCCACCAGCTACGACGTCTACTTCGGAACCGACCCCACCCCCGACCCGGGCGAGTTCCTCGGGAACCAGTCCGGTACCTCCCGGGCCCTCGGCACCCTCTCGTACTCGACCACCTACTACTGGCGCATCGACCCCGTCAACTCCAACGGCACCACCACCGGCACCGTCTGGAGCTTCACCACCGAGAACCAGCCCCCCGGCGGCGTCCCCAACGACAGCTGCAGCACCGCCTCGCCCATCAGCCTGGGCTCGACGGGCTTCGATACCACCAACGCCACCCTCAGCCCCGAGGGGTGGAACTGTGCGAGCGGAGGAGGCCCCGACGTGTGGTACAGCTACGTGGCCGGGAGCACGTCGGACCTGCGCATCGACACCTGCGGCTCCGGCTACGACACGGCCCTCGAGGTCTACCTCGGGAGCTGCTCGAACCTCTCCCTGCTCGCCTGCAACGACGACAACTGCGGGCTGCAGAGCCAGATCGACATCACCGGCATTCCCACTGGAACGCTCTTCATCATCCGCGTCGGCGGCTGGAACGGCGCCACCGGCGCGGGCTCGCTGACCCTCACCGAGACCTCCAGCCCGCCCCCGGGCGTGGTCGGTAACCCGACACCGAGCGACAGCGCCACCGGGATCTCCGTGGACCAGGACCTCTCGTGGAGCGCCGGCAGCGGCGCCACGAGCTACGACGTCTACCTGGGCACCAACCCCGCCCTCGGCCTCTCCGCCGGCGACTTCCAGGGGAACCAGACCGGGCTCAGCCGCGACGTCGGGACGCTCCAGTACGCGACCACCTATTACTGGCGCATCGACTCCGTCAACGGAAACGGGACC
>CALJGV010000013.1 GCA_938075305.1 uncultured bacterium
TCGCGCGCGGCGCGGTCGATGGCGACGTGCTCGAACCCTGCGGCCTCGATGTGCTGCTTGAGGTCGGCCTCGGTGAAGCCGAGGTGGACGTGCTGGAGCCGGTCGCGCACCCACTCCTCGCCGTGGGCGAGCAGGTCGAGGACGAGCAGCTGTCCCCCCGGGCGGAGGATGCGGCGCGCTTCGCGCAGGGCCTGGCCGGGGTCGTGGGCGTGATGCAGCGCCTGGCTGAGGACCGCCACGTCGTAGGAGTCCGACTCGAGCGGCAGGTCGACGATGTCGGCCTCGACCGTGTCGACGTTGGTGATGCCCTTGCCGCGAGCGCGCGACTCCAGCTGGCGCAGCATCTCCGGCGAGACGTCCACGGCGGTGACGGACTCGGCGACCTCGGCGAGCATCAGGGTCAGCATCCCGTCGCCGATCCCGAGGTCGACGTACCGGGCGCGGGGCGCGAGGCGCAGGATCCCGCGGGCGAGGCCCTCCCAGGTCCGGCCGGGCAGCACCTGCTCGTCGAAGGCCGCGGCAACCCGGTCGAAGTAGGACCGTGACTCCTGACGCCGCTTCTCCATGGCGGCCTGGTACCCCGCGTCGTCGGCGCGGAACTCATCGACCAGGTCGGAGTCGTCCAGCACCTGGACGATCAGCGCCAGGGAGCGGCAGGTGCAGAGGCTGTAGAAGCTCCGGCGGCCCGCCTTGCGGTGGGCGAGGACCCCGACCTCCTTCAGGTGGGTGAGCTGGGTGGAGATCCGGCTCTGGCCCATGTTCAGGATCTCCTGGAGCTCCCCGACGGACAGCTCACCCTTGCGGAGCAGGTTCAGGATCCGCAGGCGGGTCTCGTCCCCGAGGGTCTTGAGCAGGCGTGAGGTGGTGGAGAGGGGCATGGCTCCATGAGAGTAGCACCCATCGAGATATCTTGATGGGATATTATCTGAATGGGACGATGGATCTCTCCCCCGGGGGCGATTGGACCCCCAGCGCTCAGTCTTTGACCATCGGGGTCTCCGAGCCCTGGCGGGGCGACCGGCGCTGGCCTACCGGGAGGCGGCGCTGCCGGCCGCGGCAGGGAGCGCTGCTCGGATGAGCTCCGTGGCGCCGTCCACCCACGCAGTGTGGGTGTTGAGGGACGGGATGAGCACGAGTCGCTCGCCCCCGGCCTCCTCGAAGTCCTCCCGCGCCCGGATCCCGATCTCCTCGATCGTCTCGAGGCAGTCCGCCACGAACGACGGGCAGAACACGGCGACCCGCTTGGCGCCGCCCTTCGCCAGCTCGGGGACCACCTTGTCGGTGTAGGGGGTCAGCCACGGAGTGCGGCCCAGCCGCGACTGGAAGGCCGTGGAGTAGGTGCCCTCCTCGAGCCCGAGGGCCTCCACCACGGCGCGGGTGGTGGCGTAGCAGTGGGCGCTGTAGCACTGGCGGTTCGCGGCGCAGATCGACTGGCAGCAGTCGGGTGTCTTGAGGCAATGGCCGCCCGTGTCGTCGCTCTTGATCACGTGGCGCTCGGGGACGCCGTGGTAGCTGAAGAGCACGTGGTCGGCGTCCAGCTCCTCGAGTACGGGCCGCGCCACGGCGGCGAAGGCCTCCACAAATTCCGGCGCGTCGTAGAACGGCGGCACCACGCGGATGAAGGGCGTGTTCCAGAGCTTGCCCGCCTGGCGGTAGACCTCCTCCACCGCGGAGCCGGTGGAGCTGGAGGCGTACTGGGGGAACAGCGGCATCATCACCACCTCGTCGCAGCCCCGGGCCGCGAGCTCATTCAGGCCGGCCTCGATGGAGGGGTTGCCGTAGCGCATGGCGAGGACCACCTCCGCCTCGGGGAGGCGCTCCTGGACGCCGGCGGCGAGGGCCTTGCCGTGGACGAGGAGGGGGGAGCCCTCCTCGGTCCAGACCTCCCGGTAGGCCTCCGCGGACTTGCGCGGCCGGAGCGGGAGGATGATCAGGTTGAGCAGGGCGGCCCGGCCGATGGGGTTGATGTCCAGCACGCGCGGATCCGAGAGGAACTGCCGCAGGTAGCGGCGCACCTCGGGGGTCTGGGGTGCATCGGGGGTGCCGAGGTTCACCAGGAGTACGCCCGGCCGGCCATGTTGGGTTCCGTGCTCTTTCATGGAGGGGGGAGGCTCGGCGACCGCGAACTCTCTCGCAAGTCTCGATACGCTTCCGTGGACCGGATTCGCGCGACCGCCTCCCCTGGAGGCTGAATCCTCTCTCCGATGAACGCCGCCGAACAGACTGCCGCAGGCCCCCCTGGTGGGGAGCCCTCCCCCCCGTCGTCGGGGGGGAAGCGATCCCGTTGGTCGCGGCGGGTCACGGCGCTGGCCCTGCTCCTCGGCGCTGCCCTGTTCATCGGGCCGCCCCTGGCCGGGGGCTGGCTGCGGGGGGAGTTCGAACGCCTCGCCTCCGCCGAAGTCCATGGAGAGGTCACGCTCGAGGGGCTGAGGCTCCGGCTGAACGGCAAGATCGACCTGGAGGGCCTGCGGGTCGCGGACGAGGCCGGGGAGACCGTGCTGTTCTCACCCCGAGGGATGATCGACGTGGGGCTGCGGTCGTGGCTCACCGGCCGCAAGGACCTGGCCGTGCACGTGTACGGGTCGGAGCTGGAGCTTGTCCGTGACGCGCACGGCGGGTGGAACGTGGAGCGCCTCGTGGCCTCTGACCGGGCGAGCGCTTCGGACGGGCCCCGCCCCGACGCTCCCGGCGAAGGGCCTCCCTCCGGGGGCGACACGCCCGCGCCCCGCCGCCGGCCGCTGGACCTCCACGGCCGGATTGAGTTCGCGGACTGCACCGTGGTCGTGCGCTCGGCCGAGAGCGCGCTGCAGCTGGCGGACGTCACCTTCACCATCGGCCTCGATGGCCCGGAGCAGTCCACCGCCGTGCGCCTAGAGGGCCACGTCCTCGGGGGCACCGGCAGCGTTGGGGACTTCTACGCCGACCTCTTCCTCTGGCCCGACGCCGGCCCCGGGCTGGAGATCGACCGGGTGGACGTGTCCGACCTCGAGCTTGGAGTCCTTCGGGAGGCCATGCGGATCGCCGGGGTCGAGGCGGACGAGCAGCTGAGCCTCGCCGGGACCGTCGACGTGCACGTGGAGGGTGGCGCGGAAGACCTGCGGGCCGACGCGCCCAACGCCGTACAGGCCACCGCCGAGGTCCTGGGCCTTCGGGTGGAGTACCCCGATGGAGCCGGCGGGCTCGCCTCGATCGTCGAGGAGGCCCCGGTCCGGCTCCGCGCCGAGCTCGCGAGCGCCGGGGACGGCGCCGGCTATGGCCTCGAGGGGGTGCTGGAAGCGCGGGGGGGCCAGGTGCGCCTGGACGTCGCCGCCGACCCGGAGCTCCGCGCAGGGCTCCGCCTCGACGGGGCCTCCCTGGACGCGACCCTGGCGCCGCTGGTGGCGAGGTTGCACCCGGCCGCGCCGCTGCCCTCGGGCGCGGCGCTCGCCAGCGGAGCCCTGGGCCTCGTGGACGCGACGGTCTCCATGGGCGGCGTGGCCCCCGGGCGCTGGTCGGATCCGTCGGCGTGGTCCGGCGCGGGGAGCCTGACCCTCCGGGAGGTCGACCTCGCCCGCTCGCCGCTCGTCACCGGTTTGCTCGACGGGCTCGGCGCGGCGGGCCTGCTCCCGGCGATCGACCGGGCGGGGCTCGAGACCGCCCGGGTTGAGGCCACGCGACCCCTCAACTGGTCCCTCGCGGAGGGTCGGGTCACGTACCCGGACCCGTGGACCTGGACCATCGGGGACCTGGAGACCACCTTCACCGGCTCGGTGGGCCTCGATCGCACCGTGGACCTCCGCTGGAACCTCCCGGTGGATGCGGCCCTCGCGGGGTCGAGGGAGGCGCTCCGGTGGCTGGAGGGTGAGACCCTGTCGGTCGAGGTCGGAGGGACCCTCGAGATGCCAACCCTCGACGTGAATGGGGCGATCAGGGATCTCCTGGATCGGGCCGCCTCCGGCGGACTCGGTCGGGCGCTCGAGCGAGAGCTGGGCCTCGGTGGCGGCGGCAGCGGCGCGAGCCCCGCCGCGCTGCTCCGGGAGGCGGACCGCCGTTGGTCCGAGGGGGACCGGGCGGGCGCGGCGCCGATCTATCGACGGATCCGCGACGAGTTCCCCCTGTCGCCCGTCTACCTCCTCAACCGCGATCGCATCAAGGCGCGCCGCAACGGCTGAGCCGATCAAGCACCGACGTCGCGGCGGGCTGAGGCGATCAGGACGCGGTTCATGGGGGAGATGGTGGGGGCGATCGTCTTCCAGCGCACCCGGTGCCCCGCCTGCTCGAGGGCGTAGGTGCGGTGCACGTCGATGGCCTCGTCCGCGCCGAGGGCGAGCTTGAGGCCCTCGGGCGCAGGGTGTCCGCGGTGGGGCCGGCAGCAGGGGAGCGCCGCGATGGCGCCGCCGGCCTCGACGGTCAGCTCGATGGCGCGATCGGTGCGGAGGCCGCAGGCGTGGATCGCGATCACGCCGGTGCCGGGCTCGAGGGAGGTGCGCTTGAGCTGCTCCCGGCGCCACTCGACCTTGGGCGGCGCCCAGGGGGCCACGTCGCCGGCGGCCTGAAGGATGAGGTCCGCGCTCGCTGGGCGCTCGCGGTCCACGAGGAGGACGCGCTCCACCTGCCGCTCGAAGACGGCGAAGAGGATCCCTGCCAGACCGTGTCCGCAGCAGAGGTCCGCGACCGCCGGCGCGCGCACCGCCTTGCGCGCCAGGGCGAAGACCTCCGTCGCCTCGAGCAGCTCCTTCATGCAGGTCGCCCTGCGCTCGCAGAGGGCCCGGGCGAAGGCCGCGGGGAGCGAGTCGCCGGGGAAGAGCCGCGCGTCCTCGGGCCGGAGCGTGTTGCGCGAGCCGTGGAGCGAGGGGCGGCTGGAGAGCTCTCGGTGGAAGCGGAGCTTCTCGGAGGACTCCATCACCTCTTGGATCGACCGTTCCTCCATCGCGCTTTGCTCGGCGCAGACCCCCCAAGAGCCTGCGCCCCGAGATGGTAGGCCAGCAGCGAGCGCATGTGGCGGCTCGGTTTCCAGGGGCGCCTTCCCATGCATGACCTGAGGAATACCCGCGAATCACGGAAGGAGGGTGGGGCGAGCGCGTCCCTCTCCCGCAAGGGTGCAAGGCCCGTCGGTCGCCGCGTCCGACCATCCATCACGAAGAGAACCGTCATGCGAATCCAACCAATCATCTTCCTGTCATTGACCCTGTCTCTCCTTCACCCCGGCCCCGCTGCAGCTGGTGAGTCACTCGTCGAGGGGCGCGGTCTTGCGGCTACCGAGAGGTCCGTCGCGCAGGACGACCTCTTCCCCGCGGCGAGTGCTTCCCTGGAGATAGCCCTCGATGACAAGGGCGAGGGACCGAGCATGCTCTGGTTGACGCGCCGTTATGGCGAGCTCTCGGGCCAGCACATCACCTTCAGCGCCGAGACCAAGGCGCAGCTCGAGGCGACCCTGGTGCAGCTCGATCGGGGCCTCTCGGTCCCCGCGCCCCAGGTCCAGCAGGCCTTCGAGGTGATGCTCCGCCAGTCGGGCTTCAGCCTCGCGATCGAGAGCGCGGCGGCGCCGAGGATCCTCAGGATCCGTAGCATGAACTCGCCCGAGAGCGCCGAGCTTAAGCAGACGAGCAAGCTGATCTCCACCGCTCAGCTCGACCTGGCGCGGCGGCACCCGGCCATGCAGTTCCACGTGGTGGTGAATCTCCCTCACCTCGACGTCCGCCAGGTCAGCAACAGCCTGCGGAGCATCATCACCGACTCGAGAACCACCATGCTGCTCCCCGCGGGGAACAGCCGATCCATGGTCATGGGTGGCTTCGGGGACTGGGTTCACGAGAACGCTCGAATGTTGCAGGCCATGGACGCCGCGGCGGCCGAGGCCGAGGTCGACCGGAGTGAGGTCATCATCGTGCTGTCGTCCGGGGACGCGAACGCGATGGCCAAGATGCTCGAGGGGGTCTTCAGCCACACGGAATCGCCGCCGTCCCAGCGGGTCCTCATTCGACCGAGCGAGGCGACCCAGTCCCTCCTCGTCAGCGCCCCGAGCGGCCGGATGGACACGATTCGGAGGGTGATCGCCGCCCTCGATCGCTGATCAGCAGCGTCTCGGTCCGCGTGCTCCATGGGGCCCGGTGGTGGTCGGCAAGCGACCGCCACCGGGCTTCGTTCATGTAGCGGCGCCCCTCTGTCGTCGCAAAAGGGGTCAGGTGGGGTGCGCGCGATTCGCCGCAGGGGTAAGGCTCCGGTGGCGGGAGGGGCGCGGCGGGTGGCGCCCGCCTAACCTGGGGGCTCCCTCAACCGGACCCGGCACCAATGCTCCTCTCCCTCGCCTGCGCCCTCTCCCTCTCCGCTGCTCCCGTCGCCATCCAGGGCGGCTCATCCCCCGCGGAGCTCCTGGAGGGCCTCTCGTTCCGCGAAATCGGCCCCTACCGCGGAGGCCGCTCGGCCGCCGTGTGCGGACTCGACGGCGACCCGGACACGTACTACATGGGCGCCGCCGGCGGCGGGGTTTGGAAGACCACGGACGGGGGGGAGAGCTGGGGCAACGTCTCGGACGGCTTCTTCGGCGGCTCCATCGGCGCCGTGGCGGTGAGCGAGTGGGACCCCAACGTTGTGTACGTCGGCGGCGGGGAGAAGACCGTGCGCGGCAACGTCGGCCACGGGGACGGGCTCTGGCGCTCCGACGACGCCGGCAAGACGTGGCGCATGATCGGGCTCGCCGACAGCCACCACATCTCGCGCATCCGGATCCACCCGCGGGACCCGGACACCGCTTGGGTCGCCGTGATGGGCCACCTCTACGGCCCGCACCCCACCCGCGGCGTGTACCGCACCACCGACGGGGGAGAGACCTGGGACGAGGTCCTGTTCGTCAGCGACGACGTCGGCTGCGTGGACCTCGCCCTCGACCCGAGCAACCCGCGGGTCATGTTCGCGACCTTCTGGCGGATCCGCCGGACGCCGTACTCCCTCAGCTCAGGGGGCGAGGGCTCCTCCATCTGGAGGAGCACGGACGGCGGTGAGAACTGGACGGACATCAGCGCCAACGAGGGCCTGCCCGAGGGCACGATCGGCATCGCTGGCGTGAGCGTCTCCGGCGCGGATCCGGAGGTGGTGTACGCCATCATCGAGGCCGAGGAGGGCGGCGTGTTCCGGTCGAACGACGGCGGGGACACCTGGAAGCGCACCAACAGCGAGCGGAAGCTCCGCCAGCGCGCCTGGTACTACTCGCGGCTCGTGGCGGACCCCGTCGATGAGGACACCGTCTACGTCATGAACGTGGGCTTCCACCGCTCCACGGACGGCGGCAAGACCTTCGAGCGCATCTCCACGCCCCACGGCGACAACCACGACCTCTGGATCGCCCCCAGCGACCCGGCGCGGATGATCGAGTCCAACGACGGCGGCGCCAACGTGAGCGTGGACGCCGGCGCCTCCTGGACCGACCAGGACATGCAGCCCACCTCTCAGATGTACCGGGTCTCCGTGGACACGGCCTTCCCGTACCGGCTGCTCGGCGGCCAGCAGGACAACTCCGCGGTGCGGATCCGATCCCGCTCCCTGGACGGCGGCTCCATCGGCGTGCGCGACTGGGAGCCCACCGCTGGCGGCGAGAGCGGCCACATCGCCGCCCACCCCGCGGACCCCGACATCGTCTTCGGCGGCTCCTACGGCGGTTACCTGACCATGCGGAACCACCGCACGGGCCAGCGCCGCAACGTGACCGTGTGGCCGGACAACCCCATGGGGGCCGGCGCCGAGGGCATGCGCTATCGGTTCCAGTGGAACTTCCCCCTGTTCTTCTCTCCCCACGGAGACCTGGACGTGGCGCCCGGCGAGGAGGGGAGTCCCGCGCTCTACGCGGCCTCCAACGTGCTCTTCCGCTCGACGGACCTGGGCCAGAGCTGGAAGCAGATCAGCCCGGACCTGACCAAGAATGACCCGGCCCTGCTCGTCTCCTCGGGCGGCCCGATCACCAAGGACAACACCGGCGTCGAGTACTACTGCACGATCTTCGCCGCCTTCGAGCACCCGCTCCAGAAGGGCATCCTGTGGTGCGGGTCCGACGACGGCCGGGTCCACGTGAGCGTGGACGACGGCGCGGCCTGGGAGGACGTGACCCCAGGCGCGCTCCCCGAGTGGACCCAGGTCAACGACCTCATCCCCGACCCCTTCACGTCGGGCGGCGCGTACCTCGCGGGCACGCGCTACAAGCTCGACGACTTCCGGCCGTACCTCTACCACACCACCGACTTCGGCCGCACCTGGCGGGACCTCTCGGGAGGCATCGAGGGCGACCACTTCGTGCGCGCGATCGAGGCCGACCCCGAGCGGCGCGGCCTGCTCTTCGCGGGCACCGAGCGCGGGCTCTACGTCTCTTTCGATGACGGCAAGAGCTGGGACTCTCTGCAGCTGGACCTGCCTGTGGTGCCCATCACAGACCTCGCCATCGCCCGCGGTGACCTCGTGGTCGCGACCCAGGGCCGGGGCTTCTGGATCCTCGATGAGCTGACGCCCCTCCGCCAGCTGGACGCGGCGACGCACGCCGGGGCCACGGTGCTCTACGCACCATTGGACGCCACGCGCGCCATGGGCGGCCGCGGCCGCGGTGGTGAGCCTGCGGGCGCGAACCCGGCCTTTGGCATGACCATCGACTACCGGCTCGCGACCGATACCGAGGACGTCGAGCTGACCATCAAGGACTACGACGGCGCCGTGATTCGAACCTTCACGCCCGAGGGCGAGGAGAGCGACGGGGAGTTCGCCGCCGAGCGCAGCAACGTGCTCCCCACGGGGGCGGGTTTCCACCGCTTCACGTGGAACCTGCGGGCCACGGGGGCGGAGTCCTTCGACGACATGATCCTGTGGAACGGCGGCCTCGGCGGCCCCAAGGTCCCGCCCGGCCAGTACCGCGTGGAGCTCACCGTGGACGGCGAGACCGCCAGCGTCTCGGGGCTCGTCCTCGCCGACCCCCGCTCCGATGCCACCAGCATGGACCTCGTGGAGCAGTACCGCTTCGCCCGGTCCACGGGCGCGCTCCTGACCCGCGCCCACAAGGCCATTCGTGACCTGCGGGCGGCGCGGGAGGACCTCGAGGGCCTCAAGGGGCGCCTCCCGGAGACGGACGGGGCCGAGGCCCTCGGGGCCCGCATCGACGGCGCGCTGGAGGTGATGAAGGCGGTGGAGGAGGAGCTCTACCAGACGAAGAACCGCAGCCGTCAGGACCCCCTGAACTACCCGATCCGGCTCACGGACAAGCTCGCCGGCGTGCGCTCCGGCGCGCTCCAGGGGGAGTTCCGCCCGACCGACCAGATGGTCGCCGTGGCCGCCGAGCTCTCCGCCGCCATCGAGGGTGCCCTGGACCGGCTCGCCCCCGTGCTCGACGACGAGCTGCGAGGGATCGACGCCGCGGCCAGGGCCCTCGAGACGCCGCTGCTGCGGCTCCCCGAGGCTGAGTCCGGGGAAGAGGCGGCCGCGGAGGTCGACGAGGGCTGAGGCCGCCCGGGCCCGTCCTCTCGGCGAGCCACCCGGGCCGAGGGGGCGAGCTCAGTCGAGCACGGAGTAGCGCAGGACGACCCTGCGCACTCGGTTGGCGTCACTCGCGGGGAGCACCAGCACGCTCGGCTCGCGCTCCATGGTCAGGGTCCCGCTGCCGCCCGGCAGCTCGGCGAGCACCACGGGGAGCGTGACCGACCCGACGCGCGTGGAGCTGAAGGTCGGGCTCGTGTCGAAGACCGCGAGCTCGATGGTCGCGTCGCCCCTCGCCGTCACCTCCAGCACGTTGCCTGGCGGCGGGGCCAGGTTGTCCTCGATCACCAGGAAGGGAGCCGTCGCGCCCCCGCCCGTCTCTGCCACCGTCCCCTCGTCGGCGATGGCCCGCACCTCGAAGTCCGGCTCCGAGCCGTCCCCGGACCAGGCCGAGCTGCCCGGCTTGGGATCGCACGCGACCTCCAGGAGGACGAAGCGGACCGTGCGCAGATTTCGGCGCAGGGCAACCTCGCGGTCCTCGAGGCGCTGGCGCAGGAAGGCCGCGTCCGCGTGATCGGGGGCGTCGGTCGCGAGCCGGGTCAAGAGCGCGGCGGCCTCGGACAGGCGCGCCCCGTCCAAGGCGTCGGCGATGGCTCGTACCAGCTCGCTGGGGGTCGCGCTCGAGTCCACCGACCCCGGCGCTCGGTCGGGGGTGAGGCCGGGCTCAAAGAGGCTGTGCGTGTAGCGGACCACGAGGTTCTTCACGGGGGCGTCGGGGTCCTCGAACTCCACGATGCCTCCGGTGAGGTGGGGGAGGGCCGAGACCTCCACGGGCCCGAAGACGACCTCGGGTCCGCTGATCAGGCCGCCGGGTTCCACCAGCTCGAGGGTCACGCCGCGGTCGAAGGAGGTCCGGACGGTGAAGACGTTGGCTCGCCTGGCGCCGCTGGCGCGGGAGAAGGACGGGACCAGGAGCCCGGAGGAGTGGACGATGTCTCCTCCGAGGCGGACCCGGGCGAAGACGCTGTCGAGCTCGGTCTCGAAGGACTCGATGCGGAACGCCATGGGGCGCAGTGCGGCCCGATGGGCGGCGACCCGCAGCTGGATTCGCTGGGCGAGGTCGGCGGCGGGCTCGGAGTCGCCGTGGGTCGCCCGCAGCTCTTCGAGGCGGAGCGCCGCCTCCTCGATGAGCCCGCGGTCCAGCGCTTGCTCTGCCGCGAGGAGCGCGGCGGCCATGGGATCCTCGGGCTCGACGGCGGGACGAGCGTCCGTCCCGTGGGGCGAGGCGGGCCCGCTGGTCTCGACGGGCGGGTCCCCGCCGGCCCACACCTGGTAGGCGAGGAGCCCGAGGACCGCGATCGCGCCGATGACCGCCGCCGTCCACCTCAGGTGGGGCTTCTGCGGCCCGTCATGCTGGGAAGCGTCGTCTCCGTGGGCGGAATCCTCCGGGGCGGCCATGGCGAGGACTGTCCCGTCGTACACGGCCCGGCGCAAGGGGAAGCCCCTGGGTTCCCGTCGTCGTACCATCGCGGGGGATGAATCAGCCGCCGGGAACCGCAGACGCCGCGATCGCAGCCGCGCGCATCCACACCCTCGGGCCAATGGGCCTGGTCGAGGACCACGCCGTCCTCGTCGCGAGGGGCGCTGTGCTCGACGTGGTGCCGCGCTCGGCGATCCCTGGGACGGTGCCCGTGCTGGACCAGGGCGACGTGGACCTCGCGCCCGGCTTCGTGGACGTGCAGGTCAACGGCGGCGGCGGCGTGCTCTTCAACGACACGCCCGACGTGGACACGCTCCGGACCATCGCCGCCGCCCACCGGCGCTTCGGGACCACCTCCCTGCTCCCGACCTTCATCACGGACTCGCGGGAGAAGATGGTCGCGGCGCGTGAGGCCGTGGAGCGGGCCCGAACGGAGGGCGTTCCGGGGATCCTCGGCGTGCACTTCGAGGGTCCGTTCCTGGACCCGAGGAAGACGGGTGCCCACGACCGCGGCTTCGTGCGGGCGGCAGGCGAGGAAGACCTTGAGGCTGTGCTTGGAGGTTCTCCGGGGGTGGTTCTGGTCACCGCCGCGGCCTGCGCCCTGGGGGGCGGGACCCTACCCCGGCTCCTGGACGGCGGGGCCCGGGTCGCGCTCGGCCACTGCGCCTCTACCTATGAGGAGGCGAAGGCCGCCTTCGACGGCGGGGTCACCGGCGTCACGCATCTCTTCAATGCCATGAGCCCCATGGAGAGCCGGGCGCCCGGGCTGGTGGGCGCGGCGCTCGCGACGCCGGGGGTGACGAGCGGGGTGATCGCGGACGGCGTCCACGTGGACTTCGGTGCGCTCCGGGCCGCGTGGCGGGCGGCGGGGCCCTCGGGCCTCATGCTGGTCACCGATGCGGTTCAGCCGGTCGGGGTGGACCTCGAGGAGTTCGAGCTCGGCGGGCAGCGTGTGCGCCTCGACGGGCTGCGCTGCGTGAACGAGGAGGGCAACCTCGCGGGCTCCGCCCTGGACATGGCGACCGCCGTCCGCAACTGCGTGCGGGGCGCCCAGGTTCCGCTGGCGGACGCGCTGCAGATGGCGTCCTCCACGCCCGCGCGGTTCCTGGGCCTCGAGGGCGTACTCGGCGCACTTCGCCCGGGGATGCGAGCCGACCTCGTGGCTCTGGACGACGACCTGCGAGCGGCAGCGGTGTTCACGGGGGGCGTGCTGCTCACCGAGACCTAGCCCTCGGCGAGGGAGCAGCAGGGAAATGCGAAAGGCCGCGCTCCTCGAACGAGGAGCGCGGCCTTTCGCTTCGCAGCTGGTCCGAAGACCAGCGGCGCAACTAGTCGCGGCGCGGGGCGCGCTCGCGGGCCTCGCTGATGCGGATGGGACGGCCGTCGACCATCTCACCGTCCATGGTGCCCATGGCGTTCTGGGCTGCGTTGTCGTCAGACAGTTCGACGAAGCCGAAGCCGCGGGGGCGGCCGGTCTCGCGGTCCATCACAATGTGGACGTCGTTGACGGGGTGGCCGCTGGACTCAAAGGCCTGGCGGAGGGTGTCGTTGGTCGTATCCCAGGAGAGATTGCCGACAAAGAGGCGTGAGCTCATCAGAGTTTCAAGATCGAGTGACACTCGCGGACCGATCGATTCTCTGACAGAAGCTCTCGTGGGCGGCGCGGACGAGCGGGAGGTTCCAGCTCGGCCCCGACCACGCGTGCTGCGTGAGGGACGGTTCGGACAAGAGTCGAATGCGCCAGAGGCGCGGGTGATGCCGTTCCCGTCGAGGACCAAGGGTCCCGAGGTTCGGGCGGAATTATGGGCCCGGGGGAAGGCGAACCTCCTCCCGAGGGCCCAGATCGTCCGCGACGGGTCGCCCCAGCGCAAGCAAGACCCGTTCAATGCGGGGTGGCCGCCTTGCGGCATGGGGGCGGTTCGACCCCCTCCTGGTGGCCCCTGACGGCGGCTTGGCCCCGATGTACGAGAGACCTACGTCGAGGGCCGGCCGAGGCCAGGGGGGCCCGTGGCCGGTCCGAAGACGCTCCCTGGGGGGATCGATCGCGATGCCCTTCATGCCACGGCGGTGGGTCCAGACCGCAAGGCCTCTCTCCTGCTGCGCAGCGCTGGAGCGCGCGGGGCTCCCTCCTTGTCCCTGCATCCAGGCGGGCCGGGAGAGGGGCGGATGCCGCCTGGGATTGTCTCAGATGATGGAAGAGGACCTGTAGAAGCGGGGGGCGCTCCCCGGGCAGGGAGGCCAACCTGCAGACTGGGTCCACTGCCTCCTCCCGTTGCCGTTCAAGCCACAAGCCATGCTCTCGCTCCTCCTCCTCTCGCTCGCGCAAGCTCCTGCACCCTGCCTTCCCTCGGAGATCCTCCCGGCCTCCGGGACGGCCAGTCCCAGCTTCGGTGAGATCATGGCGGTGGACGGGGACCGGCTGATGGTCGCGGCGGACTCCGGCGGCGGGAGCCTCGACGTCATCAAGGTCTTCGAGCGCGACGCGGTTGGAGGGGGCTGGTTGGAGGTCCAGGAGGTTGCCCTGGCCCACATTCAGGGAGACTGGTTGGTGGACCTCGACCTCGATGGTGATCGGGCGGTCGCGGTGGTGACGACCGGGTCCGGGCACGAGAGCTGGGGCCTGGAGCGGGACTCCGCCAGCGGGCTCTGGGGATGGGGCCTGGAGATCGGAGGCTCCCAGATAGGGGTGCACACGGCCTCGGTACTTGCAGACGACGTCGCCGTGGCGTCAGGGAGCGAGATTCGCTGCTATCGCAGGGATCTGGCGGGCTGGCAGCTCTTCAAGACCATTCCGGTTAGCGGCCAGCTGAGGGAGATAGACCTGAGCCTGCGCTTCCTCGTGACCTCTACGGGGCCAACCTCTGGGAGCCCGAGGGACCTGCGCGCCTACACCCGTATCCCGGGCCCGGACCTGCTGCCGCCCATCCTCGTGAGTTCGCCATCTCTAGGGCCCTTCGGCGTGGATGGCGACCGGATCATCACGAGGTTCGCCAGCTTGGTCCGTCACTTCTCCGTCAACGCCGCCGGGGACGGCTGGTTCGCGGCCCAGACCATCTCCCCACCGGCGGGCTACTCCTTCGTGCCTCCGACGGTAGAACCGCTGAGCCTTGATGCTGGCAGCGGCGTCTTCGTGCTCAACGGGAGGCGCGGTGCGATCGCCGACCCGGTGGTCTTCACCTACCGCCGAACTCAGTTCGGGGTCTACGAACTGGATTCGATCCTCGAGTCGATACTCCCGCCTGTTCCCCCCTTCGACGGTGACTCGCTGGGACGCAGCATCGCCGTGGGGCGGAACCACGTGATCCTCGGGAGCGTGGGGACGTCGGGAGAGGGCCGCCTGGCGGCCCGCGCCCTGAGCTCGAACGACTGCGATCAGAACGGCCTCGGCGACTCCTGCGACCTGATCCTGGGGCAGGGCTTCGACGTGAACCAGAACAACACGCTCGATGGGTGCGAGGAGACCGGGGTGCGCTATTGCAGCCCGGCGACGGCCAACTCCTCGGGGGAGGTGGCGCGCATCGGGATCTTCGGTCCGCCGACGACGGCGCTGTTCTCCATCAACTTCTACGCGGAGGGGCTGCCCGAGGGCGGGCTCGGGGCCTTCATGGCGTCCCGCGGGAACCAGGTGGTGACGAACCCGCTGTACACGGGGAACTTCTGCCTGGGCGGAGCTCCGACGTACCGGAACCTGGGCGGCCGGCAGTTCATCACCGAGACCGGCCGGGCGCGGGTGCTCCTGAACCGGCCGTTCGTCCCCGATGGCCTCGGCGGTCTCCTGCCGATCCTCCCCGGGGAGACCTGGTACTTCCAATATTGGTTCTACGACCCCGGTACCACGCCGAGCACGGGCTTCTCCGACGCGCTGGGCGTCACGTTCACGCTGTTCTAGGGGGGCGGCTGTCGCAGACGGTCGCAGCGTGTGCGGCGGGCCGTCGCGATGGCGGATCCCGATGACGGAAATCGAACGGGCGGGGGGGCCAGAGAGCCGACCTCAGGCCGCAGGGGCGCGTGGTTTGGGTCCATACTGAGGGACCGGGCGAGGAGTCATCGCAGGCTGCGTCCGGGACTGCACCCCTCACGAACTCCCAGGGCCATGATCTCGACCCCCGAACACGACTTCGACGCCATCGTCATCGGCGGTGGGCCCGCAGGTTGCGCCGCCGCCACGGTGCTCGCGAAGAAGGGCCGCCGTGTCGCGGTCCTCGAGAAGCAGCCTCGCCGGCGCTACAGCGTGGGGGAGTCGCTGATTCCCTTCTGCTACGACGCACTGGAGCGAATGGGGCTCGCGGGGGCGCTTGAGAAGCAGCGCTTCTCCTTCCCCAAGCACAGCGTCCAGTTCGCGAGCCAGGAAGGAAAGGTCAGTCGGTCCTTCTACTTCTTCCAGCACACCGACCACCCCCGCGCCAAGACCTGGCAGGTGGTGCGGTCCGAGTTCGACAAGCTCTTGCGCGACAATGCAGAGGAGTGCGGAGTGCAGTTCTTCGAGCAGACCCGCGCCCGGGAGCTGATCTTCGGCGAGCGCTGCGAGGTCCAGGGCGTGCGGGCCAATGACCCCGCGGGCTACGAGCTGACCTTCAAGGCGCCGGTGACCATCGACGCCACCGGACGGGACACGTTCTCCCAGAGCCGGCTCGGGTGGCGCGTGCCGGACAAGAAGCTCCGGAAGATGGCCATCTGGACCTACTTCGAGGGGGCCACCCGGGACGAGGGCTACGACGAGGGCACCACGACCATCGCCTACCTCCCCAACAAGGGTTGGTTCTGGAACATTCCGCTGCCCGACGACCGGGTGTCCGTGGGCCTGGTCGCCGACAAGGACTACCTGTTCGGCGAGACCAAGGACCTGGAGACGATCTTCAATCGCGAGGTCGAGAAGCAGGACTGGCTCCGGGGGCGGCTCGAGGAAGCCCGCCGCACGGACGACTTCCGGGTCACCTCCGACTTCTCCTACCGCTCGAAGCACTGCGCCAGCGACGGGCTCGTCCTGATTGGCGACGCCTTCTCCTTCCTCGACCCCGTGTTCTCCTCGGGCGTGTATTTCGCCCTGACCAGCGGCGTGCTCGCCGCGGACGCGGTGGACGCCGCGCTGACCGCTGGGGACACCTCGGCGGGCCGCTTCGCCGAGTATGGCGAGGCGTTCAAGAAGCAGATGGAGCCCATGCGGAAGCTCGTCTACGCCTTCTACGACGACCACTTCAGCTTCGGCAAGTTCCTCAAGGAGCACCCGGACCTGCGCCCGCAGGTCACCGACGTCCTGATCGGCGACCTCGAGAAGGACTACGACGACTTCTTCAAGGTGATGGGGGAGTTCGCGGACCTGCCCGAGCCCCTCCCGCACGGGGAGCCCATCGGGGCGGACACAACGCACTCCGAACACGCCTAGTTCTGGGCCCCGCGACCGCGTCCGCCCGGCGGACCCTAGACTCTTGGGCCGCCCATGTGCCCCTCCGACGTCTTCCTCCCCTTCGAGCGCGCGCGCTTCAAGACGCGCCTCCCGCGCGGGCACTTCTACACCGCGGGCCATATGTGGCTCCACCAGTCCGAGCCCGACCTGTGGCACGTGGGGCTGACCCGCTTCGCCCTGCGGATGCTCGGTGAGCCGGTGGACCTGGACTTCGAGATGGCCCTGGAGACCGAGGTCCACAAGGGCGACGTGGTGGGCTGGCTGGAGGGCTTCAAGGCGGTGACGGACCTCTACAGCCCCATCGACGGCCGGTTCGCCGGCGCGAATCCGGGCCTCGACGAGGGTCTCGACGCGGTGCACCGCTCTTCCTACCAGCGGGGCTGGCTCTTCGCCCTGAGGGGCAAGGTGGACGAGGACTGCGTGGACGCTGAGGGCTACGCCGCCGTCCTCGAGGCGGCCATCGACAAGGTGCTCGGGGAACAGCCCGAGCTCGCCGAGGTCGAGGAGGGAGCCAGCCATGGTTGAGGACCTCCGCGCCACCTACGTCATGATCGGCGGCTTCCTCGGGGCGGGGAAGACCACCGCCGTGGCTCGCATGGGCGCGGCGCTCACCGAGCGCGGCCTGAAGGTGGGGCTCATCACCAACGACCAGAGCTCGGGGCTCGTGGACACATCCATCCTGCGCAGCCGCGGCTTCGCGGTGGAGGAGATCGCGGGCGGCTGCTTCTGCTGCCGCTTCGGGTCCCTGGCGGAGGCCGCCGAGCGCCTCGAGGCCGACGAGCGCCCGGACGTCTTCCTCGCGGAGCCCGTGGGCAGCTGCACGGACCTGGTGGCCACGGTGAGCTACCCGCTGCGTCGGATCTACGGCGACCGCTTCCGGGTCGCGCCGCTCTCGGTGCTCGTCGACCCCCAGCGCGCGCGGCGGGTCCTGGGGCTCGCGGAGGGCCGCCGCTTCTCGGAGAAGGTGACCTACGTCTTCGAGAAGCAGCTCGAGGAGGCGGACCTGATCGCCATCAACAAGGTGGACACCCTCGGGCCCGAGGAGCTCGCGGAGCTCGAGGCGGGCCTGGCGGCGCGCTTCCCCAGGGCCGAGGTCCTCAAGATCTCCGCGGAGCACGGCGAGGGCACGGAGGCGTGGTTCGACCGGATCCTGGCCGAGGAGGCGCAGCCCCAGCCGACCATGGAGCTGGACTACACCACCTACGCCGAGGGCGAGGCCCTCTTGGGCTGGCTCAACCTCACGGCCCGGATGGCCACCGCCGATGAACCGGTGGACGCCAACCAGCTGCTCCTCGACCTCGCCGCTCAGATCCAGCGCGCGGCCGGCGAGCAAGACGCGGAGATCGCCCACCTCAAGGCCACCCTCGACGCGGGCGATGCCTCGGGGCGCCTGGCGGCCCTGTCGGTGACGTCAGGGGACGGAGAGGTCGACCTGCGGGAGGCGCTGGTCGACGGT
The DNA here is from genome assembly GCA_938075305.1 of uncultured bacterium. Taxonomy (GTDB): domain Bacteria; phylum Planctomycetota; class UBA1135; order UBA1135; genus Saltatorellus. The sequence goes on from CALJGV010000013.1 coordinate 17,767, forward strand.
GTGCGCGCCGGCGAGCTCATCGTCAACCTCCGCGCGGAGGGCGACCCCGCGGCCCTCAAGGCCATGGTGCTGGCGGCCCTCGAGGCCGCGGCCGCCGCGCGCCCGGGCTGCAGCCTGGAGGTGGAGCACGAGGAGCACTTCCGGCCTGCGCCGCCCCAGCCCACGCACCGCGACGAGATTCGGGGGACCGCCTGAACCATGGGTCGCCGCATCGTCCACTGCCACTGCGTCTACTCGAAGGTGGTTCCCGCCGACGTGAAGGCCGCCGTACTCGAGCGCCTCGCGGGCTCGGACGAGGACTTCGAGGCCGTCCCCGACCTCTGTGAGATGTCGGCGGGCAAGGACCCGGCGCTCGGCCGCTTCGCGGGGGACGGCGAGGTGGAGATCGTGGCCTGCTTCCCGCGAGCGGTCCGGTGGCTCTTTCATTCCGCCGGTCACGAACTCGCTGGGGAGGCTAGCATCCACAACATGCGATCATCCACGGCCGACGAGGTCTGCGGAGCCCTTGGGCTCCCGGACCAGGAGAGCGCCTCTTGAAGCCGACGGGGGCGGCCCGCCCGGGCCCGAGCGCGCCCTTCGGCGAGCTCCACGTCGCCGTGGAGCCGGGCGGCCTCGACGGCGTTGACGCGGCCGGCCGCGGGGCGGTCCTCGCGGCGCTGCTGGAGGCCGGCCACCCCGTCTCACGCAAGGCCGAGGTGAGGGAGGGGGCCCTCGCCCGACTGGGCGCGGACGTGAGCGTCCTGGATCGCGCACCGGAAGAGGTGGTCGCCGACGTGGCGGCGCGGCGCGAAGCCGCGGCGGCGCCCGCCCCCGGGGCGTGGACGCCCTGGTTCCCGGTCATCGACTACGACCGCTGCACGAACTGCATGCAGTGCCTGTCGTTCTGCCTCTTCGACGTGTACTCGGTGGACGGCGACGGCCGGATCACGGTCCAGAACCAGGAGAAGTGCAAGACCAGCTGCCCCGCCTGCAGCCGCGTCTGCCCCGAAGTCGCGATCCTCTTCCCCAAGTACAAGAAGGGGCCCATCAACGGGGACGAGGTCAAGGCCGAGGACATCGCGTCGGAGTCCATGAAGGTGGACATCTCCTCGCTCCTGGGCGGTGACATCTACTCCGCCCTCAAGGAGCGCAGCGGCTCGGCCAAGCAGCGCTTCTCCACCGAGCGGGACGAGTCCAAGGCCCTCCTGGAGCGCAAGCGCTGCCTGAAGGAGCTCAAGGACAAGCTCGACATCCCCTCGGAGGTCCTCATGAGCCTCCCGAGTGCGGGGGACATCGAGGAGCGAGCGCGCCGCGCCCGCGCCAAGCAGGAGGAGCGCATCGCGCGCTCTCGCTCGGCCCAGGATCAGAAGAAGATCGACGGTCCGAGCACCCAGGAGTGGGACATTTGAGCGCCGCCCTCGCCATGCGCGTCCTCCGCACGACCTCCCCGAAGGTCCAGTGGAAGTTCGCCTACAACTTCGGCTGGAAGGGCATGCGCAGCGTGCAGCGCTTCAAGAGCCGCCTCAAGGAGGGGAAGGTCTTCCCGCCCTTCCTCTACATCTCGATCATCAACTCCTGCAACCTGCGCTGCCGTGGGTGCTGGGTCGACGTCGCGGCGCCCCAGAAGAAGATCAGCTTCGAGGACTTCGACCGCATGGTCACCAACGCCAAGAAGCACGGGAACCGCTTCTTCGGCATCCTCGGCGGGGAGCCGTTCTTGCACCCCGACCTGATGCGCATGCTCGCGGCGCACCCCGACTGCTACTTCCAGATCTTCACCAACGGTCAGCCGATCACCGACGAGGTGGCCGCCGAGCTGGCGCGCCTCGGCAACGCGACGCCGCTCATCAGCGTCGAGGGCGACACCGTCGAGAGCGACGCGCGCCGTGGACGCACGGACGTCTACGACAAGACCCTGGCGGGCATCGAGGCCGCGCTGCGGCACAAGCTCCTCGTGGGCGTGGCGTCCAGCGTGTGCGCCACCAACTACGACCAGCTGGTGCGCGAGGAGTGGGTGGACAAGCTCATCGATCTGGGCGTGCACTACTGCTGGTTCCACACCTACCGCGCCGTGGGGCCGGACGCCGCTCCCGAGCTGGCGCTCACCCCCGAGCAGATCCGCAGCACCCGTCAGTTCGCCGTGGACATGCGCAACCGCAAGGCCATCGGCTTCGTGGACGCCTACTGGGACGACAAGGGCCAGGCCCTGTGCCCCGCCGCCATCGGGATCAGCCACCACATCTCGCCCTACGGGGACGTGGAGCCCTGTCCGATCGTCCAGTACGCCACCGAGCGCATCCAGGACAACGACGGGGACATCTACAAGACGCTCACCGAGTCCAAGATGCTCGAGGACTTCCGCCGCACCGCCGCGGAGACCACCCGCGGCTGCATCGTGCTCGAGGCCCCGGACAAGCTGGCCGAGGTGGGGCGGCGCCACGGCGCGCGCGACACCACGGCCCGGGGGGACGCCTTCGAGGAGTACGACCGCATGGAGTCGAGACCGAGCCAGCACGACCCGGGCAACGAGATCCCCGAGAAGCACTGGATGTACCGCTTCGCCAAGAAGCACTGGTTCTTCGGGTTCGGCGCCTACACCTGAGCACGCGGGCGAGCGATGGGCCGTGTACAGGTTGTTCAGCCCTGGCGGCGTTTCAGCGCACCTGGAGCGGCGAGCCCCTAGAATGCGACCCACTCCTCCCCGGACGCCACGACGATGAACCCGCCCCCCGATCCTGCCACCGCCTCCCCGGAGGCGCCGACCGAGGCCGCTCCTGCGATTCGGAGCACCCTCTCCGGCGGTGAGACCCGGGTGCAGTTGCCCCGCCGTCTGCCCATCGTCCGTGAGCGCACGACCCAGTCCAACATCCCGAACGAGCGCGCCACCCGCGACCGTTTGCGGAGCCTCGCCGCGGCGCTGGTCGCCGAGCGAGCGGTGGTTGCCCCCGCCTCGATCCTGCAGCTGCGGGAGCTGGCGGTCGAGGTCATCCGCCGCGCCGATGTGGACGACGTCTTCATCGACTACACCGCGGTGCTCCTGAACAACGAGGTCTGGCGGGACGAGCTGGCCCAGGTGCCCTACGAGCGACGCCTTCTGCTCCTGCCCAAGTGCCTGCGGGTCGAGGAGCACTGCCCGGCGCCCTTCGACGAGTTCGGGATGCTCTGCAAGGAGTGTGGCCTGTGCTCCATCGAGGACTTCACCCGTGAGGCCGAGGAGCTCGGCTACGCGGTCCTGATCGCCGAGGGCTCGGCCATCGTCACGGCGATGGTGGAGACGGGCAAGATCGACGCCATCGTGGGGGTCTCTTGCCTCAACGTGCTCGAGAAGTGCTTCCCGCACATGGAGCGCGTGGCGATCCCCGGCATGTCGATCCCCCTGCTCCAGGACGACTGCATCGACACCAACGTGGACGTGGATCAGGTCCGCGACCTCATCCACCTCACCGCCGAGGACCGCACCTACCGCCTGGACCTCGAGGGGCTCAAGGGCGACGTCCGCGCCTGGTTCAAGCGCGACGCGCTGGACGAGGTCATGGGCCCCGCCGCCGGCGTCGACCCCGCCACCGACGACCTCGCCCGGGACTGGCTCGCGCGCGACGGCAAGCGCTGGCGGCCCTACCTCGCCACCGCCATCTGGATGGCCCTGGAGAGCGAGGGCCGCGCCGAGGCGCCGGCCTTCACCGCGGACGTCCGCAAGCTCGCCGTGGCCATCGAGTGCTTCCACAAGGCGTCTCTGATTCACGACGACATCGAGGATGGGGACGACGTGCGCTACGGCGCGCCGACGCTCCACGCCGAGCACGGCGTCGCCGTGGCCATCAACATCGGGGACCTGCTCCTCGGCGAGGGCTACCGCCTGCTGGGCGAGCTCGAGGTGGACGGAGAGACCCGCGCGCAGCTCCTGTCCGTGGCGGCCCAGGGGCACGCGACGCTCTCGCGCGGCCAGGGCGCCGAGCTCAACTGGGCCCGCGCCCCGCGGCCCCTCACCTCCCTGGACGTCCTCGGGATCTTCCGGGAGAAGACGGCCCCGGCCTTCGAGGTCGCCCTGCGCCAGGGCGCGCTCCTTGCGGGCGCCGGGCCGGAGGTGCTCGAGGTGCTCGGGCCCTACAGCGAGGCCCTCGGCATCGCGTACCAGATCCACGATGACCTGGACGACTTCACCGGCGAGGGCGACTCGGACGACCTCGCGGACCTGCGGCCCTCGCTGATCATGGCCATCGCCCACAAGCGCGCGGCAGGCGGCGACGCCGAGGCCATGCTGGACGCGATCTGGCGCAAGGAGCGCCCCGTCGGCGTCCCCGGCTCCGACGAGCGGAGGGCCCTCGAGGCGCGCCTCGGCGAGTGGGGCGTGGTTCAGAAGGCCCGCGACCTCGCGGACGCCTACGAGGTGGCAGCGGTGGAGTCGCTGACGCCGCTGCAGCACCCCAGCGTCAAGGGGCTCCTGCGCCGGGTCGTCGGCAAGATCTTCGGTGAGGGCGACCTCATCGAGGGCTACTGCTCCGAGTTCGAGGCGCTGAATCGGTCTCGCCAGGAAGAGGCCCCGAAGACCACCGCTTGAGCCTCCGCCTCGAGATGCTGCAGGTCGCCCGGCTCGCGCCGGGGGTGCTCGGGGACGCGACGCCGCGGGTGGTGGAGTTCGTCCGCTCCCAGCTCACCGCGGAGGGCGGCGGCGCGGACCGCGCGGGCAAGCCGGACCTCTACTACACCGCGTTCCTCCTGGACGCGCTGGTGGCGCTCTCGGAGGAGCTCCCCGCGGACGAGGTCCGCCCCTACCTCGAGACCTTCGGCGACGGGGAGGACCTGGACCTCGTGCACCGCGCCTGCCTGGTCCGCTGTTGGGCGGCGCTCGGGGGGGGGTGGCCCAGCGAGACCTTCGTGGCGTCGATCACCGAGCACCTCTCGCGGTGCCGGAGCGCGGACGGCTCCTTCGGCATGGATCCCGGCCGCGCCCGCGGCACGCTCTACGACGCGTTCCTCGCGCTCGGCGTCTACCAGGACGTCGGGGTTCCGATGCCCGCGCCCGCGGTGCTCGGCGCGGCCATGGCGGAGCTGCGCACGCCGGATGGAGGGTTCTCCAACGAGAGCGAGCTGAAGTGGGGGATGGGCCCCTCCACCGCGGCCGCCGTGGCGGTGCTCTCCCAGCTGGAGCTGCCGGTCCCCGACGACGTGGTCCCCTGGCTGCTGTCCCAGATCCACCCCAAGGGCGGGTACAAGGCGATCCCCGACGCGCCCATGCCGGACCTGCTCTCCACGGCCACGATCCTCCACGCTCTTGGGATCCTCGGCGCGGACATCGGCGGGGCGAAGGAGCTGTGCCTCGACTACCTCGACACCCTCTGGAACGGGAAGAGCTTCTACGGTCACTGGGCCGAGGAGGAGCTGGACGTGGAGTACACCTTCTACGCGCTGCTCGCTCTCGGGCACCTGAGCTGACGCGCTCGCCCCGCCCTCGGGACGTCCGGACCGGAGCGAGGGCCCCTCCCTGGCCTCCCAGGGGTGATTGCCTTCTTGTTTTGAAGCCGCGCCCGTACGGTCGGGTCATGAAGGTCTTCCCCCTCGCGCCGCTTTGCACCCTCTTCCTGGCGGCCCTTGCGTCGAACGCCGGTGCCCAGGGCGCCGACCTCTGCGTCTTCGCCCAGCCGATCACGGCCACAGGGGCCTTCCCCGTGGACACCTCCCTCGCCGCAACCGACGGCCCGGCGAACGGCTGCGGTGAGAACGGTCAGATCCACAACGACGTCTGGTTCCGGTGGACGAGCACGGTGAGCGGCACGGTGCAGATGGACACCTGCGCCGCGGCGACCTTCGACACCACCATGGCGGTCTACCCCGACGAGAGCTGCGTGACCGCGGCGCCGATCGTCTGCAACGACGACCAGTGCGCGCTCCGTTCCCGGATCGCCTTCACGGCGGTGGCAGGGGTGGACTATCGCGTCCGGGTCGGGGGATGGAACGACGTGGCGCGCGGGACCGCGACGCTCACCATCAGCGCGGTGACGGGGGTTGCGAACGACACCTGCGCCAGCCCGGCGCCCATCACCGGCTTCGGCGTCTTCCCGACGGACACCACCCAGGCCATGACCGAGGGCGTGGCGGATGGCTGTGGATCGGGGGGGCAGATCCATCGGGACGTGTGGTACCTGTGGACCGCGACCGTGGACGGGTCCACCGAGGTCAACTCCTGCCAGGCGAGCTTCGACACGACGATCGCGGTCTACGACGGCGCGGCGTGCCCGACGGCGGCGCCCATCGCCTGCAACGACGACGCCTGCCACATCCAGACGCGCGTGACCTTCTCTGCCGTCGCGGGCGGCACCTACCTGCTCCGCATGGGGGGCTTCAACGAGTCGGCGGGCGGGGTCTTCGACGCGACCATCTCCGCGGGGAGCGGGATCAGCTGCTCCTCGCCGCCGGTCGGTCCGGACGTGATCATCGGGGACCTGCCGGCCATCCAGAGCTACGGCGGCGCGGCGGAGATGAGCGCCTTCGCCCTCGCCACCACGGCCTGCAACGTGGGGGACGCCACCATGCACTGGAACGGCAGCAACCGCTTCCACCCGGTCATCGGCCAGAACCTCTACCGCATCGAGGACGGTGCCATTCGCCAGCTCGGGATGTCCTGGCTCAAGCATGGCTTCGCTTCGGCCACGGGGAGCCTGTGCTGCACCTGCATCAGCCCCGGCTCCAACCAGATCATGGGCATCGGCTGCTCGGACCCCTACGGCGCCACCATCAACGGCGCCCAGAGTGGGCTCGGGCCGCGCTCGGAGGTGAACCCCTGGACCGGGCTGTTCGCCTACCCCTTCGGGACCCAGGGCCAGACGGGTGACGTGATCTACAAGCGCCTGCAGGTGCCCACCCAGGACGTGGACCCGGCCCTGCACCCCTCGGCGCGGTACGTCGTCGAGGGGCAGTACGTGACCCCGGACGACGCCCAGGCGGGGAACCAGAACAACAACTGCTCCTGGGCGGACGCCCAGCCCACCGGGCCGGTCGCGGGAGGTCTCGGGCTCGCGATCTCGGGGGCCACGAGCGTGGGGGAGCCTGCGATCTTCGCGTGGCGCGCCGATGACCCGGAGGTGCAGATCACCACCGTCGCGGCCTCGGGGGACGGCGTGATCCACGTGGGGTCGCGCGCCCACGACAACGGGGACGGGACCTGGCGCTACGAGTACGCCGTGCACAACGAGACCTCCGCGCGCGCCGCGCGGAGCCTGCGCGTGCCGGTGGCCGCGGGGAGCATCATCTCCGGCGACGCCTTCCACGACGTCGACTACCACTCGGGCGAGCCCTACGACCGGACCGACTGGGCGTTCACCGTCGCCGCAGGCGCCATGGAGTGGGCGACGCCGGGGCACGCGGTGAACCCGGACGGCAACGCCCTGCGCTGGGGCACCCTGTACGGCTTCACCGTCACCGCCAGCGCGCCGCCGGTGGCGGGCGCGGTGGACCTGGGGCTCTTCGTCCCTGGTCTCGAGAATCTGCTCACGGCTGCCGCCATCGTCCCCGGGGTGCCGGTGGTGGGGGAGCGCTACTGCTCGCCCGCGGTGGTGAACTCCAGCGGGGTCCCGGCCGTCCTCCGGGCCATCGGGAGCGCCGTGGTCTCAGACGATGACCTGACGCTCGAGGCGAGCTCCATGCCGCTGCACACCTCGGGCTACATGCTCGCCTCTCGGGACGAGGGGTTCGCGGCCCAGCCCGGAGGGAGCCAGGGCAACCTCTGCCTCGGCGGCACCATCGCGCGCTTCCGCTCCCAGGTGATGAGCTCGGGCGCCGAGGGTCGGTTCTCGATCCCCGTCGACCTCTCCTCGATCCCGATCACGCCGCCCACCGCGGTCCTCCCCGGGGAGACGTGGCGGTTCCAGTGCTGGTTCCGGGATCAGCTCTTCATCGGCGTGACCTCCTCGAACTTCACCGACGCCGTGCGGGTCACCTTCGAATAGGGGGCGTCCGGTCGAGGGGGGCGCGGCGCGCCGTCGAGCCCGCCGCCGCCCGTATACTCGTCCCCATGGGGGCACACCTCGACCCGGACGGCCTCGGCCTCCTCGACGACGCGCTCGGCCGGGCGCGGGCGTCTCTCCTGGATCGCCGGGGGAGTGAGGGCCACTGGCGGGGGGAGCTCTCCTCCAGCGCGCTCTCCACCTCCACGGCGGTGGCGGCCCTGGCGGGCGCGGCTGGCGCCCTCCCCGGCGGGTCTCCCGAGCGCGCCGAGCTCGAGGGGCTGGCCGGGCGCGGGCGGACCTGGCTCGCCGCGAACCCGTCCCCGGACGGCGGCTTTGGGGACACCACGGACTCCCCGAGCAACCTCTCCACCACGGCGCTGGCGTGGATGGCGCTGGGGCCGGGCCTCGGGCTGTCCGCCGACGAGGCCGTGGAGCGGGCGTGGACCCGCGCGGACGGCTGGCTCAGGGAGGCCCTGGGCGGGGCGCGCCCGGACTCCACCCGCCTCGCGGCTGCGCTGGAGGAGATCTACGGCGAGGACCGCACCTTCGCTGTGCCGATCCTGGCGGCCTGCACCATCGGTGGCGCCTTCGCGGAGGACCCCGACCCCTGGCGGGTGGTGCGCCCGCTGCCCTTCGAGGTCGCGGCGCTGCCCCAGGGGCTCTTCCGGTTCCTGGGCCTCCCGGTCGTGAGCTACGCGCTGCCTGCGCTGATCGCCATCGGCCAGGCCATCGCCCACCACCGGCCGAGCGGGAACCCCGTCGCTCGCCTCCTGCGCCGGGCCCTGGCGCCGCGCACGCTCCGCGTGCTCGCGGGGATCCAGCCCGAGAACGGCGGCTTCCTCGAGGCGACGCCGCTCACGAGCTTCGTCACCCTCTCTCTGGTTGCGATCGGCGAGGTCCAGCATCAGGTGGTCGCCCGGGGCCTCTCGTTCCTGCGCGCGTCGGTGCGCGCGGACGGGTCGTGGCCCATCGACACCGACCTCGCCACCTGGGGGACGAGCCTCTCGGTGGGGGCGCTGGGTGCGGACTTCGAGGGCGCCGAGCAGATCAAGGGGTGGCTCCTCGACCAGCAGCACACCGAGCGGCACCCGTTCACCGGCGCGGCCCCGGGGGGCTGGGCGTGGACCGACCTCCCCGGCGGCGTACCGGACGCGGACGACACGCCGGGAGCCCTGATCGCCCTCCGACTCCTTGAGGGGGACAGGCCCTCGCCCGAGACGCGCGCGGCGGCGGCTGCCGGGCTCCGCTGGTTGGTCGACCTGCAGAACCGTGACGGCGGGATCCCGACCTTCTGCAGGGGGTGGGGCCGGCTCCCCTTCGACCAGAGCTGCGCGGACCTCACCGCCCACGCGCTGCGGGCGTTCGACGTGTGGGAGGGTGCGCTCGATGGTGCAGCGGCCGGGGACCTCGGCCGCCGGATGGAGCGGGCGCGGGCCGAGGCCGTCGGGTTCCTCGTCCGGCGGCAGTCTTCCGACGGCTCGTGGACCCCGCTCTGGTTCGGCAATCAGGAGCACCCGGAGAAGCTGAACCCCCTCTACGGCACCAGCCGCGTGCTGCGCGCGGCCGGGGTTCGGGTCTCTGGAGGATCCGCCGGGGGCTGGCGGACGGCCCTCGAGCGGGGGGCCGCGTGGCTGCGGTCCGCCCAGGGCGCCGACGGCGGCTTCGGCGGCGCACCGGGGCTCACCCCGACCGTCGAGGAGACCGGCCTCGCACTCGAGGCCCTGGTGGATCTGGTGGAGGCTGGCCTCGGGGAGGAGGGTGACCTCGACCGGGTCCGCCGCGCCGCCCGCTGGCTCACCGAGCGGACCGACGGCGGCCGGACGTTCCCGCGCTCACCCATCGGGCTCTACTTCGCCCAGCTCTGGTACCACGAGGAGCTCTACCCGGTGGTCTTCACCGTCTCGGCGCTGGGCGCCGCCCGCCGGCTCCTGGAGCGACCCTCCCGGGGGTGACGGCGCCGCGGGTGCCTCGCCGGCCTCCCCCCGGCCCCGGGCGCCTCGGACGGCTCAGGCCGGGAACAGGCGCCCGATCACGGGGAGCTCGCGGCGATGGAGCCACGCCGTGACGGTGCCCGCGGCGAGCGTGACCAGCGCGAGGGTGAAGAGCGTCCCCCCGTCGCCCTCGACCTCCACCCCGAGGATGGTCAGGTGGCTGAGCACGGCGCCCGCCATGATCCCCACCGTCATGGCGCCGCCGACGCCTGCGGTGCGGGGGAGGAGCAGCAAGGCCACCGCCACGGTTTCGGACGCACCCGCGAAGAGCCGACCCGCGGGCTCCACGCCGAGGGTCTCGAAGATGTAGACGCTCTCGGGGGCGGCGGTGAACTTGAAGTACAGGGTCTGGGCCATGATGGCGGCCGCCGTGAGGCGGGCCATCCAGTCGAGGGCGCGTAGGGGTTGGGTCATGGCAGGCGGCGGGTTGGGGAAGGGAGCGGAGGCGGATGTCCGGCCTCCGCGCGGGCCAGGCTAGCCGCTCACCCCAGCGCAGGGGCCGCGCCCTTCAGGGTCAACCGTCGGCGCGATATCTGGCGCGTCGGTGCCAGCGGAGAGCCGATGGTCGACCCTATGCGAGGTCGCGCATCCTCAGGACTGGGACCCCGGTATAACCTTCGGGTACCCCGTGACCCTCCGTGATGCCTGCCCCTGCCACCGATTCCACCCGGGCCTTCCCCCTCTGCCAGGGCTGCGGGGCCGCGCCGACCTCCAGGGAGGAGGAGGCGTGCCGGTTCTGTGGGACGGTGCTCTCCTGGGCGGATTTCGACTTCCTCTCAAGAAAGCGAGTCGTCCTCAGGTATGCGAGCGACGAGGTGGTGGACGCTGCGCTCTGGAAGGTGGAGACGTCACCGGAGTTCCTCGAGGCCACGGCGAGGGACCTCCCTGAAGGAGACGATGGTCCGATCCTTGAGCCCCTGGCCGTGGTCATCGCCGTGCTCTGTGCCCTGGGCGTGACCTGGCTGTACGGACGCAATGAGTTCCTCGGCTTCGCCGCCGGCCTCGGCTCATTGTATGTCGTCGAGGGCGCCAACGAGCGCTTACGAGGGCGGGGCAGAGGGGGACGGGGGAAGCGCCAGTGGGCCGCCGCCATCTGCGTTCTGGAGCTGGGACCCCCGGAGACCCTCCGGGGGCTGAGGCCGCGTCGCGTTCGAAGAGTCACCGCACGGCTGACCCGCCACCGCACACGGACGTTCAAGGTGGGGGTGAGCGAGGACCTCCACGCTGGCGACGTGGGCCTGGCCCATACGCTCGGTCACGAGATCGTCAGCTTCGACCGCCGGATGCACCTGTCGGAGGACGTGAGTGCCCTGGCTACCGGACCAGAGCAAGGCGGAGACCCAAGCCCGATGGCCACGGCCAGGGACGCGGGGAGCGCCTCCGTTCTCGACGCCGAGGCTCCGGCGCATGGGTTCTCACCCGCAGCTTCCTCCTCCCGCGACTTCCCGCTCTGCGGTGACTGCGGTTCTGCTCCGTCCTCCAGGGGCGAGGAGGCCTGCCGGTTCTGCGGAGCCGAGCTCTCCTGGAAGGAGTTCGACCGCCGATCCCAGCGGCAATTTGATGTCCATGAGAACCGTGACCGCCTCATCGACCTGGCGCTCTCTCGGGCGGAGTCATCCCTGGAGCGGCAGAGGGCCAACCGTCCGCCTCGACCGCCCTCCGGGGGGGAAGTACCGGGGCTCAAGAGGATGGTCATCTTGACGCTGGTCTCGTTCGGCGGCGTGGCCAGTGTCCTGCATTACCTCCTTCCGAGCCCCAATCCGCGGCTTGTGTTCGGCGCCGGGCTCCTGCTCCTGGTCCTCCTGATCTTCCAGGTTCATGGGCGCACCGGGTCCATACGACGGGTTCGCAAGCAGGACATTTCATGCGAGGCCATCGCCGTGCTGGAGGTGGGCCCGCTGGAGACCTTCCGCGTGGGGAGGAAGCGGCGCCATGCCAGGACGATCAAGGCCCGGCTGCCGGGGGGACGGACGGGAGAGTTCACCGCCGGAGCACGCGAGGACCTCGAGCCGGGCGACGTCGGCCTGGCCTATGTCCTGGGCGAGCGGATACGGCGCTTCGACCTCACCAAGCACATCCCAAAGGAGTAGCTCCTCCGCCAGGGGACAGGTCGGAGCGGTCTTCGGATTCCGTCTGCGGCTAGCGGGGCGCGGCGATGCAGTAGAGGTGCTCGTGGGTGCGGAGATAGATTTCCCCATCGACCACGGCGAGGGTCGAGTTGGTGCGCTCGTCGATCTCGTTCTCGGCGAGGATCTCGAGCCCCTCCTTGTCAGCCTTGAAGACCACGGTGGTGCCGGACTGGGCCAGCAGGTACATGCGGTCCCCGGCGCTCACGATGGAGCCCCAGGTGCCGCCCCGCGCCACGCGCTCCTTCCAGTCCGGGAGCCCGGTCGCGGGGTCGATGCACCAGAGGATGCCGCGCATGTCGGGGATGAAGATGCGGCCGTTCATGTAGGCGCCTGAGGCGCAGTTGCTCATCTGGGCGGCGTGGCGCCAGAGCTGGCGCGACCCGGCCTCGGGGCCCGTGGCGCCGAGCTTCACGCCGAGGGTTGGGCCCTCCCAGCCGCCCACGAAGACGCAGGTGTCGCCGGCGACCACGGGGGAGGAGTAGGTGAGGTTCCCGCGGGTACCGCGGATGCCGTCGCAGGTCCAGGCGATGGAGCCACTCTCGAGGTCGTAGGCCACCACGCGCGTGGGCTGGCCGCAGACCAGCAGCGGGCGGTCCCCGTCCTCGGTGATGATCGGGGTGCACCAGGAGCCCGCGATGCGGCGGCTCTCCAGCTCCTCGGGCGTGCGAACGTCGGGCTCGTCCGTCTCCCAGAGGGTCTCGCCTGACTTCAGGTCGAGGGCCGTCATGAACGTCCGAGCGCCGGGGCCGGTGTTGAGGTAGACGACGCCCTCGCGGATGATGGGGGAGGTGCCGTAGCCCCAGATGTGCCGAAACTCGCCCAGGTCGCGGGACCAGATGGACTCGCCCTCGAGGTCGTAGCAGTGCAGGCCCGCCGTGGCGTGCCACACCACCACCCGGTCGCCGCTCACCGCCGGGGTGGTGCCGCAATAGGGGTTGGTCTCGTGGGTCGGCATCTCCTCGTCGATCTGGACCGTGCGCGCCCAGAGGCGCTTGCCGTCCGCGCGGGCGTAGCACTCCAGGGTGCGGCCCTTGCCCTCGGCGTCCTCGGGCGTGGTGAGGAAGATCCGGTCCCCCTGGACCACCGGGCTCCCGTTGGCGGGCATGCCCAGGGCGACCTTCCACTTCACGTTCTCCTCGGCGCTCCACTTCAGCGGCGTGTTGGAGGAGGTGATCACCCCGTCGCCGGTGGGCCCGCGCCAGGTCGGCCAGTCGGAGGCCGCCGCGGGGGCAGCGAGGAGGGCGAGGAGAGAGAGCGACGTGCAGGCGCGGTGGGTGAGCTTCATGATCGTTCAGAGGATAGCCCGGCGCGAGCAGGTTGGCGCCCCGCCCACCGGTCAGCGCGGGGTGGAACGGGGGGACTCCCAGCAAAGGAGGCAGGGAGGACCTATCCTGCGGCCCCATCCATGGGAGCTCCCTTGCAGGAAGAACGACGCGACACCATCTACCTCGACCACGCCGCGACCACCCCGCTGGACCCGCGCGTGTTGGAGGCCATGCTCCCCTTCCTGCAGGGCACCTTCGGGAACGCGTCGAGTCCCCACGCCGCGGGCCGCGAGGCCTCCGGCGCGGTGGAGGAGGCCCGTGGCCGCGTGGCCCTGGCCCTCGGGGCCGATCCCCGGGAGGTGGTCTTCACGAGCGGCGCCACCGAGTCCAACAACCTGGCCCTGCGCGGGGTGGCCAGGGCCCAGGCCCACGCCCGGCGGCCGCGGCGAGTGGTCACCTGCGTGACCGAGCACCACGCGGTCCTCGACCCCCTCGAGGGGCTGGAGGCCGAGGGCTTCGAGGTGGTTCGGCTGGGCGTGGACCGCGCGGGGCACCTGGACCTGGACCGGCTCGAGGAGGAGCTCGCGCGCGGCGTGCTGCTGGTCTCCATCATGAGCGCGAACAACGAGACCGGTGGCCGGCATCCCATCGCCGAGATCGGCGCGCGCTGTCGGGAACACGGGGCGCTCTTCCATACGGACGCGACCCAGACCTTCGGCAAGGAGCCCCTGGACGTGGACGAGGCCTCGGTGGACCTCCTGAGCCTCTCGGCCCACAAGCTCTACGGGCCCAAGGGGGTGGGGGCGCTCTACCTTCGCCGGAAGCGTCCCAGGGTCAGGGTCGCCGCGCAGCTCGAGGGCGGCGGCCACGAGGGCGGACGGCGCTCGGGGACGTTGAACGTGCCGGGCATCGTGGGGCTCGGGGCGGCGACCCGCCTGGCGGAGGCCGAGCGCAGCGCAGAGGCAGCCCGCGTGCGGGCGCTGCGCGATCGGTTCGAGGAGGCCCTCCGCGCGGGCGTCCCCGGACTCGAGGTCATCGGTGACCCCGTCGATCGCCTGGCCGGGCACTCGAACCTGGCGTTCCCGGGCATCGACGGGGACGACCTCCTCAAGGCACTGCCGGACGTCTGCGCCTCGACGGCGGCGGCCTGTACCAGCGCGAGCCTGGAGCGCAGCCATGTGCTGCGGGCGCTCCGGCACGAGCCCGACGCCGTCGTGGGGAGCGTGCGCTTCTCCCTGGGTCGGACCACGACCGAGGACGAGGTGGAGAGGGCAGTCCGGCGAATCCTTGAGGGGCTCGCTCGGCTGCGGGGAGAGTGAGCCCACCTGCGCGCCCGGGCGGGTGAGGAGCGGCCCGGGCCCCTCCGGGGTCCCGAGGGGGCCGTGTGAAAGGTCCAGGCAAAGGGGGCCCGCGGATGCCTGAGGGACCGATCTCCCCGGCGCCAGCGAGTACCATGCGGCCGTTCCAACGTGCGCCTCGCCCGACCCGCAGGGCGCGGCTGCCCTCCCCCGCACTCACAGGACCGCATGACCCCTCGACCGGCCCTCCACCAGGCGACCGCGGCGCTGCTAGCGCTCGCGTCCTTATCCCCCTGCGCCTTGGCCCAGGAAGGCCCCCGCGGCTGGCTGAGCTGGCGCGGTCCTGATCAGAACGGGACCTCGGCCGAGCTGGGTCTGCCCGGCGCACCCGATCTGGAGGAGAATCTCGCCTGGACCTACGAGATGGCCGGGCGTGGCACGCCCGTCATCGCCAACGGCAAGCTCTTTGGCATGGGGTACGACGGCAAGGGCGAGACGCTGCAGGAGGTCCTGTTCTGCCTGAACGCTGCCACGGGCGAGGAGCTCTGGACGCGCCGCTTCCCGGACTTCATCAGCGACGTGATCTACACGCGCTACGCCATCGGGAGCCCGACCGTGGACCCGGAGACAGGGAACGTCTTCGCGCTCACCGGTCCGGGGCTGATCCATGGCTTCACCCCCGACGGCGAGCTGCTCTGGCAGCGGTCCATGATGGAGGACCTAGGCCGGCTGACGTTCCCGAACGGCCGCGTGGGGGCGCCGCTGATCGTGGGCGACCTCGTCATCGTCCACTTCATCTTCGCGGCATGGGGGCCTGACTTTGGACCTGCGCGGGACCGCTTCTACGCCTTCGACAAGCGCACGGGCGAGGTCGTCTGGGGCGCCACACCGGGCGGCCCGCCCAAGGACAGCTCCTTCTCCATGCCGATCGTGGAGCTGCGCGACGGCCGCTTCGTGTTCTACGCGGGGATGGGCGGGGGCTACACCTCGTGCGTGGACGCCATGACCGGCGAGGTCCTCTGGCAGTACCCGTTCAGCATCGGGGGCATCAACTCGAGCGCCCTCATCCATGAAGACAAGCTGATCATCATCCACGGCAAGGAGAACCGCGACTCCAGCGTCATCGGCCGAATGGTCGCCCTGGACCTGACCGCGAAGCCCGGGGAGGACGGCGTGCTCCCGAAGACCGCGGAGCTCTGGCGCAACGACCTGGTGGCGTTCACCAGCTCGCCGATTCTGGTGGGGGATACCGTCTTCGCGACGACCCTGACCGGCGAGTTGAACGCGATCAACGTGAACAACGGCGAGGTCATGTGGCACGAGAAGCTGGGCGACAGCCAGCTGCACGCCTCGCCCGCCTACGGGGACAACAAGCTCTTCATCCCGCTCGCGGACGGCACCTTCCACGTCCTCGCCCTGGGCGGAAGCCGGGCGGCGAAGCTCGGCGTGGCGAACCTGGGCGGCAGCTGCCTCGGTGCCCCTGCGATCGCCGGCGGCCGGGTCTACGTCCACACCACCGAGCGGCTGCACTGCTTCATGGAGAAGCCCGGTGACCTGCCGGCCTGGCCCGCGCAGCAGTGGGATGCGGCCGCGGTCCCCGAGCTCGGGGAGCCGACCCAGCTGCAGGTGGTCCCCTTCGACCAGTCCGTCCGGGTCGGAGAGCCCATCGACCTCGAGGTCCGCTGGCTCGACGCCTCCGGGCGGGTGGTCAAGACCATGCCGGCCTCCGAGGCGGAGGTCACGGTGGCCGCGCGCCAGAAGGCGCCCCTCGCGGAGAAGCAGGCCGATGGGACCTGGGTCGCGGCCAACCCCGGCGCCGGCAAGGCGATGGTCAAGCTCGACGGGGCGGCGGGCGCCGCCCGGGTGCGGGTCGTGCCGAGCCTCCCCTTCGCGCAGGACTTCTCGGGGTTCCAGCTGAACCAGGGCGAGGGCACCTTCGCCTTCCCCCCGGGCGAGTGGCTCGGCGGCCGCCTCAAGTGGAAGATCATCGACAAGGACGGCGAGCGGCTGCTGACGCGCAACATGGCCAACCCGCTCTTCCAGCGGACCATGACCCTCTTCGGCGCCGCCGACGACTCGAACTACACGGTCCAGGTCGACGTGATGTCCGACGGCAACCGACGGACGCTCTCCTCACCCGGCGTCGTGAACCAGCGCTACCAGTTCGTCCTCAAGGGCAACTATCAGGAGCTCGAGGTCAGCTCCAACATGGAGCACTTCAAGCAGAGCGCCAAGTTCCGCTGGAAGGCGGGCATCTGGTACACGCTGAAGACGCGCGTCGACCTGCAGGCCGACGGCAGCGCCATCGTGCGCGGCAAGGTCTGGCCGCGCGGCGAGGCAGAACCTGAGGCCTGGACCCTCGAGGCCACCGATCCCCACGGACACCGCTGCGGCGCAGCGGGCCTGTACGGATTCACACCGCAGAGCCGCTACACCATCTACATGGACAACCTGAGCGTGACCCCCAATGACTAGGCACCTGTTCACTCTCGCTGGCATCGCCGGCCTCTCGCTGTTCGCTCTCGAGTCGACCGCAGCCGCCCAAGACTGGCCCGCGTGGGGCGGCGGCGAGTCACGGAACATGGCCTCGACGGTCACCGGGCTCCCCGGTGACTTCACCGCGGGCGACTTCAAGCCCGGCACGGACGAGGTGGATCTCTCGACGACCAAGAACGTTCAGTGGGTCGCCAAGCTCGGCTCCCAGAGCTACGGGAACCCCACGGTCTCGGGCGGGCGCATCTTCGTCGGGACGAACAACGACTCGCCCAGGGACCCGCGCTTCGAGGGGGACCGCTCGACGGTCTACTGCCTGGACGAGAAGACCGGCGACTTCATCTGGCAGCTCAACGTGCCGAAGCTCGGCACGGGCAAGGTGTCGGACTGGGAGTACCTGGGGATCTGCTGCTCGCCGACGGTGGACGGGGACGAGGTCTACATCGTCACCAACCGCTGCGAGGTCATGTGTCTGGACGTACACGGCATGGCCAACGGGAACCAGGGCTACCAAGACGAGGGCAAGTACATGGCCTGGCCGTCGACGGAGCCCATGGAGGTGACTGACACGGACGCGGACATCCTGTGGGTGTTCAACATGATCGACGAGTGCGGCGTGTTCCCGCACAACATCACCACCAGCGCGGTGCTGGTGGCGGGTGAGCGCCTGTGGGTCACCTCGTCCAACGGGGTCGACTACGGCCATGTGGAGACGCCCGCGCCCAACGCGCCGAGCCTGCTCCTGCTGGACAAGCAGACCGGCGCGCTGATCGGCGAGGAGGCCTCCGGCTGCTCCTCGCGCATCTTCCACTCCAACTGGTCCTCGCCGGCCTACCTGCGCAAGGGCGACACCGAGCTCTGCATCTTCGGCGGGCCGGACGGCTGGCTCTACGCCTTCAAGCCCGAGCCCATCGAGGGCCCCGACGGGTGGCCGATCCTCGACGAGGCTTGGCGCTTCGACGCCAACCTCCCCGGGTACCGGATGAAGGACGGCGAGCCCATCAAGTACACCGACCGCGACGGTCCGAGCGAGGTCCTCGCCACGCCCATCGTCCACGACGGCAAGGTCTACGCGCCCATCGGCCAGGACCCCGAGCACGGCCCGGGCGTGGGTAACCTCGTGTGCCTTGACCACAACGGCAAGCAGCTGTGGAACTACTCCAAGATCAACCGCTCGCTCTCGACCCTCGCGGTCTACGACGGGATGGTCTTCGCCTCCGACTTCTCGGGCTACGTCTACTGCCTCGACGCCTTGACGGGCGAGGAGTACTGGATCTACGACACCAAGGGCCACATCTGGGCCTCGCCCTTCGTGGCGGACGGGAAGGTCTACATCGGCAACGAGGACGGCTTCCTCACGATCCTCCCCGCTCGCAAGGACGCCGACCCCAAGAAGGAGATGGTCGAGGTCGACATGGTCAGCCCGGTCTACGCCTCGGTCATCGCGGCGAACGGGGTCCTCTACGTGGGCACCCACACGCACCTCTACGCGGTGGCGGCTGGGGCCGGCGCGGCCAAGGACGACGAGGGGCGCTGAGGGCCGCATGTCGGGCAGCGCACGGTTTGGATGGGGCCTGATGGCCGTCATCACGGTTCTCCACTTCGACTTCTGGAACTGGGAGACGACCTCGGTGGTCCTCGGCTTCCTGCCCACGGGGCTCGCGTGGCAGGCGGGAATCTCCCTCGCCGCCGCCGCAGGCTGGGCGCTGCTGATGAACGTCGCCTGGCCCTCGCGGGTCGAGGAGTGGGCGGCGAGGCCGTCGGCCCTCTCCGATGACGCTGCGGAGGACCCCTCGTGATGGCCGTCCTCCTCCCCGCCGCCGAGGCGGCCTCCCGCACGCCGCTGCTGGTGGTCGGCTTCTACCTCTTCCTGCTGATCAGCCTCGGGGTCTTCTCGAGCCGGCTGTTCCGTGGCACCTCCGCCGACTTCTTCGTGGCGGAGCGGTCCATCGGGCCGTTCCTGCTGCTCATGAGCGTGTTCGGCACGACCATGACCGCCTTCGCCCTGGTCGGCTCCACGGGCAAGGCGTGGGAGCTCGGCAACGGCGTCTATGGGCTCATGGCCTCAGCCTCGGGGATCGTCCACTCGGCGGTCTTCTTCTTGATCGGGATCAAGCTCTGGGCCATCGGCAAGCGCCACGGCTTCCGCACCCAGGTGCAGTACTTCCGGAGCCGCTTCCAGTCGAACCTCCTCGGCTACCTGCTCTTCCCAATCCTGGTGGCCCTCGTGGTCCCCTACCTGCTCATCGGGCTCCTCGGCGCGGGCGCGGTGATGCGCGGCGTGACCGTGGGCATGTTCCCCGAGACCTTCGCGGGCACCACCCTGCCGAGCGGGCGGGTGATGTTCGAGGGCGCCATCCCGCCGTGGATCACGGGGCTCGTGGTCTGCGCCGTGGTGCTCTTCTACATCTTCGCTGGTGGCCTGCGATCCGCCGCGTGGGCCAACGCCTTCCAGACCATCGTCTTCATGATCACGGGCGTGATCGCCTTCGTCTTGATCTCGAGCAAGCTCGGGGGGATGGACGCGGCGACCCAGGCGGTGATCGACAACTCGTCCGACCACATGACCCGGGCGCGGATCGGGAAGCTGCAGTTCGTGACCTACATGTTCGTGCCGCTCTCGGTGGGCATGTTCCCGCACCTGTTCCAGCACTGGCTCACGGCCAAGAAGGCGTCGACCTTCAAGCTGACCACCGTGGCGCACCCCCTCTTCATCGGGATCGTGTGGGTGCCCTGCATCCTGATCGGCATCTGGGCCGCCGGCGCCGGCATCATGCCCCCGGGCGGCAACCCCAACGCCCTGCTGCCCAAGATCGTCCAGACCCTGCTCCAGGACCCCTACCTGACGGGCCTGCTCACCGCGGGCATTCTGGCGGCGATCATGTCGTCCCTGGATTCGCAGTTCGTGTGCCTGGGGACCATGTTCACCCATGACATCGTGATGCACGCGGCGGGGGAGGACCGCTTCTCCGACAAGGCCCAGGTGATGCTGGGGCGGGGCTTCATCGTCTTCGTGGTGGGGGTGACCTACCTGCTGACGTTCTTCCCGCCGCCCAAGATCTTCGACCTGGCGGTCTGGTGCTTCAGCGGCTTCGCGGCCCTGTTCCCCCTGGTCTTCGCCTCGATCTACTGGCGCAGAACGACGCGGGCGGGGGCCAT
Organism: uncultured bacterium; assembly: GCA_938075305.1. Classification (GTDB taxonomy): domain Bacteria; phylum Planctomycetota; class UBA1135; order UBA1135; genus Saltatorellus. Next base: position 38,024 of record CALJGV010000013.1, read on the forward strand.
CGCCTCGGTCCTGGCCATGGTGGTGACCTGGGGCACCTTGTTCTACGAAGGGCTCATCAAGCCGACCCTGGCCGGCGAAGAGATGGAAGGCGACTTCCTGGTGGCCGGAATGATGCCGGTCACCCTGATCTTCGCCGCCTCCACGGCCGCTCTCGTCCTCGTCAGCCTCATGACGAAGCCCCCCTCCGACGAGCACGTCGAGCAGTTCATGGTGGAGTCCTGATCCACCCCTCTTCTCCCCGAGCATGACCGCAGTCTCCAACGACCGGATCGAGGCCGCCCAGGCGGCCCTCGACGCCCACGTCCGCGACATCATCGCGCACCACTTCTCCCCCGAGACCGGGACCCCGGTTTGGCTGGACTACGCCAGGTCCGCCGGCTGGGACCCGCGCGAGGAGGTCCGCTCCTTCTCGGACCTCATCGAGCGCTTCGACAACTTCGACGGGGAGCGGCTGCGCACGGACGCCCACGAGATGTGGATCCCAAGGGCCTACGCGGGCCGGCCGTTCACGATCTTCGAGACGGGCGGCTCGACGGGCATGCCCAAGCAGCGCATCGGTTGGGACGACTACAAGCTCGACTACGAGGAGTTCTCCGAGCTCCTCGACGACGAGGCCTTCCCGCCGGGCGGCTACTGGCTCATGGTCGGGCCCACGGGGCCCCGGCGCCTTCGCCTCGCCATCGAGCACCTCGCCAACCACCGCGGCTCCTCGTGCTACTTCGTGGACCTCGATCCACGCTGGGTCAAGAAGCTCATCTCGTCGGGGCAGGGGGACCAGGCCAAGGCCTACATGCGACACGTGGTGGACCAGGCCCTGAGCATCCTCAAGCACCGCAAGGTGGACGCCTTGTTCACGACCCCGCGGCTCCTCGAGGCGCTGGGCGATGAGATCTCGATCCCCGACGCGGGCATCAAGGGCGTCTTCTGCGGCGGCACGGAGATGGACCCCCAGAACGTGCGCTTCCTGTGCGAGGAGATCCTCGAGGGGCAGGTCGGCTTCGTGCCCACCTACGGCAACACGCTCATGGGCCTCGCCTGCCACAAGAAGGGCTTCGAGAACGAGAACTACTCGATCACCTACTACGCGCCGCAGCCCCGCGCTGTCCTGCGCGTGACCGACCCCGAGGACTCGCGCAAGCTCGTGGACCACGGCGAGTGGGGCCGCGTGGAGCTCACCACCCTGACCCACGAGTTCTTCCTGCCGCGCTTCCTCGAGCGCGACGCCGCCAAGCGCATCGCGCCCTGCGAGGACTTCGCGTGGGACGGAGTCGCCGAGGTGAAGCCCTACGCCAAGAACGAGGAGAAGATCGTGGAGGGTGTCTATTGAGCTCCGCAGCCAGTGACGTCCCGCACTTCCCGGTCCTGCGGGCGGGCAAGGAGTACTCCAGCCTCGACCGGGTCGAGCTCACCTCGCACCGCGACGGCAGCGTCGTCGCCTCGGTCAGCCAGGCGAACGCTGGGCTCGTCCGGCGCGACATGCGCAAGCTGGACCAGAACGCTCAGCGGCTGCGGGCCATGCCCATGGCCGAGCGCATCGAGCGTTGCCGGGAGGCGGCGCGCATCTTCCTGGAGGACGAGCTGCCCATCGGCGAGGGGGCGACCCAGACCGCCGACGACTACGTGGCCCAGCTCAGCTCCACCAGCGGCCTGCCCCACGTGATGGTGCGGGCCAACATGGAGAAGTGCGCCTTCGTCCTCGCCGAGATGACCACCATCCTGCGCGGCCTCATGCGCGGCATGGACCCCGGGGTGCTCGACCAGGGCTTCGGTGACCACGACGGCGTGCCCGTCTGGTACACGCCCAGCGCCCGCGCCCTGGGGGCGGTGCTCCCGAGCAACTCGCCCGGCGTCCACTCGCTCTGGATCCCGTCCATCGCCCTCGGCGTGCCCCTGGCCCTCAAGCCGGGCCGCGAGGAGCCCTGGACGCCCATGCGTATCGCGCGGGCCATGATGGCCGCGGGCTTCCCGGCCGAGGCCTTCAGCCTCTATCCCACCGACCACGAGGGGGCCGGCACCCTGCTCGAGTGCTGCGACCGCTCCCTGCTCTTCGGCGACGCCCGCGTGGCCGAGAAGTACGCCGGTGACCCGCGCATCGAGATCCACGGCCCCGGCCGCAGCAAGGTGCTGGTGGGGGATGACGTGGCGGACGACTGGGAGCAATTCATGGACGTCTACGTGGACTCCGTGGCCCGCAACGGCGGCCGGAGCTGCATCAACGCGTCCGCGATCTACATCCCGCGTCACGGTGAGGCCCTCGCCGAGGCCCTCGCAGAGCGGCTGGCCCGGATCGAGCCGCGGCCCCACGACGACCCTGACGCGCAGATCGCCGCCTTCGCCAACCCGGCGTTTGCGGACATGATGAGCGGTGCGATTGACGCCGGGATCGAGCAGGGCGGCGCCCGGGACGTGACCATGGCGGCGCGCGGAGGCTCGGCCCGAAGGGCGGAGCTCGGCTGCTCGGTGTACCTGCGCCCGACCGTGGTGCGCTGCGACTCCATGGAGCACCCCCTCGCCAACACCGAGTACATGTTCCCCTTCACCAGCGTGGTGGAGGTGCCCCAGGAGCGCATGCTCGAGGTCATGGGGCCGAGCCTCGTGGTGTCCGCGCTGACCCGCGACTCTGGCTTCCTCCAGTCCCTCACCACGAGCCCGCTCATCAGCCGCCTGAACGTCGGCCCGGTGCCCACCTCGAAGGTGGAATGGGACCAGCCCCATGAGGGCAACCTGTTCGAGTTCCTGCACGAGCGCCGTGCGCTCCAGCGCGCCGCGGGCTGGTAGGACGCGGACCCATGTTCCGCGACGACGAGCGTACTCGGGTCATTGAGGAGGTCGGCGGGCTCGCCCGCCTCGGCGCCCTCGCCGCCGACCTCGGCGGCCGGCGGGTGATGCTGGTCTCCGACCCGGGCGTCGCCGCCGCTGGGCACGCCGACCGAGCCGCCGCGATCATGACGGCGGCCGGGCTCGAGGTCGCGCTCCACGTGGACGTGGCGGAGAACCCCTCGAGCGCGGACGTGGCCCGGGCGGCGACGGCCGCGCACGCCTTCGGCCCGGATCTCTACGTCGCGGTGGGGGGCGGGAGCGCCATCGATACGGCCAAGGGAGCGAACTTCGTGGAGGTGTGCGGCGGCCGCATGGAGGACTACCGCGGCCACGACACGGCCACTGCACCCCTGCGCCCGCTCATCGCCGTGCCCACCACCGCCGGGACGGGCTCGGAGGTCCAGTCCTTCGCGCTCATCGGGGACGGGGAGACCGGGGCGAAGATGGCCTGCGGGGACCCCTCCGCGGCGCCGCGGGTCGCGCTCCTCGACGCCGAGCTCACCCTGACCATGCCCCGGAGGGTCACGGCCATGACGGGCCTCGACACCTTGGCCCATGCGGTGGAGAGCGCGGTGGCGCGGCCCCGCGACCCCTCCACGGACGGGCGCAGCAGGCCCTACGGCCGGGCGGCCTTCGCGCTGGTCAGCGCCGGGCTCCCTCGGGTCCTTGAGGCGCCCGGGGACGTGGACGCGCGGGCCCGCATGATGCGGGCCTCGGCGCTGGCGGGGCTCGCCATCGAGCACGCCATGCTCGGGGGCGCGCACTCCATGGCCAACCCGCTCACGCGGCGTCACGGCGTGCCCCACGGGCTTGCGGTGGGCGTGACCCTGCCCCACGTGGTGCGCTTCAACGCGGCGGACGACGCCGCCGCCGGGGACGCCACCCGGGCCGTCTACGCCGAGCTGGCCTCGGCGGCGGGGCTCCCCGGAGACGGGGAGCGCGCGCTCGCCGCGGCGCTCGCGGACCGCTGTGCTCAGCTCCTGAAGCTGGCGGGCCTCGGGACCACCCTGGGGAGCCTCGGGGTCAGCGCGGCGGACGTGCCGGGCCTCTCCGCGGAGGCCAACGAGCAGTGGACCGCGCGCTTCAACCCGCGCGGAGTCGACGCGGCGGCCTTCGAGGGCCTCTTGCGCGCCGCCCTCTGAGCATCCGCGCATGGGAGGCGCCCCCGGGCTCCTCGGAGTGCAGGTCGTCGCGATCTGGGCGCCCCAGCACGCGGCACGGTAGCGCGAGGGGGGGTCCCCACTGATCTCCAAAGAGAGGCCGTGCGCCGCGCGAGGAATCCCGCACACTCTGGCGCTCCCCGGCGCCTCGCCGTGGAGCCAAGAGTCACCTCTCCATGAGCGATTCTCGCGCCCCCAGCTACGGACGGTTCGGCACCTTCGGCGGTGTCTTCACGCCGTGCACGCTCACGATCCTGGGCGTGATCATGTTCCTGCGCTTCGGCCAGGTCGTGGGCAACGCGGGGCTGTGGTGGACCATCGGGATCGTGCTGCTCGCCAAGGCGATCACCACCATCACCGCCTTCTCGGTGTCGGCCATCGCCACCAACACCGAGCTGCGGGGCGGCGGCGCCTACTACATGATCAGCCGCTCCCTCGGGGTGGAGTTCGGGGGCTCGATCGGGCTGGTGTTCTTCCTGGCCCAGGCGGTGTCGGTGGCCCTGTACGTGATCGGCTTCACCGAGGCGCTGGTGGCGACGGTGCCGGGGCTCGAGGGGTACTCCATCCTGGTCGCGAGCGGGGTGAACGCCCTGGTGTGCCTGTGCGTGTTCATCGGCGCCGGGTGGACCATCCGGCTCCAGTACGGGATCCTCGCGGTGCTCACCCTCGCGGTGCTCTCCTTCGTCGTGGGCGGCGTCATGCGCTTCGACGTCGAGCTCCTCCAGAGCAACCTCGCGCCCGGCTACGCCTCGGGGCAGAGCAAGTTCACGATGTTCGCCCTCTTCTTCCCCGCGGCCACGGGGATCATGGCGGGCGCCAACCTCTCCGGTGACCTCAAGGACCCCGCGCGTTCCATCCCCAGGGGCACCCTCGCGTCCATCGGTGTCACGGGGCTGATCTACATCGGCATGGGCGTGCTGCTGGCCGGGGTGGAGGAGCGGACGTTCCTCCAGTCGAGCAACATGGCCGTGCGGGACGCGGCCGCCGTCCCGGCGCTCATCACCGTGGGGATCTTCGCGGCCACCCTCTCGTCCGCCATCGGCTCGATGATGGGGGCGCCCCGGATCCTGCAGGCGCTCGCGCGGGACGGGATCTTCAAGTCGCTGCTCCGATTCTCCAAGGGCGCGGGCGAGAACCAGGAGCCGCGCAGGGCGATCGTGCTGACGGGGGCGATCGCGCAGGTCAGCATCCTGGTCGGGACCCTCGACCTGATCGCGCCCATCATCACCATGTTCTTCATGGTGACGTACGGCTACCTGAACTTCGCGACGTTCAGGGAGTCCTACTCGCGCAACCCCTCCTACCGGCCGACGTTTCGGTACGCCCACTGGTCCCTGGCGCTCCTCGGTGGCGTGGCATGCGCCGCGGTCATGCTGCTGATCGCTCCCATGTGGGCGCTGGTAGCGGCTGCGATGATGTTCGGGCTGCACCAGTTCATCTCGCGGCGGAAGATCCGCACCTCCTGGGGCAACGTGCGCAGCGGCGCGGCCTACGAGCGCGCCCGCAAGGAGCTGCGCCGGTTGGAGGATGAGCACTACCACCCCAAGAACTGGCGCCCGTCGATCCTGGCCTTCAGCGGGACGGTGAAGGGGCGTATCCGGACGGCGATCTTCGGCAACTGGCTGTGCTCGGGCCGCGGCATCCTGAGCATCGGCCAGGTGATCCCCGGTGACGTCGAGGACCTGGTGGAGCGCCGCCGCGGGCAGGAGAAGTCTCTCCGCAAGTTCATCCAGACCGAGGGGCTGGACGCTTTCCCTGCCGTCGTGGTCTCCAATGACCGGCAGCGCGGGGTCGAGGCGCTGGTCCAGTGCCACGGCCTCGGCGGCCTGCGTCCGAATTCGGTCATGGCTGACTGGCTGCGCGATGGGGACGACGCGCAGGAGTACGTCGACGCCCTGCGGCGGGTTGCCAAGCTCGGGCAGAGCCTGCTCCTGCTCTCCTGCCGGACGGACCCCGACGCAGATCCCCACCTGGTGCCCACGGGTACGGTGGACGTGTGGTGGCGCGGCAAGCAGAACGGCCCCCTGATGGTGCTCCTCGCGCACATGCTCGTGCAGAACGCCGACTGGCGCGGCCGCCACGTGCGCCTCCTGCGCGTGGTCCAGAAGGAGGCCGCCCGGGAGGAGACCGAGCGGCACCTCACCGAGCTCGTGCAGCGGGCGCGGATCGAGGCCCGGGTCGAGGTCGTCGTGTCGGAGGAGCCTGTGCCCGCGATCCACGAGGCCTCCCGGCACGCGGCGGTGGTGTTCCTCGGCTTCGACCTTCCCGGCGAAGACTCGACCGCCGATGAGTTCGTCCAGAAGACCGAGGGGCTGCTCGGCGGCCTGCGGACGGTGTTCCTCGTCAAGAGCGCCGGCGACGCCTCCCTGGACGCCTGAGTTGGCGGCGGCCTGGGCGGGCTGCGCTACCATGGCGCCATGCTCTCACTACTGCTCGCGCTCGCCGCTGGACCGGGGGACTGGACCGACTATCGAGGACCTGGACGTGACGGGCACGCCGATGGTGCCGAGCTGCCGACCGCCTGGAGCGAGGAGGATAACGTCACGTGGAAGACGCCGATCCACGGCCGCGGCTGGTCTTCGCCCGTGCTCCTCCAGGGGCGCGCCTGGCTCACCACCGCGCCGCCCACGGGGAACACGCTCTCCGTGCTCGCGGTGGACCTCGAGACGGGGAAGGTCGAGGTCGATCGGGTGGTGTTCGCGATCGACGAGCCCGAGCACAGGAATGGGCTGAACAGCTACGCCTCGCCGAGCCCGGTCGTGGACGAGGGCCGCGTCTTCGTCCACTTCGGCACCTATGGGACCGCCTGCCTGGACTCGGCCTCGGGCGAGACGATCTGGCAGCGCACGGACCTCAACTGCGATCACCTCGAGGGTCCCGGCTCCTCGCCGCTCCTCCAGGGTGGCCGCCTGTTCCTTCACCTCGACGGCGCCGACGTGCAGTACCTCGTGGCCCTCGATCCGGCCACCGGCAAGACCCTCTGGCGCACCGAGCGCAGCGCGGACCTCGAGCCCCTCGGGCCGGACCTCCGCAAGGCGTACAGCACGCCGCTGCTCACGGAGATGGCGGGGGAGGACGGGCCGCGCGAGGTGCTGGTGAGCTCCGCGGCGCGCGCCACCTACGGATACGACCCGGCCAACGGCGAGGAGCTGTGGCGCATGGACCACCCGGGCTTCTCCATGTCCTCGCGGCCGCTCCTGGTGGACGACCGGGTGATCGTCTCCACCGGCTTCAACCGGGCGGAGCTCTGGGCCTTTCGGCTCGGGGGAACGGGGAACATCACCGACGAGGCCTTCCTCTGGCGGAACACGCGGGGTGTGCCGACGATGCCCTCCTCCGTGATCGTTGGCGCGCGCCTCTTCCAGGTCAGCGACCGCGGCATGGCGTCCGCTGTCGATCTCGAGACTGGCGAGACCCTCTGGCAAGAGCGGCTCGGGGAGGACCACTGTGCGTCGCTCCTGGCCTCGGGCGACCGCATCTACGCCTTCGGCGTGGAGGGCAAGTCCACGGTCTTCCGCGCCGGGGGCACCTTCGAGAAGCTCCACGAGAGCCAGCTGGAGGCCGGCTTCATGGCGTCGCCCGCCGTCCACGGGGACGCGCTTATCCTCCGGACGAAGTCCCACCTCTACCGGATCGAGGCGAAGCAGTGAGGGCGCTCACGTTTCAGGGGGTCAAGGAGGTCGCCTGCACGGAGGCCCCTGACCCGACCATCGAGCGGCCCACCGATGCCATCGTGCGCGTGGAGCTGTCGGCCATCTGCGGCTCGGACCTGCACGTGTACCGCGGAGCGGAGGTGGGCCTGGACCGGGGGACGGTCCTGGGTCACGAGTTCGCAGGAGAGGTCCTCGAGGTGGGGAGCGCGGTGGATGGGATCGCGCCGGGGGACCGGGTCGTTGCGCCCTTCTCCACCAGCTGCGGCGCCTGCCCGGCCTGCGAGCGTGGGCTGAGCTCGCGCTGCGAGGTGGGGCAGCTGTTCGGCTGGGTCGAGGGCGGCCAGGGGCTCCACGGCGGTCAAGCGGAGCTCGTCCGCGTCCCCCTCGCGGGGAGCTCCCTGGTCAAGATCGCCGACGGGCGGGATCCCGCGGCTCTGTTCGCCGGGGACGTCATGTCCACGGGGATGTACCTCGCTGCCCTGGGGGGCGTGGGGCCGGGGGACCGGGTGGCGGTCATCGGCTGCGGGCCCGTGGGCCTGATGGCGGTGGTCGCGGCCTTGGACATGGGGGCGGCGGAGGTCTTCGCCCTCGACCTCCTGGAGGACCGCCTGGAGCTGGCGCGCTCGTTCGGGGCCACGCCCATCCTGGCCTCGGACCCGTCGCAGCTCCCCGCCGCGGTGGACGCTTCGCTGGAGGCCGTGGGATCCCCCTCATCCACTCGCCTCGCCTTCGACCTCCTGCGGCCCGGGGGGACCCTCGCGGCGGCGGGGGTTCACGTGGAGCCGCAGCTCGCCTTCTCCCCCGGCGAGGCCTACGACAAGAACCTCACCTACCGCGCGGGTCGATCTCCCGCGCGCAGCCTCCTGGAGCCTGCGCTGGAGTTGGCGGCGCGCAGCGGGGTCGACCGCATCGTGTCCCACCGGATCCCGCTGGCCGAGGCTGCCCACGGGTATCGCATCTTCGACGGCAGGCTCGAGGGCGCGACCAAGGTGCTCCTGGAGCCCTGAGCCGCCAGCGCCGGGGAGCGCCGGGTCAGCGGCTGCCGATCTCGGCGAGGACCGCCTCGAGCGCGTCACACACCCGATCCACGTCCCCGTCCTCCATGGCGGGGAACATGGGGAGGGACAGGGTCCGGCGGTAGTACTCCGCGGCGCCAGTGAAGGGGGCGGGGTCGTAGCCGAGCTTGCGGTAGTAGGGCTGAGCCGGCACAGGGATGTAGTGCACCTGGCTCCCGATGCTCCGCTCGCGCAGCCCCTCCATCACCTCGGCGCGGGTCGTTCCGAGGCCCTCGAAGTCGAGCAGGATGCCGAAGAGGTGGTAGGCGCTGACGCTGCCGTCGGGGCCCGGGTCGTTGATCTCGACGGCGTCGAGGGACGCGAGGCGCTCCTCGTACAGGCGCGCCAGGTGCCGGCGACGGGCGACGAAGCCCTCGAGCCGGGTCATCTGCGACGTGCCGAGGGCGCACTGGATGTCCGTGATCCGGTAGTTGTAGCCCAGCTCCTGTTGCTCGTAGTACCAGGGCCCGGGGGACGTCGCCTCGAGCTGGTCGGGCTCGCGGACCATGCCGTGGGAGATGAAGGTCCGGACCCGCGCCGCGAGGCTCTCATCGGCCGTGACCACCGCGCCGCCCTCGCCCGTGGTGGCGTGCTTGACGGGGTGGAAGCTGAAGATCGACATGTCCGACCACGCGCCGCCGCCGATGGGGGTGCCCCGCAGGTTCGCCCCGAGCGCGTGGGCCGCGTCGTCGATCACCGCGGCGCCCCGCTCCCTCGCGAACGCGGAGATGACCTCCATGTCCACGGGCCGCCCGGTGAGGTGGACGGGGATCACCGCGCGGGTGCGCGGGGTCCACGCGGCCTCGAGGTCCTCGGGGCGCATGAGCCCGCAGTCCGGGCAGACGTCCGAGAAGACGGGCCGTGCTCCTGCGTAGAGCACCGCGTTCGAGGTTGCCAGGAACGTGATCGCGGGCACGATGACCTCGTCCTCGGGGCCCAGGTCGAGGGCGTGGCACGCCGCGTGGAGGGCGGCGGTCCCCGACGACATGGCCACGGCGTGGGGGGCCTCGACCGCGGAGGCCAGGGCCGCCTCGAACTCGCCGACGCGCGGCCCGGTCGTCAGGTAGGGCGACCGGAGAGCCTCGGCGACGGCGGCGAGGTCAGCGTCATCGATGGATTGCGCGCCGTAGGGGAGGAAGTGGCTCAAGGGGGTGGCTCCTGGGAGGGCGGCAGAGAATACCAGAGGCCCCGGGCTGGGGCCCCTCGATCACAGTGGCCGTGGTCAGGGGCCGCGTCGTCAGGGAGCCGGCGCAGGAGCGGGTTGGCCGAGCTCGCTCGCGAGCTGCTGCAGGACGGGGTGTTCCACGCCCGCGGCCGCCGCCAGCTCGAGGGCCTCTCGGATGGTCTCGGTGTCGCCGAGCTGGGCCAGGGTCTGCACGAGCGCGGACCAGGCCTCACCGTCCCCGCGATCCAGGGCCACCGATTGCTGTAGGGCCTCCAGGGCCCCGTCGTGCTGACCCATGGCGGAGAGGCTGCAACCCAGCAGGAGCCACGCCTCGGCGCAGCCGGAGGCGGACTCGATGGCGAGCAGGAGCTCGCGGCTCGCCGCCACGGGCTGGCCGGCGTCCAGGAGCTGAGCGGCGCCGTCGATCCCGTGGTTGAGGGGGTTCTCGGGCACGTCGGACGCCTCGGCGAGCCAGGGGTAGGTCCGCAGCAGGAAGCGCTCCTCCACGAGGCTCCGGGTGCCCTCGGCGCCCTCGGCGGGTTGGGCCTGGAGCGGCGCTTCCCCGAGGACGAACCGGCAGATCCTGTCGAGCTCCGGGTCGTTGCCGGGGGCCAGCTCCGCGGAGGCCTTGAAGGTGAGCGCGCCCTTGCCGCCCGCTTGCTCCTCGACCCAGGGGAACTCCACGGCGACCTCGTTGTAGAGCTTGCTCATGAAGCGGTGGGCCAGCAGCGCCCGCTTGAAGCTGACGGGCTCGCGCACCGCATCGCGCACGGCGGGGAGGTAGGCCTCAGGGGACTTCGCGAAGCGGACCATGTCCGTGCGCCCGTACCAGCCCCTGGCGACGGCGACCACGGGCTTGCCGCGGGAGGCCATCTCGACCCCGAGGGTCGTGCCGTACACCACACCGCAGGCGGCGATGTCCGCGAGGGTGTAGGAGGAGACGTCGTCGGTGGGCATCACCAGCCGGCAGTTGGCCGGCAGCTGCGCAGCGAGCTCGCGGGCCTGCTGCATGGCCTGCTCGTTGACGCCGTAGTTGACGAGGTTGGGGTGGAGCCGGATGACCCACTGGAGCTCTGGGCTCTGGCGCGCGGCCTCGAGAGTCGCCGGGATCCAGTCGAGGGAATCGGGGAAGGCGCCCTCCCGCCGCTCCGGGAAGGTCAGCCACTCGTCGTCCGAGCTCGTGAAGCACGCGACCACGGGGCGGCTGTCCAGGCTCAGCTTGCGGCGCAGGGTGTCCGCCTCGCCGGGCGGAGGGCTGAAGGACCTCCAGTTGAGGTCCTTGCCGTATCGCCGGTTGTGGAACATCTGCGAGGTGGCGCGGACCTCCTCCAGCGTGAGGGGGACGTCGTGCCAGTCCGACCAGATGCGGTCGAACAGGTCGAGCTCGTGGATCATCCCCCCGGAGCGCAGGAGGGCCGTCGACTTCCGGAAGCCGCGCTCGTGGGTGACGAGCTGGAGGCCCCGCTGGTGAGCGAGCTCCACGGCCACCCGGTGGCTGAAGAAGCGTCCGTTGAAGGTGACGACGATGTCGGGTTGGAACTCGTCGAAGGCGCCGGAGAGGGCGTCGAAGGAGATCGCGGTGCCCACGATGCAGTCCCGCAGGACCTGGACGACCTCGGGATCCTCCAGGGAGATCCGGGAGAGGCGGAACTGGTTGAAGGCCGAGGACTTGGCCCACTCTCCCACGGGCTGGCCGGACCAGCGGGCGTCCAGGAGCTCCTCGTCGGCCAGCCCCTCCACCCAGTTCTCGATGCGCGCGGTGCGGTCCCTGGTGATCCAGGTCCCGAGCCACTGCCACTCCAGCGAATAGCTCGCCAGGTGCGTGGACTGCAGGGCCTGGCAGTGGGAGCAGGCGTTGGGGGGACGGTGCCCGTTGGCGTCCCCGGTGGTGTTCCGTCGGAAGATGTCGCACTCCCTGAAGAGCGCGTCACAGAGGGTGAACCGGACCTCCGCGCCTCGCTCCCTGAGGGCGTGGGCGAGGGTGGCTTCCATGGCCGCGTGGTAGCCCCAGACGGCGTAGGGACTGTGGATGAAGACGCGTTTTGACATGGCTGCGGCTGGGCGGGCGTGCGGGGTGCCCGCCCGCGGATGTTACGGAGGCCAGCGCTCGATCCGAAACGCGCACCGATGGTTCCAGCACAGCGCGGACGTCGCGGATGGACACATGACGGGGCTCTCGCGTGTGTTGCCGGTAAGCAACCGCGTTGCCGTGGGCAGGATTCGCCCATGGGGAGTGGTGGGAACGCGCGGACGGCCCAGAATGTGCGCATGTTGATGGTCCTGGTCCCGTGCTTGACGCTGCCCCTCGCGGGCTCGCTCGGCTCCCACGTCCCTGCCATGTCCGGCGCCGCGACGGCGGCGCCGCGTCCGGTGGCCGCGGAGGATGAGTGGACCCTGTTCCGGGGGGACCCTCACCTCTCCGGGATCGCGGCGGCCGGCCTCCCCGCGGACCTCGACCTCGCGTGGACCTACGATGCCGGAAAGGCGATCACCTCCTCGCCCGTGGTCGCGGGCGGCCGGGTCTTCTTCGGGGCCGATGACCACGCGGTGCACTGCGCGGACGCCAGCAGCGGCGCTCCGATCTGGAAGTTCATGACCGAGGACCTCGTGGAGGCGCCGCCCTTGGTGCTCGACGGGACGGTCTTCATCGGTAGCAACGACACGTTCTTCTACGCCATCGACGCGGCGACCGGTGAGCTGCGCTGGAAGGCGCCGACCATGGACAAGATCCTCGGCGGCGCGAACCACGTGAAGGTGGGGGAGCGCTCCGTGGTGGTGGTCGGGTCCTACGACAACCGGCTCTACGCCTTCGACGCCGAGACGGGGGAGCAGCAGTGGGCCTACGAGACCGACAACTACGTCAACGGCACCCCTGCCATCGACCAGGGCCGGGCGATCTTCGGCGGCTGCGACGCGATCCTCCACGTGGTGGACGTCACCACAGGAAAGCGCACCGCCGCGGTCGAGCTGGGGGGTGACAGCCACATCGCGGGCTCCGCGGCGTTCCTGGACGGCCGGGCGTACTTCGGCCACTACGGCAACCAGTTCGTGTGCGTGGACGTGACCAAGGGCGAGGTGGTCTGGGCCTACGACTCACCGCGCCAGGCGTTCTTCTCCTCGCCAGCGATCACCGATGAGCTGGTCGTCTTCGGGGGGCGGGATCGCCACCTCCACTGCGTTCGCCGCGAGACCGGCAAGCTCGTCTGGAAGTTCCGCACGCGCCGAAAGGTTGACGGGTCCCCCGTGGTGGCCGGCGACGCCGTCGTCTTTGGCTCGGACGACGGCCGCATGTACGTCCTCGGCCTGGAGGACGGCGCTGAACGCTGGAGCTACGACATCGGCGAGCCGGTGCTCTCCTCGCCCGCGGTCGTGGGCGGCCGGGTGTACGTGGGCGCCAACGACGGACAGCTGTACTGCTTCGCGGCGGCCGAGGTCGAGGACAAGGAGTCCGGGCAAGCGGGGGGAGACCGATGAAGCGGCTCGACGAGACAGCGGCCGGGGAGAAGCTGGCCGAGGGTGCCGCGTCGGAGAAGACCACCGTCGGCAACTACTTCATCTCCAACTACCCCCCTTACTCCTTCTGGAACGAGGAGGCGCTGGGCTCGCTGGAGGGCTGCCTCCAGTCCGCGCCGGCGGACGATCGGCCCCTCGGGCTGTACGTCCACATCCCCTTCTGCCGCAAGCGCTGCGACTTCTGCTACTTCAAGGTCTACACGGACAAGAACTCGAAGGAGGTCCGCCGGTACCTCTCGGGGGTCGCGAGCGAGCTCGACAACTACGCGGACGTCCCGTACCTGAAGGGCCGCAGCCCGCGCTTCGTGTACTTCGGCGGGGGCACGCCCAGTTACCTCTCGACCGGGCAGCTCGAGGAGCTGTTTGGCGCGCTCCGCGAGCGGATCGACTGGTCGGACGTCGAGGAGGTGACCTTCGAGTGTGAGCCTGGAACCCTCTCGCTCCCCAAGCTGCAGACACTTCGCGACCTCGGCGTGACGCGCCTCTCCCTGGGCGTGGAGAACTTCAACCCGGCCATTCTCGAGCGCAACAACCGCGCCCACCGGGCCGAGGAGATCGTGCGCACCTACGGCTTCGCCCGCGAGGTGGGGTTCCCGCAGGTGAACATCGACCTGATCGCCGGGATGATCGGCGAGACCGACGAGAACTGGGCGCACTGCATCGAGCGCACCCTGGAGCTCGGGCCCGACAGCGTGACGATCTACCAGATGGAGGTGCCCTACAACACGACCATCTATCGTCGCATGAAGGACGACGAGACCGAGGAGGCGCCGGTGGCCGACTGGGCCACCAAGCGCCGCTGGGTCCGCGAGGCCTTCGCCGCCCTCGGGGAGGCGGGCTTCGAGCAGTCGAGCGCGTACACCGCCTACCGCGGCGGGGGCACGAGCTTCCTGTACCGGGACTCCCTCTGGCACGGCGCGGACATGCTGGGCCTCGGCGTGTCGTCCTTCTCGCACCTGGGCGGGATCCACTTCCAGAACGAGCCGTCCTTCGGCGGCTACCTGGACCGCGCGGAGCGGGGTGAGCGGCCCATCTCGCGGGCGTACGCCCTCGGGGACGACGAGCGGCTCATCCGCGAGTTCATCCTCCAGCTGAAGACGGGCGCCGTGGACGCGGGCGACTTCCGGGCGAAGTTCGGCGTGGACCCCCTGACGCGCTTCGCGGACGCTCTGGCGGCTCACCAGGCGGACGGCATGCTGACGGTGGAGGGCGACGCCATCCGCACCACCCCCGACGGGCTCCTCGTGGTGGACACGCTCCTGCCGGCGTTCTTCCGTCCCGAGCACATCTCCGACCGCTACGTCTGAGCGCCCCGCGGCACCGTGCGCATCCTCCAGCTGACCCCCGGTACCGGCGACTTCCTGTGCGGGAGCTGCCTGCGGGACAACGCGCTGGTCATGGGGCTGCGGGAGCGCGGCCACGACGCGCTCATCGCGCCGCTCTATCTGCCCTTCGCTCTCGAGGACGGGGACGTCGACGCCGCACCGCCCGAGGGGGTGGAGTCCAGGATCCATATGGGCGGGATCAATGTCTACCTGCAGCAGAAGCTCGGCCTCTTCCGCTGGCTCCCCCGGATGCTGCACGATCGCCTCGACTCGCCTCGGCTCCTGCGCTGGGCGGCGGGCCACTCCAAGATGACCGAGACTCCCGGGCTCGGGGCGCTGACGCTCTCGATGCTGCGGGGCGAGGAGGGGCGCCAGCGGGCCGAGGTCGCGCGGCTGGTGGAGTGGGCGCGGGAGCTTCCGCGCCCCGACGTCCTCCTGCTCTCCAACGTGATGCTCATCGGATTGGCCCGCGAGCTGAGGGCCGCCCTCGGCTGCCCCGTGGTATGCACCATGCAGGGCGAGGCGCCCTTCCTCGACGCCCTCGACGAGGCGCACCGGGAGCGCTGCTGGGCGACCCTCGCCGAGCGCGCGCGGGACGTGGACGGCTTCCTCGCCGTGAGCCAGTACACCGCCGACCTGATGTCCGCCCGCATGAACCTGGACCGCTCGAAGGTCCAGGTCGTCTGGAATGGCGCGGACCTCGGGGGGATCTCGCCGGACCCGGCCCGCCGCGACCCCGAGCGCCCGGCGGTTGGGTATCTCGCCCGCATGTGCCGGGACAAGGGCATCGAGGCCCTGGTGGACGGCTTCCTGCGCCTGAAGGAGCGGCACCCCCGAGCTCGCCTGGTGGCAGCGGGGGTGGTGCTGAACGAGGACCGCGACCTAGTCGCGAGCCTCGAGCGCCGCGCGGCGGAGGCGGGCTGGGCGGACGACGTGGAGCTCCTCGGTCCCGTCACCCGCGAGCAGAAGATCGACCTCCTCCAGCGGGTCGACGTCCTGAGCGTGCCCGCTGTCTACGGCGAGTCGTTCGGCCTTTACCTCCCCGAGGCGTGGGCCGCGGGGCTCCCGGTGGTCCAGCCCCGTCACGGGGGCTTCACCGAGCTGGTGGAGCACACCGGCGGGGGAGTCCTCTACGACCCCGGCGATCCCGCGGCCCTCGCGGGCGCCCTCGGGGACCTCTTCGACGACCCCGCCCGGCGAGCTGCCCTGGGCGAGAGGGGCCGCGCGTTGGCGACGGTCGAGTTCACCCGCGCGCGGATGGCCGGACGGGTCGAGCAGGCGCTCGAAGAGGTCCTGGACTCTCGCCAGCCCTGACCGCCGATGGGCCCCTGGTCCGGTGGACCTCAGAGGTGCGGCCCCTCTCAGTCCCCTCGGCGCATCCGGATCCAGGTGACCAGCAGCAGAAGGCCGCCACCCGTCATCGTCACCTCGCCGAGGGATCGGTAGTTGTTGGGACTTGGGCCGGAGAGCAGGACGGCGCCCGCCAAGACGAGCAGGGCGGACACGAGGGCCTTCACTTGGAAGTTCTTGATTGAATGGTGCTAGAGGTCTGAAGGTCGAAGGGGGTCCGCGCGGGGGACGTCGGAGCGGGTGCGGGAGCGCGAGGGATGCAGCGCTGGACGGGCCTGGCGCGGGCGCTCGCGTCAGCTGATCCGGGCGCCGTGGGGGCCCGGATCGAAGAGCAACGCCTCGGTCGGCTCGAAGGCCACGCGGGCCGCGGGGGCAGAAACGCTCCAGCGGGAGAGCTCCCTCGCGGGCCGCCGCGCCACGAGCTCGGCGTGGCCCACCTGCAGGCGCACATCGCATCGGTCCCCGAGGTCCTCCACGCTCGCCACCGTCGCCTCGAGCGCGCACGGGTCTCCGGGCTCGGCCATCCGGAGTCGGTCAGGCCGCAGCCCCAGCACCACGGTGCGCGATGACCCGGCGGCCGCGTTCCCCAGGGGGAGCCGGGCCTCCCCGATCGTCATGGTTCCATCCGCGACCTCACCCTCGAGGAAGTTCATGCTCGGCGTTCCGACGAACCCCGCGACGAACCGGTTCGTGGGCTGCTCGTAGACCTCACGCGGGGGGGCGCACTGCTGCACCCGCCCGCCGTCCATGACCACGAGGCGGTCTCCGAGGGTCATGGCCTCCTCCTGGTCGTGGGTCACATAGAGCATCGTCGCGCCGAGGCGGTCGTGGAGCGCCTTGAGTTCGGCGCGCATCTCCACCCGCAGCTTGGCGTCGAGGTTCGAGAGGGGCTCGTCGAAGAGGAACGCCGCGGGCCGGCGGACCAGGGCGCGGCCCACCGCCACCCGCTGCCTTTGGCCGCCGGAGAGGGCGCCGGGCTTGCGGTCCAGGAGGTCAGTGATCCCAAGGACCTCCGCGGCCCGCGACACCTCCGCCTGGATCTTCTGATCCTCCTCGCGCGCGGCGCGCCGGTAGCCCGGGGCGATCAGGCGCCGCACCGTCCCTCCGTGGGCGCGCCTCCGCTCCAGCGGGAAGGCCATGTTCTGGCGGACCGAGAGGTGCGGGTAGAGCGCGTAGTTCTGGAACACCATGGCGATGTCCCGGTCCTTGCCCGCCACCTCGTTCACGACCCGGTCGCCGATCCGGAGCGTCCCGTCGGTGATCTCCTCGAGCCCCGCGACCATGCGGAGGGTCGTGCTCTTGCCGCAGCCCGAGGGGCCCACGAGGACCACGAACTCCCCGTCCTCGACCTCGAGATCCACGCCCTCCACCGCGCGGACCCCGCCGGGGTAGACCTTGCCGAGCCCCTGAAAGGTGATGTTCGCCATCAGCCTTTGACCGCCCCGGAGCCGAGGCCCTCGATGAACTGACGCTGCGCCACGAGGAACAGGAGGATGCAGGGGATCATGGTGATGAGGCTGAGGGCCATGAGGTACTGGACGTCCTCGAGGCCGCCGTACTGGTTGCGGAAGCTGTTCAGCGCGATGGCGAGGGTCGCCTTCTCCTCGGAGTGCAGGTAGATCAGCGGTCCGAGGAAGTCGTTCCAGACGAAGATGAAGGTGAACACGGCCGTGATCGCGATCACCGGGCGGCACATGGGGAGCATGACCCGCCACCAGACGCCGAGGTGGGCGCAGCCATCCAGCCGCGCGGCCTCCACGAGCGCCTCGGGGACCTGGGCCATGAACTGGCGGAACATGAAGATGAAGAACGCGTTCCCGAAGAACGCGGGGACCACGAGGGGCAGGATCGTGTCCACCCAGCCCAGCTCCCGGAAGACGAGGAACATGGGGATCATCGTGACCTGGGGCGGGAGCATCATCGTCCCCAGCATCACCGCGAACAGCAGCCCCCGGCCGCGAAAGCGCACCCTCGCGAGGGCATAGCCCACGAGGCTGCAGGAGAAGACCGTCGCGGTCACCGTCAGGAACGTCACCAGGATCGAGTTGGCGAGCGCGTCGAGGAAGCCCTGCCACTCCACGGTTCCAACGGCGCGCATCGCCTCGGTCCAGTTGCTCCACTGGGGGTCGGCGGGGAAGGCGCTGATGGCTCCGACCTCGACCGTGGCCGCGCCGGCGTTGCTCGGCGTCTCCAGTGAGACCACGAGCATCCACCAGAGGGGGAAGAGCATCAGGGCCGCGCCCGCCGCCAGGAGGGCGAGGGTGAGGAGCCGGGAACCGCGGCGCTTCATCGGCTCATCCCCTCGTAGTGGACGTGCCGCCGGCTGCCCCGGAGGAACAGCCCGGTCAGCACGAGGACGACCACCAGCAGGATCCAGGCCATCGCCGAGGCGTAGCCCATCTCGTAGAAGTCGAACGCCTGGTTGTAGAGGTAGAGCACGTAGAACCGCGTCAGGTCACCGGGCTCGCCGCGGGTCATCACGAAGGCCTGGGTGAAGACCTGGAAGGACCCGATCACCGCCATCACCCCGTTGAACACCAGGACCGGGGACAGCATGGGCAGCGTCACCCTCCGAAACCGCTGCCAGGCCCCGGCGCCGTCGAGCTCGGCGGCCTCCGTGAGCTCCTTCGGGATGCCCTGGAGGCCCGCGAGGTAGATCATCATCGAGCCGCCCACCATCCACAGGTTCATGATCGCGAAGGCGGGCACGCCGAAGGTCGCCGCGTCGCTCCCGAACCAGTCCGGGGAGCTGAGCCCGAGGGGCTCGAGCAGGGGGTCGAGCAGCGCCTTGGCGAGGCCGCTGTCTCCGTCGAAGACCCAGCGCCAGAGCACGGCCACGCCCACCCCGGCGAGCACGCTCGGCAGGTACCAGGCGCCCCGCCAGAGCCCGATGAAGGGCGTGCGGGTGTTCATCAGCAGCGCCGCTCCGAGCGCGAAGGCCTGCCCCAAGGGGACCGCGAGCAGCGCGTAGATCGCGGTGACCTTGAGGCTGGTCCAGAACCGCCCGTCCTCGGTGAAGAGCTGGGTGTAGTTCGCGAGGCCCACCCACTCCGCGGTCTCGAGGCCTGCGATGCCCGTCCAGCGCGTGAAGGAGAGCACCAGCGACAGGAGGATCGGGAAGCCCGTGACGAAGAGCAGGCCGAGGATGAGCGGGCTCGCCAGGAAGACGCCGGCGCGCTCCTCGCTCCGCCCGAGGGCTCCGGGCCGTCCCCGCCGCCAGAGCCAGCCGAGGACCAGGGCCCATCCAAGCGCGGCGATCGACGCGGCTCTGGCGAGGACGCCCCAGGGCATGCGCGGGAAGTCCCCGGTCATGAGCGGCGAGTCTCCCTCGGCCTTCCAGGCGTCGGCGAAGTTCCGCGTGGCCTCGTCCACGCTGAGGTCTCCGGTCAGCACCGCCTGGTTCAGCCGGGACTCCAGGAGGGCGTCGAACTTGGGGCTGGCGGGGACCGGGAGCAGGCGGGCCACCTCCACCTGCTCGAGGTAGACCCGGTCCCGGGAGGGCGCCGCCATGGGGTCCACGAAGGCGCTCGATTCGGCGATGGAGCGGCGGCTCGGCATGGCGAGGCCGAGCTCCCCGAGGCCAGCCTGGGCCTCCTCGCTGCACAGGGAGCGCGCCAGCTCCCACGCCGCGCGCGGGTGCTCCGTTCGGCTCGAGACGCACCAGGCTACCGACGCCACGACGTTGGCCCGCTCGCTCCCTGAGGGCATTGGGGCGAAGTCCCACTCGAAGCCCTCGATCTGGCGGTAGCTCGGGACCACCCAGCGGCCGAAGGGGCCCGCCATGCCGACCCGGCCGGTCAGGAAGACCGTGGCGCCGCTGGCCACCCGTGACTTGCCGCTGGTGAGGGTGTTGTCCTCGTCGAAGCGCCAGCTCGCGAGCTGCTCGAGGGCCGCCAGCACCTCGGGCGACCTCACGGTCAGGGTCTCGCCATCGTCGCCGAGCACGTCGCAGCCGAACGTGGCGAGGTAGAGGCGGAGCATCCGCGGCCACGTCACGAACTCGGCGCCGGTGCAGCCGTCCAGCTGGCCGATGGCGCGGGCGGCAGCGAGGAACTCGTCCCAGGTCCACCGTTCCCCGGGTTCGTCGAGGCCGGCCTGCCGGAAGAGGTCCCTGTTGTAGTAGAAGCCGATCGTGGTGAAGTCCTTCGGCAGCCCGTAGAGGGGGCCGGCGCCGGTCGCGCTCCCGTCCCAGCGGTAGCCGTCCAGGACCACCGGGTAGAAGTCGTCGAGCCCCGCGTCCACGCCCTCGGCGCGGTCCCGCTCGATGAAGTCGTCGAGCGGCATGAGCACCCCGAGGCTCGCGAGGGAGGGGAGGCGCTCGTCGCCGCAGTAGAAGACGTCGGGGGGTGTGCCCGCCGCCATCATCGTCTGGAGCTTCGTGTAGAAGGACCCCGCGTCCCCCGGGTTGATCCGCCGCACGCGGACGCCGGGGTGCGCCTCCTCGTAACCCCGCAGCGCGTCCTCGACGATCCGGTCCTCCTCCTGCCCTGCGTCCCCCGACCAGTGCATCACGGTCAGGACGACCTCGTCAGAGTCCCCGTGGCCCCCGACGAGATCACGGGTGACCACCCGCGCCGCGGCCCACAGGACCGCCACCGCGGTCAGGGCGGCGAGGGCGCCGCGGGCGAGTCGGGTAACGTGGTGACCTAGCATCAGAACCTGTCGCTAGCTTAGGTCTCGCGCGACTCATGCGCCAACGCCAGAGGACCCCATGCTCCCCCTTCTCCTCGCCGCTCTCGCCCTGTCCTGCGCCGCCGATTCGGGGGCTCGTGACTGGCCGACCGCCCCGCCCTTCGTCCGCCCTGACGAACCTAGCGGGCCGCTTCCCTCCTCGGTCTCCGTGGCCCCGATCGGCCCCGGGGCATGGCGCCTCCGGGTCCACCTCCCCAGCACGTTCGAGGCGAAGAGCGTGCACCTCGCCGGGTCGTTCAACGGCTGGGACGCCGGCGCGCTCCCGATGGAGCGCGGGGCCGATGGCCGGTGGGCGGCCGAGCTCGAGGCCCGGAGCGGGCGCCTGAGCTACAAGTTCGTCGTCGACGGCCATCGCTGGATCCCGGACCCGTCGAACGGCGAGCGGGAGCCGGACGGCCATGGGGGTGAGAACACGGTGCTCACCCTGGGGGCCGCGGGCGCCTCGGCCGACGCGCTCACGGAGGGGGAGCGGCGCCGGCTCGCCTGGGGGCACGAGCCAGGCCTCCCGGTCTATCTCCAGCGGGCGGGGGAGGGTGCGGCGCTGATCCGGTACCGAGGGCAGGCCGGGCTGGCGCCGCGGCTTTCCATCGAGGGCGTCGCAGGACTTCTCGCGATGACGGCCGCGGGCTCCCTGGACGGGTTCACCTTCTACGAGTGTCGGGTGCCGCTGACCGAGGAGCCGCAGCGCTACACGTTCCTCGTGGAGACCGAGGATGGCGTTCGCCGCGACCCTGCGATTCAGACCCTGAGCGAGGCGGCGCTGCCCGAGTTCAGGACGCCCGACTGGGCCAAGCACGCCACGTGGTACCAGCTCATGCCGGACCGCTTCCGGAACGGTGACCCGGAGAACGACCGGCCGGGCACGCGGCCGTGGACCAGCGACTGGTACGAGGCCAGCCCCGACGAGTCCGGGGTCTCGAGCGACGGCAGGGCCCTGGGCCTTTGGGACTGGTTCATCTACAAGCGTCTGTACGGGGGCGACCTCGCCGGCGTCCGCGAGAAGCTGGACCACATCGCGGCGCTGGGGGTGACCGCGATCTACTTCAACCCGGTCTTCGAGGCCGAGTCCCACCACAAGTACGAGGCGACCGACTACCGCCACGTGGACTCCAGCCTGGGCGCGGGCGAGGACTGGTCCGCCGTCGCCGCGGGCGAGGACCTGCTCGATCCCGCGACCTGGACGTGGAGCCCCTCCGACCGTGTCTTCCTGGCCCTCATCGAGGATTGTCACGCCCGCGGCCTGAAGGTCGTCATCGACGGCGTGTGGAACCACGTGGGCCAGCGCCACCCCGCCTTCGCGGATGTGGTCGAGCGCGGCCCCGAGTCCCCCTATGCGGACTGGTTCGACGTGGTCTCCTGGGACCCGTTCGTGCACCGGGGCTGGGCCGGATACGACGACCTCCCCGTCTTCGCCAAGGACAGTGGCGGGCTCGCGTCGGACGCCGTGGTGGCCCACATCCACGCGGTCACGCGGCGCTGGATGGACCCCGACGGTGACGGGGACCCCTCGGATGGGATCGACGGCTGGCGCCTCGATGTCCCCATGGAGGTCCCCATGCCGTTCTGGGACGAGTGGCGGCGGCTCGTCAAGTCCATCAACCCCGAGGCCTATCTCGCCGGGGAGGTCTGGGATCGCGCGGACGAGTGGCTCGACGGGCGCCGCTTCGACGCGGTCATGAACTACCGCTTCGCCGACGCGGCGGTCGCCTGGATCGGCTTCGACGAGCGGAAGCTCTCGCCCAGCCAGCTCGACCAACGACTGGCGGAGCTGCGCCTCGCGTATCCGGCCGAGGCGACGTACGCGCTCATGAATCTGGTGGACAGCCACGACACGGACCGGCTGGTCTCGATGCTGCTCAACCCCGACCGGCGCTACGACGCCAACAACCGGGAGCAGGACAATCAGGCGTACCTGAACCGCAAGCCGGACCCGCTCCACTATCGCCGCGCTCGCCTCGCCGCCCTCTTCCAGATGACCTACGTGGGCGCGCCGATGATCTACTACGGCGACGAGGTCGGCATGTGGGGCCCGGACGACCCCTCGAACCGCAAGCCCATGCTCTGGCCCGACCTCGGGCCCTACGAGCGGAAGGAGGATCGAGTCGACCCCGAGCACCTGGCCCACTACCGGGCGGTGGGTCAGCTCCGACGGCAGCACCGAGCGCTCCGGACGGGCACCTTCGAGACGCTCGCGGTCGACGACCAGCAGGACCTGTTCGTCTTCCTCAGGGAGGACGGCGACGAGCGGCTCCTGGTGGCCCTCAACGCGGGCGGGCAGTCCGCGAGGTTCGCGCTTCCTGAGGGAGCGTGGCGCGCGGTCCACGGGGAATACCAGGGAGAGGGTGCCCTCCGCGTCCCGGCGGTCAGCGGCGTCGTCCTCGTCCAGCGTCTCTGAGGCCGGGCCCCATGGGCATCCAGCGCGGTCGGAGCACCCCCTTGGATCACGCGGCCGTCGGACGCGGCGTCCTCCATGGGGACTCGGGAACTGGCCCCGAGGACAGCGTCCCACGCCTACCGAAGCAGGGCGCGGTCAGCCGCGCGGGTCTTCACCACCCGTAGCCCAGGCTGACCCCAAGCACCACGACGTCCTCGTCAGGGTGCTTCAGCGAGAAGTCGTAGGCGACCGTGGGGGACACCGCCCAGCCTCCTCCGATCGGGAACTCGTACAGCCCTCCCACGCGCAAGACGCCTTCCCACTCCGCGTTCTTGCGCTCCTCGCCGTAGCCAAGGAAGAGAGAGAGCGGCTCCGTCGGATGCCAGACCAGATCCGCGCCGACGATGATTGCCCGGCCCTCGCCCGCGATGAACTCGGTGAAGGCGCCGACGCCGAAGAGCTCACTGAAGCGGTACTCGTAGTCGATGCCCAGGCCGAGGCCCTCCGTCTCCGCGTCCTCGTGGGCGATCCCGGCGAAGCCATTGAGGAGGTGACGGGGGACCTCAGGACCATGCCCCTCCCCGGCCGCGGCCGCTGGCTCCGTCAGGTCCACCGGCGCCGGCGGCCGGCGAGTATTGTTCGCGCAGCCGGAGAGGGCCACGCCGAGGGCCAGCAGGCACATCCGGAGGTGGCTGGAGATCCTCCTCCGGGCGAGCTTCGGGACGGCCATGGGGCTGGATACAGGTGGTGGGCCTCGAGCGGGCGGGGGACCCAGCCGGCTTGGAGGGGGCGAGGGCCAAGGCTCGAGACTCTAGCGTGCGGCGTGGTCGACGGCGCCCTCGCCCTCTCACTCTTGCAGCCCGCCGCTGCACCGCGCCCTGTTGCACCGCAGCAGGGTCTGCGTCGAATCGGCCGTAGGGCTCAGGGATCGACGCGTCGGATCCGGTCTGTTCGAAGCCGATCCCGGTCGTCAAAGACGAGGCGCTCGGCGGCGAGGACGACGCCGATCGTGCCGAGGGCGACGCCGCCTGCGATCGCGAACAGGATGAACAGCTGATAGCGTGCCGCGGTCCCCGGGTCCGCACCCGCGAGCAGCTGGCCGGTCATCATGCCGGGCACGCTGATCACTCCCACGGCGATCATGGCGTTGAGGATCGGGATCATCCCCCTCCTCGCAGCGCGGCGCAGGATCGGAGCGGCCGCCTGGCGGCGCGTCGCGCCGTGGGCGAGGAGCAGCTCCACGCGCGCGCGGTCCTCGTCGAAGCCCTCCAGCGCGGCGTCCAGGCCGAGGCTGATCCCGTTCAGCGCGTTGCCGAGCACCATGCCCAGGAGGGGGACCGCGTACTGCGGGGTGTACCAGGGCCCCGGGATGTCGAGCACGACGAGCAGCCCGTACGAGGTCACCGCGAAGGAGCTCACGAGCATGACCCCGACGCTGGCGGCGAAGATCCCCGGGACCCGGCGGCTGCCGCGGCGGACCGCCTCGATGCCAGCCACGGTCGCCATGACCAGGGTCACGAGCAGGACCACGCCGGGCCCCTCCGTCTCGAACACCAGCCCCAGCACCCAGCCGAGGAGCGCGAGCTGCACGGCGGCGCGCACGGCGGCCAGGAGCAGGCGCCGCCCGAGGCCCAGGCGCAGGCTGAGATCCACGACCGCGTTCGCCAGCACCAGCAGCGCCGCGAGGCCGAGGTCGGTCAAGGTCAGCGGAACGATGGCGATCACAGGCTCACCTCCCGGGCGCCGAGCCGCTGCGCGAGGGCCGCGTCGTGGCTGACCCAGAGGACCGAGCCGCCCCCCCGCGCGAACGCCTGCACCCGGGCCTCGGCCTCGGCCGCCGCGTCTCGGTCGAGGGCGGCGGTGATCTCGTCCAGCAGCAGGACCTGGGGCGTGCCGAGCAGGGCTCGGTGGAGCGCGAGTCGCTGGGCCTCGCCGCCCGAGAGCCGGCTCGCGTCCGCGCGCGGGTCAAGGCCGGGCGCCGGTGTGTGGGAGACGTTCAGCAGCGTGGCGATGGCCGCGACGTTGTCCTCCACCGTCCCTGGTAGGCACGGTGCGCCTTGCTGGGCGTATCGCACCGCCCGCCGCCACACCGGCGGCGGAGTCGCCTCCCGCGAGCGTCCGTCGAGGGTGACCTCGCCGGCGTCGACCGGATCCAGGTCCGCCAGCGCCCGCAGGAGGAGCGTCTTCCCGCTCCCTGACGGGCCGCGCAGGACCGCGATCTCACCCTCCTCGAGGGCCAAGTCCAGGTCGCGCCACCAGGGCGCGCGGGTGAGCCCGCGTACCTCCAGGGACCCCACGCCTCAGCCCCCGGCCATCGTCCCTGGCCAGCTCTCGCCTCCGAGGAGGCCGCACGTCGTTCGCTCTACCGTCATGGGGGCCATCTTGGCCCCCGAGGATAAGGGGCGGGAGGGGCGAGTGGAGGCCGGCCTCTTCCCCTCAGGGCGTGAACGGGACCCTGAGCCCGTTGGAGAGGTTGAAGCGGTACGGGAAGGCCTGCACGTCCCGGAACCAGAACTGGAAGTTCCAGGTCTCTCCTGCGGAGATGGCTCCCGTTGGGAGCGAGGTGTTCATCAGCTCCACCGGATAGGACACCGTGCCGTTCGCGTCGGCTGCCACCACGGGCAGCCGTCGGAGGCTCCCGCCCACGCACCGCAGCCCGTTGCCGAGGCCCAGCTGCACCTGGTCGGGACCGTAGAAGAAGAGCCCGACCGTGCTCGAGGGCGCGCCCGTCACCTCCAACACCAGATCGTCGGCGGCCACGCTGGTGGAGCCGCTCCAGCCGATCTCGGCGCCAGCTCCGGACGAGTTCGGGGTCACGGGGCAGTACGCCGAGGGGCCCGCGCAGGTCAGGAGGCCGTCCACGTCGAAGCGCGAGACGAAGTCCCAGATGATCTCGTCCGCGTTGATCGGCCCGGGGAAACCGAAGGCGCCGGGCCAGTCGTGCCCACCGCCGGTGATGCGGTAGTGCTCCACCTCGAAGCAGCCCTGCTCTGCGGGCCAGACGAAGCGGTCGGTGCTGGGCGTGATCGAGGAGACGTCAGGGGCGGATCGGGCCCCGTTGACGCCCACCCAGTAGGTGTGGGTCTGGGGCAGGGAGATCGTGAAGGGGGGGAGCCCGTTGTAGGCGTTGTAGGTGTTGTCGGCGGTCCCGTGGATCGTGAGGAGCGCCGTCGGAGACGTCGGCGAACAGGACGTGTACGTCCACTCGAACATGTTCCCTGCCACCGCTGCGATCGCAGCGAAGCGGTCTGCCATGAGGCAGCCCAGGTCGTAGACCAGGTTCCCGCCGTTGGAGAACCCGCAGGCGTACACGCGGCGCTCGTCCACCGAGTAGTCGGCGGCCATCCGGTCGATGACCGCGCCCACGAAGGCCATCTCGTCGGTCCCATTCGAGTAGGGCCCCTCGCTGTTCCAGATGGGACCGCCACCGGGCTCGGGAAGCCCCTGGGGATAGACCAGCAGGAACGCGTCCGCCTCGGCCAGGTCTCGCATGTCCGACAGCTGGAGCATCTCCTGGGAGGTCATGTCCCCCCCGTGGAAGTTGAAGAGCAGGGGCGCGGCCTCGGCGGCGGAGTAGCTTGAGGGCACGTAGACCAGATAGGTCCGGGTTACGCCCTGGACGTTGATGGAGCGGTTGAGGAGCTGCTGCGCGACGGCCGGGGCGTCGAGGGCCGCGAGGCCTAGCAGTATGGCGAAGGAGGGCTTGTGAAGCATGGTGCGAGACGAGTGGTTGGAGGGGGCCGGGACGACCTTGTTCCATTGGAGTCCATAAACCCCGATGACAGCACCCCAGGCTGTCCCTGACGTTCCCCTGCGAGGACCCTTGTCCCACGCTGGGTCCCAGGACAGCTCGTCGCGGTGCCTCGAAACCACGGACCCCGCGAGTCGCTCGAGGCGAGCCCTCCAGCAGCGCGGCCGATGGGTGCACGTCGAACCCGGAAGAGCGAAGCGAGGGGGAGATCGGCCCCGCCCGATGCGGGGGTCAGGCGCCGGGCCGCGCAGGGGCCGCGCGGCCGCACGGCTCAGCGGTAGCCGAGCTCCTTGAGGCGGTCGGCCTCCTCGGGGGTGTTCACGACGGGGAGGGCCTCGGAGGCGCCGGCTTCGAGCCACATCCAGGCCTGGCCGCGGCCGGGCCAGCCGAGGTCCTCGGCGCGGCGCTCGGGGAGTTCGCCCCGGCCGAACGCAGCGGGGAGTGATCGAGGGTCCGAGCCGGGGGCGAGCGTGAGCCCGTCCATCGGCTCGCCGTCCAGGGTGGCCTCGACGCGCAGGTCACTGCCGCGGCACCAGCAGCGGAGCTCGAGGCGGTCGTTCTCGAGCACCGTATCGAGGGCCAGGTAGCTGCGGTCCAGGTCCATCTCGAAGGCGTCCGGCGCCACCGCGGGACGGGTGATGAAGTTGGCGTCGAAGAGGTCGTCGGTGGAGACGCGAAGCTGGAGGCGCTGGCCCTTGGTGCCGCGCACGCGCAGGTGGAAGCGGCCCGCGGAGAGGTGGGCGAGGCGGAACTCGCGCAGGGCCTCACGGGCCCGGGCCACCACCTCGGGGTGCTGGTCCTTCACGTCCACCGACTCGGCGGGGTCCGCGACGAAGTCGTAGAGGGCGTCGGTCTGGTAGAGCGGGTCCCAGAGGTACTTGAAGGGCCCCTCGACCCAGGCCTTCTGGGCGCTGGAGTCGTAGGTGGGGTACTCGATGAAGGTGGCGTCCACCGCTGGCGCGTCCGGCGCCAGCCGGTCCACGCCCTGGGCGTCCTCGGGGGCGGGGATCCCCAGCTGGCCGAGGAGGGTGGGCATGAGGTCGACGGTGGAGACCGGGCGCTCGATCACCTGGCCCGCGGGTCCGCCGGGCACACGCAGGAGCATGGGCACGTGGACCTGGTCGTCGAAGAGGGTGTAGCCGTGGTGGTAGTGATCGTGGTCCCCGAGCCCCTCGCCGTGGTCGGCGACGAAGGCGACGATGGTCCGGTCCCATTGGCCCGAGGCGCGCACCGCCTCGAGCACGACGCCGATGCCCGCGTCCATCTCGGCGATCTCCGCGTCGTAGTAGTCACCCACGTAGCGGGCGTCCGCCTCGGTCAGGTCGGGGGCGGGGGGCGGCCCCTCGTGGGCGTACCAGCGCCGGCCGGGCCGCGGGTCGAGGACCTGGAAGGGCACCGTCGGGCCGCCGCGGCCGCCCTCGGCGAAGCGGCCGTCGTACGCCGCGTCCGTGAAGCGCTCCCGCGTCTCCGCCGGTGTCGTGTACGGCAGGTGCGGATCCATGATGTGCCAGAACATGAGCCACGGGGTCGCGCGGTGGCCGTCGATGAACTCGGCCACCCTGGGCGCGTCCTTCTCCACGGACTCCATGGCCCACTGGGCCCGGTACCGGTCGAAGCCCTGGTCGAGGCCATAGCGCGGCGAGATGAGCCCGTTGGCCACGATGCCCGCGGTCTCGTACCCGTTCCGCGCGAGGACCTCGGCCACCGAGACGGTGGTGGGGTCGATGGCCTCCCACTCGTCGTGCCCGCCGCGGCCGGCGCCGTGGGCGGAGGGGTAGAGGGAGGTGAGCATCGACGAGAAGCTCGGCAGGGTCCACGGCGCGGGGGAGCGCGCCATGTCGAAGCGCACGCCCTCGTCGGCCAGCGCCTTGAGGTTCGGGGTCGTGTCGCGCTCGTAGCCGAAGGCGGACATGTGATCCGCGCGCAGGGTGTCGACGCCGATGAGCAGGATGTTCGGCGCGGTGGGGGGCTCGTCCCGGGGCTCGATGCGGGGTGTGCCCACCAGCAGGGCGTCGAGGGGGTCGGGCTGGTCGTCCACGTCGGTGACCCGGAAGGCCAGGGTCCCGGTCCTGCCGGCGGCGACGCTCATGTCGAAGGTGACCTCGCGCCAGACCCGCTGGTCGCGCTCGTTCTTGGCGTCCACGGTGACGCTCCCGAGCTCGAGCGTGCCCTCGGCGTCGGTGAACCACGCGCTCATGGTCGCCCCGTCGCCGGACTCGCGGGAGGTCTCGGGGAGCGCCGCGACGCCGAAGCGCAGCTGCGGCGCCGACTCAGCGGGCGGGACCTCGAGGTCGAAGGCCAGCTCGCCCCCGGCGCGGACCAGCACGCTGTCCCGGACCTCGGACTGCAGGCTCACCCGCAGGCGCCAGGGCGTCAGGGACTCCTGGCCGTCGCGGGGTCTGTAGCGCCCCGTGAGATAGTCGAGGTATGCGGACTCCTCGAGGGGCGTGATGGAGACGGTGACGTCGTCGATCAGGGTCACGACCTGGTCCGAGCCGCCGGTGCGGTGGAGGAAGTGGAGCTCCAGGGTGGAGGCATCGGAGCTCGTGATGGCCTCGCTGCGCACGCGGTCCCAGCCCGACGCGTCCACGCGCCGCGACACCCGGTCGAGGCTGCGGCGGCGGATCCGGCGGCCCTCGGCGTTGCGCTCCGCGCTCGGGTCGGGGACCGCCTCGCCGCGGTGCTCGTAGAGGCGCAGGGACTCTCGGCCGCTGCGCTCGTCCAGCGCGGGGAAGCCCTCGACCCGAACCCGGCCCTCGACGACGACCCGGTTGCGGCCGCTGACCGGGAGGCTCAACACGGCGCGGCTGTAGTCCTCCGCGACGCCGGGGCCGAGCTGGAGCGCAGCCCCTTTGCGACCCCCCTCCTCGACGATGGTCGCGCCCTCGGCCCTCCAGTCCAGGGTTCGCTGGCGCGGCTCGGCGAACCAGATGCGTTCGGGTCGGGCGTCCTCGGAGAAGTCGTAGGTGATCGTCACGGCCTCGGTCGCCGCGGCCTCGGCCTCCGGGCCTGTGAGCCGGGCATCCTCCATCCGGTCGAACAGTCGGATTCGGGTGGCAGGGGGAGTGGGGGCGGCGTCGGCGCGGGGGGCCGAAGCCTCCTGGTCCGCGCCGCAGGCGGCGAGAAGGCAGAGGGGAGCGATGCGTCGGAGCATTGGCGCAGCGTAGCCGGAGGGCGGGTCCAGCGGGCCGAACTGGCGTGCCAAGCTGCTACTCTCGCGCCCCGATGCGCTGCCTCACCCCTCCCCGCACCTGGCTGGCCCGCACCTGGTCCGCGCTCTTTGCGCTGACGCTGCTGCTGCCCGCCTTCGGGCAGGACCAGCGACCCAACGTGCTGCTGATCGCCGTGGACGACCTCAACGACTGGGTTGGCGCGCTGGGGGGGCACCCGCAGGCCAAGACCCCCAACATCGATCGGCTGGCGGCGAGCGGGACGCTGTTCGCCAACGCGCACTGTCAGGCTCCCGTCTGCTCGCCGTCGCGCGCCTCGATGATGACGGGGCGGTTGCCCTCGACGACCGGCATGTACTTCCTCCTGCCCGCGATGGCGGACGAGCCGTCGCTGCAGGAGACGGTCACGATGGTGCAGCGGTTCGCGGCCGAGGGCTACGCGACCTTCGGCGTCGGTAAGGTGCACCACGGTGACGAGCGGCCCTACTTCGACGAGTACGGGGGGGCGATGGGCGGCTTCGGCCCGCGGCCCGAGCAGAAGCTCTCTTATCCAATCGGTCACCCGCTGTGGGACTGGGGCGCCTACCCCGAGAGCGACGCGCAGATGCCGGACGACCGCGTCGCTGACTGGGCCGCGGCGAAGCTGACCGAGGACCACGACGGCCCCTTCTTCCTGGCGGCGGGGTTCTGGCGCCCGCACGTTCCGATGTACGCACCGAGGCGCTGGTTCGATCTGCACCCGCTGGAGGGCGTCGAGCTGCCCGAGGTGCTGGCCCAGGACCGCGACGACCTGCCGAGCTATGCCAAGGCGCTGACCCTCGGCCTGCCCGCGCCGCGGCACGAGTGGCTGGTCGAGAACGGCGAGTGGCGGCACGCCGTGCAGGCCTACCTGGCGAGTACGTCCTTCGTGGACGCCTGCGTGGGTCGCGTGCTGGACGCGCTCGCGGCGAGTCCTCACGCGGAGAACACGATCGTCGTGCTGCTCTCCGACCACGGGTTCCACCTGGGGGAGAAGCAGCGCTGGGCCAAGCGCTCCCTCTGGGAGACCTCGACGCGCGTGCCGCTGATCATCGCGTCGCCGAAGCGCAAGCCCGGGGTGTCTGGCCGTCCGGTCGGCTTGATCGACGTCTACCCGACGCTGCTGGAGCTCGCAGGGCTCGCGCCCGACCACGGCCTCGAGGGTCACAGTCTCGCGCCGCTCCTCGACGACCCGACCGGCGCCTGGCCCCACGCCGCGGTCACGACCTTCGGGCCAGGCAACCACACCATCCGCTCGGCCCGCTGGCGATACACCCGCTACGCCGACGGGAGCGAGGAGCTCTACGACCACGACGAGGACCCGCACGAGTGGCGGAACCTCGCCGTGGAGAGGCCTCGGCCCGAGGCCCTCTCCCAGGTCATCGCAGAGCTGCGCGACCGGCGACCCGCGGACGACGCCCCGATCCGCGGCAAGGCCGAGGGGAGCGCCGGCTTGGAGGCGTTTCGTTCTGCCGGGCGGGG
This sequence comes from uncultured bacterium, assembly GCA_938075305.1. Classification (GTDB taxonomy): domain Bacteria; phylum Planctomycetota; class UBA1135; order UBA1135; genus Saltatorellus. Next base: position 69,553 of record CALJGV010000013.1, read on the forward strand.
GCGCTGACGACGAGGGCGCTGACGACGGGGGCGGCGGTCTGCGGGACCCCGGCGGCGGGGCGAGGTCGGCCTCACTCGGCGCGTGTCCAACCTGAGCGGGCGGGGCGGATCACCCCGCGGCCGCGGGCTCAGGGGCCGCTTCCTCGTCCCAGCTGGGAAGGGGGTCCTCCAGCGTCAGCCAGGCGTCCAGGCCAGCCTCCATCTCCTGGTCGTCGAGGAGGGCGGCCTTGAGACGCTGCTCGAGCTCCTCCCTGGGCAGGTCCACGCCGATCAGGACGAGCTCCTGGCGCATGTCCCCGAACTCCTCCTGCCAGACCGCCTCGATGTGGGCGCGGGCGGCGGGGTCCTGCGGCCACTCCTCCTTGTCCACCAGGGACCACCAGGTCCCCGCGGGTTGAACCGTGGCCTGCTGGCCGGCGGTCTGCAGGAGCGCCTTGTCCCCGGGCCGGGTGGCGAACCACAGGAAGCCCTTGGACCGCAGGACCTGCCGCATGAGCGGCGACTGGAGGAAGTCCATGAAGCGCGCGGGGTGCAGCGGACGCCGTGACCTGAAGACGAAGGAGCCGAAGCCGAACGCCTCGCTCTCCGGGGTGTGATCCTCCGCGAGGGCCTGTGCCCAGCCGGGTGCGGCCTGGGCGGTCTCGAGGTCGAAGCTGCGGGTGTCGAGGAGCTCGGTGAGCGGCAGCTGAGCGTGCTCCGCACGCAGGACCTTGGCCGAGGGGTTGAGGTCCGCGATGAGGGCCTCGACCCGCTTGAGCGCGGCTTCATCCACGAGGTCGGTCTTGTTGACGACGATGATGGTCGCGAACTCGATCTGCTCGGCCATGAGGGAGGCCACGGAGCGGCGGTCCTCGTCGTCCTCCGCCCAGCCACGCTCGACGATGTCGTCCTCACTCCCCATCTCCTCCAGCAGGCGCGATGCGTCCACCACGGTGACCATGGCGTCCACGGCGACCCGGTCGGATACGGAGGGCAGGTCGTCCAGGTCCAGGGACAGCGTCTGGGCCACCGGGAGCGGCTCCGAGATGCCAGTGGACTCGATCACGAGGGCGTCGTAGCGCCCGTCATCGGCGAGCCGGCCGACCTCCTCGAGCAGGTCCTCCCGGAGCGTGCAGCAGATGCAACCGTTGGAGAGCTCCACCAGGCGCTCCTCGCTCTGGAGGACCTCGACCCCAGCGTCCCGGGCGGCGAGCAGGAGCTCGCCGTCGAGGCCCCGCTCGCTCATCTCGTTCACGAGCACCGCGATGCGGCGGCCGTCTCGGTTCGCGAGGAGGTGAGCTAGGAGCGTCGTCTTGCCGGAGCCGAGGAAGCCAGAGAGGACGGTGACAGGGAGCCGTGGCATACCGCGCTGATGCCGGCCGGTGGGGAGCCGTTCCTCACCAACCCGAGAAACATGCCCCCGGCCAAGGGCTCCGCCGGCGGGTGCCCTCCGGGCTTTCAGATGCGGTCGGCTCGCAGGAACCGGGTCGTGGCGACTGGCATCAGTCCCGGCGATGGGACCCCCGAAGAACGTCAGAACGAGGCCCTGCGCGCCGCGGCTCCCGGGGTCGAAGCGCGGGCCGCTCGCACCCTCAGGAGGGGCTCGCCCCGTCCGCGGGGTAGCGAAGCCCCCACTGGCCCCGGAGCTCGTCCAGGGTGCGCGCGATCTCGAGGGTCTCCTCCAGGGGGACCTCGGCGCACTCGAGCGCGCCGGCGGCCAGGGCCTCTCCCACGGCCACCGCCTCGTGGGTGTAGCCGTTCCCCGCGTAGGGGTGGCGCTCCCGCTCGCCGTTGACGATCAGCTCCTGGGCCTGCCAGAAGTCGGGGACCTCGATGGAGCCCTCGGTGCCCGAGATCGTCACCCGGTGGGGCGTCTCGGTCCTGGTGGCCGACGACATGCGCGCCAGGGCGCCGGAGTCGTAGCGGAAGAGGTAGGCCGACTGCTCGTCCACGCCGGTCTCCCCGATGTGCGCGGAGGATTGCACCTGGGCAGGGGGCCCGCCGAAGACCATGCGGGCGTAGGCGACGCAGTAGATGCCGACGTCCAGGAGGGCCCCTCCGCCGAGCGCAGGGTCGAAGAGCCGGCCCTTGGGGTCGAGCTCCGTGCGGAAGCCGAAGTCGCCGTCGAGCTGGCGGGGTTCCCCGATGGCTCCGCTGGCGATGAGCTCCCGGACGCGCCGGGTCGCGGGGAGGAAGCGGGTCCACATGGCCTCGCAGAGGAAGGTCCCCGCGCCGCGGGCCGCGGCGACCATCTCCTCGCCCTCCCGCGCGTTCATGGCGAAGGGCTTTTCGCACAGGACCGCCTTCCCCCCGGCGATGCAGGAGAGCGTGTTCTCCCGGTGGAGGACGTGGGGGGTGGCGACGTAGATCGCATCGACGTCCGGATCTCCGGCGAGCTCGTCGTAGGTGGCGTGCGCCCGGGCCGCGCCGTGCTCCCTGGCGAAGGCGTCGGCGGTCTGGCTTGACCGACTCCCGACGGCGTGCAGCTCCCCGTTGTCGGCGGCGCGGAGCCCGAGCGCGAACTTCGAGGCGATGGTGCCCGTCCCCAGAATTCCCCAGCGCGTCTTCTCCAAAGCTCTCATCTCCATCCTCTGTTCATTCCTGGCTCTTGACCCGCGCCGATGATGCCCTCCCGGCGGACGTGAGGTCCAAGCCGCCAGGTCGATTCGCACGGCGTGGGGTGCGACGAGCCGTGGCCATCCCCTTCTGCCTCAGCCAAGCACTCCGCGGACCACCTCGCCCTCCACGTCGGTGAGGCGGTAGCGGCGGCCCTGGAAGCGGTAGGTGAGGCGCTCGTGGTCGATGCCGAGCAGGTGGAGGATGGTGGCCTGGAGGTCGTGGACGCTGACGCGGTCCTCGGTCGCGCTGAAGCCGAACTCGTCGGTGGCGCCCCAGGTGGTGCCGGGCTTGATGCCGCCCCCGGCCATCCAGACCGTGAAGCCGTAGGGGTGGTGGTCGCGGCCCTGGTTGGGGGCGCCCAGGATCCCCTGGCAGAAGGGCGTGCGCCCGAACTCGCCGCCCCAGACCACGAGGGTGTCCTCCAGGAGGCCGCGCTGCGCGAGGTCCTCCACCAGCGCCGCGGAGGGGGCGTCGGTGTCCGTGCACTGGATCTCGAGCTGGGTGTTGAGGTTCCGGTGCTGGTCCCAGCCGGCGTGCATGACCTGGACGAAGCGCGTGCCGCGCTCCACGAGGCGGCGGGCCATGAGGCAGTTGTAGGCGAACGAGCCCTTGCGCCGGACGTCGGGCCCGTAGGACTCCAGCACGTGCTCGGGCTCGGTGGAGAGGTCGGTGAGCTCGGGGACGGAGGCCTGCATGCGGTAGGCCATCTCGTACTGGGCGATGCGGGTTCGGATCTCCGGGTCACCCACCTCCCGGGCCCGCTTCTCGTTGAGGGCCGCGAGGTCGTCGAGCATGCGGCGACGCAGGCCGCGGTCGATGCCGGCGGGATCCTTCAGGTACAGCACCGGGTCGCCGGTGCCCCGGAACTTCACGCCCTGGTGGACCGTGGGGAGGAAGCCGCTGCCCCAGTAGAAGTCGTAGAAGATCTGGCCGCAGGAGGCCTCCTTGTCCCGGGAGGTCATGGCCACGAAGGCGGGCACGTCGTCGGACATGCGCCCGAGCCCGTAGGAGAGCCACGCGCCCATGGTGGGCCGGCCCGCCTGCTCCGCGCCGGTCATGAAGTAGGTGATCGCCGGGGCGTGGTTCACCTGGGTGGTGTGCATCGACTTCACGAAGCACAGCCGGTCCGCGATGGCCGCGGTGCGCGGCAGGAAGCTCGAGACCGTGGCGCCGCTCTCCCCGTGGCGGGCGAAGTCAGGGAGCTCCCCGAGCATGGCCCGGGAGGTCTGCCCGTCGAGCATGGTGCTGAAGCGCTTGCCCCCGGCGACCGAGTCGGGGATCGGCTCCCCGTGGCGCTGGCGCAGGATCGGCTTCCAGTCGAACAGGTCCACGTGGGACGGGGCGCCGTTCTGGAAGAGGTAGATCACCCGCTTGGCCTTCGGCGCGAAGTGGGGGAGGGCGGGGAGCGCCTCCTGGGCCGAGGCCTCGCGGCCAAGGAGCCCGCCGAGGGCGAGGCCGCCCAGCCCGAGGGACGCGTCCCGCAGGAGGGCGCGGCGGGTGAGGTCCGCGCGCAGCTCGACGTCGGGGTCGTTCATGGCCGGCAGAGGACCTCGTCCAGGTTGAGGATGATGGAGCACACCACCGTCATGGCGGCGTGGAGGTCGATGTAGAGGTCCTCCTCGGCGGGGGCCGCGCCCGCGGAGACCAGCTCGGCGGCGTCACCGATGTGGAATGCGAAGTGCACCTGCTCGTCCCGCAGCCGCTGCGTCAGCACCTCGAGCTCCGCGGCGTCCGGCTCCCGCGCCGTGGCGGCGCGGAACGCCCACCGGATCGCGGACCGGGCTTCCCCGTCGCTGATGGTGACGTCGCCAGGGTGCGCCAGCGGTTCGTTCGTGGTCGCCGGTACCTGCCTCAGCGCGCGCGCCGCGAAGCAGCGCGCGGCCTCCACGTACCCCGTCTCGTTCAGGGTGGTGAGGGCGTGCAGCGGCGTGTTGGTCACCGAGCGGCCCACCTCGCACACCTGCCGCTTCGAGGTGTCGAAGAAGAACGTCGGGCGCACGATCCGGCGCCAGAACACGTAGAGGCTCCGGCGGTAGAGGGCGGACCCCATGTCCTGCTGGTAGCGGATGGTCCCGAAGGTCGCCTCGGCCCAGACGCCGTCGGGCTGGTAGGGACGCACGGGCGCGCCGCCGAGCTCGGGCTCGAGCAGCCCGGCGAGAGCGAGGGCCTGGTCGCGGAGCATCCACGAGGAGAGGCGCGTGCGGGAGGCGCGCGCGAGCCGCTCGTTGTGGGGGTCGTCCTGGAAGCCGGGGCCAGCGGCGCTGGCGGAGCGGCGGTAGGCGCTGCTCGTGACGATGAGTCGGTGGAGGGCCTTCAGGTCCCAGCCGCTGCCCACGAACTCGGTGGCGAGCCAGTCCAGGAGCTCGGGGTGGGTGGGCGCCGCGCTCTGGCGCCCGAAGTCCCCGGGGCTCGCCACGAGCCCGCGCCCCATGAGGGTCTGCCAGGCGCGGTTCACGGCGACCCGGGCGGTGAGGGGGTGCGCCGGGTCGACGATCCAGCGGGCGAGACCGAGGCGGTCCCGCGGCGCGCCGGAGGGGAAGGGAGGCAGGAAGGCTGGCGTGCCCGCGGACACCTCCTCCATGGGCTCGAGGTAGCTCCCGCGGCGGAGCACGCGGGTGGTGCGCCGGCGGTCCTCGGGGAGCTGGTCCATGACCATCACTGGCAGGGCCCCGCCGCGCAGCCGCGCCGCCTCGGCCTCGAGGGTCCCCAGGCGCTCGGACCGCGCCGCCCAGTCCGGGTCGTGCTCGGCGCGGAAGCGGGCGCGGACCACGGACGGCGGCGCGTCGAGCAGCCCGAGGTCCAGGCCCTCCACCTCCTCCCCGACCCGCTTGAAGTAGATGCCGCTCCGGCCGCCGGTGTTGACGATCTTGACCAGCAGGTCGTTCTCGCCGGCGGCGAGGTCCACGGTGACCCGCTCCTGGTCGGGCTGGGCGCCGCGGGCCACGTTCTTCGCGAGGACCTCCGCGCCGTTGACCCAGACCTTGATGGCGTCGTCCGAGCCGAGGGAGAGCTCCATGCGCCGGGCGGTGGGTGCGGCGATCTCCCGGCGGAAGTACATGGCCGCCACCTGGGGCGTGGACTCGTGCACCTGGCCGTCCACCAGCTCGGGGGCGTCCGTGTACTCGGCCGGCGCCGCGTCCGCGGGCGCGCTGGGTTCCGGCGGGAAGGCGCGAGCGAAGAGCGAGCCGGGACCCTCGGCGCCCGGCAGGTAGGGGCCAGACGTGCGCCAGGTCCCGAGGTCCGAGGGCCGCGTGAGCGCGGGCTCCGCGGCCATGCGCGCCCGCCAGGCCGCGACCCAGCGGGCCTCGGCGGCGTCGAGCTCGGGGTGCGGCGCGAGGCGCGTAGCGTCGAGCTCGGCGGCCTCCGCCGCGATGGCGTCGAGGCGGGCGCGGTCCTCGGGGTCGAGGTAGGGGAGGGTGGGCGCCGCGCGGCCGCCCTGGATCCGACCGGACTCGGAGGTCTGGTTGAAGAAGTCGTAGAGCTGGAAGTACTCGCGCTGGGAGATCGGGTCGTAGCGGTGGTCGTGGCAGCGGGCGCAGCCGACGGTGAGGCCGAGCCAGGTGGTGGCCGTGGTCTCCACCCGGTCGAACACGTTCTCCGTGCGCGTCTCCTCCGCGATCCGGCCGCCCTCGCCGTTGTACATGTGGTTGCGGTTGAAGGCCGAGGCGAGGACCTCTTCGGGCGTGGCGTCCGGGAGCAGGTCGCCGGCCAGCATCTCGACCGTGAGCTGGTCGAAGGGGACGTTGCGGTTGAGGGCGTCCACCAGCCAGTCGCGCCAGGGCCACATCGAGCGGGTGGGATCCGCCTGGTAGCCGTCCGTGTCCGAGTAGCGCGCCGCGTCCAGCCACTCCCAGGCCATGCGCTGGCCGTAGGCGGGGGACGCGAGCAGGCGGTCCACCGCCGCGAGGTAGGCCCCCTCGGAGGGGTCCTCGAGGAAGGCGTCCAGGGCGTCCGGCGTGGGGGGGAGACCCGTGAGGTCCAGGGTCACCCGCCGCAGCAGGGCGCCGGGCGCGGCCTCGGGGGAGGGGGCAACGCCCTCCGCCTCCAGGGCCCGCTCGATGAAGCGGTCGATGGCGCCCTCGGTCCCGGGACGCTGGGCCTCGGGCACGTCGGGCCGCACCGGCGCGGCGAAGGCCCAGTGCTCCTCCCAGACCGCGCCCTCCTGGATCCACCGCTCCAGGAGCCGGACCTCGTCCTCGCTCAGGGCGTAGTTGGAGTCCGGCGGAGGCATCCGCTCCTCGGGGAACTCGGATCGGATGCGGGCGGCGAGCTCGCTCGCCTCCAGATCCCCGGGGACCAGCGCAGGGAAGCCGTCCCGGTCGGCGAAGGCATGCTCCTTCAGGTCCAGGCGCAGGCCAGCCTGGCGGCCTGCCCCGTCCGGGCCGTGGCAGGCGTAGCAGCGGTCCGAGAGGATCGGCAGCACGTCCCGGGCGAAGTCCACGGGAGCGGGGTCCTCGTCCACGCCAGCCCCTGCCAAGGGGAGGAGCAGAGAGAGGAGGACGGGCGCCGAGGGCATACGCCCATGCTACCGGGCGGCCCCCCGTTCGGGCGCAGCTGCCGGGTTCGCGCTCGATCCGATACCCTCGGTCATGCTCCGCGCCGCCCTCCTGCTGTCCGCCCTCGTCGCCCTCGCCGCCGCTCCTGTCCACGGGCCCGCTGCAATCCGGCCGGGTGGTGGGGCTCCCCCGCTCAACGTGCTCTGGCTCTCGGTGGAGGACATGAGCCCGTGGATCGGCGCCTACGGCGACCGCACGGTGCCGACGCCGAACCTCGACGCCTTCGCCGCCGAGGCCCTGCGCTACGACAACGCCTTCGCGGACACCCCCGTGTGCGCGCCGGCCCGCACCGCGCTCATCACGGGGATGTACCCCACGCGCATCGGCGCCATGCACATGCGCGTGCGGTCCCGTAGCAAGTCCGCGGGAGACGAGGCCTACGGCGACCTGCCCCTGTATGAGGCCGTGCCGCCGCCCTTCGTGCGCTGCTTCCCCGAGCAGCTGCGCCTCGCCGGCTACCACACCACCAACAGCTCCAAGACGGACTACCAGTTCGTGGCCCCGCCGGCGGTGTGGAACGCCTCGTCGCGCAAGGCCAGCTACGTGGACCGGCCTGCGGATGCCCCCTTCTTCGCGGTCTTCAACCACACGGGTACCCACGAGAGCCAGGCCTTCCCCGAGGCCCGTCAGCGTCCGAGCGCCGTGGCGCTCGAGGACGTGCCGATCCCGCCGATCTACCCGGACACGCCCACGGTGCGCGACGCCATGAAGCGCACCTACGACAACATCGCCGCCATGGACGCGTGGTTCGGCAAGCAGCTCAAGAGGCTCGAGAACGCCGGGCTCGCCGACTCCACGGTGGTGTTCTTCTTCTCCGACCACGGGGTGGGGCTCCCCCGGGGCAAGCGCTCGGTCTACGGCACCGGGACGCGGGTGCCGCTCCTGGTGCGCTTCCCGGAGGGGCGCTGGCCAGAGGGGCTCGCCCCCGGCACGGCCACCGACCGTCTGGTGAGCTTCATCGACTTCGGGCCGACGGCCCTGAGCCTCGCGGGCGTCGAGCCCGACCTGCGCCTGGACGGCCGCGCCTTCCTGGGCGAGTTCGAGGCGCCGCCGCGGGAGCACGTGTTCCTGCACGCGGACCGCTTCGACGCGGCGCGGGACCGGACCCGCGCGGCCACCGACGGGCGCCGGCTGGTGGTGTGGAACCTCATGCCCGAGGTGCCGCACCTGATCGCCAACGCCTACCGCGAGCGGATCCCCATGACCCGGGACCTGTACGACCTGCGGGATGGTGGCTCCCGCGCCTCGACCCGGACCCCCGCCCAGTGGCAGACGGGCTCGACCCGCCGACCGGAGGTGGAGTGGTACGACCGGGCGGACGACCCCTGGGAGGTGCGCGACCTCCACGGCGTCCCCCTGTCCGCGGAGGGACGCGGGGCCTTCGAGGCCCTCGAGCTGGCGATGGAGGTCTGGATGAAGGACACCGGCGACCTGGGCCTGATCGAGCCCGAGACGCGGATGGTCCATGAGCGCCTCTGGGGCGGCGAGACCCAGCCGATCACCGCCTCCCCCGACCCCATGCCCCTCTCCATCGGCGGGGCCATCGGGTTCGACTGCGCGACGGAGGGGGCCTCCATCGCCTTCCGCTTCGACGAATCGAAGGGCTGGACCCCCTTCGGCGGCGAGCCGGTCGAGATCCCGCCCGGCGCGACCCGGGTGCAGGCGGTGGCCCACCGCATCGGCTTCAAGCGCTCCGAGGTCGTGACGCGCGAGCTCTAAGCCCGGCCAGTTCCTCTATTGGACCTCGGGGGAGAGGCCCGGCGGGACTCCAGGGCGCCGGACGCCTCCCTTCGCCATCGCTAGCCGACGTTGTGGATGTCGCGAAGCTTCCCCATCAACCAGCCCGTCAGGGCGAAGGCGAGCGCGCCGATCGGAGCCTTCAGGATGGGGAGAGCAGCGGGTCCGTAGAAGAGCCCGAGGAGGCCCCCGAGAACCGCCATGGCGATGAGCCAGGACACCTCCGAGTCCGTGGTCTCCAGCGCCGCAAGGCCCCCAAGCGCTCCTCCGGTCGTCATGAGGAGCCAGCCCCCGAAGGAGAGGCTTGCGAGGAGGGGGGTGGTGAGCGCGACGACCAGGATCCCGCAGGCCACCGCGCTGAGTCTTCGGGCCCTCTGCGCCCGGCCCCGATCTTCGGCGGTCGGGCGCAGCACGCGATCGCGTCGAGTGCGGCCGCTGGGGTTCTTCCGGTCATAGGCCGCGGCCTGGACCTTGGGCTCGCGGTGTGGCTCTTGGGGCGTCTTCGACGGGAGGCGGGTCGGGGTGAACTCTGGCTCGGGGACCGGGAGCGAGGACGGGTCGAGCCTCAATGGCGCCTCACGCTCCGGGACCAACGGGAAGCGTGGGGTCTTGGTGAACGGGGGCGGCCAAGGGGCCGGTGCGTCCGAGGGCTCCGCCGTGGGGGGGCCTGCGCTTGGAGGCCCTGCGCCGAGTAACTCGGCGGGGGCTCCGCGGTCAAGGTCGACGCCTTGGCTCTCCCTCTCGGGGCGTGCGCCTGACCGAAGCTCCATGGGGCCATCATCGTCCGGCCCCGGAGCTTCCCTGAAGCGTGGCCCGGTGACAGGCTCCGTTGCGAGACAGTCGAAGGGTCCGCGTCCGAGCCGCGTCCGAGCCACGTGTCGTCGGACCGAGAGCGGATGCGGGCGAGTCGAGGGCGGCTGGGCATCTTGGCGAGACCTGGACGCCGGTGGCCAGGGAAACTGGCGGCTCCCGGGCGGCTCCTCGGCGGCTCCTCGGCGGCGGGGCGGGCGTGGGGCAGCTCAGGCGTGCCGCGGGTAGTTCATGCCATCCTCGCCTGCCTCTGGAGTCAGATCGCAGTGCCCCCGGACTCACCGGTCCGGATCCGGATGCACTGCTGGAGCTCGGTGACGAAGATCTTGCCTACGCCCACCTCGACCTCAGCCCGGCGGGCAGCCTCGAGGATGGCATCGATGGTGACCTGGGGGGGATAAGCGATCCAAGCTGCCACTTGGCGGCTGAAGCTGCACCGCGCGCTCGTCAATGATGACCCCGAGTACGCAGAGCGGACTGCTCGCATCGCGTGTTCAGCCCTCGATGTGATCACCTGATGCGGGTATCGAATACAGATATTTCGATGGTGGTTTAGTAGTCAACTTTTTCCAAAACAATCACGCCCAAGTTAAGGGAGGAGGGTTATAGTGGGTTTCGCTCTACAACATTTATCTGCGAGCAGTCGGTTGGTCTTGGGAAGGCTTTTAAGGTAAGTGTAGGACAAACATGATAAAAAAGACGTTACGAAAATTGATTTCTGGCGGTGATTCCCGCCTTACTCGATTCCATACGGAAAAGAACGTGTTCGTTGGTTGGAAAAATTTATTTTCTCAAGTGCCTATCGTGTGCGGACAGAAGATTCGCAACCGTCTTGTAGGTTCAAGACCTATTGTGCCTTGGTGGCCGCTTCCTGCAGTAGAGGAAGTCAATAAAATTCTTCACCCCGGTATGGTCGCGGTAGAGTTCGGTTCAGGAAGTTCGACTATTTGGATTGCAAGGCGCGTGAAATCTGTGGTGGCTCGCGAGCATGACGCTAAGTGGGCTGCGATAACTAAAAAACGTATAGCCGCTGAGGGCTTGCTAAATTGCGAAGTGCAGCACCGCCAAGGCGATGCTTACTATGGTTTTGCAGCTGGCGAGCGGTTTGACTTCGCGGTAGTTGACGGTGAATTTCGCTGGAAATGTATCGAGGAGCTTGCTGGAAGAATGAATCCTGGAGGTTTCATTTATTTTGACAATTCCGACTCCGACAAGGACTCCAAACACTACCGCGAGTTTGGATTATCAACTGATGATAATCTTGCCCTGGAGGTGGTCGAAAGCCTAAAGCAGTGCGGAAAAATCACAGTTGAGGAACTACATGGGATGATAAACGGTGAGGCTTACGCCGGATCCGGCATGCTCATAAAGTTTTAATGTTAAGAAAGCCCGTTTGTCTGCCTTGAAATTTTTCAATGCTCCCC
>CALJGV010000014.1 GCA_938075305.1 uncultured bacterium
GAGCCCTGGCCGTTCCACTGGATGGTGCCCATGTGGGCGCGGTGGGTGCCGGCGGCGCGGTCGTCGGCGTAGAGGCGCAGGGCGGTGGCGACGCTCGGGAAGGCGAGGTCGGCCCAGGGCATATCGGCGAGGTCCACGAGCTTGACCTCGCTGGACTCCTCGCCGGGGCCGAAGTGGGTGCCCACCAGCCGGGCCCGGTAGACCATGTAGAGCTGGCTGATGTGGGGGATGTCCAGGGCCGCGTGGAGGCCGAGGATCTCCACCTCAGCGTCGGACTCCTCGAGGGTCTCGCGGGCGGCTCCGGACGGGGAGGACTCGCCGCACTCAAGGTAGCCCGCGGGGAAGGTCCAGCGGCCCAGGGCCGGCTCGATGGCGCGCTTGCAGAGGAGCAGCTGGTCGCCCGCCTCCACGATGCAGCCCACCACGACGTTGGGGTTCACGTAGCGGATGTGCCCGCAGCTCGTGCATACCGCGCGCTCGCGGTTGTCGCCCTCGGGGACGCGCAGCTCGGTGGGGGAGCCGCACTCGGTGCAGAAGGAGCCAGCCATCACACGCGGAGGAAGATCCGCCGCCGCCAGAGAGCGTAGAGCAGGCCCCACTGGAGGGCGAGGGCCAGGAGCGGCGCGAGGGCCTCGGACATGCGTCCAGTCTCGAGGGCGCGTCCGCAGAGGACCGCGGCGACGCCGTCGTAGTCCACATAGGCGCTCAAGAGGTAGGCGAGGATGGCGTTGGCGCCCACGACCGAGAAGAAGAAGCCCAGGCGGGGGGCGCCGACCACGTCGAAGACCAGGTGGAAGAGGCCCAGGAGCATCAGGCTCCAGCCGCCGGCCACCAGCACGAAGCTGGCGGTCCACAGGTTCTTGTTCACGGGCAGGCCCATGGCGTCCAGGAGCCAGCCCAGGAGCAGGCACTGCAGGCCGGCCGCCAGGAGCCAGCCGACCCGTCGTCGGTCGGCGACGTCCTGTCGGCGGATCCAGCGGCCTGCGAAGGTCCCCATGAGCGCGGTGCCGATGGCCGAGAGGACCCCGAAGAGCCCCTCGGGGTCTCGGTCGCCCACGTGCAGGCGGCCCGGCACCGTCATGCGGTCGAAGTAGTCGCCGAAGGTCTGACCCGGCTCGAGGCTCGGGACGTCGAGGCCAGGGGCCGCCGGGATCAGCAGCAGCGCCGCCGAGTGGGCGGCGAGGACGAGGCCGAAGGCGATGACCTGCCCGCGGAGGCTCAGGTAGAGCACCGCGAAGGCAGCGCCCGCCCAGGCGAGGCCGATGCGCCCGAGGACGCTCGCGTAGCGCAGGCCCTCGAACTCGAGGGAGAGGAGCCCGTTGTAGACGACGCCCAAGAAGACCAGCAGCGCCGCCCGCCGCGCCGTGTGGAGGGCGAGGGCGCCCCGTGTGTCCCCGCGCTCCAGCCGCCGGTCGAAGGACAGGGGCATGGAAGCCCCCGCCAGGAACAGGAAGAGGGGGAAGATCAGGTCCCAGGCGGTGAAGCCGTTCCACTCGGGGTGGTGGGCCTGGGCCTCGAGGACCCCGTGCAGCCCGTCGAGGCCGAACGCGAGGCAGAGGGCGAGGACCACCTCCCGGAGGCCCAGGATCATCATCATGTCGAGGCCCCTGAGGGCGTCGATGGAGAGGATCCGTCGCGGCGCGGGTGAGTCCATCGGGGCGTCGGTCATCGCGGGTTCCTCAGCGAGAGGCGTTGGTGCCCGCGGACGAGGTGTACTCGCGCTCGGGGAAGGACGGGTCCTGGAGCTGGGCGAACCAGTCCGCGGTGCGCGCCGCGGCCAGGGGCGGGGACAGGTCGAAGAGCCAGTACTCCTCGACGTCCCCTGCGCCGATGTAGCCGAGCATGGTGCCCTGGCTCAGGTGTTGGGCGATGGCGACGCTGGCGATGGCCTTGAGGGTCAGCCGATCTCTGTGACCGAAGGGCTCGTTGCGGTCGATGGTGAAGGGCGCGGGCGTGGTACGGATCGCCGTCAGGTCCTCGCCCTCCACCTCGGCGTCCACGACGGCCGGCGGCTCTCCGAGGTCATCGGCGTCGGCCGCCTTGACCTGGCAGCACAGGGCCACCGGGCGCTCGGCCTCCGGGACGCGAGCCACCGCTTCGAGGGCCAGCAGGCTCGCGGCCTGGTGGTGGCCGTGGGTGGTGGCGGTGGGCGCGAGGGTCACCACGAAGTCGTACCGCTCATCGGCCAGGCGTCGGTCCAGGCTCGCGCGCACGGCGGCGAGGTCCCAGACCCCGGCGTCCTCCGCCAGCACCTCCATGCGGTCCTGGGTGTAGCGGTGGTCCGTCTGTTGGAGCCGGACAAGCATGCGGGCTCCCAGGAGCTCGAGGGAGCGCCGCTGCTCCTCGCGCCGGATGGCGGGGAGCTCGCGGCGGCCGACCTCCTCCTCGGTGAGGGGGACGCCGTGGAGCGCCTCGGCGAAGCTCGCGTACTTGAAGCCCCCCTGGCCGTCCGTGATCGTGAACACGTCGCAGGCGCCGCCGAGCCGGGCGCCGGTCAGGTACAGGGCTCCGGTGGCGACGAGCTCATCGTCGGGATGGGCGACGACCACGAGGACCTTGGGGGCCTCGCTCGACAGGGCCGTGAAGCCGCCGCGGTCCAGGCGGATCTCCTCCTCGTCTCCCGTGGCCGCGCACGACGCGGCGACCAGGAGGGCCAGCGTGGCGAGGCGGAGGCCCGGGGCGGGGGCGGCGGGGGGCTGGGGGAGGAGAGTCACGGGGGAAGCGGGCAGCACAGAAGGTACCTTGGGGTCCACCTCCATGCTCCTCTCCAGCGCCCTCTGCCTCGCCACCTCGCCCGCGCCCCTCGCCGCGGCTCCCCAGGACACCGCCGACCTCGCCCCCCTGGCGCCGGTCCCGGTCCAGCGCCAGCTCGATTGGCATGACCGGCGGTTCTACGCCTTCATCCACTTCGGGCCCAACACGTTCACCGCGGTGGAGTGGGGCGGCGGACAGGAGGACCCCGAGGTCTTCCAGCCCGGAGAGATGGACGCGGGGCAATGGGTGCGAGCGTTCAAGGCGGCGGGCATGAGCGGCGTGGTGATCACGGCCAAGCACCACGACGGGTTCTGCCTGTGGCCCTCGGCGGTCACGGAGCACGACGTGGCGTCCTCGAGTTGGCGGGACGGTGAGGGCGACGTCCTCGCGGACCTTTCGGAGGCCTGCGCCTCGGAGGGGCTGTGGCTGGGGGTCTACCTGTCCCCGTGGGATCGGCACGAGGCGTGCTACGGCACCGGCGAGGCCTACGACGATCACTTCGTGACACAGCTCACGGAGGTCCTCACCAGCTACGGGCCGATCAAGGAGGTGTGGTTCGACGGCGCCTGCGGGGAAGGGCCCAACGGGAAGCGTCAGGTCTACGACTGGCCGCGCTACATCGCCACGGTGCGCGAGCACCAGCCAGGCGCGGTCATCTTCTCGGACGCCGGACCGGACGTGCGTTGGTGCGGGAACGAGCGCGCCATCGGCGGTGAGACCAACTGGGCCACTTTGCGCCGGGACGAGATCACCGTGGGGACCTCGAAGACCGCGGAGCTGAACCGCGGTCACGCGGACGGGACCCACTGGGTGCCGGCGGAGTGCAACACGTCGATCCGGCCGGGGTGGTTCTGGAGGGCCGGGCTGGACGATGGGGTGAAGAGCCTTGATTTGCTGATGGAGACGTACCGAGCGTCCGTGGGCCGCGGCGGCAACTTCCTCCTGAACATCCCCCCGGACGATCGCGGGCTCATCACCGACACCGACGTGGCGCGGCTCGCCGCGCTCGGTGACGTGCTCGACGCCACCTACGGCCGCTGCGCCCTTCAGGAGCTTGCGCAGGCGGGGGGAGTCGTTGCGCGAGCATCCAACGTGCGCGGCGGCGAGGAACGCTTCGGCGCGGATCAGGTCCTCGAGGCTGGCCGCGCCTCCTTCTGGGCTGTGGACGACGGGCATGACCTGGAGGGGCCCGTGCGCGCCTGGGCCGAGTGGGACCTCGCCTCGCCGGTGACCTTCGACGAGGTTTGGCTGGGGGAGCCCATCCAGCTCGGCCAGCGGGTCGAGCGCTTTCGCGTCCTGTGCCGCGGCCCGGAGGGGAAGTGGAGGCCAATCGGCGAGGGCACCACCATCGGCCCCGCCCGCGGGCTCAAGGTGGGGGAGCAGACCGCCACCGGGCTCCGAGTGGAGATCCTCGGGAGCCAGGCCGCGCCCGCGCTCTCGCGGGTGTCGCTTTACCTGTCGCCGCCCCGGGTCGCCATCGAGCCCGCCGGCGCGGTGGCGGTGTCCCCGGTGGAGGTCTCTCTCTCTACCCGCCCCGGCGCGATCGCCCGCTACACCCTCGACGGCTCCGAACCGACCGCAGCTTCGCCAGTTGCGGAGGGGCCCGTTCGGGTGGATCGCTCGTTGACCCTCCGCGCTCGGGCCTTCGACGGGCGCGGCGCGAGCCCCTTCCCTGCCGAGGCGAGCTACCGCGTCCTCGTTCCGGGCGACTGGAAGGCCGCCACCCACTTCCTCGTCCCGCCCAAGCCGGGACTGCGCGCGAAGCTCTACGGGGGCGGCTGGCAAACCCTGGACCAGATGGCGGGGCGCGCGCCGCTGGAGACCCGCGACGCGCCCGGCTTCGACATCGGGCTCGCGACCCGGGCCGAGCAGTGCGCCATCTCCTTCGAGGGCTTCCTCAGTGTCCCAGACGACGGCCTCTTCACCTTCGCCACGGCCTCGGACGACGGCAGCCGCCTCTTCATCGATGGCGAGCTGGTGGTGGACAACGACGGGCTTCACGGCATGGACCGGCGCGCGGGCAAGGTCGCCCTGCGCGCGGGCTTCCATGCCCTGCGGGTCGAGTGGTTCAACTCCCGAGGGGGCGCGGGGCTCGAGGTGAGCTGGGCCGGCCCCGGGGTCGGCGCCGAGGTCCCAATCCCCGCCGACGCGCTCTTCCGCTGAGCCCCTCTCTCCGCCGCCGCTGCCTCACCACAACTCGACCATGCTGATCGCCCTCCCGCTCCTCCTCGCGCCTCAAGTGAGCGCCCCGGAGCTCGAACCCTCCGCCGTGGACCCCATGACCTTGCGGGTGGTGGCCTTCGGGGACTCCTTCACCTCCCAGCGCCGCGATGCGAAGACGCCCTGGCCGGCCAGGCTGGACGCGCTCCTCGAGGCGCGCTATCCGGACCTCCGTATCGAGGTGGAGAACGCGGGCCGGCCTGGGGACACGTCGGGCTCCGCCCTGCGTCGCCTCGGCCGTGACGTGCTCGCCCGAGATGCCGACGTGGTGGTGATCCAGTTCGGCGTCAACGACTCGGTGGTGGCCATCCCGCGCGGGGAGGACTTCCCGGCGGTGGCGCCCGGGGCCTATCGGTCGAACCTCACGGATATGATCACCACGGTCCGCGGCGCGGGGGCCGACGTGATCCTGCTCCAGCCCTCGGCCACCATGTGGACCAGCGCCCTGCGGGAGAGCCACGGCAGCTTCCCGTATGGCGTCGACGATCCCTGGGGCTTCGACCGCATGGTGGAGACCTACGCGGAGGTGGCGCGCCGCACGGCGGGTCGCCAGCAGGTCCCTCTGGTGGCGGTGCACGACGCGGACCGCGCGCGCGGCCCCGAGGCGACGTCGGCGTGGCGCACGGACGGCTGGCACCCCACGGATGAGGCCAGCGCCTTCCAGGCCAAGGCGGTGTTCGACGCCGTCGTGACGCGGATGGACGGCGGCGAGGCCCGCGCCCGGCGCCTCTCGGACCACGCGGCGCCCTCCCGGGGTTGGACGGTCCCCGAGCTGGACCTCGCCGGGGACGAGGAGCGCCTCGTGGTGGTGGATCGCGACCCGGGGCAGTACCTGGGCCACCCCACAACCCTCCTCCTCGAGGACGGCCGCACGATCCTCTGCGTATACCCGAAGGGGCACGGCAAGGGAGGGATCTGCATGAAACGCTCCGAGGATGGCGGCCTCACCTGGAGCGAGCGGCTGCCGCTCCCCGCGTCCTTCGCGACCTCGAAGGAGGTCCCGGTCCTCGAGCGCATCACGTCGCAGGACGGGGAGGCCTCCAACCTGATCCTGTGGTCGGGGCTCTTCCCCGCCCGCCGCGCGCTCTCCTCCGACGACGGCCGGACCTGGACCGAGCTCGAACCCGTGGGCGGCGACGCCCCCTGGGGCGGCATCGTGGTCATGGGGGACCACCTGCGCATGGCGGACGGCCGCACCTGCGCGTGGTTCCACGACGACGGCCGCTTCTTTGGGCCGGGCGGCAAGTGGTCTGGTTTCACCCTCTACCAGACCGAGTCCTCCGACGCCGGCGTCACCTGGTCGGCGCCGCGGGCCATCAGCCGCTGGCCCCACGGCCACCTCTGCGAGCCCGGCGTGATCCGCCGCGGGGATCGGACGGTCCTCTTGCTGCGAGAGAACAGCCGCCAGCGCAACAGCCAGTTCATCGAGTCCACCGACGACGGCCGCACCTGGTCCGCGCCGCGGCCCCTCTCCGGAGCGCTCACCGGCGACCGGCACCAGGTGCTGGAACTCCCGGACGGCCGGCTCTTCATCAGCTACCGGGACACCGGCCTCGACAGCCCGCGGTGGGGGGACTGGGTGGCCTGGGTGGGCACCTTCGAGGACGTGGTCTCCGGCGGCCAGGGGGACCTGCGCCTGCGCCTGATGGACAACCTGGTGCGTGCCGACTGCGCATACCCGGCCCTCGAGCTCCTGGAGGACGGGACCATCGTCGCCACCACTTACGGCCACTGGACCGAGGGTGCGCCGCCCTGGGTCGCGTCGGTGCGGATCGGGGTCGACGAGCTGAAGGCCCCCTGAGGGCCTGTCTCGGCTCAGGGGGCATCGGGATTGCGCGGGTTCGGTTCGGCCCGGGCAAGGGCTAGAGTGGAGGCATGTCGCGCCTCCTGTTCGCCATCGCCTACCTGCTTCCTGCTGTTCACCTGGCTGCCCTGGAGCTGCGCGGGCCGTGGGTCTGGTTGCCGCTCGCGTACGTGTTCGGGCTGATCCCGCTCGGGGATCGTCTGGTGGGCGCGTCGCGCGACGATGATGCGGAGGCTGACGCGCGGCCGCGAGAGTCCCGGATTCACGACCTGTGGCTGGAGCTGTGGGCGCCCATGCAGCTGGCGGTCCTGGCCTGGACGATGGTGCAGGTCCACACCCGGCCGCCAGTGGGTTACGAGTGGGTCGGCCTGGGTCTCTCCATGGGGCTGGTCACCGGGGCGGGCGGCATCAACGTCGCCCACGAGCTGATGCACCGCAGCAAGCTCGCCCACCGGGGCCTCGGCGAGCTGCTGATGACCAGCGTCTTCTACGCTCACTTCTGTGTGGAGCACGTGCTCGGCCACCACAAGAACGCGGCCACGCCCCAGGACCCGGCCACCTCTCGCCGCGGCGAGTGGCTCTACGTCTTCTGGGTCCGCGCCATCGTGCAGTCGGTGCCCAGCGCGTGGCGCCTCGAGGCCCGCCGGGCGGAGAAGCTAGGGATCGCCTGGACCCTTCGGGACCGGCGGTTGCGCATGGCGCTGACCCAGACCGCGCTGATCGGCGGGATCCTCTGGTTCTTCGGGCCCCAAGGCTTCGCCTTCTACGCGGGCCAGGCGCTGTTCGGCGTGCTCTTGCTCGAGACGGTGGACTACATCGAGCACTACGGACTGCTGCGTCGAGAGCTGAGCCCCGGGCGATTCGAACGGGTGCAGCCCCACCACTCCTGGAACAGCAGCCACGTGGTGAGCAGCGCGCACCTGTTCCAGCTCCCGCGGCACTCGGATCACCACGCGAATGCCAGCCGCCCCTATCACCGGCTGCGCACCCTCCCGGGGGAGGCGCCGCTCCTGCCCGCGGGCTATCCCGCGATGATGCTCACGGCCCTGGTGCCGCCGCTCTTCTTCCGCTGGGTCGACCCGCTGGTGGACGCGGCCGCGTCGGGCCACCGCCCCTGAGGCGAAACGGCGCCTTGGCCCCGGCGCCCGCGGGGTCAGGACGGCAGCGAGTCTCCCCCAACCTCTGAGGATGGGGTTGAGGCTCGGCAAGAGAGGCCGAAGCTGCCCGGTCGGGGGGGCGTGAGGTGCCCGGCCCCTGTGGTGATGGTCAGCGAGAGGGATCCAAGCAGGAAGCAGGTCGCTCCCGCGAGTCGAAGGGCCGGGGCCACCAGCGCGTCGCAGGTCTCCCCGCCCAGATGGTTCACGATCAGCGCCAGGGAGAGCAGGCCGAGGCCAGAGAGGCTGAGGCCGAGGAAACGCCCGGGGAGGTCGCGGCCACAGATCAGGATGACGGCCATGGCCGTTGTGGAGAGGATGAAGATGAGCCCGGGGAGCCCGAGGGGGGCGTGCATGAACGCCAGCTCCTTGGCGGCGGTCGCGGGGAACTGGTCGGCGACCAGGTCGTCCAGCAGGCGGAACCGGGTGGCCGCCAGGCCCTCACCGCACCCGAGGATGGCGAGGTAGACCCCGAGGGTCCTGGGGACGATGCCCAACCCAGGCTCCTCCTCGCCCGCGACGTGGAGTTCGTAACCGGTCCCCCGTCGGATCGGGAGGATCACCAGGAGAGGAAGTGCCGCGACCCAGAGGAGCACACACAGGAGCCAGGCCTCGGGGCTCCCCCAGTTGGTGGAGAGGAGCTCGCTCCACCGCTCATCCGGGATCAGGGTCGCGGTCGCGAGGGCGAGGATGGCGGCGATGACCGGAATCGCCACTCCCGGGCCGGCGGATGCTCCGGGGCCGTCGCCAGGCTCACGGGCGTTGCGCGCCAATTGGAAGGCTTCATGACTGACGGTGAGGAGGCCGGCGCCGGAGAGGACCTTGAAGGACTCCTCCCAGAGGTCCTTGGCGCTGCTCGAGGGAAAGAAGCTGTCGATCCCGGTGCTCACGGCGGCGAGTCCCAGGGCCAGGATGCCGAGCCAGCGCAGCCGTCGGGCGCCCCAGAGTTCGCCCCAGCGCCAGAGCAGCAGGCTGGCGGCGACCGCCGCGTAACCAAGGACCACAACGTCGCTCCAGTTGCGCATGCCCAGGGGCGCGGGCGCATCCACCTCCCTGGAGAGCAGCTCGTGTCCCTGGAATCGTTCGTCGATTCCAAGCAGGAGCAGCCCGACCGCGGCGATGCCCCAGAAGGTGGCGAGGGAGGAGCGGGCCCCGGCCGCATGGGCGAGCCAGAACATCGCGGCGGCCCCCACCAGCCAGGCGCTGTTGAGCAGGTCGATCGGACCGCCCTCGCGGAAGAAGAGGTTCGGGCGAGCGTCAGGACCCGCCGGGATCCAGATGGCGACCCAGACGCACGTGGCCCCGTAGACCCACAGGGTCGGGCCCCAGGCGCGCCGGTGGGAGGGGGGGACGGCACCGGCCAAGGTGGCAGACCTTATGCGGCGACCTTAGTGGTCGTGGGAGCCTCAACGAAGCGGGACTACTCTCCAGCGGCTTTGGGAATTGTCCAACCCCATCGGGCGATGCTTGGGGGCGCCGAGGCAGGGAATCCCCGCCTCCAACTGGCCCTGGTGGCGCCCAAGCCAGTGCCTGCAGCCCCCTTGCGGTCCCGGCGCGTCCCACCTTGTAGAAGCCCGGCAAGGGCCCGCGAGGAAGGTGAGCGAGACGCCTACACTGAAGAGGTTCCACCCTCGACCGTCCCATGCGTCTCCCCATGCTTCGTCGAATCTTCCCGCTCCTCGCCGCGCAGGCGCTCCTCGCGCCTCTCCTCCTGGCTCAGTCGATGGAGACCGAGCCGGTGCCGCGCCAGGTCGCGGCTCCTCCCTCCGACATCGAGAGCGGGCTCCTGCGGCTGCCCGCCCCTGCGGCGGGTGCCGTGCGTTCACGGGCGGCGCTGTTCGAACTGCAGTGGTTCCCCGATGGTGCCGGTGCGTGGCGCGCGAGCGTGGACCTCCCGGTCAAACGCGGTCCGCTCTCCCTCGCCGTGCAGGCCCACGGTGCCGGTGCCATGCCTGTGGCGCTGCAGGTCGCGGGGAGGGGAGGGCTGCTCGTGCAGGAGGGCGCGCTCCGGAGCGATCAGGTCCTCGCCGCGGAGCTCGGGGGTGAGGAGGTGCAGCGATGGGACCTCCGCCACGTCGAGGGCGGCCCGGCGCAGGTCATCGTGCGCTTCGCCAGCGTGCAGGTCCCACCGCGCGCGCGGCTCGTGGTGCGGGACGCCCATGGGCTGACCGCCGCCGCCCACGTGGACAGTCACGAGCTGGTGGTGGGGCGGCCCTTCGGACTCGTGGCGCAGGTGGAACGGAATCACAGCGGCGTCGGGACGGCGCCCGCCGCCCCGGTGGTGGACAGCGCGTGGGCTGAACTCTCAGGGCCCGCGGGCACCCTGCGCCTCCCGCTGGCGGACGACGGCCTGAGCGGAGACGGCGCCGCCGGCGACGGCCGCTTCGGTGTGCGACTGCCCGTTGGCCTCGGCGGGGACTATGCGGCACGGGTGGCGCTCGCAGGCTCCAGCGATGGGGACCGCTTCCTCCGTACCACCCGCGTCACCTTCACGGTGGATGAGCCCACGGTGGCGCTAACGGGGGACGTCTCTACCCAGGTGCTGGGCGCCAGACAGCTTCGCCTCGACCTCGATGCGCTGATGCTCGGGGAGACCCGGCGCCTCATGGTCTCCGCGGAGGTCTGGGCCCGGGACGAAGCGGGGGCGCCGAGGCCCATGACCTGGCTCTCGCGCATCGGGAGTCCGCGGGCCGACGCGCACCACGCCGGCCACTGGGATCTCTCGCTGTGGCTCGACGCTGGTTGGTTCTCGAACACGGGCTTGAGGCCGCCTCTCGAGCTTCGGAACGTCCGGATCCAAGACCCCGATCACCTGGGCGTCCTCACGCAGGTCGAGGCCCTGCCGGTCCCGACAGGGCCGCTTCCTCCCCTCGCGGGCCGCGGGAGGGTCGCGCCCGAGTCCCTCTTCGGACCGACGGCCAACGCGTCGGCGCCACCGACAGTGACCACGGCGGCCCCTATGGATCCCGTCCTCCCCACCCCTGGGCTGGTGCTCTCTCACGGGTACTGCGCGGTGGGGAACCCGTTCCCCACCGGCGACTTCAGTCAGCCCCTCTTCGTGTTCTCGGACACCAGTCAGAACCGGAGCCACGACCAGTTCGCCCGGCGCATGGCGAACCAGGCCTCGGGGTTCACCTCCTTCGGGGTCGTCGGTCACAGCCAGGGCGGCAACGCGGCGCTGCACCTCTTGACCTACTACCAGAGCCCCCTGGATCGGGCGCAGGGTCCCCGCCGGATCCAGAGCGTCGGGACCCCTTTTCAGGGGACGCCGTTGGCCTCCCTGGGCTTCTTCGCCTGCGGTGTGAACAACAACCTGACCACCTCCGGGGGGCCGGTCTGGCTGGCGGGGATTCCCAGCTGGGCGCGGGCGGAGGTGCACTACCGCACCACCCAGGAGGGCGGCTTCTTCGCCTGCCAGATCTTCACGGCGCTGCTGCTCGCCAACCCTGAGGACGGCACCACCGAGCGCAGCCGCGGCCAACTCCCCGGCGCCCAGAACGAGGGGCACGCCTCGGGCTGGTGCCACACGACGCTCATGGCCGACCCCCCGCAGTGTCAGGACGGTGGGCGTAACGCAGTGATGGACTCCCTGGCGGCGCGCTGAGCCCGCGCGCGGGCGGCTGGCCCTGAACGGGTCCGGCGGCGGAGCCCTGGGGGCCCGCCGCCGAAGATTCAATCCGCGGCCCTGCGCCGGGCCGCCGCGTCCATCAGCAGTGGTTGCTGACGATCCGCTGGTCCTTGTGGCGCATGTCCCGGGTGCTCACGCCGTGGAGGCCTGAGAAGTCCACGGAGTCCAGGAACGTGAGGGCCGCCTCGAAGGACTCGAGCAGGTCCACCGCCATGTCGCGGGTGAGGTTGCCCTTGACCACGATGCGGAACATCGATTGGTCCGCCCTCGCGTCGTGGAAGAGCGGCAGCGTCTCCTCGCTGATGGGGTGCTCGTAGCTCATCTTGTAGCCGCTGACGTACCAGTGGTGCTGGGAGAGCACGTGCTGGAGGTCGATGTCGTCGTAGGTGAAGCCCGCGTCCGGGTTCAGCATCGCGGTGACGACGGGCAGGCAGTGCTGGTCCCCGTCATCGAGGAGGACGAAGCGCGGCGTACCGTCGTGCTCCATGGCGCGCAGCCCGTCCCTGAGGAAGCTCGCGTTGCGCATCATGTTCTCCTCCACCTGGCGGTATCCGGCGAGGCCGAAGCGCAGCAGCTTGTAGAACTGCACGTAGACGCCGCTGGCGGGTCGGGAGAAGTTCAGCGTGTAGGAGTCGGCCTTGCCGCCCAGGTAGGTGACGGAGATGGCCACGTGCTCGCTGAGGTCGCGCCGCTCACGCCACACGACCCAGCCGGTGCCGCAGCAGGACTCCCCGTACTTGTGGCCGCTCGAGGAGATCGAGAGGACGTTGTCGAGGCGGAAGTCCCAGGGGGGGAGGTCCTCCTGGAAGGGAGCGATGAAGCCGCCCGAGGCGGCGTCCACGTGAATGCCCACCTGCCAACCGTTGGCGCCATTGACCTCGGTCACGACCTTGTCCACGTCCCACACGGGGTCGTACTGGCCGCCGTAGTGGTTGCCCATGATGCAGACCACGCCCATGGTCTTCTCGTCGATGGCGCCGCGGACGCCCTCGGGGTCGACCTTGAAGGTGCTCCGTGAGGGCTCCACCAGCCGGGGCTCGATGTCCAGGTACTTGAAGAGCTTCTCCCATGCCGCCTGATAGCAGGTGGAGATCACCACGTTCGGCCGGACGGCGCGGACCTCATCTTCGCTCAGCCCGTGGCGCTTCTGGTACCAGGCGCGCCAGCGGAACTTGAGCGCGAGCCCGGCGAGGAGGCAGGCCTCGGTGGACCCCACAGTTCCCGCGCCGGGGTAGACGCCGTACTCCTCAAAGTCGTCCGGCCGCGGGCAATTCCAGAGGGTCGCGATCATGTTCACGACGGAGTCGTGGATGGCGTAGGACTTGGGGTACACCGTCTGGTCCGCGAGGTTGACCTTCAGGCCCATGAGGGCGACGTCCTCCTCCTCCGGCTCGAAGCTCACGTTGACGTAGGACGACGTGTTGAGCTTCTGGTCGAAGTCGAGGGAGTGGGCGTTCTCGATGAGGGTCTTCACCGTCTTGGCGGGTAGGCCCGCGCCGGGCATGCGCGCCCCATCGGCCAGGTCGTGCTCGGCTTCTGCCGAGAAGTAGTAGCTGGGGTCAGCCTGCTGGCGAGCGCGGCGGAGCTCCTCCCGGAGGGCGGCGACCTCCTGCTTGAGGTCTTCGATCTCTGAGTTGGTCATGGGGGTGATAGGGGGGGCGTGGCGTTGGCCTGTGGGCGTTCGCGTGAAGGGCGGACCGAGAGGGCCGGGACGTGGGGGCGGCTGGAGCGACCGATCGCTCGGGACGCTGCTGTGGGTCAGCTGTCCGCGTCGATGTACGCGTCGATCACGGCGCGCTCGCCCTCCTTGCCGCCGGACGCGTTGCCGTGCTCCATGCCGACGATGCCGGTGTAGCCCTTCTTCTTGAGGTGGCGGAACACGTTGCGATACCCGATCTCCCCGGTGCCCGGCTCCTTGCGGCCCGGGTTGTCGCCGACCTGGATGTAGGCGATCTCGCTCCAGGACCGATCGAGGTTGGGGATCAGGTTCCCCTCGGTGATCTGCTGGTGGTACAGGTCGTCCAGGATCTTGACCGACGGGGAGTCGACGGCGCGGCAGATCATGTACGCCTGCGGCATGCCCCGGAGCATGAGCCCGGGGTGGTCGCGCCAGGGATTGAGGGGCTCCAGGACGGCGATGAGGCCGGCGGGTTCGAGGATCTCCGCGGCGAAGCGCAGGTTGTCGATGGCGTTGGCCATCTGGTACTCGTGCGGCACGTTGCGCTTCATGGCGCCGGGCACGACCGTGCACCACCTTGCGTTCACGCGCTTGGCCACCTCGACGGACCGCTTCATGTCGGCCTCGATGCGCTCGCGGGCCTTGGCCGGGGGGTCCACGAAGGTGGGGTTGCGCATGTCCACGTGGGCCACGAAGACACCCATCTCCATCTCCAGCTCGGCCATGGCGGCGGCGATCCGATCCTGGGTGGCATCGTCGCGGCCCTTCATGCCGTTGTCCTCGAGGGCCGTGAAGCCCTCGTCCTTCATGAACCTGAGCTGGTCCACCAGGTCGTCGCCGGCGTGGGCGCGGAACATGCCGAAGTGGGGGGCGTACTTCAGCCCGAACCCGGCGCCGCTGGGCCTGGGGGCAGGTGTGCTGAGTCGCTCGTTCCCGAGGGCGGTGGCGAACACGGAGGGGGCGGCGGCGGTGGCCGCGGCGGCGGCGGCTCCGCGGAGGAAGTGGCGTCGTTGCATTGGGAAGGGGGCGGGAGAGGGGACCTGAGCGCACACCGTACACGGAGCCGCCGATTCGGCGCGGCACACGGTTTGTAACCGGGCCCTCCGCGACTACCCTTGCGCCCCCGAATACGGCGGCCCGCGGGCCTCCGGTCCGCCCCGTCAATGCTGGATGCCCGGCAGATCGAGCATCCGATCCCCAGCGCCCCCGCCCAAGACTCTCGAACCATGATCGAAGTGGCTCACCTGACGCGCCGGTATGGCGCGCTGACCGCCGTCGACGACCTCAGCTTCGAGGTCAGCCGCGGGGAGGTCGTGGGGTTCCTCGGTCCCAATGGCGCGGGCAAGACCACCTCCATCCGGATCCTCACCGGCTACCTCGCCGCGACGCGGGCCGAGCGGCTCGTCGTGGCGGGGCACGATGTCCAGCGAGACTCCATGGGCGTGCGGCGCTCCATCGGCTACCTGCCCGAGTCGGTGCCGCTCTACCCCGAGCTGCGCGTGGAGGAGATGATGCGCTTCCACGGTCGCCTGCACCGCATGGACCGCCAGAGCCTGCGGGCCCGGATCTCCGAGGTGCTCGACCGGGTGGGCGTGGAGGACCGGCGCAAGCAACTGGTGGGGACGCTCTCACGGGGCCTGAAGCAGCGCGTAGGCCTGGCTGTGGCGCTCCTCCCTGACCCCGAAGTCCTCGTGCTCGACGAACCCACCAGCGGCCTGGACCCGATCCAGCGCGGTGAGGTGCGGGGGTTGATCCGCTCCCTCGCGGACGACCGCACCGTGCTGCTGTCGTCCCACATCCTCGGCGAGGTGGAGTCCATGGCGAGGCGCGTGATCATCCTCCACGAGGGCCGCAAGGTAGCGGATGGACCCCCGGCGGAGCTCGCGACCACGCTCGGCGGCGGCGGGCACGTCGCGGTCGAGGTGATGGGGGCCGCGTCCGCGGAGGACATGGCCAGCCTCATGGGATCTCTGCCCGGGGTGGAGTCCATCTCCACGGGCGACCGCGTCGGGATCCATCAGTCCTTCGAGGTGCGCGGTGAGGGGGACCTTCGGGAAGACATCGGCGCCCTCGCCATGACCCAGGGGTGGGCCCTCCGGGAGCTCTCGTGGCAGCGACCCACCCTCGAGCAGTTGTTCACACGGCTGGTGACGGGGGTCGGGCTCGATGAGCTCACGGGCGAGCCTTCGCCGGGCGCCGCGCCTGGACCCGGTTCGACCCCGGGCGACGGCGGGGGACCGTCCGCCCCTGCGTCCCAGCCCACGCTCGTGGAGGGCCTCGAGCTGGGGGCGCCGAAGGCCGCCTCCGATCCCCTGCCCCTGGGAACGCCCGGCGGCGCGTCGCAGAAGACGATCTACAGCCTCAACCCCTTCGACCGAGGCGCCTCGCGGGACCTCTCCAAGCCCGTGTCCGTGGATGCGCCCGCCCCCCAGAGCGATGGGGAAGAGCAGGACGACAAGGGGGCCGGCTCGTGAGCGGTGCGTTCGTCGTTGCCCGTCGTGAGCTGAGCGGCCTCTTCATGGCGCCGTTCACCTGGATCGTGCTCCTGGTGGTGCTCTTCATCAACGGGCTTCTCTTCGCGTCGATCCTCTACGACACCCAGTACAACGTGACGGTCTCCCTCAACGGGGCCATGACCGGGGCGAGCTTCTGGCTCTGGATGATCTTCCTCCCCGCGCTGCTCTCCATGCGGCTCGTGGCCGAGGAGTCGCGCAGCGGGACGCTTGAGTACCTGCTGACCGCGCCCGTCAGCGACGCGGCTGTGGTCGTGGGCAAGTTCCTCGCCGCCACCGGCTTCCTCGCGGTGATCTGGTCGTCGTCCCTGGTGTACGCCGTCTCCCTGGATCTCGCCGGCGGCCCGCCGGATTGGCCCGCGGTGCTCGGGACCTGGTTCGGCACCATCCTGGTCTCGGGCCTTTTCGTCTCCATCGGCATGTTGGCGGCGACGTCGACGTCGACGCCGCTGCTCGCCGCGTTCCTGAGCATGGTGGCCTGCCTCATGTGGATGGCGATCCCGTTCCTCGCGGCTCGGCTGATGGACTACCTGGTACCGCTCCTGACCTCCAGCGCCGAGGAGCAGGCGGCGCTGATCGAGCGCATGGCCGGGGTCGTGGCGAGCATGGACGCGTTGCGTCACTTCAGCCGCTCGTTCCAGCTGGGCATCCTCGACAGCGCCGAGGTCATCTTCTTCCTCACCTGGACGAGCTTCTTCCTCTTCCTCACTGCCCGCTCGATCGAGGCGCGGAGGTGGCGAGGATGAGTGGGCTGCGGGGCAACGTGGGATGGCTGTCGAGGTTCGGGATCGGCGCGCAGGTGCTGCTCACTGCAGCGCTCGCCCTTGTGGCGGTGCTGCTCGTGAACTGGCTCGCGGCCCGGCCGGGGATCCGCCAGCGCGTGGACATGACCAACGCGGAGAGCAACACGCTCTCCACCGCCAGCCTCGGGGTGCTCGAGCGGCTGGAGTCGGACATCCAGGTCGACATCCTTTACCGGCCGATGAACGCGCCTCTGACGGCGCTCGGCCAGGAGGTGCTGGTCCGCACCGACAAGCTCCTCCTGCTCATGGAGGAGGCGGCCAATGGCCGCGTGGCGATCCAGGCGGTGGACACCAGCGACCAGGAGGCGTGGACCATTCGGCAGCAGGAGCTGCGGCTGCGTGGGTACGAGAACGGGCTCGTCATCTCCAACGGCGACCGACGTGAATTCCTGGCGCTCTCCGGTGACCTGGCGACCTTCGACATCGGCAACCCCGTGCCCGAGTCCTACATCCCGCCCAGCATCGATCAGTACGACGCGGAGCGGGCCATCATCGGGGCCATCCTGGACGTGACCCAGGGGGCGGAGCGGCACGTCTACTTCACCTACGGCTTCGGCGAACTGGACGCGCTCGAGAGCGCTGACAACTCCGGCCTCGGGCTGCTGGCTGAGGAACTGGAGGGGGACGGCATCCGGGTGCACCGCTGGAACTTCCTCGATGACGGTCGCCTGCCCGAGAACTGCGACGCCGTCGCGGTCGTCGGCCCACAGGTGGCGTGGCCCGAGGACATGTACGCCGAGGTGGTGGAGTACGTGGAGCGTGGAGGCCGCCTCCTGGTGGCGCCAGAGACCGTCCCCGAGCTGCTGCGCAAGAGCGATGTGCCGGACCTCCTGCGGCACTTCGACCTCGAGGTCAGCGAGGGGCGGGTGATGCGCCCCCTGCTCGACCGCCGCACCGGGCTCGTGGTCCAAGGGCAGCAGGAGTGCGAGGTGCACGTGGTGACGGGGGACCTGATGGGTCTGCACCCGATGCTCGGCGCCATGCGCGGGACGGGCGCATCGTTCTCCGTCCCGATCACCCACCGGGTCAAGGTCGGGGTCCAGCCGCCGGACGGGGTCTCCCAGACCCTCTTCCGCTCTTCGCCGGAGTCGTGGCTGGATGCGCCCCCGTGCGACCGCCGCTACGACGCGGAGTTGGACGGCACCTTCCGCTCCTTCCCGCTCGCGGCCACCGTCCAGCGGCCGCCGATGGTGGAGCAGGAGGGCCCGAAGGGTCTGGAGGCGGTGCCGGAGATCCGGATCGTGGCCCTGGGGTCCGAGGCGA
The DNA here is from genome assembly GCA_938075305.1 of uncultured bacterium. Classification (GTDB taxonomy): domain Bacteria; phylum Planctomycetota; class UBA1135; order UBA1135; genus Saltatorellus. The sequence goes on from CALJGV010000014.1 coordinate 17,818, forward strand.
TGTTCACCAACGCGGCGCTCCAGAACCCCGGGTTCCGCTCCGCCGACGTCCTGCGCGCGGCTTTCAACTGGTTGCTCGATCGAGAGCACCGCATCACGGTGCCCCAGCGCGCCCCGGACTTCCGGTTTCTCCCCATGGACCGGCCACGCGCGGTGGTGTGGGTCATGAGGGTGGCGCAGTACTTGCTCCCCTTGGCCGCGCTCCTCGCGGGTGTGCTCGTCTGGCTGCGCCGGGCGGGCGGCAGCCGCCGGACGCCCACCAAGAGCTCCAGCCCCGAGGGGGGCGCGAGATGAACCGCCTGACCACGCTGATCCTCCTCGTCTGTGTCCTCGCGCTTGGCACCGTCGCCTATCTACAGACCGAGCGTGAGGCGAAGACCATCCCCGCGGACGGCCTCTCCGAGGCGCTCTTCCCGGGCGTGGACCAGAGCCGCCTCGCGGCGATCCGGCTCGAGGACATCAAGGGCTCGAAGCACATGCGCTTCGAGCGCGACATGGCGGGGCAGTGGTTCATCACCGACCCCATTGCGTGGCCGGCGGAACAGAACCAGGTGCTCGAGATCGTCCAGGTCATCCTCCGGAACCGGGTGGTGGCGGTTCCCGACGCGCTGGCCGAGGACGCCATTCGCTCCTTCGAGCCCCCTGAGGGGTTCATCGAGGTGGAGGAGAAGATCGAGGGCGGTGAGCCCCGGCGCACCCGGGTGGAACTCGGGGCGGTGGACCTCGACGGCGCGCGGGTCTACGTGCGCCGCGACGGCCAGATCTTCCGGACGCTGCGTAACTTCGAGACGCCATTCACCCTCAACCTGAGCGACTTCCGCTCCAAGCGGGTCTTCGCGCTCCGCGCCGAGGAGGTCATCGCTCTGGAGCGGGTCGGGGGCTGGTACGACCAGGGGGAGCAGCAGAACCTCGGGATGAGGGCGTTCCGCGAGGGCGCGGGCTGGCGGATCGAGGCCCCCTCCAAGGCCCTGGGCGACCCCGCGCTGTTCACCCTCTGGACCCGCTTCCTCAACCGACTCGACGCCAAGCGCATCCTGAGCGACCGCTCCAAGGTGGACCTCGCGCGCTTCGGGCTTGACGTGCCTTGGATGTCCCTCAGCGCCACGTCGCTGAGCGGCGCCGTTCAGACGATCCAGGTCGCCTCCAAGGACGGGCGCGTCTACTGCAGGCGCGGGGACGGGACGACCATCTTCGAGCTGGACCCCGAGGACGTGCTGCGCTTGCGGGAACCGGTCACCAGCTTCCTCGAGGGGAACTTCGTGCGCTTCAATAGGGAGCGCCTGAAGGAGGTCCTCATCGGAAGAGGGGAGCGCTCGATCCGCATTCGACCGGAGCGGGACGGCTGGGTCGTCGCCCGGCGGACCCCTGGAATCGCCGACTACTCCGCGGACCTCCCCGGGGATCGGCGCCGGATCGAGGACCTGCTCTCGACGCTGGAGGCCGCGCCGGTGGTCCAGTACTTCATCGACACCGACGGCGCGGAGTTCTTCCCCGTCGGTTCCCGCGACCGTGGCGTCTGGGTCGAGACCGACGAGGGCCTCATCCAGGGGGGAGCCATCGCCGAGGCGACGCGCAACGCCGAGGGGACCGAGCTGCTGCCGCTCCTGCGGGATGGGGACAAGATCGTCGGGTCCCTGGATTCGTCCTTCGTCGGCGTGCTGGAGACGTCGTTCGAGGACCTCTTGGACCGCGAGCTGTGGACGCTCTCCAACGCTCGCCTGCGGGAGCTCCGGATCCAGCAGGCGGGCCGTTCCCGCGAGTGGATCCGCGCCGACGCTTTCGACTGGCGCCCCAAGGGCACGAAGGTCCCGGCCAGGGAGCTCGACCCCGTGCTCGATCACCTCCTCTTCCTCAGGGCCGATCGCCACGTGCCCGAGGGCGAACGTGAGGGGCTCGAGGGCGTCGTGGAGGTTCGCTTCATCGACGGCGAAGGCAAGATGCGGGAGGCGCGCTTGGGCCGCACGGCGAGCGGCGAGGCCCAGGTACAGGTGGGGGCCCTGCGGGCGGTCCTGGCCCGGCAGGAGCTGCTCTCGGACCTCCAGGCGATCGTGGATCGCAAGCCGGATCGGTCCGGGCGCTGAGTCGGCGACGCGGCCCAGGGGTCCAAGAAGCGGGTTCCCGGCCGGGGGCTTCCCAGGCGGCCGGGGCGACCCTACCATTCCCCTAACATGATGGGGAGCAGTCACGAGAGGGAGGGGGCCGCGTCCGCGCGGGCCGGCGGGGAGCGTCGGGCACGGCGCGCCCAGGGCGTCGAGGCCATCGCGCGGCGACTGGGGACGGAGCCGCCCTGGAAGGGGCGCATCGTCCACTGGCGTGAGGCCGCGGCACGGCCGGGGCGCACCTCGCCCTGGCCCGCTTCCCTGGACGAGCGGCTCGTGGAGGTCTTCCAGGCCCGAGGGATCCAGGAGCCCTACGCCCACCAGGCAGCTGCCATCGACGCGGCGTTGCGAGGCGAGGATGTGCTGGTGGCGACGCCGACGGCGAGCGGCAAGACCGTCTGCTACACGGCGCCCGTGCTGCAGTCGCTGCTGGAGTCGGGGGGCGCGGCGCGGGCCCTGTTCCTCTATCCGACCAAGGCGCTCTCCCAGGACCAGACCGTCGGGCTGACGGGCCTGGTCGAGGAGTTCGTCGCGCGTCACGGGGAGAGCACCGGAGCCCGGGACTGGCACGCGTTCACCTACGATGGCGACACGCCGCCGAGCGTCCGGCGCACGCTCAGGGATCGGGGCCACATGGTGCTCACCAATCCCTACATGCTTCACCAGGGCATCCTGCCCAATCACGCCAAGTGGGCGGAGCTGTTCCGCGACCTCAAGTACGTCGTCGTGGATGAGGTCCACACCCTCTCGGGCGTCTTCGGATCGAGCGTCGCCAACGTGCTCCGGCGGCTGCTGCGCATCGCACGGCACTACGGTGCGGACCCGAAGTTCCTGGCCTCGTCGGCCACCGTGGCGGACCCCCGGGGACACGCCGAGCGCCTGTTCGGCCGCCCCGTGACGGTGGTGGACGAGGACGCGTCTCCCTCCGGCAAGCGCATCTTCGGGGTCTACGAGCCCCCGGTGGTGAACCCGGTCGCGGGGCTGCGGGCGAACGCCCTTGAAGAAGCGCGGGAGCTGGCGCGGGAGGTCGTGGGACCCGGCCACCAGACCATCTTCTTCTGCGGACGCCGGACGGCGGTCGAGGTCTTGACGCGCTACCTGAAGGAGAGCGCCAAACAGCTGGGGCTGAAGCCCAGCGAGATCCGGGGCTACCGGGGTGGGTACCTCCCGGACATGCGCCGCGAGATCGAGTCGGGGCTGAAGGAGGGCAAGATCAAGGTGGTGGTGTCCACCAACGCCCTCGAGCTCGGCGTGGACATCGGCGCCCTCGACGTGGCGGTCCTGGTGGGCTACCCCGGTAGTCAGGCCAGCTTCTGGCAGCGGGCGGGGCGGGTCGGCCGTCGCGGCAACGCGAGCCTCGTGGTCCAGATCGCCCGCAGCGAGCCGGTGGACCAGTTCCTTGTCCACCACCCCGAGTTCCTCTTCGAGGCCCCGCGCGAGCGCCTCGGGGTGGATCCCGACAACCTCGTGCTGCTCAGCGAGCATGTGAAGTGCGGCGCGTTCGAGCTCCCCTTCCGGGCGACCAGCGGGCCGGCGGATGAGGGAGGGCCCGAGGCCCTCGAGGGGGAGCCCGAGTTCGGGCAGGCGCCCCACGTCCCGGAGATCCTGGACTACCTCGCCGATGAGTCGGGCTTCCTCCACCGTCGCGGGGACACCTGGTTTTGGATGGCCGACGCCTATCCGGCTCAGGACGTCTCCCTGGCGGGGGGCGACATCGACAACGTGTTGATCCTCGAGCAGGGGACCGAGCGCGCCATCGGCGAGACCGACCGTGAGTCGTCGATCACCACGGTGCATGAGGGGGCCATCTATCAGGTGCAGGGGGTCACCTGGCGGGTGGAGCGCTTCGACTACAAGAACAGGCGCGCCTACGTGACGGAGGTGGAGTCGGACTACTACACCGATGCGCAGACGGACACCGAGGTGCGCGTCCTGCGCCTGGAGGAGCGGGCGCGCCGCGATCGCGCGGTATCCCGGGTGGAATCCCCTGTTCCCCCGGAGGGGCCCCGCGAGGGCGAGGACTACTCCGGATGGCGCGGCGAGGTCCACGTCACCACGGTCGCCACGCTCTACAAGAAGATCCGCTTCTACACCCGCGAGAACGTCGGCGCTGGCGACATCCACCTGCCGCCCGAGGAGCTGGACACCGAGGCCTTCATCCTGACGCTCTCGGAGCACAGCGCGGACGAACTGGGGCTCGCCGGCGGGAACCGTGGCGCGGCGTGGCGGGCGCTCGGGGACCTCTTGCGCCGGGTGGCGCCGCTCTACATTCGGTGCCAGCCCTCCGACCTCGGGCTCTCCAGTCACGTGAAGTCGCCCCACTTCGGACGGCCGACCCTCTTCCTTTACGACAAGGTCCAGGGCGGGGTGGGGCTCGGAGAGCTGCTCTTCAACGCCCACCGTGACCTCCTCGCCGCCGCCCTCGATGTGGTCACGCGGTGCTCGTGCCCCGCGGGCTGCCCTGCCTGCGTGGGGCCCACGGCCGAGGTGGGGCCCCTGGGCAAGGAAACGGTGGAGCGGCTCCTCGTGCACCTCGCTGGGGGAGCGGTCCCCGTGGAAGCGGGCGTCGCGGACCTCGAGGCGCCGGAGGAGGAGGAGCCCGCTGACTTTGGACCCCTACCCCGCGGTGCGGCCACGGAGGGGCTCTGAGCCGGGGCTCGGAGCACGGGGGGATGCAGGACGGGTTTCGATCCAAGCTGGCGCGGCTTCGACGGGAAGGCGACCGCCTTCGCGCCTCGAGCTCCGATGGGCCCGCAGCCGAGGGGGCTGCCCGGGGAGGGGCCGCCTCCGGCGGTCCCGCGAGTCCGAACACCGGGCATCGCGGGATCCCCGCGAGCCTGAAGGCGCGCCTCGGAGGCGGCGGGGCCCGCCCCTCGCCGCGGGCCAGCGGGCCGGGTGGGCGCGAGGTCGGGTGCATCGACGGCCTGCGCGCGGCCTCGCCCGCGCCGCCTGAGGGGCTCGTGGAGCACCGGCGCGCCGAGGGGACGTTCGCCGCGCGCGAGACGCGGGTCGACGTGGCCGCCTGGCAGCACGGCTCATGGAGCCTGGGGGAGGTCGACGCCGCGGTTCCGGCAACGATCGCCCGGCTCGCCCGGGACGAGGGCCTCGGCTCCATGCCTCTGCGAGAGGCGGTCTACCTCGACACCGAGACGAGCGGGCTCTCGGGCGGGGCCGGGGTCTACGTCTACATGGTGGGGCTGGGTTGGTTCGAGGGGGACGAGTTCGTGAGCTGGCAGGGGTTCCTGCGGGAGCCGGGAGAGGAGCGGGCCATGCTCGCCGCCGTGGCCGAGCGCCTGGCCGCCGCGCCCGGCATGGTCTCCTTCTTCGGCAAGTCCTTCGACCGCCACCGGTTGGAGGACAAGATGCGGATCGCCGGGATCGAGCCGCCCTTTGCCGGGCTCGCCCACCTCGACCTGTACCACCCCTTCCGCCGGCTGACCCAGGGGACCCTGCCCGATGGGCGGCTGCAGACCATGGAGCGGGAGCTCCTCGACTTCCACCGCACCGACGACCTGCCCGGCAGCCTCGCCCCGGCGGCGTGGTTCGACTTCCTGGCGGGCCGCCCACACCGGCTGGAGGGGGTGTTCGAGCACAACCACCACGACGTCCTCTCGCTCGCGGCGCTGGCCGCCTTCCTTGGCCGGGCGGCGCTCGAGGAGCGGGCGGACGGGGCGCCGCTCGCGGGCTCCGGGTGCCAGCGCGCCGTGGCGCTGGCGGAGACCGCGGCCGACGAGGAGGAGGAGCTGCGCTGGATCGGCGTGGCCTTCGCCCGCGGCGCCGCGGGGGACGGACGCCGCCGCCTCCAGGTCCGCCAAGCGCACCTGCACCGCCGGTCCGGGCGGACGGAGCTCGCCCGCGCGGCCTACCGCGAGGCCCTGGAGGAGTGCGCCGAGGACCGCCACGCGGTCGAGCTCTTCACCGGTGGGTCCATGGTCCTCGAGCGCCAGGTTGGAGATCTCGCGGGCGCGCACCAGCTCGCCGAACGCGCGCTGGAGGTGGGCGTCCGACTCGGCCTCACGGCGAAGCAGCAGGAGCGGCTGCGGGAGCGGGCCAGGCGACTGGCTAAGCGCCGCGCTGGCTCAGCGGCTCCAGAATCGACGTAGGGCCTCGGGGAGCGCGATGAGCTCTTCGGCGAAGACGCGGTCCGCGAGATCGGCGGCAGAGTCCGTGGGCTCCACGGGACACCAGCGCTGGAGGAGGATCGGCCCGTTGTCGTAGACCTCGTCGACGAGGTGCACGGTGCAGCCGGAGACCTGGCATCCCCGCTCGAGGACGGCGCGGTGGACGCGCATCCCGTAGTAGCCCTTGCCCCCGAACGCTGGGAGGAGCGAGGGGTGGATGTTGATCACGCGCCCGGCGAAGTCGTCGGGGATCCAGAGCTTCTTGAGGAAGCCGGCGAGCACGACGGTGTCCGCCCCTGCGTCACGGATCACGTCGAAGACCCGCCGGCCGTACTCCTCGTCCGTCTCGGCCTCCGCGCCCTCGAGGACCTCGGCGCGCAGGTCGAACCGGGCCGCGCGCTCCAGGGCTCCGACTCCCGGTCGATTGGAGACCACCACGCCGACCTCGGCCTCGAAGTCTGCGGCGGGGTCGGCCGAGAGGGAGGCCAGGTTCTCCAGGTGCCGTCCGGTGCCGGAGACCAGTACGGCGAGGCGGTGGCTCACGCCTCCACCTCAGCAGCCCGCTCTCGGGCGAGGGGGCCGAGCTTGATCGCGACGTCCTGGACCAGCTGGTCCAGGATCGGGGCGGTCTGCTCCGCGCGTGCGACGATGGTCGCCACGTCGAGGTCGTGCTCGCCGGCGACATCCGTGATCGCCACCAGGGCGAGGCATCCCATCCCGGCGTGGGCCGCCGCGATCAGCGGGTCGCCGAGCCGTTGGACGGAGACGTCGCAGCCGGCCGTTCGGTGCCACGCGAGCTCGGCGGGGGTGCAGAGGGCGGGACCGGAGGTGCACGCTCCCACGCCGTCGCTGAGCTCCACTCCGTGGCGCCGAGCAGCGTCCCTGGCGAGCTCCGCAAGGCCCTCGTCGTGGACCCGGGTCTGGTCGGGGAAGAGCGGCCCGAGGCGGCTCTCACCCAGCCCCCGAAGCGGTGAACGCCCGGAGAGGTTGAGGTGATCGGCCAGCCGAACCAGGTCCCCGGCGGCGAACGCCCGCGAGGCACCACCGGGTTGGCCCAGGGCGGTGCCGGCGGAGGTGTGGATCATCAGGCGCGCGCCCGCGGCCTCCGCGAGCCAGACCGGGAACGCGCGGCCCCAATCCGGCTCGGCCCCGTGCTCCAGCGCGGCGTCGTCCTCGATCAGCCAGGCGCGAACCTCTCCAAGGTTGCCGGCGCGCAGGGTGACGCCGTGCCAGACGGGCGGGACCCCGGGGACCTCGCGCAGCGGGAGGACCACGGACGCGCCCATACTGGAGGGGAGGTCGCCAGGTCCGGTCGCGAGGAAGAGCAGCACATCCGGCGCGCCCACCTCGGTCTCCCGGAGCGCGTCCATGGCCTCGGCCACCGAACGGTCGAGCGGGTTCCAGTCTCCCCGGAGGTCATCGGTCGAGCTCATTGCTTGGTGTCACCGTCGGAGAGCAGCATCACGATCCAGGTGTCCCGATTCTCATCGAGCAGGCGCCGAAGGAGCGAGGCGCACAGGGGCCAGTCCCCGTCCTGGCGCGCGATCATCGCCTCCGCGAGCAGGCGGCCTGCACCGCGCTGGCGTGCGGCGGCCTCCGCGGAGCTGGGCACCCTCTCGACCCAGTCCTGGACCTTCGAGAAGGCCTGAAGGGCGTCCGCCGCCTCGCTCCTGGAGATCCTCCTCGCGTCTTCTCTGAGCGCGGGGTTGAGGGCGTCGATGAGCTGGAGCGAGGCGCTCAGCCCCATGAGGGTGACGATACCCGCCTCCTCGTCGGCGCCCCAGCTGCGGTCGAGCCGCCCCTTGAAGAGGTTGTCGAGCGCCTTCGGGTTGGCGGCCCACTCGGCGAGGGGCACGTTTCGGGGGGCACCGTCGGCCTCCAGCATGAGCGCATTGGGGGCGGTGCCGAGGACGCTGGCGTTTCCGCCGCCCACCGGATCGATCACCCCGAGTCGTCGCCAGCCGGGATCATTCCAGCCGGCGAGCAGCGCCTCGAGGGCCCCCTGGGCCCCGTCGAGGTCTGCAGCGAGCCCCCTTAGGCGGGCGGCGAGATCGCCGTCGCTGGTGAGCTCCGCGGCCTGCTTGAGGCGCGCGCCGGCGCTGGTGAGCGAGAACTGGCGGAGGTCGGACTCGAGTCCGCCGCCCAGCCCGGCGGCCACAGCGGCGCGCTCCTGGGCGGTTCGGATGGACTCAAACTCGGCATCCTTGCCGCGGAGGTCCCGGAGGCGGTCCCGTGCGGCGCTGGCGAGGTCCTCGAACTCCTTCACCGAGGCCGGGGCGCCCACGCCCACGAGGAGCGGCGCTTCCTCCGCCGTGGGGAGGTCTGCGAGGCCCACAAACTCACGTAGGGGGTCCTGGGTCCCGGCGAGGTCACCGCGGGCTGCGGCCTGGTCGGCCGCGGACATGGCGGCGCCACCGCGGGCGAGCCCGATCTTCATGGCCCGGTCCACGAGGGCCGCGCGCCCTGCGATGTACTCGGGGTCGGTGGCCAGGTTGCCGGGGGCGATGATGAGGTTCATCGCGCGCAGGGCCTGTCCCGGGTGGAAGGGACTGGCCTCGAAGTTCGCGGCGGTGGTCAGGGCTCCGAGGGCAGCGGCGATGCCGGCCTCGCGTGCGGCGGCCACCTCGGTTGCGGCGCTGGCCCCCGACTCGATGAGAGCGGCCTCGTCGAGGGCGCGGCCGGCGGCGTCGGTCCCGGCGAATTGCTCGGCCAGGGTCCGGAGCCGGACGGCTCGATCCTTGGGCGTGAGGAGCTCCTCGTTGAGAGCGAGGAACGCTCGCTCTGCCTGGTATTCGAACTCCGCCTCGACCGCGGGCCTTGCCTCCTTGACGGCGGGCCCCGCTGCGGAGCTCGCAGTCCCGGCTGACGAGTCGGCCGCGCTGGCGGACTGGTTCGTCCCGCCGTCTCCAGCGCCGCCGTCAGGATCACCGCCTGGGGCCGCTGCGGACGTGCTCGCCGAGGCGCTGGAGGCCTCCTCAGGGGCCTCTGCGTTGGCGGACGCACCGCTCCCCCGGAAGGGCTCGGGGTCGTCCGGGGTCGCCTCTCCACCGCTGAATGCGACGTATGCCGCCGCGGCCGCGGCGACGGCGACGGCGCCTGCGAGGAGGCCCACCTTGGACCTCGGCGCCTCTCCGGTCACGGGCGCGACGCCACCGGGATCCCCGGCGCGGATGGCCTCGAGCTCCTTGAGGAGGATCGACGCCGAGGGGGGGCGTTGGTCGGGGTCCTTCTCGAGCAGTCGGTGAATAACCGCCTCGAGTCGTGCCGGGAGGCCGGGCACGAGGGTCCCGAGCTTGGCGGGCTCCTCGGACATGGCCGCTCGAAGGATGTCCCGCGAGGTGGGACCCTCGAAGGGCGTCCTGCCGGAGAGGACCCGGTAGGCGGTCACGCCGAGTGCATACAGGTCGCCGCGGGCATCGGCGGGCTCTCCCTTGGCGATCTCGGGGGCGATGAAGTGGGGCGTGCCGAAGATCTTCCCGCCGCTGGAGTCGACCGTCTCCTGCTCGACCTGGACGGCCAGCCCCAGGTCCGCGATCTTCGTGACCCCGTCCTGATTACGCATCAGGTTCTCGGGCTTGATGTCGCGGTGGACGATGCCGCGCGACTCCGCGTAGACGAGCCCCGCGGCGGAGTCCCTGAGGACGTCGAGGGCCTCACGCCAGGGGAGTGGCCCCAGCTCCTCGAGCCGGGCCTCGATGGACCCTCCCGCCATGAACTCCATCGAGAGGAAGTGCAGCTCCCCCGACTGACCGACGTCGAAGACGGTCACGATGTTGGGGTGGTTGAGCCGGGCGGCCGCGCGGGCCTCGCCCTTGAACCGCTGGACGAACACCTGGTCGCCTGCGAGCTTGGGCTTGAGCACCTTCAGCGCGACCCGGCGATCCAGGCTCTCCTGGGTGCTCAGGTAGACGTCGCCCATGGCGCCGCGGCCGAGGAGTCGGTCCACCTGGTAGCCGGCGATCGAGGGCACCGCTGCGGAGTCCGAACGGGCCGCGGTCCGGGGCTTGGGGACCTCCTCGAGGACCGGCGCGGGTTCTGGGACGGGCTTGGCTTGCGGCTGGGGCTCGGGCAGCACCAGCTCCTCGGGGGCAGGGGCCTCGGCTAACGGGGAGGCGGGCGGCGCGGCGGCGCCCTTCCCGGCGGCGAGGGAGAAGATGCGGAGCTTCTTCGATCCCAGGAGGATCTCGTCGCCGTCGCCGAGTCGGGTGGCGTCCACCGACTCCCCGTTGAGCAGCGTGCCGAACTCCGAGCCCAGATCGCGCAGGGCCCAGCCGCCGCCCTTGATCCGCCCGATCGCACAGTGGACGTCTGCGACCCCTTGGCCTTCGACCACGAAGGAGGCCCGCTCGCTGGAGGAGCCAATCACGAGCTTGCCTTGCCGGGGGAGCTCTGCGGGCGGGGCGCTCGCTCCGATCACTTCGATGTAGAGGGGCTCCATCAGTCGGCCTGCGGCCCGATCGGGGCGTCTGGATTGGTGGCGCTGGTCGCCGGTTCCTGAGGGGTCGAGGGCTGCAGCCCTTCGTAGAGCGCCGAGCCCACGCGGACGAGGTCGGAGCCGAGCTCGGCTGCCAGGGCGGCGTCGCCACTCATCCCCATGGACAGTTCGCAGCGTCCGTTGCCGAAGGCATCGCCGATCTCCACCTCCAGCCTCTGGGCCAGGGCTCTGGCCTCTTCGAAGACCTCCCGTGGGGTCCGGAGGCCGCGCAGGGGGCCCATGGCCATCAGCCCTCGGACGGTGATCGCGGGCGAGTTGGCGAGGAGGAGGACCGCGCCCGCCGCCTCGTCGGCGGTGAAGCCGCTCTTCTCATCCTCGCCAGTGAGGTTGACCTGGATGAACACCTCGATCGGGCGCCCCAGCTCCTCTGCGATCCGCGCGACCGCCTTGCCGAGCCGGTCGGAGTCCACGGAGTGCAGGACGTCCAAGTGCTCCACGACTCGCCGGACCTTGTTGCGCTGGAGGTGACCGATGAAGTGCCAGCGTGGCCGCAACCCGAGGGCTCCGAAGCGCTTCGCTCGCTCGGCGAAGGCGTCGGCGCGGTTCTCCCCGAGGTCCTCGCAGCCAGCCTCCAGGGCGAATCGGGCCACGTCGTCATCGACGGCCTTGGTCACCGCGACCAGGGTGGGAGTCCTCTCGCGGGCCCCCTCCGACGCTGCACGTAGCGTCTCCCTCACCCTTGCGATGTTTCGCTGGACCACGCTCTTTCGGGGATCCTCAGCGGGCTGGCCGCTGCCGGGAAGTCCTTCGGGATCCTGGATGGTGGCGGGAATAGGGCGGATAGGGGCGGACACGGGGAAGGGAGCATAGCCCCGTCCGGGCCTGGAGTCACCGAACGGACTGGCCTCTGGCGCCGTCGAGGGACAGTCGGATGCGGCGTCGGGTCCGAGAGGTGACCGAGCGCCGCTCGGAGACGGCGACACCCGCGACCCAGACGACCTCCTCGTCCACGAGGACCACCGGGACCAACCCTCGCTCCTCGCGGGGGATCCCCGCCTCGCCCAGGAAACGCCGCAGGGGCTTGTGGCCCGGGGCCCCCTTGGTCTGGAAGCGGTCCCCGGGGCGGGCGAAGCGCACCTTGAATTCGCTGACGCCGTCGCCATCGATCTCCACGACGGTCGGGTCCTGTGGGTCCGGCTCGGAGCCCTCAGGGGCGACCTCCGCGGTGATCGAGCGCCCATCTTCGAGCTGCGCGGCCCCGGGGATCCCGAGGATCAGTCCGGGTCCGGCGATGGGGGCGCTGCTGCCTTCGGCGGACGGGTCGGTGGAGGAGACCAGCCGCTCGGTGGGGGGCGTCAGGTGGAGCGCGTCGGAGCGGAGCTGCACGGTCCAGCCCTCGTGCACGTCCACTCGCATGGTCCGGCCCTCCTCGAGGGCGTCTCCGAGCTCGGAGAGCAGGGCCCGCGAGGGACGCCTTCCTGTTCCTTCGCCGATCAGGCGACCGAGGGCGCGGCGCAGGAGCGGGACGCTGAGGGCCTCCAGGTCCTGCCGGTCGATGGTGCCGCCGAGTTCGGGCATGGAGGTGGAACGGCGGGCGGCTTCGTGGGTGACCGAGCGCCATTGGATGTGGCCGGTGCGGTCCGCGAGCTCGTCCTCGAAGGACTCGATGGCGCGGGCGAACTCGAAGAAGTTCTCGACGCCCTCCTCTCCGCAGCTGCCCTCGATCTGAGGGAGGACCTCGTTCCTGACGCGGTTCCGGCTGAACTGGGAGCTGCCGTTGGAGCTGTCCTCGCGCCACTCCAGGTTCTCGCGGCGCAGGGCGCTACGGACCTCCTCGCGCCGCATCCCGAGGAGGGGGCGCAGCACGCGCATGCCGTCCTGACCGGCAGCCCGGCCCTTGCCGAGCACGGTCTCCCGGCGCAGCCCGGCGAGGCCGCCGAGGTCGGAGCCGCGCATCCAGCGCATCAGCAGGGTCTCGACGGCGTCGTTCTCGTGATGCCCGGTCAGGAGGACGGAGATCCCGGAGGCCGAGGCCTCCGCGGCGAGGGCCTTGTAGCGGGCCTCTCGGGCCCGCGCCTCCACGTCTCCCCCGCGGGGGTCGATCTCAGCCACCCTGCGAGCGAAGGGGATCCCGAGCTTGGCGCAGAGGCGGGCGCAGAAGGCCGCGTCGTCGTGGGACTCCTCGCCGCGCAGGCGGTGGTCCACGTGGACCGCGAGCACCTTGGGGCGCGGTTCGGCGCGCGCAAGCAGGTGGAGGAGGTAGGCGCTGTCGGCACCGCCGCTCAGGGCCACAGCGACGGGGGTCGTGGGAGCAAGGCCGAGCCCGTGGGCCAGGCGAGCCCACCGGGAGGCCCACGGGCCCCCTGGCGTGGGGACGGCGTCGGACGACGGGGTCCCCGTTCGGGGTTCCGGACGGGCGGTGTCGTCGACCGGCTCGATCCGTGAGCTCTCCTCGAGGTGGAGGCCGCGCGCCCGATCGAGGGCGCGGTCGCTGCCGCCCACGCGGTCCGCGGGGTCGGCGGCCCCACGATCAGCGTCGGCGAGGTCGGGCTGGGCGGGAGGGGTGTTCTTGGCGCTTCCGGTCACGTTGCGGACGGCCCGAGCCGTCGGGGCATGGGGATGGGACGGGTCCGCAGTCTCCACGAGCCCTTCCAAGTGCGCTAGACGGCAGTTGGAAGGAAGAGAAACGGGCCGTCAAAGGGTTGCCAGTCGGGTCCTGGGCGCCTGGGAGGGCGATCCGGGGCCTGCCTGAGCAGGGATGGGGGGAGGAAGGTAGGGCTGCAATGGGGGGGAGTGCGGCTTGCTTCCGTTGATCCCTTCGGTAGCCGTCCGTATTCTCTGTCCGCCAATTCGGCCGGAATTCGTCGTCCCCATCCGATCCGTCCGCTGACGCTGCCCTCGGCGGGGCCCTGCCCGGTTCGCCAGCCCCATAGGGCTGGGGGCCCAGGGATCGACCCTGCCCGTTCCCACGCTCAATCCCGGGCCTCCATCTGGGGGCCAGGGACCCTCCCTGGTCCGGGTGAAGGACCTCTCCAAACCACTCATCATGCGCATCGCGATCAACGGCTTCGGCCGCATCGGAAGGAACGTCTTCCGAATCATCCAGAACACCCCCGGCATGGAGGTCGTGTCCATCAACGACCTCACGGACGCGGCGACCCTGGCCCACCTGCTGGCCTACGACTCGGTCCACGGCCGCTACGAGGGCAAGGTCCGCGCGGGCAAGGGCGCCATCACCGTCGACGGCAAGAAGATCGCCATCACGGCCGAGCGCGACCCCGCGAACCTGCCCCACGCCGCCAACAAGATCGACTTCGTCGTCGAGGCCACCGGCGTGTTCGCCACCCGTGAGGCCTGCTCCAAGCACCTCGAGGCCGGGGCCAAGAAGGTCCTGTTGACCGTCCCGCCGAAGGACGCGATCGACGCCATGATCGTCATGGGCGTGAACGAGGAGACCCTGAAGGCCAGCGATCAGATCATCTCGAACGCCAGCTGCACCACCAACTGCCTGGCCCCTGTGGCGAAGGTCCTCGACGAGGCCTTCGGCATCGAGCACGGGCTCATGACGACGGTGCACGCCTACACCAACGACCAGAAGATCCTCGATCTTCCGCACAAGGACCTCCGCCGCGCCCGCGCGGCGGCGATGAACATCATCCCGACCTCCACCGGCGCCGCGCGCGCCGTGGGCAAGGTCCTTCCGCGCCTCAGCGGCAAGCTCGATGGCATGGCCATGCGCGTCCCGGTGCCGGACGGCTCCGTGGTCGACCTCGTCGCCCGCCTCAAGAAGAAGGCCACCGCAGAGGAGGTCAACGCCGCCCTCGCCGCCGCGGCGAAGACCAAGGGCTTCAAGAACGTGCTGAAGTTCAGCATGGACCCGCTGGTCTCCACCGACATCATCGGCGACCCGCACAGCTCTGTTGTGGACGGCCTCGCCACCATGGCGATCGGCGGCCGCACCGTGAAGGTGGTCTCCTGGTACGACAACGAGTGGGGCTATTCGAACCGGGTGGTCCAGCTCATGAAGTACTCCCACAAGCTGCGCGGCAAGAAGCCCGCGGCCAAGAAGAAGGCCTCCAGCAAGTCCTGAGCGGCCTTCTCTTCCGATGAATCTCGACGTCCCTGGCCTCGATGGCCTGGGCGACCTCTCCGGTAAGCGGGTGGTCGTCCGGGCGGACTTCAACGTTCCGGTCAACGAGGCCGGGGATATCACGGACGACACGCGCATCCGCGCGGCGCTCCCGACCCTGCGCGAGATCCTCGCCCGGGGGGGGCGGCCGGTGGTACTCGTCCACTTCGGCCGCCCCAAGGGGCAGGTTGTCGAGTCGCTCCGCGTCGGCCCCATCGGGGCTCGACTCGCGGAGCTCCTCGGCTCCGAGGTGATCACCCTCCAGGAGAGCGTCGGGGCAGCCGTCGAGCGGGCGGTCTCCGAGGCCCCCGCGGGCGCGGTGGTGCTCTGCGAGAACGTGCGCTTCCACCCGGGCGAGACCAAGGGCGACCCGGACCTCGCGGCCGGCTTCGCCCGTCTCGGGGACGTGTTCGTCGGGGACGCCTTCGGGGCGGCCCACCGTGCCCACGCCTCGGTTTCCGGCGTGGCGGCTCTTCTCCCCTCCGCCGCGGGCTCGCTCCTCAAGAGCGAGTGTGCCGCCTTCGAGCGCGTGCTCAACGCGCCCCAGCGCCCGCTGGTGGCGATCCTTGGCGGGGCGAAGGTGAGCGACAAGCTGACGGTCATCGAGAGTCTCCTGGACCGCTGCGATGCCATTCTCGTCGGGGGCGGCATGGCCTACACCTTCCTGAAGGTGCAGGGGCACGACGTGGGGTCCTCCCTCGTGGAGGACGACCGCCTCGACATGTGCCGCGCGGCGCTCGAGAAAGCCGCGGAGCGCGGCGTCGACCTGTTGCTGCCCGTGGACCATGTGGTGGCCGACCGGTTCGCCGCGGACGCCGAGGCCAAGGAGGTGGGCGTGGACATCCCCGATGGATGGATGGGGCTGGACATCGGGCCCAGGACCCAGGAGCTCTACGCGGAGCGGGTCAAGGCCGCGCGGACCGTGGTCTGGAACGGTCCGATGGGGGTCTTCGAGATGGAGCGGTTCCGCAAGGGCACCGAGACCATCGGAGAGGCCATGGCGGCCTGCGCGGGTACCACGGTGGTCGGCGGGGGTGATTCGGTGGCTGCGATCCACCTCCTGGGCCTCGCGGACGCCGTGAATCACGTGTCCACGGGTGGGGGAGCTTCCCTCGAATTGCTGGAAGGCAAGGTACTGCCGGGAATCGAGGCCCTCCGAGCCTAGGATAGGGCCCATGGGATCCCCTCTCCCCGATCTGTCCCCGGGCTCCGGCCCGATCATCGCTCCGTCGTTGCTCTCCTGTGACTTCTCCCGCATTGGCGAGGAGATGGCGGCCATCGAGCAGGAGGGTGCCGACTGGCACCACGTCGATGTCATGGACGGCCACTTCGTGCCGAACATGACCTTCGGCCCGCCCATCGTCGCCGCCATGGGGCGTGCGGCGAAGCGGCCCCTGGACGTGCACCTCATGGTGTCGAACCCCATGGCCTACGCCACGGAGTACGCCGCGGCCGGCGCCCACGTCCTCACCTATCACTGGGAGACCGTGGGGTCGGGGACCGCGCGCGGGGCCCGGCTCGCCAACCGCGCCTTCCGCGAGGCGGGGGTGGCCAAGGTCGGCGTCTCCATCAACCCCAACACCCCTGTGGAGCCCCTCGGCGAGATCCTCGACGAGGTCGACCTCGTGCTCGTCATGAGCGTCTTTCCTGGCTTCGGGGGCCAGCGCTTCATGGAGCACGTGCTCGACAAGACGCGCTGGCTCAGGGCGCAGGGATTCCAGGGGCACATCGAGATGGACGGCGGGCTCAACGCCGAGACGATCCCGCTCTGCGCCGAGGCTGGCGCGGACGTGTTCGTGGCGGGCTCGGCGATCTTCGGTGCGCCTGACCGCAAGGCCGCGATCGAGGGCTTCCGAGCCAGCGCGATCGCAGCATCCAGTTCCGAGGCCAAGGCCGGATGAGCGATACAAGCATGTCGAAGGACGCACCCAGCGCAGGGGAAGGCGAGGCGGGCGGCGACGGGCGGATGAGCCGCCTGCGCTTTCGGAAGAAGGACATGCCCGGCGGGCTCTGGCTCAAATGCGAGAGCTGCAGCGCGACGATCTATCGCAAGGAGGTGGTGGAGAAGTCGTACACCTGCCCCGCATGCGGCTTCCACTTCACGATGCCTGGCGCGGACCGCGTGCGGCACACCCTCGACGAGGGGACCTGGGAGGAGCTCTTCTCCGGGATCGTGGCCATGGACCGCCTCGGCTTCGTGGACTCGGGCTCCTACGGGGACAAGATCGATCGGACGGTGAAGCGCACCGGGCAGAACGAGGCGCTCATCGCCGGGCGCGGTGAGGTCCTGGGCCGCCCGGTCGTGCTGGGCGTGCTCGACTTCAAGTTCCTGGGCGGCTCCATGGGCGAGGTCGTAGGAGAGAAGATCGCCCTGTGCTGCGACGTGGCTCGGAAGGAGGGCAAGCCCCTCATCCTCTTCACCGCATCTGGCGGCGCGAGGATGCACGAGGGGATGCTGTCCCTCATGCAGATGGCCAAGACCTGTTCGGCGCTGTCCAAGCTGAACGAGGACGGCGGATACTCGATCTGCGTGCTCACTCACCCGACCACCGGGGGGGTGACGGCGTCGTTCGCCATGGTCTGCGACCTGACCCTCGCGGAGCCCGGTGCCCTGATCGGGTTCGCAGGTCCGCGCGTGATCGCGAGCACGATCAAACAGGAGCTCCCCGAGGGCTTCCAGCGGTCCGAGTTCCTCCTGGAGAAGGGACAGGTCGACGTCATCGTCTCGCGTGACGAGATGCGGAACATGCTCGCACGGCTCATCGACTTCGGCGCCGCCCGACCTGGTGGCTCGGCTGCGTCCGGGCCGGCTGCTCCGGAGGCTACCGCGGCGGAAGGGACCGCGGCGGGCGACTCTGCCGCGGGCGACTCTGCGGCGGGCGACTCTGCGGCGGGCGACGCGGTGCCCACAGACGCGGCTGAAGAGAGCGCCGGCGGGGCCTGAGCCCCGCGCGGCCCCGTCTCAGCTGGCCTCTTCCGGCCGGCGGAGGTGCATCACCCAGGAGTCGAAGTGGTCCTGCATGGGTGAGCCGAACGAGGCGTCGACGAAGGTCGCGATTCGGTTGGCCGCCAACAGCGGCTGCGTGAGGACGCCGCCGAGGCGCGTCTCGTTCACGTGCATGGCCTCCGGGACCGGGCGGGTCAGCTGGTAGGCGCCGCTGCGCAGGTGGACGAGGCCGCGGGCCTCGAGCTCACGCCGGATCTCCTCGCGGGGTCGCGCGTTCATCTCACGCACCGGCAGCAAGGGCTTGCGGCGGCGCCGCCGCTCGAACCCGCGAGAGTGGGGGTTGATGTCGCCGATGATCAGGTCCGCCCCCGGTGCCAAGGTGACCAGCAGTCCGTCGAGCCACGCCGGGACATTGGGTGAGAAACTCACGACGCCGGAGCTGATGACGAGGTCGTACGGCTCCTCTCCTTCCGCGGGGAAGGGAGGGGCTTCGCCGAAGCCGGGGCGCCCCTCGAAGCTCTCGATGCCGATCTTCGCGGCGTTTTCTCCGGTGATGCGCACCATCTCCGGGCTCGGGTCGAAGGCCGACAGGTGGGCTCCCGGGCACGCCGCCGCGGCCTCGAGCCCTGTCCATCCGGCGCCGCATCCGAAGTCGAGGATGCGGATCTGCCCGGTGGGATCGTCGCGGACGAGCCGGGGCGTCACGAAGCGGCCCACGTGCCTTCGCATCCAGCGGAAGTGAGGGTAGCCGGCGCTGCCAGGCCGCCCGTCCCAGCCGGACGCGTTCTGGTCGAACTTGGTGACGGTCTCCCCGGCCGACATGATGTGGGCTCTGCGGTACCCGACGAGCACGGAGAGCTTCATGTCACAGGCCACGGTCGTCTGCTCCTTGCTGCCGAGGGTCCGCAGGGTCAGGGCGCCCTGGTCCAGGGTGGCGACCCGGTTGACGTGGAGGAGCGGCCAGAGGGCGTTGCGCCAGGTGGCGAGCCGCCCGGGCTCCGGCTGGCCCATGATCACGAGCAGGAGGGCATCGGTCTCACCGAGGTCCGCGTCGAGGGTGCGGAGTCGCTTGCCCACGAGGACCTCCTCGGGGCCCACCACGTGGAAGCGCGGCCCTCGCGGTCCCGGGTCCCCGAGGGGGAGCAGCGTGTCCAGGGACTGACCGAGAGCCTCCAGCACCGGGGCCAGCTCGGCGGCGGCGGGGAGCGGGCCCAGGTGGGAGTGCGGGCCCCTGAGGGGCGGCGCCGAGGAGGTACGTTCGATGGAGTCGACCATGCGGAGGGGAGAGGATACCCACTTGGGGAATCGACCGTAGGCTGACGCGGAGTCGAGGCTGGATCGACTTCATCTCCTCCGGCTCGATCCGGGACGGGCCCCGCCTCCCCTCCGGCGACTGCCCCGGCGTCCGCCTCCGCGCCGGCGACCCCCGCCTCCGCGGCGACCCGATCCCGCCGCCGGCTGGCCGGGGCGCTCCTGTTCGCGGATGGCCAGGGACAGGCTGAAGGCCTCCTCGTCGCTGGCGCAGAACACGGAGTGCATGCAGGTCAGCCCCAGGCCATGGTTGGGGAGGAGGATCACGTCGCCCGCGGCGACCACGTAACCGTGGCCGGCGTCGGCGAGCAGGGACGTGAACTCGGGCCCGCGGTCGATGAGCGGGCCGAGGGCCCCGCCGCCCGGGGCGCTCAGCTCGGCTCGGGCTCGCGCTGGGTCCCGCAGCACCTGCCCCCAGGCTTCCAGCTGGGCCGCTCCACCCTCCGCCCCGTCGACGAGCCAGGGGAACTCTCCGTCCTCGAGCAACTCGACGAACTCCAGCGCACGGCGCGCGAGGTCGTCGGTGGAGAGGGCGATCCAGGCGGTGGCGCCCGTGAGCTGGGCGTAGAGCACGCCTCGCTGCCCGCCCCGGGTGGGCTCGTCGAAGGCGTCGTGGTGGAACCGGGCCCCGCCGCCCGGGGCGTTCCAGTAGGCGATGGCCTGGGTCAGGAGGGGCCGGCCCCGGATCCACTCCGCCAGGAGGCCGGAGAGTTCGCGGTCCGTGTTGAGCGCCGCTACCTCAGGGAGCAGGCGATTGGCGAGCTCGCTCACGGCCCGGTGCCGGGCCATGTCACGGCTGGCGTCGTCCTCGACCTCGTCCCCGAAGGCGAGGCGCATTCGAAGCGAGGCATCGCCGGGGTGGGTGGACAGGCGCTGGGTCTTTGCCCAGAGGTCGTCGATGGCACCTGGCCCGCGGGTGGGACGGTCCTTGGGCGCGCGCCAGCAGATCGCGCGGCTCTCGAGATCCCGCTCGTCCGGTGTGGCCGGATGCCGGGCGCCGGCCACGCGGTACTCCGGCGCGAGCTCGGCGGTCCGGGCATGGAGGAAGCGCTCGAGCCCGCCGTCCGAGCGGAGCTCCTCGGACCAACGGTCGGTGCTCACCCCGTCCAGCAGCTCGTCGTCGAGCACGTCGTGAAGGACGATGGGGCGGGCCTGCTCCCATCGCTGGGCGAGGGCTGGCAGCGGCTCGCGGGGGAAGAAGCTGTCCTGGTCGTGGAGCTCGGCCCAGTTCCCGTGGAAGACGCCGCGGCGTTCGAGGCGGGGGGCCGCGACGCAGCGGGCGTTGACCTCGGCGATGAAGTCGGGGTCATCATCCTCGTGGACCGAGACCACAGGCCGGGCCCCGGGGCAGCGGTCCCGGTCCGGCGCGTCCAGCAGGGCCCTCAGCTGGCCCTTCGGGTGCAGCTCGGGTAGCTCGTGCTGGTCTCCGTCGGCCCCCCCGTCAGGGGCGCCGTCGCTCGGTGTGCCTTCAGGGCTCAAGGGGCCTTCGGCGCCGCGGCCGAGAGGGCCTGGACGCCCTCGGCGAGGTTGTCCCGCATGGCCTTCTCCATCACCAGCTGGGGACGGAGCGAGGAGTCCATCTCCTCGTAGGAGTTCATGCTCGCGGAGGTCGCGATGGACTCGACCCAGAGGGTCCGCTCCCCGTCGCCGCTCTTGAGGGTCCAGCGGAGCGTCACCTCGGTGCTGGTGTCGAAGCCGACCTCGGGCTCCACGAGTTCGATCACCTCGACCTCCAGCAGGTGGCGGGCCCCGGCCCCGGAGAGGACCTCATCGTAGAGCCCGCAGCTGAGGATCACCTCGGTGAGCGCGGCCTCCAGGTCGTCTGCGCCCACGATCGGGGGGCCGAAATGGCCTTGCTTCTGCGAGCCGCTGGCGACGATCTGCACGCTCCCACCCAGGGCGCGGGAGACCGCGACGTCCTCGGGGACGATGAGCGCGGAGGAGACGGTGTGGCAGCCGGTAGCGGCGACGACGAGCAGGAGGAGGGTGGCCTGGAGGAGGTGGTTCATCTTCATGGTGGGAACGCCAGGTGGTCTGGGTCGGAGCGGAGCCCGTTACCGGCCCCCGCCCCTGGGCAGCATCGGCCGCCTGACCCGGGCGCAGTCCTCCAAACGGGTCGAACTGGCCCCCGGCCCACCGCGCGCTCCCATTAGACTGTGGCCACACCGTCGGCATGGGCAGGGAAGGAGATCGAATGGGGCGTGGCTGGGTCGCCTGGAGGGTCTCGGGGCTTCGTCAGGAGCTGGATGAGCCGGACCGGGAGGTCCTCATCCGCGCCGCAAGGACCGTAGGGGTCGATCCCGGGGACGTTCGCAGCCAGCGCTTCGCTCGGCGTTCGGTGGACGCCCGTGGCCGCGGCCGTGACCTGCACTTCGTGTGTCAGGTGGACCTGGTCGTCCCCGACGGCCCGCGGGGGCCCAAGCTTCGCAGGCTCCTGCGCTCGGGAAAGGTGGCGGCGACCCCCGCGCCCGCGACCCTCGAGGTGGAGGGGGCCGGCGGCCGGCTGGTGGTGGTCGGGGCGGGGCCTGGAGGCCTCTTCGCTGCCCTCGCCGGGGCCCTTTCGGGCGCCGATGTGACCCTGGTGGAGCGGGGCGAGGCCATCGAGCACCGGGGTCGGAAGGTCGTCGCGTTCCACAGGGGCGCCGAGCCCGACCTCGACAATAACCTGCTGTTCGGCGACGGCGGCGCGGGGACCTACTCGGACGGCAAGCTCTACACACGGGTCTCCGACGCGCTGGAGACGGCGGTCATCGACGAGCTCGTCCGGGCCGGAGCCCCCGCCGATATCGCCTTCGACGCGCGGGCACACATCGGCACCGACGTGCTGCACCGCATGCTCCCGCGGTTGCGCGCGCGGCTCGAGGAGCTGGGTGTGCGCTTCCTGTACGGGGTCCGCGCCGTGGGCGTGGAGTGTCACGACGGCGTCGCGGGGCGCGGGGTTCGGGCGCTCAGGACGACCCAGGGCGACCTGGAGCTCGACGCCCTTGTGCTCTCGATCGGGCACAGCGCGAGGGACACCTGGGGCTGGCTCGCGGAGGCGGGGGTCGTGATGGAGGCCAAGCCGTTCCAGGTGGGCGTGCGGATCGAACATCCCCAGGAGCTGATCACCAGGGGGCGCTATGGCGCTGACCCGCGGGGCGGCGTGCTGGGTCCCGCCTCTTACAACCTCCAGAGCAGGGGGGAGGTCCCCGCTCACTCGTTCTGCATGTGCCCCGGAGGGCGGATCGTTGCCAGCGTGAGCGAGCCGGGCGGCCTCTGCACCAACGGGATGAGCAACTCGCGCCACTCCTCCCGGTGGGCGAACGCCGCCCTTGTCACGACCCTCGACCCTGCCGCGGTGGCCAGTCTCGGGTTCACGGGCCCCATGGCTGGCGTCGACCTCCAGCGGGACCTGGAGCGCCGCTTCTTCGACGCGGGTGGCGGGACGTACGCTGCCCCTGCCCAGCGCGCCTCCGACTTCCTCGAGGGCAGGCGGTCGTCGGGGGAGCTGCGGACCAGCTACGGGTTCGGCGCGACCGCCGCACGGGTGGACCAGCTCCTCCCGGGTCGGGTCCGCGATGCCATCGAGGGCGCGCTCGGTCGCTTCGAGCGCGCCATCCCGGGCTTCGCCGGAGGGGAGGGACTGCTCGTGGGGATCGAGACCCGCAGCTCCGGGCCGGTCAGATTGCCGCGGGACCGCGGCTCCTTTCGGGCCCAGGGCTTCTCCAACCTCTACCCCGCCGGCGAGGGGGCCGGATACGCGGGCGGGATCATGAGCGCGGCGATCGACGGGGCCCGGGCCGCGCAGGCGGCGGTGTCCGGTGGGAACCGATCCGGGACGGCCCCCGCCCCCTGATGCCGCCCGGCGGCGCCGCTGCGCTGTCGGAGTTGGTACAACCTCGTCCATGTCCCAGCACCCGGAGCACAGCGGCGCCGACTCCTCGGAGTTCAGCGGCCGCAAGGTCACGACCAACCTCCTGACGCAGATGAAGGAGGCCGGCACGCCCATCGCGGCGCTCACGGCCTACGACTACACCATGGCCCAGCTGCTGGACCAGGCGGGGGTGGACCTGATCCTCGTCGGAGATTCGGTGTCCACGGTCATGCAGGGGCTCGAGACCACCGTGACCGTCACCATGGAGCACATGGTCTATCACGCGTCGCTCGTCCGCCGCGGGGTCGAGCGAGCGCTCGTCGTGGCGGACCTGCCCTTCATGTCGTACCAGGTGAACTCGGACGAGGCGCTGCGCAACGCCGGGCGCATGGTGAAGGAGGCGGGCGCCGAGGCGGTCAAGCTCGAAGGCGGACGCGTCGTGGCGGAGACCGTCCGCAGGATCGTGGACGTCGGTATCCCCGTCATGGGGCACCTCGGCCTGACGCCGCAGTCCATTCACAAGTTCGGGACGTACCAGGTGCGGGCCACGGATGATGAGGAGGCGGACGAGCTCCGCCGGGACGCCAAGCTGCTGGAGCAGGCGGGCGTCTTCTCCATCGTCCTTGAGAAGGTCCCCGCCGCGCTCGCCAAGGAGGTGACGGAGAGCGTGAGCGTCCCTGTGATCGGGATCGGGGCCGGCGGTGGCTGCGACGGGCAGATCCTCGTGAGCCACGACATGCTGGGGATCTGTACTCGCTTCAACCCACGCTTCGTGCGTCGCTACGGCAACTTCGCTGACGAGATGCGCGGCGCCTTCGAGCGCTTCACCGCGGATGTCAGGGGTCGCGACTTCCCCAGCGAGGAAGAGTCCTACTAGCGCCCCCGCCGGCGCCGACCGTGGATCAACGCGGGACAGTGCCCCGTTGGATGCCAGGGCCCAGGGCTGTGACTACAGATCCACGGGGAGCCGGGACGATGGCTCTCCCGTGGTGAAGACGGACCTCGAAACACACGGCGCGACCGCTGCCAGGATGTTCCGGCGGATCGCCGGCGATCTCTCGATGCTCAGCGATAGCGACATCGAGGTGAGCGGGATCACCGTGGAGGAGCGCACGGATCGACCTGCAGCGGCCGGCAGCATCCACGTCTCATTCCGCTTCTCGCTCGAGGCCGGCGCCCGGGTCGAGCACGGGGCCTTCATGCTGCCCCTCGAAGAGTCGATCTGCCTCGGCGGGAACCTCATGATGGCTGGCCCCCAGCAGATCGAGGAGCTCAAGGCCAAGGGCGAGATTGCCGGCCCCATTCGGGACGCGATCCTTGAGGTCGGCTCGTTCGTCGCGGGGGCGCTGCAGTCGTCCATGAGTATCCAGGGCTCGACTGGGGTCAAGGTGGACTTCGAGGGGTGCCAGGGGGTCCAGGAGTCGGTCCCGCCGCGCTTCGACTATGAAGAGGGGGCGCCGCTCGTGGTGAGCCGCGCCGCCCTGCAACTTGGATCCGGCGCGCCCGTTGAGGCGCTGCTGATCCTGCCTCCCGGGGCGCTGTCCGCCGCCTGAGGTCTCAGCTGTCGCCCAGGGCCTTCTTGAACAGGTCCCCGAGGTTGGTCCCAAGGTTGCCCCGAGAGCTGTCGAGGGCCTGCTGGATCGTCGAGGTCTCCACGGAGTCCTCCGAGCCGATCTGCGCCCCGCGCGGATCCAGTCGGGAGAGGCTGATGCGCTGGGATCCGGGGTCGATCGATGTGACGCGCACCGTCACCTCCTCGCCGACGGAGAGCACCTTCTGCAGGTTGACCACCCGCTCGGTGGAGATCTGAGAGATGTGCAGGAGCCCCTCGACGCCAGGGAGCACCTCGACGAAGGCGCCGAAGTCCATCAGCCGGGTCACCTTGCCGGTGACCTGGCCGTCGATGTTGAGCTTGTGGGGCACCTCGTCCCAGGGGTCCGGCTCGAGCTGCTTCATGCCGAGGGCGATCTTCTTCCCGCCCTCCTTCAGCTCGAGGATCATCACGTCGACCTGCTGGCCGACCTTGAGGATCTCGTCCACCTTCTCCACGCGCTTGCGGGAGATCTGGCTGACGTGGACCAGCCCCTCCACGCCGCCGATGTCGACGAAGGCCCCGAAGGGTTCGATGCGCATGACCTTGCCCTTCATCTTCGCGCCGGGCTCGAGGCCGCCGACCTTCTCGGCGATCGCCTCCATACGCTCGCTCTCCTCGACGCGGCGGCGGGAGAGCAGCACGCGATTGCGGGAGCGGTCGATCTCCATGACCTCGCACACGAGGGTCTGGCCCAGCACCTCGGAGCCCTCCACGTCCCGGCGGATCGAGACCTGGCTCATGGGCATGAACGCCTCGTGGGCTCCGATCTTGAGGGTGAGCCCACCCTGATTCTGCCCCGTGACCCGAGCCTTGGTGCGAGAGCCCACCTCGAGCTGCTCCCAGGCTTCGAGCTCCTTGGCGGCGCGCATGGAGAGCAACCACAGGTCGTCCTCCCGGCCACGCAGCATGAAGCGGAAGCGGTCGCCGACGTTGGGCTTCTCATCGAATTCGACGAGGGCGCAGACACCCTGCATTCGCGGGCCGAGGTCCACGATGACGTCGTCGCCGCTCACCCCGGCGACCGTACCGGGCATGAGGTCGTCCTTGCCGCGTCCAGCCTTGGAGCCAGAGTCCATGCCGTCCTCCTCGGGCGAGTTTCCGAGGGCCTGGAGGTCGACGCCGTCTAGGGCGGCCTGGATTTCCTTGTCGAGGGAGTCTTGGGACATTGGGGGTTCTTCTTCGTTGGGTCGGCTCAGTGGCCGCTTCGGTGGACGTCCCTGGTGCTGGCCTGTTCCGAGGGCCAGAGGACGATCTCTCCGATGTTCACATGGGGGGGGCGGGTGACGGCGTAGCGGATTGCGTCCGCCACGTCCTCCGGGGTGAGGGGGGTCATTCCGTCGTAGACGCGGTCGGCTGCCTCCTGGTCGCCGAGTCGGACCAGGCTGAACTCGGTCTCGACGAGGCCGGGGTCCACCGTGGTGAAGCGGATCCCCGAGCCGAACTCATCCAGGCGCAGGGCCTCGTAGATGGCCCGCACCGCGTGCTTGGATGCGTTGTACACGTTGCCCCCGGGGTAGACCTGGCGGCCGGCCACGCTCCCGAGAAGGACGAGGTCGCCCTGGCCCGCGGCGCGTAGCGCGGGGAGCGCAGCGCGCACCGTGTGGAGCACGCCCTTGACGTTGGTGTCGATCATCTCGGCCCAGTCGTCGGTGTCCCCTTCGTGCAGGGGCGCAACGCCCCTGCTGAGGCCGGCGTTGGCGACCACGAGGTCGAAGGCCTGGCCCTTGAAGATCGGGGAGACCGCTCCGGCGTCGCGGACGTCCGCGGCCGAGAACGAGGCGTCAGCGCCGAGCTCCTCGGCCAGCTCTGCCAGTCGCTCCTCTCGCCGCGCCACCAGGTGCACGCTTGCGCCTGCCCCGGCCAGGGCCCTGGCCGTGGCGCGCCCGATACCTGAGGACGCTCCGGTCACCAGCGCGCGTCGCCCCGCGAGCGGGAGGGTGTCGGTCGGATCGTTCATGGGGGGAGTGTAGCCTCGAAGGACCCGGCGGGGGGGGCTGAGCCGTCGGGCAGGCCTTGCGCCCATTGCCGTCGCCGGGGCACCATGGCCTGCCCTTCCCCCGAGCTCCAACGCCGCTGGCCGGTCCGGATTCTCCCCATGCGACACATGCCCCGGCTCCTCCAATGGCTCGCGCTCCTCGGGATCGTGCTCGTCGCCGGGTCCGAGGTCGCCCTCGGGAGGACGGCGGCGCAGGAGGGCACCCTCTTCACCGGAGCGACGGTCTTCGCCGGGTTCGACGGGAGGCGCGCGGAGGCGCTGAGGGGACCCGTTCGCGGGGCGGCGGTCCTCGTGGAGGGAGGGCGAGTCGTTGCGATCGGTGCCGAAGGAGAGCTCGCCTCCACCGACGCGGGCCGCCGTGCCCGGCGCGTGGACCTCACCGGGGGCTTCATCTACCCGGGCTTCCAGGACGCCAATGGCCAGCTCGAGCGTCTCGGTCGCGATCTCGAACAGGTGGACCTGGCCGGATGCTCCGGGGAGGCAGCGCTCCTCAAGGCGCTCCAGGAGCGGGCGGCGGTGCTCCCCGCGGGTCGCTGGGTCCAGGCGTTCGGGTGGGACTCCACCCGCGTCGGCGGCGGGTCTGCCCAGGAGCGAGCGGGGCTCGCGGCGGCGATCTCCAGGGTGCTGCCCCAGCACCCGGTGATCCTGCGCGACCTGACCGGGGATGGCGTCCTCTTCAACGAGGCGGGTCGCGCCAGGGTCGGGGAGCCCGGGGCGTCGTCGTCCGGCGATTGGCTTCGGGGGGCCGAGGCCGCCGCGGCCCTCGCGGGGCTGCCTTCGCCGACCGCGGAGGACCGAACGCGAAGGATCCTGCGGGCCCAGGAGACCCTCCTTCGGGCTGGTGTGACCTGCGTTCACATCACGGAGCTCGACGCCGCCGGCGCGAGTGCGCTGGCGCTCCTGCGCGCCGATGGCCGGCTGCGGATCAGGGTCGTCGGCTTCGTGGATGCCCGAGTAGAGGTCACCGGCGAGCAGTGGCGGGATTGGGAGCGTGACCCCTCCGGAGAAGACCGCTTCGAGGCGGTGGGCGTCTCCCTCCGTCTGGATGGTTCCCTCGCGGTGCGGAGCGCCGCCCTGGAAGGGGCCTACGCCGACGCGCCTGGTCAGCGCGGGCAGCTCTCCTTCGAGTTCGCGCGGGCGAGCGACCTGGTGGTCCAGGCCGCACGCTCAGGGCGGCAACCGGCGCTCCAGTGCGCGGGCGACCGGGCGGTTCGGCAGGCGCTCGACATCCTCGACCGCGCGCGTGGGGACTGCCCCGGCTTCATCGGGCTCCGCCCCCGGCTCGAGGGCCTTGACCTGTGGCGGTCCGTGGAGCGTGACCGCCTCCGGTCCCTGGGGGCGGTGCCTTCGCTGCAGCCCGCTCGGCTTGGGGGCCAGGCGGGGTGGGCGGGCCATCGGCTGGGGAAGGACCGGGTCCTCGGGCTGCAGCCGTGGCGGAGCCTGGCCGAGGCGGCGTCCCAGCCCCTCGCGCTCGGGAGTGGGTACCCGACGGGCGCCGCTGATCCTCGGGCCACGTTCTTCACCGCCGTGAGCCGCCGAGCGGCGGCCGCTCCGACGAGCTCGAGATTCGTCCCGGGGCAGAGCCTGACGGCGAACGAGGCCCTTGGCGGGATGACCTCGGGGGCGGCCTTCGCGGCGACCCAGGATGATCGTCGCGGGTTGCTCGCCAGGGGCTATGGTGGCGACCTCACGGTCCTGGACGTGGACCTCACCCAGCTCGAGTGGGGGGACGCGGCCAGGGCACTGACGGCCACGGTCCTCATGACCGTGGTGAACGGAGAGATCCTCCACGACGGGCGCTGAGCGCCCACCCTCATGACGACGATCAAGAGCAGCTATCGCGGTGAGCTTCGGACCGAGGCGAGCCATCTCCAATCCGATACGACCCTGGTCACCGATGCGCCGGTGGATAACCAGGGGCGGGGTGAGTCCTTCTCGCCCACGGACCTCGTCGCCACCGGGCTCGCCTCTTGCATGCTCACGATCATGGGCATCGTGGCCGAGCGGCACGGGTGGGACCTAACCCGTGCCACCGCCTCCGCCACCAAGGTCATGGCCGCCGACCCCGTGCGGCGGATCGCGCGCATCGAGGTGACCATCGAGATCCCGGGGACCTTCGACGCCCAAGCTCGGACCGCGTTGGAGAAGGCGGCCCTCGGTTGCCCGGTGCACGCGACCCTCGGCAGTTCGGTCGAGATGCCGGTGGAGTTCGTCTGGGACGAGGCCTGACCCGAGGGGCGGCCTGGCGGAGAGGCGGGCTCCCAGGAACCCGTATCCGCCTGAGTCACGGTGCGCTCAGGACGAGCCACCGGGGCGGCCCTGCGACTCCCCATCGGGCCTGGGGGCGGTCCGAGGGGTAGATTCGCCCTCCGCCGGGGCTCGGCCGGAGGGGCTATCGGCTATCCTCCTCGCCCGTTTTCCGGAATCCAGACCCCATCCGAACTCCCATGTCCAACCGTCCGACCATCTTCATCGCCGGATCTGGCGGCATCGGCCGTGCCCTCGCTCTGCTCCTCCGCAACGACGCGGGCATGGCGGCTGAGGTGGTCCTCGGCGACCTCTCCCAGGCGGCAGCGGACGACGCGTGCGCCTTCGCCAACGTGGACGTGCCCACGGATGCCCCGGCGGCCCGTGGGATCACCATGCCCGCCAGCGGGAGCAGCGACGAGCTGGGCGGCATCCTCGACGGGGCCTCCGCCATCCTCGACTGTCTCCCCGGAGCCCAGGCGCCGCGCATGGCCCGGCTCGCCAAGGAGCACGGCTGCCACTACCTCAACCTGACGGAGTACGTGGCCGAGACCAACGAGGTTCTCGCGATCGCCGAGGGAGCGGAGACCTGCTTCGCGCTCCAGTGCGGCCTCGCGCCGGGTTACATCAACATCCTCGGCAACGACCTGTTCCAGCGCGCCACCGCGGCCTGGGGCGTGGACACGGTCGACAAGCTGGAGATGCGTGTGGGCGCCATCACGCGCCACGCCACCGAGCCGCACTTCTACGGGTGGACCTGGAGCCCGGTTGGGGTGGCCACGGAGTACGTCAAGGACGCCATCGCGGTGCGCGACTTCAAGACGGTGGAACTGCCGTCGCTCACGGAGCGCAAGACCGTCCTGCTCCACGGGTTCCCCTTCGAGGAGGCCCTGACCTCAGGAGGCGCGGCGGACCTCCCCGAGGCCCTGGCGGGCAAGGTGCGCGACCTCGACTACAAGACGCTTCGCCACCCCGGTCACTACGAGTGGGTCGAGGGTGTCCTCGCGGGGATCCCCGACGGGGACGACCGTCCGGCGCGCCTGCAGGACGCCATGGAGTCGGCCATCCCTCACGTGGAGGACGACCTCGTCGTGGTCTACGCCTCGGTCGAGGGGCGGGACAAGGACGGGGCGCTCCGCGCCGAGCGCGCGGCGCTCTTCTGCCCGAGCATCGAGGTCGGCGGGCGCCGGCTGCGTGCGATCCAGTCCACCACCGCGGCGGGCATTGCCGAGGTCCTGCGCATCGTGCTGGAGGGGGGACACAAGGGCCCGCTGCTCCAGTCCGAGGTGCCCACGGAGACCTTCCTCAACGGTCCGTTCGTCCAGCTCGCCTACGTCGACGAGCAGGCGCGAGGCTGACCCATCTTCGCTGGCCCGATCGGTCAGCGCCGGTCGGAGTCGAGCGCGTCCATCAACCCGAGGACATGGTCCGCGAGGCGCCCGCGAGCCTCGGCGGGCACGTGCCTGTTGAGGGGCGGCATGTACTTGGCGGCCGAGAGGTGGGGGGCCTTGCGCTTGTAGGCCTGCGGATCCTGGAGGTACTCGAGCAGGGTCTCGCGGGTCCAGTACTTCCGCTTGCCCAGGTAGCTCCCGCCGCGGCCGTGGAGCGCGCGACCCTGTTCTCCGTGGCACTGGAGGCAGAGTCGGCTGTAGATCTGCTCGCCCGGCATGTCCTCGTAGGTCGAGGGGCCGTCGCAAGCGGCGGGGATGAGCGCGAGCGTGAGCGCCACTCCCGGGGCGAGGACGGCGCCGCGAACCCTCGACTTCCACCGGACCGAGACCATGGGGAGAGATATAGGCCCGGTGGCCGATGCCGACAACGGGAACCCGCTCCGATTCCCGCGCTCCTGCTGCGGTGGTGCGTGGGCGCGCCTTATCGGTCGGAGGCGGTCCGCTCCAGCTCCGCGCGGGCCCGATCGTCCCCGGGATCCAGGGCGAGGGCTCGCTCGAGGGCGGCTCGGGCTCCTTCCCGGTCTCCGGCACCCCGCAGAGCACGGCCGAGGCCGCGGTGGTACGCGCCGCGCCCGGGCGCGAGCGCCACGGCGCGCTCGTACTCCGCCACCGCCTCGTCGTATGCCTTCGCGCGCAAGAGGACGTTCCCGAGGTTCGCGCGGGCCACCGGGTTGTCGGGTCCGGCCGCCACCGCAGCGCGGAGCTGCAGCTCGGCCTCGATCAGGTCCCCCGCGGCGAGGGCCAGAGTCCCGAGGTTGGTTCGCGGGCGGCTGTAGTCGGGGTCGAGGGCCACCGCGTGCTCGAAGGCCGCCCGGGCCTCGGTGAGTTCCCCCGCCTCCCTCGCCGCGTTCCCGAGGTCATTCCAGACCCGCGGGTCGCCAGCGTGGGCTGGGAGGTGAGCGCGCCAGAAGCTGGCGCGCCCAGCGTAGACGGCGGCCGCGTCGGGCACGGCCGCCGCGCAGGCCACCAGGGTTCCCACCTGGACCGCGGCCCGCAGGCGCTGCGAGCGGAGCATGGAGAGGCCCGCGGTCACCAGCGCTGCGGCGGCGTAGCTACCCAGGATCAGTGGCTGGTATAGGAAGCGCGGCGCGAACAGTTCCCCCGCCGGGACCACCTGCACCAGGGGCGCCATCGCCAGGCCCACGGCGCCGAGGCTCAGGAGTCCCGCTGTCGCCTGCGCTCGCGACCGGCCTTCCTCTCGGGTGGTTCGACGAATGAGGACCAGGGTGGAGATGAGCCCGACGACGATCAGCGCGGCGGCTCGCGCCCAGGCTCCGGGGCTGGATTGCAGGTCGGAGAGGTGGACCGAGGGTGGCCAGGCGGCCCAGGGAGTGGCGAGCTCCTGCAGCCCTCGCCACCAGGCGGCCAGGCCCACGGAGAGCCGGTCGATCAGGGGGAGGCCCGCGAGCGGCGCCGATGGAGAAGAGGGCAGCGCCGAGCCGAGAGCCCCGTGCCGTAGCGCCGCGACGACCGCGAGCGCGGCGAGGCCCCCTATGAACCCACCGAGGCCCGAGCGGTACCCTGCCAGCCGGCCCATGAGGACCGCCAGGATGGGCACGAGGACCACGCCGTCTTCCTTACCCAGGAGCGCGAGCCCGCAGGCGAGGAAGGCCACCGACGCGGCAGAGATCCCGGGAGCCGGGGACCTGCGGGAGAGGAGCGTGGCCCCCAGGATCCCGACGGCCGCTCCGAGGCCCGAGACGAGGGAGGTCCGGCCGGAGATCCAGGCGACCACGTCGGCGCAGGCGGGGTGGAGCGCGAGCAACCCGAGCCCGATCCATGGGACGGGGACCCCCTGACGGCGGTCGAGGCGGATGAAGGCGGCGCCGAGGAGCAGGACGATGAGGCCGTGGAGCGCGACGTTGGTGAGCCGGAACCTCCGCCAGTCGGGTTCGGCCTCCCGGCCGCCAGGGCCCTCGCGCCGATCCCAGCGGAGCAGCAGCGAGGCCAGCGGGCGGAAGTGCCCAGCGTCCTCGATGTGGTGCCAGTAGTCCCGCTCGAAGGCCGCGGTGGCAGGAAGGGAGCCGTCGACCACCGGGTTGCCCACGATCGCCTCCCTGTCATCGAACGACGGCCCGGGGTCCGGGGGGATCGACCTCGGGCCCCAGACCCACAGCGTTGCGAGGAGGAGCCCGGCGAGCATCACCCACGGGCGACCGCGGGTCCATCCGCTGAGGGGCGAGCCCGGTGAGGGTCCATCCGTGGCACCAGGCGCCACGCCGGGGGTGCCCGGGAGCGTGGATCCGGAGGCGGGGGAGGGGGTGCTGGGGTCAGACACTCGGCCCCGATGGTAGCGACGGGAACCGGAGAGGCCGATTCCGTACCCTCGGGACCATGCGCCGAATCCTCGCCGTGCTCCTGCTCGTCTACCTGGGCGTGCGCCTGTTGATGGTGCTCGCCCTGGGGGACGTGTTCTTCTACGGCGAGGAGATGGAGAAGGGAGCCGTCTCCATAGGGATCCTGGGCGGGGTTGACGTGCCACTCGCGCGGCTGCCCTATCACCCCTACGAGGGGGGCGGCTTCGTGGCGAGCTGGTTCAAGCTCCCCTTCTTCTGGCTCCTGGGTCCCAGCGTCCTCGCGCACAAGGCGGCGGCGATCACGTGGGGCATGCTGCTCCTCGCCATGACCGTGGCCTTCGTGGGGCGGCACGCAGGCCGCGGGGCCGCGACGCTTGCTGGGGCGCTGCTGGTCTTCGGTCCGGCGCACTTCCAGCGGGAGTCACTGCTGCACGTGGGCATCCACTTCGAGAGCCTTCTGTGGATGGCGATCATCTTCGACCTCGGGCTGCGGGTGGCCGGGACGCCTGCGGGGAGCAGACCCGAGCGGGGCGTCCTCATCGGGCTCGGCCTCGCCTCCGGGTTCGGGACGTACTTCAGCTACCAGGTCCCCTTCGCGGTGCTGGCGGTCATCGCGCTCCTGGCCTCGACGGGGTGGCGGCGGATCTTCTCCCCGCCGCTGGTGATCTCGACGCTCGCCGGTCTCCTCCCCCTGCTCTGGATGGCGCTCAGCGTTGGGCCCGAGGTCGTGGACATCCACGGGGCCGAGGTCGGAGAGGAGGGGGGAGCGGCGCGGCTCCTCGGCGCCATCGGCGCCGGGCTGAGCTCGACGGCGGCCCGTATCGGGTTGGCGCTCGGCGTGGCCGCGTCGGTAGCGGGGCTCGCCGCGGTGCCGCCCGGACGCGAACGCACCAGGACGCTCGGCTTGCTCCTCGGCTTCGGGGCACTCTGGCTGGTGGTGGCTGCCGTCACGGGGATGGTGCCCGCCGCGAGGGCGGAGGGGCACTGGATCCAGTTCGTTCGGTTCGCGCCCTTGGTCTATACCTCCCTGCTCCTCGTCGCGGTCTCGGCAGGCCCTGCGCTACGCCGCGGGCTCGAGGATGGAGGGACGCACCAAGTGGCGCGGGTCGCCACGGCCGGCATGCTCCTTCTGGGTCTCGTGCAGAGCGCGCAGGTCGTCGCGGCCGGAGATCTCTTTGGAGCCCGCGCCAATCTCGCGGCGCTGTCCGAGACGAGCGGTGTCGAGCTCCGCGGCGCCTTCGTCAAGCTGGTCCCGCGCCTCGAGGATCCCGAGGTGGCGGACCCGGCGGTCCGAGCCGCCCAGGCCGCCGCGCGGCTAGGGGGGCTGAAGGACCCTCGATCGGACCTGCTGGCGACCGAGCTGGCCGCCGCGGCGGCGCAGAGCGCGGTCGGGGCCTCCACTGCGGCATTGCTCGAGGGGCTCGTAGCTGCCTTCCCAGAGACCTGTTCGCGGGAGGCTCTGTCCCTGGGCCTGGGGCCGGCGGTCTTCAGGGAGCACGGTGGAGATGTGCGAGGCGCGCTGCAGAGCGACTCCATGACGCCTGCGCTGGCCGAGGCCCTTGGCAGGTTCGGGAGCGGTCAGTGGGTCAGCTACCCGAGCTTCGTCCCGATGGAGCTGGAGCGGGTCGCGGGGGCGGCACACGAGGGGGCGTTCCTGCGGGGACTCGGGCGCCGCATCTACCGCTGCTCGGTGCTGCAGCCCTACTGGGGGAACCTGTTGCGGATCCCCCTGGTGCTCCGCCCTGAAACCGCCCGACGCCGCTTGGTCGAGGTGCTCGACAGCGCAGGCGCCTCGGAGCTTGCCCGTGCGTCGGTCCTCGAAGGGTTCGACGGGGCCGGTGGAGACTTCCGCGTCCCGACGACTACACTGCGCAGATGAGCGCGAAGCGTGGGAAGAAAGGGCCGGACGAAGCGCCGGCGTCATTCGATGAGAGCCTGGAACGCCTCGAGGAGGTCGTTGGCGAGCTCGAAGAGGGAGGCCTCGGACTCGAGGAGTCCCTGGAGCGATACAAGGAGGGGGTCGGGCTCCTGAAGGGGTGCCGCGAGCGCCTCGCCTCCTTCCGTGCCCAGGTCGAGGAGCTGACGGCCGAGGGGGTCATCGACCATGACCAGGACCCGGACGCGGACGGTGGGGACGAGGGCGTCTCCGCCGGGGGCGGCATGGACGAGCTCGACACCCCCTTCTGACCGCGGAGCTCCCTTGGACCTGAGCACGCAGAGCGGGGACGTGGACGCCGCGGCCCGCTGGTTGGACGAGTCGCGTCGCTGGTTCGAGGACGCCCTCCAGGGGTTCCTTGGTCGAGCGGAGCTCGGCCCGTCCGTGCTCGCGGAGGCCGTGGAGTACGCCCTCATCGGAGGTGGCAAGCGCATTCGCCCTGCGCTCGTCCGCCTCGTTGGCGGCGCGTCGGCCGAGCCCGCGGACCTCGCAGCCGCAGCCGTGGCCGTCGAGTGCATCCATACCTACAGCCTCGTGCACGACGACCTGCCGTGCATGGACGACGATGACCTGCGCCGCGGCAGGCCCACGGTCCATCGCGCGTACTCGGACGCCACCGCTGTCCTCGTGGGGGACGCCTTGCAGGCCCTCGCCTTCGAGATCACAGGGGGCGTCTCGCGCGGCGCAGCCGCCATGACGGTGGCGCTGGCCCGGGCGAGCGGGCCGGCGGGGATGGTGGGGGGGCAGGCCCTGGATCTCGCGGGGGAGGGGCAGTCCCTGGGCCTCCCCGAGGTCGAGGAGGTCCACCGGACCAAGACCGCTGCGCTATTGGGCGCCAGCGCCGAGCTCGGGGCGATCGCGGGCGGAGCGGGCCCGGAGCGGGCGGTCCAGGCCCGGGAGTTTGGGCTCGCTCTGGGAATGTGCTTTCAGGCCATGGACGACGTGCTGGACGTGACCGGCGACGCCCAGACGCTCGGGAAGACCCCTGGAAAGGACCTCGGGGCGGGCAAGGGGACGCTGGTCGCCGCCCTAGGCCTCGAGGGGGCCCAGGCCCAGGCAGCCCATCGTGCGTCTGAAGCGCACATACACGCGAATGCCCTCGGACTGGGCGGCCTCGGAGCCGGTCTCATCGAGCTCCTGCTGCGCCGGAAGTCGTGATGACCCCTGCTCTCGCCTCCCTGCGGGCCCTAAGCTATGGGACGCAAAGCCTGCTGATGCGAGATCGGACATGAGCCAACTGGACGGAACCACCGAAGAGACCCGGGCGGAAGGGCCCGAGCTGGCGCCGCTCCTCCCCGGGATTGACGGGCCCGCGGACGTGAAGGCGCTCGACCGCGAGCAGCTCCCCCAGCTCTGCGACGAGGTCCGGGACTTCCTGCTGGAGAGCGTCCAGCGCACCGGAGGGCACCTGGGCTCCAACCTTGGCGTGGTGGAGCTCACCACCGCGCTCCACCGGGTCTTCGACTTCAAGCGTGACCGGATCGTGTGGGACGTCTCCCACCAGGCCTACCCGCACAAGATCCTCACCGGTCGGAAGGACCGCTTCGACACCCTCCGGCGCACCGACGGGCTGTGCGGGTTCACGCACCCCGACGAGTCGCCCTACGACCTCTTCCACACGGGGCACGCGGGCACGAGCATCAGCCTCGGAGCGGGGCTCGCCGTTGGTATGGCCCTGGAGCAGGATCCGCCGCACGTGGTCAGCGTGATTGGCGACGCCTCCCTCGGCGCAGGGGTCGCCTTCGAGGCGCTCAACCACGCGGGCGCGAGCCGCCCGAAGATGCTCGTTATCCTCAACGACAACGAGTGGTCCATCTCCAAGTCCGTCGGATCCCTCTCCAAGTACCTCACGAAGATCCGCGGCAGCCGCCTGATCCAGCGCGCGGGGCAAGAGACCAAGAGCCTGGTCCAGGCGATCCCGCTCATCGGGCGCCGCGTCGACAAGGCGCTGGACGACATGGGCGAGGTGCTGCGGCACGTCTTCGTCCCCGGACATGTGTTCGAGGAGCTCGGCGTCCGCTACGTGGGCCCGGTGGACGGCCACGACGTGAACAGCCTGGTGGACGTGTTGGAGAAGGTCCGCGCCCTCGACGGTGTCGTGCTGCTGCACGTACTGACCGAGAAGGGCAAGGGGCACCCCGACGGCCCCAATCACCCCGAACGGGTCCACGCGGTCGCCGCCCCCAAGCCCCCGGGCAAGCTGGAGCCCCCCGTCGACGCGCCCCCCGAGGCCCCCGCCTTCACCAAGGTCTTCGCGCGCTCTCTGATCGACCACGCGGGCCGCGACCTGCGCGTCCACGCGATCTCTGCAGCAATGCCCTCGGGGACCGGGCTCGACCGCTTCCAGGAGGCGCATCCCTCGAGGTTCCACGACACCGGGATCTGCGAGCAGCACGCCATCGCCATGGCAGCGGGGATGGCCAAGGCGGGGCTCCGCCCCGTGACCGCGATCTACTCCACCTTCCTCCAGCGCGGCTTCGACCAGGTCTTCCAGGAGGTCGCCCTCCAGAACCTGCCCGTGGTGTTCGCCCTCGATCGGGCGGGCCCGGTGGGGCAGGACGGCCCCACCCACAACGGTGTCTTCGACATCGCCTACCTCCGGACCCTGCCCAACATGGTGCTCTCCGCGCCCCGGGACGCCACGGACGTGGACCGGATGCTGGGCCTCGCCCTCAAGCACGACGGCCCGTTCGCCATGCGCTTCCCCCGGGGCAAGGTCCCCGGTCGGGAGGAGGTCTCCGCCCAGGAGCGCGAGCCCATGGTCGTGGGCCGCGCCGAGGTCCT
Source organism: uncultured bacterium (assembly GCA_938075305.1). Classification (GTDB taxonomy): domain Bacteria; phylum Planctomycetota; class UBA1135; order UBA1135; genus Saltatorellus. The sequence goes on from CALJGV010000014.1 coordinate 55,017, forward strand.
GCGGGACGGTGACGCGGGCGGCGTGGTGATCTGGGCCTACGGGGTGATGGTGTCCACCGCGCTGGAGGTCGCCCAGTCGCTTGCCGAGCGCGGCGTTCAGGTCGGCGTCGTGGATGGGCGCTTCGCCAAGCCCGTCGACGAGGACCTGCTGGCGCGCCACATGGCGGGCTACCGGCACGTGGTCACCCTCGAGGATCACCAGCGCGCGGGGGGCTTCGGCTCCGCCGTGCTCGAGGCCTCGGCTCGGATCCGGGTCGATGGTCGGGCGGCCTCGGTGCGGGTGCTCGGCATCCCGGACCGCTATGTGGACCACATGACCACCCGCGAGGAACAGCTCTCCTCGGCGGGCCTTGATTCGCCGGCAGTCACCCGCGTGGTGACCCAGCTCCTGGGCAAGGTCACCGCCTGAGGGCGCAGCGTCCGTTGCGCGACCCCGGCTCCAACAGCGTCCCCAGCGGCGGAGATCTCGCCGCGCCCGGTGCGCGGCCGGGGAGCGAACGCTTCGAGCCGGCTGGCGGCAAGATCCGCTCCGTCCTGCTGCTGGCGGACGGGCAGAAGACGAGGGTCCAGGAGGCTCTCGGTGAGGTCGAATCGTTCCTGGAGTCCCGCGGCGTGGCCGTGTCAGTTCACCCGGACGTCCGCGGCCTGCGGGACAGCGGCGAGGCGGTGGCGGGCGCCGAGGTGGACCTCGTGGTGGTCCTCGGCGGAGACGGCAGCGTGCTGACCGCGGCCAACGCTTTCCACGCGAGGCCGGTCCCGACCATCGGGATCAACTTCGGCCGGGTGGGCTTCCTCGCCTCGCTCGAGGTCTCCGCCTGGCGTGAGGGGCTGATCGAGGTCTTCGAGGGGCGCGCGGTGGTGGAGCACCGCATGCGGCTCGAGGCTCGCGTCCGCCGAGCGGGCCAGGTGGAGCCCGCCGTCATGTGCGCCATGAACGACGTCGTGATCTCGCGCGGGGAGGCGCCCAAGATGGCGGCCTTCCGGCTCTCGTCCGCGGGGCGCGACGTCTCGAGCTATCGGGCGGACGGGCTGATCTGCTCCACTCCCAGCGGGTCCACGGCGTACTCCCTCGCCGCGGGCGGCCCGATCCTCGACCCCGCGTTGCGGGCGATGGTGGTGACGCCCATCTCAGCCCACGCCCTCGCCATGCGCCCGCTCGTGCTCGATCCGAGCGCCGAGCTCGAGGTGGCGGTCATTGACTCCCCGAGCCCGGTCTCCCTGGACGTGGACGGGCGGCGTATGGCCGCCCTCTCGTCGGGGGATGCGGTCCTCCTCGGCGCCGCGCGTGAGCCCTACCCGCTGCTGACGATCCCGTCGTTCGACCCGTGGCAGCGGCTCCGCGATCGGCTCGGCTGGGCCGGGCGACTCGACGAGCGGATCGAGGACTAGGGGGGGCGTGGCGGAGGCCGCCGCGGCTCCGGTCAGTTGGGCTCGATCGAGTCCCGGAGCCACTCCAGGCGCCGGACACCCTTGCGGGCCATGTACCAGAAGCCGAGAACGCCCAGGGCGAAGGTCGCCGTGGAGAACGCGACGAGGCGCGGGCTCTGGGGGATGATCAGGACGGCGGCGATGAACTGGACGAGGATGGAGCCATACAGGAGCCGCGCGACGAAGAGGCGGCTCCTGGAGCGAATGAACCAGGCGCCGAAGGGGGCCCCGACCACGACGATGGGGACGCAGACCCACCAGAAGTTCCACGCCTCGGGGGCCAGCTCGCCCTGGACCGCGCCGCGGTAGACCGCCCCGACGATCGCGTTCCCGGCCATGAGGACCACGGAAGTCGGCGTCGCGATCACCTCGGAGATCCTCAGGCGCAGGACCAGGAGGGAGAAGGTCACGATGTCGAGCCCGCTGCCGGTCACGGAGCTGATGACGCCACCCACGACCCCGAACCCCATCAGGAGCAGGGCGTGGCGCGGCAGGAAGCGCTCGATCCGGGTGTGGACCTCCCGGTCGCGGTAGCGGTTGATCCAGTAGAGGGCCACGGCGAAGGCCAGCCAGGACGCCGTGAAGAGCATCTTTGCGTAGGCCGGTTGAAGGTTGGGGGCCACGAACTCCAGGCCGAAGATGACGCCCATGGCGCCGCCGAGGGTCGACCAGATCAGGGCGGGCACGACCACCGGCGTGCGCGTCCAGAGGATCGTGAAGGAGGCGGCCGTCATGCCCACCGCCTGGATCATCAACGAGAAGTCCCTGGCGATGTTCGGGGGGATCTTGAACCCGAGGGTCATGACCGGGAACGCCACAGCGCCGCCGCCTTCGCTGGTGGCTCCAGCGATGAATGAGCCCACCGCCATGGTGGCGCTCATGAACCAGTTGTCCGCGAAGAGGCCGAAGCGCTCCCCCTGCAGCATCAGGAACATCCACACGGACCACACCAAGGCGACCGTGATTCCGATGGAGACCGTGGCGTTTCGCGCTCGGGACATTTAGCGAAGGATCAGGTCGGGATCGGGGCCGAGGAGTCCGCCTGGATCAGGCCGTCTTCCATGTAGAGCACACGCTCGCAACGCTTGGCGAGGCGCTCGTCGTGGGTCACGAGCATGAGGGCCACGCCGCGCTCGGACTGCTCGTCGAGGAGGATCTCGAGGACCTTCTCCCCGGTCCCGCGGTCCAGGTTGCCGGTGGGCTCGTCCGCGATGAGGATCGGGGGGTCTAGGAGCAGGGCGCGGGCGATCGCGATGCGCTGCTGCTCGCCGCCGGAGAGCTGGGAGGGCCGGTGGCGAAGGCGGTCCGCGAGCCCGAAGCGCGTCAGCATGGTCGTGGCGCGGTCGACGAACTCCTTGCGGCTCGAGCGGTAGGCGCGGCGGCTGAGCTTGATCATCGCCGGCAGGATGGCGTTCTCCAGGGCCGAGAGCTCGGGGAGCAGGTGGTAGAACTGGAACACGAAACCGATCTGCTCGTTGCGAAGGTTGGCCCTGCGCCTGGGGCTGAGGCTCCAGGCGTCCTCGCCTGCGACCGTGACAGAGCCCTCCGTGGGACGGTCCAGGAGCCCCAGGATGTTGAGGAGCGTGGTCTTGCCAGCCCCTGAGGTGCCCATGAGCGCCAGGCGCTCGCCGGGGCAGAGCTCTAGGTTGATCCCGTGGAGGATCTCGAGGCGGCGTTCGCCGACCGGGAACGAGCGCCGCACTCCCGAGCAGGAGAGCACCGCCTCGGAGAACGACTCGGCCGGCGAGCCGGTGGGCGCGTGGATGGGGCCGGGGTCGCTCATTCGTGCCGCAACGCCTCCACGGGGTCGAGGCGCGAGGCGCGCCAGGCGGGGATGGCTGCGAAGAGCAGCGTGCTGAAGACCGCGCCGCCGACGATCCACGCCACGCCGCTGAAGGAGACCTCGGCGGGGATGTAGTCGAAGAGGTAGATGTCGCGGTTGAAGATCTGGAAGCCGAAGGTGCTGGAGAGCTTCCGCTCGATGGCGTCGATGTTATAGGCGCCCATGACCCCGATCAGCGCCCCGAAGGCGCTCCCGATCACCGCCTCCCAGAGGCCGATCATCAGGAACAGCGCGAGCACCCCGCGCGGGGTGGCTCCGAGGGCGCAAAGGATCCCGATGTCACGGCGCTTCTCCGTGACCATCATCGAGAGCAGCGCGAAGACGGTGAAGCCCGCCACCACCAGCACCAGGCTGAGCATGATGCCCATCAGGGCCTTCTCGTTCTGGATAGCCGCCAGGAGCGTGGCGCGGAAGTCCTCCCACGTCCGGAACTCGTTGATCCGGATCCCGGGCGCGCTGAGGAAGCCCTCGGCGTGGAGCTTGGACCAGAGGCGCGCGCGGACCTCATCCTTGTCGCGCTCGTAGTCGTTCAGCTTGACGAGCACGGCGGACCACAGCCGGTCACGCTGCAGGAAGTCCGCCAGGGCCCGGCGGTCCATGTAGATCCGCCGGGAGTCCGTCTCGTTGTCCTTGCTCCGGAAGCTGCCCACCACCTGGAAGCGGGCGTTCGCGGCGGTCTCATTCAGCTTGGAGCTCGCCTCGTCATAGGTCGCAGTGACGAGGGATACCTCTTGGCCTCTCCGCAGCCCCCAGAGGTAGGCCAGCTGCTCCCCCACGAGGATCGGGACCTTCGGGCGGCTCCGTCGGGGGCCCCGGGGCTTGAGGTTGATGAAGGGGTCGTCGAGGTCCGCGGGGCGGCCCACGTTGCAGTGCTTGCCGAGGCCAGGCTTCTTGCCGAACTCGGCCTCCAGGGACTCGCGGAAGTCTGTCGCCGCGCCCTCGCCCTCCACGTCGATGCCCACCAGCTCGATGAGCTGGATGGCGTCCTGCATGGGCTTCTCGAGGGCGCTCTCACCTCCGTCGGGCGCGAAGATCCCGTACCACTGCAGCTGCGGCGTCGCCGCGGCGACCCCCGGATCCTCGCGGATGATCTCGAGCATGCGCTCGACGTCGGTCTGCATCTGGATCCAGTCGCCGTTCTCCTGGAGGACGGAGGACTGGAAGGAGGGCTGGATGACGAGATCCGCGAGGTTGCCGCGCAGGGTGCGTCGGCTCTCCTCGAGGAACCCCGCCATGATCGACAGGATGAGCACGAGGGCTCCAACAGCCACCAGGATGCCGGCCATGCCGATCCAGTTGGTCTTGCGCGCCTTGAGGTAGCGCAGGCTGAGGAAGGTGCGGAACACGTGGTGCGGTCTCGGTCAGGCGCCGGCGGGGGCCTCTTCCGAGGCCTCGTCGGCCTCCGCCGCCTGCTCCTCGATCTTACGCATCGCCGGGAACAGCAGGACGTCGCGAATGGAGTCCTGTCCCGTGAGCAGCATGAGGAGCCGGTCGATGCCGACGCCGAGGCCCCCGGTGGGAGGCATGCCAAACTCGAGTGCCTGCACGTAGTCCACGTCCACCTCACCCGGCGTCTCGGGGTCCTTCGAGGCCACTTGCTCCTCGAAGCGCCGCTGCTGCTCCGCCGGGTCGTTCAGCTCGGAGAAGGCGTTCCCGAGCTCCATGGAGGCGACGAAGACCTCGAAGCGCTCGGCGAGCGCAGGGTCCTCGGGGGAGGCCTTGGCCAGGGGGCAGATGGGGACGGGGTAGTGGGTCACGAAGATCGGTCCCGCGAGGTGCGGCTCGACGGTCTCCTCGAACACGTCGTTCATGAGCTTCCAGTACTCATCCGAGGCGTGATTCAGACCGAGCTCCTTGGCCTTGGCGCGCACGGCGGGCTCATCGTCGTAGTCGCAGCCCGCGTGTTCGCGGAAAAGGTCGGTGTACCGGGCCCGCTGGAAGGGGGCCTTGAGGTCGTACTCCTCGCCCCGGAAGGTGATGCCGGTCTGGCCGTTGAGCTCCACCGCCAGGAGCTCGAACATGCGCTCCGTGAGCTCCATCATCCGGTGGAAGTCGGCCTGGGCCTCGTAGAGCTCCAGCATCGTGAACTCGGGGTTGTGCCGCGTGGACAGCCCCTCGTTGCGGAAGTTGCGGCTCACCTCGAAGACGCGCTCGAGGCCGCCCACGATCAGGCGCTTGAGGTAGAGCTCCGGCGCGATGCGCAGGTAGAGCTCCGCGTCGAGGGCGTTGTGGTGGGTGATGAAGGGACGGGCGGTGGCGCCGCCGGCGATGGGGTGGAGGGTGGGGGTCTCGACCTCGAGGTAGCCCTGGTCCTCCAGGTAGCGCCGGATCAGCGACAGCGCCTTGCTGCGCTTGACGAACACCTCGGTCACCCCATCCGAAGCCCACAGGTCCACGTACCTGCGGCGATATCGGGCCTCAACGTCCGTCAGCCCGTGCCACTTCTCAGGGGGCGGGGCCACGGACTTGGCGAGGACCTGGAGCTCGGTGACCCAGATGGTGGGCTCGCCCTTCTGGGTGAAAGCGAGTTCCCCCGTGGCGCCCACGAGGTCGCCGCCGTCCAGCCACTTGCGACGGGGCCACCAGTCGCTCATCCGGCCCTTTTGGAGCCCGATCTGCAGGCGACCGGTGCGGTCCACCACCGGGGCGAAGATGAGCTTCCCGAAGTCCCGGGTGCCCAGCATCCGGCCGGCGATCGTGACCGTCTGGCCCACCAGCGGTCCGGGCTCCTCGGGGGTGCCAGCGCCCTCGAGGAGTTCGGAGATGGGCCGCGCGTCGACTCCCCTGGCGGGGAAGGGATCGACGCCTTCGGCGCGCATGGCCGCGATCTTGGCCAGGCGGTCGGGGTGTGCGAGGTCCGTCATGGTGAAGAAAGTCCCCTGTTGGCCCGCCAAAGGGAAGAGGGGAGCCCCGAATCACGCTGACAGGTTCCTCCGAACTCCCCCTTGACGACGGCGGGCAGCCGTCGCATTCTTCTCGCCAACTGCGCGATGGCGCAGGGGCGCGGCCGGTGCCCCCCCGTTCTGGCTGCCTGTGATCCGAGGACTCGTCCGAGGCGATCAGGCGCTGAATGACCGGCCTGCCGCGTCCGACATCTCGGGGGATTAGCTCAGCTGGTAGAGCGCCTGCATGGCATGCAGGAGGTCAGGGGTTCAAGTCCCCTATCCTCCACCAAACCCCACGCTCCGGTTTTCCGGGTCGTGGGGTTTGGTGTTTTCCAGAGGATCCGGATGCAGGAGCCTGTTCGGGGTGCGGCTGGCGGCCCCGGCTCGGGGTAACCTCCCCGCACCGTATCCGCGCCCTCGCGGTCGCCCGTCGGCCTGCTCCGCCTGGCCGCGACCGTCGAACCGCCCCAGGACCGTCGAAGATGACGAGCAACCAGTACAGCCCCAACGAGATCGAGCGCCGCTGGCAGGACCGGTGGGAGGCCGACGGCACCTACCGGACGCCCAACCCGGGCGACGCAGACTTCGACCCGAACCGTCCGAAGTACTACGTGCTGGACATGTTTCCCTACCCCTCCGGGGCCGGGCTGCACGTGGGGCATCCCATGGGATACATCGGCAGCGACATCGTCTCGCGCCGCAAGCGCATGGAGGGGCACAACGTGCTCCACCCCATGGGCTACGACGCCTTCGGGCTGCCCGCGGAGCAATACGCCATCACCACCGGCCGTCACCCGGAGGAGACCACCCGCGCCAACGTCGAGACCTTCCGCCGTCAGCTCAAGGCCATCGGCCTGAGCTACGACTGGGACCGGGAGTTCGCCACGTGCGACGTGGACTACTACCGCTGGACCCAGTGGATCTTCACCCGCCTCTACGATCGGGGGCTCGCTTACCAGAACGAGGTGCCGGTCTGGTGGTGCGAGGAGCTCAAGACGGTGCTGGCCAACGAGGAGGTCATCGACGGCAAGAGTGAGCGTGGCGGGTACCCCTGCGAGCGCCGGCCCCTGCGCCAGTGGATGCTCAAGATCACCGAGTACGCCGACCGCCTGATCGACGACCTGGACCTCGTGGATTGGCCCGAGTCGGTGAAGACCATGCAGCGGGAGTGGATCGGTCGCTCCGAGGGCGCGGAGATCGCCTTCCGGGTCGAAGGGCACGACGGCGCCGCACTGCGGGTCTACACCACGCGGCCCGACACGCTCTTCGGCGCCACGTTCATGGTCGTCGCCCCGGAGCACCCGCTGGTGGGGGCCATGACCACGGACGCCCAGCGCGACGCGGTCGACGCCTACGTCAAGGCCGCCTCGGCGAAGTCCGATCTGGAGCGGACCGACCTCGCGAAGGAGAAGACGGGCGTCTGGACGGGCGCCTATGCCCACAACCCGGCCTTCGAGGCGGGGGACGAGCGCGGCCGCATCCCCGTCTGGGTGGCGGACTATGTGCTCGCCAGCTATGGGACCGGCGCGATCATGGCGGTCCCCGGGCAGGACCAGCGGGATTGGGACTTCGCCACCGAGTTCGGGCTCAACATCGTCCGGACGGTGGACCCGCCGGAGGACTTTGATGGGGAGGCGTTCACCGGCGCCGGCCCTGCGATCAACTCCGGGTTCCTCGACGGGCTCGGGGTGGACGAGGCCAAGGAGCGGATGATCGCCCACCTCGTCCAGAAGGGGGTCGGCGAGGCCAAGACGAACTACCGCCTCCGGGACTGGCTCTTCTCCCGCCAGCGCTACTGGGGTGAACCGTTCCCGGTACTGCACCTCGAGGACGGGTCCCACGTGCGTGTGCCCGACAGCGACCTCCCGGTGACCCTGCCCCAGATGGACGACTTCAAGCCGTCCGACGACGGGTCCGCACCCCTCGCCCGAGCGGGGGACTGGGTCCGCGCGTCGGACCCCGCCAGCGGGGCACCGGCGAGGCGCGATACGGACACCATGCCGGGCTGGGCCGGGTCCTGCTGGTACTACCTTCGCTTCATGGACCCACGGTGCGAGGCGGGTCCGCTCTCGCCGGAGGCCGAGGACTATTGGGGCAACGTCGACCTCTACATCGGCGGCACCGAGCACGCGGTGCTGCACCTGCTCTACGCCCGCTTCTGGCACAAGGTTCTCTTCGACGCGGGGGTGGTGAAGACCAAGGAGCCGTTCCAGCGCCTGTTCAACCAGGGGATGCTGACCGCCTTCGCGTACAAGGACGGCACCGGTCGCCTGGTCCCGGCGGACGAGGTCAATCTGGAGGCCGACCCGCCCACGTCGAAGGCCACGGGGGAGCCCCTCGAGCAGGTCATCGCGAAGATGAGCAAGTCGCTCAAGAACGTGGTGAACCCCGACGACGTCTGCGCTGAGTACGGCGTCGACACGTTCCGGCTCTACGAGATGTTCATGGGTCCCCTGGCGGACTCGAAGCCCTGGAACCCGCGGGACGTGCCTGGACCCCGGAAGTTCTTGGAGCGGGCGTGGAGGCTCTTCGTGGACCCCGAGGGGGACGCGCCCATCCGCCCCGGGTTGGACGACCATTCGGAGGTCACCCCCGAGGGCCCGGCCCTCGAGGTGGAGCGGGCGCTGAATCAGTGCCTCCAGCGCGTGGACGACTCCTTCAAGGCGTTCAACTTCAACACGGCCGTCGCGGCCTTCATGGAGTTCCTCAAGGGGGCCTCCTCCAAGGGGCTCAACGGCTCCCAGGCGAGCCGCTTGGTGCGCGCCCTCGCGCCCTTCGCGCCCCACATCGCCGACGAGATCTGGTCGCGTATGGGCCAGCCCGGGAGCGTCCATCACGCCGACTGGCCGGCGGTGGACGAGCGCTACCTCAAGGCGGACGAGTTCGAGATGCCGGTTCAGATCCTGGGCAAGCTCCGGGCCAAGGTTATGGTGCCTCGGGAGGCCTCCCGCGACGAGATGGAGGCGGCCGCGCGGGCCGCCGTCGCTGATCGTATGGAGGGCAAGGAGGTCGTGAAGACGATCGTCGTGCCCGGCCGCCTCGTCAACTTCGTCGTCAAGTGACCGCGCGGCGGGAGCTGTCGGCGTTGATCGACAAGCCCCGGCCCGCGACAATCTGATCAGGAGGACACAGCCATGGCGCTGCTGGAAGAAGACCACGCGTTCGAGATCGCTGACGCCGTGCTCGCCGCGAGCGAAGCGGACGAGACCGAGGTGACCATCAACTGCATCGAGGACCGCTTCGTGCGCTTCGGCCACGAGGGCCCCACCCAGTCCGCCGATCGGGAGCGCTACGACCTCGCCGTGCGGGTGCGGTTCCGGGATGGGGACGGGTTCCGTGAGGCCAAGGCGAGTTCCGGTGCCCTCGACGAGGCCAGCGTCCTCGGGGCCCTGGGGCGGGCGGAGATTCTCGCGCGGGTCGCTTCGCCCGACGCCGGCGCGGCGCCCCTTGGCGGGCCTGTGGAGGTGGAGGGCAGCGCGCCGTCACGCCCGACTCAGGACCACAGCTTCAAGGAGAAGGCCGAGTGGATCGAGGCGGCGCTCCGGCGCTGCGAGGGGGAGTCGCTCCACGGCGGCGGGCTGGCCCGGACGACCGTGGCCTCACGGAGCATCGTCAACTCGGCCGGCCGTCGGGTCCATGGAGCGACCTCCCGGGCGGAGTTCGCCCTCACCTGCGCCGACGCCGGAGCGGACGCCGAGACCGTTGGGGGCTCCGCGAGCTCCGTGTCCGTGCGCTGCTTCGTTGACCAGGTGGACGTCGAGGGGGTGATCGAGGACGCCGTCACGAGCGCCGTGCGCGCCCGGGGGCCGGAGGACGTGGAGGCGGGTCCCATGGACGTGCTCCTGGAGCCCCAGGCCGTCGCCGCGTTGATGACCTTCACCTCGGGCATGGGGTTCGGGGCGCGTGGCTTCCACGAGGGCTCCTCGTTCCTGACGGGACGGGTAGGTGAGCGGATCTTCTCGGAGCACCTCACGGTCGCCGACGATCCGACCCATCCGGACCTCCGGGGGCTGCGCTTCGACGGGGAAGGGACGCCCCGAGGCTGCCACCCGCTGGTCTCCTCCGGAACGGCGCACGGGCCGGTCACCGATGCGTTCTGGGCGAAGCAGCTGGGGCTCGCCAACACCGGCCACTCGCCGCAGCAGCCCTCGACTTCGGGCCCGAGCGCCGGTCACCTCGTGGTCGCCGAGGGGGACCTGAGCCGAGAGGAGTTGCTTCACCGGCTGGGGGACGGACTGCTCGTGCGCCAGCTGCACTACGTGAACGTGGTGGAGCCCCGGGAGCTTGTCCTGACGGGGATGACCCGGGGCGGAGTCTTCCGGGTCCGTGGCGGCCAGGTCGGCGGTGCCATCGGGAACCTGAGGTTCACCCAGTCGCTCGTGGACGCCCTGGGGGCGATCGATGGCGTGGGCGACCGCGCGGCCCGGGTCGGCTCCCTGATGGGGGGCGAGCTCGTGGCCCCGGCGCTGCTCATTCGCGGGTTCCAGTTCACATCCAAGGCGAGGTCCTGAATCCCATGGTCACTCCTACCGTCCAGTCCAGCCCTTCCCACTCCATGGAAGCCCTCGCCCGTAGCGCAGTGGACGAGGCCATGGCGCGCGGCGCAGACGCCGCTGACGCCCGCATCGTGCGCTGCGCCGAAGAGCGCCTCGTGATCCAAAACGGCGCCCTGAAGGAGTCCGACGCGCCCGAGGACTTCGGGATCGCCGTGCGGGTCTTCAAGGACGGGGCGGTCGGGTTCGCCGCGGCGCCGGGGCCCTATTCCTCGATGCAGAACGCGGTCAGCGGACTCGTCCGCCGGTGCCTCGCTTCCGCCCGCGACCTCGCCCCGCTCCGCAGGGTGCCGGTCCGCCTCGCCGGTCGAGCGGACGCGTGCGGGGCCTTCGCGACGCCGGTCGAGGAGGACCCCTTCCTGGTCCCCCTGGAGGAGAAGCTCGACCTCCTGATGCGGGCCAGCGAGCGGCTGGGGGGCCGGCGCGAGGTGGTGTCGCGGCTGGCTGGTATGAGCCTGCGCCGCGAGGAGCAGTGGATGGCAACCTCCGAGGGAGGATCGACGCACCAGGTGCTCGTCCGGTCCGGCGGGCGCATCGAGGCCATCGCGCGTGCGCGCGGGGTCGTGGAGCGCCGGAGCTACCCCAACGCCCTGGAGGGAGACTTCCGGAGTGGAGGGTTCGAGGTCGTTCGCGCCCTCGACCTGGAGGGCAACGCAGAGCGCGTGCGCGATGAGGCCATCGCCCTCTGCCATGCGGATATCTGCCCCCCCGGCCAGCGGACGCTCATCCTCGGCGGGGGGCAGCTGGCATTGCAGATCCACGAGTCGGTCGGCCATCCGACCGAGCTCGACCGCGTCCTCGGCGAGGAGCGAGACCTCGCCGGTGGCTCCTTCGCGGCGCAGACCGACCCGGGCTCCCTTGAGTACGGGGCGGCGTGCGTGAGCTTCGTGGCGGACTCGACCGTGCCCGGTGGCCTCGACACCAGGGGGTGGGATGACGACGGGGTGCCCTCCGGTCGGTTCGACATCGTTCGCGATGGCAAGCTGTGCGCATTCCAGAGCGGGCGCATCAGCGCCGGGCGGGCCGGGGCGGAGAGCAGCCGTTCGGTCTCGCGTGCCGAGGGCTGGTATGCGCCTCCCATCGACAGGATCACCAACGTGTCCATGGCGCCGGGAACCGGGAGCCTCGACGAGCTCCTGGCGGAGACGGAGGACGGGGCGATCCTGGCTGACACCATCAAGACCTGGTCCATCGATCAGGAGCGCCGGAACTTCCAGTTCACCTGCGAGGTGGGCTGGGAGATCCGGGGTGGTCGTCGCTCCCGGCTCCTGCGGCTCCCCACCTATCAGGGGTCGACGCTGGACTTCTGGAAGCGCTGTGACCGCGTCGCCGGTCCGGAGGAATGGCGCCTGTGGGGGGTCGTGAACTGCGGGAAGGGGAATCCGATGCAGGTGGCTGAAATGAGCCACGGGGCCGCTCCGGCACGCTTCCGGGGAGTCCAGTTTGTGGACGTCGGCTCGAGCGTCTCGTAGCGCGACAGGCTGACGCGGGGCATCCCGCCCCAGGGAGTTGCCCGGAGTGCGAGTTTTGGCCGGAGTCCGTCTCGCATTGGCTAAACTAGGTCCTACCTCTGCCACGGGCCGTAAATGCCTTCTCTCGGGATCACTTCAATCCCGATGGAAGGAACACGGATTGTGTCCAGGGGCGTCCATAGTCGAACGCCTGCCGAATCCCCTCGCAACCCGCAGAACCTTCTCCTCTCCACCGGAACTCCAACGAGCTCAACATGGCTTCCAGTGGGCGGGGCAGAGCCTCTCTCTCCCATCTCCGGCGCGCTTTGACTGTCGAATTCTCGATGGCACCTTACATCCGTCTCTCCGCGGCCACGGCCGCCCTCTGTTCTCTAGCGCTGTCTCCCGCGGCCGCCGTGCCGACGATGCCTTCGGAGGCCGTTCGGGCGCTCAACCCGGAGGTGGAGTTCGCATCGGCCTCCACCGGCGCGACCGAGGCCTCGGGCCTGGTCTCGGTGTCAGTGACCCTTTCCACGGTGGCCTCGCAGGACGTGACCATCCCCTACACCGTGGGCGGATCCGCCACGACGGCCGACGCGACGGTCACCCCGGGGCCCCTTGTGATCCCCGCGGGGCAACTGAGCGGCTCGATCGACGTCACGGTCGTGGACGACTCCGACTCGGAGGGAACGGAGCGTGTCACCCTGACGCTCGGCGCGCCCACCGGAGGCGTGCTCGGAGCCACCACCACCCATGAGGTGGTGATCGCGGACAACGAGGCCCCAGCGACCCTCACCTTCGACCTGCCGGCCTCGAGCGCCTCCGAGGGAGCGGGCTCGGTGTCCATCGCCCTCACGCTCTCCAGCGCGAGGACCGAGGCCGTGGTCCTGGAATACGCCCTCGGTGGATCGGCCACGCCTGGCGGTGTCGACGCATCCATTTCCTCGGCGAACCCGCTGGTGATTCCCGGCGGCGCGGTGACCTCGACGATCGAGGTGACCCTGGTGCCGGACTCGCTGGACGAGCCCGATGAGACCCTTATCGTCGACGCCGTCACCGTGGCCAACGCCGACCCCGGTGCAACTCGCAGTCACGCGCTCACCATCGTCGATGACGATGACCCGCCCTCGATCTCGTTCGCGGCCAGCAGCGCCGTCGCGGTAGAGGACGACCCCCTGGCGGTGCTGGGGGTAGAGCTGAGCACCGTGAGCGGCTTCGACGTGACCGTGCCGATCACGGCTTCCGGGACGGCCACCGCTGGCGTGGACTTCTCGTTCGCGCCCTCCATCCTCACGATCCCGGCGGGGAGCAGCAACGGCTCCGTCGACGTGACCCTCCTGGATGACCTGGACGTCGAGACCCCCGAGACCGCCGTGTTCACCCTGGGTACGCCGACAGGCGCCACCCTCGGGGCCATCCCGTCGACCTCGCTCCTGATCATCGACGACGACGGCCCGGATCCGACGCTCACCTTCGCGACCGCCGCCTCCTCGGTGGACGAGAGCGCAGGCATGCAGAGCCTTGCCGTCCAGCTTGACGGGTACGCCCCTGATCCCGTCACGGTGGACGTGACCCTCGGGGGGACGGCCGCCGCCGGCGTGGACGTCAACCTCCTGACCACCTCCCTGTCGATCCCCGTGGGGTCCCTCGGAGGCGTCGTGGAGGTCGAGGTCCTGGAGGACACCGACCCGGAGGCGAGCGAGACCGCAGTGGTTTCCCTGGCCAATCCCGTCGGCGCCGTCCTCGGATCGCCCGATGCACACACGCTCACGATCACGGACAACGACACGGTCTCCACCGTGAGTTTCCTCGCCCCCGCGTCCACCGTCTCAGAGGCCGTGGGCCTCGTGTCGGTCGGCGTCTCCTTGGATGTGGCGGCGTCCACGGACGTCACCGTTCCCGTGGTGCTCTCGGGCAGCGCCACGGCGGGTGGAGTTGACGTCGAGGTCCTGCCTCAGCCCCTGGTGATCCCGGCCGGAGCGCTCACGGGCCAGTTCGACATCACCGTCGTGGGTGACACGCTGTATGAGGGCGATGAGGATCTCATCCTCACCTTCGGCGCGATCACCGGCGCCGACCCGGGCGCGATCGTCGCTCATCAGCTGACCCTGACCGATGACGACCCGATGCCGGTGATCCAGTTCCCGGCCTTCCGGACCGTCGTGAGCGAGATCGCCGGCGGCTTCAACCTACGGCTCGAGCTTGACGTCCCCTCTGGCCTCGACGTGGTGGCCCCCTTTCAGGTCAGCGGCGACGCCGCTGGCCCCGGGGATATCAGCGTCCCGCCGGGCCCGGCCGTAATCCCGGCGGGCTCCACCTCGGTTGACATCCCGGTCACCGTGGTGGTGGACCGCATCCCGGAGCCGGGCGAGCGCGTGCTCTTCACCCTGCTCGACGGCGGTGCCCCTGGGATCGGCGCCCCCGATGGCGCCACGCTCGGCGCGGGGACGTCCTTCCTCGTGATGCTCGCTGACGGGGACGCCGTCGCGCTGGCCAAGGCGCCGCCGCTCACTCCTTCCGTGTCGACACTCCCGTTCGGCCAGGGCCGGGTGGGGGAGGCCTCGGGCGCCCAGACGGTGTTCTTCACCAACCTCCACACCGCGCCCGTGGTCCTGCGTGAGCTGGTGATCCGTGGAGTGGACGCGAACTGCTACAGCGCGACCAGTCAGTCCACCCTCCCCGTGGCCCTCGCGCCCGGTCAGAGCGTTGGGGTCGACGTGGTCTTCTCGCCGCTCGAGCCGGGGATGGCCGAGGCGGCGCTCCTCGCGCGTCAGAACGGGCAGGGGGCCCCGCCCCTCGAAATCGAGCTCTCCGGCCGAGCCCTCGGTCCGACCGGGGCCGACCTGCTGTTCACCGCGGGCCCCAACGAGTTCGTCGAGCCGGGCGGACAGCTCTGGATCCCCGAGTACGACTTCAGCGGCGGCTCCTACGCTCTCTCGAGCGGCGCTGTGGCCGGGACGGACCTCGACGCGCTCTTCCACACCGTCCGAGTCGGGACCCAGTTCAGCTACTCCCTGCCGGTCCCGAACGGCGTCTACGAGCTCTCCATCCTGACCTTCGAGCCGGTGAAGACCGCGCCCGGGCAGCGGGTGTTCGACGTGGAGGCCGAAGGAGTCCTCGTGCTGGACGACCTCGATCTCTATGGAGAGGTCGGGCGCTTCAACGCCTACTCCTCGCCGCCGGCGACGGTCGTGGTGACGGATGGCATGCTGGACCTGGACTTCAGCGCCTCGGTGGCACAGGCGCTCCTGAGCGCCGTGACCCTCCGCTCCGTGCCTGTGCTCTCGTCGCCCACCTCAGCGCTCGCGTTCGGGATCGTTGACCAGGGCCTGGAGTCCAGCCTCAGCTTCGTCATTCAGAATGACGGTCTCCACACCGGTCAACTGGATTCGTTGACCTTCGGCGAGCCGTCCCTCGGATCCAGCGCGGACTTCCGGGTCGAGCACGCAGGCATCTCGTACGTCGGTGAGGCCGGCGAGCGGACCTACGCGATCCAGCCTCCCATCGAGCTCCCGCCGGGGGCCACGGATGTGATGGTCACCTTCGCTCCGACCGAGCACGAGGACCACACCTTCGACCTCGAACTGGAGTCCACGGGCGAGGGGGTCACCTTCGTGGCTGCCGTGGCCGGCACAGGCGGTGCCGAGGCGGGCTGGGGCTTCCTGCACCCCGTGCCGGACAGCTATCCCACCTACCTCGTGGACTACGACGGTGACGGGATAGAGACGGTCCAGCTCCTCGGCGACGAGTCCCACACCCACGAGCCCGGCCGGCAGCTCGTCACCTTCACCTGGCGGGTGAACGGCTCCCCCGTGGCGTCGACCGTGGCCACGAGCTACGACTTCCCCCTGGGCGACACCACCGTCGAGCTCGAGATCGGTGATGACAACGTCACTCCGAACTTCG
Source organism: uncultured bacterium (assembly GCA_938075305.1). Taxonomy (GTDB): domain Bacteria; phylum Planctomycetota; class UBA1135; order UBA1135; genus Saltatorellus. The sequence continues at coordinate 71,083 of CALJGV010000014.1, forward strand.
CGGCGGACGACCGGACGATCAGCGTGTTCAGCGCGAACGCGGTGCCCGGCGCCCTCGTGCAGATCTACGACGGCGCAGTGGCTGGTGAGGTCTTCCTCCTGGACAACGTGCCCGCAGCGCCGGACTTCGTGCAGCGCCAGACGGGGATGACGCTGGTCGCCAGCGGTGGCACGGTCGGTGACTCGCCCTACACGGAGCAGGCCATGGTGCGCTGGCAGAGCTCGTTCGAGCTGACCTCCGCGCGGACGCTGGACTTCCAGGCCACGGGAGGCGTTGATCGCCGACTGCTCGTGGACGGCAGCCCCGTGACCGGTCCGCTGGCCCTGGGGGTCGGCACCCACACGGTCGAAGCGCGTTTCGCGGTCTCCACCCTGGCGGACATGCCCGTCGCGGTTGAGGTATACGAAGGGGGCTCGGTCGCGTCGGACATCGAGGGGCTGCTGAACCACGATGAGTCCCTTCTCGCCCCGGTCATCCACTCGATGCCCTCGGTCGGTACGGATCTCGGCGGTAACCGGATCGAGATCAGCGGCTTCGGCTTCTTCCCCGCCTCCCAGGTGGTGGTGCATTGGGGGACCCAGGACCTGGTCCTGGCCGACTTCGACGAGTACGCCAGCGAGCTCATCGTCCTGACCTCCCCGCCGGGATCCGGCGCCATTCAGGTCACGATCGAGACGCCCAACGGGGTGAGTCAGCCGTTCCCGTTCAACTACTCGCCGACGGGGCCGATTCCGATCCGCTTCACCCTGCTCAACTCCCTCGCGGCGGTCGTGGCCAACGCGACGAGCGCGGCCTGGGGGCCGGACGGGAAGCTCTACGTGGTGTCCCTCGAGGGGACCATCCATGTGATCACCTACGACGACAACTACGCGGTGGTCTCCAACGAGTTCAAGACGGGCATCTCGAACCTCACAAATCACGACTCGCTCGGGGTGGTCTTCAACCCGTACGACGTCTACGACCCCCAGGATCCGTCGTCCATCAAGCTCTACGTCGCCCACGGTGAGCACTTCCAGAACGGCGGCGGCGCGTTCACGGGCGCGTCGGACTTCACCGGGCAGGTGACGGTGCTCTCGGGGCCAGACTTCGATAACCCCGTTCCGCTGGTGACCGGGCTCCCGCTCTCGAACCACGACCACGGCCTCAACGGCATGTTCGTGGACGACAACGGCGACATCCTCCTGTGCAGCGGCAGCAACACGAACGCCGGCATCAAGTGGCCCCTCAGCGGCGACGTGCCGGAGTCGCCCCTGTCGGCGGCGCTCCTGAAGATCTGCACGTCGCGTCCGAACTTCAACGGGGTGGTCCAGTACGAAGACTCCGTCACCGGGGCCCTGGTCGCGGACCAGGTCTACGGGGAACAGATCGACGTGGTCAGCGGTGTGGACGTCGAGGTCTTTGCTCCGGGGCTCCGGAACTCCCTCGACCTGGTGCTCCACTCCAACGGCTACCTGTACGCCACCGACAACGGCCCCAACAACAACTACGGTCCTGCGTCGCTCAGCATGACGACCCAGGGGGGCTATCCGCATCCGACCACCGGAGACGCCCTCGACCTCGTTGAGCCGGGCCGATACTACGGGCTACCGAACCGGGCCCGCGGCCGGTACGACGAGCGCCAGGCGGTCTACCGCTCGAACTCCGACCCGGCGATCCCGCACCTGCACGCGGCTCCGCTCACCCCCCTCAACGCCTCGAGCAACGGGATCGACGAGTACCGGGCCACGGCCTTCAATTCCGGGATGCGTGGCGACCTGGTGGCCATGAAGTGGAACACCGGGGTGTGGCAGATCAGCCTCAACGACTCCGGCCGTCGGGTGACCACGAAGGTCCTGCACGGGAGCAGCTCGGCTCCGTTCACTCAGAACCGTGGGCTTGACGTCGTGACCGGTCCCGGCGGGGCCATCCTCGCCATCGACTACAACGGCAACAGGGTGCGGGTGCAGGTGCCCGACGACGCAGCTGCCATCGGCCTGACGCCCTACGACATCTTCCCCTGGCGCGCGCCTGCGACCGGAGGGCAGCCGTTCGTGATCGGCGGTCAGAACTTCGGGTCCAACCTCGCCGCCACGAGCGTGCTCATCGGCGGTACGGCCGCGACGGTCACCTCCGTGTCGGACACTCGGATCGTGGGGCTGCTGCCCCCGAGCGCGACGGGAGGCCCCACCAGCGCCCTCGACGTCGAGGTCCAGATCGGCCTGGACTCTCGCACCATCACGGGCGGCTTCCGATACATGCCGTCCGCGCCGGGCCAGAAGCTGGGGCTCTGGCGCCCTGCGAAGACGTCGCCGCTCGCCTTCTCGGACGCCGGTGGCGCCGAGGTGGACGGGGACCTCTTCCTCTTCGGTTCCGGGGCCAACCAGACGATTGCCTACAACGTCTTCCAGGACGCCTATTCCACCGGTCGCTCGGTCCGCCCGTTCGGCGGCGGCGGGCACGCGGTGGCGTCCCTCGACGGCCTGCTCTACCTGTTCGGTGGCTTCGACGCCGCCGCCGCGGGCAAGGTGCAGATCTACAACCCGGTCCAGGACTCCTGGAGCCTTGGGAGCGCGATGCCCTGGGACGCCGGTGGCTGCGCCGCGGTGGTGCAGGATGGCCTCATCTACGTGGGCGGGGGAGTCGCTCCCGCGGGCGGAACCGTCGGGAACTTCGCGGTCTACGATCCCACCGTTGATAGCTGGACGGCCCTGGCCGCCCTCCCCACCGCGGTGCATGTCCCGGCCGCGGGTTCGGATGGAGAGCGGATCTTCGTGATGGGGGGCCGCACGGGCTCCCTCGGCCCCCAGGCGGGCATCGACGAGGTCCAGGCGTTTGACCCGGGGACGGGGACCTGGGAGACCAGCGCCGCGGGTGACCTGGAGCCGATGACTCTGCCTCGTTCGTCCACCGGGCCGGCGGTCTTCTGGGACGGCGAACTCTATGTCTTCGGTGGTGCTGACGCGTCGACGGCCTTCGCTGACGTCCAGGTGTATTCGCCTCAGAGCGACTCCTGGCGCCAGGATTGCCCCCTCGAGGACCCCCGGCACGGCGCCGCGGTGGTGTTCTTCGAGTCCCGGACCTTCCTCCTGGGTGGGGCCAGCAGCGCCATGGCTGGGGCCCTCAGGACGGGAGAAGTGTTCTCACCTCGCTGACCCCAATCCGTACTCTGCGGGCCGCGGCATCCCTGACGGGGAGCCGCGGCCCGCTCTCGTTGGAGCGGAGGCGGGATGCCCGATGGTGAGCCAGGAGCAAACAAGTCCGAAGGAGAGCACAGCGACGCCGCCCTGGTGGCGGGGTCCTGCGGTGTTCTGGTTCGCAGTCGCAGCGGCGCTGCGGCTGATCTACGTGCTCGCCCTGCGTGAACATCCACGGTTCGAGGCCCCCACGATGGACGCGGGCTATCACCTCGCCTGGGCGAGGACCGTCGCGTCGGGGGAGACGTTCCAGGAGGGGCCCTTCTTCAGGGCACCTCTGTACCCGTATTTCCTCTCGTTCTGGACGGCCTTGTCTCCCGATTCGACCCTGTTGGCCCGGCTCGCTCAGTCGGTGCTGGGTGCGACCGGTGCGGCGCTCACGGCCTCCCTGGCCCAGCGCGTGATGGGGCGGGCGTCGGCCTGGTGGGCGGGGGGCTTCGTGGCCCTCTCCCCGGTGATGGTGGCCTTCGATGCGGAGCTGTTGATTCCCGCGTTGCTGGTGCCGCTGCTTCTCCTCGCCTTGAACAGGTGCGTTGTCTGGGGGGGGGAGCGCGGCGGATGGCAGGCTCTCGGGACGGGGGCGCTGTTCGGGCTCGCAGCCATCGCGCGGCCGAACGTCCTGCTCTTCATGCCGGTGCTCTTCGCCTTGGCGTTGGTGCGAACCAGGAGGCCGGCAGCGGGGCTCATGCTCGCTCTCGGGACGTTGATCCCGATCGCGCCCGTGACGCTCACCAACCTGGTCTCCGGAGACGCCGCGCTCATCTCCACCCAGGCCGGCGTCAACTTCTGGATCGGGAACAACCCGGAGAGTGACGGCGTGACGGCGATCGTGCCAGGGACGCGGCAGGGGTGGTGGGACGGCTACCACGACGCGATCTCACTGGCCGAGGCGGAGAAGGGGCGCGAGCTCAGGCCGAGCGAGGTCTCGCGGTACTACGCCGGCAAGGCTCTGTCGTGGATGGCTGGGGACCCCGCGAAAGCAGCCTCGCTGCTCGCGTGGAAGGCACGGCTGCTCGTGGCCAACGTCGAGCTCGCGAACAACCAGGACATCGAGTTCACGGCGCGACGGACCCTCCCTCCGCTGCGCTACAGCCCGTCTCGATGGGATGTCCTCCTCGGGCTGGGCGTCGTCGGCCTCGTCCTGGCATGGCGCCGCAGGCGAGGGGGGGCTGGGATGCTCCTCGGCTTCGTCGCCGTCTACGGGGTGAGCATCGTGCTCTTCTTCGTGAACGCACGCTTCCGGGTGCCGCTGTCCCCCGTGCTCGCCGTGGGGGCGGGCTACGCGCTCAGCCAGCTCGCTGCGAGCCTCCGCTCCAGGGACCTCCGCGGCGTGGCGGCGGTGGGGTTTCCCGCGGTCATCCTCATGGCCTTGAGCAACCTGATCCCGGCGGCGGTGAACCAATCGGAAGCTGCGGGATTCGCGGACCTTGGGCGGGCGGAGCTGGCGAGGGGAGACGCGGGCGCTGCCCTGACCTGGCTGACCAAGGCGACCAGCCTCGAGCCGCGCAGCGTTCAGATCCGGATGGCCCTCTCCTCAGCCATCCTCGAGGCCACCGGAGACGGTGAGCGGGCGCTTCGATCCCTGAGGGAGGTGGAGGCGTTCGCCACGGCGAAGGACCGTGTAGAGCTAGAGGCCCGGATCTTCGCGCTGCGCCTCCGCGTGGGGGAGGCGCAGGCCGTGCTGGCCGACGTGGCCGTGGCGCGGCGGGCGCGGCCGACGGATGGCTCCCTCCGCTTCGTCTACGCCATGGCTCAATCCGCGTGCGGCCAGGCGCCGGGCGCCATCGCGACCCTCGGGGAGCTCCTCGAGGCAGAGCCGACCAACATCGCGGCGGCGCTCTTTCGAGGTCAGCTGCAGGAGACGCTCGGGCTCACTGAAGAGGCCAGGGAGACCTACGAGGGGGCGGCTTCAAGGGGCCAGCTGTCGACGCCATCGGAGGCCGCCGCCATCGCCGCTGGCCTGGCGCGCTGCGCTCCCGAGTAAGTCAGTTGCTGTCAGGCTCACGCACGAGCGCGAGGTAGACGGTTCCGGCGTCGGCCTCGGGGGTGTGATCGCTCGAGTAGAGGTCGAGGCGACCGTCCTCGAGGACCCCGATCGGCGTCGAGTCCTCGCCGTGCTCCGCGGCGAAGTCCTCGAGGGTGAACTCCTCGGTGAGGTTGGTGGCCTTGATGGTGGCTCCGCGCTGCACCTGGACATCGAGGCTGGTCAGGGGGTGATCATCCCCCAGCAGGACGCGGCCCCTGAGGTCCTTGCGGATCTCATCGCCGCCGCCCTCGCTGGTGGCCGCCTGGTACACGGAGGCGCGGCCGTAGAGGGAGGCGAAGTGCGCGGCCGCGAGCGCATTGACCTCGTCGTTGGCCGTGAGCCCGATGAAGCGTCCGGTCCCGCCCAGCTGCAGGCCCTCGAGGAAGCGGCTCGAGAGGATCGAGCCCCGGCGCGCCCGCGCCCCGTCCATGCTCGCGGTCCGCACCGCGGCGCGATTGGAGTCCACGAGGATCACGTCGATGCCCTGGCCGCGGAGTGCCCGCTCCAGCTCGCGTGCGAAGGGGCCCGCCCCGGCGATCAGGGTGCCCTGCGCGTCGGGATCCGAGATTCCCAGGCGCCGGGCAATCGGGCCCGCGGAGAGGCCATAGATCGCGACCGTGCCGATGATGACGATGAAGGCCAGCGGCGCCATGAGCTCGGACCCGGGGACGTTGACCTCCTGGAGGCGGATGGCGAACAAGGAGGAGACGGCCGCCGCCACGATGCCGCGGGGTGCGAGCATGGCGAGGAAGGCGCGGTCGCCGTGGGGCAGACGGGTGCCGAGGGTGGAGGCCAGCACGCAGGCAGGGCGGACCACCAGGATGAGCGCGGCGACGAAGGCCACCCCTCGCCAACCAGTGGAGAGCATGGCGTCCACTTCCACCGTGGCCGCAAGGACGATGAAGAGCGTGGAGATGAGGAGCACCCGGAGGTTCTCCTTGAACTCCACGATGTGGTGGACGGAGAGGTCCCTGCGGTTGGCGAGGAGGAACCCCATGAGGGTCACGGCGAGGAGCCCCGACTCGTGGGCCAGGGAGTCGGCGCCGGCGAAGGCGAGGAGCACAAAGCCCAGGGAGAGCGGGCTCTCCAGCTCATCGGGCACCAGGTGCCTGCGGAGCGCGAACCCGAGGAGCCAGGCGCCCGCGACGCCGATGACGGTGCCCACCAGGGCGGTCTTCCCGAGGTCCAGCGCGGCGGTGCTGAGGGTGTGGCGGGCCCCCTCGGCCCCGGCGCCCTCCACGACGGCGTGCAGGACCAGGACCGCCAGCGTGGCACCGACCACGTCGACGACGATCCCCTCCCACTTGGCGATCGCCTCGGAGGGGCCTCGGGGTCGGATCTGACGCAGGAGCGGCCCGATCACCGTGGGCCCGGTGACGGTGAGGATGGCGCCGAGCACCAGCGCGGTCTCCATGGGGAGGCCGGCGATGAAGTGGGCCGCGGCGGTGGCGAGGCCCCAGGTCACGAGGACGCCGACGGTGAGGAGCCGCGTGATGACGGCCGCGTTCTCACCCAGCTCCCTGAGCTTCAGGGTCAGCCCGCCTTCGAAGAGGATGACCGCCACGGCCAGGGAGATCATCGGGTCCAAGGCGGTGCCGAAGAGCTCTCGGGGCCGGATCACGTCGAGGCCGGGGCCCAGCGCCAGGCCCACGACGAGGAGGAGCAGGATCGACGGCAGCCGCAGGCGCCAGGCGGTCCACTGGGCTGCGACTCCGGCGAAGCCGATCAGGGCGAGGGCGATGAGGGGGGAGAGCGGCGAGGTCGGCACGTGTTGAGCGGTCGGGAGAGGGGTCGTCAGCGGGGGCCGCGGGCTCGTAAGAACGCGGTGACGTGGGCATTTGGGCGAGTGCCATCCTGCCGGCGGAGTGTAGTTTCCCCCCGCGACCATTTGTTCCCGCGGTTCCTCCGCATCGACCTATTCCACCTCCGATGAAGCAGCTCTCGCGTCCTCTCCTGGCCCTCTCCCTCGCATCGCTCATCACCATGGCGGTCGTCACCGGGCCCAGCGTCGCGGTCCCTGGACCGGCGCCGGCGCCCGTGGCCGCAACTGCCTACAAGGTCGACATGGGGCACAGCACCCTGATGTTCCGCTGCAAGCATCTCGGCGTGTCGTACCAGTGGGGGCGTTTCGACGCCTTCACCGGGGCCTTCACCCTCGGGGAGAAGGACAGCGACTCGATCGTCGAGATGACCATCGATGCGTCGAGCGTCAACTCGAACTCGAAGGGCCGCGACGACCACCTGCGGGGCCCGGACTTCTTCAACGTGAAGGAGTTCCCCGAGATCACCTTCAAGAGCAAGGAGGTCAAGGGGGACGGAGACAAGTACGCCATCAAGGGCGACCTGACGTTCCACGGGGTAACCCGTGAGGTGGCGATGGAGGTCGTGAAGGTCGGTGAGGCGGACACCCGCATGGGCCGTCGCGCGGGCTTCGAGGGCCGCTTCAAGATCGACCGCACCAAGTTCGGCGTCGAGACCTACAGCGACAGCCTCGGGACCGAGGTGACCATGACCTTCGCCATCGAGGGCATCGCCAAGGACTCTTGATCGACCCCACGCCCGTCCTCGTCGCCTCAGGCCTGATCCTGGCGCTGCTCGCCGCTGCCCTCGGGCTGCGGGGGGACGGGCAGCGGGCCTGGGTCTCCCTGTCCCTCGCCGCTCTGGCGCCGATGGCGGCGTGCCTCACCACACTGGTCGTGTTCGGACGGGGGCTCTCGTTCCCGCCGAAGGACTTCCTCGACAGCGTGCTGGTCGTTGGGGCCGCTGCCGTTCCGCTCGGCGTCCTCTTGGGCCTCGGCGGTATCCGGGCTCTGCTGGGCGCGCTCGGGGCAGGCGGCCTCGGCGTCTGGCTGTACCTTGGCCGGACCGAAAGCCTCCACGAGCGCTACTGGGGCGGCGCGGTGACCGAGCACGTCGCCGTTCTGCTCGGAGCCACGGTGCTGGCGGTGGCGGTCCGCTGGGCGGGGGCGGCGCGCTCGCGGGTGACGGAGAGCTCCCTGGGATTCGCCCTGGCGGCGGTCCTCGCGGCCCCGGCGCTGGGCTGGTCGGGGACGCTGGTGTCCGCGCTCCTGGCCGCCTCGATCAGCGCGAGCTCGGGCCTGCCCGGGCTCTTGCTCCTGCTGCGTCCGAGCCTCCGCGAGGGCTACTCGCCCCTGTACAGGGCGGCGGCGCTGCCGCAGGTGCTGCTCCTGGCCGGAGTCCTGGCCAACGGAGCGCTCTATGCGGAGACGCCCCCCTGGGCCGCGCTGACGCTGCTGCTCGCGCCCCTCATCTGCGTGTTGCCCGGCGCGAGCCTCCGGTCCGCCGTGCTGAGGCTTGTGGTCGTGACCCTCGCGTGCAGCGCAGCGGCGTGGTGGTCCCGAGGCGCGCCGAATCCCTACGGATACTGACGCGCCGACGTCCCCGCTCGAAGGGGCGCCGGCGCGATCTTCGGCCTCTCGGTCACTGCGGTGTTCAGCCGCCTTGTCGGGTCCCACAGGACCCACAGAAGCGCGCGTCCGGGGCGACGGCCTCTCCGCAGGAGGTGCAGTGCCTGGAGTCCGGCGTGACTTTCTGCAGGCCCTCGCCGCAGGCGCTGCAGAACTTGCCCGCAGGCACGCTGCTGTTGCAACCGCCGCAGATCACGCCTGCGGTCGCCGGAGCCAACGTCTCGCCGCCCTGGTTGTCTCGGACCATCATCTGCGCGAGGCCAAAGCCGATGCCCATGCCGGCCCCACCGAGCATGCCGCTGTTGCCCTCACCGCCGCCAGCTTCGCCGCCGCCCAAGGCCATGCCCTCGCCCGCGCCCATCATCGCCTTGCCGGCGGCGAAGCGCTGATAGGCATCGACGCCCCCTACGGTCCGCAGGTACGCCGCGTCGCGGTAGAGGGTCTTGAGGTTGTCCGCGTCCTCCTCGTCGATGCCGATGACGAAGTTGCCAAGGCGCACGATGTCGAGCCCGTAGTCCGTGACGTGGTGGTCCACCTTCCGGAGGACGTCCGCTTCGATCTCCTCCGTGTAGGCGCCTGACGTCACGTCCAGGATGGGCCAGTTCTGCTTCACGATGAGCTCGGCGATGTTGTCCCTCAGGACCTTGAGGAGCTGCTCCTTGGTCCAGGACTTGACCGTCGCGGAGCCCGCGCGGCCCATGCCAACGAGCCCGACAATGAGCTGCTCCGCGTCCGTGACCCGAAAGCTGAACTCGCCGTGCACCATGGTCTCCACGGGGACGCCTGACTTGGGGTCCTCCACGTGGCCGATCCGGCCACCGAACTTGACCCCTGTGTGCTCCCGGGTGTTGACGAAGAACACCTCGGCGATGAACACGTTCCCGCCGGTGAAGGAATCCACCAGGTTGGAGAGGAAGGGGAGGTTGGAGGAATCCAGGGTGTAGCGGCCGGGCTGCATGACCTCGACCACCTTCCCGTCGCGGAAGAAGACCGCCACCTCATCCGACTCCACGGTGAGCTGGGACTTCATGGGGATCGTGGTGTCCGGGTGTTTCCAGACGACCTGGGCCTTCGTCCCATCGGGACGAGCGACCATCATCTCGCCCACGCCGCGCTTGAACCAGTCGATCATTCCCATTGGATTACACCTCTCTCTCGTGCTGAAGGGCGGAGCCAGCCGCTCTGGCGAGCCATGGCGACTGAATAGAACTCTTGCGGAAGGGTACGTCGAGCCGGCAAGTTCATTCACCACGTCTCCCTGATTCCATGGACCCCTTCGACACCCCCAAAGCCGGTTCCCCTCCGCAGGACTCCGTCTCGGGCGACGGCCCCATGGAGGCGATCGAGGCCTCCGAGAAGGGGCTCTCCTGCGAGGTCTGCGGGGCGCCGGTGACCTGGAGCCCGGGGGATCGCGCCCTGCGCTGCGACCATTGCGGCAACGTGACAGAGGTCGAGGTCGAGGAGGTCGATGTGGAGGAGCGACCGATCTCGGAGGCGGCGGGCGCCGCGAGGGGCTTTGGCCTCGAGGTGCGGGTGCTGGCCTGCGAGGTGTGCCAGGCGCGCGTCACCTTCGACGGGTCGACGATCTCGAGGTCCTGTCCGTTCTGCGGGTCTCCGGGTGTGCTCGACCAGGCGGCGAGCCGTAACTCGTTGCGCCCCGAGTCGCTGATCCCCCTGGAGGTGGGTCGCGAGTTGGTGGAGGGCAACTTCAAGGCCTGGGCCAGGAAGCTGTGGTTCCGGCCCAACGCGCTGAAGCACGTGGACGTGGGCAGCGCCGTGGGCGTCTACGTTCCTGCATGGGCCTTCGACGCGGACGTACACGCGCGCTGGACCGCCCAGTCAGGCACCTATTACTGGGTGACGCAGAGCTACACCGTGCGGGTCAACGGCAAGACCCAGCGACGGACGCGGCAGGTCCGGAAAGTTCGCTGGTGGCCCTCGAGGGGAGAGCGCCGGGACTTCCATGACGACGTGCTCGTCTTCGCCTCGAAGGGCGTGGACACCGACCTCGCCCATGAGCTCGGGGCCTACTCGACGGACGAGTTGGTGCCGTACTCGCCCCAGTTCCTCGCTGGCTGGCGGGCCGAGGAATACCAGATCGATCTCCTCGACGGCTGGGATCTGGGGCGCGACATGATCCGGCAGCGGCAGCGCGAGCTCTGCGCCAGGGACGTGCCCGGGGATACCCACCGGCACTTGCGGGTGCGCAACGAGTTCTCCGACGTCCGATGGAAGCTCATGCTGCTGCCCATGTGGAGCGTCACCTATCAGCTCGGCGGGAAGTCCTACGCGGTCCTCGTACACGGTGAAACGGGCCGCGTCGCGGGCGAGGCACCCTTCTCCTGGGTCAAGATCGGCCTCGCCGTCCTCGCAGTGGCGGCCACGGGGCTCGCGATCGCCGCGTTCGCGCCCTGACTCCGGGACCGGCGGGCTCGGCGGAGCTGCCGGCTGGGCCGCCCGCTGACTGAAGCGGCGCTGTGAGCTCAGCCGCCCGGTGAGTCCTCGGGCAGGTGCCTCACCAGGGCCTCCTCGAGTCGGCGCAGTTCGGCGGCGGTGTGTTCGCTGGTCACGGCGCAGCGCACCAAGCCCTGCTCGGAGGCTCCGTGGTAGCGGATCGCGGGAGCGAAGATCCCCTCGACGTGCAGGGCAGAGGAGAGCCGACGGGCCGCGTCCTCCGATTCAGTGGGGATCCGTAGCACCGGCAGGAAGGTTCCGGTGGAGCGCAGGCCGACGCGCCTCGCGCTCCGGTGCAGCTGTCCGATGTTGGCCCGGAGGCGCTCGAGGCGTTCGGGCTCGGCGTCGATCAGGTCGAGGCTGGTGAGCGCCGCCGCGGCGAGCGGCGGGGAGAGGGCCGTGGTGCTGGCGAAGCTGGAGGTGCGCCTCCGGACGGCCTCGACCGTATCGGCGCTCCCCGCGACAAATCCCCCTCCGCTCCCCAGCGCCTTGGCGAGGGAGCCGGTCAGGACGATGCGTGGGTCATCGAGCCCGAAGAGCTCGATCACTCCGCGGCCTGAGCGGCCGAGGACGCCCACGCCGTGGCTGTCGTCGATCAGGAGGTGGGCGTTGGGGGGGAGGTGGCGCAGGAGCTCGGCGGCTGGCGCGAGTCGCCCGTGCATCGCGAACGCCCCGTCCGTGGCCACGAGGGGGGCTCCGTCCTTGTGGAGGTCCAGCAGCGCTAGGGCGTGTGACATATCGCCGGCGCCATATCCGAAGGCGCGAAAGCCCGAGGAGGCGAGGGCGTCGAGGATGCTCGGGTGCACGTCGTCGTCGTGCAGGGCGACGGGCGCTCGCTCGAGGCCCCCACGTTCCGCGTCCCGGGCGAGGGCCTGGGCGGCGGCGATGTCCGCGAGATACCCGTCGGCGAGCACGAGCGCCGCCTCGGTGCCTAGGAACTCGGCGAGTCGCTGCTCCAAGCGCTCGTGGAGCTCGAGGTTTCCAGAGGTGTTCCGGGAAGCCAGGCCCGAGAGTCCGAACCGTTCGATGGACTCGGCCGCCGCGGCGCGGACCCGCGGGTCGTGGGCAAGGCCGAGGTAGCCGCAGCCGTGAAAGCTGAGCAGGTCCACGCCGTCGACCTGCACGCTGGTAGCCCCCGTGGCGGAGAGGGCGGGGAGCTCGCGCTTCATGGGGTCCCTCCGGCGGGGGCGCGGAGGGCATAGGTGACGCCCCCATTGCGGAACCAGACCTGCTCCAGGTCCGCGCGCATGTAGCGTCGCGGCACCACGCCCGGCCAACTCGCCGCGGGGTCGTTGACGAATACGACGCCGCCGAGCCCGAGGCCGGTGATCACGAGCAAGTGCCCGGCCGTCTCCTCGTAGGGAGCACCTCGCAGTTCACCGGGCGCAGCGCGGATGCTCGCGACCAGGGGACGCCCCTCCTCCAGGTACCGGGCAACGGTTTCCCAGGAGGACACCCGAACGAGGGAGCCGGGGACGCCATGGGTGAACGCCCCCTGGACGGCCCGATTCCAGTTGCCGTAGATGTCGAAGTGCGGGTCGAGGAGGGTCGCGGCCATCTCCCGGGTGGGGACGGGCTGGCCGTGGTACGCCGCCACCATGGCGACGGAGGTGGGGCTGCAGATCCGGTGCCCGATGTCCTCGCCGGCTGCGCGCTGGGACCGCGCGGGTACGGAGAGCTGGATCGGGAGGGGCCAAGGCTCGCCGCCCGCCGCGGCCACACGCTCGCTGAGGCGTGTGGCATCGGTGAAGACCACCGAGGCGCGGATCGTGGCGGGATCCATGGCCTTCGCGCTGGCGGGCGTGAAGCGGAGCTGAGCCCGTTCCTGCGGGATGGCGGCCTCCAGGACATCAACGGAGATCCGGACTTCGTCGCATGCCGTCACGACGTCCGCAGGACGAGAGGCGACCCTCCAGTCCCCGATGAGGAGCCATGGGGTCCAAAGGTCGGAGCCGATGGGGCGGGTCCGGATCTCGACGCTGAACGGGGCGTCCGAGGCGACGTTCCAGGAGGGGAGGCACTCGGTGAACGGGGCGCTGGGCACAAGCTCCTCGGTGATGAGGGACCCCCCGGGCCCAGCCGTCAGGTCCTGGACCACCTGGAGCTCATGCAGCGGATCAGGGTGCTGCGCCTGAGGGGGAGGAGTCGTCGGGCTCGCCGTCGAGGTCGTGGCGAGGTCTCCATCCACGAGGGGCTCTGGCGCGGCGCAAGCCGTCCACGCGACGGCGAGGGCCAGGACTCTCCTCGGGCATTGGACGACCATGGAGTCCGTTATACGCTTCGGGGGTGAAGCTCATCCACATCGCCATCTCCGCTCCTCCCGGTGGAGGGCCCTTGGAGGTCGAGCGGTGACGTGCCTGGCGGTGCTCGCCCCCGGGCTGGACGCCGATGCCGCGCAAGGCCTCTCCTGGTTCGCCCAGCTGGCGGCGTTCGCCCCCGCCGCGGGCGTGGTGGCGGGCGCGCTCGCCTTCAACGGGCACGAGGCCTTGACCCCTCCCCGCTTCCTCCAGAGGCGCGGGGTCAGCCTGGTGATCGCGGCGGTTGCCCTGGCAGCCGCGGTCGCTTGCTCTCCTGCAGGCGCCGCCTTCGCCGCGCTGCCGGGGCGCGGCGCTGCCCTCGCGGTCCTGTGCGGGCTTTTCCTTCTTGGGGTCGCCCTCTCTCCTGCGAGCCCCGATTTCGCGGGGCGGATAAGGGCTGCGCTCACGCGCGCAGCCCTGCTGGTCTTGATCGGCTGGTGCGCCGACGGGGCCGCCGGGGGGTGGGGGATCCTGCGTCCTGTCCCCCCCTGGTCTCCAGGGGTCACGTCCTGGCTGCTGGACCTTTCGCCTAGGACGCTCCTCATGGAGAGCGCCGGACTGGACTGGCTGCGTCATCCCGCCGTGTACGAGGCGGCGGGAACGGACCGGCTCGGGCCGGGATTACGCACGGTCTTCGCCGGGCCAGTTGCGGGGAGCGCCACGCTTTTGGTGGGATGTACCTCGGTAGCCGTCCGCGTCTTGATTCGAAGGCGCGTAATTCAGCGCTGATCGGAGGCGAGAACGCCCCCCCCCAGCCGAGGCTCGCCAGGACCGATCGGACCCGTTACATGACCTCCCGCAAGTTCTTCTGCACGTTCCCTCAGGAGCTCATCAGCGAGCCCCTGATCTCCCACACCCTCGGGGTCAAGTTCGGTGTCGTTCCCAACATCCGGGCGGCAACCATCTCCGAGAGCCAGGCCCACGTGGTGGTGGAAATCGAAGGGGAGGCGGAGCGCATCGAAGAGTCGGTGGTCTACCTAAAGAGTCGTGGCGTGGCGGTGAAGGAGCTCGCGGAGGGTGAGGACCCGCCGCGGGTCTGAGGTCCATCTTGCCCTCCCCGCTCCGCCCGGTAGCGTGTGGCCTCTTGCTCCTCGGGGCGGCGTGCTCCGCCGTCGATCCGTTCAGGGCCATGGAGGATCAGCGAGGCCCGTCGAGAGGGGCTGTCGTGAGCGAGCACCCGCTGGCGACCCGGGCTGGCCTGCGCATCCTCGAGGCCGGCGGTAACGCCGCGGATGCCGCAGTGGCCACCGCCCTGACCCTTGCGGTGGTCTACCCCCAGGCGGGCAACCTCGGGGGCGGCGGCTTCGCCGTCTGGGTCCCCGCGGAGGGGGCGCCGGGGACGCTGGACTTCCGGGAGGTCACGCCCGCCGCGTACACCGCCGACCTCTACCTCGACGAGGACGGGGTGGTGGATCCCGTGCGCTCTCTCAGGACCCCCCTCGCGGTCGGGATCCCCGGGTCCCCGAAGGGTCTCTTCGAGCTCTATCGGACCCAGGGCTCCCGGCGACTGTCGTTCACCCAGGTCTGCGAGTCCGCGATCCTCCTGGCGGAGAACGGCTTCCGTGTGGACCCGTGGCTCGCGGCCTCCCTCGAGCGAGACTCGGTCCGGGAGCTCCTCGGCGCCGACCCTGGCGCGGCGCAGGTGTTCTACCCAGGTGGCGAGCCCCTCGCCGAGGGCGACATCCTGGTGCAGCCTGCGCTGGCCAAGACCCTCAGGAGCTACGCGCTCGGCGGGCCGGACGCCTTCTATTCCGGCTCGGTGGCCAAGGCGATCGTGTCCGACCTCGCCGATGCGGACCTGCGCACCGGAGGCGCCGCCGGCGCCAACCTGATGTCCCGCGCGGACCTCAAGGCCTACCGGGCGGTGTGGCGCGACCCGGTCGTCGGGCGCTTCGCCGGGCGCGAGGTGATCGGGATGGGGCCCCCGAGCTCAGGCGGGGTGGCCCTTGTTCAGATGCTTGGCATCCTCCAGGGGCTGCCCCTGGAGATGGAGCGGCGTGCGGCCGTGGAGCGGATCCAGGTCGGAGCCGACGACGGGCCGCGGATGGGTCGCATGGGGCAGCTCGCAGGCGACAGCGGACTCGATCGACCGGCGCCGGTCGGGCTGGAGGCCCGGTCGTTCCACTGGTGGATCGAGGCCATGCGCTGCGCCTTCGCGGACCGCGCGGTGCACCTCGGCGATCCGGATCATGTGAGCGTGCCCGTCGAGGAGCTGACCTCCCCGGCCTGGATCGCGCGCCGCCGGATGGGGATCGGTGAGCAGGCCGACCTCGAGGTCGCGGCGTGGCAGGCCCCGATCCCCGACGGGTCCGACGAGACGACCCACCTCTCGGTCGTGGACCGCGAAGGCAACGCCGTGTCGTTGACCACGACCCTCAACGCCAGCTACGGCAGCGGTATCTTCGTGGACGAGGCTGGGTTCCTCCTGAACAACGAGCTGGACGACTTCTCCATTCAGGCGGGGGTGCCGAACATGTACGGGCTGGTGGGCGCGGAGGCCAATCAGCTGGCGCCTGGCCGGCGCCCCCTGTCCAGCATGACCCCGGTGGTCGTCCGGTCCGCTGCGGGCAGGGTCGAGCTGGTGATCGGAGCCCCGGGTGGGCCCCGGATCATCACCTCGGTCCTTCAGGTGATCCTGCGGGTCCTGATCTACGGCCAGGACCTGACCGAGGCGATCCGCGCGCCGCGCCTGCACCAGCAGTGGCGCCCGGAGCGGACCCGCTTCGAGTCGGCGTTCGACGAGGGCGTGATCGACTCCCTCCGCAGGGAGCACGGCCAGCCGGTCTCCGGACCGGAACCCGGTCGGTTCTTCGGTTCCGTCCAGGCCATCCTCGTGGGGCCCGACGGGGAGGTGGAGGCCTTCAGTGATCCACGGCGGGGAGGTGCCGGAGGGGTCGAAGGTCGAGGGGTCGCGGAGCCGGCCCTCGTCTCTGGACGCTGACGCAGGCCGGCGGATGGGGCCTGAATGGGAACGGGGGCCCGTCGCTGCGAGCGACGGGCCCCCGTTCCCGTTCGAAGGTCCACCCGGGTCAGCCGTCCAGGCCCTCGAGGTCGCTCGGGTCGAACTCGAACTCGTCTTCGATCTTCTTCTCCGTGTCCGCCTTCGCCTCAGCAGCGGCCTCCGCCTTGTCGATGCGCTCCCAGTGGGAGGGGTCCTCGACGACCTTGGCCCACGAGTCGTAGAGGGCCTTGATGAGCTTGCGGTTGTATCGGAGGTTCTTCTCGCTGAGAACGCCGTCGTCCGGCGTTCTCCAGTCGAAGGCCTGTGAGGTCTGGCTTCCGCGCGCCGCATTGAGCGCGCGCTGGGCGAGCATGCCCTGCTCGTTGTCCTCGGGGTTGCCCGGGTCGAGCTTGATCATCTCGTTGAGGATGGCCGGCCACGCCATCTTGCCCGCCTCCTCGAGGCGGCGGCGGGCGCGCCCACCGGCGGCGCCGGCGTCGACGTCGAAGAACATCTCGGCGTCCTCCTGGAGCTTGGCCCACTGCTCGTCGGTGGCGCCCTCCGGCTTCCCGAAGGGTTCCAACGCGCTCAGGTCGACCGGCTCCGGCTCGGCGGGCGCGGCCTTCTCCTTGGGGGCGGCGGCCTCCGGGGCTTCGCCGGCTCCTTCATCAGCTGCAGCAGCGACATCTCCGGCCGCGCCGGCGGCCGCGTCGGTGGTCTCGGCAGCGGAGTCTTCCCCTGCGGCAGCGGCGCCGTCGGCAGCAGCGCCGTCGGTGCCCTCACCGGCTGCGGCGGTCTCGGTGGAGCCTGCGGCGGGCTCCTCTTCTCCACCTCCCAGGAAGACGAAGGCGAGCACACCGCCCAGGACGACCAGCGCCCCGGTGGCAATCAGCGGGACTGGGGACTTCTTCTTCTGGGGGCGCTCGCGGCGAGTTCGCTTGCCCTTGCGCTCGCCGCCGTCGGCGTCATCGCCACCGCGCTTCGCGCTGGCCCGCGCGCCGGAGCGGCCAGAGCCGGTGCGGGCGGAGCGCCCGCTGGCCTTGGGGGCGGCCTTCTTGGCGGCGGGCTCCTCAGTGGCCTCCTCGGCGGCGGGCCCGTTGGCGGCTTCTGCCCGCTTGCGAGCGAGGATCTGCTCCCTCATGGACGGGCCGTCGCCCTTCTTCTTCGGGGTCTTGCGCGGGATCGGGGTGGGATCGTTCTCGGTCATGGCTATTGGGTCGCTGGGGGCAGCGTTGGGCAGCCCCTCGGGGCTTGGTGTGTTCTCAGGCGTCAGCCGTTCTTGCGGCTGCGCTCCTCTTCCATCTGCTCGCGGAGGGCGCGGTTGTACTCTCGCATCTCCTCCTTGGTCTTGGGGGCGAAGTCGGGATCATCCATCAGGGGGTCGCCCGCTTCCTCGAGGCCATCGAAGCGCTTGTACTTGCGGTCGTACCACGCAAACCACTGCTTCAGGCCGGACTTGATCCGCTCCTGGGTCCCTCCCATGGCCTCGGAGACCACGAAGGTGGTCTCGTGGCCGGTGATGTCGCGGAGGGCCTCGTGGAGGAAGTTGAGACGGATGCGGTCATCCTCGTCCTGGTCGGGACGGGAGGGCATCTGATCGACGATGCTCGCCATCTTCGTGAGGAGTCCGGGGACGATGGGCTTGCCCGCCTCGATCACCTGCTCACGGATGACGCGGGTCTCGCGGGGGGGAGCGTCCACGTCCTCCACGAGTTGGTCGATCAGCGCCGTCAGTCGCTGCTGCTCTTCGGCGGGCATCCCGGGGTCGTAGGAGATCGTTCGGAGTTCGCTCTCGTAGACGACGGAGCCGTCAGAGAGCGTCTTCTTCTCGGCCTTGCGGCGACCGCGCCGGCCCATGGCGGCGAGCTCCTCGGGGCTCAGGTAGCGCTCCGCGCGGATCCAGCGCCACCGGTCATCCGCCCCCGACTCACCGTCCAGGTTCTTGAGGACCCATCGCGTCCAGCGGTCGTCGAGCTTGAGGCTCATGTCCCGCGCCTGGACCCGGAGGTGGACCACGGCGATGCCGTCCTCGAGGGAGACCACGGACCCGTCGTAGGGCTTCCAGGCGGCGACGGCGCCATCAGGCCCGGGCGTCATCACGGCGGCCACGTAGTCCGACGCCCATTGGATCCTCCCGAGCTCATCGAGGCTCTCCCAGGTCGGGGCGGCCTCAGCCTCGTCGTCCTCGGCGGCGGGCTCCTCACCCTCGGCGACCGGGGGCGTGTACTCGAGGGCCGAACGCGCGTCCAGGCGGGACAGCAGCCGCGCCTCGTTGGCGGTGGAGGCGGCCTCCTGCAGCTGGCGAGCGAGGCCGACCAGGGGGCCGTCCCAGCTCATGGGGTCGACGTAGACCTCGGTCTCCTTGGGCCCCTCTTCCTCGACCGGCGCCACGTAGGGCGGATCGTCGCTGGAGTTGCTGGCCACGATCACGAGCAGGATCATCGCCACGACCGCGCCCCCGATGATGTACATCTTCGTGGGGTCCTGGGAGGCGCCCTTCGCGCCGCGGGCCCGGGCCACATAGATGTGCCCGCAGGAGGGGCACTTGACCTTTGCTCCCTCTTTGCTGCTGGGGATCTTGGCCTGCGTACTGCAGGACGTGCACGTGATGAGCATGGGCGCTGAGAAGGGGGAAGGGGCGATGGGTCGGGCTGCGGGGGACCGTGGCGCGGCCTCCATGGTGGCCGCCCGGGGCTGCGGGGGCGCCTGTGAGGCGCCGATCGGCAGGCAGGAAGCTACCGAGAGGCGCGTGTGGCCGCAACTGAGGGTGGACTCCCGCGCCCTGTGGGACCCTCACCGGGAATCGCGGATCCTGTCGTCGCGCAGGGCGGGACCGTCGAACATGATGCCGCCGATGCCTCCCCCGCTCTTCGACCTGAACTGCCCCTTCGAGCCCACAGGGCACCAGCCGCAGGCCATCGAGGCCCTCGTGAAGGGCCTCGCGGAGGGCAAGCGGCACCAGTGCCTGCTGGGAATCACGGGCAGCGGCAAGACCTTCTCGGTGGCGTCGACCATCGCTCGCTCGGAGCGCCCGGCCATCGTCCTGTCCCCGAACAAGACCCTCGCGGCCCAGCTGTACTCGGAGTTCAAGGAGCTCTTCCCGAACAACGCCGTCGAGTATTTCGTCAGCTACTACGACTACTACCAGCCCGAGGCCTACGTGCCCTCGAGCGACACGTTCATCGAGAAGGACGCCAGCCGGAACGAGAACATCGAGCGCCTCCGGAGCAGCGCGACCCGCTCGCTGCTGGATCGGCGGGACGTGATCCTGGTGGCCTCTGTCTCCTGCATCTACGGGCTGGGCAGTCCGTCGAACTACAGCCAGATGGCGGTCCCGCTGCGCGTCGGCGAGGAGATGGACCGGGACGACCTCCTCCGGCAGCTGACCCAGATGCAGTACGCGCGGAACAACCTGGACTTCCGCCGGGGGACCTTTCGCGTGCGCGGAGACGTCGTGGAGATCTTCCCCTCGTACGAGGACGACGAGGTCATCCGGGTCGAGTTCTTCGGCGATGAGATCGAGGCCATCACCCGCGTCAACCCGCTCCTTGGGGAGATCCTCGGGGACGTCGAGGAGGTCGTGGTGTATCCGCAGAACCACTACGTGGCGCCCCAGGACCGCCTCGCCTCTGCAATCCCGAAGATCGAGGCTGAGCTGGAGGAGCGGCTCGCGAGCCTGAAGGCGCAGAAGAAGCTGCTGGAGGCGCAGCGTCTGGAACAACGGACCCGCCACGACCTCGAGCTGCTCAGGACCGTTGGCGTGTGTAGCGGCATCGAGAACTACAGCCGCTTCATGGATGGGCGTGAGGAGGGCCAGCCTCCCTTCACCCTTCTGCACTACTTCCCGGATGACTTCGTCATCTACATCGACGAGAGCCACGTCTCGGTGCCGCAGGTCGGCGCGATGTTCAAGGGGGACCGTAGCCGGAAGGAGACGCTCGTGGAGCACGGCTTTCGCCTGCCCAGCGCCCTCGACAACCGCCCCCTCAAGTGGGCGGAGTTCGACAAGCTCGTGAAGCAGGCCGTCTACG
This sequence comes from uncultured bacterium, assembly GCA_938075305.1. Lineage (GTDB taxonomy): Bacteria > Planctomycetota > UBA1135 > UBA1135 > Saltatorellus. Next base: position 91,433 of record CALJGV010000014.1, read on the forward strand.
TCTCCGCGACGCCTGGTCCCTACGAGCGCAAGGTGAGCGAGGGCGCCATCGCCGAGCAGATCGTGCGCCCCACGGGCCTGCTCGACCCGGAGATCGAGGTGAGGCCTGCGACGACGCAGGTGGACGACCTCCTCTCTGAGGTGAGGAAGGCGGTCGCGGCGGGGCAGCGGGTCCTCGTGACCACCTTGACCAAGCGCATGAGCGAGGAGCTCACGAGCTACTACGCGGAGCTCGGGGTCAAGGTGCGCTACCTACACTCCGAGATCGACGCCCTTGAGCGGTCGGCGATCCTGAGGGACCTGCGGCTCGGCACGTTCGACGTCCTCGTGGGGATCAACCTCCTGCGCGAGGGGCTCGACCTACCCGAAGTGGCCCTGGTTGCCATTCTGGACGCGGACAAGGAGGGGTTCCTCCGCGGGCAGACGAGCCTCATCCAGACCTGCGGCCGAGCGGCCCGCAACGCGGATGGCCGGGTGATCTTCTACGCCGACCGCGAGACCGAGTCGATGCGGCTGGCCATGGACGAGGTCATCCGTCGTCGGGAGGTGCAGCTCCAGTGGAACGCGGACCATGATCTCGAGCCCAAGACGATCTTCAAGCCCATCCGGGAGGGCATTGAGGCGCTCTATGAGATGGACTACCCCGCGGTCCCCGACCTCCCGGACGTCGGCGATGGACAGGGGCCTGCGGAGGACGACCCGAAAGGCTGGCCGGTCCAGCGACTCCGGGGTGAGATCGAGCGCACCCGCGCGGACATGCTCCTCGCTGCGGGCGAGCTTCGATTCGAGGAGGCGACTTCCTTGCGGGATCGCCTCAAGGAGCTCGAGGGGATCGAGCTCTCTCGTTGAGGCGGGGGGGCCCCGGACCGAGGCATGGGTGCGTCAGTTCGGCACCCAGTCTCTGCGAGGGCGCCCGTGTTTCTGCATCATGGGGCCGTGTCCAGCGACTTCTATTGCGACGAGGTGCTCTCGGGGAAGACCCCGGTTGAGGTGGTTAGAGAGACGGAGTCCGTCCTCGCCTATCACCACACGCGTCCCTTCTGGCCGGTGCACATTGTGGTCGTTCCAAAGCGCCACGTGCCGTCACTGACGGACCTGGGCGACGCTCCTGAGGAGCTCCTGGGAGAGCTCATGGAGGTGGTGCGGAGCGTGGCCCGCGAGGTCGAGGGCGCGCACGGGGCCGCCCGTGTGCTCACGAATCTCGGCGAGTACCAGGACTCCAAGCACCTGCACTTCCACGTGAACTCCGGCGCTGCGAGGGACGCCTCATGAGTGTGCTCCCCGAACTGACCGGCGGCGAACTGGAGGCCGCGGTCCGGCTCTTCGACCTGGACGGGGACCTGGTCGAGATCGTCGGCCTGCATCGCGGACACATCCACGACACGCTCGTGTCCACCTGGAGCGTCGGCGGCGGGGCCGAGACCCGTCGCTTCGTCCACCAGCGCCTCAACGACCGAGTCTTCAGGGATATTCCCGCGCTCATGCACAACGTGGGCGTAGTGACCCGGCACCTCGCGCGCGCGGGGGGCCAGGACGGCCTCACCGCGCTTGCGCTGGTCGGCGCCAGGGACGGTGCGGACTACGCCTTCTCTCAGGACACGCCCTGGAGGACATATCACTTCGTCGAGGGCACCGAGTCCTACGACCATCCCCGGGACGCCGAGATGGCGCGGGCGGCGGCGCTGGCGTTCGGGGATTTCCAGATCAAGCTGAGCACCCTGCCAGCGTCGGAGCTGCGGGAGACGATCCCCAACTTCTTCAACTCCGAGGCGCGCCTCGCGCAGCTGGAGGACGCCTGCCGCCGGGACCCCCTCGGTCGCGTGGCCGAGGTCCAGCGGGAGCTGAAGTTCATCGAGGGGCGGCGTCGGCAGCTGTCGGTCTTCGAGAACGCGCTGCGGACCGGGAAGATGCCGCGGCGGGTCATTCACGGGGATACCAAACTCAACAACGTCCTCTTCGACGCGGAGACGGGGCAGCCGCGCTGCATCGTGGACCTCGACACCTGCATGCCCGGATATTCCCTCTTCGACTTCGGGGACCTGGTGCGCTTCACCGCGGCCACATCGGACGAGGACGAGCGAGAGCTGGACCGTGTGGGCGTGGACGTGGAGATGTACCGCGCCCTCTGCGACGGCTACCTCGAGAAGGCCAGCGGATTCCTCAACGCGTTCGAGGTCGAGCACATGGCCTTCGCTGCGCGGATCGTGACGCTGACCATCGGGATGCGCTTCCTCGCGGATCACATCAAGGGCGATGTCTACTTCAAGACCGAGCGCGAGGGCCACAACCTGGATCGCGCCCGCGTCCAGCTTCGCATGGTGGACGCCATGGAGCGCCGCCTCTAGGGGTTGTTGCGCTCACGGGTGGAGTTGGGGGCGCGGACCGCTCCCTCGGACTCGATTCGAGCGGGCGCGGGGGCGAGGCGCGTTGCGCCGGGGCGTTCCGGGGCCTATACCCCTGGTGTGAAGCGCGGCGGTTCGAACGACCCTGGCTGGTGGCCGGCGGAGATCCCCAAGCGCCCCGGGGTGTACATCTTCAGGGCGGCGGACGGGAGCGTGCTCTACGTGGGGAAGGCTGGGAACCTCCGGAGCCGCCTCACCGCCTACCGGCGCCCGGAGAACGACGGCCGGATCCTGATCCGCTTCCTGGGGGACGAGGCGGACTCGGTGGAGACCATCGTGACCCGCACGGAGCAGGAGGCGCTGCTGCTGGAGGACACCCTCATCAAGCAGTACAAGCCGCCCCACAACATCCGTCTCAAGGACGACAAGTCGTTCCGGATGCTGCGCATCGACATGAGCGATCGATTCCCACGCCTCAAGCACGTGCGCGCGCACTCGCCGGAGATGGGTCGAGAGGGGGGGCGGTCTCGGTACTTCGGGCCGTTCGCGAGCGCGGGGGCGCTGCGCCGGACGCTCGCCGATCTGCACCGGATCGTGCCGCTTCGGGACTGCCCCGACTCCGTCATGGATAACCGGTCACGGCCGTGCCTCAAGCACCAGATCGGGCTCTGCTGCGCCCCGTGCGTGGGGAAGGTCGAGCCCGCCGAGTACGCCGATCTGGTCGAGCGCGCCTCGCGGATCCTGTCGGGCGAGGCGGCGGAGCTCGAGGAGGACCTGCGCCAGCGCATGATGGCGGCCTCCGAGGCCCTCGAGTTCGAACGCGCGGCGGTCTGGCGAGATCGCCTCGGTGCGCTCCGCCGAACGGTGGAGGGGCAGGGGGTCCGCCCCAAGGACTCGGTGGATCGCGACGTGCTCGGCGTGGCGCGCCGGGGCGGCCGCGCGTCGGTGCACCGGATCGCGTGGCGCGATCGGCGCATGGCCGAGTCGCGAACGCACCACTTCCGGTCGGAGCTGCCGGATGAGGAACTCTTGCACAGCGTGCTCAGCGCCATCTACGCCCCCGGACGCCGGGCGGCTCCGACCGAGATCCTCCTGCCCTTCGCGCCCGCGGAGCAGGGCCTGCTGGAGGAGCTGCTTGGCGCCCGCCTGGTGGTCCCCTCCAGCGGCGACCGCCGGCGGATGCTCGACTTCGCCTTCGAGAACGCGGCCCAGGGGCTGCAGCTTCAGTCGGACGAGGAGGACCGAGACGCCGACGCCCTTGCCAGGCTCATCGAGTTGCTGGACCTGGACCCGGCGACCGAGGTGATCGACTGCTTCGACATCTCGACGACCCAGGGGAGCCACGTGGTCGCGAGCCGGGTGCGCTTCAAGCGTGGCCACGCGGACCGGGCGGGCTACCGGCGGTACAAGATCCGCGACGTCGAGGGGCAGGATGACTTCGCGTCCATGCACGAGGTGGTGCGCCGCAGCCTGGAGCGGGGGCAGCGCGAGAGAGACCTCCCCGACCTGGTCGTCATCGACGGGGGCCCGCCCCAGCTGGAGCGCGCGCTGCTGGCGCGCCAGGAGTCGGGGGCCTTCGACGTGGCGCTCATCGGCCTCGCCAAGGCGCGCGGCGAGCGCCGGGTGAAGGGGCGGCGAAAGGGGCCGGTGGAGGAGCGGGTCTGGATTCCCGGTGCGACGGAGCCAGTGGTCCTCGGCCAGCACAGCGAGGTGCGGCACCTCCTCGAGCGGATCCGGGACGAGGCGCATCGCTTCGCCATCACCTATCACCGCAAGGAGCGCGGGAAGATCACCAGCCGCCTCGATGGGATCGACGGAGTCGGGCCGGCCCGCAGGCGCGCCCTCCTGACAGCCTTCGGCTCGGTCGCCGGAGTCTCCGAGGCCAGCGTGGAGGAGCTCGCGGGGGTGGAGGGGATCTCACCTGAGCTCGCGCGCGTCATTTCCGAGGCTCTCCGTTGACCTCACCCCTCCACGTCGCCGAGAGAGTCCGAGGGCCGCAAGGGGCCCCGCCCCCCCTGATCATGACCTTCGTTCACACCACCCTCGTCGCGCTGCTCGCAGCCGCGTCCCTCGCCCAGGAGCCGCGGCCAGTGACCGGTGACGAGCGGTCCCACAGCGTGGTCGAGGGCGCCCTGCGGGCCACGATGCTCTGGCGCTCGGAGCGGGGTCTCGACCGGAGCGCCGTGCAGCTGATGGAGATCCTCCAGGCCGTGGACGCCGCCGGGGCACCGAGCGCAGCGACGGCACGAGGCGACGGGCAGCCCCTGGAGTTCTTGCTCGGGCAGACCCCCGCGCAGCTCGGCAAGCAGAGCGGGAGAAAGGGAGGCAAGGTGCTCTGGGAGGCGGACTTCCGCGGCACCGGATCCCCGGCGTTCGCCATCGCTCCGCGGCTCAATGACCGCGTGCTGTTCGGCACGGGGCTCCCGCCGACCACGCGCCGGGTCGCCGCCCTCGGGGCCGCTCGCCGGCTGGCTCCTGAGCCGACGGAGGAGGTCCCGGCATGGTTGGTGGCGGGGATGGCCTCGCTGCGCGCCCAGCGCGGGCTGGAGGCGATCGGGCACGCCAGGGCCCTGGCCCTGGAGCCGTGGTGTTCCTCGGGGCTCGTGGAGCTCGGCGGACTCCTCGCGGAGGTCCCCGAGGGGGAGCGGGCCAACGAGCTGCTGCGGATCGCCACAGGTCCGATGCCCCTCGAGGGTCTCTTCGATCCGGCGGCGCCCTCCCAGCAGTCCGCGGCGGACGCCGCGCGCATGGTGCTGGCGCTGGCCCATGAGGCGGACGTGGAGGGAGAGCGTGAGCACGGAGAGCTCGCCGCGTCGGCGCTCGACCGACTCCAACGGCTCCGGCCGCGCTGGGTCGTGGAGGGGGGCGCCGTGGCAGGGCATCCGGACGGCTGGATGGTGACGGCGACCCAGGCGACCGATGCCCTGGTGCTGGAGGCCGCGCCGGATGTGTCCGGCCCCTTCCGGATTGAGGCCTCGGTCGTGGTCTTCGCCAATGACCCGAAGTTCGCCGGGCAGGCCGACATCGTCCTGGGGGATCTGGGGGGCGATCGGCTCCTGCTCGCTGTGAACACCCGTGAGGGGGTCTACCTCTTCCGCCGGGCGGCTCCTGGGGAGCCCTACGAGACGGTCACCGAGGTGGAGAAGTTCAGGCCGCCTCCCTTCACCGAGATCCCGATCGCGATCGACTACGACGGCGAGGTCCTCCAGGTCACCGTTGGGGAGGTCCAGCTCGCGCCGGTGCGCCTCGCGGACCGGTCCCTCGACGGGGCCGCTGGGTTCGGCGCCCACGCAGGGAGCACGGTCTTCGTCACGCGCTTCAAGCGCAGCGCGCTGCGCTAGGTCAGCCCCTGGGGTGGTGCATCTGGTGCACCGTCCGGACGTGCCCCTCGTCCAGGTGGGTGTAGAGCTCGGTGGTTCGAATGGAGGCGTGTCCGAGCATCTCCTGGACGGCCCGCAGGTCCGCGCCCCCCGCGAGCATGTGCGTGGCGAAGGAGTGGCGGAGGTCGTGGGGCGAGGTGGTCGAGGGGAGCCCGGCGGTGGCCACTGCCTCCTTCACCCGCCGCCACGCGCTCGTCCTGTCCAGGGGGCGGCCGCTCCTCGAGAGGAAGACCGCCTTGGCCCGACCGCTTCGGGTGAGGGTGGGGCGTCCCTCCCGCATCCATCGGTCCAGCGCCGCTCGCGCGGCTCGCCCCAGGGGGACGACCCTCATCTTGTCGCCCTTGCCGTGGAGGCGAAGGGGTGAGAGGTCTGGAGGGAGGTCATCTGTGGTGAGCCCGATGGCCTCGGAGATCCGCGCGCCGCCGGCGTAGAGGACCTCGAGCAACGCGCGGTCTCGAAGGGTGCGCCAGCTCTCTTCCTCGGCGGGGACGGCGTACACGGAGAGCAGGGCGTCCACGTCCTCCGGGGTGAGCGTCGTGGGCAAGAGGCGGCGTAGCCGGGGCGAGCTGATGCGGGCCGTCGGGTCACGCTTCAAGGTCCCCTCCGCGATCTGGAAGCGGATCAGCATTCGAAGGGCCACCAGCCCGCGGGCCACGGAGGACTCGGCGGCGCCGGAGCCCCGTCGGGCGCCCAGCCAGCGCACGATCGCGTCCTCGTCGAGGGCCTCCCAGTCGGTCACGCCGACACCGCCCAGCCAGAGGGCCAGGGAACGAAGGTCCGAACGGTACGCCGACACCGTGTTCCTGGAGAGACCTGCCTCCACGCGCATGGCGTCGAGGAAGTCCGCGATCTCCGCCTCGAGGCGCGGTGGGACCTGCGCCTCCTCGCTGCTCCCGGTGCGGTGCTGGGTGTCGCGGCCCTGGGTCATGGGCCCAGCCTGGGGGCCCGGGGGGAAGAGTTCAAGCTGAACTGCGAGCGCCGGGGAGGTACGGGGTAGGCTCTGCGCCGATGTCCACCAGCGAGCAACAAGGCGGCTCGACGCCTGCACCGGTCCACGCCGCGGGGGCTGATGCCCCGTCCGGCGCGCCCGTCACCGAGTTGGCGCCGCTCCCCGCCCGGGCCCCCGCGTCCCGCCACCTGCTCCTGTTGTTGGTGGTGGCCCTCCTCGTCGCCCTCGACCTCTGGTCGAAGTCTGCGGTCTTCAGCTGGTTCCAGGATCCCGAGGCCCAGGCGGCCCTCCCCCGGTCAGAGCGCGGGCACCCTCGCTATCCGCTCGTGGGTGAGTGGCTGGGCTTCATGCTGAACCTGAACTACGGCGCCGCCTTCGGGAAGGGCGGCTCCATGCCGTGGCTCCTGGTGGGGGGGCGCTGCGTCGCCGCTGTGTTTCTCTCCTTCCTCATCTACAGGACGCCCGTGGGGCAGCGCATTTATCTGAGCGCCCTGGTCCTCATCCTCTCGGGCGCCCTGGGGAACCTGTATGACAACTTCACGTTCGTGCCGGCCCCCGACCTGCCTGGCGTCCAGGAGGGGCGGCCCTTCGGGCCAGTGAGGGACTTCATCGACGTCTACTTCTACGGATGGGACTGGCACTTCCCGACCTTCAACGTCGCGGACTCGTGCATCACGGTGGGGGCGGTCCTGCTGCTCCTGAGCGGGCTCGGTGGATCCCGGCGGGCAGCTGGGAGCGATTCACCGTCCGCCCCCGACGCCTGAGTGCCTCTCCTCCGTACTTCCGTTCCGACGGGGGCCGCCCTATCCTCCGATGAGGATGGGATCCTGGGACAACTGCGTGCGGCGTGGCCGCGGAGGTGAGAGCCGATGAAGCTCTCGGACCTCACGCCCTCGCACGTCAAACAGGCGACGTCGATCTTCGTCGAGCACGCCTGGCCCGAAGGTGCGACCGGCCGCGCCGCGGAGCTCGCCGCTGCGGTGGAGCTGGCGACGACGATGGAGGAGCTGGCGGAGGTCTTCGAGCTCGTTCGGACAGGTGAAGGGGAAGGCCGGCGGCGCTTCAGCCTCCGGCTCGGCAATCACCGCTACCCCTGGATGAAGCTCGTGATCCAGGAGTTCCTCGTGTCGGGCGAGTTCTTCATCTCGGCCGACACCCACGACGACATCCGCATTGACCCCTCCATGCCGGACTACGAGGCGTGGCTGGAACTCAGAGCGCACAACCGGGAGCTCAAAGAAGAGGTGGAGGCCCACTGGGATCGGGTGGGGCTCCCGACCCACAGCGACCTCCGCGCTCTCTGCGAAGGCATGGCGCGGCTGGAGTCCAGCGCTCCGAAGGGGGCGGCGGGCCCAAGGCTGCTCATCGTGGACGATGACGAGGACGTGTGCTGCGGGGAGGCCGCTTTCCTGAGGGCGCGGGGGTACACGGTGGAGACGGCGTTCGATGGGCGGGAGACCCTGGAGCGCATGGGGCGTGACCCGCTCCCCGACCTCGTGGTGCTGGACTTTGCCATGCCCGAGTTCGACGGGGAGGAGGTCATGCGGCGCCTGCGCGCGGACCCGCGCACGGCGGACGTGCCGCTGCTGCTGGCGACGGCCAGCGAAATCGAGCTCCCGACGATCCAGCGGGCGAGCGGCCTGCTCCGCAAGCCGTACCCTCGCGAGGTGCTCTTCGAGATGATCGAGCGTCTACTGGGCGAGCCCTCGGACTGAGGTCGTCCGTTCCAGCCCTCCAGCCATGGCTGCGGGGCCCTCCGGCCGCCTGTTTCGGAGCCTGGAAGCCCGAGGGAGCGAGGATCGAGAGAACCTTGGCACAGCGAGTGGTGATCCCCCTTGGCATTCGCACGGGGTGGACCGATACTCCTTCGCCCCGCGCGCCGATTCCCGTGCCCATGAGGCCCCGTCAGGAGGATGGGAAGGGAAGGTTCCGGCGCGAGACGGGTTCAAGACATGAGCTGGGACGACATCACGGACAAATTCTCCCGGGTCGGGGAGGGCTTCGGCCGCCTCGCCAAGCGGCTGGTCGGCTCGGAGAACGAGCGCGAGGTCCGGCGGCTGACGCCGGTCATCGAGGAGATCAATGGGCTCGAGAGCTGGGCGAACGGCCTCGACCGTGACGCCATCCAGGCTGAGGTGGCCGGGATGCGCGAGAGCGTCCGCAAGGGCGACGCGACCCTCGACGACTGCCTCACGCGCATGTTCGCGCTGACCCGGACCGCCAGCCAGCGGACCCTGGGGATGCGGCACTACGACGTCCAGCTGGTGGGCGGGTACGTCCTCCACGAGGGCAAGATCGCGGAGATGATGACCGGTGAGGGCAAGACCCTCATGGCGACCCTGGCCTTGGCCCTGAACGCCCTGGCCGATCGGCCGTGCTACCTGGTCACGGTCAACGACTACCTCGCGCGCCGCGACGCCGAGTGGATGAAGCCCATCTACGAGTACCTGGGCCTCACCGTGGGCGCGATTCAGTCCAGCCTGGATCCCTCCGCGCGCAAGCCGGTCTATGGCTCGGACATCGTGTACGCCACGAACAACGAGCTCGGCTTCGACTACCTGCGCGACAACATGAAGACCAGCCTGGACCAGCAGGTCCAGAAGGACCTGTACTTCGCCATCGTGGACGAGGTGGACTCGATCCTGATCGACGAGGCCCGGACCCCGCTGATCATCTCCGGTCCTGCGGAGGACCACGTCGGTCGCTACCGCGAGGCAGACGAAGTGGCACGCCAGCTCGTCGAGGACGAGCACTACGAGGTCAAGGAGAAGGAGCGTCAGGCATCCCTCACCGAGGAGGGCATCGTCCGGGCGCAGGAGATCCTGGGGGTAGAGTCGTTCTACGTCCCCGGCTTTGAGGACTGGCCTCACTACATCGAGAACTCCCTCCGGGCCCACTCCCTTTACGAGAAGGACAAGGAGTACGTGGTTGAGGAGGCCCAGGACCCGCAGACGGGCCAGGTGCGCCCCGAGGTCGTGATCGTCGACGAGTTCACCGGTCGGAAGATGGCCGGGCGCCGCTGGTCGGACGGGCTCCACCAGGCGGTGGAGGTGAAGGAGGGACTGGAGCCGAAGCAGGAGACCCAGACCCTCGCCACGATCACGTTCCAGAACTACTTCCGGATGTTCGACAAGCTCGCCGGCATGACGGGCACGGCGATCACGGAGGCGGGTGAGTTCCACAAGATCTACACCCTCGATGTCGTCTCGGTGCCCACCAACCGGCCCATCGCGAGGGCGGACCACGTGGACGTGGTGTTCCGGACGCTCCCGGAGAAGTGGAACGCCATCTGCGACGAGATCGAGCGGGTGCAGGGCATCGGCCAACCCGTCCTCGTCGGCACCGCTTCGGTCGAGAACTCCGAGCATCTCTCCGGCTTGCTCCGGGAGCGCGGGGTGCCCCACGAGGTGCTGAACGCCAAGAACCACGAGCGCGAGGCGCACATCGTGGCCATGGCCGGCAGCAAGGGGGCCATCACCGTGTCCACGAACATGGCGGGCCGGGGTACGGACATCAAGCTGGGCGGTAACTTCGAGTATCGCCTCGAGCGGGCCCTGGAGGATGCCGGCCTCGAGGCCGGCGACCTCGAGCACCTCGAAGAGATCGACCGGATCCGCAAAGAGGTCGAGGAGCAGTCGGCCCTTGACGAGGCAGAGATCCTCGAGCTCGGCGGCCTCTACGTTCTCGGCACCGAGCGCCACGAGGCGCGGCGGATCGACAACCAGCTCCGCGGGCGGACAGGCCGACAGGGCAACGTCGGCGAGAGCCGCTTCTACCTGTCGCTGCAGGACCCGCTGATGCGGATCTTCTACCGCGACTGGGTGGTGAATGCCATGGAGCGCCTCGGCATGAGCGAGGGCCAGCCCATCGAGTCGGGCATGGTCACCCGCCAGGTGGCGAAGGCGCAGAAGAAGGTCGAGGATCGGAACTTCGAGATCCGCAAGAGCCTCCTCGAGTACGACGAGGTGATGGACCATCAGCGGTCGGAGATCTACGCGGCGCGCCAGGCGGTTCTCGAGGGCGAAGACCTCAAGGACCGGGTGGGGACCATGATCAGCAACGTCGCAGATCGGCAGGCCTACACCTACGAGGGCGACGCCGAGGGCTTTGCCGAGTGGGTGGAGCGCAACTTCGGTGTGACCGTGGAGCCCGCCGCGGCGGAGGCCGCGGTGCGCGAGGAGAAGCCCGACCTGGAGCCGACCCTGGAGCCCATCGACCGCCGTTACGAGGAACGACGGGAAGGTTGGGGTGACGAGCTCACCCACAGGATCGAGTCCTACCTCGTCCTGACCGCCATCGACCAGAAGTGGAAGGACCACCTCCACGCCATGGACGCCCTCAAGGCGGGGATCGGGCTGCGTGGCTACGGCCAGCAGGACCCGAAGATCGCCTACAAGAAGGAGGCGACCGAGCTCTTCGCCCAGAACCTCCTGCCCGCGATCGAGGCCGACGTGACGTCGAAGATCATGCGCATCGAGGTGTCCAAGCCGGAAGGCGAAGGCGAGGAGTCGACCGGCGATGGCCTGGCGCCCCGCGGGATCGCTCCCACTCGGCAGGCTCCCCAGGGCCAGCCGAACCAGCGGCAGGTTCGCTTCGACGAGCTGCCGCTCGAGCAGCAGCGAAAGGTGATCGAGCAGCTGCCCGACGAGCAGAAGCTGATGGCCGTGATGCAGGCGGGAGAGGCCAACCAGGAGACGCTGCTCGGAGAGCTGGAGCCTGCGCTCCAAGAGCGCTTCGATGAGGTCAAGCGCCAGCTCGAGGAGCGCCGCGCCCAGCAGCTTCAGCAGCAGCAAGCCATGAGGCAGGCGCAGCGGGGCCCCGCGGCGTCCGCAGCCTTCGATGTGATGCGCCGCCGCAAGGCGATGGAGTCCCAGCAGCAGGCCCAGCAGCAGGCTGCGTCAGGGAAGGGCTCGGAGGGCGAGGCTTCGTCTCAGGGTGCCGCGGGACGGCCGGCGCCTGCCCAGCGACCTGCGGCCGCGGCCACGGCCCAGAAGAGCGCGGCCCTGGGCCCCGAGTTCCGGGACGCGGGGCGTAACGACCCGTGCCCGTGCGGCAGCGGGAAGAAGTTCAAGAAGTGCCACGGCAAGTGACGCTCGGAGCCGACCAGGCGATCCCCGGGCCGATCACCTCGAGCCCCCGCGTCGGCCCTGGCCGCCGGGGGCTCCAGTTGCTGTACGACGTGGCCATCGGCCTGGTCTGGGCGGTGATGCTGCCGCTCTTCCTCCTGGCGGGCGTTCTCAAGCCCCGGCTCGCCCGCAAGGCGCTCTCCCTCTCCACCGTCGGGCTCACTCGCCTCCCTCCCACGGGTTCGGGGCGCAAGCGCGTCCTGGTGCACGGGGTCTCCGTGGGGGAGATCAAGGCCTCCCAGTCCCTCGTTCACGCCCTCCAGGAGCGCTACGAGGTCGTGGTCAGCGCCTTCAGCGACACAGGCATGCAGGTGGCCCGCCAGCTCTTCCCTGAGATCGAGGTTGTCCGGTATCCGTTCGACTTCGCGCCCATCGTGACGCGGTTCTGGCGGTTGGTCTGCCCGGACTTCGTGCTGCTGGTGGAGCTGGAGGCCTGGCCCTGCTTCCTGCGCGCTGCCAACCGGCGTGGCGCGCCGGTGGCGGTGGTCAGCGGGCGGATCACCGAGCAGTCCTTCCGCCGCTACCAGCTGTTCGGCGCCCTGCCGGAGTTCGGGCGCATCTCGCTCTTCGCCGCGCAGGATGAGGCGTACGCCGCGCGGTTTGCGGCGCTCGCGGGGTCCTCCGCCCGGGTGCTGGTCACGGGCAACGTGAAGGTGGACGGGTTGCGAGGGGCGGGTGACTCGGACTCCCACGGTCGGCTGGAGGGGCTCCGCGAGGAGGTGGGGGTCGCCGGCGTCACGCCTGCCCCCTTCGTGATCGTGGCGGGCAGCACCCACGAGCCCGAGGAGGAGGCCTTCGTGGCCGCTGCCCGCGCGGCCCTACCAGACGCACGCCTGATCCTCGTCCCCAGGCACCCCGAGCGGGCCGAGGCCGTCCTGGAGGCGCTCTCCCGGGACGGGGAACCGGACCACGTGCCCGAGCGGCTCTCGGAGCTGCGCGCCCAGGGGCGGCGGGCGAATCTGCGCCGTCCGCTACTGGTGGACACCATCGGAGAGCTTGAGGAGCTCTATGGTGTGGCCGACGCGGTCTTCATCGGCGGCAGCCTGATCCCCCACGGGGGCCAGAACATGATGGAGCCCGCGGCCCAGGGGGTCCCCGTGATCTACGGACCCCACGTGGACAACTTCCTGAATGAGACCCAGATGCTCGAGGCTGCGGGGGCTGCCCTGAGGGTCCCGGATGCCGCGTCCCTGGGTGATGCCCTCGGCACACTCGCGGGCGATCCTGGCATGAGGCGCCGAATGGGGGAGGCGGGCCGCAAGGCGCTCAGGGCGGAGAGGGGTGCGACAGTGGCGACACTGCAGGCCCTCAGCGCCCGTATCGGGCTCGCCTGAAGGATGCCCGAACGGTAGGCTCTTTCTCCCCGGCGACCTCGTCGCAGGGCCCACTTGATCTCGGCCGGGCTGCATTACCCCGGACCGCACCCCCCCCCTAGAACTCCATGTCTCGCAGCCTCTTCACGTCCGAATCCGTCTCCATGGGCCACCCCGACAAGGTGGCTGACCAGGTCTCGGACGCCGTCCTCGACGCCCTCCTGGACCAGGACCCCGCGAGCCGCGTGGCCTGCGAGACGATGGTCACCACCGGCGTGTGCGTCATCGCCGGCGAGATCACCACGAAGGCGATCGTCAACTACCAGGACATCGTGCGGGAGACGCTGCGCTCCATCGGGTACACGGACGACGCCTTTGGCATCAATGCGGACACCTGCGCCGTGATGGTGACCCTGGACCGCCAGTCGCCGGACATCGCCCAGGGCGTGGATGACGACAAGGGGCTCCATGTGGAGCAGGGCGCCGGCGACCAGGGGCTCATGTTCGGCTACGCCTGCGACGAGACGGAGGAGCTCATGCCCCTTCCGATCCACCTCTCTCACCGACTGGTGGAGCGTATGGCGGAGCTTCGCCAGAACGGCACCCTCGCCTGGCTGCGTCCTGACTCCAAGAGCCAGGTGACCGTGGAGTACGACGGGGACAAGCCCGCTCGCGTCCACACGGTCGTGATCTCCACCCAGCACGACCCCGAGGTGAACGGGAAGGCCGAGGAGGCCGAGGTCCTCGCCGAGATCAGGGCTCAGATCATCGAGCACGTGATCCGCCCCGTCATCGACGCAGGAATGCTGGACGACGACACGATCTTCCACGTGAACCCGACGGGCAAGTTCGTCATCGGCGGACCCCACGGGGACTGCGGGCTGACCGGCCGCAAGATCATCGTCGACACCTACGGGGGCATGGGGCGCCACGGCGGCGGGGCCTTCAGCGGTAAGGACGCGTCCAAGGTGGACCGCTCCGCGGCTTACGCCGCTCGCTGGGTGGCCAAGAACGTGGTGGCCGCCGGGCTGGCGACTCGCTGCGAGGTCCAGCTCTCCTACGCCATCGGGGTGGCCAAGCCCCTCTCCGTGCGGGTGGACACCTTTGGCACGGCCAAGGTCTCGGAGGAGGCCATCAGCAGCGCCATCGACCAGGTCTTCGACCTGACCCCGCGCGGCATCATCGACGCCCTGGGCCTCAAGGCGCCGATCTTCCGCCAGACGGCGGCCCACGGGCACTTCGGGCGCCCTGGCTTCCCCTGGGAGGCCACCAGCAAGGTGGACGCCCTCAAGGACGCCGCCGCTGCCCTGGCCTGAGACGTATCCGGGCGGGTACCGTGACCGGACGGACGCGGCGCGGTATCCCACCCCAGACCCCTCCCGACTCACCGATGAAGATTGCAGCCAACCTCCCGATGTCCCGCCGCACGGCTGGGTTCACCCTGATCGAGATCCTGGCGGTGATCCTCATCATCGGCATCCTGTCGACGTTCGTGATCCCGAACGTCATCTCCGCTATCGGCCAGGGCAAGTCCACGGCGTGCCGAGCGAACCTCGAGCAGATCAAGCGGGGCTTCCTCGAGTACGAGACCAAGTACAGCCGGATCCCCGGTCAGTCCGGGGTGGGCTTCTTCGCCTCGCTGATCACGGACAAGACCTGGGCGCCCTCGGTCAAGAACACCAAGACGCTGACCTGCCCCGCGGTCCAGCTCAACTTCCTGACCCCCGGTCAGGACGGGATCCCCACTGAGGACTGGTTCCTCCCGGAGAACCGGGACGCCATCGACGGCGGCTGGTCCTCCTACGCCGGTCGCGACCAGCGCCGCAAGCCGCTCCGCGGCTTCAACGGACGGGGCAAGACGGCCCTGGTGGCGGACGACAACGACCCCGAGGGCAACCACGACACGACCACGAACGTGCTTTGGGACAACCTCCAGGTGCGAGCCCTCGAGCTGATCGACGTCCAGGCCGAGGGCCTGCTCGACGAGAGTGAGGAGGTGACGTTCATCCCCGTGGGCGCCGACTCTCCGATCGAGGGCCTCCAGGCCCTCTCCCTGACCAAGTAACTCCGGCAGCAGCACCTGGCCGAGGGGTGGCCAGGATCGAGACGGCCGGCGGTCGGTTTTTGGGCGCGGAGGGTGCGGTGGGGGCCTGGCGGCATCCGATGAGTGCGGAGGGGGATTCGTTCGACGGCCCCCCCCCCTTCCTGATGCATCCCCTCGCGCTCATCCGTTCCCTTCGCCCTCACCAGTGGGTGAAGAACATCTTCGTTCTGGCGGCCCTCGTCTTCGCCCTCGGCGAGGTCGGCGTGGACGCCGCGTCCCAGGTGGACCGGATCGAGCGAGTGCTGGTGGCCGCGGCTGCCTTCTGCCTGGGGGCCAGCGCGATCTATCTCGTCAACGACGTGATGGACGTGGAGTCGGATCGCCTGCACCCCGAGAAGTGCAAGCGTCCCATCGCCGCCGGTGAGGTCAGCGTCCCACAGGCCCTCGTCCTCAGCGCGGGCTGCGTGGCAGGTGCGCTGTGGCTCGCGAACGCGTCGACGCCCGAGGGGGGCGACAACGTCATGGCGGTGGTCGGGATCTACATGGTCTCGAACCTGCTTTACTCCCTGAAGCTCAAGCAGATCGCGATCGTGGACGCCTTCCTCATCGCGCTCGGCTTCATGCTCCGGGTGACCGCTGGTGCCTACGCCGCCGCAGCCCCGATCTCGGAGTGGCTGCTGTTGAGCACCCTCTTCCTGGCGCTCTTCCTCGCCTTCTGCAAGCGGCGGGCGGAGATCGATCTCCTGGGCGAGGAGGCGGCCAGCCACCGCAAGAACCTGGGCCAGTACACCCCTGCGTTCCTCGACCAGGCCACTGGGGTGCTCGCGGCGTGCGCCATCATCACGTACTCCATGTACACGGTGGACGAGGAGACGGCCGCCAAGTTCGGTGAAGACAACCACCTGGTCTGGACGGTGCCCTTCGTCGTCTTCGGTCTGTTCCGGTACCTGCTGATGGTCACCAGGAAGGAGGCTGGCGGCAGCCCGACCAAGGTGCTCCTCGGCGGGGACCTCATCTTCGCCGTGAACGGCGTGCTGTGGATGGCCGTCGTGGCCTCCTGCCTGTTCGCGATCGGCTGAGCCGCGCTGGTCGCCCCTAGCGCCCTGGCAGGGTGCGGAGGTGATTCAGCAACAGCTGAGCGCGGCCCGCCCGTCGCTCCCTGGCCTGATCGGCCGTGTGGATGATGGCGTGCTGGGGACCCAGGTCCTCCCAGCTCGGTCGGAGCAGGGCCCAATGCCCAAGCTCGGGGTCTTGGGAGTCGATCCCTGCGAGCCAACGGCCCAACAGCGCCTCGGCGCCGGCGGGATCGCCGAAGCGCTGGGACATGGCGCTCGCGAGCCAGGGGAGACAGGCCTGCTCCTCCTGAGCCGCGATGAGCCCCTCTGCCGCGGCGAGGCGAAGGTCGGCGGGCGCGCCTTCCGCTTCAAAGGCCGTCAGGAGGAGCTCGACCGGGGCGGCGTGGGTCCGTCCGAGGCTCCGGATCAGGGCGACGCGGACCTCATGGGGAGGGGCCTCGTTGAGGCGTGCGGCCAGCGGTGCGCCGGCAGCAGCCGGGGCCACCGAGGCCAGGGCCTCGGCCGCGGCGCCGGCCACCCCGTCGTTCGAATCGTGCAGGGCGAGCTCCAGGCTCGGCGCGGCGCCCTCCCCTCGGGGCCCCATGCGCTCCAGCACCTGCGCCGCATGGAGCCGGACGTACTCGTCGTCGTCCTCGAGGGCGGCGCCGAGCTCGGTCGCGGCCCAGGGGCCGAGGCGCGAGAGGATGAAGCGCGCGTCGTCCACGCCGCGGAGCTGAAAGTGCTCCCCGGAGAGGTCTGAGATCAGCCTCCATATCTCCCCGCGCAGCGAGGTGGGCGCGGCCGAGGAGCGGCTCCGCTTCCCCGCGGCCCACTCGGCCATCAGGCGGTCGGCGTCCTCGGCGGTGACGTCCTCCCGGCCCGTGGTGAGCCGGACGACCTCGTAGAGCTGCTGGTTGGCCGCGCCGGAGGCCTCCACCCCTGCGCCGGCGATGGCGGCCAGGGTGGGGAGGCCGCTGAGGTTGTCATGGGCCGCCAGGGCCCGCGCCGCCCACAGTAGGGCCATCGTGTCCTTCTCGTACTTGAGGCGCCGGAGGAGCGCAGGGACTGCACCGCCGCTCCCCGCCAGCTCGGCTGAGGTGATCAGCGCCCAGGACGCGAAGGCGCGTACCGTCGGGTCGTCGTGGTCGGCGGAGAGTTCGGCGAGCGCGGCCGCGGTGTCGGCGTGGGGTGCGGACCGCGCGAACTGCGCGAGGACCTTCAGATCCTCGGCGGGGCGGTCGAGCTCACGGAGGCCCGCGGCCAGGGCCGGCGCCAGCTCGTTCGCGGCGGCGACGACGTCCCCCGTGGCCGCCTCCAGGTAGCGCGGGTCGCTGACCACCATGCCCACCAGTCCGTCACGGTACTCGACCATCTCCGGGTCCAGCGGGTCGGCCCCGGGGTCAGCGGAGGCGCCGGGTCCTGAGACGCTCTCGGGAGAGCTTTCCCCCTTCTCCCCGTCGAGCTCGCCCGGCAGGAGCCCGCGGTTCCCCCGGAGCTCCCGGGCGCTGAGGACGCCCTCGCGGCGGCTGACGCCGAGCTCGGCGAGTGTGGCGTCGAGCACGTCGCGGGTGGGACGCGCTGCGGACCCGTCAGTGCCGGGGTCCGCGCTCGGCGCCTCCCTCTCGCCGGGGCCGCAGGACCCCAGGAGTGGAAGCAGAGCGAGCGCGGCGAGGGCCCTCATCGGGGCCCCACCTTCACCCGGTGGACCAGCTCGGCGTCCTCGAAGGGGTCCGTCACCGCGTCGATCTCCCGTGCGATCCCGGTCTCGGGGTCGCGGTAGTAGGGAGAGCGCTTGTAGACCAGCACCGCCTCGACCCCGCCGTCCGCGTCGGGATCGTCGATCGCGAGCGTCCGGCTCTCGCCGAAGTGAAGGAGGGTGCTCTCGATGTCCTTCTCGTGCCGGTAGGGGTCGCGGATCCGGTGAAGGTGCCGCCACGAGCCCCCGCCGGCGGCGACGCCGGTCTCGTTGAGGGTGTCCGCGTCAGCAGGGAGGGGCCGCCACCAGATGTCCGAGGCGCGGCTGCGCTCGTCGGTGGGGTAGGAGTGGCCGCCGCGGACGTTGGTGATGGTGACGGAGGGGGCGCCGGCTCCGTCGCGCTCGCCCATGAAGGTCACGGCGGAGCGCACCATCTCGATGTAGTGGCCGCCGGGCATGGTGTGGAAGCGCCCGCTCTTGGGGGTGCCGTCGCGGTAGGGCATGTGGCACTCCATGCAGCCCTCGTTGTGCTCCGCGAACGGGGTCGCCTTCCACTGCTGGACGGTCTTGTGCTGGTCATGGCACCCCGAGCACATCTCGACTCGCTGGAGCTCACGGCGGGTGGTGGGCTGGCAGGCGGCGCGGGGGTTGTCGATCTTGCCGGCCATCTTCCCGTCGGGGAGCAGGTGGCAGGTGAGGCAGTCGACGCCCTCGGCCCGGCGCGAGGAACGCGGCAGCACCCGCTCGCCAAGCCCGGTCTCGAAGATGGGCCGGGGGGCGTGGCAGTCGATGCAGTCCTTGTTGGCGAACTGGTCCGACTGGACCCGGACGTCCTCGTTGAGCCAAGAGTTGGCGTGGGGGGAGGCGGCCCACTCATCCCAGATCTGGGAGTGGCACTCCCGGCACTGCTCGGAGGACACCCACTCCGCGGGCGTCTGGGCGCTCGCCGTCTCCTCCGGGGTGCCGATCAGGGCAGAGAAGAACCAGCTCGCGAGGAGGAGGACGATGATTCCGAGAGCGATACGCATGCCTTTCCTTAGGCCAAGGGTACGCATGGGGTCACGCGAGGAAAGGGAAGACCTGGCGGGCTCTGGCGAACTGCGTCAGAGCGCCCGGGACGGCTCAGTCGTTCGTCGCGGACAGGGTGCCCTGGTCGCTGATGGAGACTGTCCGGGAGGCCACGCGCTCCGCCTCCCCGGGGTCGTGGGTCACGTGCAGTACGGTGAGCCCGAGCCGGGTCCCGAGGTCCGAGAGCTGGTCGAGGAGGGCGGCCCTGCGGGGCGCGTCGAGGGGGCCGAGGGGCTCATCCAGGAGCAGGATCCGGGGCTCGCTGGCGAGGGCCCTCGCCAGGGAGAGCCGCTGCGCCTCTCCCCCCGAGAGGGTGGGCGCCTTTTGCTCGTCGATCCCGGTGAGGTCCACAAGCTCGAGGAGCTCCTGGGCCTTCGCCGTCCCGTTGACGCCGGCGACCCCGCGCCTCTTGAGCACGAAGAGGAGCGTTTGGAGCACCGTCATGTGGGGCCAGAGCGCGCCCCCCTGGAAGAGGAGCCCGACGCCGCGGTCCTGGGGCGGGATCCTCACCCTGCCCTCCGCGGAGGCCTGGCGTCCGAACAGGTGGACCTCCCCGTCCGCTGGGGCCTCGAGACCAGCGATGGCCCGCAGGAGCGTGCTCTTGCCGGAGCCCGACGGCCCCACGAGGAGCACGTGCTCGCCCTCCTCCACGTCCAGATCGACCGGGCCCATGA
The DNA here is from genome assembly GCA_938075305.1 of uncultured bacterium. GTDB lineage: Bacteria > Planctomycetota > UBA1135 > UBA1135 > Saltatorellus. The sequence goes on from CALJGV010000014.1 coordinate 111,079, forward strand.
TCCTCTTGTCGCCGGCCTGCACGGTGAGGCCGCGGATCGCGATGGCTGCTTGATGTCGGGGGCTCATGGGAGGAAGCGGAGGCGGCGCCTGGAGAAGAGGGTCCAGAGGAGGCCCGGGAGGAGGATGGCGAAGACGACCAGGAGGGACAGGGCGGACACGAAGTCGTCCCGTCCGAAGTGGACGGCATTGAAGACCCGGAACATGGCCGTGTCGTTGGCGGCGGGGACCAGGACCGCGGCGTCCAGCTCGCGCACGGAGAGGGCGAACACGGCGATCCATGAGCCGGCGAGGGACGTCCAGATCCCCGGCGTCACGATCCCGAACAGGCGCCTGGCAGGGCTGGCGCCCGCGAGCTCGGCGGACTCCTCCAGGCGCCGATCGAAGGAGCGGACCGCGCCCGCGCAGATGAGCGTGGCCACCGCGAGGAAGCGTCCCGCGAAGAGGACGGTGACCAGCGCCCCGGAGTCGTAGAAGGCCCCGGTGGCGTCGTGGTTCCAGAGCACGATGGAGCCGATCCCGAACAGGGTGCCTGGCGCGGCCAGCGGCAGAATCGAGAGGAACTCCAGGGTCACGCCCCGGCGACCGCGGGCGATGGCGTGCCCCAGGATCAATGCCAGGGGGGTGGCGAGGGTCGCGGCGCCGAGGGCGAAGAGCAGGCTCCAGAGGAGGCTCTCGCGGGAGAGGTCCAGGGCACGGCCGAAGGCCTTGGCGATGTTCCTCGCGAAGGCGGGGAGGCCCCCGCCGAAGTCCGACATGTCGTCCGCTGCGGAGGCCTCGAGGGCCGCCTTCACTTCGGGGGCCGCGGGGTCCACCGAGCGCTGCCGTCCCTGGGGCGCTGCGACGCTGGCGGGTGCGCCGCCGGCGGCGGCGCGGGCGGCCGCCTGGGCCGCAGCCACGGCGTCCGTGATCCCGGAGGCGCTCAGGGTGGGGGTCGCCGCGGTGGGGGCGTTCTGGGCGGCGCCTCCCCCCTGGGTCCACGCGTCCCGGCGGATGGACACCCCGCTGAACACCCGCGAGCCGCCGCCCGATTCATAGGCGAGGCGGCCAATGGGAAGCAGCGCGCCGACCGTCACCACGGCGAGGCAGAAGAGCGTCGCGGGGGCGCGCCAGGGGCCGAGCTTGAGGGGGATGGGGTGCTGGAACGAGGCGTCGATGGTGGCGCCTCCCCGGCGGGCCCGGGCCCGGAGGAGGGGCAGGACCACGGCGGCGGTGAGGGCGAGCAGGGGGAGGGCGGTGGCCACGGCCCGGGCCTCGTTACCGTCCACCTGCCAGGTGCTGAAGACCTCGCCGGCGTACACGTTGAACTTGCGGCCCACGGAGGAGACGTAGTCGGGGAGGGCGAAGTCGTTGATGGCCACGACGAATGCGAGCAGGGAGCCGCCCAGGGCCGAGGGGAGGATCAGCGGCAACTCCATGGCGACCACGGCGCCCAGGCCCCCCGTGAGCAGGGCGGCCTCCTCCCGTCGGGCGTCGATCCGCTCCGCCGCGCGGGCCGTGAAGAGCGCGACGAGCGGGAAGGAGCTGAAGCCCAGGATCAGGGCGCACATGACCGGTCCGCGCAGGGGCAGCAGCATGGTCCAGGTCATGGCCAGCATGATCGGCGGGAGCAGGATGGGCACGATCCCCACCGCTCGCAGGATGCCAGCGCCGGGCACGTTGGTGCGGCTCACCAGGAAGCCGAAGGGGAGCCCCACCAGGAGCGCGATCCCGGCGGCGCCCAGGCCCAGGAGGACCGTCCACAGCAGGAGGAGGAAGGTGCGGGCCTCCAGCAGCCCCGTGATCGCGGACGGGTCCTCGACCAGCCGCTCTGCCATGAGGAGCAGGGGCAGCAGGCAGAGCACGAACATCCCCAGCAGGCCGACGGCGAGCAAGGGGCGGCTCACGAGCGCCGTGGATCGATGGGGCGCAGCCAAGGGGTCAGCGGATGAAGGTCTCGCCGAGCTCGCCGGAGCGCGCGCCGATGGTCTGGCCGATGTCGCTGTACCTGACGTTCATGGCGCGGAAGTCACCGATGCGCCCGACGTGGTCGGGGCGGGGCACGTCCTCGCGCACGGGGATCTGGGCGGAGCGCGAGGCCGCGAGGCGCGCCTCGATCTCACGGGTCAGCACCCAGTCGACGAACCGGCGGGCGTTCTCGGGGTGCGGGGCGTCCTTGAGGATCATCACGCTGTTGGGGATCAACAGCGTGCCGAGGGGCTCGCCGTCCTTCATGAGGACGCCCGGGCCAGGCTCCTGGTCGGGGTACACCCGCCGCACCGGGGCCCCCTGGAGGCGCGCGACGTTGAAGTCGTCGGTGTCGGTCCAGGCCCAGGCCAGGGCGCCGTTCTTCACCAGGGTCATGGCCTGCCCGTTGCTCTCCGGCAGGTTGACGGTCCCGGCCTCGTTCGCCGAGACGATCCGCCCGAAGAAGTCCCGTGCCCACTCCTCGCCCATCACCTCGTAGAGGCCCGTGGCGTGGGTCAGCGTGGTCCCCGTGAGCGGGCGGGCGATGCCGCACTTGCCGGACCAGCGGGGGTCGAAGAGGTCCATGGTCCCCGTCGGCTCCTCGCCCGCCGGGACCAGGTCCGTGTTGACGATGAGCACCCGGGCCCGGGCCGCGAAGCCCGTCCACCGGCGCTCGGGGTCCCGGAACAGCTCGGGGATCTCGGCGGCGCTCGGGGAGTCGTACGGCTCGAGGAGCCCGAGCTCGGCCAGGCGGATGGTCTGGGCGATCTCGTTGTTCCAGAACACGTCGGTCCTGGGTCGTCCCGCCTCCTCGATGATCGCCCGCACGTGCCCCACGGTCTTGGACTGTTCGATGTCGTACTGGACGCGGACCTCGAGGCCCGTGGTCTCCTCGAACTCTCGCATGAGCTCCTCGGAGAAGACCTGGTCCAGGGAGACCCGCACAACGAGGTCCGGGCCGTCCCCGCAGGCGCTGAGGGTGGCGGCGAGGACGAGGGGCAAGAGGGTGGAGGGGAGTCGCATGTCCGTGAAGATAGGCACCCCGGTCCGCAGGGCCACACCCCTGGAGGTGGATGTCGCTGAAATCGGGGCCCAGGACCTGGCAGGCGGCGTCAGAATCCAGGGCCATGCTCTCCACCGCCCTGCTGTTCCTGCCCCTGGCCGGTGCCCCGCAAGGGGACCAGGCTGGGCCCTACACCCTGCTCCATCCAGTCCCGAGCGAGGCGCTTCGGCCCCTGGCCTCGGACCGGCCGGACGCGACCGAGAGCCCGATCACCGTCGACGCCGGACACCTGCAGTTTGAGGTGAGCCTGGTGGACTGGTCGCGGAACCGGGGCGGTGAGCAATTCATCGGATTCCAGGCCAACGCCAAGGTGGGCCTCTCCGACCGGACCGACCTGCAGTTCCTGGTGGACCCCTACGTCTGGCAGGACGACGGGGCCGGCGCGCGCGGCACGGGGATCGGCGACGTGGTCACTCGCCTGAAGGTCAACCTGTGGGGGAACGATGGGGGCGACACGGCCTTCGCCCTGCTGCCGTTCCTGCGCCTCCCCACGGGCGGCGCCGTCGGCGGCGACGAGGTCGGGGGCGGCTTGGCCCTGCCGTTCTCGGCCAACCTCGACAGGGTGAGCCTCGGCCTGATGGCGAGCTTCGACGCGGTGCATGACCCGATCAGGGACCGCCACGACCTGGAGGTGCTCCACACCGCGGTGGCAGGCTTCACCCTCGATGACCAGACCGGGGCCTATCTTGAGTACGCCGGGGTCGCGGGGCCAGGGGACTACCTCGCCTCCATGAACCTCGGCCTGACGCGGAGCCTCTCCAGCGAGGCGATCGTGGACGTGGGCGCCCGGGTTGGCCTGAGCTCCAGCGCCGAGGACATCGGGCTGTTCGTCGGCTTCACCCGGCGATTCTGAGGCGGGCGCGGTTGGGAGGGCGCTACCGGGAGGCGCCCTGGGCCGCGCCGCAACCTGGAGCGAGGTCGCGGGGGCGCGGTGGCGCCTTGATCGCTAACCTTGTCGCCCCGTCTGCCGTCCGACGACGGGCCCTGCCCTCGATCGCCCCCGAGTCCCCATCCCTCGATTGATCCAATGACCCTCGCCAACCGTATGGAGGTCCTCGGGACCGAGACCGCCTTCGAGGTCTTCGCCAAGGCCAAGGCCCTCGAGGCCCAGGGAAAGGATGTGGTGCACCTGCACATCGGCGCGCCGGACTTCGAGACGCCCCCCAACATCGTCGAGGCCGGCCGCAAGGCGCTGGCGGACGGCTACCACAAGTACACCCCGGCGAAGGGGCTCCCCGAGCTTCGCGAGGCGGTGGCGGACAACGTGCGGGAGTACCGCGGCGCGGAGGTCGACCCGGACAACGTGCTCATCGTGCCCGGCGGCAAGCCGACGATGTTCTACGCGATCATGATGTTCGGGGAACCGGGCAAGGAGATCGTCTACCCCAACCCGGGCTTCCCGATCTACGAGTCCCTGATCCACTGGTCAGGCGCGAAGCCGGTGCCGTACGCCCTGCCCGAGGACCGCGGCTTCTCCTTCTCCGCGGAGGATGTGCTCTCGAAGATCACGCCCGCGACCTCGCTGCTCATCGTCAACACCCCGGCCAACCCCACAGGCGGGGTCGTCCCGCGGTCGGAGATGGACGCCCTGGTGGCGGGGCTGGAGCGGCACCCTCACGTGACCATCCTCTGTGACGAGATCTACAGCCGGCAGCTCTACGACGGCGAGGAGCACGTTTCGATCCTTCAGTACGAGTCCGTGAGGGACCGGGCCATCATGCTCGACGGCTGGAGCAAGACGTACGCCATGACCGGCTGGCGTCTCGGCTATGGGGTGTGGCCCTCCGACCTGGTGGCCCACGCCGAGCGGCTGCAGATCAACTCCAGCTCCTGCGCCAACGCGGCGACCCAGGTCGCGGCCATCGAGGCCATGCGAGGCCCGCAGGGGGCGGTGGACGAGATGCTGGAGGCCTTCGATGGCCGCCGGAAGATCATCCACGAGGAGCTCAACGCCATCCCGGGCTTCTCCTGCGTGATGCCCAAGGGCGCGTTCTACGCCTTCCCGAACACCTCTGGGACCGGGATTTCCAGTCGGGTACTCGAGCATGAGCTCCTGAACGAGGCCGGCGTCGCCTGCCTCGCCGGGACGAGCTTCGGCGACTTCGGTGAGGGCTACATGCGGTTCAGCTACGCCAACAGCGCGGAGAACATCCGCGAGGGGCTCCGTCGAGTGCGGGCCCATCTGGAGCAGCGGGGGTCCTGAGGCCATGCCCGCAGACTTCCGCAGCGACACCGTGACGAGGCCGTCCGCTGCCATGCGCGCGGCGATCCTCGAGGCGGAGGTTGGGGACGACGTCCTCGACGGGGATCCGACCGTGCGCCTGCTGGAGGAGGAGGCCGCGGCCTGGCTCGGCAAGGAGCGGGCCCTCTTCGTTCCCTCCGGCACCATGGCCAATCAGGTGGCCCTGGGCGCGTGGACCAGCCCAGGGGACGAGATCATCTGCCAGCGCTGGGCCCACGTGACCACCTTCGAGGGAGGAGCGGCTGGCTTCCTCCACGGGGTGCAGTCCATGACGCTCGGGGGACGGGACGGACGGATGAGCGCCGCGGAGGTAGAGGAGTCCATGCGACCCGATTTCATCCACTGCCCCCGGACCGCCCTCGTCTGCCTTGAGCAGACCCACAACGTCGCGGGGGGCGTCGTGGTTCCCATGGACGAGGTCGAGGCGATCTCCACGGTCGCCAGAGGACGGGGCGTGCCGGTGCACCTGGACGGGGCGCGGCTCGCCAACGCGGTGGTGGCGTCGGGGATCCCGGCGCCCGATTGGACGGTGCACGCGGACTCGGTGTCGCTGTGCCTCTCCAAGGGGCTCGGGGCCCCGGTCGGGTCCGTCGTCGCCGGTGACGGCCAGTTCATCGAGAGGGCCATGCGCGTCCGCAAGCGGCTCGGCGGATGGATGCGTCAAGCCGGGCTGCTTGCTGCCGCTGCCCGCGTGGCGCTCGCCCAGAACGTCGGACGCCTGGCGCTCGACCACGCCCTCGCGCGTGAGGTGGCGGACCGGCTGGGGAAGATCGATGGGCTTTCCTCTGACCCCGCTCGCGTGGATACCAACATCGCGATGGTGACCGTCGAGCGCGAGGGGCTGACCGCGGCCGCCGTGGCTGATGGACTGGGTCAACACGGGGTCCAGGTCATGGCGATGGGGCCACAGGTGCTTAGATTCGTGACCCATCTCGACCTCGGAGCCGATGACGTGCAGCGATTGGAGATGGCCGCGGTCGCGGTCATGGGCTGACTCGGCCACCTGCTTTCCTGGACGGTTTTACCTGCTCATTTCGGGAGGGGCGCAGACGGCCGTCGGGGCCCCTACGGCGCCTTGGGCGGGTCGAGGAGCGACCGATTGTCCTGGCCTGTTCGATCCAGTGGTCGATTCGAGACAAGGCGCCACACCCGGCGGTGGACTCTGCGAGTGAAGACGGTTGCGAAGGGTGCAGTGGGCGATGACACTCGATCCCGTGATCGCGCGCCCTTAGAGGCCGCGCAGAGGTCCGTTCTTCCACAGCATCCCAATCCATGAGATTTCTCCCCATCCTCGTCGCAGGCCTGCTCGCAACCTCGCTCTCGGCCACCGCGACCGCGCAGTGCCCGGGCGCACAGTCGGGCGCTGACGTCATCGTCGGCCAGATCCCGAATATCTCGAACTACGGCCAACTCAACGGCATGGCCGCTTACGCGCTGGGGACGACCTCGTGCAACACCGGGGACCAGGAGCTGCTCTGGTTCGCCAACAACACCAACCACCCGGTCATCGGGCAAAACATCTATCGCCTGGAGAATGGGCGCTTCGAGCAGGTCGGCATGAGCTGGCTGAAGCACGGCTTCACCGCCCTCCAGCAGAACCTGTGCTGCAACTGCAACAGCTCCGGCACGGGGTCGCGCCTTGGCGTTGGCTGCTCTGACCCCTACAGCTCCGGCCTGAACGGCTCCCAGTCGGGTCTCGGCCCGCGCTGGCAGGTGAACGCGTTCACGGGGGCCTTCAACTACCCCTACGCCCAGCAGGGCCAGTCCGGCGACCGGATCTTCAAGCGGATCCAGGTGCCCGTCGACGACGTGCTGGCTTCCGAACACCCCACGGCCCGCTACTTCGGCGAGGCGCAGTACATCGCGCCGGACGACGCGGCGGCCGGCAACGGCTTCAACAACGTCTCCTGGTGCAACCTCAATCGCCCCCAGTCGGGCGTGAGCCTGAGCATCGGCGGCGGCACGAACCGTGAGCAGGCAGCGATCCGCGCCTGGGCCGTCTATGAGCCCAACGCCACCATCACCGAGGTCAACGTCCCCGGCGAGGGGCAGTTCCTCGTGGGTCAGAACGTCGTCGATCTCGGCAACGGGACCTGGCGCTATGAGTTCGCGATCTTCAACAACAACAGCCACTTCAGCGGCGAGTCCTTCTCCGTGCCCGTCGGCTCGGGGTCGACGCTGCTCGACGTCGGGCACTCGTTCCCGCACTACCACTCCGGCGAGCCGTACACCAACTCGGCGTGGACGGAGACCCAGGCCGGCGGCGCCGTGACCTGGTCGACCGAGGCTTTCGCCATCAACGAGAACGCCAACGCCCTCCGCTGGGGCACGACCTACAGCTTCTGGTTCACGTCCAACGGCGAGCCCGAGGCCGGTACGGCCACGCTCGGTCTGTTCCGTCCGGGCAACCCCGGTGACCAGCAGATCTCGCTGATGGTCCCCGGCGACCCCTCCGGCAGCGGTGCGGTCATCACCAGCTACTGCACGGCCAACCCGAACTCCACGGCCGTGGCCGGTGACATCACCGCCTCCAACGTGGATCAGTCCAGCCGGACCATGGAGCTGGAGGCGAGCAACCTGCCCGCCAACTCCAACGGCTTCTTCCTGTCCTCCCTGGATCAGTCCTTCGTGGTCGGCCCGGGCGGAAGCGCGGGCAACCTGTGCCTCGGCGGTAGCATCGGCCGCGGCGTCGCGGGCGGCATCAAGTCCTCGGGCTCCACGGGCGCCTTCTCGGGCACCGTCGACCTGGACGCGATCCCCACGGGCAACGGCACGATGTCGGCCATGACGGGGCAGACCTGGTACTTCCAGGCCTGGCACCGTGACAGCCTGATCCCCGGCTTCACGACCTCGAACTTCACCGACGGCGTGAGCGTCCTCTTCTTCTAAGAGCGCCCCTCCGAAAGCGCGGCCGCCCCGTCCTCTCCCATCGTGGAGGGGCGGGGCGGCTTCGTTGGGGGGCGTCGGGGATGGCCCCGGCCAGGATTCAGCGGGCGCCGCCATCGCCCCGGGGCCCCACCGACTATCCTGCTCGCGACCATGAATCAGCACACCAACGCCAAGCTCACCGTCGTGGGGGCCGGCTATGTGGGCTCGACCTGTGCCCACCTCGCCGCCCTCAAGGACCTGGCGCCTGAGATCTGCCTGATCGACATCGCCGAGGGCCGCCCCCAGGGGATCGCCCTGGACATGAACCAGTCGGCGGCTGTCGAGGGCTTCTCGAGCCGGATCGTCGGGACGAACGACCCGCGGGACACCTACGACTCCGATGTCTTCATCGTGACCGCCGGCCTCCCGCGCAAGCCGGGGATGAGCCGCTCGGACCTCCTAGAGGTGAACGGGAAGGTCATGCAGAGCGTCGCAGAGTACATCCGGGCCGGGTCCCCGGAGGCGGTGGTGATCGTGGTGACCAACCCGCTCGACTCCATGGTCACGCTGATGCGTCACTGCCTCGCCTTCCCGTCCCGACGGGTCATCGGTATGGCGGGAGTCCTCGACGCGGCTCGCTACTCGTGGTTCATCTCCGAGGCGACAGGCGCGGCGGTCCAGGACGTGGACGCGATGGTGCTCGGCGCCCACGGGGACTCCATGGTCCCCATGCCTGACCGCTGCACGGTCAACGGCATCGGGGTCCTCGATCTCGTGGACCGCGACGCGGTGGAGGCGATGGGGGAGCGCACCAAGACCGGCGGGGGCGAGATCGTCAAGCTGCTCAAGACCGGCAGCGCCTGGTACGCGCCGGCGTCGGCCTCGGTGGCCATGGCCGCCTCTGTGCTCCGTGATGAGCGTCGAATGATGCCGTGCGCCTGCCTGCTCAACGGCGAGTACGGGCTCGAGAACCTCTACATGGGCGTGCCCGCCATCCTCGGGCGCGGCGGGGTCGAACGGATCGTGGAGCTGCCCCTGAAGACCGAATCCCGCGCGCTGCTCCAGAAGACCGCGGGCGCCATCCACGACGATGTGCTCGCCATGCGCGACCTCGGCCTGTTCTGATCTCCCCAGCGAACACCGCACCCTGAAGGGCCGGCCGTCGGGTCGGGCCATGACAGAATCACCTGGTCCGCGTCCGTCGCGGGCCGCGCCCAATGACCGACACTCGCACCGAATCCGACTCCATGGGGCCCATCGAGGTCCCCGCGGCCGCTCTCTGGGGCGCCCAGACCCAGCGCTCCCTCCACAACTTCAAGATCGGCGGACAACGCTTCACGCGGCCGATGATCCGGGCCCTGGGCCTGGTGAAGAAGTGCGCTGGCATCGTGAACAGTGAGCTCGGAGAGCTCGACGGTCTGGAGCCTGCGGCCCGGGAGGCGCTGGTCGCCGCCGCGGCCGAGGTGGTCGAGGGCAAGCACGACGCCGAGTTTCCCCTGGTCGTCTGGCAGACGGGCTCGGGCACGCAGTCGAACATGAACACCAACGAGGTGATCTCCAATCGGGCGATCCAGATGCTCGGCGGGGTGGTCGGCTCCAAGGACCCGGTGCACCCCAACGATCACGTCAACCGCGCCCAGTCATCCAACGACACCTTCCCCACGGCCATGCACGTCGCGGCCACCGAGGAGGTCGTGCGGACGCTGGTCCCCGCGCTCCAGGCCCTCGCGGACGCCTTCGCGGCCAAGGGCGAGGAGTGGGACGGGATCGTCAAGATCGGGCGCACCCACCTCCAGGACGCCACGCCGCTGCGGCTGTCCCAGGAGGTCTCGGGTTGGCGACAGCAGATCCTGGACGCGATCAGGGGCGTGGAGTCGACGCTGCCGGCCCTCTACGAGCTGGCTCAGGGGGGCACGGCCGTCGGGACCGGGCTCAACACCAAGCCGGGCTACGACGAGCGGTTCGCGGCGCAGATGGCGGAGGAGACCGGCCTGCCCTTTGTGACGGCCCCCAACAAGTTCAGCGCCCTCGCGGGGCACGACGCCCTGGTGCTCTGCCACGGAGCCCTGAAGGCCGCGGCCTGCGCCCTGATGAAGATCGGCAACGACGTGCGCTGGCTGGGCAGCGGCCCGCGCTCGGGCCTCGGGGAGCTCAAGCTGCCCGCCAACGAGCCCGGCTCCTCGATCATGCCGGGCAAGGTCAACCCGACCCAGTGCGAGGCGCTGACCATGGTGTGCGCCCAGGTGCTGGGGAACGACGCCTGCGTCGGGGTCTCGGGGAGCCAGGGCAACTTCGAGCTGAACGTGTACAAGCCGGTGATCATCCACAACGTGCTGGAGTCCATCCGCCTCCTGGCGGACGGTGCGGACTCCTTCCGGGAGAACTGCGTGGCCGGCCTGGACGTGGACCGGGAGCGGATCGACCACCTCATGCGCCAGTCCCTGATGCTGGTGACCGCGCTGAATCGCCACATCGGCTACGACAACGCCGCCAAAGTGGCCAAGAAGGCCTACGAGGAGGGGACGACGCTCGTGGAGGCGGTCACGGCCCTGGGGCTGATGACCGAGGAGGAGTTTGGCCGCGCCGTGGTCCCCGGGGAGATGACCGGGCCCCGCTGAGCGGGCACAGGGGGCCTTTACGCAGGAATTCACCGATCGCCTGCACCCCTGGGGGCCCCTGATCCCTATTCTTCCCCCCTCGAAAGTTCGCCGCGCCCAAGCGCCCCGACACCGATGAAGCTCAAGATTCGCAACAGCAAGTCCAAGAAGGCCAAGAAGACGGGCTTCCTCAGCCGCCAGAGAACCTCCGGCGGCCGGAAGGTCAACAAGCGTCACCGCGCGCGTCACGGCAGCTTCTGATTCGCTCACCGGGATGAATCGGCTCCCCTTCCGAGCCGGTCCCGTGCAAGGCGGCCCTTCTTTCAATGGGCCGCCTCTCTCGTGTCCGCTCTTTCTGGCGGCGCTCCTGAACTAGAATGATCCCATGACGTCAGGCGCCCAAGAGAACCTCGCGGCCTTCCTCCCCCGCACTCGCGCCGGAATGGCGGCCCGCGGCTGGGATGAGCTGGACATCGTCCTCGTCACCGGCGACGGCTACGTGGACCACCCGTCCTTCGGGGCGGCCGTGATCGGGCGGGTTCTGGAGGCGGAGGGCTACCGGGTCGGCATCCTCGACTGCCCGGAGATCGATGACAACGGCGAGCCCGGCTGGGAGCGCCTGCCGGCTCCCAAGCTCTTCGTGGGCGTGACCGCTGGCACCATCGACTCAATGGTGACCAACTACACCGCCGCGAAGAAGAAGCGGCGCGTGGACGTCTACCGGCCGGGGGGCGAGGCGGGGCGTCCGAACCGCGCTACGATCGCCTACACGGCCAAGGCGCGGAGCCTCTACCGAGGCGTGCCCGTGATCGCGGGGGGCCTCGAGGCGGGCCCGCGGCGTCTCGCCTACTGGGATTACTGGGATGAGCGCTTCCGTCGCTCGATCCTCGTGGACTCCAAGGCCGACCTGCTCGTCTGGGGGATGGGGGAGCGGCAGATCATCGAGCTCGCGCGGCGCATCGGGGCGGGCGAGTCCCTGGGCGGCCTCGCGGGGACCTGCGAGGTCGTGCGCGCCGAGGACGTCCCCGATGGCGCCCGGGTGGTGCCTTCCTTCGAGGCGCTGGCCGAGGACGACAGCCTGTTGGTGGACCTCTTCGACGCGGTGCGGGAAGAGAACAGCCCGTCGTCGAAGGTCCTCGCCCAGGCCCACGGCGACCGGTGGGTCCTCCAGCACCCGCCTGCGCCGCCCGCGGCCCAGGACGAGGTGGATCGCTGGTTCGACCTTCCCTTCCAGCGGGAGTGGCACCCCGACCACACCGAGCGCGGGGGCATCGCGGCCCTCGAGCCGGTCCGCTGGAGCGTCAACACCCACCGCGGGTGCATGGCCGACTGCTCCTTCTGCTCGATCACCTTCCACCAGGGCCGCAGCATCCAGTCTCGGTCCGAGGAGTCCATCATGCGGGAGGTCACGGCCCTCGCGGAGCACCACGACTTCCGCGGGACGATCACGGACGTCGGGGGGCCGACGGCCAACATGTACGGCCTCGGCTGCAAGCTCCTGGAGAAGGGTGAGGCCTGCCTGGGGCGTGATTGCCTCACCCCGGAGCCGTGCCCCGCCCTGCGCCTCGACAAGACGAGCGAGGGCTACCGGCGGCTGCTCGCCACCGTTCGCGAGCACAAGGGGGTGAAGCACGCCTTCGTCTCCTCGGGAATCCGCTACGACATGCTGCGTGGCAAGGATGGGCGCATGCTCCCCCTGCACCACGACCTCGTGGAGAACCACGTGCCGGGGCGCATGAAGCTCGCTCCCGAGCACGCCTCCGCCGAGGTGCTGGAGGTGATGAACAAGCCAACCTTCGACGTCTACGAGGAGTACGAGGAGGAGTACCGCTCCAAGTGCGAGGACATGGGGCGGGACCAGCACCTCGTGAACTACTTCATCGTCGGGCACCCGGGCACGACCATCGAGGCGGCCATCGAGCTCTTCGAGAAGCTGTTCGAGCGGAACTACTCGCCGGAGCAGGTCCAGGAGTTCCTCCCCCTCCCGATGACGCGGGCCAACGTGCAGTACGTCTGCGGCGTCGACCCGATCACGCGCAAGGACCTGTACGTGCCCAGGCGAGAGCGGGAGCGCAAGATCCAGAAGGCGCTGGTCCGCTGGAAGGCGCCGGAGTCCTATCGGTTCGTCCTGGAGGGGCTCGAGTCCGCGGGCAGGGACGACCTGCTCGCGCGCTTCAAGGGGCACCCCGCAGTGCGCCGTGCCCAGGCGGACGCTCGCCGGTCACGGAAGCAGAAGGCCGCCGGCCCGGCCTCCATGGACCTGGATACCTGCGGCTGATCCCATCCCCCCCGCGAACCGCCGATGATCACCCGTCGCCGCCTCGACCCCCTGCAGGTTCTCAGGGCCACCGCCGGCCCCCTCGCCGTCGCCTCCGTCTACATGGTGGCCGTGGTCGTCTACGAGCGCGCGGCCGAGGTCCCGCTCGATCTGCCCCTCGCCATCCCGGCGATGCTCGGCACGGCCATCTCGATCCTGCTGGGCTTCAAGACCAGCGCTGCGTACGACCGCTGGTGGGAGGCGCGCAAGGTGTGGGGCGGAATCGTCAACGACTCCCGGAGCTTCGGCCGCCAGGCCATCTCCTTTGTGCGGCCCCCGCGGCCTGAGGACGCGGGCGCCGTCCGTGCCATGGTGGAGGTCCTCGTCCACCGGCAGATCTTCTGGACCTACGCCCTCTCACGCTCTCTGCGGAGGGAGGAGGTCCTCGTGGGGACGGACGGGCTCCTCCTGTCGGAGGACGTCGCGTCGCTGGCGTCCACCGAGAACGTGCCCAACGAGATCCTGGACCTCCAGGCCCGGGACCTCCGGCAGGCCCTCGACGCCGGGTGGGTGGACAGCTACCAGCACGTGACCCTCGAGGGCAGCCTGACCCGCCTCACCGACCACATGGGGCGCTGCGAGCGAATCAAGAACACGGGCTTCCCGGCCCACTACGGGTACCTCGCTTCGCGCATCCTCTGGCTCTTCGCCTTGCTGGTCCCCTGGTCCCTGGGGCGCGATCTCGTGTGGTGGACCATCCCCGTCGGCGTCGCGGTCATTCTGACCTTCTGGATGATCTGGGTGATCGGAGAGGCGCTGGCCGACCCGTTCGAGAACCGGCCCACGGACACGCCGATGACCAGCCTCTCCGAGCGAATCGAGGGGGACCTGCGCCGTCAACTCGGGGAGTCTGCCCTCGCGCCGGAGCCCATGAAGGACGACGGCGTCCTGATGTGACCTCTCAGGCGCGGTCCGGCCGGCGGGCCACGACCGCGTAGCCCTGGCAAACGGCCTCGTCGTTGGTGACGAGCGAGGCCAGGTGGAAGCCCACCTGCAGGATCGCGGTCAGGGGCATGATCAGGAGGCTCCGCAGCGGAGAGGGGATCACGCTGCCGTCGCTCTGCCGCTTCTTCGCGCCGATGGAGCGGATCAGCCACTGGGACAGCATGGCGCCGTTGGCGGTGGCGAAGTTCCCGCGGGGCCGGATGGACACCACCTCGAGGCCGGCGTCCACCACGAAGCGCTCCAGGCTCGAGGGCGTGAAGCGGAAGTAGTCGCTCGGCAGCTCGTGGAGCGGCTGGATGAAGGGGACCGTGAGCAGGAGCTTGCCTCCCGGCTCCAGGACCCTGGCCATCTCCTGCACCAGGGCGCGGGGGTCGGGGACGTGCTCGAGGACCTCGGTGGAGAGGACCGTCCGGACGCTGCCGGACCGCACGGGCAGGTGGGCCCCGTCACCGAAGACCTGCACCAGGGCCTTCACCCTGGGGAGCATCTCCCACATCTCAGGCTGCTTGTCGAGGATCGACGGGGGGTACTCCAGGCCGACGTACTGGTCCACGTGGGGCTCGAAGAGCTCCCGGTACGGTCCCTCGGAGACGCCGACATCCAGCAGGGTCCCCGACGCGTGGGCGACGAGGCCCTCCACCGAGCGGCGGAGGTGGCGCCAGTCCAGCCAGTACGGGTTGAGCGGGGTGCGCTTGCGCCAGGCGTTGAGGCGCTGGCCGACGTGGCCGCGGTAGTGCACGACGCCGACCCGCTTGCCGCGCGGTGAGAAGCTGTCGGAGTCGGAGGTCACTCTGCCGGAGGTTTGCGGAAGGCCCGTGCGAGGGTCAGGTCCTGGCGCTGATAGCTAGCGCCCTTGCGGTCCTGGCCGTACAGGTGTTCGGGTCGGGCGGAGGCCCGGAAGAACTTGAGGCGGAAGAAGACCTGTCCGTCTTCGACGAGGAATGGGACGTCGTGGGCCCGCACTTCCAGCACGGCGGGGGTGCCGTTGCCCTCTGGCCGGCCCTGGGCGTCCTCTCGCCACCCGAAGCCGTTGTCGAAGAACCCGGCGTAGTTGTTCCGCAGCTCACCGATCCCGATATCCACGGGGAGCATCTCGGCGGCGAGATGGGGGGGCACGCGGAGCCGCTCGCGGCTGGCGAAGATGTAGAAGCTCTCGGGGGCGAGGATGCAGCGGCCCCCAGGTGCGTGGACCGGCTCCCAGAAGTGGTCCGGGTCGTGGGCGCCTTCCTCGCTGAACTCCACGACCTCGGTGTGCAGGGAGGCGCGCCAGCCGGCCGGGTCTCGGGAGAGCAGCCCGAGGTTCAGCTCGAGGCCGCCGTCATTGTCAAAGCGTGTCTCCTCGACGCCGAGCGGACGGTCGCCGTCGAAGACGAGCGGCGTCTCGGCCACGATCGCGCGCAGCTCGTCCGTGGTGAGGCCGGGGCTTCCGCGGTGAACACGGAGCTGGCAAAGGCGGTCACCGCGCCGGAGACGCACGGGGAAGGAGAGGGGGCTGATCTCAAGCCAGATGGGCCCGCTGTACCCGGGGGGCGCCTCGTCGAAGCGAGGGTGACCGGGGCAGAGCACGCGGGTGAAGATGTCGCAGCGCCCGGCCGAGCTGCGCGGGTTGAATCGGACCCCGAGGTCCGGCGGCAGCTGGAGGGACTCCTCGAGCTGGACGAGGTAGACGAGGCCGCGCTCGAGCACCGCCCCGTCCGCGGCGGACAGGTCCAGGGCCGAGGTGCTCAGGGAGGCGAGGCGTTCCTCCATGGGCATGACCCCCGGAAGGAAGCCGGCCCTCACCCGATGCGCCTTGGGGCCCAGGCGCAGGTCGAGGCTGGCGGGCTGAACCTGGGCAGGGGCGATGTCCACGGCGCCCTGGATGGCGCCATCGGCGATCAGGGCCCGTAGCTCGACGTCCACCAGGATCGCCCCGGGGGTGTTCGCCGGGGTGTCCGGGGTGGGCTCTCCTGCCTGGTGGGCGGGTGCGGTGGAGCTGGTCATGGGCCAGAGCCTAGCGGAGCGCCGATCCCGGTGGATGCTGGCGAGGCTCGTCTCTACACTGCTCGGCCAAATCGTCCTCCTGCGGCGGCCCGGTCCGACCGGGTCCACGCCGCCTGCCCCGCCCCTAGAGGCTCCGCCGCCACAGGCCAGGAGCCAACCCCGGCATGAAGATCCACGAGTACCAGGCCAAGGAGCTCTTCCGAGCAGCCGGCCTCTCCGTCCCCTCGGGACGGGTGTGCGAGACCCCCGAAGAGGCCGCCGCGGCCTACGACGAGCTCGGCAGCGCCGTGGCCGTCGTCAAGGCCCAGATCCACGCGGGCGGCCGCGGCAAGGGCGGCGGCGTCAAGCTGGTGCGCTCCCGCGACGAGGCCCGCGAGGCCGCCGATGCGATCCTCGGCATGATGCTCAAGACCCCCCAGACCAGCGCCGAGGGACAGCTCGTCCGCAAGGTCTGGATCGAGGAGGGCTCCGACATCGCGAAGGAGTACTACGTGGGCATCGTCCTCGACCGGGAGAAGAGCCTCCCCGTGGTGATGGCGTCCAGCGAGGGCGGCATGGACATCGAGGAGGTCGCGGCGTCGACGCCCGAGAAGATCCTCAAGGCCGCCTACGACCCGGCCGTCGGCCTCTCCGAGGACCAGGCCGCCGAGCTCTCCCGCGGGATGGGCATCCCCGAGGATCTCGTGCCCCAGAGCGTCGAGTTCCTCCTCGGCCTCGCCAAGCTCTACACCGAGTACGACTGCTCCCTCGCGGAGATCAACCCGCTCGTCACCACGAACGATGGGATCGTCCGGGCGCTCGACGCGAAGATCAACTTCGACCCGAACGCCATGTTCCGCCATGACGCCATCGTCGCCCTGCGGGACTTCCACGAGGAAGATTCGAAGGAGATCGAGGCCAGCAAGTACGACCTGAGCTACATCGCGCTTGACGGCAACATCGGCTGCATGGTCAACGGCGCCGGGCTCGCCATGGCCACCATGGATGTCATCAAGCTCTATGGCGGTGAGCCGGCGAACTTCCTCGACGTGGGCGGCGGCGCCACCACCGAGAACGTCACCGCGGCCTTCCGCATCCTGCTTGGCGACGAGAACGTGAAGGGTGTCTTGATCAACATCTTCGGCGGGATCATGAAGTGCGACGTGATCGCGGAGGGCGTGATCGCCGCCGTGAAGCAGATCGAACTCAATGTGCCGCTGGTCGTCCGCCTCGAGGGGACGAACGTGGAGAAGGGCCGCGAGATGCTCGCCGGATCCGGCCTCCCCATCATTCCCGCAACCGACCTGGACGACGCCGCGCAGAAGATCTGCGAGGCCGTCGCCGCGAGCGCCTGAGGGCCAAGGAGCAACCCATGAGCATCTTCGTCAACAGCGACACCAAGGTCATCTGCCAGGGCTTCACCGGCAAGACCGGCACGTTCCACAGCCAGCAGGCCGTCGAGTACGGCACCAAGATGGTGGGCGGCGTGAACCCCCGGAAGGCGGGGACCACGCACCTCGACCTGCCCGTCTTCGGGTCGGTGGCCGAGGCCAAGCAGGAGACCGGGGCGAACGCCACGGTGCTGTACGTCCCGCCGCCGTTCTGTGGCGATGCCATCATCGAGGCCATCGAGGCCGAGATGGAGCTGATCGTCACCATCACCGAGGGCGTCCCCGTCCTCGACATGGTGCGCGTCCGCGAGGCCCTGAAGGGCTCGAAGTCCCGCCTCGTGGGCCCCAACTGCCCGGGCGTCATCACGCCTGGTGAGTGCAAGATCGGCATCATGCCCGGCTACATCCACAAGCCGGGCCGGGTGGGCGTCATCTCGCGCTCCGGCACGCTCACCTACGAGGCCGTCTGGCAGCTCACCTCCCGCGGGATCGGGCAGTCCAGCTGCATCGGCATCGGCGGTGACCCCGTGAACGGAACCAACTTCATCGACGTCATCGACGCCTTCAACAAGGACGAGGGGACCGACGCCATCATCATGATCGGCGAGATCGGTGGCTCGGCCGAGGAAGAGGCGGCCGAGTTCATCAAGGCCAACGTCAAGAAGCCCATGGTCGGGTTCATCGCCGGCAACACCGCGCCTCCGGGCAAGCGGATGGGCCACGCCGGCGCCATCATCGCTGGCGGCAAGGGCACCGCGAAGGAGAAGGTCGAGGCCCTCGAGGCCGCGGGCGTGATGATGAGCCCGAGCCCCGCGCGCCTCGGCGAGATGATGGAGGGCCGCCTCCGCGAGGCGGGCCTGCTGGGCTGAGATGTCCGAAGGGGGCAGCACAGAGGGCTCCCCTGAAGGGGAGCCCCAGAGCTACCGCGAGCGCTACGCCGAGGTCGACGTCGACCGCGGCGTGGCGGTCGGGGCGATCATCGGGGTCGCCATGTTCGTGGCTATCCAGGGCATGCTGGTGCTGTCGGTCCAGACCGGGATCATCGGCCGGGACGTCCCGCCGCTGGCGCCCCTCGCGCTCGCGGGCGTGACCCAGCTCGTCTATGTCTTCCCGACGGTGCTGTTCTTCATCAACCGCCGCTGCCCGTTGATGACCAAGGGCTACCTCGCCGTGGCGGGCGGGGTCGTCCTGTTCTCGCTGCTCATGCTCCTGGTCGGCTGACCGCTCGGCGGGGGGGGCTGACCTCCGCCGCGCCGGTGGGGTCCATCAGTCCAGCACCCCGAGGGCCTCGAGCTGCGCCTCGGCCTGGGGGGCCCAGCCCCGGTTCGCGATGGGGCTCGCGGGGGAGGGGTGTAGGACCGTCCCGATGGGGAGCTCGCAATCGGGCAGGGCGAGGCCGGCCCGCCCCTGGGCGAACTTGCCGATGCCGATGATCTGCTCGGGCTGGAGGGCGTCGACGACGGCCGCGAGGGACGCGTCGCAGATCCGGTAGAGTTCCTCCCGCTCATGGGCCAGCAGCTTGTCGGGGGTCCGGTTGCGACCGCCCTCCTCCATGAAGACCAGCGGGCAGTAGTTCCACACGAACAGGCGGTCGAAGAAGGCGTCGGGGTCCCCGAACCGCTCGGCGGCCCAGCCCCAGAAGCGCCGGCCGGAGACCTCGCTGCGGGGGCAGTCGAAGCCCTGGATCGGCCGCTTGGGGTGCTCCTCGGGCGGCCGCCCCACCGGTGCGTCGATGCCCAGCCAGTCCCGCACCGCGGCGACCTCGCCGAACGGCACCCCGGTCTGGGCCATGCCGTAGGGGCCGGGGTTCATGCCCAGCATGATGGCCCTGGGCCCGGGCCGGGCGAACCGCTCCAGGTACTGCTCCACGGGGCCGCGGGCGTACTCCAGGGGGTTGTAGACGTGGGTCGTGGGGGGCTCGAAGCGGAGACGCCCCACGGAGCGGGACAGGTCCCGGGTGATCTTGACGAGCTTCTTGGGGACGGCGGCCATGGCAGGTCCACGATGCTCTATCCGACCTGACTGTTCCAGCAGCGAACGTGGCCGTCCTCGGGGTCGAGTTCCACGTGGATCTCGTTGGGCCGGCAGCAGACGGGGCAGTCCTCCACGTAGTCCTGGCGATGCCCCATGGTGGGGTCGATGGGGATCACCACCTCCTCACCGCAGGCCCAGCACGCGTAGCTCGCCTCGCCCTCACTGTCGAAGGCCCCCTCCAGTTCCATCAGATCGTCCACGGCGTGACATTCGCCTGGGGGCAGGCGAGGGATACAGGCGGAATCCCTTTCCGGATTCTCGCCGGGGGACGGCCCCAGGGCCGCCCCAGGGGCCACGCGGGCGAATCTGGCCGGAAAATTGCGCTGTCCGTTTCTTCCGGTGGATTTCGCGACAGGGCTACCGATAACCCAGTCATGCAGATTCCCAGTCAGCGCCAACAGCAGCCGGTCGCTCCGGCTCAGGTTCGGCCCGCCGCGACGCCCGCGGCGACCAAGCAAGAGGCCGTTCCGGACAGCGCCGCAGGCGCGGAGCGCCCCTCCAGCGCCGAGGGCGAGAAGCTCGCCTCCAACCTGGCCCGCCTCGACGGGCTCACAGAGGGGCTCATGCAGCGCCTTCGGTCCGCCTTCGGCGACACGGACCGCAGCGAGTTCCCGGCCTTCCGTGAGGCCGCCGGACAGCTGGAGTCGGGCCTCGCGCGCCTCCGTGCGGGCCTGGCGGACGGCACGATCGAGCCTGCCGACGTCCAGCGGGGCGTCGGGAACCTCTTCCAGAGCGTGAGCGCTGTGCTCCAGGAGGGCAGGACGCCCTCCTCGGAGGCGCCCGCCGTGGACGCCGCGGAAGCCACGCCCGCCCGCCCCGCGGGGGACAACGCGGTGGCCGCCCAGGTGCGCCCCGAGGCAGCACCCGCAGCGCCCGACGGCGCCGCCGCGGTGGATGTGGGGGAGGTGGTGAGAGACCGCTTCTCCAGCTTCGCCGACAGCATTCAGGCCCGGCTGGCGTCCGCGGAGTTCCCGGACCAAAAGCGGGACGCCATGGCCGCAGGCGTGGCGGAGGCCTTCGCCAGCGCCACCGCGCGTCTCGACGCGGCCCTCTTCGACCCGGAGACGGGCGACCCGATCGACCGTGGGACGTTCCAGCAGCTGTTCGCGGCGTCGTTCTCGGCCCTTCAGGACCAGCTCTCCTTCCTCTTCGAACCCGCCGACGGTGACGCGGGCTCCAGGGGGGTGGTCTACGGCGCAGACCGCATGGCCGAGGGCCTCGCCCCGCGGGGCAAGGGCCTCGACGTGGCCGGCTGAGCCGGCTCCCGGAATCAACCTCACGGGGCGGGGGGCGCACTTTGGCGCCCCCCGCCTCTTCATTGGGGGCCCGATTCTCCTACACTTGGACCGAACCGTCCTCCACGGAACCGGACTCATGCAGATCGACGACACCCGAACCGAGCCCCTCCTCGCCTTTCTCGGACCCACCGAGCTGTGGATCGTGCTCGGTGCCCTGGTCTTCCTCTTCGGCGCCAAGAAGCTCCCCGAGATGGCCCGCGCCATGGGTTCGAGCGTGACGCAGTTCAAGAAGGGGCTCGACTCCCCTGAGGAGGAGCCGGCGAAGAAGATCGAGAGTGCCCCCGGCTCCGAGGGGGACCCGCAGTCCTGAGGCGGCGCGTCGGCTCCGGCCGGCCCCGTCGCTCGACCAGCAGGGCGAGCACCGTCGTTGGCTGAAGCCAGTGACTTCCTGGGGGTGGTCTTCGCGGGCGGCGAGAGCCGGCGCATGGGCCAGGACAAGGCGCTGCTTCCCTGGCCGACGGAGGCGGGGGGAAGCCAGTCGCTCATGGAGCGGGCCGCGGTCCTGCTCGAGGGCATGTGTGGCAGGGTGGAGATCGCGCGCGGGCCGCGTGGGGCTGCGGCGGTCCATGGGCGCCCGGTGATCCACGATGTCGCCGAGGGGGCCGGGCCGCTGGCGGGGCTCGTCGCCGCGCTCGAGCGAGCGAAGGAGCTTGAGTCCGCAGGTGTGGTCGCCCTGGCCTGTGACATGCCCCTCGTGCGAATCGGTGAGATGACGCCCCTGGTGGAGGCTGTGGCGGCGACGGGGGACGGCGCGTGCGATGCGGCCATGTGGGTGGTGGATGGACGCGAGCAGCCCCTGTGTGCCGTCTATCACGTGTCCTGCCTCCCCGCGGCCCGGGCGGCCTTCGACGCGGGTAAGCGGCGACTGGTCGCGATCTTCGACCCCGCTGCGACAGGGGGCCGCGCTGCGGTCCTGAAACGGCTCCACCCCGACGAAAAGACATCGGTCCGACTGGTGAACCTCAACACCGTGACCGACTACGATCGTGTGATGCGAGACCTCCCTCCGGGCGTCCTCTGAGGCGCGCCGGGTGGCCGCTTCGGCTCCAAATGGGCCCTCGGCGCCGGTCTCCCGACCTCCCATGAGTCCCAAGGACGCCCAGCTCCAGGCCCTGGTGGCCCCGATCGCCAACGACCTCGCGGCCATGCGAGAGGTGATCTCCGCCGCGCTGTCCTCGGACGTTCCGGCGGTCTCGGACATGACGGCGCACATCGGCCGCTTTCGTGGCAAGCAGCTGCGAGGCGCGCTGGTCCTCCTCTGCGCCCACGGCCGCGCCTCGGGGACGCCGGAGCGCGGGGATCTCGCGGTGGTCTCCGCCATCGTCGAGCTGATCCACCTGGCGACCCTCGTGCACGACGACGTGCTCGACGGTGCGGACAAGCGCCGCCGGGTGGCGAGCGTCAACCGGCGCTGGGACAACCAGGTAGCGGTGCTGCTTGGGGACTTCCTCTACTCGAGGGCGTTCCACCTCTCCACCACGCTGCCTACCTCGCTGGTGAGCCAGCTGCTGTCACAGATCACCCAGGAGATCTGCGCCGGGGAGATCGAGCAGGCCGCTGGGCGCTACGACTTCGAGATGCCGGTGGAGAACTACGAGCGGATCGCCACGGCGAAGACCGGGGCGCTCTACGGAGCGGCCTGTGAGCTGGGCATGCGCTATCCGGGCGGGTCGGAGTTCGACGGCGCCGAGATGCGCGCGTTCGGCCGGGAGCTTGGCCTCGCGTTCCAGATCGTCGACGATCTGATCGACCTGGAGGGGGACGAGACGGTCGCCGGGAAGAGCACCGGGACCGACGTGGAGGACGGCAAGGTGACCCTCGCCGTGCTGCACACCTATCGGGACGCTCAGCCTTCAGCTCGGGCCGCGATCCGCGATGCCTACACCCTGCCCGGGCTCGAGGATGAGCCGGGTGGACGCCTCGGGCGCCTGCTCGAGGTGTGTGACCTCGGTCCAGGGATCAAGGAGGCGCGCGGCCGAGCGCGGACCCTGGTGGAGCGCGCGCGTGCGCGGCTCAATCGGCTCCCCGAGGGTCCCTCGCGTGACGCGCTGCATGCTCTCACCGAGTTTGTTCTCGACCGTCGCTGGTGAGCGGCCCGGGATCGACCAGAATAGGGGCATGACCACCGCTCCCCATCGCCCTGGACCCGGTCGCCACGCGCCCGCGGCCACCGTCATACTCGGGGCCATCACTCTCTTGGGCTGCGGGCCCGGCGAGGTGGTCGATATCGACGGCCGTCGGACCTCCGAGCGTCCAACCCTTCCCGTGCGGCCGGGCGCCACGGTGGCGGAGCGGCTGCCCTTGCGGCAGCGACCAGAGGCCGCGGGAGCCACGCAGCCGGTTGATCCCGCCAGAGGCAGCGCGCCCAGCGGCGCTGAGCTGGCGGCGATGTTCGAGTACGACCTCCCCGATGGGTGGGAGGAGCTTCCGCCCACTCAGTTCAGGATCATCAACCTGCTCATCCCCGGTGAGCAGCCCGCGGAGGTCACGCTCACCATGCTGATGGGGAACGGCGGGGGCGTGCGCGCAAACCTCGACCGCTGGCGCAGGCAAGTTGGGCTCGCGCCCATGAGCGACGAGGAGTTCCTTGCCCTCGGTGAGCGCACCGTGTTCGACCAGGCCGCGACCTACGTGGAGCTGCGCGGCAGCTACGAGGGGATGGACGGGACGAAGATTCCCGACGCCGGCCTCTTTGGCGCGGTGTTCGCCCGGGATCAGTCCGCGCTCTTCGTCAAGATGACCGGGCCTGCGGACCTGCTTGTTGACCAGCGAGGGGCCTTCCATGGGTTCCTCGACAGCCTTGACCTGGCCGCGCGTCCGGCGAGCCAGTCGGGGGCGGGGTCGACCGCGGGGCCGCCGCCGGGCGCGTCCGCGTCCTGGCTCCGCTGGGACGCCCCCGTGGGCTGGGCGGAGGAGGCGGCCAGCAGCTCCTTCCGAGAGGTGACCTTCCGCAAGGGAGACGTGGAGATGTACATCTCCACGGCCCGGGGCGGGGTGCTGGCCAACGTGAATCGGTGGGCGGCGCAGCTGGGCCTCGACCCCCTCGACGAGGCCGGGCTCGCATCCCTGGAGACCACCCCGATGCTGGGTCGGTCGGCCACGGTGTTCGAGGGCGCCGGGGCGCTCCAGGGAATGCGCGATCCAGAGCCAAAGCCCGACCAACGCATGCTCGCCGCCATCGTCGAGAACGCGGGGGTCATCGTGACCCTCAAGGCAACGGGGCCCAGCGCGGAAGTGGCTTCGGTCCGCGCCGACTTCATCAGCCTCGCGAACTCCATCGGGGTTCGCTGACCTGGAACGCTCCATGGCGAAAAAGCCCACGACCTTGATGGCCAGGATCCTCGCTCCGCTGGGGTCCTTCTGGCTGGCGGTGGCCCTCCTCGTGAACCTCTTCCTCCTCACCTGGCTCGGGACGCTGGAGCAGGTGGAGAAGGGGATCCACCAGGTCCAGGAGGAGTACTTCGAGTCGTGGATCGTGTTCGCCAAGGCGGGGAGGCTGCGCCTGCTGCTGCCCGGCGGCTACATCACGATGGGCCTTTTCACGCTCAACCTCCTGGTCGGCGGGATGGTCCGGATCCGGAAGTCTCGGCGGACCGTGGGCGTCATCATCGCCCACGTGGGCATCGCGCTCATGATGCTCGGCGGGCTCGTGGAGCACGCCACCAGCATCTATGGACGCATCGCCCTCACGGAGGGGGAGCAGGGCGCCAACTTCGAGGAGTACTCCGGCTGGGAGCTCGTCCTCTGGGATGCCTCACAGACGCGGGACGTCCAGGAGTACACCCTCCCGGAGGACCGGTTGGAGGGACTCGATGGGGGGAGCCAGCGCGTCCTTGAGGCAGCGGACCTGCCCTTCCGACTCGTCGCGACGCGCTACATGCGGAACTCGATCCCCACCCCGGTCGCGCGCATCGCGCCGGGTGAGGAGATGGACGCGCCGGACTACGACGGCTTCTTCCTCGCCGAGCAGCGGCGCAGCAAGGAGGCCGAGGCAGACGTGCCGGGCCTCTACTTGCGCGCCGAGACGCTGAACGGTCGGACGGTGGCCGAGTCCTTCCTCTTTGGCCGAGACAAGCACCCGCTGACCTTCGAGGCGGGGGGCAAGAGCTGGGCGGCGGCGCTCCGGCACCGGCGCCATTCCATGCCGTTCAGCCTGCGCCTCGAGAAGTTCACCAAGGACGACCACCCCGGGATCGCCATGGCGCGCGCGTACTCGAGCTCCGTGGTTCAGATCGACGAGGACGGCTCGGAGGTCCCGGTCCTGATCGAGATGAACAAGCCGCTCCGCTCCGACGGTCTGATCATCTACCAGGCGAGCTACGGCCCGCCGGAGGGCGTCCCAGGTGAGCCCTACACGGTCCTGGCCGTCTCCCGGAACCCGAGCGATCGGATCCCGTGGATCTCGGTGGCGGTGATCGCCCTCGGCCTGATCTGGACCTTCCTCGACCGTCTCTTCCTCTTCCTGGGCAAGGAGCGCCGTCGCGCCGCCCAGGGGGCTCCCGCCCACGGTGACCAGCGATGATCCTCCAACCAACCAAGTCCAATGGCTCCAGCGCCGTTCGCGGCGCCGCCCGGCGGTCAAGTCTTGTGGCGGCTCTGGTGCTCCTGGTGCTCGGGCTGGCCGGCGCCTCCCCGGCCTCGGCGCAGCGCAAGGTCGAGCGCGCCGACGTGGAGGTGGCGCGGACCCAGCCGTGGCCCGCGGACGTGGTGGAGGCCTTCGGGCAGATCCCGGTGCAGGACCGCGGGCGGGTGAAGCCACTCTCGACCGTCGCAGGGTTCCGGATGCTGAACACGAACGGCAAGCGGAGCTTCGAGATCCCTGTCGACTCCGGTCTCCCCACGGCGCCGGAGAAGCTCAGCCCGACCACCTGGTACCTGGACGCCATGTTCTTCCCCGAGCAGGCGCGGACCTATGAGCTGTTCCTCGTGGACGACAACGCTGTGCTCGAGGCGATGGGGCTGCGCTTCGAGGGCCGGAAGCGTCGGGACCGCTACTCCTACAACCAGCTGTCCGCCGGGCGCGGCGAGATGGAGGAGCTCGCGAAGGCCGCGTTCGCCAAGGAGTCCTCCGAGCGGACCCGGGTCGACACCCAGCTGATCGCGCTCCGGGAGAACATCATCCAATACGAGGTGCTCGAGCTCACCTTCAGCGGACTCGCCGCGCGGCTGGGTCCCGAGGCGCCGGCTGAGCTGCTCGAGATCTACCCGGAGGCTGTGGGCGGCGGGAGCGTCGGTGCCAATGTGGTGCTCGAGCGCTGGTCGGAGGCCCTGACCTGGCGGCAGGCCGCCGAGGGTGTCGCGGAGGGTGACGATCGAGACCGTGCCATCGCGCCGCTCTACAACGGCATCATCCTCCTGATCGAGACGGCCGATTACAGCCTGGCCATGTTCCCCGCCGAGGATGGTGGAGTGGAGAAGTGGCGGACCGCGGGGGAGGTGCTCCAGCGCAAGCTCGACCCCGCCCAGCCCGAGCCCACCGCCGGGGAGCTCGAGCTCTTCTCAGCCTACGCAGCTCTCGCAGGGGTCGAGGGTCGGGTCGATGCGATCGGCCCCGCGGTCCTCGCCGCGTTCGAGGCGGGGAAGACCGCGGCCATGGGGCGTGGGGAGTTCGAGAAGATCCCGATGGAGGTGGGGTACTACAAGCGGGACTACTTCACGAAGGCCCTGGTCCTCTTCCTGCTCGGGTTCCTCACCGTCGCCATCTCCTGGCTCAAGCCGAAGGGGGTGCTGCTCCCGCGGCTCACCTGGTTCCTCGTCGCTGGCGGCCTCGCCTCCGCGTCGATCGGCGTGACCGTCCGCTGCTTGCTCCTCGAGCGGCCGCCGGTGGCCACGCTGTACGAGACCATCCTCTTCATCACCTCCATCGCGGTCCTGGTCTGCCTCGCCGCCGAGCGGCTCACCAGGGAGCGGGTCGCCCTCGCGCTGGGGGCCACGCTCGGCGCAGCCGGGATGTTCCTTGCCATGCGATACGAGGCGGTGGAGGCCGCCAGCCAGGGCGACACCATGGGGGGGCTGATCGCCGTCCTCAACACGAACTTCTGGCTCGCGACCCACGTCACCACGGTGACCATGGGCTACTCCGCGGGCCTGCTCGCCGCGGCGCTCGGGCACGTGTGGTTGATCCTCCGGCTGGGTCGCGCGCTCAAGAACCGGGGGGCCGAGCTCTCCCGGGAGCAGGCCGAGTGGTTCCGCCGCTTTGGCCGGATGACCTACGGCGTCCTCTGCTTCGGGCTCCTGTTCTCTGTCGTGGGGACCATCCTCGGGGGCGTCTGGGCCAACGACTCCTGGGGGCGCTTCTGGGGCTGGGACCCCAAGGAGAACGGCGCCCTGATGATCGTGCTCTACGAGCTGATCATTCTCCACGCGCGCATGGGCGGCTACATCAAGGACTTCGGCGTCGCGGTGCTCGCCGTGATTGGCGGCTCGATCGTGGCCTTCTCCTGGTTCCATGTGAACCAGCTCGGCGTGGGCTTGCACTCCTATGGGTTCACCGAGGGCGTCCTCGGGACCCTGTGGACCTACTACTACCTGGTGGCGGGCTTCGTCGCGGTCTCCGTGGGTGGGTGGTACCTCCTGGTTCGTCCCCGGCGTAACCTCGGGGCAGCATGAGTCTGGAATCCAACCCCTCGGCCGCCACGGGTGGCGCCAAGATCCTCGACGGCAAGGCCACCGCCGCTGCGGTCCGATCCGATGTGGCGGCGGGGGTCGAGGCCCTCGTCTCCGGCGGCGGCCGACAGCCCGGGCTGACCGTGGTGCTGGTGGGGGACGACCCCGCGAGCCAGGTCTACGTCCGGTCCAAGGACCGCGCAGCCACTGAGGCTGGGTTCCGGGTCGAGACCGTGCGGATGCCCGTGGATAGCGCGCAGGCCGACGTGGAGGCGACCGTCCGGCGACTCAACGGAGAGGACGCCGTGGACGGAATCCTGGTGCAGTTGCCGCTGCCCAAGGGCCTGGACTCGGACGCGGTCACGGAGCTCATCGATCCCGCCAAGGACGTGGACGGCCTGACCAAGGACAACATCGCGCGTCTCGTGCTCGGCCAGGACGGACTGGTCCCCTGTACCCCTGCGGGCTGCATCGAGATATGCGACCGGCACGGCATCTCCCTCGCCGGCAAGGACGTCGTGGTCATCGGCCGGTCCCACCTCGTGGGCAAGCCGTTCGCTCAGTTGGCCCTGGCGAGGCACGCGACCGTCACCGTCTGCCACAGTCGCACGCGGGACCTCGAGGCCCACTGCAGGGCCGCCGACGTCGTGGTCGCGGCTGTCGGGGTGACGGAGCTTGTGAAGGGGTCCTGGATCAAGGAGGGCGCCGTGGTCCTCGACGTGGGGATCAACCGCGGCGAGGACGGCAAGCTCCGCGGTGACGTGGACTTCGAGCGGGCCCGGGAGCGGGCCTCGGCTATCACGCCAGTCCCCGGCGGGGTGGGGCCCATGACGATCGCCATGCTGCTGGCCAACACGCTCGAGACCTCCCGACGCCGTCAGGGGCGCGGTTGAGCCTGGAGCGGAGCTCCTGATCCAGGGATGACGAACTACGACGACGGGTACGGCCAGCCGCGGCCGCAGGTCTCCTTCCCGCCGCTCACCCATTGGGTCCGGCGGCTGATGATCGCCAACGTGACGGTCTTCGTCTTCCTGGCGGTGGTGGGGCTCGGGTCACTGCGGCTGCAGGACTTCTTCCTCGACACCTTCGGGTTGGACCCGGACATGTGGCGCTCGTTCGTGCCGGCGGTGTGGCAGCTGGGTACCTACGCCTTCCTGCACGACATGGGGGGGCTCGGCCACCTGCTCTTCAACATGCTGGTGCTGTACTTCTTTGGCACCATGCTCGAGGGGATCATCGGGTCTCGCCGTTTCATCACCCATTACATGGGGGCGGCGGTGGCCGGGGCGCTCTTGCACCTGGTCGTGGAGCTCTCCAAGGGCCAGGAGGCGTACCTCCCGGCGATCGGTGCCTCCGGGGCGGTCATGGGCGTGGTGGTGGCCACCGCGACCCTCCGGCCGCACACGCAGGTGCTGTTCATCTTCATCCCCGTGAAGCTGTGGGTGATGGCGGCCCTCTACGTGGCCTCGGACCTCTACCCGCTCGTCCTCCAGCTCTCCGGGGCTCCGACCTCGGGCAACGTCGCTCACCTGATCCACCTGGGCGGCGCGCTCTACGGCTTCCTCGGGGCGCGCTACGGCCTGCTCATGAAGGACCCCATCGCGGGCCTGGAGCGCAAGCGCGCGGTGGCTGCGGCGGAGCGGAGTGTCGGAGACCGTCAGCGGCTCGACGCGCTGCTCGAGAAGATCAACCGCGAGGGGATCGGCTCCCTGAGCCGCTCGGAGCGGGCCTTCCTGAAGAAGGCCTCCGAGCGCAGCCGCTCGAACTAGGGATTAAGCCGTAGCTCGGCGTCCGTGCCGGGCACGGGCCGGATCACGCGTGGTGGGCGGCGCCCCGGCCCCATGGGCCCGGGGCGGTGGGACGGCCAGGGATCTTCAGGGGGGGGCGCCCCAGGGGTGCAACGGTGGCGCCCTCCCTCGCTACCATAGGCCCGGCCCACGGCCACCTCCTGAGCCCACCCATCACGCCATGGCACGCCTCCCGATCCTCGCGCTCCTCTCACTCGTCTCCGCCTTCCTGCTCGCGATCCCCGCGGCCGCGCAGGACCCGAACACCACGTTCCGGCTCGCCTTCGATAAGGCTGCGAAGATTGGCTCGAAGTCGAAGATGGACAGCCTGATGCGGGACAACATGGACGCGGGCGTGTTCTGCATCCTCAACACCTCCGAGCTCATCGCGAACTCACCCAACGATGTGCTCTACGAGCGCTTCGAGGCGTTGAGCGGGTCCTGGAAGCGGTGCTTCGAGTCCAACTTCCCGTCGGAGATGGAGCGCTTCTTCGCGCGGCTGGACGCGAACCAGAAGCGCAACCGCTTCACCCAGAAGCAGAAGTTCGACAAGGTCAACCGAGAGCAGGTCGAGGCCATCGCCGCGAAGGACAAGAAGGCGCTCCTGCGGGTTGCCGACGAGTACGCGTCCCTGGCCAAGGGCTTCGAGGAGATCGGGGACCAGTGGATGCTGGGGCAGTGCTACATCGGAGTGGCGACCTCATTGGAGGAGACCTACCACGGCAAGAAGGCGGACTTCCGCCGTGTGGCCGACGGCTACTCGCGCTTCGTCGCGATCCGTGAGGACCTCGGCGTCAAGGACCGCACCTACAAGCAGAGCGTCCCGCGCCTGAAGTCGCTGGAGGCCCTCGGCTTCGGGAACGGCGGCGGCGAGGCCGGCGGTTCTGGCGGGGGCGGCGCGGCGGCGGCGCCGGCGGGCCCGAAGTCCACCGGTGAGGCGGTGACCGCGAAGCTGAGCTTCGGAGCGTTCAAGGACGTCAAGGACACCCAGCGCCCGAACTACTACCTCGACGAGCACCGCCAGATCTGGCCCACGGTCGTGCTGCAGGGGAAGGGCTCCACGGGGAAGTTCCCGAGGATCACAGACAGCCCGACCATGACCCGCGCGGCCTCCAGCAAGGTCACCATCGAAGGGGGCGGGGTCGACGCCACCTGGCCCCTGCGAGGGAAGCTGGAGCCGGTCACCTTCGAGCTGGGCAGCGGCGCCTCGAAGCGGCGCTGGGCGGTCCTGTGCGACATGGGCCGTGAGGTCGACTACTACCAGGGCATCACCATGAACCTCGGGATGACCGACACGTCCCTGAGCCTCTACTTCGTGCCCGGCGGCGCGATGGAGGGGGAGGTGGCCGGTGAGAAGGTCGAGGTGGTCGACGATAACTTCGATGGGGTCTACGGCTCGCTCCCGCAGCGCTGGCCGCACTTCGGCATGGTCAAGGACGCCTTCCAGCCGGAGTTCGACTCCATTCGAATCGGCGGCGCCAAGAAGGCGCAGCCCTTCTCCGAGTACGTCAACCTCGGCGGCGCCGGGTGGCACAAGCTCGAGGCGGTCAACGGCGGCGTCGAGTTGAAGGCGCAGCCGTTCGAGTTCAAGACCGGCACCGTTCAGCTCAAGTCCAAGGGCCTGAAGCCTGACTACTACGTGCTCAAGGGGATCGGGGCGGACCTCGAGAACACCTACATCGACGTCGCGGGCGGCAAGAAGGTCGAGGTCCCCATCGGGCGCTGGGAGCTCTGCTTCGGGCTGATCCGCAAGGGCAAGAAGATGCAGATGATGAAGGCCGTGATCCTTCCGACCGAGACCATGGGCGTGGTCGACGTGCTGGAAGGGAAGAGCGTCGTGATCGAGAGCGGCTCGCCCTTCACCTTCGATTACGAGTATGAGACCTCCGGCAGCGGGGTCACGGTGGACGGGACCTCGGTACGCGTGGTGGGGGTCGGTGGCGAGTCCTACGAGCGGATCTACGGTGCCGTGCCGATCCCCGAGGCCTCGGTCCGAAAGGTCGGCGGCAAGCGGGCCGTCATGACGGAGAAGCTCAAGCCGGCGCTCGACCAGGACGGGGTCCAGAAGCACGGGTGGGCGGCCCTCTGGAAGCCCCTCGACAAGGAGATCCCGGCCAAGGTCGGCGACGCGGAAGTTCAGCTGATGGAGAAGAAGAACCGGCTCTTCGGCAAGATCACCTCCGACTGGAAGTGATGATGTCCTCTCGCGTCCCAGCAGGGGCGCGGTTCGATCTCCTGACCCACTCTCCCTGACCCCAAGCGTCCCACCCCAGTCGGTGGGCCTCCGACGTGCTGGACCTGAAATTCATCGTCAACAACCCCGACGCCGTGAGGGCGGGGGCCGCCAAGAAGCACATCCCGTGTGACGTGGACGAGATCCTGCGGCTCGATGCCGAGCGGCGGGAGCTCGTGGGCAAGGTGGATGAGGCCCGCTCCAGGTCAAAGGCTGCGGGCAAGACGATCGCGCAGGCCACCCCGGAAGAGCGCCCCGGGCTCGTGGAGGCCCAGGCGCAGGAGAAGGCCGCCCTCAAGGCCATGGAGACGCGGCAGAAGGAGGTCGTCGAGGCGCTCGACGCCCAGCTGCTCCTGGTGCCCAACGTCCCCGCCGAGGCCGTCCCGGAGGGCGCCACGGACGAGGACAACGTCGAGATCAAGCGCTGGGGGGAGCCCCGTGACTTCGGATTCACGCCCCGCTCCCACAGTGAGCTGGGCGAGGCGCACAACTGGATCGACGCCGTTCGCGGCGCGCGGCTATCGGGGAGCCGGAACTACGTGCTGCTGGGCGACATGTCGCTGCTGGAACACGCGGTCATGCGCTTCGCCTTCGACTCCATGTTGGCCCGCGGCTTCACCCCGCTCTCGGTCCCCACGCTCGTGCGCAGCGAGACCATGGTCGGCACCGGCTACTTCCCGGGCGGCGAGGACCAGGCCTACCGTTGCGATGACCGGGACGACCTCTGCCTAGTCGGCACGGCCGAGGTGCCGGTCACTGCGCTCTACCAGGACGAGATCCTGGATGGCGCGGACCTGCCCCTGAAGTTCGTGGCCCAGTCCAGCTGCTACCGGCGCGAGGCGGGGACGTACGGCAAGGACACCAAGGGGCTCTACCGCGTTCACCAGTTCCAGAAGGTGGAGCAGGTGGTCGTCGATAGGGCGGACGAGGCCCAGAGCCTCGAGCACCACCAGGCCATCCTCGGGAACTCGGAGGCGGTGCTTCAGGCGCTGGAGCTGCCCTACCGAGTCGTCAACGTGTGCGGCGGGGACCTCGGTCAGCCGCAGGTTCAGAAGTTCGACATCGAGACCTGGATGCCCTCCCGTGATAGCTACGGCGAGACCCACAGCGCGTCCCGCTTCCATGACTTCCAGGCCCGTCGCCTGGGCCTGCGCTACCGGGACGCGGAGGGCAAGGTGCACCACTGCCACACCCTGAACAACACGGTGGCGGCGTCGACCAGGATGCTCATCGCCCTGGTGGAGAACCACCAGAACGAGGACGGCACGGTTTCGGTGCCTGCTCCGCTCCGCCCCTACCTCGGCGGCCGGGAGCTGCTCGGGGAGCCGCTCAGCTGAGCTCGATGGGGGCGGGCGCCCAGCGCCCCGGACCGGGCTAGCGGTCGCCGATTGAGTCCACGGAGGGGCGCGCGCCACCCGTTCCCCGTCCGTCCCCGCTCCCTCTACCGCCGCCCTTGGTGTTGTTCTGGCCGCGGCCGCCGGTGGCCGTGATTCCGCTGCCGGGAACGACCTCCTCTTCGCCGCCCGCCTCGGGGTCCGAGGCGGTGGCGCCCGGTGCCTGAGGGAGCGCGAGGCGCGGGATCTCACCCTCGGCGACCCGCAGGGCCTCGGGGAACCGGACGACCCGGGTGTAGGTCATCGTGCGTCGGTCCCGGCCGCTGAAGTCCATGGACTCGCGGTCGATCCGCGGCTTGAGCTCGACGGTGAGGGAGAGTCGGATCCAGGCGGGGAGCCCGATCAGTTCCTCGTCACCCGAGACCTCGCCCCAGCCGTCGTAGGGCTCCGCGTCCGGTCCATCCTCGGTGAAGACCTCGATGTTGAAGCCCTTCACCTGGTCCGAGAGGAAGATGTACGAGCCGCCCTCGAAGGGCTCTTCATCCACGCCGAAGTCTTCCCTGCGATAGACCTCCAGGAATTCGTCGTTGTCCCGGTTGGGCCGCATCACGTAGCCGACCTCGTTGATGTCTGCTCGGACACTCTCGGTGCCGTCGCTCAGGTGGACCACGAGGCTGTCGGTGGTGGTCACGAAGTCGATTCGGTCCGCGTCCTGGCCGTTGACCGTCCGGTCCGTGATCTGGAGCCAGGTGTTGCGCGGTCGGCTGGTGGTGAAGACCCCGCGGAGATCCTGGATCATCAGCTCAAGGACGGCGGGGCCGGCGAGCTGCATCTCCTGGAAGTTGTGGATGGTGTCGCGCGTTCGACGCGCGGCCTGCATGAGCTTCGAGATGCTGACGAACATCATGCTCATGATGACGATGACCAGTAGCACCTCCACGAGGGTGAAGCCGCGGTCGCCCGCGCTGGTCTTCGGTGTGTGTCGCGTGCTCTGCATCATCGGCCTCCGCCGTCGAGGTTGTTCTGGCCGCCGGCGCCCCCACCGATGCCGGCGCCTGCCTGGCCCGCCTGCTCCTCGGCGAGCAGGTCCTCCTCCGAGGGGCCGTAGACCTGCTCCCATCGGATCCAGCGCTCGAGGACGAGCTCCTGGGGGTAGTCCGAGAACTTCGGGTAGCTGACGCGCAGCTTGACCTTCTCGAAGGGCTCGGTGTTCTCCTCGTCGTCCTCTTCGTCCTCGTCCTGGCGGTCCTCCCAGTCTCGCCGGGCCGCGTAGTTGTCGAACGGGCGCTCCGTGCCGTCATCGTCCGTCGCCTCGGCGAGCGCGTCCTCGCCCAGCGCCAGCTCCCAGAAGAAGTCGGGCTCGTCCTGCTCCGCGAAGCTACCGGTCAGGCCGGACTCGATCTCCTCCTGCCAGAGGCCCGCGGAGATCAACCCCATCATCTCGGAGCCGAGCTCGAAGGCGGTCTTGCGGGCGCGGTTGTGGGCCGCGCTGAACTTGGCGCCTTCCAGGCCCTGGAGCATGACCGTCAGCACGATGGCGACGATGGCGATGGTCACCGCCGCTTCCGCGAGGGTGAAGCCGGCGCGGGCCGTCGTCGCGGGTCGCAGGGGGCCCCTCACCGGAAGTCTCCGTCGTCCGGGGCCTCTCGGATGAACACGTCACGGTGGAACTTGAAGGTCCCCGTGAGGGCCATGATCTCGATGGTGAAGAAGTTCCCGTACGCCGGCTGCTTGAGCACCACCTGGTGGTCGGACGCCGCCCCGCGGGGGTCGAAGCGCGCGAAGACCGGACCTGAGTCGTAGGTCTCCCCCGCGGTGGCCACGACCTCGAACTCAACGCCGTCGGGGAGCCGCTGCCAGTTTCCGTAGGCCCGCTCGGAGTCATCGTTCACCTCGGCGTCGAAGCGCCCTCCGCCCAGGACGAAGGGCGTGACCCGGCGGTAGCGCTCTCCGTCGAGGTCGTACTCCACGAAGAACTCGAGGGAGCGGCTGATGGCCTGGCTCCGGGTCTCGCGCAGGAGGGCCGTCAGGGATCGCACAGCGGTGTTGAGCCGCTCCTTGGGAACGAAGGCGTCGTAGCTGACGGAGATGATGTAGGTGCCCATCCCGATCACCGCCGCCACGACCATGAGCTCGACGAGAGAGAACCCTCGACGGCGCTGGCCGCTGCTCGGCGCGAAGGAAGAGGCCGGGCGGCGCACCCTCAGACCTCGCCGTTGCGGATCATCTGGTTGTTGAAGTCCATGTTCTTGCCCTCGCCACCCTGGGAGCCATCGGCGCCGTAGGTCCAGATGAGGAAGCCGGCGTTACCACTCCCATCGGGCTCGAAGATGTACTCGTTGCCCCAGGGGTCGCGGGGAACCACGGTCTGCTTCAGGTAGCTCGCCCCGAACTCGTCCTTCTCGACGAGGATCTCGAGGCTATCGGGCAGGCGGCTCGCGTTGTCCATCTGGAAGGACTCGACGGCCGCATCCAGGGCGGTGATGTCGGCCTTGGCCTTGGATACGCTGGCCGTGCCGAGCTTGCTGACCACGTTGGGGACGACCACCGTGGCGAGGAGGCCGATGATGACGATGACGACCATCAGTTCGGCGAGCGAGAAGCCTGCGCTCCGGGACGCGAGGTGGCGGCGGTTGATCTTCATGGTGGGTAGTGGGTGGGCACCGTGTCGGTGCGGTGAACATGCCGGTCCGATCAGACCTGGCCGATGTCGAGAATGGGCTGGACGATGGCGAAGACGATGTAGCCGACGACGCCCGCCAAGAGGACGATCATGATCGGCTCGAGGAGGCTCGTGAAGCGCTCGGCGGCGACCTCGATCTCCTCGTCGTAGGCGGTGGCGATGCGATCGAGCATCTGCTCGAGCTCTCCGGACTGCTCGCCGACCACGACCATATAGCCCACGGTGGAGGGGAATGCGCCGCTGTTACGCAGGGGCGTCGCGATGTCAGTGCCCTCGACCACGCGCTCCTTGATGTGGCCCGTGGCGTCGGCCACGACGCGGTTTCCCACGACGCTCTGGGTGATCTCCAGGGACTGGATCACGGGGACGCCGGACTGGAGCAGGGTCGAGAGGGTGCGCGTGAAGCGGGACACCGCAGCCCGTCGCATCAGGTCGCCCACCACGGGGATCCGGAGCAGGGTGCGGTCGATCACCAGGCGTCCGTTCTCGCCCTTGCTGTAGGTGCGCTCGAACAGGAACGAGATCACCCCGATCAGCAGGAACACCGCCCACCACCAGCTCTTCAGGAAGTCGCTCGCGCCCACCAGGATGCGGGTCGAGGGGGGGAGCTCCTTGTTCTGCTCAATGAGCATCCGGGTGATCTCCGGCACGACCTTGGCCATCAGGATGGTGACCACGATCATCCCGATCCCGATCATCATCAGCGGGTAGGTCAGCGCGCCAACGATCTTGCGTCGCAGGGCGCGCTGGCTCTGCATGTAGTCGGCGAGGCGCGTGAGGACCGTGTCGAGGTTGCCCGCCGCCTGCCCGGCGCGGACCATGTTGACGTAGAGCGGCGTGAACCAGCCGGGGTGCTTCGCCAGCGCGTCGGCCAGGTTGGCGCCCTGTTGGATGTCCTCGCGGAGCTCCCGGCAGAGGGTCTCAACCCGCTTCTGCTCGGCCTGGTCCACGAGGGCGGAGAGGGACTCGTTGAGCGCGATACCGGAGCCCAGGAGGGTCGCCAGCTGGCGGGTCATCCCCGCCACGATGTCAATCTCACGGGCCCCCGGCCCCTGGCTCGAGGTCCGCGACTCCAGCAGCCTGGAGAGGCGGCTCGGCTCGCTGCCACCCTTGGTCTTCTTCCTGACCTTCTTGCCGCCTCGGGTCGCCGAGATGCTCGAGACGATCAGGCTGTCCTTCCGCAGCTTCGCCCGCGCGTCACGCTCCGTGTCGGCGTCAATGACGCCCGACTTGGTCGCGCCGCCACTGGTGTAGGCCTTGTACTCGTAGATCGGCATGGGAGGTGGTCCGCGAGCTCGGCTCAGACGTCGAGCTGGGTGACGCGCAGGACCTCGTCCGGCGTGGTGACGCCCTGGATGATCTTCTTGCGCCCGTCGGCACGCAGGGTCTGGAAGCCCTCGTTGATCTGCTGTCGCTTGATATCCGAGGCGCTGGCGCCCTCCATGACCATCGTCCGAATACGCTCGGTCACGGGGAGGAACTCGTAGATCGCGGTCCGCCCCGCATAGCCAGAGTGGAAGCACTCGTCGCAGCCGGGACCGTGGGCGATCTCGCCGCCCAACTCGTCCGGCGTCATGTCCACCTTGCGCAGCTTGGCGGCCCACTCGTCGTCGATGGGTTCCACCACCTTGCAGTGGGGACAGATCGTCCGCACCAGGCGCTGGGCGATGATGAGCACGATGGACGAGGCCACCAGGTAGCTCTCGACGCCCTGGTCCACCATTCGCGTGATGGTGCTGGCTGAGTCGTTGGTGTGGACCGTGGAGAAGACCAGGTGTCCGGTCAGGGCCGCGCGGATGGCGACCTCCGCCGTCTCCAGGTCTCGGATCTCACCGACCATCATGACGTCGGGGTCCTGGCGCAGGAACGAGCGCAGCCCCGAGGCGAAGGTGA
The DNA here is from genome assembly GCA_938075305.1 of uncultured bacterium. GTDB lineage: Bacteria > Planctomycetota > UBA1135 > UBA1135 > Saltatorellus. Next base: position 148,277 of record CALJGV010000014.1, read on the forward strand.
GGCCCTTCTTCTGGTTGACCTGCACCTGGCTGATACCGCCGATGGCGTACTCGACCGGGTCCTCGATGGTGAGGATGTTCTTCTTGGTCGTGTCGATCTCCGCCATGGAGGCGTAGAGCGTGGTGGTCTTGCCCGAGCCGGTGGGCCCGGTGACCAGCACGATGCCGTGGTTGTAGTCCAGGTACTCCCGGATCATCTCGAGGTTCTTGTCCTCGAGCCCGATCTCGTTGAGCCGGTACAGCTTGGCGGTCTTGTCGAGCAGTCGCATGACGATCCGCTCACCGGTGCTGGTGGGAACCGAGCTGATACGGACGTCGACCTCTCCGTCGCCGATGCGTAGCGAGGCGCGGCCATCCTGGGGGAGCCGGCGCTCCGCGATGTCCATCTTGCCCATGACCTTGACGCGACTGATGATCGCGTCCTGGACGCGCTTGGGGATCGCGTCCATGTCATAGAGGATGCCGTCGATCCGGAATCGCACCTGCATCCGGTCGGGGTACGGCTGGAAGTGGACGTCCGAGGCGCGGAGCTTGAGCGCCTGGAACAGGATCGTGTTCACCAGCTTGATGATCGGCGCCTTGTTGGAGACGTCGAGCACGTCCTCCGAGTCGTCGATCTCCGCCGCGAGGGAGCCGATGTCCCCGTCCTCGGAGACGGCGTCCAGGGCCTCGTCCACGCCGTCCGCCTTGTGGCGGTAAGCGCGCGCGATGAGCGTCGTGATCTCCTGGCGAGGGGCCAGGACCGCGTCCACCTCGCTGCCGATCATGGCCGCGAGGTCGTCCATCGGGTGGGGGTCCAGGGGCGAGCAGGTCGCAACCTTCAGGACGCCGTCGCCCGACTCGAGGGCGACGAGGTTGTAGTTTCGAGCGAAGGTGACCGGAACGGAGTCCACGAAGGTCCCGGGGACCTTCGTCCCGTCGAGGCTCTTGCGGAACTCGTAGCCGAGGTGCTTGGCGTAGATCTGGAGGAGGGTTCCCTCCTCCATGAAGTCCTTGGCGAGGATGACCCGATCGATGGAGTCGCCCGAGACCGCGGAGATTCCGCGGCATTCCTCGAGCTGGTCCCGGGTGAGTCCCGCGTCCAGGAGCAATTCTCCGATGCTGACCATGGGGTGGTGGTGCGCGAGCGCGCTCAGTCCTCCGGGGTCTCTTCGTCGAGCATGCGGGCGGCCTCCAGGGGGGACAGTCCCACCTGGTCGCCGGCGGTCTCTCCGCGCTGGGGCGGCGTGTAGAGCGGCAGGTCGAAGCCCTCCAGCCCGACGGAGGAGCCAGCGGCCTCGCTGGACATACCGAAGGTGGGGTCGATCTTCCGCAAGCGCTCGATGCCAATCTCGCGGGCCGCCTCGAGCTTCTTCCCGTAGGAGAGCTCGGCCAGGTCGGCGAACTCGGTGTCCTTCAGGATGTGGGGCGTGACGAAGAAGTAGAGGACGGTGCGGTCCCGGGTGCCGGTCTCGCGCGAGAACAGGCGGCCGAGAATCGGGATGTCCCCGAGCCACGGGACCTGGGTCCGGGTCTTGCTCTCGTTGTCCACCACGATGCCGCCGATGACCATCGTGCTGCCATCGGGGACGTTGATCTGAGTCTCGATGGTCCGGGTCACCCGCGGCGGCGGGATGGCGCCCTGGACGGCCCCGATGAAGGTGGAGACCTCGAGGTAGACGTCGAGGCGCAGGTAGCGCGAGGCGCTGATGGAGGGGGAGATCTCCATGGTGATGCCCGCCTCCTCGTAGCCGTTGAAGTTCTCCTGGGTCTGACCGGCGCCGACGCCGCCGCCTGTTGCGGTGATCTGCGTCGTGGGCTGCTCGTCCAGGGTGGAGACCCTGGCGACCGAGTTGTTGTTCACCAGGACGCTCGGGACGTTGAGCACGTCCGAGTTCCGCTTCTCCTCGACCAGCGCGACCAGCATGGGGATGGAGAACTCGTCCCCGTCGATGATGCCCGCCGTGACACCCTGTCCGACGTTGGGGACCCGCAGGTCGGGGACGCCGTCCCCGTCGGAGTCCTGAATCGTCGAGAGACCGAAGCCCGTGACGCCGAAGCCGCCGCTCTCGCCGACGCCGGGGATGTCCGCGAAGCCGAGCTCCACGCCGATGTCGAGGAAGTCGCGGCCGGTGAGCTCGATCAGCGCGGTCTCGATCAAGACCTGGTCCTGCCGTCGGTCGAGGCGCTCGATGAGCGACTTGAGCTCCTCGTATCGCGTCCGGTTGGCCGCGATGAGCAGGGAGTTGGTCTCGGCGTCCGCAACCACGACGTACTCGCGGGCGTTGTTGGACGCCCGAGGTGCACCAGCCCGCTGGTTGCCCGCGGCCGCGCCCTGCTCGAGCTGGACGGCGTCCTGCAGGAACTCGTCGAGGGTCTCGGCGAGGTCCTCGGCGCTGACGTTGTCGAGGGCGTAGATGTGGTAGTTGCGCTCCCGCTCGACGACGTCCACGTCGAGGCGTGCGACGAGCTCCTTGATGCGCGGCATCTCCTCCGGCATGGCCATGACGAGGAGCGAGTTGGTTCGGCTCTCGGTGAGGATCTTGGCCTCACCCTGGTTGCGGTTCAGCGCGCCCTGGGGGCCCTGGGCCTGCGGACCCGACGGGCGGTTCTGGTTCGCCGCCTCGAGCAGCTCTTCGACGGTCGCGGCGATGTCCTCCGCCGACGCGTACTCGAGCTTGATCACGTCGAACTCCGGCGGGATCACCTCCGTCTGGGAGGCGTCGTCGATGATCTTGAGCATGTTCGCCAGCGCCACCACGTTGCTGCCGAACCCGACCAGGACCATGGACTGGGAGTTACCCGCCGGCAGCATTTGCTGCGTGTTGGGGTCGGTGATCATCGACCGCATCGAGTTGGAGACCTGCCGCACGTCCGTGTTGGGCAGGCTCACCACGGTGGTGATCAGGGTCGCGGGCTGGTCCTCGTACTCCTCGAGGCGCTCCGGCTCCACGTAGAGCGCGCCCGCGCGGAGGTTGTTGCGGGCCGCGGTGGCCAGGGAGTCGATCTTGATGACCGAGATGTCGTCCTCGCCGATCTCCGTGCAGACGAAGTCGGAGATGATCATCATCACCTGGAAGAAGGAGTAGAACCGGTCCTTCTTGATGGTCTTGGCGCCCAGCAGGTTGACCTGCTGGTTCTTGAGCAGCGCCTCGGTCTCGGCACCCCAGGTGAAGTTCAGCCCGGTGACCTGCTCGCAGGCCTGGACGAACTGGTAGAGCGTCATGCTCTCGTCCTCGTCGCTCTGGGCGAAGTTCAGGACGTAGGTGCCGTCCTGCTCCTGGATGACGTAGAGCTCCTCATCCTCACCCTGTGCCATCGCGGCGCCGCTCGCGCCGAGCAGCAGGGTCAGGAGGCAGGCCCCACGGGCCATGGCGCCGGCGAGACGGAGGGGGCCGCCGAGACCGGGGAGCCTTTGGGCCATATCTGCCGAAATCCGAGGATCCTGGGCGTGGGCGTCGCGTCGGGGAGCGTGGTTCATCTGGCGGAACTCGACCCGGGAGTCGAGGTTCGGACGGTTGGGTGTGGGGCGCATCGGTCGCGGGCCACGTGCTCATGTGGTCCGCAACTATCTGCCGCGTGGTGTCTTATGTCAGTCTTCGGGTGCTGGCGGCGGGCGCCCAGGGGCGACCGACCAGCGGTGGTGCGGCCGAAGCCGTGGCACGCGTCAAGGGAGACGAAGCGCCGGCCGCTATCTTCCCGTCTACACCCCGCTGTTTCGACCCGCAGGCGGGTTCGATTCACGATTCTTGCATGACTGGAGCCTGGGCCCGCGACCCGTATTGAGGGGCGAAACAGGCTCGCGCCTTGTTTGGCGGGGGTCGTTGCTCGGGGGGCGTCCCGCTGTCAGTCTCTGTTCATGGCAGAGTCAGATCCCGCCCCGGCCGACCCCGATGAGCCCGCCGTTGGCGCTCGAGGGTTGGACCAGGGGGAGGCGGCCCGGGGTCCCGATGGCGGGCCTGCTGGGCGCAGCGCCTCGGGCTCGCTGGCGCTGCTGGCCGTCGCCCTCCTGGGCGCCGTGACCGCCGACGCGGCGGGGATCGGTGGTGAGCCCGGCCCCCGGGGGTGGGCTTGGCCAGGGTCGTTCGCGCTGCTGGGGGCCGTCGGCGCGGCCGCGGTGCTGGCGCTCTCCCTCGGTCTGGATCGCCTCAGGGAGCGTCGTCGTGGTTGACCTGCTCCCCTTCCTCGCCAAGTGGCCGCCCGGTACCGCGCTCATGGCGCTCGGGGTGGTCTGCGCGCTCCTCCGTGGTCAGCGGATCGCGGTGCTCGGGCTGATCGGGGTCGTGCTCGAGTTCGCTCGCCTTGAAGTTGGGGGCCTCGCCCTCACCGGGTCCATCGCCGTCCTCGTGGTGGTGGGGCTCGCCGCGCTCGCGTCCTCCCGCGACTACGCCGAATCGGAGAGCGCCCTGAGCCCAGGACTCTCGCTGGTCCTGTCAGGCCTGCTGCTCCTTGTGGTCCAACTCGATCACCTCGGGTGGGTCGCCGCCCTGCTGTTCCTCGCAGGGATTCTCGAGCGAGCGCTCGTTCCGGGAGGGGACGCCGCGGGGCGCGACCCGGCCTCCGGTCAGCCCACGGCCCGGGCCCATGCCTGGCGGGGCGCGACCTTGATCTCCCTGGCGAGTGCCAGCTTGCTGGGGCTTGGGGCCCAGGGCCGCATGCAGGACGGGGGAGACCTCTCGGTGGCGTGGATCGGAACGCCGTTCGCCGGCGATACCCCGACCACGCTCATCTTCCTCGGGCTGGTCCTCCCGGTGGCGCTGCCGCCCAACTGGGGAGGGGCGGGGCAGGCCCTCGCGGCCGGCCCGGCTCGACGGGACGCGGGGAGCTTCCTGAACGCGGGGCTCCTTCGGGGCATCGTGCTGCTCGTCCTCCTCGGGCGCACCTTCTCCGGATCCGACGCCCTGCTGGACGTGGGGCTCGTGGTCGCGACCCTCGCGCCGCTCCTCGCCCTTCTCGGCCGGCAGCTGGCGGCCCGATTCCTGGCGCTCTCGGTGTACGGGGTGCTGGGCCTGCTGCTCGGGATCGCGTCCATCGCATCCGAGCAGGCCCAGGGGGCCCTCGGGTTCTCCGTGATCGGCCTCGCCCTCGCGGGCGCAGGAGCCGCCCTTGCGCTGTTGCTGACCACCCACGCCCGGGCGCGGCAGCCGGGCCTCGGCGTCCGGGGGCTCGGGCACGTCTTCCCGAGCGCCTTCGCCTTCGCCCTCCTCTGCATGCTCGCGCTGATGGCGCTCCCGGGCACCCTGCTGTTCGAGGGGCGCTCAAGCGGCCTGGAGGCCATGTCGTCCGACGGGGCGGCAGCGGAGGCTCTGGCCTTCGCGGTGCTCGCGGGGCCGCTGGCGGTGTTCACCTCGCTTCCGTTCCTGCGCCTCGCCTTCTTCAGCCCCGGCGTCGCGGGTGGCCACGTGGAGGGGCGGCGCGCGAGCGCGCCGCCCGCCATGATCGTCGCCCTCGCCCTGGCCGCCGGCGGGTTGATCGCCCTCGGCCTGGTCCCCTCGGCGCTCGCGCCGCTCCTGCCCACGGGGGCGGCTCCGCCCGATCGCCTCCTGACCGCACCCCAGCAGCTCCAGATCCTCCTCGGGGCGGCGCTCTTGGCGCGGATCGTCCGGCGCGAAAGGTCCACCTCACCGGCCTAGGGCCGTTATCCTCCGGCCCATGGGACCGAGCGAACTCTTCCAACCCGAGGATCTCCTCCTGGGGTTCGAACCCGCGGACAAGTGGGAGGCGATCCACTCGCTCGTGGATCACCTGGTGGAGCGCGGGCGGCTGAGCCCGGACGCCTCGGAGACGGTTCGCGAGGCGGTCCTCGGCCGGGAGCGCTCGATGTCCACCGGAATGGAGCTGGGCGTCGCCATCCCGCACGCCGCGGTGGACGATCTTCCCGAGATCGTCGGGGCCATGGGGGTGGTGCAGCGAGACGGCGGCCTCGACTTCGAGTCCATCGACGGCCAGCCGACGCGTGTCGTCGTGCTCCTCGTGATCCCCAAGGCCCAGAAGCTGCTCCACATTCGCACCCTCGCGGACATCGCCAGGGTGCTGGCCAAGGACTCCGTGCGCGAGCGGCTGCTGGCCACCGCCGACGCCGAGGAAGCGCTAGCCGCGCTCATCGCGGGAACGTCCTGATCCCCCGGGGGTGGGCCGCCCTCCACGGGCCCTCCGGATGACCCCCGCGGCTCAGCTCGGCGACGGGCCGACCCAGTCCGCCATGCGCGCGTCCACCATGCGGGAGATGGCGTCGGCTGTCTGGCGGTAGAGCTCGAGCGAACCGCCGAAGGGATCGGGGACGTCTTCCCCGGCGGGGTCGAGGAGCTCGACGTTGGCTGCGGCGCCCGCGGGCAGCATCGAGAGGAGCGCGTCGCGATGCGACGCGGTCATGCAGTAGACGCGGTCCTGGTCAGCGACGAGCGCCTCGAGGGCCGGGGTGGAGCGGTGATCCCCGAGGGGGATGTCGCGCTCCGCGAGGGCCTCGATCGCCTGAGGTGACGCCGGAGAACCGGGCCCGGCGTAGACCCCGGCGGATCCGATCCTGAAGCCGAAGTCGGCCTCGTCTTTGGCCTCCAGCGCGCTGCGGAGCGCCGTGCGAGCCAGGGCCTCGGCCATGGGGCTGCGGCAGGTGTTGCCCGTGCAGACGAAAAGCAGCCGCTGGCCGGCCGTGCGCTTGATCTCTTCCATGGTGACGATTCCCTCTCGCAAGAGTTCTATCCCACCGGGGCCGAGCCGCGCCACCGTGGAGGCCTCGCCAAGGGCGCACGGGCCTCCGTCGAGCACGGCGGCCAGTTCACCACCGGCGAAGATTTGACGAACCGTCTCGGCGTCGGTGGCGGGGGCCTCGCCCGCTCGGTTGGCGCTGGTCATGACCACCGGGAAGGGGGCGGCGCTGAGGACCGCGCCGGTGGCCTCATGGGCCGGGGCCCGGACCCCGGTCCATCCGTCGGCCGTGATGAGCTCGAGGCCTGGGGCCGTGGAGCGGACCACGAGCGTGAGAGGGCCGGGCCAGTACCGCTCCGTCGCCCGCTCGACCAGCGCCGGCAGCGCGGCGCGCCCGGCGAGGGCCTCCGTGCCGCCCACGTGCCAGGTGTACGGCCGGGGGGCACTCGTCCCCTTGACGGTGGCCAGGCGCTCGAGGGCCTCGGGCTGGTCGGCCCGCACGGCGAGGCCATAGACGGTCTCCGTGGGCATGGAGACGACCGCGCCGGCCTCCAGGGCCCGTACGAGGCGCTGGATGACATCCTCGGTCGGGCGGTGGCCGGCCTGGACGGTGAGGTGGTCTGACTCGCTCAAAGGGAGGTCACGGGGAGGCCGTGTGCGGTTAGTCTGCCGCCGGGCCCCCGTGCTTCGCGATGATTTTGGTCGATCCGCGGGCCCCTGTCATGGAAGAGGAGATCGATTGGGACAGCCGGCCTCCCGTGGGCCCGGTGGAGGAGGTCAGCGGGCGGCGACGGATGCTCGCGCGTCTGGCCGGTGGCCTCGCGCACGAGATCAAGAACCCGCTCTCGACCATGGCCATCAACCTGACCCTGCTCGAGGAGGAGTTCCAGCCGGCACCCGGTGGGGACGGCGGTCAATCGCCCGCGGAGAAGCGCTCGCTCAAGCGGGTGAAGACGCTCCAGCGGGAGGTGACGCGGCTGGAGGGGATCCTCGAGGACTTCCTGCGCTTCGCGCGGGGGGGCGACATCAACCGAGCGCCGGCGGACCTGGTGGGGCTGGTCCGGGACGCCCTGGAGTTCGCCGAGCCCGAGCTGGAGACCGAAGGGGTGAGGCTGCACGCCCTTCTGCCCGGGTCGCTCCCGCTCGTGATGCTCGACGGAGGGACGTTCCGTCAGGCGCTCCTGAACCTGATCGTCAACGCCCGGCAGGCGATGCCAGGCGGCGGGGAGCTCATCGTCGAGCTGCGCCGTGACGGGCCGAGAGCGGAGCTGACGATCACCGACTCGGGAGTCGGGATGTCGCCGGCCCAGCTCGAGCAGTGCTTCGACCTCTACTACTCGACCAAGCGCAACGGGACGGGACTGGGGCTCGCCACGGTCAAGCGCATCATCGAGATGCACGATGGGGAGATCGGCGTCATGAGTGAGGAGGGGCGTGGGACCCGCTTCGTGATGTGGCTGCCGCTCCTGCAGGAGATCCGGCCTTCTCGCTCCGGGGCAGACGAACAGGACGAGGCCGGCCGGACGCCGGGCGATCCAGGAGATACCGATGAGTGACGCGAGCGCGGGGAAGATCCTGATCATCGACGACGACGAGGGCCATGGTGAGGCCCTCGGCGACGGGCTGGAGATCGACGGGTACGACTGCACGGTGGTCGGGTCCGGAGGTGAGGGTGTGAAGGCCCTGGAGGAAGTCGTGTTCGACGCGGTGCTCACGGACCTGGTCATGCATGACCGCTCCGGCCTCGAGGTCCTGCAGGAGGCCAAGCGACTGACGCCGGAGACGCCCGTGCTCCTGATCACGGGGCACGCCACGGTCGAGACCGCCGTGGACGCCATGCGGGAGGGGGCTGAGGACTACCTGAGTAAGCCGGTCAAGCTCGCCGAGCTTCGGGCCAAGCTCTCGCGTGCGATCGAGAAGGGTCGGCTGCGCCGGGACAACGAGACCCTGCGGTCCGAGAACGTCGAGCTCCGCCGCCAGTTCGACAAGAGCTTCGGCTTCGACGGGCTGCGAGGACACTCCAAGGAGATGACTCGGGTCTTCGAGATCCTCGCGCGGGTGGCGCCCACCAGCGCGACCGTGCTGATCCTCGGGGAGAGCGGGACCGGCAAGGAGCTCATCGCCCGGGCCATCCACACCAACAGCGACCGCCGGGACCAGAACTTCGTCGCGGTCAACTGCGCCGCGCTCACGGACGGGCTCATCGAGTCCGAGCTGTTCGGTCACGTGAAGGGGGCCTTCACCGGAGCGCTGAGCGACAAGGAGGGGCGGGTGGCGTATGCCGACGGTGGAACCCTCTTCCTGGACGAGATCGGGGATATGCCCCTGGCGACCCAGGCCAAGCTGCTGCGGGTCCTGGAGGCCCGAGAGGTGGTGCAGGTCGGAGGTAACGACCCGCGTGCGGTGGACATTCGCCTGGTGGCGGCGACCAACCGCAACCTGCGGGAGATGGTCCAGGACGGCGAGTTCCGCGAGGACCTGTTCCACCGTCTCCAGGTCGTGGAGCTCATGCTTCCCCCGCTCCGGGAGCGGACGGGGGACGTGCCCCTCCTCATCGATCACTTCATCGACGAGTTCCGGGGGCTACATGGCCGAGAGGTGGAGGGCATCTCTCCCGAGGCGCGCGCGCTTCTCGCCCGCTATCGCTGGCCTGGGAACGTGCGGGAGCTCCGCAACGCCGTGGAGAACATGGTCCTCCTCGCTGGAGGGGCGACGCTCTCGGTGGACGATGTCCCCGAGTCGATCAGGGCCGCGACCGGCGCGGGTGCGGGAGACAGCGGCGCGGCCACGGGGGGCGGCGGCTACGACCTCGCGGGCCGCTCCCTGGATGAGGTGGAGCGCGCGTTGATCCGTGCGAACCTCGAGCTCATGGACGGCAACCGGAAGAAGGCGGCCGAGGTGATGGGGATCGGAGAGCGGACGCTCTACCGCAAGATCAAGGAGTACGGCCTCTCCTAGGCTCGCCCGCGGGCGGAGTGGTTGACCTCGCGGGAGCGGATCACCTTCCAGGTCCCGCGCAGCAGGCGCAGGTCCAGCACGGCCTCGAGGTCCCAGTAGGGCTGGGGCGCCTGCCCGGGGACGCGCTTCTTCAGGAGGCAGCAGAGGCGGATGGTGCAGATCGCATCGTCGCCCTCGCTGTCGGTGGACAGGAACTCAATTCCGGTCGACGGATCGAACTCGAGAACGAGGTCCTCCGTGCCCTCCCGGAGCGCTGAGCGCAGGTCGCGGTAATCCAGCCCGGTGTCCTCGTCCATGTACTTGCGAGACACATAGCGGCCGAGATCGCCCCCGCCGGTGTCCATGACGGACTCGGCCATGGCGGCCATCTGGCGCTGAACCTGCTTTTCTCGGTCCCCGACGCCAGCCATGATCCGGCTGCCCCCGATCACGATGAGGATCAGACCGAGCACGGACCAGATCACGGTCGAGAGTCTCATGGGAGGAAGGGGGCGGTGGGGCGGCGCGTCCGCGAGGTTCGGCGCGCTGAGAGCGGAGGCGAATCGCGCCTTCGAGCAGGGTAGACTTCCGTCGAGCCATGAGCGCCCCATGGGCGTCCCAAAATGGCGAACTCGCCCCGGATGGGGCGTCCGCAACGGATGATCCGCAAGCACCGACAACGAGGCCACAGGGGACCGGTCACGGGGACAGGCATCCGCGTGGCCGCCCGGGCGGCTCAAGTGGATCCGGAGGGTGCCTGAGGCCATGTTCAAGAAGGCTCTCTGGCTCGCCGAGAAGGTGCGACGCCGCTTCGCCCCGGACGTGCCCACCCGTTCCCTCGGAGAGTGGGAGGCCCGCCACGAGGAGACGGTCCGTGAGGCTGTGGACTCGGTCCTGCCGTACCTCCCCGAGGACGGGGTGTTCCTGGACATCGGGGCGAACATCGGGATCTTCACCCGGCTCCTCAGGGAGCAGCGTCCGGGCGCCACCGGACTGCTCTTCGAGCCCGTGGCCCGCTACGCCGAGATGTGCCGGGAGCGCTTCGCCGGGGACGGGGGGCTCGAGGTCGTGCACGCGGCCATGGGGGACGAGGACGCCGTCCGAACCATCTACAAGGCCGCGCATAACTACGGGGCTAACTCGCTCATCACCGAGATCATGTTCGATCGCCGTCCCAACTCCGCCGTGCGGCCGGACACGGTCATCGAGGAGGAGGAGATCCGGCTCCTCGACGGTTCGCGATGGCTCCTCGAGCGGGGTATCGAGCACGTGGACGTCATCAAGACGGACACGGAGGGGTACGACTACGCGGTCCTGGACGGGCTGCGTGACTGGCTGGTGCGTACGGGCTGCCGCCCGGTCCTTCACGTGGAGCTCCTGGCTGAGGACTACCACCCCTTGGCGGAGCGCCAGCGTGCCGCCCTCGACGCCTACGTGCCCCTGGGCTATCAGGCGGTGGACCTCGAGCGGGACCTCTCGGGGACCGTGGGCGATGTGCTGCTGATCCCCGAGGGCCGGCAGCCGCTGGGCGGGCCGCAGCGAGGCGCGCCGAGGTCGTGAGCGGCGAGTCCCCCTCCAGGGTGCGGCGCGCGCTCGGCAGCCGCTTCCTGCGCGAGTCGAGCACGCTCCAGCTGGGGGCCCTCTTGGTGGCGGTGAGCAACCTGTTGGGGGCCGTGGTCATGACCCACGTCCTCGGCGCCTACGAGCTGTCGATCTTCTACCTGGGGGTGAGCACCTACTCGCTCCTCTGGGCGCTCCTGAACCTGGGCCTGGCCAACGTGGTCACCAAGCGCATCGCGGCCGCGATCCGGAGCGGGTCGGAGGAGCTGATCCGCGGCTGGATGGGGGTCTTCGTGCGGCTGTCCGTGGCCCTCGCCACCGTCGCGTTCCTCGCGGGCCTGCTCCTCTTCCCGCTCGGCGCTGGCCTCGCCTTCAAGGGCGACGGGCCACGGATCGCCCAGCTCGCGAGCACCCTCGTGCTGGTACCCCTGCTGGATGTGCCCCGGATCGTGTGCTCCGCGGCGCTCCAGGGCGAGCGGCGCATGTCCGCCCTGGCGAGGGTGGACCTCGGGCACGAGCTCTGCCGACTGGTCCTCGTGGTCTCGGGCGCGCTGATCGTCGGTGACGCCTGGGGGGCTGTCCTGGGGCTCCTGGTCTCGTCGTTCTGCGGCAGCCTGATCGCCTTCGATGCCTACGGCAGGGAGCGGCGGCGCGAGGGCTCGCTCCTTCCGTCGCTGACCGGCGCAGCGCGGTCCACCTCGGTTCCGGCTCGCGCGGCTCTCCAGGAGGGGATCCAGGTGGGGCTGGTGCGCAACGTCGACTCGCTCGGAGTGCAGACCCTCCCCACGTTGATCCTGGGGAGCCTCGGCGACCCAGGGTGGGTGGCCTACCTGCGGATCGCCCAGCGCCTGGTGTCCGTGGCCCGGGTGATCATGCAGGGCATCAACCGCACCGCCCTGCCCGCGCTCTCGCAGCTCGCTGGCGTGAAGGACGTGGCCGGGCTCCGTGGGACCTACTGGAAGGCGAGCCTGCTCTCCGGGGCGACCATCACTGCGGGGCTGCTGCTCTCGCTCCCCGTCCTCCCGCTCGTCCTCCCCAGGCTCTTCCCGCCCGACTTCGTCGAGCCCCTGTGGACGATGATCCTGATCCTCACCCCCGGCCTCTGCGTGGTGAGCTTCTCGGTGGCGAACGACGTCTTCTATCTCGTCACGGACCAGATGGGCGTCGCCATCCGGCTGTCCCTGCTGGGCCTCTGCGTGAACACCGCCCAGGTCGCCTTCTTCGCCTGGTGGCTGCCGACGATCGGTGTGGCGATCGGACTGACGGTCACCTGTCTTTGGAGCCTGGTCCACGTGGGATACGCGTGGTTCTGGTTCCGCAGGCACCCCGAGCTGCAACCCCTGGAGGCCAGTTGACCGACGCGCTCCGATCCACCAAGGCCGTCCTGTTCGACCTTGACGGGACCCTCTACCGGCTGGCGCCCATGCGCCGCCGGATGCTCCTCGAGCTCCTGCGGTGGGGCGCGGTCCACCCCTTCGCGTTCCCCCGATTGATGGCGCGACTGCGGGAGTTCCGTACGGCACGGGAGGAGCTCCGGGACTTCGCAGGGGACGACCAGCCCCTCGACAAGGTGCAGTACGAGGTCCCGGCCAGCCGGCTCGGTGTCTCCCCGGAGGAGCTGCGGGGGCTGGTTCAGGAGTGGATGTTCGAGCGACCGCTTCCCTTCCTGGCGACGGCAGCCTGGCCGGGACTCAGGGAGATCCTGGTCGAGCTGAGGTCCACCGGGAGGCCGCTGGGGGTGTTCTCCGACTACGATCCGGATCGCAAGCTCGAGGCGCTCGGGGTGCGGGACCTGTTCGACGTGACCCTGGCGGCGACCGACGCGGAGGTGAACCGCTTCAAGCCCCACCCCCGTGGATTCCTCGTGGGGGCCGAGCGCCTCGGGGTGGACCCCTGCGACGTGCTGTACGTGGGGGACCGAGCGGAGGTGGACGGGGCCGGGGCGACCGCCGCCGGAATGGCGAGCGTGATCATCACGGGAGGCGTCGGGGAAGACCCTCGATCGCGCCGAATTGATGGCTTCGAGGGCCTGTCTGGATTATTTTCTCCTCCCTAACCCGGGCCCTGCTTTGTGGGCTGGCCCGAAAGAGCCCCCCTGCTGACCCCCGCTTCGGCGGTCCCCAACGGAATCAAATCGAGCGCGGTGTCACCCGCGGCTGTCCCTGATGTAGAAGGGTTGCCGTGCTGCCAGTGGCCGACCGCCTATCGCACGCTGCCATGGTAGAAATGAGGGATCGTATGGCTGGCTTCAAGAAGCTGGGCGCGAAGGGCAACGTGGTTCACCACGTCGTCCTCCCTGGCCCGACTCGCCGAGCGGGTGCCCGTCGCACGGGCGCCTCGGGAGGCGGTCTGCGCGGATTGAACTTGGAGCGGGCCCGCCAGGGTTCCCCCGTGATTCAGCCGCCGTCCGACCCTGCGGAGCCCGCAGCGGCACGACGGGCGACGCCCACGGGCGCGCCCGAGGCGCAGAGCCCGGCGGAGACCCGGCAGAGCAAGCGCGAAACCGAACTCCTGCAGCGCCGCATCGACAAGCTCTCCCGGCTCCTCACGGAGCAGGAGGAGCAGATCCGCAGCCTTGCCGACCGCGATCAGGCCTCGGAGACCGAAGCGCGCTTCTACGACGCTGTGAAGCCCCAGCTGCCTGCGACCCCTCCGGACGAGAAGCGGCGCGCCTTCATGTCCCAGTTGTTCCAGGCCAACCTGGAACTCCGGGAAAGCGTCAACAAGTCCGGCTCCTGAGCCGATCAGACCGGAGAAGGGGCTCCCTTCCTCGACGTTCTCGCGGCGGCTCTTTTCCGCACGGCCCGGACTCGCCATGCTTGTGGCGGCTCGCTCCTGGGCCGACCCATGGCTCGATGATCAGGGGCTCTATCCAAACACCATGACGAACATCCAGACTGACGACACCGAAGGGACCGGCAAGGACCGCGGCGTCCTCTATGTGGGCATCGACCTCGGCACCTCGCGCACCTCGGTGACCGCGAGTAACGGCGTCCGCGAGACCATCGAGTCGTTCGTGGGCTACCCCAAGGACCCGGTGGCGATGAAGCTTCTCAAGAAGGAGGTGCTCTTCGGCGCCGAGGCCCGCGAGAAGCGCCTCTCGCTCAACCTCCACCGGCCCCTCGAGCACGGCGTGCTCAAGTTCAACGCGGACGGCTCTGAGAACCAGGACTCGCGCCGCGCGGCGATGGACCTCGTGAAGGAGATCGTGCGGCTCTCGAAGCCGCGCAAGGACGAGCTCGTATACGCCGTCATCGGGGTCCCCGCCCAGGCGCAGATCAACAACAAGGACGCCATCCTTCAGGCCGCGCGGGAGTCCGTGGACTCCGTGATGCTCTGCTCGGAGCCCTTCTCCGTCGCCTACGGGCTGGACATGCTCGAGGACGTGCTGGTGATCGACATCGGCGCGGGCACAGTCGACCTCTGCCGGATGCACGGCACCATGCCGGAGGAGTCCGACCAGATCACCATGAACACCGCGGGCGACTACGTGGACGACGAGCTCGGCAAGGAGATCGCCGCCGCCTTCCCCCAGGCGCAGTTCACCAAGCAGATGATCAAGGCGATCAAGGAGCGCCACAGCACGGTCGACGTGAACACCGAGAAGATCACGACCGAGCTCCCCGTGGAGGGTAAGCCCACCGAGTTCGAGATCACCGAGCAGGTGCGCACCGCGTGCCAGCGCATCGTCCCGCCCATCGTCGAGGGCCTCGGCAAGCTGATCAGCACCTTCGACCCCGAGTTCCAGGACAAGCTCAAGGGGCGCGTCCTGCTGGCCGGTGGCGGCAGCCAGATCCGCGGGCTGGACCGCGCCATCTCCGAGGAGATGCAGCGCACCCTCGGCGGCGGCAACGTGATCCGCATCGAGGAGCCCATGTACGGCGGCGCCAACGGCGCGCTGAAGATCGCGCACGACATGCCCGAGGAGTACTGGGAGCAGCTCAAGTGAGCGACCCCGGACCTCCGGAGCAGCAGGCGGCCGGCGATCCCGAAGGGGGGCGCCGGCCGCCGCTCCATTCACGGCTCCTGGTGCGGTGGGCCGTGGCCCTCACGCCCTGGGCCGCGGCGCTCCTGTGCGTGGCCGTCGCCCGGGCGGGCCCCGGGTTGGTCGAGGCGTACTTTGCGCGCGGCGTCTACCCGAGGGTCGCGGGCCTCATCGGGGAGGCCGCCCGGGGGTGGTCAGCTCTGACAGGCGCCCCACGGCGCGCCGGTCGCTTCCTGTCCCTGTCGGAGGTGGGGATCCTCGTGGTGGCCGTGGCCCTCTGCTGGCTCGTGCGCCGGGGCTGGCGCCGTGGTGGTGCCGGCGCGGCGCTCCGGCGCGGGCTCGCGGCGAGCGGCGGTGGGGCGCTCCTGTTCCTGCTCCTCTGGGGCCTCAACTACTCGAGGCTCCCGCTGGCGGCCACCCTGGACATGGAGCCCGCTGGCGCCTCGGCCTCGGAGCTCGACCGGCTCGCCGGAGCCTTGGAGGGCCAGCTCCAGCCCTACCTCGCCGCGCCAGGCTCCCTCGGGGCGCTCGACCCAGGGGCCGCGCTGGAGCTGGCCGCGGCGTCCTGGCGGGAGGCCCTCGGACGCGAGCCCGCGCTCGGAGCCGGCTCCGGGGTCCTCGTTCGGCCAGCCCTCTCGGGCGCCATCGTGGGGGCCGGCATCAGCGGCATCTTCAGCCCCTTCACCCAGGAGGCTCACGTGGCCGCGCATCTGCCCGTACCGGACCTCCTGTTCACCGCGTGCCACGAGCTGGCCCACGCGCAGGGCTGGGCGCGGGAGGACGAGGCCAACTACCTGGCGTGGCGTGTGGGAAGCCGGTCCTCCAGCGCCGAGGTGCGGTCCGCGGCGCGGCTCCTCGCGCTCGGACACGTGCTCGGCGCGCTGGGGCGCGCGGACCGGGAGCGTCTCGCGGCTCGGATCGACCAGCTGGACCCTCGGATTCGGTCCGCCATGGAGGAGCGTGCGCGATTCTGGGACCGAGAGCGGTCTCCCGCGGCGAGCCGCGCGGCCTCGGCGGTGAACGACGTCTACCTGCGGGCCCAGGGCCAGGAGGGGGTGGCCTCCTACGGGCGGATGGTGGACTTGCTCGCCGCTGAGTGGCGAGCGGCCGGCGAGCGGCTTCCCGGCGGAGATCCACGCTGAGGTCCAGCGGGGAGCGGATATCCTGACCCCATGCCGAGCCCCATCCTCGCCGCCCTGGTCGTGGCGCCCCTCTCCGCCGCCCCCCTTCCCACCTCGACGGCGCCGGCCCTCCCGCAGGAGGTGTCCGACGAGGCGCGCCAGGTGCTGGCTCGCATGCAGCTCCCCGAGGGCTTCCGCGCCGACATCTTCGCGTCCGAGCCGATGCTGGCCAATCCGGTCGCCTTCTGCTTCGACGTGTTCGGGCGCGTCTACGTGGCCGAGACCTTCAGGCACCACAAGGGCGTCACGGATATCCGCAGCCACATGGGGTGGCTCGAGGATGACCTCGCCATCAAGACCGTGGCGGACCGCGTCGCGATGTTCCGCAAGCACGAGGGCGAGGACGGGCTCCGGGACGGATACACCGTGGAGACCGAGCGCATCACGCGGCTGGTGGACACGGACGGGGACGGCGTCGCGGACGAGGCGACGGCGTTCGCCGACGACTTCGCCGACCCCGCCGCTGGGATCGGTGCGGGGCTGCTCGCCCGCCGCCGTACTGATGGAGCGACCGAGCTGTGGTTCACCTGCATCCCTGACCTCTGGCGCCTCCTCGACGAGGACGGCGACGGCGTTGCCGAGGACCTCACCCGGCACAGCACGGGCTATGGACTGCGCGTGGCGCTCCTCGGGCATGACCTCCACGGTCTCGTGATCGGGCCGGACGGGCGGCTGTACTTCTCCATCGGCGATCGCGGCTTCAACGTCACCACGGACGAGGGGGAGCAGCTCGTGCGGTACGGCACCGGCGCCGTGTTTCGCTGCGAGCTCGACGGCTCGGACCTCGAGATCTTCTGCGACGGGCTGCGCAACCCCCAGGAACTCGCCTTCGACGGCAGCGGGAACCTCTTCACACTCGACAACAACTCGGACGGCGGGGATCAGGCGCGGTGGACCTATCTGCTGCGGGGCAGTGACACGGGCTGGCGTCAGGCGTATCAGTGGGTACGGCAACCGAACGCACGGGGCCCGTGGAACCAGGAGCGCCTGTGGTACCCGTACTTCGAGGGTCAACCGCTCTACCTCCTCCCGCCCATCGCCAACTTCACCAGCGGCCCCTCGGGCCTGACCACCTACCCGGGCACCGGCTGGGGGGACCGCTGGCACGACACGTTCTTCGTGTGCGACTTCCGGGGCAACCCGGGCTATAGCGGCATCTATTCCTTCCGTAACGCGCCCGATGGCGCGGGCTTCCGGGCCGAGGAGATCGAGAAGTTCGTCTGGGACGCGCTGCCCACGGACGTGGACTTCGGTGTGGACGGCAACCTGTACTTCTCCGACTGGGTGAGCGGGTGGAATCAGACGGGCAAGGGGCGCATGTTCCGCGTCTCACCCGAGGCCCGGGATCAGGCCGAGGTCCGCCTCGTGGCCGAGGTCGCCGCCCTCCTCCAGGGTGGCCTCGATGGCCTGGACGACGGGGCGCTCCTCGCCCTCTTCGAGCATCGGGATCGGCGAGTGCGCCAGGAGGCCCAGCTGCTCATGGCGCGCCGGATCCTGGACGATGGGAGCGAGGCCTCTGCCGAGGCCCGCCTCGCGCGGCTGCTGGATGTTGTGACGGCCCGCGAGGCCCAGGCCCTCCAGCGAGTCCACGCTCTCTGGTGCGCGGGGCATGTGGGACGGCTCATGGGGAGCGAGGGCGTCTCCGCCCTGCTTAGCTCCGACTCGCTCGATGAGGCGTTGCTGGCGGCCCTTCGGGATCCGGACCCCGAGGTGATCGTTCAAGCCCTGCGAGTGTCCGCTGAGCGGGACGCCACGGACCTCGCTCAGGAGGCCCTGGGCCTCCTGAGGAGCCACCCGGAGGCCCGCGTCCGGCTGCTGGCGGCGGAGGCCCTTGGCCGCCCCGCGCTCCCGGCAGAGCTCGGGGCCGCCGCCTTCGACGAGCTGGTCGAGCTGTTGGCCGCGGAGGGTGCGGGTGACCCCTGGCTGCGGACGGCGGCCATCTGCGCCCTGGATCGGATGGGCGCTGCGGCTCCCGTGGCGGGGCTCCAGGACCACCCTGACGACTTCGTGCGCCAGTGCGCCGTCGTGGTGCTCCGGCGTCGAGGCGACCGTCGCATCGCGAAGTTCCTGGCCGACCCCGCGCCGGCGGTCCGGGCGGAGGCCGCTCGGGGCATCCACGACGCGCCGGTCTCAGCGGCCATGGGGGCGCTGTCCGCCGCGATCCCTGTTCTCGCCGAGGGGGGGGACCCGACCACCATCCGGCGCGCCCTCCACGCTTCCCGGGAGGTCGCGACCCTCGGTAGCGCCTCGCGCCTCGTCGAGTTCGCGCTCGACGAGGGCGCTGACCCGGCCCTGCGGGCCGAGGCGCTCCGCGTTCTTGCGTCCTGGACCCGCCCGCTCACCCGGGACGGCGTGGTCATGGATCACCGCCCCATCCCCGCTGCCCAGGTCGGGGACCTGAGGGATGCGGCCATGAACGTGGCCGCCGGAGAGGCGCTCGGGAGGCTGACCGGGAGTCCGGCTCTCGCGGACCGTGCGGTGGGAATGGGGCTGCTCGAGCTCATCGCCACCCTTGACCTCCCTGAGCCGGAGGCCGTCGGCCATCTGGCGGCCGTGGCCGATCAGGCCGGGGCCGACGCGGAGGTCCGTCGCCGTGCCTACCGGAGGCTGCTCAGGTCGGCCCCCGGAGCCGCCGAGACGGCGGCCCTGACGGCCCGCGCCGCGGTCCAGGCGGGTAACCCGCTGCGCTCGGCCGCGCTGCTCAAGCTGCACGGCGCGGGCGCCATCTCGATCGTGGTGGAGGAAGCTCGTGAGGGAGCCATCGAGCGTCGGTCCGACGCCCTCCGGGTGCTCGCTAGCTTCGAGGACGCCGCCGCGATCGACGCGTTCCTCGAGGAGGGTTCGCGGCTGAAGGCCGAGGACCACTCCCTCCTCGTGGAGTGGCTCCTGTACGCGAGCGAGAACAGGGACGACGCCATCAAGGCCTCGGCGGCGGCCATGGAGTCGGAGTGGGAGGCGTCTGATGACCCGCTCGCCCGCTGGCGCATGTGCCTCGAGGGGGGTGACGCCGAGCGCGGTCAGCGGATCTTTGCCTCCAAGGCCGAGACCAGCTGCATGAAGTGCCACGTGGTGGGCGAAGAGGGAGGCTCGGAGGCGGGCCCCGCCCTGGACGATGTGGGGAAGCGCCTCACCGCGGAGCAACTGCTCCATGCCATCGTCGAGCCCAACGCCGAGATCGCGGAGGGGTTCGAGAGCTGGCTGATCATGACCGACGAGGACGAGACCTTCTCGGGCCGGATCCTCGAGGAGGACGCAGAGGTCCTGCTGCTGGAGACCTCGAAGAAGGAGCAGCTGGAGTTCGAGATCGCGGAGATCAAGGCGCGCCGCCGCGACGTGTCGGCCATGCCCTCCAACGTCTCATCCCACCTCTCGCGGGCCGAGATGCGGGACGTCATCGCGTTCCTCTCCTCGCTCCGAGGCGAGTGAGGTTGGGGCGCCAGCCGGACCTCCCGACCCCTGCCTGCCTATGAAAGCCATCGTTCTCCGCGCCGACGCCAGCGCCTCCCAGGGCACGGGCCATGTCATGCGGTGCCTCGCCCTCGCGCTCGCGCTGCGCGAGCGTGGGGTCGCACCGGTCATGGCCTCGGCGGAGTGCCCGGGGGCGCTGGTGGAGCGGGTCGGCTCGGCCGGCGTGAGGTTCGTGCGGCTCGAAGAAGAGGTGGGGTCCTCCGAGGATGCGGCGGCGACGCTTCGGATCGCGGGCGAGGAGGGGGCCGAATGGGTGCTGACCGATGGTTACCGCTTCGGCCTCGATTATCAGCGGGCCCTGCGCGAGGGCGGCGTGAGGCTCGGGCTCATCGACGACTTCGCGCACCTGGACCGCTACGAGGCGGACCTCCTCTTGAACCAGAACAGCCATGCCCGCGAGCAGGACTACCCGGGCGTGGAGCGGCTGCTCCTCGGGCCGAGGTACGCCTTGCTCCGGCCAGAGTTCGTCCGTGCGCTCGGTGAGCGGACCGTCGAGGCCCGGGGAGGTCGGGCGGACCATCTCCTTGTGACCATGGGGGGCAGCGATCCTGGCAACGCCACCACCCGGATCATCGAGGCGCTGTGCGAGCTCCGCGACGGACCGTCGGAGACGAGGGTGATCGTGGGCGCAGCGAATCCCCACCGGTCGGCGGTGGACGCGGCGGCGTCGAGGCTCTCGGGCTGCTGCGTGCTGGACCCGGTCTCCGACATGGTCCCCATGCTGGAGTGGGCTGACCTCGCGGTCTGCGCGGGAGGGAGCACCCTCTGGGAGATGGGCGCCTTCGGGGTTCCTGTGGCCTGCGTGATCCTGGCGCCGAACCAGGCCCCGATCGTCGCGGACCTCGAGCGCCGCGGGATGGTCTGCAATCTGGGGTGGGACCGGGACCTGGAGGCGGGGAGCTGCTCCGCGTCCCTCGAGGCCCTGCTGGAGGATGGCGACCTCCGGGGGCGGATGAGCGCAGTGGGGAGCGGGCTGGTGGACGGCGACGGCGCCGCACGGGTGGCTGCCGCGCTCGCCGGGGGCAGCTAGGCCAGCCCAGGGCCCTGGGCCGCCCTTGGGGCCCCACGGACGGCGGATCCTCTCGCTTGGAGACGGGCCAGGGCGGGATCCTGGGGGGTCCTCAAGGGCCCAGGAGGGTGTAGTCGACGATCCCCCTGTCACCTCACCCGGGTGACTGCTCCCCATGCCGAACCCTGGAACGCTGAGCTTCAATCCGAGCGGCAAGCCGCTCTTCACGGACGACGAGGTCCGGTCGCTGATGCAGATCGAGTTCGATCGGGCGCGGCGCTACGACTACCCCGTAGCGTGCCTCCTGATCGAGGTGGATCGGCTCGTGGACATCCAGACCATGCACGGCTACGAGGCCAGGGGCACGATCCTCCAGGCCTTCGTCGAGCTGCTGCAGGGCGAGACCCGCGCCGGGGACCTGTTGGGGACGGTCGTGGATGACCGGCTCATGGTCCTCATCCCGCACACCATGCCTGCCGCCGCTCGCGCCATCAGCGAGCGGGTGCTCAGGGGTGCCCGGGAAATGCAGTTCAGGGTCGGCGGCAAGTCGATCCGCGTCAGCGCCTCGATCGGGGTCGCCCACAACCAGGACGAGGCCGCGACCTCCGTGGCGACCCTCGAGCGCGTGGCGGAGGAGGGACTCTCGGTCGCCATCGCGAGCGGTGGAGGCCAGGTCGTGCAGACCGAGCTCTACCAGCTCTACGAGAAGGAGCCCGTGCCCCCGGCCCCGCCGGCCGGCGATGTGGCAGAGCTCCTGGCCCGGGCCGAGCGCATGGGCTATCGCGAGCGCCTGGAGGGTCTGGTGGCCGAGGGCGCTCCGCTGGAGAAGGCGGCGGATGAGATCGCTGGGGAGGTCATCCAGCGGGCCGTGCAGCAGGAGCGCGAACGGTGGTCCCGTGACCTCGAGATGGCCAACGCTCGCATCGAGGCCATGTCGACCTCCCTCGAGCAGGGGGGAGATCGGGCCGGTCTCGAGCGCAGCCTGCTCCAGCTCAATCGTCGGATCGAGAAGCTCACCCGATCCCTGGAAACCACCGAGGCAGAGGTCGCGCGGCTGCGCTCTGCGGGCGTCGAGGACGCCGGTGTGGCCTCCGTCTACCGCGAGGTCCAGGGCCTCGACAGCGGCGAGAACCGCGCGGACCTGAAGCGTGAGCTCATGGGCGAGATCTTCAAGGCGAACCTCGACCTGCAGTCCAGGCGCAGCGCCTGATCCTCCGCTCCGAGCCCCCTTCAACGAGCGCGCCCGCGCCGCCTGGTCAGGCGGCGCGGGCGCGCTCGGTCTGGCGTCGACGCCGGATCAGGGGCAGAAGAGCACGGACATCGCGTTGCTGAAGTTGAACGTCGGCACGCCCGAGACGTTGTCGCGGAAGTAGCACTGGAAGTTCAGGGTCATGCCCGGGAGGATGGCGCCGGGGCCCGTCGACTGGTTCGGATCGTTGAAGTCAACGGCCCGCGCGACGCTGCCAAGGATGCCAGCCTGGACGGCCGGGTAGAGCCGCACGGCGGGCATCTGCGAGTTCCCGACCACGCAGAGGTTGCCCAGCCCGCTGGAGATCTGGGTCTGCTCGGGGCCGTAGAAGAACAGGCCCACCGTGAAGGGCGGGAGGCCAGAGGCAGCGATCACGAAGTTGTTGGTCGCGATGCTGGCGGAGCCGGTGGCAGCGATCTGCGCGGCGGCGCCGGAGCTGCCCGGGTTCGAGGAGCAGTAGCTCGTGAAGCCGCAGGCGGGCGGCTCCTCGATGATCTTCCAGATGCGGCCGCCGCTCTGGGTGACGATGTAGACCTCGCCGTCGTGGTCCTCGCCGAACGAGGAGATCGAGCTGATGAAGCCCGAGGTCGGGCGCAGCTCGATGGTGCGGTCCGTGAAGTTCTGCACGGAGCTGCCGTCGTACTCGATGCTCCAGATCTTGTTGGAGCAGTAGTCGGCGTAGAAGTAAGTGCCCTGGAGGCTCGGGATCGCGTTCCCGCGGTAGATCATCCCGCCGGTGATGCTGCAGCCCTGGCCGTGGTTGTACTCCTGGATCGGGTCGAGGAGCGTGGTGCTGGTGCAGCTGCAGCCGGAAAGACCCGTGCAGCGAGTGCCCTCCTTGCAGCGCCACCCGAGGTTCAGGCCAGCCTGGCCGGCAGGGATGAAGTCGACCTCCTCGCGCTGGTTCTGGCCTACGTCGGCGATCCACATGTCGCCGGTGGTCCGGTCGAAGGTGAAGCGCCAGGGGTTGCGGAGGCCGAGGTGGTAGATCTCGTTGCGGACGGACCCGTTGCTGAGGAAGGGGTTGTCCGCCGGGATGAACGGGGCGGCGATGTCCACGTCGTAGCGGAGCATCTTGCCCAGGAGGCTCTGGCCGTTCTGCGCCCGGCCGTTGGGGTCGTTACCCGAGCCGCCGTCACCGAGGCCGAAGTAGAGCTTGCCGTCCGGACCGAACTTGATGCAGCCACCGTTGTGGTTGGAGAAGTCCTGGTTCACCTGGGAGATGAACTGGACCCGCGTGGGGTTGGCGATGTTCGGGTTCGAGGACACGGTGTACTCGGCCACCCGGGAGTTGCCGGAGTTGTTCGTGTAGCTGACGAAGAACCGGCCGTTGTTCGCGTAGTCGGGGTGGAACGCGAGCCCGAGGAGCCCGCGTTCACCGCCCGAGGCGACCTCGGGGTTGATGTTCAGGAACGGGGTGGCGAGCAGCGTTCCGTTCTCGACGACGCGCACTCGGCCCGCCTGCTCGATCACGAAGATCCGCGAGGGGTCGCCCGGGGCGAACGTCAGATCGGTCGGGTTCTGGAGCCCTGAGACGAAGAGCTCGGTGGTTAGCGGGGCCTGAGCGGCGGCCGACCCGGCGGTGAGGAGTCCGAGGCCTGCGACGGCGGTGGCGAGGAGAGTGCGAAGCATCATGAGCGTCCGGGAGACGTGAGGCGGGAAGCGCGGGCCGGCGGGCCTGCGGGTGGATGGGACCGTGGGGAGCGAGGTCCGCGGACCTTTCTCCCCAGGAGGAGCTTCGAGGGATGGGTGACGAGTGTCAAGCGCGACCGGAGGCCGTCCTCAGGGAACTCCCACGTTGGGTGGAGGGGTCCGTACCCCTTCAGGTTCCACCTCTTGAGTCTATCCCGACGTGCTCAGGCGGCTACATTCCCTGAACCTCGCGCCCCCGTGAGGCTCCATCTGCGACATGACGTTCCGCTCGCCCTCCTGGCTGCCCCCCCTTGCGCTCCTCGGCCTCGCCACCGCCTGTGGTGGGGACCGGGCTCCTGAGCCACGCCACGTGCTGCTGATCACCCTGGACACCACCCGGGCCGATCACCTGGGGGCCTACGGCGAGACACGTTTCGAGACACCCGCCCTGGACGCCCTCGCCTCGGAGGGGGTCGTCTTCGAGCGCTGCAGCTCCGCCGCTGCGACCACCCTGAGCTCGCACACCTCGCTCATGACGGGGGCTTATCCGCTGCGACACGGTGTCGTGCGCAACGGGTTCTCGGTGGACCGCTCGAACCGGATGCTCGCCGAGACCCTCTCCGAGGCGGGCTTCCAATGCTCGGCCTTCGTGGCCTCCTCGGCCCTCACCTCCGCGACCGGGATGGACCAGGGGTTCGAGTCCTACGACGAGCGCCTCGACCTCCCAGCGTCGCCGGGCGGCAATGACCAGGCCCAGCGCGTGGCCGGATCCGTGACCAGCGCGATCCTGGACCACCTCGATGGAGCGGTCACCCCGGGCGTAGGTGGGCGGCGGTTCATCTTTGCCCACTACTTCGACCCCCACGCGCCCTATGGCGCACCGGGCGCCGAGCCCGCCGCGGGCTTCGGCGAGATCGAGGCGGCGGTCTCCGCCCAGCAGCAGCGGCTCCTGGGTCGAGCGCCGGGCCAGCAGGGGGTGATCGCGGCGGGCCTCCCCGTGGAGCTCGCGGGCCCGGTCGACGCCTCCCCGAGCCCGCGGGATCAAAGGCTCGCCGACCTCTATGGGCGGGAGGTGCAGTATCTCGACGCGGAGATCGGCCGGCTCCTCGCGGGCCTCGCGGCCAGGGGGCTCCTCCAGGAGACCCTGGTGGTGGTCACCGCCGACCACGGCGAGACCTTCTGGGAGCAAGGCAACTTCTGGAACCACGGCCTCTGGGTCGGGGAGCCCGACGTGCGCGTCCCCTTGATCGTCCGCGGTCCCGGGGCCGACAGGGGCCTGCGGGTCGCGACGCCGGTGTCGGGTGTGGATGTGGCACCCACGATCCTGGACGCCATCGGTCTGGCCCCGGGTCCTGGCGACGACCCGGGCCGAGGGCGCAGCCTGGCGGGAGCCCTACGGGGCGAGCCGCTCCCCTTGCGCGCCGTCTTCTCGGAGGCGACCCAGCCGGGCCCGCTCCTCGAGCAGGCCCCCGACCTCGCGTGGGCGGGGGATGCCAAGCCCCAGGCCGTGAGGCTCGGGGACTGGAAGCTCGTCAAGGCCCCGTACCTGGGGGTGCGCCAGCTCTTTGACCTCGGGAGCGACCCCGGGGAGCGCCGGGACCTCCTGGCGGAGCCGTCCCTGGATCCAGCGGCCCGTGCGGCCCTCGAGGACCTCGAGCGCGCCCACGCGGTGTGGCGCGGGGCGGCGGACCCCCGGCCGTCGAGGTTCGACCCTGCCCAGGCCGAGGCCCTGCGGGGGCTGGGCTACGGCGGCTTCGAGGACGAGGATGACTGACAGGACCCGCCGCTGACTCGGACAGGCCCCCGCCGGGCTCACTCGAAGCTGCCGTGGTGCCGGTAGAAGAAGCGGTGGAGCACCCTGCCGTCGCGCACCAGCTCCCCGTCGACGAAGTACAGGGGCAGGCGCTGGTCGCCGGCCTCGGTGCGCTCGGCGTTCATGGCCAAGCGGATCCGATCGTTCTCCTCGACCGCGAAGGGGCGGACGGGGAAGAACGACTGTCGCCAGTGGGTGGGCGGCACCATGGGCGAGCACGAGAGTTCGACCTCGGGGGTGAGGTCCACCTCGAACCAGCCGCCGAAGCCGTGGACCGTCCCTGCGCGTTCCACGAGCAGCGTCGCCGCCGTGGTGAAGAAAAAGTCGTCGGCGCACGCGTGGTCGAGGTCCAGGTCGAGCACGTCGACGGGCGTCCCCAGGAGCGAGGCCGGCTTGAGGTCGCAGGCGGCGGTGATGAAGCTCTGCACCTCGGCCTCGATCAGCCTGGAGTAGTCGAGCCCGTACACCGGGCGCTCCCACAGGCCGAGGCCCAGGTCCTGGTGCACGTGGCTGTCGTCCACCGGGGCCACGCACAGCCGAAGCGTGCGCGGGAGCATGTGCCCGCCTGGCTTCATGTAGCGGTCCCGCGCGTCGATGACCGACTCGAACATCAGCTCCGCGAGGCCGAAGAAGCCCATCCACTCGGAGATGATGAGGTCGTAGTTCCCCTCCAGGTCGAGGTCCTCCATCCGCCCGCGGTGGAACGTGATCCGGTCGCCGAGGCCATTGTCGGCGGCCACGTCCCGGGCCACGTCGATGATGGCGGAGGAGTCGACCGCGTCCACGTGGGCGGCCCCTGCACGGGCGGCGAACATCGAGAGGATCCCCGTGCCGGTCCCCACGTCGAGGACCCGTTTGCCCCTCGCCACGGACTCGATCGCCCGGCGATAACCATCGGTCCGGGCGTGGTCCTGGATCATGAGCCGGTGGACTCCGGGATCCGCGTAGCTCGCGAAATAGTCGTGATCGCTCGAGTAGCCGTCAGCCATGGGCGGGAGGTTGCCAGAGGGTTCGGTCCGCGGGGTTCAGAAATCGGCCATTGGCAAGAAAAGAGCATTGGCCGGGTGGACGGCGTGAATGGGGCCCGCGGGTTGGGCGAGTGAGGGTTGAGATCGCCCCTCGCGGGTTCCTATCGTCGGGTCATGGCGAGGGACACCACCCATGCTGCTCCGGCGGCGGGCGCGGCTGCGGCCGACGCCCTCGACCCCGGCGCCCTCTTCACGCTGGAGGAGGCCGCCGGCCGGGTGCGTGTTCCGGTGGAGGACCTCGAGGCCCGGTGTGACCGTGGGGAGCTGCTCTACGAGACCCGGCGCCGTGGAAGGAAAGAGGTCCGCTGCGTCCGAGGCCTGGACCTCGCAGAGGCCTTTCCCGGCGCCCCTGGCGTCGCGCCGCGGACCCCGCGACCGAATCCGCCACAGCCGACCGCGGAGGCCCCCGCCTCCGAGGGCGCCGACGCTCCTTCGAGCGCCGACCAGGTCTCCGTCTCGGCTTCGCGCGGGCACCAGGGGGACGGCATCGCCGAGGCCGTCCGCAGCTCAGGTACGAGCCGGGACGCCCTCATCGGCCTCTGCCAGGACTTGGAGACCCGCCTCGACCTCGCAGAGCGCGAGCGTCAGGCGAGCACCGCGTCGTTGCTCATGGCCCAGCGGAGGGTGCTCGAGCTCGAGCTGCAGGAGCGCTCGAGGCCCTGGCGTCGGGCCTCGGCGGCGGCGCTCGGGCTGATGTCGGTGTCGGCGCTGACGGTCACGGCCATGCTCCCGGGCCGGCTTGAGGAGCGTGCAGCGGACCGTGAGGTGGCCCTGCGGGCCCAACTCGACGGGGATCTGGGGCGCCTGCAAGCCTCCATGGGCGCGATGGTCACTGCCTCCGGGGAGGAGCGGGCGGCGCTCGCGGCGCGCCTCGAGGCCAGCTCGGCTGCCCTGGACGACGAGCGGCGACGGGTGGAGCGGCTGATGGCCGAGGCCGCGGATGAACGCTCGAGGGCCGAGGCCGCGCGGCTCGCGGGACTCGAGCAGCTCGGCGCGCTCGAGGAGCGGCTCGTGGAGTCGGATCGACAGGCGGTTCGCCGTAGCGCGGAGCTCGGAGTCATCGTGGAGGCCAGCGCCCGGGACCGGGTTCGCTTCGACGAGCGAATCGCGGCGGCGGAGCGCTCCGCCGCGGCGGCGCGCGCCGCGCTCAGCGAAGCCCAGGAGAGCGCAGCCCAGGAACGGGCGGGGTTCCAGGGGGAGCTCGCGGCGGTGGAGAACCAACGCGCAGCGGAGCTCGCTGCGCGCACAGCCGAGATCGAGAGCCTGCGCGGTGAGGTTCGTTCACTGATGAGCGAGCTGCAGATCGGGCAGGCCGAGGCCGTCGCCGTCCTCGAGGCCGCGGGCGAGGAGCTGAAGGCGCAGCTCGAGGCCCGCCAGCCCGTCGAGGTATGGACCCTCAAGAGAGAAACGCGCGAGTCCTGGTGGACCCGCGCGCTCCGCTCGATGACCGCTCGCTGACCCCTCAGGGGAGGAACGTCACCGAGACCCCATCGGTGGTGTTGGAGGTCGCGGTCCCGCCGCTGGCGTCACGGAACCAGTACTGGAAGTTCCATGTCTCGCCCGCGTTGATGGTCGCGGCGGGGGGCAGGCCGTTGAAGGGCACGGGGAAGTTGACCTGGCCCGTGAAGCCCGAGCTCTGGATGAAGTTGGAGAGGCGGAAGATGCCACCGCTCAGGCAGAGGTTGCCCTGCCCGCCCCCCAGGCCCGTGGCGAAGCCCTGGGACTCGGAGAAGATGAAGTATCCGAGGGACAGGGTTGGGAGGTTCGCGGCGTCGAGGGTGAGCGAGCTGGCGAACAGGCTCTGGGACCCGGAGGCCTGGATGACGCCGGCGGCGCCGCTCGAGTTCGGGACCGAGGAGCAGTAACTGGTCGGGGCCGGGGCGGTGTAATCTGCCGCCAGGGTGCCCTGTACGTTCAGGTTGGCCGTGGTCCCGCTGCTGGGGTCGGAGAGCTGGAAGGCCAGCTGCAGCGGGGCATCGAGGGAGAGGGTTGAGCCGTTCAGGGCGATCAGCCCACCCATGGGCTGGGGGGTGCTCGTCGTCCCCGTGAGGTCGACCACGGACGGCGAGCCGCCGAGGGCGGTGATGGTCGACGTGCCACTGATGGTGGTCGAGAAGATGTTCACGTTGAACGAGCCGCTGCTCACGTTGCCCACGTCGGACTGCAGCTCCAGCTGCAGGTTGCTGATGACGATCGTCGCCAGGGGCGGGAGGAACGGCACGGGGTTGGGGATCTCCGCCGTCAGGTCTGGCGTCACGAGCACGGTGGCGCCGGGAACGAACTGGATCGATTGGATCGGGAGCCCGCCGGTGGTGGTCACGATGTTGGTCGACCCGACGAGGGCGAAGTTCGGCGGCGTCCCGACGATGGCCCCGAGGGACGTGGAGCCCGAGAAGGTGAACTGGGACGCGCTCTGGTCCACGGCGTAGTTGAGCGGCGCCTGGGCCGCTGCGGTGGAGGCGAGGAGCACCGGGAGGGCGCCGAGGAGGGGATGGAATCGCATGGGAGCTCTGGATGGGGGATGCGCGTGCCCTTGAATCCTGCCTTGCCCGGGCGTGATGCGCCACGTCACCTGCTGGCGGGATGTCCCAGGGCTGGCGGTGGGAAGCCCGAGCGTGTACACAACGTGCCATGGCTCAGGAAGAGACAAGCGCCGCGGGAGGGGAGGCTGGGGGTGCCCCCCGGCAGCCGGCGGGCACGCCCGCCCCGTGGGACCCTGAGCAGTGGTGGTCCTTCGGCGAGGCGGCGGATCGAGCGGGCGTGACCCATCGGACCCTGCAGGGCTGGGCCGAGCGGGGCGAGCTCATGGTCCGCATGGCCTGGCGAGAGGGGACCGAGTTCCGGTTGGTGCGCGCGGGGGACGTGGCGCGGCTCGCGCCAGGGGCGTTGAGCCCTGGGGACCCTTCGGCGCCGCTCGAGGAGCGGGCCCTGTACACCGGACCGAGGCGATCCGCCCTTGGAGCCGGGGCGCCTGTGGCCCCCCGCGAGCCCCGGGGGGAGGCGCCGGACCGGTACGAGGACGACCGCGATGCATTCCGACGGGCGGCGGAGATGGAGATCGAACGACTGCGTGGCGAGCTCGACCTGCTCCGGAGTCGCGGGGTGACGCCGGTGACGGCGGCGTCGCCAGCCGCCATGGACCTGTGGTCCATCGAGGAGACCCGCCGGCCGGCGTTACTCGGCGCGGGTCGTCGGTGGCGCCTGGGCGGCGTCGCGGTCTTCATCTGCGGGCTGGCCCTCGGCGTCCTCGCCGGGGGGCTGCTCAAGTCCTCGGGAGGGGAGCCTCCCGGAGCGGAGGCCTCCGTCATGCAGGCGCCCGTCGGCGTAGGAGTGACGAAGGAATCGTCGGAGGTGGCCTCGCTCGGTGTGCTGGGCGGAGGCATGGATCGTGCCCCGAGCTTCGAGGGCATGGCGCCGGAGCCTGCGACCGAAGATCTGGGGCCAGGCTCGGGACAGCCAGGGGCCCGGACGGCCTCGGGCCCAGAGGAGGAGGGTGGGCCCGTTGCGGCCCCGGCGGGACCCGTGGCGTCGGCTCGCGTTCCCCTGGGGCTCGCTGCGATCGGCGGCGTGCCCAGCAAGTCGCTCGATGGCCGCTCGACCTGCGAGTACGGGAACGGCGAGCTGGCGACGCCTTCGGCGCGGTTGAGCCTCGGCGGCTGCTGGGGAGAGCTCGCCGCGGACGGCGCGGCGGTCCTGGCCACCGACCGAGTTCAGGGCGTTAGCTGCTGCAAGCACCACGCCGCCGTCCAGCGCCTCAAGGGCGTCGCGTCCTCCCCGCGAGCCCTCGCCGTGGCGCGGGAGGAGGCGACGCAGGCGACTCACGACGGCCTCGTTCCTCCCATGCTGGAGCTTCGGGCGGAGCGTACGGCCGCCCTGCTGGCCCGTGCGCTGACGGAGGGCTGGAGGGCCTCGGGTTTCGATGGGCCCATCGAGGGCCGCGCCCACCGCTGGTCGTTCGGCGAGGCGGAGGACGCCCCCTCGGACGGGGTCGGCGCCCGCCTGGAGCTCGAGAGCTGGGTGGAGCGCGGCGAGGACGGCGCCTACGCCAGCTACCGGATGGTGCTCGAGCTGGGTGAGAGCGCAGCGGGGGACCGCGCCATTGCGTTCCAGTGGCTTGAGTGAACCCTCGCTCGAGCGGGGCGCCGCCATCCGCCGGATGATGGTGGCCGGGCTCCTCGTCGCCCTGGGCCTGCTCGCGGCGACCCTCGCCGGGCGCCGAGGGGCCGACGCGGCCGAGGGGCTCTCCCCGGGGCCGGGGTTGATCGTCGGGGTCGAGGTGAGCTCGGAGCTGGAGCACAGGGGGGCGCCCCTGTCGCTCCCCGTGGCCCGCGGTCGGGGCGCTCCTCTGCGTGCGTGCGCCGTGGCCCTCTGCACTCTGGGTCTGCTCCTCGCGGTCTGGCCCAGGCGAGGGAGGCCGGTAGGTGCACGGGCGTTGGCTCGCTGGCTCTGGGCAGCCCCCGGGGCTGCCGGGATCCACCGGCTCGCCCAAGGCGGCGAGGTCCCCGAGGGCGGTCTGGGGCTCGCCGCGCTGCTCCTGCTCCTGAGCCTCTCCTTGCTCACCGCCTGGCGGGAGTGAGGCCGCGGAGCGAACGGTCAGACCTGGTCGGTGGTGGCGCTGGGCCGCCTCAGTCCAAGCCGACGCGGGCGTCGGGGCCCCGCGTCCCGAGGATCAGCGCGGCGCCGAGGAGGGCGAAGGAGGTCGCCAGCGGCCAGGGATCGGCCGGCACGGAGAAGGGCGGCAGGAGCGCGACGGCCACCGCGAGGGGGACCTTGAGGTTGTTCATCACCGCGACGGTGCCCACGCTCACCTGGGTCGCCCCGCGGTTCCAGAGGAAGAACGCGAGTCCAGACGGTATCAGGCCCAGGTAGGTGATCTTGCCGACGTCAGCGGCGGAGAGCTGAAGGTCGGAGGGTTCCGCGGTCGCGAGCGCGAAGGGCAGCGAGAGGAGGAATCCCCCCATCAGCATCCAACCGAAGCGGCCGGGGGTAGCCGTGGCGGGTGACTCCAGCCGGCGGTACAGCACGATGCCCGCCGCCCAGGCCAGGTTCGCTGCCTGCACGAGGCCCACTCCAACCCAGTAGTCGTCGCCGTCGAGCAATCCACGGGCGGCCTCCATGCGCAGTGCGAAGGCGGCGGCCACGGCCAGGGCCGCGGCGCCCCATGCTCTGGCGGGCGGGTGCCGGTGGACGTACCCCTCCATGAAGATGACGTAGAGGGGTGTCGTGATGGTCAGCAGCGCGACCTCGTAGCTGGCGAGGTAGCCGTACGCCCGGTGGATCAGGAGGTACATGACCCCGTACTGCAGCGCCCCGATCAGGAGGAGCTGGATCGCCCGGGCCGGCGCCGGCTTCCCCTTCGCGCGGGGCGAGAAGGTGAAGGGGGCGATCGCAAGCGACGCCAGCCCCAGCCGCGTCGCGGTCAGGAACGTGGGGTCCACCTCCAGCGTGCCGATGAGCGCGAAGGACGCCGACCACAGCAGCGATGCGAGGAAGAGGAGGGCCAAGGCGGCAGACGCCCGGGGCCGCCCGCTTCGATGCGGGCGGGCGGGCGCCGGTCAGTCGATCTTGTAGACCCCGGGGGTCGGGATGGGGTAGAGCCCGTCGTCCCCCGGGAGAGAGCGGGGGACGGTGTCCCAGGTGAGCTCGCCCTCCGGGCGCAGCATCCGCGGTGAGTTGAGGGCCTCCTCCCAGGTCACGGCGCGGCCGGTGTAGGTGGCCATGCGGCCGAGGATCGCCGTGAGGGTCGCCTCGGCGCCACGTATCGCCTCGTTGTGCTCGCGTCCGGTGCGGATCGCCTCGAAGAGGACGTCGTGCTCTCGCTGGTAGGCGTTGCTGTCCTTGCCTTCGAAGCGCCACTTGTCGCCGCCGTAGGTCTCGATGCGTCCGGCGCCGACGTTGCACGTGCCGCCCGAGCCGTGGACGTGCTCGCTGACGCTGTTCCAGACCTGCTTTTGGTGTCGGCACTGGCTGTGCATCCGCGTGCCGTCGTCGTAGATGTACTCCACCGCGTGGTGGTCGTAGATCTCCCCGTGCTCGGCGCCCTTGCGCACCTGGCGGCCACCCATGCCGACGGCCTTGACGGGGGTCTTGCCCATGACCCAGTTGCCGACGTCGAGGTTGTGGATGTGCTGCTCGACGATGTGGTCGCCGCAGAGCCAGTTGAAGTAGTACCAGTTGCGCATCTGGTACTGCATCTCGTTCCACTGTGGCTTGCGGGGCTTCACCCACACGCCGCCGCTGTTCCAGTAGACGCGCAGGGCCACGGGCTTGCCGATGGCGCCATCCTCGATGGCGCGGACCGTGTCCTGGTACTTGAAGCTGTGGTGCCGCTGCAGCCCGACGCCCACGCAGAGCTTCTTCTCCTTGGCCACCGCGGCGGCCTCCATCACCTTGCGGATGCCGGGGCCGTCGACGGCCACGGGCTTCTCCATGAAGATGTGCTTGCCCTTGGAGACCGCGTAGTCGAAGTGCTCGGGGCGGAAGCCGGGGGGCGTGGTGAGGATGACGACGTCCACGTCCTCATCGATGGCCTTCTTGAAGGCGTCGAAGCCCACGAACTTGCGCTCCTCCGGGACATCCACGGCCTCGGGGTGGGCGGCAGAGATGTTGGAGAGGGACTCCTCGAGGCGGTCGGGGAAGGCGTCCGCCATGGCCACCAGGCGATTGTTCCCCGTGTTGAGGGCCTGCC
Organism: uncultured bacterium; assembly: GCA_938075305.1. GTDB lineage: Bacteria > Planctomycetota > UBA1135 > UBA1135 > Saltatorellus. The sequence continues at coordinate 181,450 of CALJGV010000014.1, forward strand.
GACAGGCTGAGGTGCCGCGGCCTCCGCAGCCGATCAGGGCCACCCGCAGCTCTGCGTCACCGGCGGCAGACTCCTGCGCGGCGGCGAGGGAGGGCGCCGCGGAGAGGGAGGCCGCCGCGAGGGTGCCAGCGCCCTGGATGAAGGTGCGGCGGTCGAGGGGGGAGGTGGGGGTGCTCATGGAAAGTGGGCGAGGTGAAGTGGGCGTGGGGTCGTCTGCGGATCCAGGTGGCGTCAGCGCTCGGCGCGGCGCTGGCGCTCGTAGATCTTGGTGATCGAGTCGAGGTCGGAGTCGTGGTAGCGCGCCCACTCGGAGGGGGGCGGCGGGTTCAGCGGGCGCACGACCCGGAAACCGAGCCAGGGCGCGTCCGTGTGATACCAGATGCTCTTGGGGAGCTGGGGGTCCTGGACCTTCCAGTCGTCGTTCGAGCCGCGACGGGCGGCGCTCCGCAGGCGCTCCGGGTCGTCATCCCAGTGGCCGCCTCGCGCGACGCGGGGGTAGAGGGCCGTGGGCCAGCGGATCGGGTCCACCACGGGGCCGCTCTTGGCCTGCTCGGCGAGGTCCGCGTAGCCATCCTTGGAGAAGGCGTCGAGGCACCACTCGGCGACGTTGCCGTGCATGTCGTAGAGGCCCCAGGGGTTCGGCTTGAGGGTCCCGAGCTTCATGTACTGGCCGTCGCAGTTGTCAAACCACCAGCCGTGGTCGTCGAGCTCGCCCTCCGGGAAGGAGAAGGCGCCAGTGGTCCCCGCCCTGCAGGCGTACTCCCACTCGGCCTCGGTGGGGAGGCGATAGAAGCGACCGGTCTTCATGGTCAGCCACTTCGTGTACTGCTTGGCCGCGAACTGGGTCATGGAGATCGCGGGGTACCCCTCGACCCCCATGTCGAAGTCCATGGGGACGTAGGGCGGCGTCGGGCGGCTGACGGCGTCGGACCAGGGGTCCTGCTCGGCGCGGTTGCTGCCCTCGGCGGCGTTGCGGGCGCGCAGGTCCAGGGAGTCCATGTACTGGCTGTACTCCCGCCACGCGACCTCGTGGGTCCCCATCCAGAAGGGCGAGACGCGGACCTTGACCTGGGGGCCCTCGAAGGCGCTGCGGCCCTCCTCGTCGGCGGGGCTGCCCATGAGGAACTCACCCCCGGGGATCGGGGTGAGCTTGAAGGTGACGTCCGTCCCCGTGATGGCCTCGGCGTAGGCCTTCATGCTGGCCTCGTCCGTCGCCTCCGAGCCCTCGACCTTGCTCAAGGGGGGCGGGCCCGGGGGAGGAGCCGGGTACACCTCCTGTCCCTTGTCCTGGGCCTCTGCGGGCCCGCAGAGCAGCACGCCGAGGACGGCGACGCTGAGCGGCAGGGCGTTGGCGAGGGGTCGAGGTCGGGAGGGCGCGCGTCGAATCGTCATGGGGAGCGTCATGGAGTGGATGGGGCCGACGTAGTCTGGGGGAGATGGTCCATCGACGCCACGGGTCTTCTTCGAGCGCTTACCTGCGACCGGCTGTGATCGTCGTTCTCGCAGCGCTCCTGCCGGGGTGTCTCTCCGGCCCAGGGGGAGTCATGCGCGAGGCAGGGAGCACTCCACATGTGGAGTCCGACCTGAGCAGGAGGACGTACGAGCACTTCGCCATGGGGACGCTTTTCAGGCTCACCCTGTGCGAGGCGGACCCCGACCTCGCAGACCGGGCAGCGGCCGCGGCGTTCGCGACGGTGGACCGGATCGAGGAGGTCGCGACGGACTACTCGGCCGCCAGCGAGGCCCGTCGGCTCCCGGCGGCAAGCGACGGCGATTGGGTCGAGGTCTCCCCTGAGCTCGGGCTGGTGCTGCGGGCCTCGAATCGCCTCGTGCCCCTGTCGGAGGGGGCTTTTGACCCGACCGTGGGGGAGCTCACACGGCACTGGCGCCGGGCGCTGCGGCGGCGTCGGTGGCCCGAGTCGTCGACGTGGGAGCAGGCTTCCCGGGCCGTCGGATGGGCGGAGCACGTCCGGTACGAGGAGGTCGGAGGGGCGCCGAGATGCCGGGTCGAGGACCCCCAGCTGCGCCTGGACTTCGGCGGCGTCGCGAAGGGCGTCGCCGTGGACCAGGCCCTGTCCGCCGTCGAGGCCCACGGGATCCACAGCGCACTGATGGAGGGCGGCGGGGACCTGAGAGCCCTGGATCCGCCACCCGGAGCGGACGGCTGGCGCGTGGAAGTGTTGCCCTTCGGTGAAAAGTCGCCGAGGCGGCTGCGCTTCCTCCTGGCCCGGGCGGCCATCGCCACCTCGGGGGACGTCTACCGATCAGGGGCGCTCGGGGGTGAGCCCCTCGTGGGACTCGAAGGGGCCGGCTCCGGGGTCGGTGCGATGCAGTACGGGCACGTCATCGACCCGCGCTCGGCCTTGCCGCTCCCCTCGCCCCGCGCCTCGGTGATGACCGCCTCCACCGCGGCCGACGCCGATGCGTTGGCCACGGCGAGGCTGGTGCTCGGCCCGGCTAGGACCGGTGTCGCGGCCCTCGAACGGGGGCTCTTCTTCGGAGGCGAGGACGAGGAGCCTTGCGTCGGCGAGGCCTTCCCGCAGGATGGGGCGGTGCCCATTCCATCGGCCCACCCTTCGCCGGGCCAGCCCAGGCCTGACGAGTCCCTTCAACGACATCGCGACGAATGACCCAATCTCCCATCGACTCCTCCTCTGACGAACTCCGGGCCGGCGCGAGCCGTCGCCAGGTCCTGCGAGCCGCCGGCGTGGCCACTGCCCTCGGCGCGACCTCGGCCATCGCCGGCGCGAGCGCCCGTCAGGACGAAGACCCGCCGACGCTCCGGCTCGGCCTGGTGGGCTGCGGAGGCCGCGGCGGCGGCGCGGTGAGGGACGCTCTGCGAGCGGACCCGAACACCAAGCTCGTGGCCATGGGAGACGCCTTCGACGACCGCATCTCCTCCAAGCTGGCCGAGCTCAACGCGGAGGAGGAGTTCAAGGGGCGCATCGACGTGCCCAGCGAGCGGGCCTTCGCGGGGTTCGATTGCCACGAGAAGGTGACCGACAACTGCGACGTGGTGCTGATGGCCTCCACGCCCCACTTCCGCCCGGCCCAGGTGGAGTACGCGGTCAAGGCGGGCAAGCACATGTTCGTGGAGAAGCCGGTGGCCACGGACGCTCCGGGCCTGCGGCGGATCTGGGCCGCCTGCGACGAGGCCAAGGAGAAGAACCTCGCTGTGGTCAGCGGCCTCTGCTATCGCTACCAGAACGCCAAGCGGGCCACGATCGAGAAGATCCGCGAGGGCGCGATCGGTGACATCAAGGCCATCGAGTGCTCCTACGACACCGGCGGCCTCTGGCACCGCGGCCAGAAGCCCGAGTGGAGCGAGATGGAGACCCAGCTCCGGAACTGGCTCTACTACACCTGGGCGTCGGGGGACCACATCGCCGAGCAGGCGATCCACAACCTCGACAAGATGATCTGGACCATGGACGACAAGCCGCCCCTGTCGGTGAAGGCCAACGGTGGCCGGATCGTCCGGACCGACCCGAAGTACGGGAACATCTACGATCACTTCAGCGCGGTCTACGACTTCGGTGACGGGGTGAAGGGCTTCTTCTCCTGCCGTCAGATCCCCGGGGCCTTCCGGGACGTCTCGGACCACGCTTACGGAACGAAGGGCATCGCGCACCTGCAGTCCCACCGGATCGAGGGCGAGACGAACTGGCGCTACCGGAACCCGGGGGTGCCGGACAACATGTACCAGAACGAACACAACGAGCTGTTCGCGTCGATCCGCGCCGGAGAGCCGATCCACAACGGCGACTACATGTGCCGGGCCACGCTGCTCGCGCTCATGGGGCGGATGTCCGCTTACACGGGCCAGGAGATCTCCTGGAACCAGGCGCTGGAGTCCAAGGAGGACCTCGCCCCCAAGAGCTATGACTTCGGTGACAACCCCGTGAAGGCGGTGGCCCAGCCGGGCATCACGCCCTTCGTCTGAGGCGGCCCAAGGACCTCCCAGGAGGATCCTCAGCACCGGAGCCCGCGGGATCGTCGATCCGGCGGGCTCCGGTCCGTAGAACTAGGGGGGTCATGACTGACCCCCCTCCCCCTGCGCCGCGCTCCGCTTCGACCGAGGCCCCCTCCACGGAGCGTCGGATCCAGACCGTGTGTCTCCTGATCCTGGCCGCGATCGCGGTGGGCGCCACCCTCCAGGCCCTGCGGGACGTGATGATCCCCTTCGCCCTGGCCCTCTTCCTGGCCCTGGCGCTGTCGCCGGTGGTGGATCAACTCGCGGCCCGCACCCGGCTCTCGAGGGCCGTCTCGGTGGCCCTGACCATGCTGCTCGGGGCGCTGCTCCTGGTCATCGTCGGGGGGGTCGTGGCGTCGTCGCTGAAGGAGTTTGAGGCCATCGGCAAGCTCAGCACCGCCGACCAGCCGGACGGTGGCCTCGGGGCGCTGCTCGAGACGCTCGGGCTCGCGGACTACGCGGACCGAATCGAGGAGACCCTCAGGGGTCTGCTGCCCAAGCTCGCGAGCGTGCTCGGCACCCTGCTGTCCCAGGGGGTCACGGTCCTGATCTTCATGATGTTCCTCCTCCTGGAGCAGGGTCGGCCTGGACGAGCTGGCGCGCGCCTCGAGGCTGCCGCCGGGGACGGGGCGGCCGGCGGAGAGTCCATGCAGAGCACGGTCCGCGACGGCGTGCAGCAGTACATCTCGGTGAAGATGGTCACCTCCGCGGTGACCGGGATCGCCGTGGGCTCGATCCTGATGGCGCTCAAGGTGCCGGCGGCGGTGCTCTTCGGGGTGCTCACGTTCATGCTCAACTTCATCCCGACCATCGGGTCCGTGGTGGCGGTGGCGCTCCCGGTCCCGGTGCTCCTCGCCGGGGACGCGAGCCTCGTGACCCTGGGGCTGGTGGTGGCCCTCCCCGGCGCGGTGCAGTTCGCCGTCGGGCAGATCTGGGAGAACAAGCTGTTGGGGGATCGGTTCGACCTGCGTGCCTCGGTGGTGTTGCTGGGGCTGGTGTTCTGGGGGCACATCTGGGGCATCGTCGGCATGATCCTGGCGACGCCCATCACAGCGGTGCTCAAGACGCTGATGCGCGGCTCCGAGCTCACGCGCCCGGTGGCGGCGCTCATGGGGCAGTCCTCCGGCCGGGCGGCGGCTCCTGACCAGTGATCGAGGTCGCGGCCGCCGTGATCCTGCGAGGGGACCGGGTGCTGGTGGCGCGGCGGGCCCGCCCAGCGTCGCTCGCTGGGAAGTGGGAGTTCCCCGGAGGGAAGCTCGAGCCCGGCGAGAGCGGCGCCGAGGCGCTGGAGCGAGAGATCGTCGAGGAGCTGGACCTGCGCGTGGAGGTCGGCCGATCCCTGGGGAGCTCCCATCGAGTTCCTCCGGGCGAAGGGGCGCCGGACCTGCGCCTGACGGCGTACGCTGCGCGGCCCGTGGAGTCGGACGGCGAGCCCCGGCTCGTGGACGGCACCCACGACGACCTCCGCTGGGTCACGGCCCCCGAGCTCGTGACCCTCGACCTCGCTCCCCTGGACGTGCCCCTCGTTGAGGGGGCCGCTGCCTTCCTCGAAGCCCCAGATGATCACCTTCGCTGAGTCCCAGGCCCTCCTCGCGGGCCTCGATGTGGCGGGCCGTGCGGCCCGCACCGAGCGCTGCGACCTCCGCACCGCCCGCGGGCGGTTCCTTTCGGCGGACGTCAGGATCGACCGGGATCAGCCGGGCTTTGACCGCGCCACCATGGATGGCTACGCCGTGGTCCCGGACGGCGAGCGGGTCGAGTTCGACGTGGTGGCCACGGTCACCGCGGGGACCACCCACGAGGGGACCCTGAGCGCCGGTCAAGCGGTCCGAATCATGACGGGCGCGCCCGCGCCGGCGGGGACCACGGTCGTGCCCGTGGAGCGGACGGCGGCCCTCGATGACGGGGCGCGGGTACAGCTCGACGAGCGCCCGCTGCCGGAAAAGAACATCGCGTGGCGCGGTGAGGACGCCCGCGAGGGTGACACCCTCGTGGCCCGCGGCACGCGTCTCGCCCCCGCGCATCTCTCAGTGGCCGCCATGGCGGGCGCCGTCGAGGTGGAGGTGTTCCAGCGTCCCCGGGTGTCCGTGGTGACGACCGGCGATGAGGTCGGCGCCGCCGGTAAGGCGGGGATCCGGGACAGCAACGGCCCGCTCCTCGACGCGCTCATGGCGGCCCTGGAGGTGGAGGTCACCCGCCGCCACGCCCGGGACCAGGAGGGCGAGCTTCGGGCGGCCCTCGAGGCCGCGGCGGCGGACGCGGACGTGGTGGTCACCACCGGCGGCGTCAGCATGGGGGAGCGCGACCTGGTGCCCGCCACCCTGGCCGAGCTCGGGTACGAGACGGTCTTCCACAAGGTCCAGGTCCAGCCCGGCAAGCCCGTGCTCGTGGCGAGGCGCGCGGACGGCGCGCTGTTCATCGGGCTCCCGGGCAACCCCGTGAGCGTGCTCGCGACGGCGCACCTGTTCCTCATGCCGGCCCTCGGGCTGTACCTGGGCGGCTGGCGGCCGGCGTCCTTCGAGGCGCCCATGGCGGACGCCTACGAGCACCGCGGGCGCCGCCACCTCTTCCTCCCCGCCTCGTTCGAGGGCGGCGGCATCGTGCCCGCCCGCTGGAACGGGAGCGGCGACCTCATCGCGGCCGCGGCGGCGGACGGGCTCGTGGAGCTGCCCGTGGGCGCGGCCTTCGAGGCGGGCGCCCCGGTCCGCTTCACCCCCTATGTGGGCCACGCCCTCTCCGAGCGCGCCGCCTTGCCGCAGCGCTCCGGCCGCTGAGCGGTGGACGGGGTAGCTCCTCATCTTTCAACCAACCGACTGCGCCCGGCAGCATCCGGGCCTGGACCCATGACCAACAAGGCCAAGATCGGCGTCGTGACCGTCTCCGACCGCGCGAGCCGCGGAGAATACGAGGACCTCGGAGGGCCGGCGATCCACGCCACCTTCGAGGACTACCTGACCTCCGAGTGGGAGGCGGTGGCGCGCGTGATCTCCGATGATCAGGCGCTCATCGAGCGCACATTGGCGGAGCTGATCGACGTGGAGGGGTGCGACCTCGTGGTGACCACGGGGGGGACCGGTCCGGCGCCCCGGGACGTGACGCCCGAGGCGACCGAGGCCGTGGTCGAGAAGCCCATGCCCGGCTTCGGGGAGCTCATGCGTCAGGTGAGTCTCCAGTATGTGCCCACGGCCATCCTGTCCCGTCAGACGGCGGGAATCCGCGGCAAGGCGCTCATCGTCAACCTGCCGGGCAAGCCCAGCGCCATCCGCCAGTGCCTCGACGCGGTCTTCCCCGCGATCCCCTATTGCCTCGATCTCACGGGCGCGGCGCGCCTCGAGGCCGACGAGGCCGTCATCAAGGTCTTCCGCCCGAAGAAGAAGTAGGACGCGGGCGGGCCCGCTCCGTGCACGGCTACGGTCGGCGGGTGGGGAGGCGCAGGATGTAGCCGGCGCCGACCAGGGCGACGACCGCGACGATCACGGACGGTACGGCGCGGTCGCGGAGCGGGACGAGAAGGGCGAAGGTGACGAAGGCGGCCATCATCGAGAGGGCCGTCGCCTTCACCCTCAGGCTGACGCCGCGTCCCGCGCGGAAGTCCTCGATAAGCGGTCCGAAGGTGGGGTTCCGGAGCAGCCAGGCATACAGCCGGGGGGAGCTCCGGGCGAAGCAGGCGGCGGCGAGCAGCAGCAGCGGGGTGGTGGGGAGGCCGGGGACAACGACTCCGATGGCGCCGATGGCCACGAAGGTGAGCCCGAGCAGCGCCCAGAGGGCGCGGGAGAGCCCAGATCGTGACCCCGCGAGGCGTTCCGCGGCGGCCCGGCGCTCCTCGTCCGTGGGCGGCGAGGGCTCGGGGGTGGCTTGCGATTCGGCGGAGCTCATGGGGCGGTCCGTGCCCGCGGTCAGCCCCCGCCCCCGGGGACGGGCGCCGCGGCGCCCGCGGCATCCTTGAGCTCGAGCTCCGCCTGGATGGCCCGGCGCTGCTCGGGGGTGAAGATCTGCGGGTCCATGGAGATGGCCTCACGCCAGGCCTCGAGGGCCTCCTCGAGTCGCGCGGCGTCCTGGAGGGCGATGCCGTAGTTCTTCCAGGTGCCTGCGCGCTGGTCGCCCTGCTCGATCAACTGCTCATAGCCGCGGATCGCCGCGTCGAGCCGACCGTCCTGCAGGTCGCGGTCCGCCTGGAGCCGCACGGAGTACGCCGGGGGGCTGGCGGGCGTGAGGGCGAGGGCCGCCACGACGGCGCCGAGGACGACGGGGGCCACCCAGCGGCGCCTCATCCCACAGGCGAAGCCCATCAGCCCACCTCCGAAGTGCGCCGCGTTCGCCACGCCGAGCACGCCCAGCTGGGTGAGGGCGATGCAGAGGAAGAACCACCCGAGGAAGAAGCGGATGAGGCGCGCGTCGATGATGCCGAAGAACCGGGGGTCGACCTTGCCCCTCGCGTAGGCGTAGAAGGCGAACCCGTAGACGACGCCTGAGAGGCCGACGGCGCTGTGCATCATGGCCGCCTCGAGGCCGCTGGCGGCGATGGCGCAGAGCAGCGTCAGGACGGCGGTGGCGGCAGACCCCATGCGCGACTCGATGAGCCGCCCGAGCATCCAGATCCAGTAGACGTTGAACAGCAGGTGGAACGCGCCCCCATGGGGGAGGATGCAGGTCACCAGACGCCAGGGCTCGCTGAGCGCGAGGCCGGGGATCAGCATGAGGTGCTCGACGCTGCGGCCGGAGGCCTCGGCCAGCACGGCGGCGATGGATCCGACGATCATCACCGTCGTGACGGGGAAGCGTTGGGCGTCCTGGAACAGGCTCAATGGGGTCCTCCGGGGGCTTGACGGCGCCGTCGAAGGGTCGAGGTCACCGCGAGGAGCACGATGAAGCCCATCACCGCGGGAGTCCAGCGCAGTCGCGGTTTCCCGGCAGGGTCGGGGGCGGGCTGCTCGTCCGCGGCGGGGGCCCCCTGGGCGCTGGGTGCAGTGGGCGTTGCGGGCCCCGGCGCGGGTCGGATGGCCACGGGCTGCGGCGCGCCCTCCAGGGTCCGATAGGCCGGCGGATCGGCGACGGGGTCGAAGGTCACCAGGCGAACCGCGGGGGTGGCGATGGCCGCGGTGGAGGTGGCCTCGAGGTCGTACCAGAAGGTCCGCCCCACCCGTTGGCCGTCCCAGATTCGCTCGCTGCGGCGGCCGACGACACGCAGGCCTTCCACGGCGTCGAGGCGTGGCTCGGCTCGTCCGTCATTCAGGCTGCCGCCGAGGCATGAGACCCGGAGTTGGAGGGTCTCGCCGACCATCACCCGGTTGGGCGTCACGCTCACCTCCATGGTCATGCCGCCGACCGCACCCTCGAAGTCGATGGGCTGGTCGGTTTCGGGGAGGGGCAGCACGTCCAGGGTGACGCCAGCGCCCCGGGCCGCCCCCTCGGTTCGGTCCACCGGGACCGAGCCGCGGACGAGGTCGTCGCGGAACGCGCTGGCGACCGCGTAGCGTGCGGTGATCTCGGGCAGCGCGGCGGGGCCGGAGCGGAGGGGCCGGGCGAGGGTCGTGAGCCTCAGGCGCGTGACCCTCGGAGCGGGGTCGAGGTCCTGGGCGCGCGCGAGCCCGCCGTCGAGCACCACCGAACAGTCGCCGGTGTCCACGCGGGGCACGAGCTCGAGCTGCTCGATGGCCCCGAAGCCCTCGACCTGGACGGGGAGCCCGAGCGGCTGCGGGAAGAGCTGGACGAAGCCGCCCTCGGCGGGCGCGGTCGCGGTGACCTCCAGGGTCAGGGGGAATGTCTGCCCCTGGTAAATGTCCCCCGCGGGCAGCTCCCAGCGGAGCTGGACCTCCTGGGCATGGACGGGGAGCGCGCCCGCCATGGCGGCGCCCATGGCAAGCGCCAGGGGGCGCCAGCGCCGTGGCCGTGCGAGGGGAGGGAGGGGGATGGGTCTTGCCATGGGGCGGCCTTGCCTGAAGGAGCGGTGAGACCCTAGCCCATCGTGCGTCTAGGATTGGAGCCCTGACATCGGATCTCCGGTGCCCAAGATCATGATCTCCATCCTCGCCCTCACCGCCGCCGCGGCCCCCCTCGTCCTGTCCCCGACCCCGAGCCAGGAGGGAGACGGCGCCACGAAGCGCGACGGTCGGGAGGCCCCCGCGCAGCAGGACACCCCGCCGGGGCAGGGCGACCAGGGGCAGGGCGGCGCCATCCCCGGTCCTTCCCCGCTGCAGCGCGGCGGCCCCGCGCCCGGGAGCCGGGAGGCCATGTGGCCCGCGCCCACGGCGGAGGACTGGAAGAAGCCGGTGCAGATCACCTGGCAGCGGACCTGGGAGGACGCCATGGCGACCTCGAAGGAGACGGGCAAGCCCATCATGGTCGCGGTCAACATGGACGGTGAGATCGCGAGTGAGCACTACGCCGGGATCCGCTATCGCGACCCCGAGGTGGGCAAGCTCTTCGAGCCCTACGTCAACGTGATTGCGTCGGTGTACCGCCACAACCCCCGCGACTACGACGAGAACGGCAACCGCATCCCGTGCCCTCGCTTCGGCTGCGTGACCTGCGGGGAGCACATCGCCATGGAGCCCATCGTGTACGAGCGGTACCTGGACGAGACACGGGTCGCGCCGCGCCACATCGGCGTGGAGCTCGACGGGACCGAGTACTACGACGTCTTCTACGCGTTCGACGTCACCTCGGTGGTCGAGGCGTGGCGTGAGGGGATCGAGGACCGAGAGGACACCTCGCTCCCGCCGAACAACGACAAGTCCGAGGAGCAGCTCCTGGCGAGCCGCTCCGTGCGGGACCGCATGCTGGTGGAGCAGCGCTTCCGCCAGGCGAAGCGGCAGGAGCGCCTCAAGGTCCTCGACCTCACCGAGAAGCTCGGGCTCGGCGCGCCCCTCGAGGTCCTGCGCCTGGCCCTCTTCGGGCTCGACGTGGAGGTCGCTTCGCGCGCCCGGGCCGTCCTTGCGGAGCAGCGCTCCGAGGCGGCCATCGACCTCATCGCGGAGGCCCTGGCCGTCCCCATGCCGGACTCCGAGCGAGAGATGCTGATCGCCGCGCTGGAGGCGATGGGGACGCAGTTCCCTCGGGCCCGCTCCCTGAGCGTGACCCTGCGCGGCCTCGATGAGTCGGCGGGGGGCGTGGAGTTCCAGGCCCTTGCGCGGTCGCTTGCGACCCGGCGGCGGGACGATGTGGCCGTGGAGCGCTACGAGTTGGAGACCCGCATGGAGCGGGCGGTCTCCCGGGAGGCCGTCAGTCCGGAGGAGCGCGGCCTCGCGGAGCTTGAGCGCGCCGAGGCCACGCTCCGGCTGGCCGTGGATCCTGGGGCCGGGGTCGGGGTGGCCGCGGGCAGGGGCGCGAGCCAGCGGCTCCAGCGCATGCGCTGCCAGGACGCCCTCGACGCGGCGGCGGCGGCCCGAGACCTGGGGGTCGTGAGCTGGCGAGTGGACGCGGTGACGGGCCTCGCGGCCAACCAACTCGGGGATCCGGAGACCAGCACGCCGGCGATCCTGCGGGCCTTCCAGGTCATGGTCGAGTCCCCTGACGCTGCCGCCAGCGAGACCGCTGCGGGTTGGATCGGGATGGGGACCCTCTCCCTCGCGGCCGACCTCCGAATGGCGCAGATCTTCCGCGCGGCCCGGGCCGATGAGGCGTGGCCGAAGGAGTGGATGAGTGAGGTCAACGCCGCCTTCGATCTGCTCGCCCAGCACCCCCTTGGGACCGAGCAGCAGGTGGCCAAGCACCATGACTTTCTGGTGCGCATGGGGGCGCGGGGCCGAGCCTTCGAGGTCCTCACGCGGGGCGTCGCAGCCCACGAAGGGAGCTGGGATCTGCACGCCCGTCTGCGAGACCGCTTGCTGGTGAAGGGCGGAGTCAACGGGCTCGAGGAGACCTACGCGGTCATGAGCGGCCGGCCGGGCGCGAGCGCGTCGGTCGCCTGGTACGCGGGCTACGCGGGCATGGTGGCCGGCGAGTTCCGCCGCCGCCGCTCGCAGAACGAGGCGGCCCTTGCCTCCTACGACAAGGCGATCGCTCACTTCACCGAGGCGATCAAGCGCGACCCGAGCGTGGAGGCCACCGCCGCCCACTACTGCGCCATGTCGCTGGCGGGGAAGGCCGCGGTCAAGCTCGAGCAGGACAAGCTGACCGAGGCGACCGATCTGCTGATCGCTTCCTTCACCCGCTGGCCCCGTGCGGCGAACGCCCTGGATGGGATGAACGCGTCGGCGGTGACCATCTCCAACTTCGTCTCGGCCAGGCTCACCTGGGCGGGGATGGACGAGGACGCGGCGCGGCTGGCCGAGGCCCGCGAGGGCCTGCCCACCGAACTCCTGGCGCCGCCGGCCTTCGAGACGCCGCCGAACACCCCCGCCGCACGCAACCGGGATCGCCGCGGCCGGCAGCGGCGCGGTCGCCAGCGTGAGGGGCGCTGATCATGGCGGGGCGGCGATTCGGGCACGACCAGCGTTGAGACATCTCGCCGCCCCGGCGTGGGGGCTGCGCACGTGGATCGTCAAGGAAGTGTCTCACCTCTGGCGAGTCTCCACCGCGGCGCGGTGGGCGGGCGCCGGACGGCTATAGTCGTGGGATCGCCCCGGGGGTTCCTGGGGTTGGCAGCTACCTGCCAGGCGCATCCCCATGATCCGACTCTCCCTGGTCGCGGCCCTCGTCGCCGCGATGCCCGCGTTCTCGCCGCTCCTTGCGCAGGACGAGCCCCTGCGTGGCCCACGTAAGATCGATCCCCGCTGGCATGCGCTGACCCACGCACGCCTGATTCCCTCGCCGGGAGCTCTGGTGGAGGACGCGACCATCGTCCTCCGGGACGGCGTGATCGTCTCGGTGGAGACCGGAGGCGAGGCGCCCGCGGGCGCCCGGGTCTGGGACTGCTCGGGCCTGACGGTGCACGCGGGGTTCGTGGAGATGTACGCCGGCGTGGAGGCGCCCCTGCCGGACGCCACCGGGCTGGGCGGCTACTGGCAGTCGGAGAAGGTCGTGCCCCAGCGCTCGGCCCTCGACGGGGAGCGACTCATCGATTCCGAGGTCGAGTCCCTGCGCGGCGCAGGGTTCACGGCGGCGGCGATCGCGCCCTCCGACGGTGTGCTCGGAGGCTCCTCTGCTGTGGTCGCTCTGGGCGCTGGCGAGGGGGACGTGGCGGCCGCCACCCCCGAGGTGATTGAGGACGGGGTGTACCAGACCCTCGCGTTCCGTCGGGCGAGCTGGGGTAGTGAGGGGAGCCTCGCGTATCCGAACTCCGAGATGGGGGCCATCGCGCTCATCCGGCAGGCGCTCATGGACGCCGATCATCACGCCGCTTGCCTGGGCGTGGACGCCACCGACGTGACGGGCCACGAGCCCCCGCAGCCGAACGAGGCGCTGGACGCGCTCCGGCGCGGCGGAGCCCCGTTCCTCTTCAACGCCTCCAGCGAGCTACAGCTCCTGCGCGCAGCCCGCCTCGCGGACGAGTTCAACCGCCCGGTCATGGTGTTGGGCTCTGGGACGGAGTTCCGGCGACTCGACGCCGTGCTCGCCGCCGGACTACCCCTGGTGATACCGGTCAACTACCCCGAGGCCCCGGACGTCTCGACCTCCATGGCGGCCGCCGCCCACAGCCTGCGCGACCTCGCGACGTGGGAGCATGCGCCCAGCAACGCTCGGCGCCTCGTGGATGGCGGAGCGATGGTGGCCCTGACCTCCGCGAAGCTCGATGACCGCGGTGACTTCATGGCCGGCGTCCGGCAGGCGATCGAGCGTGGCCTGGATCCCGAGGACGCGCTGCGCGCCCTGACGGTCACCCCGGCCAGGCTGCTGGGCGTGGACGATCGCCTCGGGAAGGTCGAGCCCGGGCGGCTGGCGCACCTTGTGGTCCGCACGGCGGACCCCTTCGATGAGGACTCCGAGATTCGGGACGTGTGGGTCGCGGGGCGCCGCTTCGAGATCGAGGCCGCGCCGGCGGACACTCACGAGGGCGACTACGCCTTCCGGCTCGAGACCGCCGACGGTCCCATTGAGGGCACCCTGCGCCTGAAGAGCTCCTCCAGCGCCGAGGTCCTCGTGGGAGAGGACAGCATCGAGCTGAATGAGCTGAAGGTCGGGCCGCAGCACATGCACTTCCACCTGGAGGCCGAGGCCCTCGCTCCCGAGGGCGTCTTCTCTGGCACAGGGCTCTTCGAGGGTGAGGCCATCCATGGCTCCTTGGTGGGGCCCGACGGCGCGATGATGCGCTGGTCGGCGACGCGTACGGGCGACGTACCCGACGAGGATGAAGATGCCGATGAGGCGGAGGAACAAGGCGGCGCGGCCGCTTCCTCCGCTGAGGACGAAGGCGACGCGGAAGCAGCCGAGGGCGAGCCCGAGGTTGGGACCGAGGCGCCCGATCCGTCCATGGGAGCGGAGTCCAGCGAGGATCAGCCCCTGCCGCTGCCCTTCGGGGCCCACGGCCTCATGTCCTACCCTGAGTCCGAGACGGTGCTGATCCGCAACGCGACGGTGTGGACCGCCGCCGACGCGGGCATCGTCGAGGGCGCGGTGATCCTCGTCGAGGACGGCAAGATCCGTTACGTGGGCCCCGAGGCCCTGGCGCCCGTCCCCGACGGCGCGCGGGTCATCGATGCCGAGGGCGGCCACGTCACTCCTGGCCTGATCGACTGCCACAGCCACACCGGGATCAGCGGCGGGGTCAACGAGACGGGCCGCCGGGTCACCAGCGAGGTGCGCATCGGCGACGTCATCAATCCCGACGACATCAACTTCTACCGGCAGCTCGCGGGCGGCCTCACCGCCGCCAACCTGCTGCACGGCTCGGCCAACGCCATCGGCGGCCAGAACGCGGTCATCAAGCTTCGCTGGGGCGCGAGCCATCCCGAGGACATGAAGGCCCAGGGCGCCATGCCCGGGATCAAGTTCGCCCTGGGCGAGAACCCCAAGCGCGTGGCCGCCGGGACGGACCGCTCCGACGAGTACCCCCAGACCCGCATGGGCGTCGCGGCGCTCATCGAGGACCGCCTGGTGGCGGGCCGCGAGTACCGTGAGAGCCTGGCGCGCTACGCGGCCCTCTCCGAGTGGGAGCGCGCGCGCACCATGCCCCCGCGCCGGGACCTGGAGCTCGAGGCGCTCGGCGAGATCGTCGCGGGCGAGCGCTGGATCCACTGCCACAGCTACCGCCAGGACGAGATCCTGATGCTGGCCCGCCTGGCCCAGGCCTTCGGGTTCAAGATCGGCACCTTCCAGCACGTGCTCGAGGGCTACAAGGTCGCCGAGGAGATTGCCGAGGCCGCCGTGGGCGCCTCGACCTTCTCGGACTGGTGGGCGTACAAGTTCGAGGTGGTGGATGCCATCCCGCACAACGCGACCCTCATGAGCGACGTGGGCGTGAACGTGTCCATCAACTCCGACAGCAGCGAGCACGCCCGGCGCCTCAACACGGAAGCCGCCAAGGCGGTGAAGTACGGCCGCATGGAGCGAGCCGAGGCCATCAAGCTCGTGACCCTCAACCCTGCCATCCAGCTGGGGCTGGGCGACCGCACGGGGTCCATCGAGGTGGGCAAGGACGCGGACCTCGCCATCTGGTCCGGCGACCCCCTCAGCTACCAGTCGCGCTGCGTCTCCACCTTCGTGGACGGCAGGGAGCTCTTCTCCCTGGAGGCCGACGCCGCCGGACGCGCCGCCGCGGAGGCGGAGCGCCAGCGCATCATCCAGAAGCTCCTGAAGAAGGGCAGTAAGCCCAAGAAGTCCCGGGGCAGCTGGGGCGGACGGGGCGGAGGAGAGCGCCTCGCGGACCGAGACCTCGCCCGCTTCCGGGATGAGCTCGAGGACCTGTGGCGCTCCGGCGCCGACCCAACCCTCTCGCGGCCCGGGGTGTGCGGCTGCTTCGACGTCCTCTACGAGATGGCCGCCACGCGCGCCGGGAGCCGCTGATATGAGCCCCTCCATTCACCTGAAGCTCGCGGCGCTCGTCGCCCTCGCAGCCCCCTCTCTCGCCCAGGACCTCACCCCCAGCGCCGCCGCCCAGGAGGGCCCGGTGCTCCTTCGCGGGGCGACCATCCACACCGTCTCCGGCGACGTGATCGAGGGCGGCGACCTGCTCTTCGAGGACGGCGTCATCCAGGCGGTCTCCGCCGAGCGCCTCGACGCGGGTGAGGCCCGCGTCTTCGAACTCGACGGGCGCCACGTGTTCCCCGGCTTCGTCCTGGCGACGAGCACCCTTGGACTTGTGGAGGTGGACTCAGTGGACATGACCATCGACACCTCCGAGGGGGGCTCCCTCAACCCCGAGGTCTACGCCGCGGTGGCCGTCAACCCCGACTCCTGGCACCTGCCCGTTACCCGTCGCAATGGAGTGCTGGTGGCCGGCGTCTTCCCCCAAGGGGGCCTGGTCCCTGGCCGCGTCTCCACTATCCAGCTGGACGGCTGGAGCTGGGAGGACCTGGCCCTCGACCGCCACGCCGGCCTGGCGATCAACTGGCCCTCCGAGCGCTCCTCGCGTTTCGCCCGCTGGAGCGGTGGGGGCGGTGACTCGGGCGACCGTGCGAAGCGTCAGATCGCCGAGCTGAACGCTCTGTTTGACGCGGCCGCCGCCTACGTGGCGGCCAAGGACGCCGATCCCACCGTGCCCACGGACCTGCGCTTCGAGGCCATGCGCCCGATCCTCTCCGGTGAGGACCCCGTGTTCCTCTCCATCACCACCCGCAAGCAGGCGGAGGCGGCCCTGCCCTGGTGCGCCGAGCGCGGCCTGCGCGCTGCCATCGCCGGGGGCCGCGACGCCCTCGAGTTCGCGGACCTCCTGGTGCGCCACGACGTGCCCGTGGCGATCACCAGCACCCACCGCCTCCCGCACCGCCGGGACCTCTCCTACGCCACCACCTACGAACTGCCCGCGAAGCTCGAGGCGGCCGGCGTCCGCTGGTGCCTGACCATGGGCGCCCGGGACAGCTCCAACGCCCGCAACCTCTGCTACGAGGCCGCCGCCGCGGTGCCCCACGGGCTGACCCCGGCCCAGGCCCTTCGCTCGGTCACCCTGTCCTCCGCGGAGTTCCTGGGCATCGACGACCACGTGGGCTCCCTCGACAAGGGCAAGCACGCGACCCTCTTCGTGGCGGACGGCGACCCCTTCGAGCTGGGGACCAAGATCGAGCACGCCTTCGTCCAGGGCCGCAAGATCTCCCTCACCGACAAGCAGACCGCCCTCGACGCCAAGTACCGCGAGAAGTACCGCCAGCGCGGGACCCTCAAGCGGGACTGACGGAGGCAGCGGCCCCGTGGTCACCCCTTGGCGTGCCGCGGGGTGTGGTGACCCCCTTCACGGCATCTCGTCCGCAGGCGCATCGCGTCCTGAACCACGAGGTCCCTGGGCGTCGGCGGATCGTTGTCAGCTGGCCGTCGCGACGGGCTGGCTCTGCGACGCGTGGGGTTTCGCTCGCGCGGGCCGGATCGTGCCCGCCGAACGTCCGCCGCTCAGCGCTCCGCGGTGCTCGGGTCCTGCAGCAGTCTTCTGCCGAGGTGGAGGAGGAGGCCGAGCACCACGACGCCCACGGCCACGGTCCAGACCATCGGCTCGACGGCGGCGTCGGCGATCACCTCGAGCACGCACACGCCCCAGCCCCAGGCGAAGTAGAGGGAGCCGGAGAAGGAGCGGGTCCGCCAGAGCTGCAAGGAGGCGTAGAAGCCCACCAGCGCCACGGCGAAGGTCAGGACGTACAGGCCGGGCCCAAACGCCCCCTGACCGAGCAGGATCGCCGCGAGGGTGATCCCGGCGACCAGGAAGAGGCTGCACTGACGCGCCGTGAACATGGGAGGTGGTACCTCGGCCCCTTCCGGGTATTCAGGGAATCGCGTGGGGAGCTGGGGATGGCCGGTGGGGCGCTCTTCAGCGTCGGCCGCGGGACCTCAGCGGTCCCTGGAAGGCAGCGTGCCGCGCGCCCTTCGTGACCCCAGCGCGGGGAGCGCCAGGCCGCCCGCGGGCGACCTGGACAACGGGCTCACAGCTCGAGGAGGAGGTCGTCGCCCTCGCCGTTCTCGTCGATCCCGTTGGCGCCGATGGACCAGATTCTGACCTTGCCGCCTTTGTTCGAGTACTTGAACCCTCGGCCCCAACCGTCGCTGGGCAGTTCCTTGAGGGTCCCCGTCTTCGAAGGGCCGTCTCCTTTCAGTTCGGCGAGGCTGGCGGGGGCCTTCCCGTCGTTCTGGAGCTGGAACATCTGGATGCCCATGGAGAGGCCCATGAGGCTGGACTGGGTCTGTCCCGACGGGCCGGGCTCCACGTCCTCTTCCAGGTTCAGCGGCTGACCAGCGAATTCGATCACCATGTCGTCGTCGTCCCATTCGTCTCCCGCCTCGTCGAAGCCCGCAGAGGCCCCGAACACGGCCGCGCCGCCGATGGCAGCGATGCCCATGAGCATCGAGACCTCCGGGCCGATGGACGACTCGGTGATATCCATGCGCCCGCCCTCCAGGGCGACCGAGTAGCGCCGGCTGGGCTGGAAGTGCTTCGTCAGCACGGTCATGTCCGGGAGCGCCTCCAGCTGGAAGGGGAGGTCCATCTCACCGCCACCCCCGGCCAGACCGCCGAGCATCGGGGCGAGGGCCTTCAGCTGGGTGTAGAGGTTGCCCATGAAGAGCGGCCAGTCGGCGAAGTTGACCATCGAGGCGCCGTCAGCGATCCCCGTCTCGACCAGGCCCGCGTGCAGCGTCGCCTCCTCGCCGGCCTTGAGGAGCTTGGCGACCCGGCGCACCTCGCGCTTGGCGTGGGTGGGCAGGGTGGAGAGCAGCACGCGGTCGTCCATCACCGTGATGGTGGGGCGGAAGAACGTCGAGGGGTCGATGGGAAGGCCGGCCATCATGCCGCCGGCCCCCATGCCGCCACCGCCGCCGGCGTCAGCGAGGGACCAGCTGTAGAGGGTGGCCCCTCGGTAGTCGGTGCGCTGGCCCTCGATCTCGCCCAGCTCCTTGATCATGCCCACCAGGCCGTCCATCCCGCGGGTGAAGGTCTCGCGGTCTTCGAGCGCGGCGACGGCCATCAGGTTCGGCGCCGAGAGCAGCGAGCGGAGCTTCGGCAGGCTGTAGGAGATCGAGTCGCCGAGGGGCGCGATCACGTCGCGGTCCACGCGGAAGCCGAACTCCTGTTCCAGCTGGGACATCATCGCCTCCACGGACTCAGGGTCGGGGGCGGCCTCGGTCACCATGCCGAGGAGCATGGCGGGGTCGAAGCTGGCGACCGCGGTGACGAGGGCGTCGGGGTGGGCGAGGCCCAGGCTGGAGGCCTCGATGGGGGAGCCGCCGATCATGTCCAGGCCGGGGCTCGGAGACCCGCCGGGGACCCACCCACGGGTCGAGAAGCGGCCATCGTCGAGGATGCTCACGTCCCAGTGGCCGCCGCGGATCATGGCGGAGGCCGGGGCGCCCATCATGAGTTCGAGCATCGAGCCGCCGGGACCGAGGAGAAGCGTCTCCATCAGCCCACCCCCGCCGTCCATGGACTCCATCAAGGAGTTGATCCCCGCGTACGGCGAGACGTAGGCCTCGACCATCTTCACGCCAGCGCCCTCTCCGAGCTTGGCTCGACCGGCGGCGATCTGGCTGCTGACCATCCCGAGCGCTGCGCTGCTCATTCGTTGGAGCTCGGCGTCGATGTCCTTGACGCCGGCGATCAGCACGGCGC
Source organism: uncultured bacterium (assembly GCA_938075305.1). Classification (GTDB taxonomy): domain Bacteria; phylum Planctomycetota; class UBA1135; order UBA1135; genus Saltatorellus. The sequence continues at coordinate 201,045 of CALJGV010000014.1, forward strand.
GCGTTCCGCCTTGCGCGATGTACTGGGGCGGGGAGCCCTCCATCGCGCTGATGCCGTTGATCGTGACGCTGGCGGCTCCGAAGGACCCCCCGTCGCCTTGGAGCGTCACGGCCCGCGTCGAGAGCTTGGGCGTCATGCTCTCCGGGAGGCCCGCGGAGTTCAATGCCGTGTAGTCCATGAGGACCTTGACCCAGGCGGCGCGCGAGGCCTCATCCGCGAAATCAACCACCCAGCGGATTGCCAGCTGGGGCTCCTCCGTGGGGAAGCCGAGGGTGAAGATCGCGGACATGAGATCCGCCTCACCCAGGAATTCCAGGGACATGGAGATGGATCGAACGCCCTGGTGCAGGTCGAGGATCGGCGGGAGGTCGCTCCCCATGCCGCGCACCTGCTGGACCAGGAGTTCGACCGGGTCCACAGGGCCGCTCCCCATCACCTCACCGATGGCTGCCTGGAGGTCCGCGTCGCCCAGCATCTTCGCCATGGCGGTCTTCCCGTAGGAGCCGATGGTTGCCTGGAGGTCAGGGACGCTGAGAACGAACTCCGCGGAGTCGGGGTGGAGCCTGGGGGCCTCCTGCGGAATGAGGGGCGAGAGCGTCGTGGCGAGTGCGATCGAGAGGAGCATGGGCGGCGAGGTGTCGAGGTCGGGAGCTTCGAGGCAGATGCGGTCCGGCGGGAATTTGTGCGTCAGGACGGACCCCAAAATAGGGCCGACTCGTCCCTTTCGACGGGGGGGCGAAGATATTCCCGTGGACCGGGCGTTTGTTCACCGATGCGAGCCGGGCTGAAGGGCCCCGGGGGCCCGAAGGGGTGGATCCGCGCGGAGGGGCGAGCGGACGCTGGGGGCGTGGGCGTTGGCTTCAACCGGTGATGCCTGGCGGGCTCCGGTGGTGGAATTCTCCAGCCGCGCCCCGCCTCTGGAGGGCTCGGCCTCCGTACTCTCTTGTGCTCAACCACCGCCCCGTGGTGCCCCTGGGTCGCAGCGCGGGCGGAAGACCGGGCCCGATGGGCCGCTCCTCGGCTTCCAGAGAGGGGCCCGGGCCGCCTGCGAGGCTGTGGGCGTCCCTTGCCCGCCGGTCCTCACAGAAACAAGATCTCACGGCGCCTCTCCAGCCGCCACCGGGCCCTTTGGGCCCCTGAAACCACGATGACCATGAGCGTGTACACCGACTACCTCGAGCAGATCGAGGCCCGCAAGGGCCAGGGCCTTCACCCCAAGCCCATCGAGGACGCCGAGCTGGTCGAGGCGCTCATCGCCCAGATCGAGGACGCCGGGCACGAGCACCGCGAGGCCTCGCTCCAATTCTTCATCTACAACACGCTCCCCGGGACCACCAGCGCCGCGGGGGCCAAGGCGCGCTTCCTGAAGCGGATCGTGCAGGGGGACGCGGAGGTCGAGGAGATCTCCCCGGCCTTCGCACTTGAGCTCCTGTCGCACATGAAGGGCGGTCCGTCGGTGGACGTGCTGCTCGATCTGACACTAGGGGACGACGCAGGGGTAGCGCGTAAGGCTGCCGACGTCCTCAAGACCCAGGTCTTCCTCTATGAAGCGGACACCGATCGCCTGAAGGCGGCCCACGGGGCCGGCCACGCGCTCGCGACCGAGATCCTGGAGAGCTACGTCCAGGCCGAGTTCTTCACCTCGCTCCCCGAGGTGGACGAGACGATCCAGGTCGTCACCTTCGTCACCGCGGTGGGCGACGTGTCCACGGACCTCCTCTCGCCGGGGAGCGACGCCCACTCTCGGTCGGACCGCGAGCTCCACGGCCAGTGCCTCTTCGAGCACGACAAGGAGAAGCAGGACGCGCTCCGGGCGCTGCAGGCCCAGCACCCCGACAAGCGGATCATGCTCGTGGCGGAGAAGGGCACCATGGGTGTGGGCTCCTCCCGCATGTCCGGGGTGAACAACGTCGCCCTCTGGACCGGCGTCCAGGCGAGCCCCTACGTCCCCTTCATCAACATCGCGCCCGTGGTCGGTGGCACCAACGGGATCTCACCGATCTTCCTCACCACCGTGGGCGTCACCGGCGGCATCGGGCTCGACCTCAACAACTGGGTCAAGCAGCTGGGGCCGGACGGGGAGCCCGTCCTCGACGCGGACGGGGAGCCCGTGCTGGAGGAGGTCTTCTCGATCGACACGGGCACCGTCCTGACGATCAACACGCGTACCAAGAGGCTCTACGACGAGAGCGGCGCGAAGGAACTCTGCGACATCTCCCCGGCCTTCACTCCCCAGAAGCTGGAGTTCATCCGCGCCAAGGGGTCCTACGCCGTGGTCTTCGGCAAGAAGCTCCAGACCACCGCGGCGGAGATCCTCGGGGTGGAGAAGCCGGCGGTGTACGCCGCCGCCAAGGAGGTGTCCCACGCGGGACAGGGCCTGACCGCGGTGGAGAAGATCTTCAACCGCAACGCCGTCGGCGCGACCCCGGGGGCCGTACTGCACGCCGGCTCGGACGTGCGCGTGAAGGTGAACATCGTGGGGTCCCAGGACACCACTGGCCTCATGACCTCCCAGGAGCTTGAGATGATGGCGGCGACCGTGATTTCGCCCACGGTGGACGGGGCCTATCAGTCCGGCTGCCACACGGCGTCGGTCTGGGACCAGAAGGCCCAGCGCAACATCCCGAAGCTCATGAGCTTCATGGGCGACTTCGGGTTGATCACCGCGCGGTCCCCGGAGGACAAATATCCGGCGATGACCGACGTGATCCACAAGGTCCTCAACGACCTCACGGTGGATGACCGGGCCGTCATCATCGGAGGCGACTCTCACACCCGCATGTCGAAGGGGGTCGCCTTCGGCGCCGACTCCGGCACCGTAGGCCTCGCCCTCGCGACGGGGGAGGCGACCATGCCGATCCCCGAGTCCGTCAAGGTGACCTTCAAGGGCACGCTGAAGAACCACATGGACTTCCGTGACGTGGTGCACGCGACCCAGGCGCAGATGCTCCAGGAGTTCGGGGACAACGTCTTCCAGGGCCGGGTGATCGAGGTCCACATCGGCACCCTCCTCTCGGACCAGGCGTTCACGTTCACGGACTGGACCGCGGAGATGAAGGCCAAGGCCTCGATCTGCATCTCGCAGCCCGAGACCCTGATCGAGTCCCTCGAAATCGCCCGCGATCGGATTCAGATCATGATCGACAAGGGCATGGACAACGCGGGTGCCGTCCTGGCGGGGCTCGTGGCCCGCGCGGAGGCCCGCATCGCGGGCCTGCGTTCCGGAGAGGAGCCGGCGCTCCTGCCGGATGGCGACGCCCGCTACGCCGCCGAGTTCACCGTGGATCTGGATGTCATCGATGAGCCGATGATCGCGGACCCCGACGTGAACAACGAGGACGTGTCCAAGCGCTACACCCACGACACGATCCGCCCGGTGTCCTACTACGGCGGGGACAAGCCCGTTGACCTGGGCTTCGTCGGCTCTTGCATGATCCACAAGGGGGACATGCAGATCATCGCTCAGATGCTCAAGAACATCGAGGCGAACGAGGGGGCGGTCACCTTCAAGGCGCCCCTCGTGGTGGCCCCGCCCACCTACAACATCGTGGACGAGCTCAAGGCTGAGGGCGACTGGGCGATCCTCCAGAAGTACTCGGGCTTCGAGTTTGACGACCTCCTCCCGAAGAGCGCCGCCCGCACCGAGTACGAGCCGATGATGTACCTGGAGCGGCCAGGCTGCAATCTGTGCATGGGCAACCAGGAGAAGGCGGCCAAGGGCGACACGGTCATGGCGACCTCGACCCGCCTCTTCAAGGGGCGCGTGGTCGCTGACAGCGCCGAGAAGAAGGGAGAGTCCCTGCTGGCGTCTACTCCGGTCGTGGTGCTCTCCACCATCCTCGGCCGTACGCCGACCATGGACGAGTACCTCGCCGCCGTGGACGGGATCGAGCTCACCAGCTTCGCGCCGCCGTTGGACTGATGCCGGGCCCAGCGGGGATGGAGGCACAGGCCGGACTTTGCCTCTGAACAACCGGTACTCGGCGGGATGGAGAGGGGTATGTTCCCCATATGGGAGCGAACAGCTTGAAGGGGCAGGGGGCCGGGGTTGTCCTGGCCAGTTTCCTGGCAGCGGCGTGTGGAGCTGGTGGCTCGTCGAGCGGCGACGCGGAGGCGCCGCCGAACGTGATCCTCATCTCGCTCGATACGCTCCGATACGACCACTGCGGGTTCAACGGCTACGAGCGCGACACGACGCCGTTCCTCGACTCCTTCGCCAAGCAGTGCGTCGCCTTCGATCGGGCGTACACCACCATGTCGTGGACCCTGATCGCGCACATGTCGATGCTCACCGGGCTCTATCCGACGCAGCACGGCGTGGTGGAGGCCGAGCTCGCCCTGTCTCCGGAATTCCCCACCCTCACGGAGCGCCTGGCGGATGAGGGGTACACCAACGTCGGCGTTCACTACCCGGGGTGGCTGGACGACCGGTTCGGGTTCGGGCGGGGCTTCGGCTTCTACGAGAGCGCCCCGAGCGCGGCCGAAGCGGAGCGCAAGCTGAAGGCCGGCCTCGATGGCATCCGCCCGGGGTGGCCGTACTTCATGTTCATCCACCTCTTCGACATCCACTCAGGGTCGCTGGTGGGGCCGTCGTCGACGATGTACGACCCGCCGCCGCCCTACGACGAGATATTCATGGAGGGGGCGCGCTCCGAGCTGTTGGGGGTCGACATGCAGGCCTGGTGGGACAGGCCCGCCGCGCCCACGCCCGAGCAGCTGGAGGCCATCGTCGCGCTCTATGATGGCGGGATCCGCTACACCGACAGCATGCTCGAGGCCTGGTTCACCGACTGGGAGGCGCGGGGGCTCCTCGACAACGCGATCGTCATCATCACCGCGGACCACGGCGAGGGCCTGCGGCAGCGCGAGGCCCGCTTCGGCGGGCACGGGGGCCTGAACGAGGAGGGGCTCCGTATCCCGATGCTTGTGCGCCTGCCGGGCGGAGAGCGCGCCGGAGAGCGCATCGATTCGCTGGTCTCCCTCATCGACATCGTCCCGACCGTGCTGGAGCTGGCGGGTCTTGAGGCGGACGACCGACTCCCGGGGCGGTCCCTCCTGGGGCCTGAGCGGCCGGCGGACGAGTGGGTCTATGCGGCCCGCACCAACCTTCGCGCCGCGGTGCGGCGGGATCGAAAGGTGATCTATCGCGAGTCGGGACCCGCGCTCGTCTACGACCTGATCGCAGATCCAGAGGAGCTCCAACCGTTGAGCCCGAGCGAGCAGCGGGCGCGCTTCCTTGCGGAGTCCCCCGGGCTCTTCGAGGACCGGCGCGAGCAGCTCGAGGGTTACTTCTCGCCGCCCAGCGCGAGGGACGTGGGCGAGCTCGACGAGGGGACGCGCAACGACCTCAAGGCGCTCGGCTACGGGGGCGAGGTCGGTGGCGGCTGAGGCCGTCGGGCGGAGGTCGGGTACGTCGCAGGGGCTGGGTCGTCGCCGGCGTGGACGTGAGTGGATCTCCGGCGACGGGACGGGTGCAGGTTCGGTCGCCTGAGGCGGTCGCTGCCCTGCTTGCGGGGCTGAGCGCAGGCGTCGAGGGGACGGGGGCTGGGGGCGCTTGCCGCAGAGACGCCTCTACGTGAAGAGCGCCCAGGCGTAGGTGACGTGGCGGCGACCATCGGGCTCCGGCGCAGGGGGCCTGGGGCACCGCAGGCGTAGCCCCTTGGTCCACCTCGCGCAGTGTTGCGTGCGGCCCCGGCGCGCCCTCGCCATGGACGTTGATCCACTCACGGCGAAAGGGGGCCGTGGACTCCCCGCTGCCCAGGTGGGATCGTCCCCACGATTCTCGAGCTCACTGGAAGTTGATGGTCAGCCCGTCGGTGAAGTTCGACGTGGCCTGGCCGCCGATGGAGTCGCGGTACCAGGCCTGGAAGCTCCACGTGTCGCCGGAGGTCGCGGCCACGAAGCCCGTGGGCTGGGGGATCATGGTGAGGTCCAGGGGAAGCGTGATCGTCCCCGTGGAGTCGGCCTGCTGGATCTGCCCGGCTCCCACATAGCGGCCAATGGAGCCGCCCAGGCAGAGGTTGCCCTGGCTCCCCCCGGGGTTGGTCGCGAGGCCGGTCGAGCGGCTGGTGAGGAAGAAGCCGAAGGAGTTCGATACGAGATCGGCGGCTGCCAGGGTCAGGTTGTTATCCGAGGCCACGGAGCTGCCCTGGGCGCTCATGGAGGCTGCTAGGCCCAGACTGTTGGCGTTGGCGGTGCAGTAATTCACGCCCAGCCCCGGGGGGGTGATGGCCACGTCATCCAGGAAGACCTGCGCCAGGCTGCCGTTGTTGGCGCCGTTGACGACGGCGAACTGCAGGGTGAGTCCGCCGCTCACATCCGGGCCCGCAGCGGCGGTGAAGCTGAAGGACTGCCAGGATCCGGTCAGGTTCAGGGGGGCGCCGGTGAGGATCTCGCTGGAGGACACGCCGCCCCCGGCGATCTCCGAGAACAGCTCGGCGAAGGCGACGCCGCCGTTGGCGAACGTCCCCTTGGCCGCGAAGCTGATGGTGACGAGGTCGCCCGGGGCCAGGAGGCCCGCGCCGAGGTTGACCTGCTTGATGACCGCCGCGGAGGTCTGGTCAGGGTTGAAGATCTCGGCTCCGAAGCTCCCGCTGTTGGAGTCCGAGGTCACGTTGAAGGTCGAGTTCGGGGTCCCGAGGTCCACCCAGGAGCTGGTGTCTCCGGTCTCGAAGCCCCCGTTGGCCACAAGGTTGGCCTGAGGGGCCGCGGAGGCGGCTCCGGCAGTGAGGGCGGCGAGGGGGAGCAGGCAGGTGAGGGCTTTCATGTGGAGAGGAGGCCGGGGAGGGATGGGCCGAGCGTGGCGAGAGGGGCTCGAGGCTACTCGATCGGAGGGTTCGGCCCCTCGAGCTCGCGGGCACAGCTTGACCTGCGTTGAGATTGAGACGGGTGGCTTCGAACCGCGAGCACTCGCCGCGAGCGGCGGGCGGCGCCGACTGGGGTGCGACTTGTTGTCAGTCAATGTCGGAGCGCCCCCCCCTGGCGCCGGCGAGTTCCAGCCGATTGGTGGCGGCGCGTCGCGGGTCGGCGCGTACCCTCCCCGCGCTTTTTTGCGGCGGGCACGGTCAGGGGGATGTCTCCGGGCGCTGTCCGCCAACGTTTTTTGCGGGCGCTCGCCCCGATCTGATGATCTCCACTACGTCGCTTCGTCGCGACTGGCTCTCCAATGTCCGGGGCGATGTGCTCGCGGGCATCGTCGTCGCGCTCGCGCTCATCCCGGAGGCCATTGGCTTCTCTGTCATCGCCGGTGTCGACCCGCGGGTCGGGCTCTACGCCTCATTCACCATCGCCGTCCTGACCGCCTTCGTCGGCGGCCGGCCGGGCATGATCTCGGCGGCCACGGCGGCCATCGCGGTGCTGATCGGGCCCCTGGTGCGGGAGCACGGCGTGGAGTACCTGTTCGCCGCCACGGTGGTGATGGGGGGGATCCAGATCGTGGCCGGGCTCCTGAAGATCAACCGGTTGATGCAGTTCGTCTCGCGGTCCGTCATCACGGGTTTCGTGAACGCGCTGGCGATCCTCATCTTCCTGGCTCAGCTGCCGGAGCTGACGGGGGTCACGTGGGTGACCTACGCCCTCGTGGCCGCCGGCCTCGGGGTGATCTACCTGTTCCCGCTGATGACCCGGGCGGTGCCCTCACCCCTGGTGGCGATCGTGGCGCTCACCGCGGTGGCCATCGGCTTCGACCTGCCCGTGAACCGCGTGGGGGATATGGGGGAGCTCCCGTCGGCGCTCCCCTGGTTCGCCCTGCCCGCGGTGCCCTTCAACCTGGAGACCCTGCGGATCGTGCTGCCGTACTCGGCCACCATGGCGGCGGTGGGGCTCCTCGAGTCGCTGTTGACGGCCCAGATCGTGGACGACCTGACCGACACCCCGAGCGACAAGCGGCGGGAGGCCATGGGGCAGGGGCTAGCGAACCTGGTCACGGGCTTCTTCGGCGGGATGGGTGGCTGCGCCATGATCGGCCAGTCGGTCATCAACGTGAAATCCGGCGGGTTCACCCGCCTGTCGACCCTGGTGGCCGGCAGCGTGCTGCTGTTCCTGATCGTGGTGCTGGGGCCCTTCGTGGCACGTATCCCGATGCCCGCGCTGGTGGCGGTGATGATCATGGTGTCGGTCGGAACCTTCAGCTGGACCTCCATCAGGAAGCTCCGCAGCCACCCGTCCCACTCCTCCATCGTGATGGTCTCCACGGTGGTGGTCGTGGTCTGGACCCATGACCTGGCCCAGGGCGTCCTCGTGGGCGTGCTGCTGAGCGGGGTGTTCTTCGCGAGCAAGGTGCGGCGGCTCTTCGGCGTCAAGACGCGGCCGACGCTGGACGGGCTGGGCCGTCGATACATCATCCAGGGGCAGGTCTTCTTCGCCTCCGTCGAGCGCTTCATCAACGCCTTCGACTTCAAGGAGGTCATCGAGCACGTGGAGATCGACGTGAGCGAGGCGCACTTCTGGGACATCTCGGCCGTGGCGGCGCTGGACCGAGTGGTGGTCAAGTTCCGACGCGAGGGCACCACCGTGGAACTTGTGGGACTCTCCGAGGCAAGCGCCACGATGATCGACCAGTTCACCGAGCACGACAAGTTAGTCAGCGACGGTCCGCTTGCCGCACACTGAGGCGTCGCCTCATCGACTCCAGCCGCCGTCCGGGCCCACCGACATGAAGAAGATTCTCGCCTGCATCGACGCCTCCTCCTACTCCGCGAGCGTCACCGAGCATGCCGCCTGGGCTGCCGGGCGCCTCTCGGCCTCGGTGGAGGTCCTCCACGTCATCCAGCGCAAGGACGCGGTGTCGGCGCGGAACGACCTCAGCGGCGCGGTAGGGCTGGGGGCCAAGAGCTCCCTGCTGGAGGAGCTGGTGCAGATCGAGGAGGCGGAGGCCAAGCACGCCCGCGAGAGGGGGAAGATCATGCTGGCCGCCGCGCGCGACCACCTGCTGGGCGCCGGGGTGGCGGTTGTGGAGACGACCCATCGGCACGGGGGCACCGTCGAGACGATCATCGAGCGCGAGGCCGACGCCGATGTGGTGATCCTCGGCAAGCGCGGAGCCTCATCCCAGTTCGCCACCAGCCACCTGGGGAGCCGGGTGGAGCGGGTGATCCGCGAGAGCATCCGACCCGTGCTGGTGGCGTCCCGGGCCTTCGAGGCTCCCCGCAGGGCGGTGATCGCCTTCGACGGCGGCGCGAGCTCGCGCAAGGCTGTGGAGTTCGCCGGGCGTTCGCCGCTCTTCGACGAACTGGAGATCGACATTGTTATGGCCGGCCGACATTCGTCGGGTGAAGCCGAGCAGCTTGCGTGGGCGAAGGAGCACCTCCCCGCGGCCAACGCCCGGCACCTGGACGCCGCGCCGGACGAGGCGATCCCCGCATTCGTGGCCGAGGCCAACGTCGGGCTGGTGGTCATGGGAGCCTACGGGCACTCGCCGCTCAGGCGGTTCATCGTGGGCAGCACCACCACGCAGATGATGCAGCGGTGCCAGGCGCCGCTGCTGCTCTTCCGCTAGGTCGGCAGCTCCTAAGTCCCGGTGGACCGGGAGCACCGCTGCGCGGACATAACTCGGACGAATCGGCCCTTGGAAATGCGGCGGATTTGCGTCGGCGCCTGAAGTCGAGCAGATCGAGTGCGGGCTGGTGCGTCATCGTGCCAATCCCATGGACCACGATGTGCGCGGGGAGGGCCCGGTCGTGGCTGCCAATCTGCGCGGCGCTCCCTTCACTCCGCATGCAAGGAGTCACCGATGAGCCTCTCATTCTCCTGGAAACCGGCGGGCCTCACTTTGATGTTGCTCGGCGCCCTGGGCGCTGGCTGCGCCATGGGCCAGAGCTCGCGCTTCACCAGCAGCGTCGTGGACTACCTGTATGGGGACAAGGAGCAGGTGGTGACCCAGAGCATCCCTCGCCTCTCCCTGCCCCTCCGCGTCGGGATCGCGTTCGTGCCCGGCGAGTCAGACGGGCGCAGGCAGCACCTGATCTCCGAGAACCAGAAGCTCAAGCTCTCCCGGAGGATCGCGAGCCAGTTTGAGGAGGTGCCCTTCGTGGAGTCGATCGAGGAGATCCCCACGGCCTACCTGCAGGCCCGAGGCGGCTTCGCCAACCTCGATCAGATCCGCTCGATGTACGACATCGATGTGATCGCGCTCATCTCCTACGACCAGGTCCAGCACACGGACGAGGACTGGACCTCGGTGACGTACTGGACGATCGTGGGCGCCTACGTGGTGAGCGGGGAGATCAATGACACCAGCACCATGGTGGACGCCGCGGTGTTCGACATTGCGAGTCGCAAGTTCCTCTTCCGTGCGCCGGGTCTGAGCCACCTCACGGGGAAGGGCACTCCCGTCAACCTGAGCGAGCAGCTCCGTCTTGACTCCATGGAGGGGCTCGAGCTGGCCACCGGGGAGCTGATCGTGAACCTCCAGGACGAACTGAGCCGCTTCCAGGAGCGAGTCGAGGAGTCTCCGGAGGAGTACAAGGTCTACCGGGAGGCTGGGTACACCGGTGGAGGGAGCGTGGGCGGTGACCTGGTCACGGCCCTGATCGCCATTGGAGCCCTCGCGAGCCTGTGCAGCCGCCGCCCGTCCCGTATCTGACCCTGGGGCTCGCGGCCACCAGCGTCGGGCTGTGGCTCGCGCCGGGGCTGAGCGAGGCCCTGATTTACCGGCGAGACCTCGTCGCAGGCGGCGAGGTGTGGCGGCTCGTGACCGCGCCGCTGGTGCACCTCTCTGTGCCTCACCTCGCCTGGAACCTCGTGGTCTTCCTCTGGGCGGCCGCCGCCTGCGAGCGCCGCTGTCCGCAGCGGCTGCGCCGCGCCCTCGGGGCCTCGGCCCTCCTGCCCGGGCTCTGGGCCCTTGGCTGGCAGCCACAGCTTGCCGTGTACGGGGGGCTCTCGGCGCCTGCGACCGCGGCGGTCGTGCTCCTCGCGCTCATCGAGCTGCGCGCAGCCGGCAATCCGCGCCTCGCCCGCGCGCTCTGGGCGGTGGTCCTCGCCCTCGCCGTGGCGAAGCCCCTGGCCGAGCTCGGCCTCCAGCGCCCTCTCTTCGCGGGCACCGAGCTCGCGGGCTGGCGCCCCCTGCCCGCCGCCCACCTCCTGGGGGCGCTCAGCGGCCTCTGGGCGGCGGGCACGGCGGAACGCCGGCTTCGCCCGGAGCACCGGGAGGAGGCGCCCGCCGGCGGGCCAGCCGTGGGGCCGACGCCTGGTGTGCGCTGACGTGCCGTGGGGGGCGCGCGCGGTCCGCGTCATCACCCGTGGAGGTGAGCCTGCAGCGCGGCGTAGGTGGCGGGGATCCGGACCGCCTGCTTGGGGCGCTCGATGATGGCCTGCAGGTGAGGAGGCACGGGGGGCGCGTGGCCCGTGGCGTCGGCCACCACCTCGCCGAACTTGCACGGCGCGGCGGTGTGCAGGAAGACGCCGGTGGCTCCCGGCTCCCGGGCGAGGGTGTCGTCGAGTCCCGCGTGGCCGATGGCGCCGTGGGGGTCGAGGACGTAGCCGGTGGCCTCGTGGACCCGCCTCATCCGCTCTCGGGTGCCGTCGTCGTCGAGGTGGAAGCCACTGACCGCGGAGCGGAGCGCCTCGAGGTCGTCCCCGAAGAGCCGGAGCAGGCGGGTGAAGTTGCTGGGGTCCCCGACGTCCATGGCGTTGGAGATAGTCGGCGTGCTCGGGCGGGGTCGGTACTCACCGGTCTCGAGGTACTCGGGAATCACGCGGTTCACGTTGGTGGCGGCGACGAACCCCCTACACGGCATGTCCATGCGGTGCGCGAGCAGCCCCGCGGCGAGGTTCCCGTAGTTGCCGGACGGCACGCTGAACACGATGTCCGGGCCGAGCTCCTGGACCGCGATGGCGAAGTAGGTGGCCTGTGGGATCCAGCGGGCGATGTTGATCGAGTTGGCGCTGGTGAGAGGACGCGCGGCCTGGAGGTCGGCGTCGAGGAACGCCTGCTTGACCATGGCCTGGCAGTCGTCGAAGGCCCCGTCCACCTCGAGAGCCTCGACGTTGCCGCCCACCGTGGTCAATTGCTGCTCTTGCACGTGGCTGATCCGCCCCCTGGGATACAGCAGCACCACGTCGATGCCCTCGACCCCGTGGAAGCCCTGGGCCACCGCGCTGCCGGTGTCCCCGCTGGTGGCGACGAGGACCGTCACTCGCTGGTCGCTGAAGTGGCTGATCGCCCTGGCCAGGAAGCGGGCGCCGACGTCCTTGAACGCGAGCGTCGGGCCGTGGAAGAGCTCGAGGGCGTGGCGCCGGGGGTCGGTCTCGACCAGGGGGAAGGGGAAGTCCAGGGCCTCCGCGCAGATGCGCTCGAGGTCTCCGCGCGCCATGGAGCCCTCGGCGAAGGGCCAGATGAGTTCCGCCGCGAGCTCGTGGGGCTCCGGGCTTTCATCGCTCAACCAGGTCTCGAGGGGGAGGCTGGGGATCGAGTCCGGGAAGTAGAGCCCCCCTCCCGGCGGCAGTCCGCGCAGGATCGCCTCCCGGAAGCTGGCGGTCTCACGCGCTCGCTCGGTGCTATGGAAGTTCATGGGACCATGGGGCTGGACCTGTGGGCTGGAACGCTGGGCGCCCCCCGCCGTCGGCCTCAGGCCTGCCCGTGGATGTTGAACCAGCGCTGGCAGTAGGTGCACTTCACGTCTCCGCTGGGGGAGACGTCCGCGCCTTCCCCGAGGGACGCGCCGCAGTTGGTGCAGGCCAGCTGGGCTGCGCCGGGCCGCCCGCGCGGGCTGGCGCCGCGGATGGGCCCGATGGGCGGGGCCTTCGGCTGGAGGCCGAGGGCGCCCGCGACGCCGACCAGGACGAAGATCGAGGCGATGAGGGTCCCCACGAGCTTGAAGAACAGCGGGGGTTCACCGAACCCCTCGGCGGTCCACAGGGACACGATGATCACGAGGCCAATGGCCCCGAAGACGCCGGAGATGAGTCGGCCGATGATCGCGTTCATGGCCTGATCCTACCCGCGCGTGGTTCGGGCGGATCCGCTGCGGACCTGGATCGAGCGGGACGCCCGCGACTTCCTCACGTGGTTCCGGGACGCGATCTTCGGGAGCCCGGTCTCGAACTTCACGGACGGCTTCGAGATCACGTTCCAGTGATCCAAAGCGAGGGGCCCTGACGATGGAGCCGTCAACGCCGGGACCTCGGGGCGCAGCGCGCGCCCGGGGGCTCGACTCCGTTCATCAGGTCAGGACCTCGCCGCCCCGAGCCGGCGTCGACGCGCGAGCCCAAAGCGAGCCAGAGGGGAGCCAGATCGGGCGGGCGGCGCCCTTGCGCCCGGGTTGAAGAAGGACGGTCCGGTAGGATGGTGACCATGCGCTTCCCCAGCTTCGGTCTGCTCCTGCTCCTCGCCGCCCCCGCCCTCGCCCAGGGCCCCTCGGCCGGTCGCATCCTCTGGCTGACGGGGGAGTCCGGGGCGGAGCTGCGCCTGGGGGACCAGGTGGAAGCCTGGCGCGACTCGAGTCCCGCGGGCCTCGACCTCGTGCAGGGCGACGGCTCGCGCATGCCGGCCTACGAGGCCCACGGCCCTGGCGGCCACCCCACCCTGGTCTTCGACGGTAACGACTCCCTGGCGCGCCCCGACGGCATGGTGACCGGCAGCTACTCCAAGGTCATGGTCTGCGCCGTCGACGACTTCTCGGCCACCAACAACGTTCTCTCAGGGGGCTCCCAGCACGCGGTCTACTTCGAGAGCTCCGACCTCGCCCGGATGTACCACTCGGGCATCTTCGTCACGAGCGGACAGCCGGTGGGTCTCGGTGAGCTGGTGGTGCTCGTGGCCACCTACGATGCCCAGACCCAGGTGGGCACCCTCTATCAGGACGGCGTTCAGGTGGGGACCGGGAGCGCGCCGCCGCACACGGACACCGGCATCGAGGTGGGGTCGTTCGGGGGCGGGTTCGGCTTCGTGGGGCGGATCTCCGAGGCGATGATCTACGACCGCGTCCTGAGCGCTGTGGAGCGGTCCGCGGTGGAGGGCTACCTCTTCGCCAAGTACCTCTCGAGCGCGCCTCCCGAGGTGACCCTCGACCTGGCGCCGCGCAGCGGCCAGGTCCTCCAGCGCGACGGGCAGGGGCGGGCCAGCGTGGGCATCCAGGGGCGGGTGCAGAGCCCCGGCTTCGACCGGGTGGAGGTGGAGGTCCTGCGAGACGGCCAGCCCTTCGTCACCGTGGGCCAGCCGCTGACCTACGGCGGCGGGGAGGCTCCGTTCTCCCTCGCGCCCCAGATCGACGCCGGCTTCCACGACTACCGGCTCACCGTGCGGCTCGTGGCTGGAACGACCGTGACCCCGGTCGCGGTCCGTCGGCGGATCGCCTGTGGCGACACGCTCCTGATCCAGGGCCAGTCCAACGCGGTGGCCTGGGACTTCTGGAACGAGGGCCTCGCGAACCTCGCCCAGAGCCCCTGGATCCGGACCTTCGGGACGACCCTGGACAACCCCGCCGTCGCCCTCGACCAGGGCTGGGACATGGCGGACGCGGAGATGCGCTACGGCCACGCGGGCATCGGCCAGTGGGGCCACGTGTTGGCACAGCGGGTGATGGCTTTCGAGGGGGTCCCGGTGGCGATCATCAATGGGGCTCTGGGCGGCACGAACAGCACCCAGCACCAGCGGGACGCCGCGGACCCGGAGAACCTGAACACGATCTACGGCCGCTTCCTGTGGCGCACGAGGCTCGCGGGGATCGCGTCCACCGCGCGGGCCCTGCTCTGGTACCAGGGCGAGAGCGACAACGGGGACGAGGCGCTCCACGCCCAGAACTTCGACCTCCTGTACAACGATTGGCACGGAGACTTCCCCGCCCTCGAGCAGCTCTACGTGTTCCAGGTGCGCACCGGGTGCGGGGTCAGCGGACGCGGGGTGCGAGAGGTCCAGCGCCAGCTCCCTGAGGTCTACGCGGACCTTCAGGTCATGTCCACGACGGCGGCGCCCACCCACGACGGATGCCACTATCGGAATGCGGGATACCATGAGCTGGGCGAGCGCATCTCGCGACTGGTGCTGCGGGACCTCTACGGCTCCACCGACACCAGCAACGTCAACGCCCCGAACATCCAGAGCGCGGCGTGGGTCGACTCGACCCGTGACCGGATCCTGCTGACCTTCGAGGAGGAGGACGACGCCATGGTCTGGGAGCCTGGCGCCCAGGTCCACTTCCAGCTCAGCAACGGCCAGCTCGTGGCCGGCGGGTCAGCGGTTGGCAACGCGGTGGTGCTGGACCTCCCCGGACCGGGGAGCGCCACGCGGATCTCCTACCTCGGCCACGCCCTGGACGGCCCCTGGATCACCAACAGCCGCGGGGTCGGGGCCCTGACCTTCTTCGACGTGCCGATCGACGACTGCCCGGAGCCGCCGCCGTCGAGCTACTGCGTGGGGGCTCCGAACTCCGTGGGGGCCGGTGCGCGCATCGGGGCGGGTGGGACCTCCTCGATCCTCAACAACGACTTCATCCTGCAAGTGTTCTTCCTGCCGCCGAACCAGGCCGGCTTCTTCTTCTACGGGATCGCGCCTGGCCAGGTGCCGCTCGGGGACGGCTTCCTCTGCATCGGTCAGAGCGGCGGCATCCAGCGGCTCCCGGTGGCCCCGGCCAACTTCCTCGGGAGCGCCTTCTTCGCCCTCGACTTCGGCGCGCCGCCCCTGAACGCAGGGGCCGGTCAGGTCGTGGCCGGCACCCATTACTACTTCCAGTACTGCTACCGGGACCAGGGCGCCGCGGGCTTCAACTTCAGTGACGGCCTGGACGTGAGCTTCTGCCCCTGAGGGCCGCCGATGGCTGTTGCCGCCCGCGACCTCGAGCCCGTGCTGCGGCCGCCTGACTCCTAGCGCGCGGAGATGCAGTAGAGCGCCTGGGAACCCCTGAGGAAGAGTTCGTCCCCGACGATGGCGGCGGAGGCGCTGAAGGTGTCGTCGAGGATGTTGTGGGCCAGGATCTCCGGGTTCGCCGGGTCGGCGCGGAGCACGGCGGTGACGCCGCTGCGGTCGGTGATGTACACGTGGCCGCCGGCCGCCACCGGGGACGCGTAGATGTCGTTCATCCCCGGGAGCCGCATGGCCCGGTTGGGCTCGAGGCCGGTCGCCGCCTCGACCCGGGTGAGGAAGCCCTGGTAGTGATTGAGGAAGTAGAGCCACCCGTCGAGCAGCAGCGGCGAGGGGACGTAGGGCGTCCCGCGCTGGCGGCGCCAGGCGATGCGGTCGGTGGTGGTGATGTCGCCCTTGGCGCCCTCGAGCCGGATGCCGAGCATGCGCTTGCGCACGTAGCTGCTGCCGGCGAAGACCATGCCGTCGGCGGCGACGGGGGAGGCGACCACGTTGTTCGAGAGCCCGGCGCACTCCCAGATGACCGAGCCATCCTCGAGGTCGTAGGCGCAGACCCGGCGGGTGCCGCTCACGATGACCTGCTGGCGCCCGTCGTGCTCCACGACGATGGGCGTCGCCCATGACGTGACCTCGTCCCGCTCCT
>CALJGV010000015.1 GCA_938075305.1 uncultured bacterium
GCTGGCCACTCTGCTGCTGGCCACTCTGCTGCTGGCCGCTCTGCTGCTGGCCGCTCTGCTGCTGGCCGCTCTGCTGCTGGCCGCTCTGCTGCTGGCCGCTCTGCTGCTGGCCGCTCTTCTGCTGGCCACTCTGCTGCTGGCCACTCTGCTGGGCCGCAGCGGATGCGGCATCGCGCGCTGCGGAGGCAGCCCTCTCCATGGCCTCGCGGGCGCGCTCCAGGGCGGCGGCCGCCTCGGAGGCTCCAGGGATCGCCCCCTCAGGACCAGCCTCCGCGGCGCGGCGCGCCTCACGCTCGAGTTCGGCGGCCGCCTGAGCGGCGCCCTCCTGGCGCTCCCTTGCTCGGTCGGCCTGGCCGGCAGCGCGGCCGAGGGCCCGATCCAAGGCCGCGAGGGCCTCCGCCGTGGCCTCACGCGCCTCCCGTGCACGCGCCTCGGCCTCGCGGGCGGCGCGGGAGTCTCCCGGGTTCCCTGACGCCTCGCGCTCGGCCTCGGCGCGCGCGGCGCTCGCGGCCTCAGCTCGCTCGAGAGCGGCCCCGATCTCCGCGGCCTGCTCGGCGGTGGAGCGGCGCTCGCCGGCCTCAGCGGCCTCCGCCAGGGCCTCGGCCGTGTCCTGGGCCTCGCGGCGCCCCTCACTGGCGGCTGCCCTCCGTTCGGCCGCCGCCGCGCGGGCGTCCCGGGCGCGTTCGGCTGCGGCCTCGGTGGCCCGTGCGCGCGCCTTCGGATCTGCGCCCTCGTCCGCGCTCCGGGCGATCTCCTGCGCGGCCTCACGGAGCTCCCCTGCGGCCTCGAGCACCTCGTCATCGCCGGCGAGCTCGCCGCGTCGCTCGAGGTCGTCGGCCACTCGATCTAGCTCGGCCGCCGCTTCCCCGGCAGCCTTGGGCGTGGCGGTGGTGGGGGAGGCGCTTCTTGAGGCCTCCTCGAGGGCGGCGGCTGCGCGGTCCAGGTCCGCCGCGCGAGCCTCATCGGAGCGGGCTGCAGCCAGCGAGGGGCGCATGGACTCCAACATGGCCCGGTCCCCCGCGTTGGCGGCGCGGAACTCCTCGGCGCGCGCTCGCTGTTCGGCCTCCAGGGCCTTGAGTTCGCTCAGGAGCCGCTCGGCGTCGAGCAGACCGGAGGCCCGCGAGCGCTCCTCGTTCTCGCGTAGGAGGCGCTGCTGTTCCTCGATGGCGCTGTCGATCCGGTCGAGGACCTCCCGCTGCTCGGGGGTGGTGGCGTCCTGGCGCAGGGCCTCGGTGTCCTTGCGGATCTCCTGCTCCTCGCTGGCGATGGCGTTCAGCTCGGCGCGGATCTCCCTGATCTGCTGAAGGTCCTCCTCGATCGACTCCTGCCGATCTCGCTCGGTGAGGATGTCCAGCAGCCTGGCGACGCGCCCGATGATGCGCTCCTGCCGCTCGAGGGCCGCGAGGACCCGGTTGCCCTCGAGGTCCTCGCTCGAGTTGTTCATGAGCTCCTCGATGGTTCGACCGTCGGCGTCGGTGGGCCGCTCGTCGAGGAACTCCAGGGCCTGGCGCAGGAGCGCCGCGGCGCCCGGGCGTTGCTCCGCCTCGTAGCGGGGCGCGAGCTTCACGATCTTCTCGCGCAGGCGCTTGATCTGTCGTTGGAGGCTGAGTTGCTCGTCCGCGAGGGCGCGCCGGTCCCGGGACCGGTCGTCCTGGGGCGCAGCGAGCGCCGGGCCAGCGGTGCCCACCGCCGTGACGAGCAGGAGCATCATCGTGGGGAGGATTCGCTTCATCGGTCGTTCTCCGCTGCCTTGCGGGTCCGCTCCTTGAGGTTCTTCTGCCGGCTGAGGATGTCCCGGGTGAGCGAGAGCACCGACTGCAGGCTGTCCCACTCTCCGAGCTCTCCTGTGAGACGGTCCATGGTCGCCCGGAGTTCGGTGAGCCGCAGGTCTGCCTCGGCGAGCGCGTTGCTGGCGCTCTCGAGGTCGCCCGCGTCCCGGACAGCCTCGAGCGAGGAGATCCACGCCTCCATGCGCGGGCCAGTGGCCTCCAGGGCGATCCCGACGATGCGCACGAGGTCTCCGGCACGCTCGGGGTTGCCGAGCTGACCGGCCGCGAGCTCGTCTGAGATTGCAGCCCACGCCTCGTCGTCGAAGCTCCGCTCGGTCGAGGCCGCGGTGAGCTCCGAAAGGCGGCGCTCGAGGGCGCCGGAGCGCTCGTCGAGTCGTGAGTAGATCATGGCCGCGGCGAGTCCAGACAGGTCCCTCGCGATCGAACGCAGGTCCCCGCGCTGGCGCCGGGCTTCGTTGGCGGCGCGGACGAGGGCCCCCGGATCGGGGAGCTCTGCGGCGTCGCCGGAGAGCGAGGCGAGCAGCGCCTCCAGGTCCCGCTTGGCGGGCTCCATGGTCCGGTCGAGACGCTCGACGGCCTCGGCCGCGGCGCTCAAGCCGTCACGCTGGCCGCGCATGAACTCGTCCGTGCTCACCACGCGGACGAGGAGCGCGCTGGTGCGGGAGACGTTGGGTTCTGGCTCTCGGGTGTCCTTGGCCTCGATGAAGAGCGCGGTCACGCTCCCCACGAGGGACTCCGCCGAGGGGAATAGGGCCTTGACCTCCATGGGGTTCGAGGCAAGGGCGGCCACGCGGGTGCGCCCCTCTGAGGCGGTCGTGGGGTCCGCGACCATGGTGACCTCGAGGGGACGGGAATCGAGGACCTCGTCGGTCGCGGCGTCGCGGCCCTCGAGCCGGACGCCGCCGACGCCGAAGTCATCGCGGACAAGGACCCGGAGGGGGACCACGCCACCCTCCACGACCTCGGTCTCGCTACGGCCCGGCGCCAGCACCAGCAGCTCGGGGCGCCGATCCGGCACCACCTCGATCCCGAAGAGCGCGGGGTCGGGGTTCCCGAGGCCGGCGGCGTCCGTGAGCTCCACCCGGAAGCGGAGCGACTGGACCATCACGTCGGAGAAGCTCAGCCCCGGGCTGGGAGCGGGGGCTTCGCCCTCGGTGGGGGCGGGGCCGAGCCGGGGGAACGGGACCGACTCGAGCTCTCGCACCTGGTCATCCGGGAAGGTCCGGGCGATGCCCGTGGCGTCCGCGGGGTCGGTCTTCACGTGGACGGTGACGCGGGAGCCGGCGAGGACGGAGACCTTGGTCTCGGACTCGGTGCGGATCGGCAGGCCCGCGTAGGCGGGCGGCTCGATCACGAACGCCAGCCCTGCGATGTCGGGGGGCTGGAGGACCTCGACCACGATCTTCGGGACGCCTCGATCGTCGTCGCCGCCCACGACGGTGAGCGACGTGGACTCCTGGAGGGAGGGGAGCAGCGTGCGATACTGACCGGGGCCGCTCGGACCGACCTCGATGGACGTCCCGCTCTCGAAGGTCACGGTGACGAACTCGGGCTTGTCGCCCAGGGCGGTCACGATGAGCGGCACGTCGCTCCCGCGCGCCGCCCGCACGAGGATCGTCTCCTGGTCGGGACGCCGGACCTCGAGGCCCGGCGCGTCGTCGGGGACGGAGACCTCCAGAGTGGTCGCCCGCGGCCAGGCGACGTTGGCGCCGAGCATCCGGGCCGCGAAGATGCGGGCCATGGCCGGCTCGGCGGAGAGGCCCGCCGTGGCGGCGGCCAGCGCGACCAGCGCCGTCGCCATGCGGCGTCTCGGGCCTCGCCCGTCCGTGACCCGGCGCAGGTCCACGCTCGCGGCCAGCGCCTCGGCGCGGGCGGCCACGTCGCGAACGAGCTCGGCGGCCGGCGAGTCGGCGGGGACGGAGCCATCGAGCTGGACCGCGCTAACGAAGAGGTCCTGCCGGCGGTCCCTGTCGACCGCGCGCTCGGCGAGCATGGCGAGCTCCGGGCGGCCGGGGAGGGCGCGGACGTGCTGGAAGAGGCTCCGGCGCAGGAGGTACAGGGTGCCGCCAGCCAGGACGGCCAGGTGGAGGATCCTCACCGGCGCCGGGAGCCGCAGCAGGCGGTCGGCCGCATACATGAACAGCAGCCACGCCGCGCCCGCCGCCAGGACGGTGCCCACACCGTGGAGGAGGACACCGCGTGAGAGCGATCCCCGCAGCCGCCGCAGCAGGGCGTTGAGGAGCGGGGTCTCCACCCGCGCGGTGGTTCCCTCCACTCCGCGCTGGCTCGCGGCGGCGCTGCTCGTGTCCTTTGCGCTCATCCGGTAATCAGCGGTGGAAGATGGGGAGGAAGTCGTAGGGGATCTCGAGGATCAAGCAGGCCATGGCCGTGCTGAAGGCGCCGCCGGGTCCGGTCTCGTTGGGCCAGGAACCATCCGCTCGCTGGTATCGGATCAGTAGCTCACGCAGACGGGAGAAGTAGTTCACCCAGTCGTGCCCCCCCTTCGTGTACATGGCCTGCACCCCGTAGTAGTGGCCGTACCAGAAGAAGTAGTGACCGACAGCGCCGTAGCGCCGGTTGAAGCTGTCGAACTGCGAGTTCAGGAAGTCGATGCCGCGGTCGATCAGCTCGTCGGAGTAGATGCCGAGCCCGTTGAGCGCCGTGACCCCCGCGGAGGTCAGGGGGAACGTCGAACGGGACTGCGCCTGGCGCTGGTAGCTGAAGGTGCCGAGGGCGCTGTAGCGCACCGACCGTCGCTGGTTCCCCGTCACGGCGGAGTCCACGACGTAGCGGATCGCGAGGTCGACGGTGGACTTGGGCACGCGGATCCCGATGTTCCGGGCTGCGCGGAGCGCCAGCACCTGGCAGACGACGATGGACATGTCCGACTCGCGGGCGAGGGGGACATAGCGCCAGCCGCCCTCCTCGTTCTGGCACTTGACGATGAAGTCGACGGCTTTCTGGAGGCGCAGGCGGACGTCCTCCCGGTGGGTCATGCCGTAGATCTCGGCCAGGAAGAGGGTGGCGAAGGCGTGGCTGTACATCCGCGTCCCGGCGAAGGTGATGTAGCCGTCCTCCTGGACGCAGCCCAGCACGAAGTCCACCGCGCGATCGAGGGCCTCTCCGTACTCGCCACGGCCGGGCAGGTGCCCGCCCGCGAGGAAGGCGATGCCCGCCAGGGAGGTGACGCCGACATGGGCCGCGGCGGAGCTGGTCGAGCGGTAGGAGTTGTTGAGCTTGAACCCCACGGCGGCGGTCCATGACCCGTCGGTGTTCTGCTCCCTGGCGAGCCAGGCGAGGCCCCGCTCGGTGGCTCGCTCCTGCTCGGGGGTGATCTTCACGCCCCGCGTCGTCGCGGTCCGCTGACCGTCATCGAGGGGAGCGGGCGCCTTGGCGGGGGACGTGGCCAGGCCGGCAGGGGGCGAGCCGAAGGGGGTGAGGCCAGAGAGCTCCACGCCGCCCGCGCCCATCGCCACCAGGCCAGCGGCCGCGACGGCGATTGACTTGAGTTGTTGCAGGGGGAGCTTCATCGTTGCATCACGGCCATCCGCCGGGCGCCCATCATGACCAGGGACCCGCCGATCCCGCTCAGATTCCGCCAGCGGGCGGAGATCCCGCCGGACTCGACGGGGCGCGTCTCCACGTGCCGTCCGGTGGCGCTGTCCAGGAACATCAGCCGCATATCGGGCCGAACCGATCGATTCTGTCCGGTGGCCTGGCGGACCAGCATCGCGACCACGCCATCCCCAAGCGCAGGAGCGGCCAGGCTCTCGACGCCGGAGGCCTGGAGCGGGCGAGCCGAGGCCTGCCGCCAGATGACCCCGCGGCTGGCGTGGATGCCCTCCAGCAGCGGAGGGGCCTCGCCGTTCTCCGTGATGCCGATCAGCAGGGGGCTGTCGAGCACGACGCGGACGCGGATGTTGACGCCCACGAGGTGGGTCTTGCTGTCGATCGCCGCGAGCGGCGCGCGACGGATGATCCCGTTCTCCTCGTCGATGACGTGCAGGCCCAGCTGGGGCCGGGTCAGGTTGCTGCGACGGGACCCGGAGTTGCCGACCCGCTCCAGCATCGCGAGCCGCACCCGCTCCGTGCTCCCGACCTCCCTGGGCAGGTCCACCAGTCCGACCAGGTTGTGGACCCCTCCATCGAAGCGGTCAAGGTCCACTTTCCACACCTCGAGGCCGTCGTCGAGGTCGAAGGCCACCACCCGGTTCTCCGAGCGGGTGTTGTAGCCCCCCTCGATGGTGGCGAGCACGAGGTGCCTTCCGTCCGCCCATGCGGACTGGGCCTCCCGGGCGTTGAGCTGGCCGGTGTTCGGCGCCGACAACGGCTGCCCGGTGGAGAGGTCGTGCACCCCCGCCTGGGTCCCGCGGAGCGGCAGGAGGACGAACCGGCCGTTGGCGACCTTGATCTCGGGGTGGAAGCGATCACCGATCACGCCGAGCTTCCAGAGCTGGATCCCCAGCACCGTGTCCAGGCCGTAGACCTCCGCCGGCTTCCCCGTATCGAGGAAGCGGGAGACGATGACCGCGACCCCGCCGGAGACCGTGGCCGAGGTGATGCCGCGGTCGGGGATCTCGAACTCCCACCGCAGTTCACCCGTCGCCGCGTCGCGGCTGATGACGCGATCCCGTTCGGCCACGATCACGCTGTCCCCGGTGGGGCAGACGCGAGGCTCCCTGTCCCGTCGACCGAGGCCGAGGTCCGCGGGGTGGGCCCAGCGGACGCCGACGCCGGGGGACACCGCCGCGAACTGGTCCCGCGAGGCGGCGAAGAGCACCTGGGTGCCCGCGGGGATCTCGCGTGCGGGGTCCCCGTTCAGCCGGAGGGAGCCGACGGGCGTGAAGTCCCCGGCCCTGCTCGCGGCGTGATCGATGGTGACCTGCTGGTCGAAGGTCGAGCTCGTGGGCTCGACGATGGGGAGGGCGGCCCGCCACCGGGTGGCGAGGTCCTCGAGGCGCTGGGTGCCGACGGAGGCCAGCTCCACCTCCAGCGAGGGGCGGTAGCGGGCGAGGTTCAGGGCGATGCTGGCGCGGAGCTCGAGGTTGCCTGCCTCGCCCATGACCTCGGCCAGGCGCGCCAGCTGGGACGCCTCGCGCGCCGTGCACCGGGCCGGATGCCAGTCGAAGGAGAGGGCCGAGATGACGAGCTGCGCGACCTGTTCGGGGTCGCCCCGCTCGATGGCGAACTCCACCCGGTCTTCCGCCGCCCGGGTGGCGGCGGCCGAGCCTGGATAGAGCCTGGGGAGCCGCTCGAGCAGCTCATCGGAGCCGGAGCTCGCGTAGGCCGAGCGGGCGCTCGCGAGCGCCTCGTCCGCCTCGACCTCGAGGTCCGCGATGGCGGCGGAGCCCTGGTGGAGCATGCGGATGGCGAAGATCCGAGCGGCGGCCCACTGGGCGCTCGTCGTCTCGAACAGCCGCTCTGCGGGGTGTTCGCGTAGCACGGCGTGGAGCGCCGTGAGCTCGGACTTCAGCGCGGCCTCGAGGTCGGGGAGCGCCCGCGCCATCTCCACCTGACTGATGCGGGCGAAGAGCCCCGCGGGGATGCGGGCGGAGACCACGCCACCCATGTTCTCGGACTCGGGGCGCAGGGAGGCGGACCGGGGGGTCACGGGGCCTCTCCACGGATCGATCCAGAGGGAAGCGGTCATCAGGCGGTCGCCGGTCCCGGCGTCGTCCCGGGCCGCTTCCATGACGCGACCCAGTGCGCTCTCGGCGCTCCACTGGGCGCCCAGGGAGCTGGCCTCCACCGCGACATCGAGCCCGGCGTGGCGCTCCAGGATCCCGTCCACGATCGCGGCGCGAGCGAGCGGGTCGCGGGTGCGCTCGATCTCGTGGAGCGCGAGGAGCGCTTCGAGCCGCAGGGGGCGGGAGGCGCTGAACTCGACAGCATCCCGGGCGGCAGCCCGCGCGGCGTCAGCGTCCCCGCGCAGGCGCTCGCCGCGGGACCGCAGGAGGAACCCGCGGTGGACCTGGTACCGGCGCATGGACGCCCCGCTCACCCGCTCGGGGTCGTCGGTGCCCCCGGCGTCGAAGGCCGCGACAGCGGCCTCGGCCTCGTCGATGAGACCCAGGGCCTCCTCGACCATCGCCCCGCGCTCGAGCAGCGCCTCCGCGCGCTCGAGGAGGAGCCTCACGAGGCCGTAGGTCTCGGACCCCGAGGCGCCGGGGGCCTGCGCGGCGGCGCGAGCCCGGGCCACCATGGCGGCCCACTCGAAGCGCGCGTTCAAGAAGTCGCCGTCCGTCGAGAAGAGCATCCCGTCGGCCACGAGGAGTTGACCCGCTCCGAGCCGCCCTCCCGTGACCTCCTCCCGGACCCGTCCGCTCTGTCGATCCAGGACGACCACGCCCTTGCCAGTGGGCACGAAGACGCTGTCCGCGTCCACCGCCGGGAAACCGGCGTCGCCCTGTAGCGTCCCCTCGAGGGGCCACGCCCAGGCGCGCCTGAGGGGCGGGCCGAGCCGGGTGCCCCGCGGGAACTCCACGGAGACGACGGCGGTGCCGCCGAGGAGCACGCTCCGGTCGTCGGCGGCCAAGAGCACGAGTCCCGCGCCGGGGCGGCGGCGGCTCGTGGTCGAGCGGATCCCCAGCTGCCGTGTCAGGAGCCGCTGGTCCATGGACCAGAGGGTCGCACCGGTCTCCGCGTCGAGGGCGATCAGGGCCTCGCCGTCGAAGGGCGCCACCAGCACGGTGTCGTCCACGATGAGCGGCGGCGCGTTCCGCCAGCGGTTGGCGATCCACCCCGCGGCGTAGTACTGGGGCGGCTGGATCGGGACCTGCTCGTAGAGGGCGTCCCATCGGGTCTCCCCCGTGAACAGGTCGAGGGCCGCGACGAGGCCGAGCTGGGTGGCGACGATGATCGTATCGCCGAGGACGACGGGGGGAGGGGCGGAGAACTCCACGTTGGCCCGGCCGAACATGTTCAGCGTGCGCTGGCCGGTGACCACGGGCGCGGACCAGAGGACCTCACCTGTGGCGAGATCGAAGCAGCCGAGGTGCAGCTCGATCCTCCCTCGCAGGCGAGCCATCGGGACGAGGACGCGGGCTCCGACGACGGTGGGGGGACCCACCACCGTCATGCGCTCTGCGAAGGACCCCGAGTCCCCGTCCCAGGCGGGCGGGGGCAACGTGTCCCAGAGGGGCTCCCCGGTGGCGAGGTCGAGGGCGATCAATCGCCGCTCGGGGATCTCCTCGATGATCGACATCTCGTTGTACTGGTCCCGCTGCTCGAAGGAGAAGGGGATCTGCAGGGGGGCGACGACGATGCCCCGCCCTGCGGCCACGGTGACCACACGCTCGGAGGTGTCCACGGCGTCGTCGAAGTCGCTCTTGCCGCGGACGTCGTCCCAGCCGAGGGCGGATGACTCGAGGCTCCACAGCCCGGACCCGTCGAAGGCGTCGACGGCGTGGACGCTACGCGACGTGTTCACGATCACGACGTCGCCGATGCGCTGCGGGAAGAGGCGACTGGCGCCGTTGAGGTTGGCGAAGGGGCCACGTGGCAGCGGGAAGGGCGCGGGCCAACCGGCGGACCCGTCCTCGCCCTCGCGGACGGAGGAGGTGATCGAGGCGGCTGCCACGGAAGTCGCGGGGCCGCGCGAGAAGCTCGCCTCGCGGGAGGCGCGAGAGCCGCCCTCGCTCCCTGACGCCGCAAGCAGATCCATGGCCAGGTCGGCGCGGGCGAGCGCGCCGGGGGCGCCCTCGCCCAGGTCGGTCCGTAGCGCCGCCCAGTCGTCGCGGCTCACGGTCACCCGCTGGGGCTCCCCCAGGCGCAGCGCCGCGGCGCGGGCCCAGGCGCGGAGCCCGTCCGCCGCGTGGCCGAGCTCGAGTTCGAGGTCGCCCAGGGCCCACCACGCTCGCTCCGCCGACTCCGTGAGGGGCCAGCGTCGCGCCACGTCCGAGAGGCCGCCGCGGTCCCCGGCGGCGATCGCCCGCTCGAGGGCCAGGCGCGCGCGGCGCCCGAAGCGCTCCCGGTACAGGTCCTGCCCCTCGGGGGGCAGGTCGAAGAGGGCGCGCGCGGCCCAGCTGGCGGCGCCGGGATGCACGTCCGTCTGGGACGGTTGAAGCGCTCCGAGAGCGCGAGGGCGCTGAGCGCCAAGGACCTCCCCTCGGTGATCCTCGATGAGCGCCTGCAGGCCGACGATGGCCTCGGACCAGCGGCCTGCGGCCACGTGGTCGGCGGCCTGGTTGGCGAGGGCGCGGGCGGCCTGGGTGTCGTAGAGCTGGAAGGCGCGCGGGCGGAAGTTCTCGTCGGGCTCGTCCTGCAGCGACGGGGTCGCGACAGCGCTCCACGAGAGGCACAACGTGGTCGACGCCGCCAGCAGCAGGTGCCTGCCAGCGCCGCATACGGCCCGCCATGATTCCGCTCGATCCACCATGCCCCTCTTAGATGAGTTCCATCCGTTTTCTAAGGAGCCATTCGGATCCGAGCAGCATGAGCGCGAGGATCAGCGTGGCCCAGCGGTCCCAGGCGTCCTCGAGCTGGCTCGAGACGGGCTCACGGCGCTCCTGATCGGGAGGAAACGCGTCCTCGATCACCTCGAGGCTCGCCGCAGAGGTGGCGACCCCGCCCGTGAGGGACGCAAGGCGCTCCATGAGCACGGGGTCAGGGCTGGGGTCGGCGTTCTCCCGCGAAGGGAGGAGGACGTCGAACTCGGTCCGAACGCGCTCACCGCCGGTCTCGGACTCGACGAGGGAGACGTATCGGCCAGGCCGCTCTGGCTGGTAAGTGCCTCGGTAGAGGCCAGGGCGACCCTCGACGCCGGACAGCACGAGCCGGGTCTCATCGCCGTCAGGCGTGCGGAGGATGACCTCCTGAGAGGGCTCCTCGCTGGGCTGGAAGTCCTCGTCGAGCACGCGCGCCTCGAGGGTCACCCGATCCGAGATGTCGTACTCGGTGCGCAGGGACTCGAGCTCGAAGCGTCGATCGCCGCTGCGCATCCGGCCCAGCGCGAGCCAGCGGAGCGCGTTCCGCCAGAACGCCTCGTAGTAGCGGTAGCCGAAGCGGAAGCGCCAGCGGTTCGTGGCCTCCACCGCGAGGAACAGGGTGCGCCCCGAGGGGAAGTACCCCGTGACCAGCAGCGGGTCGCGCTCTCCGCCTCCCGCGAGGGAGGCGGTGGGGTGGCGGAGCAGCACCTGGGCGCCCGCCTTCGCCCCGCGCACGGGGTAGTGCCAGTAGAACCCGCGGAGCCCGCGCTCGTTCTCCCAGAGCGCCCGGTTGGCCTCCGGGTCTTGCTCCAGCCGCACGATCTCGTGGGGGGCTCCGGGGTCCTCGAGGGTGTACCGATGCTCCTTCGACGTCGGCACGTCGAGCATGGACACCCCCGCCCGGTCGAGCTCGACCGGGAGGAGGTCTGCGAACTCCGTGCCTGCGATGGAGCGCGGCATGTCGTACTGGCCCGCGATCACGCACAGGCCGCCGCCGCGCTCGACGAACTCGAACAGCGAGCGCACGAACTCCTCACCGCGGGCGGGGTCAGGGGAGATGTCGTAGGGGTTGATGTCCCCGAGGATGATGACGTCGTAGTTCTCGAGCAGCTCCTCGCGCGAGGTGGGGACGGCCGTGAGGGAGGGGAGCCCCCGGGTCCGGTCCTGCTGGAAGTCAGGTGTCGCGGAGAGCAGGTAGAGCTGCACGTCGATCCGGTCGTCGATGCGCCGCAGCTCCGTGTTGAGGAAGCGGTACTCGTAGCGCGGATATCCCTCCACGTAGAGGACGCGGACCTTCTCCCGGGTGACCGTCACGGACAGCGTCAGCTGGTTGTCGTCCGTCACGCGCTCGCCCTCGAGGGGGTCGACCCGCAGGCGGAAGCGTCGCTCGCTGGAGCCGTAGTCCAGGGCATCACGCCCGGCCACGAGCACGACGCGGTCCCCCGAGTCGACCAGCGGCACCTCCTCGGAGGTGACGATGCGGACCTCATCCGAGCCCGAGGTCGACAGCTCCTCGAGCTGCAAGACGACGCTGCCGCCTTCGGTGCCTCGGGCCGACACGCGCGCGGCGATCTCGATCTGATCGCCCTCGAGCACGGAGCTCGGGGAGTCCACCAGCTCGATGGCGAGGTTGACCTCCGTCCGGTCGTCTCCGACGACCACCGTGTTGAGCGCTACCCCGGCGACCCCTGCGGCGCCGACGGCCTCCTCGATGGCCGACCCCGTGTTCGAGCGGCCGTCACTGACGATCACCACATCGGACACGTAGCGCCCGCGGTGGCCCGCGAGCGCCGCCCTGACCGCGTCGCCGATGGCGGTCGCGGAGCCCTTGCCGTCGAGGGTGCTGCCGGAGGCCAGGGGCTCAAGGTCGTCGGAGAAACGGAACGTGCGGGGGATGTAGCCGCGGTCGACCGCGAGTTGCTCGACCTGGTCCCGGACGGCGAGGGCGATGTCCGTGCGCCGGAGCGTCTCGGGCTGCTTCCCCGTTAGGGCCTGGAGCGCAGCGCGCGCCTCCGGGTCCCCGGTGTATGGGTCCTCCCGGGTCATGGAGCCCGAGTCGTCGAACAGCAGCAGGACCTCTGGCGAGATCACGTTCTGCTGCTGCCGCACATGGACTGGCCGGGCGAGGACCGCGATCAGCAGGAGGAAGCTCAGGGCGCGCAGGGTGACCATGGTCCAGCGCGCGCTGGAGGAGATCGACTCCCTCCAGTACGCGAGGTACGCCACGCCGAAGGCGCCGGGGATCAGGATGAGCACCACGACCCACAGGGCCGGGAGGTCCATCAGGCGCCAGGTCTCCTGGATGGAGTCGTTGGCTGCCCGGCTGGCGGGCGATGCGGCGTCGCCAGCGGACTGGAGGAGAGCGAGGAACGGGCTCATGAGATGTTCCTCCGGCGGGTGCCGATCCATGCGCCCCAGAGGGACTCGGCCACGAGGAAGACGAGGGCCGCGAGGGCGAGCCAGCGCCACAGCTCACCCTGGCGCGGCGCGGCCTCGGGGGCGGCGTTGCCGTCGCCCTTGGTCACGGTCGCGACCCGCAGGGCCGGGTGGATGGCCTCCACCTCCAGGGCCGTCGCGCGTGCGAGGTCACTCTCCCGAGCGTCCAGCTGGACGGCCAGGGGCTCGGAGCGGGCGCCCTCGGTCCGGACGGCGTAGACGCCCACCGACTCCATCCAGCTCCCGTCGAGCATCGGCAGCGCCCAGCGGCGGTCCGGACGCTCCGTGGAGTCCCCTTCGATGGGGCGCTGGGCGCCCGAAGGGGAGAGCAGCGTCGCCCCGCGCGGAAAGCTGTCGACGACGAGCTCGAGGCCGGTGCCCACGGCGAGGTTTCGCTCCTGCTGGAAGCGCGCGCCGAGGTCCTGGACGAGCTCGAGGACCAGCGGCACGAAGGTCCCCGGTGAGTCCGGCACGCGGTTCCACGCGCGGTCGAGGCTGCTGGTCCAAAGGGTGACCTTTCCGTCTCCGTAGGGGCGCTCTATCAGGAACGGGCTCCGCGCGGCGTCGTCGAAGGTCGCCAGCACCCGGGCGGCGGGCGAAGGGGTGAACGCAACAAAGTCGTAGAAGGGCGCCTCGGCCAGCAACGGGCGCCAGCGCTCGTCACCGAAGAAGTTGAGCGCTGGGTGGGTCTCATCGAACTCGCTCACCCGGTAGTAGCGGGTGCGGTCCGCGGCAGAGACGCGCCGCACGGGCTCACCGGGGAGCAGCCCGGTTCCATCGGCGCGGAAGAGGTCTTCGCTCCAGCTGGGGAGGTCCCCGAGCCGGTCGCCGGCGGTGATGAGGAGCCCCGCGCCCGCGGCGACGCGCTCCTCCAGCCGCGTGATCGCGGCGCTGGGGAGGGCAGGGACGTTGGCGAGGACGATCAGGTCGGCCTCCTCGATGGGGGAGTCCGCGGCCTCGAGCTCCGCTGGAGAGATGGACCGTACGCGGAACGGGCTCCTTGCCTCGGCGTCGACGCCGAGCTCGTCGGTGGGCGGCTCAAGCACGGCGAGGAGGTAGCCCGCCTCGTCCTCTTCCACCCGGTCCGCGGGGGCGCCGTTGACCACCAGGACCTCCAGGGGCGGGGGCGCGAGGACCACCCTGGCGCGACTGTCGTCCACGCTCAGGCGGTCCCCCTCGAGGCTCGCGACGATGTCGTGGTAGCCGGCGTCCTCCAACGTGACGGTGAACACCGCCTCCGCCTTGCCGCGCGCGGGGACGTCGACGCGCTGGCTGGGGAGCCGCTCGCCGCCGACCTGGAGGGCGACGCGCTCGGCGAGCAGCTCTCGCTCGCCGTGATTGCTAACCCCCACGGCCACCTCGAAGGGCGTTCCGGCACGCGGCCCCTCACCGAGGACGAGGATCGACTCCACCGCGAGGTTGGGGGGCGTGAGCTCCTTGGGTCCAAGGTCCTCCACGAGGACCGCGAGGTCGAGGGCGTCGATCCGCGCGAGCTGCTCGGCCAGGGCCGGCGGCGTCTCGCCGCCGTCGGTGTCCTGGGTCGAGGCGATCGAGAGAAAGGCGCTCTCCTGGAGGTCGGTGAGCAGCCGGATCTCCGCGCCACCCCCGGCGCCGCGCTGGGCGCTCTCCTCGAAGACGGTCGCCACCTCACCGAGGGCGAGGGCCAGGTCGAGGGCCTCGTCGAGGGGCTGCTCGATGGACTGCAGGATCGAGCGCGCGTCGGCGGGGTCGGTCCAGGGGAAGACGCGTGGGCGTTCGCCCGCCAGGATGAGGCGCACGCGGTCTCCGCGGCCGTCGTCGAGCCCCTCGAGGAGCTCGCCGGCGCGCTCCCGGATGCGATCGAAGACGCTCTCCACCTCAGCGCGATAGCCGGTGGACGCTGAGCCGTCGATCACGAGGACGAGGTCCCGCCGCTCCTCCTGGAGCCCGACCAGCGGGCTGTCGCCGGACGCGAAGGGGCGCGCCACCGCGAAGGCGAGGGCCGCCACCGCGAGCATGCGAAGCAGCAGGAGCAGCAGGTTCTCCAGCTGCACCCTGCGCCGCGTCTTCCTGTACGCCGCCAGCACGAACCGCATCGCCGCCCAGCGCTGGGGGCGGTGGCGCTGACGATTCAGCAGGTGGATCACGAGCGGGACGGCGGCGAGCGTCGCGCCGATCGCGAGTCCTGGGTTCAGGAAGCCTTCGATCAAGGGTGCCTCTGAGGGCGGTGCAGTGGGCGGTGTGGAGGGAGGGGGAGGTCGGGGCCAGGTGGAGCGGCCTCGCGGATGAGCGCGGCGGCGTCAGCCGCCGGAGCGTGCCCGAGCGAGGCGGCGGGACAGATAAGCGGCCAGGACGGCGTCGAGGGGCTCGTTGGTGACGACGTGGACGAAGTCGACCGAGAGCGCACGGGCGCGCTGGGCGAGCTCGCGGGTGTGGGCCTGGATCTCCTCGAGGTAGGCCTCGCGGATGGCCTTGGGATCGACCTTCAGGTTTCCCGCGCCCTCTAGCCCTTCGAGCTTCACCAGGGCGTCCAGGTCGAACGACGTCTCCAGGGGGTCGACCACCTGGAACAGGATCGGCTCGTGCCCCTCATGGACCAGACGCTTGATCCCCTCGAGGATGGAGTCGATGTCGTCGAAGAAGTCCGAGAACACCGCGGTGATCCCGCGGCGGCGGATGCGGGGCACGAGGGTCCGCAGGACCTCACCGACCGCGGTGGGCCCGCCTGGCGAGGCCTCCTCGAGGGAGCGCAGGATGGCGGCCTCCTGGGGGGCACCGTTCCCGGGGGGGACCTTGGCGCGGATGCCGTCGTCGAAGACCACGAGCCCGGCGGTGTCGCGCTTCCCGAGGACGAGGTGAGCGAGGGCGGCGGCACCCCAGCGGGCGTAGTCGAACTTGGTCCACCCTGTGGAGCCGAACCCCATGGACTCCGAGGCGTCCACGAGCAGGTTGAGCGAGAGGTTGGTCTCCTCGACGTACTCCTTCACCACGAGGCGCTCGGAGCGGGCGAACACCTTCCAGTCCACCTTCCGCACCTCGTCGCCGGGGGCGTAGGCGCGGTGCTGGGCGAACTCGACGGAACTGCCGCGCTGGGGCGAGGCGTGGACGCCCGCCATGAAACCCTCGACGGCTCGCCTCGCGACGAGCTCGAGCCCCGACAGCTTGTCGAGGACGGCGGGGTCAATGGTGCCGCTGGAACGGGCCACGGGAGGGAGCGCGCTTGGCCTCAGCTCGCGGACTGATCACGGACGCCGGGGAGCCCCGCGCCGACGGCCTGGGCCGGATCGATCTCCTCGATGAGGCGGTCGATCAGGTGGTCGGAGGTGATCCCCTCGGCCTGCGCGGTGAAGTTGGTGACGATCCTGTGGCGCAGGACCGGCTTGGCCACGGCGCGCACGTCTTCGATGGCCACGTGGGTGCGACCCGCCAGGGCCGCGTGGGCCTTGGCGCCGAGGATGAGGAACTGGCTCGCCCGCGGCCCGGCTCCCCAGGAGACGTTCTCGCGGATGAACGGCAGCGGGTCCCCCGCGCGCACGCGGGTCGCGCGCGTCAGCCCGAGGGCGTAGTCGAAGACAGCGTCGGCCACCGGGAGCTCACGGATGGCCTCCTGCAGCTCGCGGAGTTCGTCCGCGGAAACGACGCTGGAGACCTCGGCGCTGGCCCCGCCGGTGGTGCGCTTGAGGATCTCTCGCTCCTCCTCCGCGTCGGGGTAGCCCACCTGCACCATGAACATGAAGCGGTCGAGCTGCGCCTCGGGCAGGGGGTAGGTGCCCTCTTGCTCGATGGGGTTCTGCGTCGCGAGCACGAAGAACGGCTCCGGCAGCGCATGGGTGGTCCCGCCGGAGGTCACGTGGCGCTCCTGCATCGCCTCGAGCAGCGCGGCCTGGGTCTTCGGCGGCGTCCGGTTGATCTCGTCCGCGAGGATGACGCTCGCGAAGAGAGGCCCGGCCTCGAAGCGGAAGGACCGGGCGCTGGTCTCCGGGTCGATGTGGAGCAGCTCGGTGCCGGTGATGTCCGAGGGCATCAGGTCCGGGGTGAACTGGATCCGGTTGAACGAGAGGTCCATCGTCTTCGCCAGGCTGGAGATCATCAGCGTCTTGGCGAGGCCGGGAACACCCACGAGGAGGCAGTGCCCGCGGGTGAGGATGGCGAGCAGGAGCTCGTCGAGGACGTCTTCCTGACCGACGATCACGCGATGAAGTTCGCCCTTCATGGACGAGTGGACCGTGCGGAGGCGTTCGAGCTTGGATTCGAGCATGCTGGGAAGTCGTCCCGGGTTTCGGATGGGATTCGAGAAGTGCGGGATACGAAGTGAAACGCCCGTGGTGAGCGCCGCCCGGGAGGGGCTCCATGACTTGCGGGTTGGGCTAGCCGCCCCGCCGATCCGGGCCTACATCGATTCCAGGCCCGGCCGCGCGCTGGCTGGGCGCCCAGCGTCGAGCTCTAACTTAGCCGGGCACGGGCGTTACCCCGAACCGCGACCAGAGCTTTACAGGCGTTGCGAGTCGGATCCGAGGCCCGGCGCTTCCGCGGGAGAGCTTCGGGGGAGCCTCTCGCCCGTGGGGATCACTCGCGGTCCCAGATCCAGATCGTGTCCCGCCCGATGACGTGGACCCTGTTGCCCAAGAGGATCACATCTCCACCACGCCCGGCGCCGCGGCTCGGGAGGGCCGCAGCGGCGACCAGTCGCAGGTCGGCGGCGAGGCTCAGGATGCCCAGCTCCCGCGTCCCCGCGAACAAGAGGCCCCCGGCCCCCACGGCTGGCCTCCCGGCGAAGCGCTCGTCGGGGGCGAGGTAGGTGGCGGGTTGCCTCGTGCCACCGGGCTCTTCCACGAGCACGGCGCTGAAGCGGCCGTCCTGGCCGAGGAGCACCAGTCGGGAGGCCTCGCCCTCGGAGCCAGGAGCGACGGCGGCGAGGTCGATGGCGCCACGGCGAGCCCGGGGCGGCTCGCGGAAGAGCACGCCGTCCAGGGGGGCGGGCCCGGAGGGCAGCGCGTAGGCGAACTCGGAGTCGAAGGGGGTGAACCACGCGGTGTCCCCGACCACGGCGGGCGGTCGTGACCCGGGCCAGCCGCCGTCCGAGGCCTTGCGGCGCTGGGTCTGGATCGCCCAGGCGAGCCTGCCGTCGGCCACGTCATAGGCGCAGATCAGCCCGACGTTCGTCCCCACGAGGAGGTGCCCCGTGGAGCGGTCGACGTTGAGGGGCATCGTCGTGGTCGCGAAGGAGCCGGCCCTCCCGCGCATGGCCGGGTCGATCATGCCGCGTTCGGTGGTGACCTCCCGGGACCACTTCACGTCGCCTGTACCAGCGTGAATCGAGAGCAGGCGGACCTCGTCGGCGTGGTCCGATCCTGCGTGCGTCGAGTCGCCCATTCCGCGGGCGAGCACGAAGATCGAGTCGTCGACCATGACCGGCCCGGGCTGGAACTCCCAGCCGCGACCGAAGCTCCAGCCTTCGACCATTCGCCCGGACCTGCTAACCAAGGGCGCGGCCGGCTCCTCCGAGGGCTGGGCCTTGGGCGTGGGGCGGCGCACCTGGAACCCGTCGCGGAGCACCCACTCGGTGTCGAGACCCTGTTCGTTCGGCGCGTGGCGCAGGAGGCCGAGCATGTTCCCCGCGGGCGGGACCTCGACGTCGAGGAAGGGGCGCCGCCGGTCTCCCCGGCCGAATACGAGCGCGGCGTACTCGCCGTCGCTCGCGGGATAGGACTTCCAACCACCAGCCGAGGACGACGCTCGCACGATCGGCCGGTTGGTCCCGAAGACCTCATCGAGGCCCTTGCGGGCGTGCACCTCCCATCCGTCGTTCTCCTCACCGACGAGGAGCACCCCGTACGCGCCCTGGACCAGGAGGCTCCCGTCGATGAAGAAGGCCAGCCCGGACCCGAGGCCGCGGCCGAAGGGCTCCTGGGGGGTCCTGTCGATGCCGGAGATGCGCCGGCATGCCTCCAGCCGCAGCGTCGGGGGAGCCCCCGTCACCGCGTCCGGCCCCGGAAACGCGGCCTGGGGACGGGTGTGGTCACCGACGAAGGAGGCTGCTCCTTGGGAGACGATCGTGCGCCGGCGCCGGGCCACCGCCGCGAGGGCCGCGTCGCCAGCGCGGTCGCCCCAAGCGGCTCCGCCGAGCTCGGCGTGGCGTGCGGCGCGGCTGGCCCAGACCGTGGCGCTGACAGGGCGCCCCTCCTCGAGCTCGAGGTCCACGAGGGCGAGCGCCGCGCGGCAGGCGGCTGGCGTGCACGGGAACGTCCGCTCAACCTCGGCCAGGCCGGCGGGGGACACGGTCTCCCGGTCGAGCTCTCGGCGGAGGGCGGCGTCCGCCCCCGGCGCGAAGCGCGTGACCCACGCGCTCCGGGCCCCCGCGGACACCGCGGCGAGGCGCCGTTGAACGGCGACCGCAGCATCCTCGGAGCGACGGGTATGGGTCCGGTTCGGGTCGGGGAGCCAGTCCGGTCTCGCGTCGGGGTCGGGGAGGAGTCGGATCCCGTCGCCCGCGCTCGAGAGCAGAAGCGCATTGCGCCAGCCATCGAAGGCGCGCACGCGCGCCGAGTCGCGGTCGGCTTCGCTCGCCGAGAGCGATGCTCCCCACGCCTCGTCGCCCGTCCGGAGTGCGGTCGCCGCGATATTCTGGTCAGGGAGGGGCGTGCTGTTCCTGAGCGGCCCCTCGTCCGCGGTGGCGAGCCGGACCGGCGCCCACGGCGAGGCCGCGCCCGCGGACGGCGACGCCCATGCGGCCAGCGTCAACCAGATCCAGGTGGAGGGGTGAGGGCCCATGGGAGAGACGATGCCACGAAGTGCTCCCGGTGGCGAGGGCGGGCCTCGGGCGAGGATCGGGTCAGCTCTCCGCGCCGGGCGCAGGGGAGGGTCGCGTCGAGGCGTGCCCGAGAGCGCCGGTGGCGCTCAGCGGGAGCCTTGCTCGGGCGTGTCCTCGGTCTGGGCGGCGCGACGCCGCCGCTCCTGGTAGACCGGGTCTTCCCAAGCCCGGTGCTCCGCCGACATGACCTCGAACTCCTGAGAGGTCTGCTCGTGCCGCTCCTCGACCACCGGCCGCTCCCGTTCGAGGCGCTTCTGCTCGGCGAGGGCAGGGCGCAGCCCACCGACCGAGATCTGCCAGAAAAGGAGCGCCGGGACCCAGACCGGCGACCAGGTGATCGCCGACTTGAAGATGCGGACCGGGAGCGGTGAGGGGATGGGGCGGACGATCGCCATGGCTCTCAGCATGGGACAACACGGCCCCTCTCCACAAGCAGCAAGGCGGGCCTCCCGAAGGGGGGGGCGCCCGTGTTGCGAGGCCGTGAAGGGGCCCCTTGGGGGTCAAGGGCTTAGATCGGACCGATCAGGGGGCCGAGGTCAGGTCCCGCGGCCCGTACCGACCGCTGGCCCCCAGCTCCTCCGAGATCCGGAGCAGGCGGTTGTACTTCGCGACCCGGTCGCTTCGGCACGGGGCGCCCGTCTTGATCTGGCCCGAGTTGGTCGCGACGGCGAGGTCGGCGATGGTCGTGTCTTCGGTCTCACCGGAGCGGTGCGAGATGACGCAGCGGAGCCGGTGACGGTGCGCGAGCGCGATGGTCGCAAGGGTCTCCGAGAGGGTCCCGATCTGGTTGACCTTGATGAGGATCGCGTTGCCCGCACCCTTCTCCATGCCCTCTCGCAGGCGGTCCACGCTGGTCACGAAGAGGTCGTCGCCGACGATCTGGACCGTGTCACCGGTCACCTTGGTCATGCCGGTCCACCCATCCCAGTCGTCCTGGTCGTGGCTGTCCTCGATGGAGAAGATGGGGTACCGGTCGCAGAGGTCCTTGTAGTAGCCAGTCAGCTCGTCGCTGCTCAGGGCCTGACCATCCACGTGGTACTTGCCGTCGCGATAGAACTCGCTGGCCGCGGCGTCGATGGCGAGCTTGATGTCGCGGCCCGGCTGAAGCCCGGTGGACTCCACCGCCTCGACGATGAGCTCCAGGGCCTTCTCGTTCGACTCGAGGTTGGGGGCGAAGCCGCCCTCGTCCCCGACGGCCGTGTTCAGTCCGCGGCTCTTGCAGACCCCCTTGAGGGCGTGGAAGACCTCCACGCCCATGCGCAGCCCCTCGGTGAAGGAGGTCGCGCCCATGGGCATGACCATGAACTCCTGGAGGTCCACGTTGTTGTCCGCGTGCTCGCCGCCGTTGAGGATGTTCATCATCGGCACGGGCAGCACGTGGGCGGCGGCGCCGCCGAGGTAGCGGTAGAGCGGCAGGCCGCACTCGTCCGCCGCCGCGTGGGCGTTCGCGAGGGAGACCGCCAGGATGGCATTGGCGCCGAGCCGGCTCTTGTTCTCGGTCCCGTCCAGCTCGATCATCGCGCGGTCCACCGCGCCCTGGTCGAGGGAGTCCTCGCCAGAGAGGCGATCGGCGATCTCGGTGTTGACGTTCTCGACCGCCTTGAGGACGCCCTTGCCGCCGAACCGGCCCTCGCCGTCCCGGAGCTCATGGGCCTCGTAGATCCCCGTGCTGGCGCCTGAGGGCACGGCTGCGCGGCCGTAGGCACCGGAGGACAGGAGGACCTCCGCTTCGAGGGTCGGGTTACCGCGCGAGTCCAGGATCTCGCGTCCGTGAATGCTGACGATTTCGCTCATGCCGCGGATCCTAAGGTCACGGCCGCCCCGCGGCACCACTGGCGGGTAATCTCGTGCCCGAGATGTCACCTTCACCGAAGATTCCCCGGCGGCCGATCTCCCTGCTGCCGAACGCACTCACCCTCGCGAACGCGGGCCTGGGCCTCCTCGCGATCTCCAAGGCCATCGACGCCCTTGCCCGCAGCGCCGAGCAGGCCGTCTTCGAGCAGAACCTCGAGATGGCCTGCTGGCTGATCCTCGCGGCCGGGGTCTTCGACATCCTCGACGGCAAGGTCGCGAGGCTGACGAATAGCTTCAGCGACCTCGGGGCGCAGCTCGACTCCCTGGCCGACGCCGTGACCTTCGGAGTCGCCCCTGCGATGGTCGCAAAGGTGCTTTTGGAGCACGAACAGCTGCTCCATCCGCGGATTCACTTCATCTGCGCCGCGGCCTTCGCGCTGATGGTCGTGCTCCGTTTGGCCCGCTTCAACGCCGAGGGAGATGACGAGCACTCGGAGTTCTCGGGGCTCCCCTCGCCGGCGGCCGCGGGCATGCTGATCTCCACGGTCCTGATGTTCCTCTCGCTGGGTGGAGCGATCGAGAGTTCCGGCGCACAGCAGACGCCCCTCGGGCGCGGGCTGTCGATCCTGCCGGAGCCGTGGCGCGACGCAATGACGCAGTACCTGCTCCTGCCCACGATCTTGCTCATGCTCCCCGCGCTCGCGCTGCTCATGGTCAGCCGGGTGCGCTACGTCCACCTCGCCACGCGGCTTGGCGGCATGCAGAGCCGGCGGGCGCTGGTGCCCATCGTGTTCTTCATGCTGGGCCTCTACCTCGCGCCGGTGCTGTTCCTCTTCTGCTTCGGCATCTGGTACGTGGGCTGGGGGCTGATCTCCGGCCTTCGGGCAGGCCGAGAGTCCTCCAACCAGGGCCCCGATCGGGAGGCCGCCTGACGGCGCGATCGAGATGGTGAGGTCGAGAATCACGGCGGCCATCGCCCTGGGCGCCAACGTCGGCGAGCCCGAGCGGACCTTCAAGCGCGCCCTCTCCCTGCTGGAGCGCGACGGCGACGTGCAGATCCTCCGTCGATCCCACTGGCACGGGACCGACGCCGTGGGGGGGCCAGCGGAGCAACCGGACTACACGAACGGGGCCGTGCTCGTGGAGACCACCCTCACCCCGGAGACCCTGCTCGAGCGGCTCCACGGCATCGAGGCCCACCTCGGGCGGGACCGCGCGAACGAGGAGCGTCGCGGACCGCGTGTCCTCGACCTCGACCTGCTCTATGCGCTGGACGAGGAGGGGGCCTTGCTCGCGGAGCACGGCGACGAGCTTCACCTGCCCCACCCCCGCATGGAGGAGCGGCCCTTCGTCCTGGCACCGCTCAAGGAGATCGCCTCTGCTCAGCGCCTGCCCCGGTCGGGGCGTACGGTGGCGGAGCAGCTTGACTTCCTCGAGCAGAGCGGTGGACTGGCGCGCCTCGAATCACCCGCCGAGGCGCGGGCCTGGTGCGAGGCCGCGCGCGCGGCGGGCGCGACCATCGGCTTCGTGCCGACCATGGGCGCGCTGCACCAGGGGCACCTCGAGCTCGTCCGGCGGGCGGCCATGGAGAACGACCTCGCCTGCGTCTCGGTGTTCGTGAACCCGCTTCAGTTCAACGACCCCGCCGACCTGGAGAAGTACCCCCGCGACCTCGAGGGCGACGCCAGGCTCCTCGCCGGCGTGGGCTGCGCCATGGTGTTCACCGGGACCCTCGAGGGCTTCTTTCCCGACGAGCTGGTGGGCGGGGAGCTCCCCGCCGCGGCCCATGTCCCCCCCGGCCCCTGCGCCTCCGGGCTTGAGGGTGAGTTCCGCCCGGGCCACTTCGACGGGGTCGCGACGATCGTCGACAGGCTCTTCGACGTGGTGGAGCCGACCCGGGCCTACTTCGGCGCGAAGGACTTTCAGCAGTGCCTCGTGGTGCAGCACGTGGCGGACCGGCGCGGGGGCGCCCCCGAGATCGTCCGGTGCCCGACGGTGCGAGAGTCGACCGGGATCGCCATGTCCTCCCGCAACGCGCTGCTTGATGACGGGGCCCGGGAGACGGCGCTGGCGCTCCACCGCGGGCTCTCCGCGGCCAAGGCCGCGTGGGCGGCGGGGGACCGTGACGCCAGTTCCCTGTCTCAGCGGCTGAGGGACGGGGTCTCAGGGCCCGGCGTCGAGCTCGAATACGCCGAGGTGCGGGACCCGCAGCGGTGGACGGCCGCGGCGCCCAGCGGTGCGCTCGAGCGTGCGGTGGGGCTCGTCGCCGCCAACGTTGGGGGCGTGCGGCTGATCGACAACATGGAGCTCGACGGGGACCCGCGGTGACCATCACCCTGCTCGCGAACGCCAAGATCAACCCGACCCTGCGGGTGATGGGGCGCAGGGAGGACGGCTTCCACGAGCTCGTCACCACCATGCTCGCCCTCGAGCTCGGGGACGTGGTGTCCGTCTCCCTCTCCGGCAGCGACGGGGTCGAGGCGACGGTGCGCGGGGAGCTGGCCTCGCCCGACATCCCCACGGACGGGAGCAACCTCGCTGTCCGAGGAGCCATGCTCGGACGCGACGCCGCGGGATCGGTGGCGGGGCTCACGGTTCAGGTCATCAAGAACATCCCGAGCCGCGCCGGGCTGGGGGGCGGGAGCTCCGACGCCGCGGCGGCCGCGCGCGCCGCGGTGGTAGAGCTGGGGGAGAAAGACTCATGCCTGGAAGGTCGGCTCGGGGCCCTCGGTTCGGACTGCGCCTTCTTCCAGGCGGCGCGGCGAACGGGCGCCGCCTTGGCCCTCGGAAGGGGTGAAGAGATCACCCCGCTGGAGGGTCCCCGCGGCTGGTGGGTCGCGCTGCTCACGCCAGAAGTGGAGTGCTCCACACCCGCGGTCTACGGCGCCCTCGCCGCCGGGCCCGCGGCGCCCGCGCCGGGCTGGCGAGTGCAGGCGGCCTCCGCTGCGCGAGAGCTCCTCGGGCTCTCCGCCCTGGAGGCGCGGGAGGCGCTCGCGAACGACCTCGAGCCTGCTGCCTGCGCGGCGGTGCCGGGGCTCCAGCCCTGGTTCGCGCTCCTCGCGGCCGAGTCTGCGGCGCACTTCCGCCTCGCGGGCAGCGGCTCGAGCTTCTTCGGGCTCTTCGAAGACGAGCCGTCGGCGCGGGAGACCCTCGGGCGGATCGAGGCCCGCGCCGCCGCGCAGGGGCTCGGGATCCGGCTCTCCCTCGTGACCCGCCCCGCGGGCTCCGCGCTCACCACGGTGCCGGGGGTCGACCTTGGCTGACCCCATCCACGAGCTGGGCATCATCGGAGGCGGCCGGGTCGCGGCCGCCCTGGCCTCGAGCCTCGGGGCGGACCTTGAGCTGTCACTCCACGCTCGCCATCCGGAACGCCTGAAGGTCTCTCCCCATGGACCCACGGTCTCCTGCGATAAGGACCTCGCGGGCGTCGCGGCGCGTGGGCTGATCGTCATCGCCGTGAGCGACGACGCAATTCACGTGGTCGCGGGGGCTCTTGCGAGGGAACTCGGCGCGGGGCCGCGGGTGGCGGGCTCGGTCACGTGTGTGCTGCACACCAGCGGCGCGACGACGGGCGCGCGCTCTCTTGCGCCGCTGCTCGAGGTCCCTGGGGTCGAGGTGGGTTCGATCCACCCGCTCGTCGCCGTGCCGCCGGCCGCGGTCCCAGGCTTCTTCACCAACGCGCCCTTCGTCATCGAGACCAGCGGCGAGGTGGCCGCACGTCGGGCACGGGAGCTGGTGGACTGGCTCGGTGGAGAGCCCATCGAACTCCCGGACTCATCGGAGCAGACCAAGGCCCGCTACCACGCCCTGGCGACCATGGTGGCCACGGGCACGGTGTCCCTCGTGGACCGCGCGGCCGAGACCCTCGCCTTGGACGACAGCCAGCGCGCCGCGTTCCGGGAGGCCTTCGGGCGCCTCGCCATGACCGCGGCGGTGAACGCCAGCGATGGACCTGGCCGGGACGTGCTCACCGGCCCCGTGGCGCGGGGGGACGCCGCCACCCTTCAGCTGCACGACCGGGTCCTCGGTGGCCTCTCCGTGGAGGCGCTCCACGCCGCGGTCCGCCGTGCTGCCCTGGACATGATCGACCGAGGGCGACCGGAAGGGGGAGGCGCGTGAACCCAGGCCCCCTGGTGATCTCGCTCCTCCCGCGGTCCTTCGAGTCCCTGGGGCGTGCGCTCGAGGGCGGGGCCCACGCGGACGCGGACGTGGTTGAGCTGAGGCTCGATCACCTCGCCCATGAGGTCGAGCGAGACCCGGAGGGATTGCGCTCGCTCGTGGGGCGGGCGGGGCGGCCGGTCTTCGCTGCGCTCCATGGGGAGGAGGGCTTCGGCGGGTTCAGGGGGGACGTCGACGCCCGACGCGAGCTGCTGAGGGCCGCGGTGTCTGCGGGAGCGGTCCGCGTGGACGTCGACGAGCGCTTCGCCCGGGAGATCGGAGACCTCGGGGTGGGACGGATCCTCTCGACCCATCGCGCGGCGGCCACGGCATCGGAGCTCGACGTGCTCGCTGCGCAGCTCGACGCGCTCGCGGTGCCCGGTCGCGACCTGGTCAAGTTGGCCCCCGCCGCGGAGACCGCGGCGCAGGGGATCGAGCTCCTCCGCTGGCTCGGACGGCGTGAACCGGGGACGACGGCGGCGGTCTCCACCGGGACGGCGGGCTCTTTCACCCGGCTCCTGGCCCCCGCGTTCGGCGGCGCCCTGACCTTCGCCGCCCCCGCGACGGGTGGGGGAGAGGACCTGCCACTCGCCGCCCCAGGACAGCTAGCCGCCGGTCACATGCGCGCCGTGTGGCCCGGTCGAGTTCCCTCCGAAGAGACGGATGTGGCGCTCGTCTGCGGCGACCCCATCAGCCACTCCGCGGGGCCCGTGGTCCACGGCGCCGCCCTCCGTGTGACCGGCGTCGACGGCGTCCTCGCGCCAACCCTCGCATCACCTCAAGAGGTGCTCGGGCTCGCTCCTCGGCTCGTGGGGCTCTCCGTCACGGCGCCCTACAAGGTCGGCGCCATGGGGCTCGTGGGGGAGTCCTCCCCCGGGGCCGACGCCATCGGCGCCCTGAACACGATCGAGGTGGACGGCGCAGGCGCGGGCCGGGGTTCGAACTCGGACGCCCCCGCCATCCGCCTCGCGCTTGAGGCCGCCGGCGCGCAGCTCCCGGAGGCCACGGCCCTGGTGATCGGGGCCGGCGGCGCGGCGCGAGCCGCAGTCCACGCGCTCCGCGAGG
Source organism: uncultured bacterium (assembly GCA_938075305.1). Taxonomy (GTDB): domain Bacteria; phylum Planctomycetota; class UBA1135; order UBA1135; genus Saltatorellus. The sequence continues at coordinate 26,460 of CALJGV010000015.1, forward strand.
CCGGTGCGACGGTCGTGGTCGCGGCGCGCCGGCTAGACGCCGCTCGCGACCTCGGTCCGGATCGAGCGGTGACGCTCGAGGACCTCGGCGACGTTCACCCCTCGGTCATCGTGCACGCCACCCCGCTGGGGACCGAGGGGCGGGGCCTCGCCCCCGTTCCGGGCGCGCTGCTCGCGCCGGGGGTCACGGTCCTCGACGCGGTCTACCGCCCCCGGGAGACGGAGCTCCTCCGGCGGGCACGGTCGGCGGGGGCGAAGGCGGTGGAGGGCACCGAGTGGTTCCTCCGCCAGGCGTGGCTCCAGCACCTCGTGATCTTCCGGCGCGGGTATCAGGCGCGCTTCGGACCCGCGGGCCCCCCCGAGCAGGTCTCCTCGGCCGCGATGGCGGCCATGGGGCGGGCGCTGGACGACTGGCTCGGAGAGCGGCGGCCATGAACGTGGTGGGGAACGAGCAGAGGGTCCTCGCCCTCGTGGGGCTGCGGTGCTCGGGCAAGACCACGGTGGGCCGGGCGCTGGCGGAGCTCTCCGGGGCGGCGTTCCTTGATCTTGACGAGGAGGTCGCCTCACAGGCGGGGCTCGGGTCGGCGGGAGAGGTCATCGAGGCGCTCGGGCTCGACCGCTTCAGGGAGTTGGAGGCGGAGGCGCTGGCGAGGGTCTTCGAGACCGCAGGGGGCAGGACGGTCCTCGCCACGGGCGGGGGGGCGGTGGAGTCCGCCGGTTCGGTGGAGCGGCTCCGGCAGGACGCCTTCGTGGTCTGGCTGCGGGCGCCCTTGGCGGTCCTGCGTCAGCGGATGGGGGACGACCCGACCTCCGCGAGACCGAGGATCACGCCCGGAGATGAAGACGAGTTCATCTCCTTGGATCGCCGCCGGGCGCCGCTGTACGAGGCCGCCGCCAACGTGGTCCTCGAGGTGGGCGAGCGGGCACCAGGGGACCTCGCGGCGGCGCTGGACGGGATCTGGCGCGGTTGACCCGCCGGGGGACTTCGCCCTCGGTTCCCCGCGCGTGGGGCCGGATCCGCGCAAGATGAAGCCGGGCGGTGCTCGATAAGACCACCGGAGAGAGCACGCGCCCCTGGGATCGGAGGCCAGCGGTGCTACATTCACCTTCGGTGGTAGCTGGAAGTCAAAAGTCGCGAACGAGAGCCCTGCTCCTCGCCCTTTGTTGTCTGCTCCTGCCGTCTGTCGCCGAGGGCGCCCCTCTCCCCGTGCGCCCCTCCGGTCTGACCGCTGCGGTGGTGGGAGCGGGGTCCGGCCTCGCCCCCGGGGCGCTCGATCTCCGAAGGATTCGGCGCATCACCGAGATCTCGGCCGCGCTCCTGAACCTCGATGCGGAGGCCCTGGACCGGGCGGCGAACGCCTACAGGGCGAGCGTCCCCGAGGACCTCACCCTCGCGGTCATCCTCCGGGCGGGGCGGCCCGTCCCGCCGGGGCTGGCGGCGGCCCGCCGGGCCCAGCGCAGCGCGAGGGCCAAGGAGGCCCTCGCCTGGCTCGTGCGTGAGCGCGAGTCGGGTCCTGGGCGAGAGCACGTGGACGCGTGCCTCGCCTTCGCGCTGTCCTCGGGAGGGGCGGGAGCTCCGTCCATCCCCGAGCTCGAGATCGCCGCGTCCTTCGTGGTGGCCGACCTCGAGCTGATCGCCCACGCTCCCGCGGTCGCCCGGCTCCTGGACGAGGGAGCCTCGGCGGAGGTCCGCAAGGGCGCGAAGACAGCGCTCTTCCGGCTCTATGCCCGGTCCTTTGACACCCTTGCGGGGTTCGAGGCCCGCTGGCCCCAGCTGGAGGGGAGGAGCCCTGAGTCCACTGGTCGAGATGAGCTTCGTGCGGCGCTGGAGGCAGGCAACGGGCGCGCGCTCGCGCTGCTCGAGCTCGCTCCCGAGCGATTCGACAAGGCGCCGCTGGACTGGGTCGACCCGGAGATGGCGGCGAGCGCCGCGCGCACCCTCGGGCGGGCGGTGGCGGGCGGCGCCCTCGATCCCGAGGACGCCCGGAGACTGCTGGCGGATGGGCTCGGCGAGGTGGCGGATCCCGGTGAGCTCCACGCGCGCCTCGGCGTGTTGATCGACCTCGCGCAGGGCGCCGATGCGGAGAGCCCCGCCGCGCGCAGCACGAGGGACACGGTGCTGTCAGTGGCGGACGCGTCGCTCTGGGCAGGCCCAGACTTCGCTTGGGTCTCCCTCGGGGCACTTCGCCGCCTGCGGTACCCGTCGGGTGAAGACGGGGAAGCGGAGCGTTTGGCCGCGCTGGAGACCGCGGTCCGGATCTTCCGCGGCGGGCTGGAGGCCCGGCGATCGCGACCCATCGACCCGGATGCCCTGCAAGGCGCCGTGCTCGCCATGCGCGACGTGGCCAGCGGGGTCTCCAACGCCCGTGACCGTCAAACCGGCGTCCGGCTCCTCATGCGGGATCTGCGGGCGCTGGTGGTGGACCAGGGGCTGCCCCTGGGCGTCCGTCGTGCGGCGGCGAGCTCCCTCACCCTCTCGTCCGCCGCTCGGGACGCCCTGCAGCTGGTCAACCTCATGCAGTCTCCCGAGGCACGGGAGGCGCTCGGCTACGAGCTCCTCGGGGCGCTCAAGGTGGTGGCGGGCAGCCTCTCGCCGGGGAGCGAGGCGGCCGAGACGGTGCTCGATCGGCTCTTCGAGTTCGTGGCCGAACCCGACTTCGACCGCCGGCGGCTCTCCCTCGAGCTGCTGCTCTCCGACGAGTTCGCGCCGCTCCTGGCCCACGAGGTGCGGGAGACCTCGGCGCGCTGGACGGTGTTGCGCCTGCAGGCGGAGCCCTCGGAGGAGCTCCGCCTCCAGCTTCTGTCGCTGCTGGCGCGCATCGGGACCGTCGAGACGCTCGAGCTCCTGCTCGGACGCGAGGGGCTCGTGGAGGAGGTGATCGGTCCGGATCCCCGGCTTGCGCGGGCGCTCTGCGAGACCGCGCTGGCCATTCATGATCCGGCCGACCCGTCGCCCTTGCTCCGACTGGCCCGGCGCGTCGCCGGTCCGCTCGGAGCCTCGTCGGCCCTCGATCCCACCCGCGTGGCCCGCCTGCGCGCAGGTATTCTGCTGGTGCTAGGGCTCGACGCTGCGCAGGTCTCCGGGCTGCCCGTGAAGGACAGTCGCTGGGTGGTCGCCGCGGCGGTTGACCTCCGCAGGGCGTACCCCGTGCTCGCGCTCGGCCAGCTGAAGCCGGAGCACCGGGCTGACCTGCGAACCCTCCATGTGGCGAGGCTCCGCGGGGACGGGGGGGCCGAGGACGCGGCGGACGTTGCCCTGGTCTCCCTGGCCAGGGCCCTGCTCGAGGCGGATGACCTCGCCGCGGAACTCCGAGAGGGCCCCGCGGGTCCGGCGGGGCTCGACGGGGACGTGATCGCCGCGGAGCGTGCTCGCAGGGCGGAGCGGGCGCTCGGCGAACTCGACTCGGCGATGGCCGCCACCGAGCCCGTGGACCGGCTGGGGTGGAACCCCGTGGACCTCGGGCTCGAGGGCATCGAATTACTGCGCCGCATGGGACGGAATGAGGCTGCCCTCGTCCGGACCGAGTCTCTCTTCGGGGGGGCGGACGCGGAGGTGGCGGGGCGTTCGGGACGCGCGGTGCGTCTGCTGGTGGTCCAGACGCTGGAGGCCATCGACGCGGCCTTCGCGCCAGACGGCGCCGACGGGCAGGGGGCCCCGGAGTTCCTGCCGACGGTCCAGGCCCGCGCGGACCTCGCCGCGCGAGGGCTCCTGGGCCTCATCGGGCAGGAGGGATGGTCGGGCGAGCTCCCCGCCGTCCAGCTGGCGGACCTCGACGCCCTGCTTCGGCTCGTTCAGGTGGGTACGGACGAGGCGGCGAGGGCTGAGACCGTCACCTATCTCAACGAGAGGATGATCAGTCAGGCCGCGGCGGTGGTGGCGTGGCGCTCCTCCCTCGCCTCGGCCGATGCAGAGGCCTTCGCGAAGGTCCAAGCGGACCTCGCCATCATCCGTTCCCTGAGCGATGGGGGGGCTCGGGACGGGGCCGAGGCGCCCGCTGATGCTCCCCAGCCCGGGCCTCCCGACCGGCAAGGAGAACAAGGTTCGGGTTCCGGGGACGGAGCTTGACCTCACGTCCCGGACCGCTATTCTCCCTGCACGCGTCGCGGGGTGGAGCAGTCTGGTAGCTCGTCGGGCTCATAACCCGGAGGTCGCAGGTTCGAATCCTGCCCCCGCTACCACGTACGCGAGAGGATCTGGCCCCAACCGGCCGGGTCCTCTTTTTTTGTGCCCGTGGGGGCGGGTGAGGTCGCTGGTACGAAGCGTCCCCCCGGGTTCGAAGCCGACGAGCCCGACGCCCTCCTCGAGCTGGACCCGCAGCTAGGCACGCGCCAGGCGCCAGTCGTCCTCGACGGGGTCGATTCGGTGAAGGGGTCGATTCGGTCGATACAAGTGAATTTACCGACCCTGCTCGCGGGGGTCTGCCCTCTCCGCGCGGTAGACTGGGCGACGTAGCAACAACTTAGCGGGGACCTCGCGTAGACATTCGGCCACCTCTGGTCGTCACGATCCGGTCGCCTCCTCTGAGCCTTCTTGAGGAGTGACCATGTCCGCAGTCCCACGATCCGCGTCGGTGCGCCCATTTGGAGCCAATCTCGTCCTTCCCGCCGAGGACGGTCCGCCGAACGCGCGGCAGGCAACCGCAGTCGTCTATTGCGAGGCGAACTTTGGCGCCATCGACGGCAAGACCGCCAACGGCCTCGTACGCCACTCGGAGAAGTACACGATCGTCTCCGTGATCGACAGCGAGAAGGCGGGCCGCGATGCAGGCACTGTGCTCGACGGGAAGCCCAATGGCATCCCCATCTGTCGCGACATCCCCGATGCGCTGGCGCACGCTGGACCGTTGCCCGACTACTTCATCTTCGGGATTGCGCCGGTGAGTGGGATGCTGTCGGCGCAAGAGCGCAGCCTCGTGCTCACGGCGATAGAGCTCGGGATGAACGTCGTGAACGGGCTTCATGAATTCCTGAGCGACGATCCGGAGTTTGCTGCAGCCAGCGCGGCGAGCAATGTCGATCTCATCGACGTCCGGAAGCCTCGCCCCAAGAAGGACCTGCGGGTATTCAGCGGTCGCATTGCCGACGTCACGTGTCCGCGGATCGCCGTTCTTGGCACGGATTGCGCCATCGGTAAGCGCACGACTTCCACGATCCTGACGCGCGCGCTCAACGCCATCGGCATCAAGGCTGTGATGGTCGGCACCGGTCAGACAGGCCTGATGCAAGGCGCTCGCTACGGCGTGGCGCTCGACGCTGTCCCGTCGCAGTTCTGCGCGGGTGAGCTCGAGGCGACCATCATCGAAGCACTCGAAGGCGAGCAACCCGACGTGATCGTCATCGAGGGGCAGGGCGCGCTGAGTCACCCGGCCTACTCGACCTCGTCCTTCATCCTGCGCGGCAGCTGCCCCGATGGGGTCGTGCTGCAGCACGCGCCGGGCCGGGCTCACCGCTGCGACTTCCCGGGCATGGCGATGCCTTCGCCGGCCAGCGAGATCGAGCTCATTCAGACCTTCGCCGAGACGAGGGTGATCGGCCTGACGCTCAACCACGAGCACATGAGCGACGCCGAGGTCGAGTCGGCCATCACGCTGTACGAGCTGGAGCTTGGAATACCCGTCACCGACGCGCTGACCCACTCCCCCGAGCGGCTGGTGGAGATGGTCCTCACGGCCTTTCCGCAGCTCGGACCGAGGTCGGCCTCCGGCACGCGATGAGCGCACCGCGCCTGGAGATCGACCTGGGCAAGATCGAGCACAACGCCCGCGCGCTGGTCGGACGCCTGTCCGCCCGAGGCATAGCCGTCACGGGCGTCACGAAGGCGACTCTCGGCTCTCCCGAGATCGCCCAGGCGATGCTGCGGGGGGGAGTGGTGCGGCTCGCCGATTCGCGCATCGAGAACATCGAGGCCCTGCGGCGAGCCGGCGTTTCGGCCTCGATGACCCTGATCCGCTCTCCGATGCTCAGCCAGGTGGATAGGGTCGTGGCCCATGCCGACGTGAGCTTCAACACCGAGCTCGATGTCCTCGGCAGGCTCTCGTCGGTGGCCATGCAGGCCGGGAAGTCCCACGGGGTCGTCCTCATGGTCGAACTAGGAGACTTGCGCGAGGGCATTCTTCCCGCCGACCTCGAGCACTTCGTGAGCGAGGCCTTGTGCCTGCCGAACATCGCACTCAAGGGCATCGGGACCAACCTCGCCTGTCGCAGCGGAGTCGTGCCCGGACGTGAGAACATGGCGGAACTCTCGGCTCTGGCAGATTCGATCGATGCGACCTACGGCCTCGAGCTGGAGATCGTCTCCGGCGGCAACTCCGCCAACCTCGGCTGGGGGTTCGGCTCGACGAAGATGGGACGGATCAACGACCTGCGCCTGGGGGAGGCGCTCCTGCTCGGTTGCGACCCACTCACCCGCCAGCCGATAGAGGGGCTCGACACCGACGCCATTACGCTCACCGCTGAGGTGATCGAGGCCAAGCTCAAGCCCTCGCTTCCCTGGGGCGAGATCGGTCAATTCGCCTTCGGAGAGCCGCCCCCCGTGGCCGACCGAGGCCCTGTCTGGCAGACGATTCTTGCCCTCGGGCGCCAGGACGTCGATCCGGAGGGCCTCCGCCCGCCCACGGGACTGACTGTCCTGGGTGCCAGCAGCGACCACCTGATCGTGGACCATCGCCCGCTCCGGCTGCCCGTCGGGGGAGAGGTCAGCTTTCAACTCAACTACAGCGCGCTGTTGCGCGCCATGACCTCACCCTTCGTCATCAAGGTCGTCGTGGGGGGGAGCCGTGCCGCGCCCATCGCCGCGACTCTCGACGACAGGAGCGTGCCATCGAACTGCCCAGACCCGAGGGTGGGTCCTCCCGCCGCGTGACGGTGCCTGGGCACGGCGGGGGGGTAATCCCCGCGCGTCCCGTCAGGAGCCCGGCTCTCCAGGTGAGCCAAGCGGCTCCCCCGCTACCGCGTCTGCGAGAGGATCTGGCCCCAACCGGCCGGGTCGTCTTTTCTTGTGCCTGGGAACGCGGCTCGCGTCGCCGCGGTGTGGCGCACGCGCCCCTTGGTTGATCAGACCGAGCCACTGCCGGACGGCGAGCCGTTCCGCACCGTCGCAATGGTCGCGGGGGCGGCCGAGGCGGAGCCTGAGTCGAGGTGGCGAACGAGGGCCCGGCTGGACTCGTCGTCGTGGACGCCTTCCAGCAGCTGCTCCTGGACTGGGCCCCCCCGCACGCCCCTGGATCCACACGCGCGAGCGGCGCCGGCTCGTGGGAGGCGTCAGCGCCCGTCGGTGACGAAACCTGGCCAGCGTCGCATGTAGTCGACCATCGTGTCGCTGAGGGACGCAGCCCGCAGGTGCTCGGGGGTGAAGGGAGGCCGGTCGGGCTCCCACCCTGGCTCGGCGGCGTTGCGCGGCCAGCGGGCGTTCCCGATCGCCGCGCGTCCGAGGCCCACGAGGTCGGCCCCCTGCTCAAGGACGAGGTCCGCCTCGGCCGGGGTCCATACGGCGCCGGTGGCGATCATCGGGGTCCGGGGCCCGATGGCCTCGCGGAACCAGGTGGTGAGGGGCTTGGTGGAGTCGGGGTACTTCGAGGGCGCCTTGAAGCTGTCCCAGTTGGACACGTGCACGAAGTCGACGCCGTCCTCGGTGAGCCAGCCCGCGACCGTGAGGGACTCGTCTAGGTCCACGCCCTGGTCCGGCACCTCCGGTGAGATCCGGACGCCGACGAGGAATTCCTCGGGGGTGGACTCACGCACGGCGGCCACGATGCGGCGGACGAAGCGGGCGCGGTGCTCGAGGGGACCGCCCCAGTCGTCGTCGCGGGTGTTGGAGACGGTGCCGAGGAACTGGGTGATGAGGTAGCCGTGGGCGCCGTGGATCTCGACCCCGTCGAAGCCGGCCTCGGCGCAGCGGCGGGCGGCGGCCGCGAAGGCGGCGATGGTGCGCTCGATGTCGTCCACCGAGGCCTCGCGGGGGACCTCGAAGTCCTTGGCGTCGAGCTCGAAGGCGCTGGCGCTGAAGGGCTGCTGCCCGGTCAGGCGTGACGGGGCGCGGACGCCTCCATGGAAGATCTGCACCAGGGAGAGGGCGCCGTCCGTGCGCAGTGCGCTGGCGAGGCGGGAGAGGCCCGGAAGAAGCGAGTCCTCGAAGACCCCCAGCTCGCCCTCCCAGCCCTGTCCGTCCGGGCTCACGTGCGCGGCGCAGGTCGTGATGACGCCGAAGCCACCCCGCGCGCGCGCAGTGAGCCACTGGAGCTCATCGTCTCCCAGGGAACCGTCCGGATGGCTCTGCTTGTTGGTCATCGCCGCGAGCACCGTGCGGTTCTGGACCTGGGTGCCGGTGCGGGGGAACTCGAAGGGCGTGAGGATCTTCGGCGTCGTCATCGGAGCAAGGTACTGGCCGAAGCGCCGGAGCGTCGTCGTCAGTGCCGGGTCTCCTTCCGCCAGCGTCGAGCGATCCAGGGTTCGGGGTTCGGGCAGCGTGGAATTGCGCTCTCTGGCTTGTGGAGGCCTCGGGGAGGAGGTCAGTCTCTAGTTCTCGCGCCGGCCCTCGGGGAATGGCGCGGGTTCAACCCAATGCTGTTCCTCGCCTACGTCGACGTCCGCCCCATGCTGTACCTGGCCGGCCTGGCGCTTGCGCTCCTCCTCGGCGTGCTCTTCTCCCGGGTCATCTTGAAGAGGAGGCACTCCGGCCGGGTGGCAGCCGGGGCCGCGGTGTCCTGGTCCGTGCTCTTCACGCTCTTTCTGACCGCATACGGCCCGTTCATCGGACGCACCGAGGTGGTCGAGCACCGGCTGACCTGGACCGTGGAGCCTGGGGGCGCGGCGGTGGTGGAGCTCTCGTTCGTCGACCACCCGGGGAACTACCTGTGGGAGCAGTCTGCCGAGCTCCTCGCACACCTCAAGGCGCTCGGGGAGCCGACGGTCCTTGGCCGCTTCCGGGTGACTCGGGACTACGGGCGTGTGCGCGGATACGACCTCTTCGAGGTGGCTGGGCTGCGGGGCTGGGTGTCGGAGAGCGCCGCGGGCGGGACCCGGGGTGAACCGGCCTCCTCTCCCTGGGACTGAGCGGCGTGGCTCAGCGCGCTCCGTCGCCGGTCGTGTCGCTGAAGGACACGCTCCAGTCGGCCAGCTCACGACCCAGCTGGGTGGCGCGCTCGGGCTGCTCGGCGGCGAGGTCGCGCGCCTCACCTGGGTCCTCCTGAAGGTCGTGAAGCGTGAAGGGGCCGTCCCCCTTGCGGTGGATCTTCCAGCGTCCGCGGATCCAGGCCTCGGCTCCCTTGTGGCGGAATCCCATGCCGCAGCCCCGATCCGCGGACTGACCGCGTAGCACCGGACCGAGGTCTACGCCGTCGAGCTCCACGCTGGGGAGCGGGAGGCCCGCGGCCGCGAGCACCGTCGGGAGCGTGTCGACCGTCCCCGATGGCACGTCGATCACGGCGGGGGCGAGGCCTGCGGGCCACTCCACGATTCCCGGGACGCGGACGCCGCCCTCGCGCAGGCTGCGCTTGCGCCCCCGGAAGGGACCCGTGGACCCCAGGCCGCTGTCCGGCTTGCCCTCCGGGCCGTTGTCGCTCGTGAACCACACCAGGGTGTCGTCCGCGACGCCCAGCTCGCGGAGCCGTTGGCGCAGACGCCCGACGTTGTGGTCGACGGCCTCTAGGCACCCGAGGAAGTGTCGCTCCTGCAGCGGCAGGTCAGCGAAGCGGCGGGCGCGCTCGGCGTCCGCCACCACGGGGAGGTGGGGGGCGTGGAACCAGATGACGGCCAGAAAGGGGCGCCCCTCCGCCGCCGCGCTGTCCATGAACTCGAGGGCGCGGTCCATGATGAGGGTGGAGTCGTCCCCCTCCAGGCCTTCGGTCACCCGCTCTCCGGGGCCGGTCCAGTAGGCGGTGCCGTAGGGGCCGCCGGGGACGAGGCTCCGGGCAACCCCGCCGTGCTCGCGGGGCGGCGTGATCATGGGGTCGAAGGTCGGCACCTTCGCCTCGGTGGAGAAGCACCGGTCGAACCCGTGCTCCCAGGGCGGAGAGTAGTGCTCGCTGGCGCCGGGCCGGCCACGGTTGGAGTCCTTGACCTCGGTGGTGAGCGTGCCCAGGTGCCACTTGCCGAAGTGGCCGGTGGTGTAGCCAGCAGCCCGGAGCTCCTCGGCCAGGGTGTGTTCCTGGGCAGGTAGGTGTCCGCTGTTCGCGCCGCCGATCCCCATGCGTTCGGGGTGCCGGCCCGTGAGGACGCTCGCGCGCGTCGGAGAGCACACGGGAGAGGCCGCGTAGAAGCGGTCGAGGCGGACGCCGCGCCGCGCCATCTCGTCGAGGTTGGGAGTCTCGAGGCGCGGGTGCCCCCGGAGCCCGAGGTCCCCCCAGCCCTGGTCGTCGGTCATCAGAAGGATGACGTTGGGCATGGGAGGCGCGTCGGTGACGCCGGCCCTGACGGGATTCGGCGCCGCGCAGGAGCCCAGCCAGAGGACGGCCGCGGAGAGGAGCGCGCAGGACGGGGCGGAGGGCATGGGACGAGGATAGGGCGCGACGCGTGGAACCGTCGAACGAAGGCGGGGCCCGGCTCCCAGGGGCCGGGCCCCGCGTGGGGCTACGGGGCGGCGGGGCCTAGCGGCGGTCGCCGAACATCGTCGCGCGGGCCTCCTTCAGCTTGGCCTCCGCCTCGTCGGCGGTCATCTCGCCCTTGTCGACGGCGGCCTTGAGGCGCTTCTCGTACTCGGCGTACCGGGCGCGCAGGGCGGCCTGGTCCGCCTTGGCCTCGCCGCCCCTGGGCTTGTCGGTCTCGGGACCCTTCTTGGCGCCCGCGGACATGCGCTCCTTGGCCTGGCGGAGCCGCTCCATTCCCTGCTCCTCCGTGATCTGGCCAGACGCGACCGCGGCCTTGATCCGCTGCTCGAGCTCCTCGTAGCGGGCGGCCATGGCCTTCTTGTCGGCCTCGGAGCCCTGCTTGGCGCCTTGGGACATGCGCTCCTTGGCCTGGCGGAGCCGCTCCATTCCCTGCTCCTCCGTGATCTGGCCAGACGCGACCGCGGCCTTGATCCGTCGCTCGAGCTCCTCGTAGCGGGCGGCCATCGCCTTCTTGTCGGCCTCTCCGCCGCGCCGGGCCTCCTCGGCGCCGCCGAACATCTTCTCTCGGGCCGCCTCGAGCTTGGCTTCGGCTTCCTCCTCGGTCATCGAGCCCTTTCTGACGCGTGCCATGAGGCCCTTCTCGTACTCCGCATAGCGCTCGCGCTTCGCCCGCTGGTCCACGTCGACCTTGCCCTTGGGGGCGCCGCCGAACATCTTCTTGCGGGCCTCCTCGAGCTTGGCGTTGGCGTCGTCCTTGGTCATGTCGCCCTTCCTGACGCGCTCCATGAGGCCCCTCTCGTACTCCGCATAGCGCTCGCGCTTCGCCCGCTGGTCCACGTCGACCTTGCCCTTGGGGGCGCCGTCGAACATGGACTTGCGCGCCTCGGCGAGGCGAGCGGCGCCCTGCTCCCGCGTGATCTTGCCGCTCTTGATCCCGGCTTCGACGCGCTGCTCCATGGCCGCGTAGCGCTCGCGCAGGGCGCGCTGGTCGACGCTCGCGTCGGCCGGCCGGTCGGTGGAGGCGCGACGGAGGGCCTCCATCATGGTCCGGGCCTGGGCCGGAGTCAGCTCGCCGGCCTCCACGGCGCTCGCGAGCCGTCGCTGGACGGCCTCGAAGTCCTGGGCGTAGGCGACGCTCATGGGCAGGAAGAGCGCGCCGAGCGCGAGGGAAGCGGAGAGGAACCAGCGAGGGGTCCGCGGGAGCCGGTTGGAGAGGATCATGGTCAATCGAGCTTCGAGCTCTTCGCCGCTAGTGAGGGTGCTGGCCACAAGAGGGGGGCGAACACCCTCGGTGGACAGGAACTCCGCCACGGCCAAGAGCGAGCTGGCGTAGCGGCGTTGATCGGGTCGAAGGTTGGAGAGGACCACGGCGTCGCAGGCGAGCTCCTCGTTGGCGCGCAGGTGGTGGCGGGCCCACCAGGTGACGGGGTTCCACCAGAAGGCGACCCCAGACAGCCACTCGACCCAGCGGACCCAGTGGTCACGGCGCTGGATGTGGGCCAGCTCATGGGCGAGGACGAGGCGCAGGTCAGCGGAGGAGAGGGTCTTCACCAGGGCCGAGGGCACCACGATCCGGGGCGGGCCGGCGAACCACCACACGTAGGGGCTGATGCGGGCGGTGGTGGTCCACACGGCAGGCGATCGGCGGAGCCCGAGGGTGTGGCTGAGGCGGTCGCTGAGGCCCTGGACCTCGGGGGGCGCGGCGGTGGTCGCGCGGCCCATGGCGGCGTGAAACTGGCCGACGCGGATCAGGGAAACCGTCAGCGCCAGGGCCGAGCCCAGCAGCCAGACCCAGCCGGCGACGCTGCGCGCGGGGAAGGCCTCGGCCCGGGCCGGAGTGGTGGCAAGCTCCGCTTCAAGCAGGTCCAGCGCCGCGACGTCTCCCCCGGAGATAGAGGGTGCCCCCAGGGAGGTCAGCTGCTCCTCGACCAGGGCCAGCTCGGCGGTCGATGCGGGACTCTCGAACGGGATGAGCGGGACGGTCATCACCGGGGGGGTCACGAGCTTGAGCAGGACCCCGAGCCACAGCGCGTGGGCCAAGAGGGGATGACGGCCGCGGCGGTGCACGGCGTACGCGACGAGGGCCAGGGCCGCGGAGACGCAGACGTTGCTCAGGGTGAGCTCCAACCAGAAGGCGCTCATGTCACGCCTTCCCCCGGCCGGCGCCGTCGAGCAGGGTCCGGAGGCGATCGAGCTCCTTGCGGCTGATCTTCTTGGCGCGGAGGAGGTGGGTGAGGAAGGGCGCGAACGACCCCCCCGTGAGGCGCTCGGCGAGGCCCACGAGCTGCTCGCCCGCGAAGTCCTCCCGGGTCACAGCCGCGGTGAACAGGTGCACGTGGAGGCTACGGTCCCGGGTCACGCATCCCTTCTCCTCGAGGCTCTGGAGGAAGCGCTGCACGGTCCCATGCTGCGCCCGCTCGGCCTCGGAATAGAGGTGCTCGCGGATCTGGCGAGCGGTCAGCTCCCCCCGTTCCCAGAGCAGTTCGAGGACGGCGAGTTCGGCGTTGGTCAGCTGGCTGGCGGTCATGGTTACGCCCCTTGTAGCGACTCCCTTGGGGGCGTCTACGGTAATTCGCCGTAGGGCTACGACTTTTTACCGTAGAGCGCCGTCGGGCGGGCTTGAGGTCCTGCTCCTGCGCACCCTGTCGCGTGAGGGTGGGGGGGGCCACCGCTGCTCCTGGGGTGTGTTTTTTTGCGCTCGGTGCCCTCCTCGGGGGAGCCCATCGCTTCTAGTTGGCCCATGCTGCTTCCCCTGCTCACAACCGCGCTCCTCCTCTCCGCCCAGGACCCTTCGGCGACCGTTGGCCCCGCCGCCGAGCGCCGTGTGACGCTGGTGGAGTCATCGCCTCTCGAGACGACCCTGGACGCTCCTGACCTTCCCCAGACGGCGGATGTGTGGAAGGGGATGATCGACGGTGCGCAGCGCGAGGTACTGCTCTCGCACTTCTACGCGTCCACCGCGCCCTCGAGCCCGCTGAACGACGTGGTCGAGGCCATCGAGGCGGCGGCAAGCCGCGGAGTGCGGGTCCGGTTCCTGCTCGCCGAGCGCTTCCGAAAGACCTACCCCGAGCTCGCGGAGCGCTTCGGGCGCGTCGAGGGCATCGACGTCCGCTTCATCGACTTCGGGGAGGTCGCCGGCGGCGTGATGCACGCCAAGTACATGGTCGTGGACGGGGCGCAGGCGTTCCTCGGCAGCCCCAACTTCGACTTCCGGGCCATGGATCAGATCCAGGAGCTCGGGGCGCACCTGGTGGACCGGTCCATCGCCGAGGGGCTGTCGCGGATCTTCGAGCTGGACTGGGCCCTCGCCGGCGGCGAGGCGGCGCCCTCGCGGGGGGGCGCCCTGGCTCCATCGACGCTCCAGCTGGCCTCGGAGCAGGTCGGATCGACCGCCGCCTCCACAGTCCTGGCGACCCTGGCTTGCAGCCCCGAAGGCCACCTCCCCGGCGGCGTTCCTTGGGACCTTCCCCTGCTGCTCGAGCTCATCGACAGCGCCAAGGCCCGGCTCCGCGTGCAGGTCCTCACCTACGACGCGACGGGCTACGGCGGCGGCTACTTCGACCGCCTCGAGAGCGCCCTGCGCCGGGCCGCGGCGCGCGGGGTCCGGGTGGAGCTGCTCGTGGCGGACTGGTGCAAGCGCAAGGGGTGCGTGGACGGCCTGCAGAGCCTCGCGAGCCTCGACGGGATCGACGTGCGCTTCGCGGTGATCCCCGAGGCGAGCACGGGCTTCGTGGAGTTCTCACGGGTGGCCCACGCCAAGCTCTGCGTGGCCGACGAGCGCGCAGCGTGGATCGGCTCCAGCAACTGGGAGGGGTCGTACTTCACGACCTCGCGCAACGTGAGCCTCTTCCTGGAGGGAGCTGGAGTGGGGGCGCGGCTCGCGCGCTGGTTCGACACGACGTTCCAGGGCGAGTACGCCGAGCCGGTGGTGCCCGGTAAGAGCTACGAGCCGCGCCGCCGCCAGTAGGGACGGGGGGAGCAGGCGCGCGGCCCTTCAGAACGGCTGCCCGAAGCTCAGGTAGAGGGCCGAGTTGTCGTCCTCGCCCAGCGCGTAGTCGAGGCGCATCACGATGCCCGCCTCGGGCTTCAGGTTGTAGATGAGGCCGGCGCCGCCCATGGGGAAGAGCGCGTCGGAGCTGTCGAGGTCGGAGAGGGTCGAGTACAGGCACCCGACGCCGCCGAAGAGCGCCGCGCCCCAGGTCCCGTTGAGGTCGAAGCGCGCGTCGAACTGCACCTCGGTCGAGTGCTCGCCCAGGTAGTTGCCTCGGGTGTAGCCGCGCATGTCGATGGAGGAGAAGCCCGATTGGGGGGCGTCCTTGGTCCAGCGGCCCCGGATGTCCGTGGCGAGGACGTTCCCTTCTCCGAAGGGGAAGTACTTCGCGTAGGAGAGGTGGAGGGCGTCAAAGGACTCCTCGCCGCCGAGCCCCTCACGGTAGGCCACGTTGTGGGCGGTGAAGTGCTGTCCAAGGGTGGCGTTCCTGACGTCGTCGCGGTCGTCGAACTCGGCCACGAGGCCGAGCCCGTTGGAGCGCAGGCCGGTCAGGCCGATCTGGTTCAACGCCCCGGCGAGGAGCCCCTCGGCCCCGATGGCGTAGTCGGTGGAGATCCCCTGGACCCCGCCATACCAGCCGCCCTTGAGGCGGTAGAGGTAGCGCGCGCCCACCGCGCCGAGGTTGTCCTGGGTCTCCGCCGGGAGCCCGCTGCCCAGGAAGTCGTCGTACTCGTTGCGGACCTCGCCGCTCACCGCGCCGAAGATCAGCTTGTGCTGGTTGGCGCGGAAGTAGGTGTCCGCCGCGAACCCGAAGTAGCGGGAGTCGGTGTTGCTGTAGCCGCCGAAGAAGGTCAGCAGAGACGGGTTCGAGTCCGGGTCGAACCGCCGGATGTAGCCGGCGACGCCGCCGAGGGTGGAGCCCAGCTTCGGGTCGACGCTGAAGGTCGGCGTCACGAGCCATGGAGACTCCGCGGCCTTGGAGGTGCCCGCCGCGACGTCGTCGGCAGCGTCCTCCACGACGGCGTCCGGGACCTTGGCCGTCGTGGCCTGGGGGCTGGCGGACGCCGTCGAGGGGACGACGGCGCAGAGCGCGAGGGCGAGGCCTCGGAGAAGCCAGGAGGGGGCGAGTCGTGTGTGGAGCACGGTGCAGGTGGAAGCGGCCGCGGTTGGAATGAGGGGCGCTGCGGGGAGGGCGGCGCGGTGGCGAGCAGGCGCGGTCAAGGTATCGAATGGTCCGGCCCGCGGCGTGGCGATCCAGCGACTCGGGCCGCGTCGCGGTGAATCGACGCGCCTGCGCCGGGGTCAAGCTTCACCGACCGGGGACCCAGGACCACGGGGCGCCGTCGGCCTCCGTGACCTTCCACTCGCCGTCGACGGTCAGCTCCACGAGCACGTCCTTTCGCATGAAGATGAAGAACATGCACATGTCCTCCCGGGAGACGGTCTCTCCCGAACGGCGCGCAGACACCGAGAGCGTGCCCTCCGATGGCGGAGTGAATCGCCACACGATGCGCTCTCCAGGGCGGAGCTCCGCGGCCTCGTAGCGCGCGTCTCGGCAGGCCACGAGGGAGAGGTCTTGGATCGCAGCATGGCCGAGGTTCACCACCTCCACGCGCTGAATTGCTGCGACCTCGAGACCGAAGAAGTAAGCGGCTGCGAGCGGGAAGTTCGCGAAGAGGAGCAGCGCACGCCGGCCCAGGGAGCGGGAGGCCGCTCCCCGCCGCCGCGCGACGGCGAGGGCGCCGAGCCCGATAACGAAGAGAACGAGCCCACCGCTGAGCGCCGCAATCCCGATGAACTTGAAGGCGTCGCCCTCGCTGCTGATGCCGCCGGTGGAGATCAGCCATCCAAAGAAGCCGAGGGACCCCAGAGCCATGGGGGCGAGTCCGCAGGTGGTGGCCAGCCGCAGGGCGCGGCGGGGCTCGGGCGGGCTGGTGGTCGGCGCGCTCATCGTGGTGTCAGAGCGTCAGAACCTTCTCCGCACGCTCGATCTCGCCCAGGATCTCGTCCATGGAGCCCACCTTGCCCACGGCGGGCGTGATCCCGTAGTGCTGAAGGCACGTCCCGCAGGGGACGAGGTCCACGCCATTCTCCTCGAGGAGCATCAGCTCGGCCCGCACGGGGGAGTCGGCGCCCACCAGCTTCACGCCGGCGTTGTAGAAGAGCAGAGCCTCCAACTCCTGCAGCACGCCCGTCTTTTGAAGGAACGTCTTGAGGATGCGGGCTCCTAGGTCGGCGTCTCCCTCTCCCATCTGGTCCCTTGAGAGGACGATCACGGTCTTCATGGGTGCGATGATACGGTCTGCCCGTCTGGAGGCGTGGGCGGAGTCTGGCTCGGCGGAAAGGCGGGCTGGCTGGGGAGGGAATCGAGAGAGCGCCTTTCCTATGCTCGGCCGCCATGAACGAGCCGAGCGTTGAGACCCCCGGCGGCGAGGGGCTGATCTTCGCCGTCCTCCTGGACGGTGAGGGAGGCGCGCAGGAGTTGGACTGGGCTGGTGTCCGCTCCTGGACGCCCGAACAGGGATTCCTGTGGACGCACTTGGACTACCGCGCTCCTGGCGTCGAAGAGTGGCTCCGCGAGGGCCTCGGGCTCGACGATGTCCTCATCGAAGCCCTGTGCGCGCAGGCGACGCGCCCGAGATCTTCCAGCCGGGGAAAGGGCATCCTGATCAACCTCCGCGCGATCAACCCCGCGGTCAAGTGGGACCCCGACGAGATGGTCGCCTTTCGGCTGTGGGTGGACCACCGGTGCGCCGTGTCCCTCCGTCACCGTCAGCTCCAGGTCCCCAGCGACGTTCGGGATGCGCTCGTGAGCGGCAGCGGGCCCTCCGGAGCCGGCGAGCTGCTGGTTGAACTCTGCGCACGCATCTTCGATCCGCTCTCCGACCTGGTGGGCAGCATCGATGACGAGGCGGACGCCATCGAGGACCGGATCCTGAGTCAGCAGGACCGCGAGCTCCGGTCGAAGATCAGCGACCTGCGGCGCCGGGCCATCGGGCTGCGCCGGTTCCTCGCTCCCCAGCGGGACGCCATGGGGCACCTCGACGCGGTCCTCGTGGACTGGCTCGCAGACCGAGAGCGTCTCATGCTGCGGGAGCTGAGCGACCGGCTGCTGCGCTTCGTCGAGGAGCTCGATGCGGTCCGGGATCGGGCAGCGGTCACCCAGGAAGAACTCAGCGCGCGGCTCGCGGAGTCCATGAACCGGACGATGTACTTGCTCTCCATCGTCACGGCCATCTTCCTGCCCCTCGGCTTGCTGACGGGACTGCTCGGTATCAACGTGGGGGGGATGCCCGGCGTCGAGTCGGAGATGGCGTTCACCTACGTCTGTACCTTTCTCGTCGTGATGGCCGTCGGACTCTGGGGGGTCTTCCGGCACAAGCGCCTGCTCTGATCCGCAGGCCACCGGAGCCGGGACCAAACCCGCGAGGCCGATGCCGGCTCCGCGGGCTAGTGGCTCCGGTCGTCGACGAGCTGGAAGAACGCGCCGATCACCAGCGAGGCCATGACCACGAGGAATCCGGTTCCCAGCTGCTGGCCGCCGTTCTCCGCGAAGGGCGAGGTGAGGATTAAGACGGCGCCCAGGAACAGCGGGATCTTCACCAGCTGTCGCCCGACCCCTGCGAACGTCCACTCGCTCAAGGGCTTCATGGTCAGTCCGGGGCGTTCGGACGGCGGCGAGGGTACGGGGGTGTTCTTGTCCTTGCTCATGGGGAAGGGGCGGCTCTGGCTCCCGGGGGGCTAGTGTGTTCCGGGGGGGGAGCTCGTAATCCGAGCCTAACAGCAGGCGGGTCTTCTGAGCGTTGTTCGGGCGCGCAAGCCTTGGAGCTGACGCCTGCGGGCGGTCCTAGAGGACCCTCCGGGGCGGGACGATGACATTTGCGGTCAGTGTGCCCCCGACCAGCGCGGCGCCCACCAGGAGCATCTCGTAGACCGACGCCACCCCGTCGAGGGCGTTCTGGTCGGCGAATGCACTCAGCGCGCGATAGCCAATGGCGCCCGGAACGAGCACCAGCAGGCCGGGCAGCAGCGGCACCGTGGCAGGCCGATCCTTGAGTCTGGCGTAGGCGTTGGAGAAGGCGGCCACAGCGAGGGCGCCGGCGAACGCAGCGGCCGCCGAGACCTGAACCGGGCCGTCCGTGGCGTTCCCATTGGCGATGAGCCAGGCGGTGAGCTTCGCGGCAGCGAACCCTGCTGCACTTGAGCCAAGGATCCACGGGAGCTCGCGCAGCCGCGCGCCGAAGAGCAGGCCGAAGCCGGTGGCGGCGAGCGTGAGGAGGACCGCGAGCGCGAGGGGGGACGAGAGCCAGGCCTCTGGTTCGGGGGCGGGGAACGGGCCAGAGAGCGGGATGATGGTCCTGACCACGAGCCGGCCGAGGTAGGCGCCGAAGGCGATGGTCAAGAAGACCGTCATGGAGCCCGCCAGACGGGCGGTGCCCGAGGCGAGGTTGCGGGTGGCCAGCTCCACCAGGGCAACGGTCAGGGACAGGCCCGGCACCAGGACGATCACGCTGGCGAGCGCGACCACCCGGTCATCCACAGCGCCTCCGAGGACGTGAGCTCCGAGCAGGCCCACTCCCGCCGCCAGGAAGGCGGCGAAGGGCTCGAAGGTCCCGGTGGTCCCCTCCTTCCGGGAGGAGATCCGCTCCAGCAGGCCGATCACGAGGCCGACCGCAGCGGAGAGCAGCGCGTCCGCGAGGCAGCCCCCGAAGAAGACCGCCGCGGCACCGGCCGCGAGGGCGTGCCCGATCAGAGAGGGGACGCCGCCGCCGCGGGTCGGGGCGGCGTGCAGCAGCTCCATCTGCTCAAGGGCCCCGGCGTGGTCAATCTCGCCGTCCTCCACCCGCTCGAGCACCTCGTCCATCGCCACGAGTCGGCCCAGGTCCACGCCGCCGGGCTGCACACGCAGGAGGCGAACGCCGCCGCCGGTCAACTCGCCGTCGAAGCCCAGGAAGATCGAGGTAGGGGAGGAGAACACCTGCACCTCCTGTCCCGCGTCCGCGGCGAGCTTCACGATGACCCGCTCGAGCCTGTGGCCAGGGGTGCCGTAGGCGTGCAGCAGCTCAGCCGTCCTCAACAGGAAGCGCGTCAGCGCCGGATCGACGGACGTTGGAGTCCGGAGATCTGCGGGCGGCGAGCTCGGCGCTGACGGGTCCAGGGGGGAGGAGGGCACGCCGGGAGTGTGCGCTTGCGCAGCGTCTGGGCAAGACCGTCCGCGCGGAATCGTCGAGGGGGGGGACGCTCGAAGTGGGACTGGCCGCGGAGCGGGCAGGTCACCTGTCCTTGTAGGCGCCGTGGTACCGACAGGACTCACCGCCGCTCGCCTACATGCTCAACCCGAGCCCCTCGAAGTACTTCTCGTGGTGCCGCAGCTCCTGCCCCGACCAGGCTCGGTCGCATCGGGCGCAGTGTGCCTCGGGCGCGGCCTGGGGCGCATCTCCTTCAGGGGCCAGGCAGCCGATGGCAAGAGGCAGAGCCAGGGCCAGGGCCCGGTCCGCGCGGGGACCGGTCACTGGAAGGTGACGGCGACCGCGTCGGTGAAGTTCGAGTTCAGCGGCGCCACGTCCCGGTGCCAGAGCTGGAAGTGCCAGGTCTCGCCCGCCTGGACCGCCACGGCGCCCGTGGGCTGGGGCATGAGGGTCAGGTCCACCGAACCGATCATGGTGCCCGTCGAGCCGGCGGAGAGGACGCCGCCGCCCACCCCGCGGCCGATGCTCCCTGACACGCAGAGGGTGCCCACGCTCCCCGGGATCGGGGAGATGCTGCCCGGGGTGGTCGAGGCCAGGAAGTAGCCCAGGGAGTTCTGGGGCAGGCTGCGGGCGCTGACATGGAAGTCGTTGGCCGTCAGGTCGACGCTCCCGAGGATGCACACCTCGCCCGGGATCCCGGTGGAGTTGGGCACGGCCGGCGCGCAGTAGTCCGCGCCGATCTCCTCGCAGCGGTCGACAACGCCGTTGCTGTCGAGGTCAACGGTGGGGGCGAAGTTCCCCGAGTCACAGGCCGTCCCGTTCCAGAAGAGCTGGGCGAGGTCGTGGGCCTCCTCACCGATCTCCTGGCCCATCTGGCGACCGGGCAGGTCATCGGCGGGGGGGTGGATGCCACCCCAGATGCGCGAGAGGGAGCACTGGTCCGAGGCGTCGTAGTAGGAGGCCCACTGCAGGCGCACGTCGACGCTCGGGCCTTCCTCGAACACGAGGAACTGGTCCTGCGGGCAGACGTACTCCCCGAGCCCATCGGGGAAGTAGGGGGAGCCCGTCAGGCGGTCCATCATCACCGCCGCGGCGCGGCTGTAGGTGCTGTGCCCGGAGACGTAGCCAGCGAAGGGGGGGGTGACGAAGGAGGGGCGCTGATAGGGCCACCACTCCTCGGCGAGGATCCAGCCGACGCCCGCCTGGTCGACCAGCGGGTCCACGATGTAGTCCGGGCCCCGCCACGCCAGAACGGCGATCCTGCCCTCTTCACCTGCGAGGTGCTCGTGGCGCTGGCCGGGGGCCGTGGTCGCCGCGGTGATGACCTCGACGTAACCGGGGTGGAGGTTGATGCCGTCCGGGTGGTAGCTGGGCTGCTGCGGATCCGAGCGCTGCCCAAGGCCCGCGAGGTAGCGCAGGGCGCTGACCGGGCGCGGGTAGTCGTACCAGCCCTTCACGCCCCAGGCGGCGATCGCGGCGTCCTGCATGGCGCCCCCCATGGCGAGGTAGGTCTTCACGCACCACTCCAGGTCGTTGAGCACGGGGCCCGTTCCGCCCAGCTGCTTCACGAGGGAGGGATGGTCCGAGACGTCGTTGAGGAGCACGAACCAGTGGCCCGGAGGGGTCTCGGAGTCGGGGCCGTCGGCCCAGAACTCCGCGAGCACGCGGGCGTAATCGCCGCGGGGCACCATCTGCGGCGCATACGGCTGGCCGGTCACCGGGTTGGTGGCATAGCCGGTGCCCCAGTCGCCCCCGTCGAAGTAGTCGTAGTACTGATCGGACTGGGCCGCTGACGCGAGCGGAGCGTTGCCCACCCCCGCGGGGGAGACATCCACCATCACGCCGTCCGCGGGGTCGAGGTGTGCGGACCAGACGCTGACCATCTCGAACCCGTTCCGGTAGCGGTCGAGGGGGTCCTCGATGAGGGGGGGAGCGCCGGGGTCCTTGAAGACCCAGTAGTTGAAGCCGTCGCGCTGGTACACCGTCTTGTCCTGCTCGCTCAGCGCCCAGCGGGAGACGATGCCCCACTCGGGCGAGATGAAGTCGGGGTACCCGAACGCGATCACGTTGCCCGCCTGGTCGATGAAGAACTGCAGGCTCAGGGGCTGCCAGCGGTTGGGATCGGTGAAGGTCGGGTTGCCCGGGAGCTCCACCACGAGGGCGTCGTTGACGGGCAGGTAGAACCGGTTGGCGTAGTCGTTGGGCTCGTTGCTGTTGTCCCGGTCCCCATAGGCGAGCACCGTCGCCGCGATCCGGTTGCCGATGGCGCTGGGGGAGTTGCCCACCGTCGAGTTGTTGGTGGGGTCGAAGCCCTGGGCGGTCATCACCGCGTCGTACTGGGGGAGCATCACGGCCGCCCCGGGCGAGTTGGCGAAGCGGGACTTCAGGATCTGGTACGACGCGTAGCAGATGGCCTCGCTGCGCAGGACGTCGACGTTCGGCGCCGTGGTGGCGTGGTCCTCCTGGAACAGGACCGTGTCCGCGGTGCTGTCGTAGGTGGCCCATGCGTCCCACATGGCGATGGACACGTGGTAGAGGTTCCGGGCGTGGATCGTCGGCCGCGCGAGGTCGTTGCGGATTGACTCCAGGAGCACCTCGTTCCATTCGCGGGCCGCGGAGTGCTGGCCCGCCGACTGGGGCCACGCCTGGACGGGCTGCTGGAGCGAGCCCACGGCGACGGCGGTGCAGAGCGCCGCGGTGAGCGTCGAGCGGAGGGTCGAGGCGGCTGATCTCATGTGCGGGTCATGTGTGGCTCGGGAACTCCACCTGGTTGGCTGGGCCCCGCATTCGGCGACGCGGTGACCCTGTACGACCGATGGAGAGTGTCTCATGAACCTCCCCACCTGCAGGTAAATAGTCCGCTGTCCGGGGACCTGAAGCGCAAGCAATCGGACATCTGGGGTGGCGCGACAGATTGCCGTGCGTCAATTCGGGAGCGCGTGGTCCCCAAGGCTCACTGCGGGCACCCTCGGTCCCCTGAGCCTCGGCTCCGGCGGTGGGGCCGGCCCGCACCTTGCCCGCGAGGCCAGCGGGTACCCTGATGGCCGGCCCCGCGATGCCCCGCCGGTCTTGACCGGCACCCCCGCCTCCCCAGGACCATTCCATGAGATCGCCCGCTGTCTTGTTCGCGGTCACGTCGTTCCTCTCCGCCTCCTTCGGCGCCGCGGCGGTGCTCGTGTTCTCCTCGTCCCAGGAGCAGGTCGATTCCCCGCCCCCTGTTCGGAGAGTCGAGCGCGTCGAGGGCCAGTCCACCGGGCTGGGCGAGGGGACCGACGAAGGGCTGCGGATGACCGTCGCGCGCCTCGAGGAGGAGGTGCGCGGGCTGAGAGCTCAGCTGGGTCAGCTCGCCAGCGCCCGCAGCGCCATCGGCTCAGCGGCGCCCACGGTCGAGGGATCGGAGGAGGTCGACGGGGCCAGCGCGGCCCGTGAGGAGGCGGTCTTCGAGGAGGTGACGAGGGCCCTCGCCAAGATCGATGAGCTGAAGGCCGCGGCGGCCCGGGTGGAGGAGCTCAAGAAACGGGGGGAGGAGCAGAGCAAGGCCTTCGACGAGTACGACGAGGTCCAGGCGAACCTCTCGGACCGGATCGCCAAGCTCGCGGAGTCCGTGCCCATGAGCGACGCGGACCGCAGGGACCTGCAGCGACTCTCGGATCTGCAGGTCGAGCGAATGCGAGACCTCACCCGCTCGTGGGCGACCGCGGAGCTCACGGATGAGGAGGTCGCGGAGCGGTTCATGGCGGAGCGCAGGGAGCA
>CALJGV010000016.1 GCA_938075305.1 uncultured bacterium
CTCGGGTAGGGCGTCGACCCCGAGTCGCAGGGACCCCTTGCCGGAGTCGGCGGGGGCGCGCCCCTCGATCATCGCGTTGATGACCTCGGTCAGCTGCGAGCCGAGGAAGATCGAGATGATCGCCGGCGGCGCCTCGTTGGCGCCGAGGCGGTGGTCGTTCCCCGCGGAGGCGATCGAGGCCCTCAGCAGGTCCTGGTGCATGTCCACGGCGCGCACGATGGACGTGAGCGTCATCATGAACTTGAGGTTCTCGTGGGGCGTATTGCCGGGCTCGAGGAGGTTGTGGCCCAGGTCGTCGCCGATGGACCAGTTCATGTGCTTGCCGGAGCCGTTGAAGTTGGCGTACGGCTTCTCGTGCATGAGGACCGCGAGCCCGTGCCGCTCGGCAACGTCATTCAGCACGCTCATGGTGAGCATGTTCTGGTCGATCGAGACCGACACACCGGAGTACTGGGGGGCGAGCTCGAACTGGCTGGGCGCCACCTCGTTGTGCCGGGTCATGAGCGGCACCCCGAGGAGCCAGAGCTCCTTCTCGAGGTCGCGCATGAAGTCGAGGACCCGGCCCGAGATGGAGCCGAAGTAGTGGTCGTCGAACTCCTGTCCCTTGTACGGCATCGCGCCGAACAGGGTGCGGCCCGTGGCCATCAGGTCAGGGCGCAGGTGGAAGAACTGCCGGTCAACGAGGAAGTACTCCTGCTCCACGCCGGTCGTGGGGGAGACGCGGGTCACAGAGGACTCGCCGATCGTCCTGAGGAGGCGAACGGCGGCGCGGGAGATGGCCTCGCAGGAGCGGAGGAGCGGGGTCTTCTTGTCGAGCGCCTCGCCGGTCCACGAGCAGAAGGCCGTGGGGATACACAGGGTCGCACCGCTGGCGGACTTGCGGACGAAGGCCGGAGAGGTCGGGTCCCAGGCCGTGTAGCCGCGGGCCTCGAAGGTGGCGCGGAGGCCGCCCGAGGGGAAGCTGGAGGCGTCTGGCTCACCCTGGCTGAGCTGTTGGCCCGAGAACTCGAGCATCGCGCCGCCCGAGCCGGTCGGCTTCAGGAAGGAGTCGTGCTTCTCGGCGGTGAGCCCGGTCATGGGCTGGAACCAATGGGTGTAGTGCGTCGCGCCGTGGCCGACCGCCCAGGTCTTCATGGCGAGGGCGACCTCGTCCGCGATCTCAAGGTCGAGCTTGGACCCCGTCTCGATGGTCTTGCGAAGCGCCTGATAGATGGGCTCGGGCAGGGTCTGGCGCTGCACATCGTCACTGAAGACGTAGCGACCGAACGAGTCGGAGAGGGACTGACCCTCAAGACCGGAGATGTCTTCGCGGAGATCGAGGAACGCGTCGCTCGCGATGGAGCGGACCGCTTCCTGGCGGGTCGTGGCCGTCATTTGGAGGCAGGTATTCGGCGTGATGCCGTTTCAGGGGGGGCTGGGTCCCGCCATAGGGGCGGAAACTCCGGGCTAGCCGGGCACCTCGCTCACCTCATCCTGCTCCTCCCGCTGGGAGGCTCCTCGCCGCGACCTGATGGGGCCTGGGGCGAGGAAAGCCGGTCGAGGCGAAGGGTGCCTAACCGGGTCCGAACCTTATGGATACGGGATCGCCAGGCAAACGATTGCCCGGGGAATCCGGCGGGGTCTCCTCGATTGGAGCGCAGACGCCCGCGCGCGCTGGAGGCTCGCCGACGCGCCCGCTCGGTTCTGGCATGATTCCACCGCCCTGGAGGGGGCGCTGCCATGGAGCAACGACAACGAACCGAGGTGCGCCTGTTTGCCACATTCTGCGCCGCTGCGTGGCTCCTCACCCCGGTTCGCGGACACGCCGCGGACTCCCCGGCGGAGCTGTGGCCCGGCGGGCAGCAGGTCGCCACGGCCCCTGCGACCGCTCCGCAATCGGACGCCCTGAAGAACATCCGTTCCAAGGACCCGTCCGACCGGCAGGGCGCGGCCCTCGACCTCGCCGGGGACGCCTCGCCGAAGGCCGAGGCGGCGCTGGTGAAGGCGGCCCGCAGTGACGAGGACCTGCTCGTCGTGCTCACGGCGATCCGCGGCCTCGAGGGGCGTCCGGTCAACAAGGCGATCACGAAGGGAATGGTCGAGGTCGCGCTGGAGTCCCCCTTCACGGAGGCGCGCATCTCCGCGGCGCGATTGCTCGGCGGCTGCACCGATGGTTCGGCCGCGGCTGCGCTGCTGAAGAAGTGCTCGGGCAAGACCTTCTTCGTCGCCGCGACGGCCCTCGCCTGCTGCGTGGAGGCCTCTGCTACCGCCCCCGGGATGGAGGCCAAGGCGGCGGCGAAGAACGTGAAGAGACTGTCGAAGGGGCTGAAGTCCAAGGAGTCAGTCGACGGCCCCGCTGCGGCGCGAGCGATGGTCTCCGTGGCCCGGGGCGCAGGTCCCGTCCGAACGGAGGCCCTAAAGGACCTCGTGCTGGAGCGGCTCGACGAGCCGCGGGACATCGCCATCGTCTGTGCGGCGCTCGACGCGGTCTCCGAGGCACCGACGCCGGAGGATGCCGTGGTGCTTCGTCCTGCGCTGGCGGCGATGGGCCTGCCGGCGGTCATCGAGCGCCGGCTGGAGAGCGCCCTCGCCGGAGCCCTTCGGTCCATGTCCCCGGCGGACGCGCGGAGCTTCCTCGTCGCCTGCTTCGAGGGTGAGCGGGGGGAGCCCATCGCGGGCGCCCTCGAGGCCGGGCCGCGGCTGGCGCGGGTCCTCGGCGCGGGGACCGTCGACGCCGAGAGCGCTGGCCCCTGGCTGGAGCGGCTGCTCAGGTCCGAGGACGTGCCGACCCGAGCGGCGGCCGCGCACGCCATGGGGAGCCTCGGCGAGGTGGGCAGCCGCGTCGCCGAGGAGGCCCTCGGCGGCGAGTTGGACGCCCGCGTCCAGCTCCAGCTCGTGGGGCTGCTCGCGGGCACGGTCGACCTCACGGTCGGCGCCGAGCGTGACGCCCTCGAGCCCTCGGCGTTGACCCTCCTGGAGCTCCTCGAGGGCGGCGCCAGCGAGCGCGTTCTGGAAGCCGTTTCCGTGGCCCTCGGTCAACCGGAGGCTGCGCCGCCGGTGGTGGCGGCCCTGGTCGCGTTCATCGCCGGAGATCCTGGTCCGGCGCTCACGACCTCCGCAGCCGTGGCGCTCGGGCGAACTCGTTCGGACGCGGCCCTCGAGCCCCTGAAGCTGCTCCTGAGCTCCGAGCAGTGGCAGCTCCGAGCGTCCGCGGCGGAGGGCATGGCCCAGCTCTCACGGCCTGGCTGCGTGGCGCCGCTGCTCGCGGCCCTGAAGGACGAGCACTCCTGCGTCGTGGAGACGGCCCACCGCGCGCTCCTCGCGTTCTCCGGACGCAGCGGCATGGTGATGAAGCCCGAGGACTGGCCGGCGTGGTGGGAAGAGAACGCGAAGCGCGCCACCTTCCGGACGAAGGCCGAGCAGCGTGATCTCCAGAAGCGCTACGGCTACAGCGTGAACGAGACGGCGATCTACCAGGGCCTCGACGTGATCGTGATCCCTGGTCGCGGCGATCACATCGAGAAGGTGCTGGAGCGCCTCGGCATCAAGTTCCGCATCGCGCCCGCGGGGCGGGTGCAGGCGTCCCGGCTTCACCCCGGCGCGATCCTCATGGTCGGGTGCACCGGAGAGATCGCGCCCGCCGACGTGGAGGCCGTCCGCTGGTTCGTCCGTTCCGGCGGTGCGCTCTTCACCTCCTGCTGGTCCCTGACGAACACGGTGCAGCGGAGCTTCCCTGCGCTGGTGGCGAAGTTCCCCTGGCCGCAGGAGGTGATGGACAACGTGTACGCCGTCCCGACCCGTGCGGGGGCCGCGTCACCCTTCCTGCGCGGCGTGTTCGATGGCGGCGTGCAGCCCTACTACAGCCTCGTTGGCGCGCACCTGATCAAGGTCCTTGATCCAGAGCGCGTCGAGGTCCTGCTCGACAGCCCCAGCGCCGCCACCAAGCACGGGTCCGGCGACCTGGCAGCCTGGTTCCGCATGGGACACGGCACGGTGCTCGATACGGCGAACCACTTCGAGGAGCAGGGGTTCAGCGCGGCGACCGGGCTGAAGAAGCCCATCGACCGGCAGGCCTTCGCGGTGAACCACATGGGGCTGAAGCCGCTCCAGCTGCGGACGCTGGGGGAGGAGAAGTGGTGGAAGTCCACCTCCGCCGCCTCGGCCGAGGTCTTCGACACCTCTGTCTTCCGGATCCTGACCAACTTCGTGCGGGCGAAGCGCATCGGCCGCTGAGGCTCCGCGCTCGCGGCCGTCGAGGCGCTTCCCTGGGCCGGTATCGGTCGGGTGGGGCTGACTGGAGCCGAGTCGTGCGGGCAGGCGGCGCTCCTGGGGGCTCCGTGGGGGGGGCGGGAGCGGAGCCGCCGGGATTCCGTGGCTCTGCTTGACCGGGGGCGGCGTGAAGCCGAAAAACAAAGAGATGCTTCGTCTCATCGCACCTCTGCTGCTCCTCCTGCAGGCCTTCGCCGCCATGGCGCCCGTGGGCGGCGTAGAGCTTTGCCTGGGGATCCCCGGCGGTCGGGATGCGACCCCTGCCGAGACCAGCTGTGGCTGCGGTCACCATGCAGAGGATCCCAAGAGCGACCTCCCGGCGGCCCCGGATGAGCCTGGCGCGCCGCTCGACTCGGAGGTGTGCGTGGACCTTGAGCTGGTGGCGGAGGAGGCTCTGCCGGTGGACCTCGAGGGGGGGAAGTGTTTCGCATCGCTGACCGCAGAGGCCGCGGAGTCGAGCCTCGCCCGGTGGACAAGCCCATCGGAGGCACCGAGGCGCGCGCGTCGCCGCGCGCCGCCACGAGCGGCTCCACCCTCGCGGAGCGCCGCGTTGCGACACCGCGTGACGGTCCAGGTCCTTCGTTGATCGGCGGAGCGCCGGGGAACCCCCTGGCCCGTTCGCCGAGCGTCTCTGCGCCGGTACCCGCCGTATCCTTCGAAGTCCCTGCCCCCTGAATCCGTGCGACTCCGCTCCCGCGCTTCACTCCTGCTGCTCGCCGCGCTCCCGTGCTGCGCCGCGCCCCCGCCGCGACCGGTCGATCTCGACCGGATCGCCGAGCGCCGGGACCTCCGTGAGGCCCGCGTCGAGATCCCCACCTCGGGCGGGCTCACCCTCAAGCAGGCGAGGGAGCTGCTCCCGGTGCTCGACCCGGAGCTTCAGCTCGCCTTTGCCAGGGAGCTCCCCGCCCTTGCGGGAAGAGAGCACGCCGGGCTCTGGCCGGACCCGACGCTGAACGTGGACCTCGCGAACGCCCTCTCCAGCGGGGCCCTCGACGAGCTCGATGTGCTGATCCAGGTCCCGCTGGCCATCGCCGGCCGGCAGCAGGCGCTGGCGAGTCGGCTGGACGCCCAGGCCCGTCTCGCGGTGGCCCGGGCGGAGCGGCTGGTCTTCGAGCGGGCGCGGAGCCTCGAGGCGGACTGGGTGGCCTGGACCGTTGCGCTCGCGGAAGAGCGCTCCAACCGGACCTTGGCCGAGGACCTCGCCGGGCCCCTCCAGCGGATCGAGGTCCTCGTGGAGACCGGCAACCTCGGGACGGTGGAGAGCGGGCTCCTGCGGCTCGCGCGCATCGACGCAGAGCGCCGCGCGGTCGCGGCGAGCCAGCGGGCGCAGGACCTGGAGCTCAGGATGCTGCACGCCCTTGGGCTGCGCGGTGGCGGGCCTGTCGCCTTCGAGCCCCTCATGATCGAGGACAACGCCGGCGAGCCGGAGGGGACCGTCAGCAGGGAGCTGCCTGAGCTGGTCGCTGCAGCTGCGGCGTTCGAGGTCGCGGAGGCCGCGGTCAACGTGGCCCACCGGGCCCGCTTCATCGAGCCGAGCCTGGGGGCGGGAGCCGGCCGTGAGGGGGGCGGGAGGCGGGTCCTCTTCGGACTCCAGATCCCGATCCCCCTGTGGAACCGCGGCCTCGGCGCCCTGGCCCAGGCCGTCGCCCGAAGGGAGGTCGCGGCCCAGGCCTACGAGCTCGCCTTCGAGCGCGCCCTTGAGCGCGAGGAGCGCGTGCGCCGTGCCATGCGCTCGGCCCGCGGCCGGCGCGCGCCGGTCGAGCAGGGCCTCCTTCCGCTGGCGCTGGAGCAGGAGTCCATTCTCTCCGAGCTCCTGGCCCTGGGCGACCTCCGCCCCTTCCTGCTGGTGGATGCCATGGAGCGGCGCCAGGCCGCCGAGCTCGAACGACTCCAGCTCCTCGGTGAGGAGCTGGTGGCGCGCATGGAACTCGCGGCGCTTCACGCGCCGCACGGAACGAACGAGGAGCAAGAGTGATGATGCAACTGGACCCACCCAAGGGGCGCACCCTCGCCCTCTGTCTGCTCCTCGCCGCGTCCTGTGGCGGCGGGGCGCCGGCCTCCACCGATCACGCGAACGACGCTGCACATGACCACGGCGAGGAGGTGAAGCCCGGCGGGGCTCGGTCCATGCTGCTGAACGCGGAGGGGCGAGAGGCGTTGGGGCTGGTGCTCGTGGAGGCGGAGCTCCGCGGGCGGGGCCCGCTGCTCGAGTTCCCGGGTGCGGTCGAGCCCGCCTTTGATGCCCTGCAGGTGGCCGCCGCCCCCCTCGACGGCAGGGTCGAGGTCGTGGCGCTCCCCCTCAGCGAGGTCGGGGAGGGCGAGCTGCTGTTCCGTATCGACGCGCCCTCGTGGCGTTCGCTGCAGGCGGAGCTCGCGGCGGTCCGTGCCGAGCTGGAGGGACACGTGGCATGGTTCGAAGAGGCGCAGCACCTCGAGCTCGCGCATCATCGGCACGAGGAGGCGCTGTCGGCCCTTGAGGGGCGCTGGTCGGATCGGCTCAAGCAACTGGACGCGATCCGGGATGCGGGTGGTGGCCAGGCGGCGGCGCTGGTCAACGCTCAGGCGTCCCTGCTGGACGCCCGTGCTCGGCTGGCGGAGGCCCAGGAGGTCGGGGCCCGCTTGGCCGTGGATCGGGCCGAGCGGCTCGCGAGTCGCACGTCAGCCGAGGCCCGCAGGGAGTCCCTCCTGGCAAGGGCGGCGACGCTCACCGGCGTCCCCGTGGCTGAGCTCATCGGCGGCGACGGCGCGGTGGTCGTGGGGGACGATGGCGACGGGCGGAGCTGGTGGACCATCGACCGCATCGAGGTGCGCGCGCAGCGGCCCGGCCAGGTCCTGTCCCTCGAGACCACGGACGGCGCGTGGGCCGAGGCAGGGGACCCCGTCGTGCGCGTGCGGCGGCGCGGCGCGGTTCAGGTGAGGGGCGCGGTGTTCCAGGCGGATCTCTCGCGCCTCACCGAGGGCTCGCGGGTTCAGGTTCGCTCTGCGAGCGGGACGGGCGGCGCGGTGGCGGCGACCCTCCGCTCCGGGCTGACCGCCGACGCGCGCGAGCGCAGCGCAGAGGTCTTCGCGTTCTTCAGCGGCGCTGCCGCGCCGCTCTGGGCGCGCCCGGGGCTCTCCGTGATCGTGTCGATTCCAGCACCCGGTCCGAGCGTCGAGGTCACCACCTCGGCGGAGGGGCTCTCGGCGGAGCAGGTGGAGGAGCTGGTGGGCCGCCCCCTCGAGGACGCGCTGGCGAGGAGCGGCGGGGTCGCTGGGACGGCCTCGACAAGCTCGAGCGGCAGCTCGGTGGTCACGGTGACCTTCGAGGCCGGTGTGGTGGCGGAGGAGGCGCGGACCCGCGTGGCGGCGAGTCTCGAGCGCGCCGCGGCTTCGCTGGCCCCTGGCGTCGAACCGACGGTCTCGAACCTCGTTCCCTCGTCACGCCTGGCGGTGCCCACCGCGGCGCTCCGCCGAGACGGGGCAGAGCGCATCGTCTGGGTGGAGAATCCTGCGACGACAATGGAGTTGATCGCCGTGGCGGTCACCGTGATCGAGGAGGGCCCGGAGTGGACCTTCGTGGAGAGCCCGATCGAGCCGGGGAATCGCGTGGTCGCCAGGGGCGCAGGCCGCCTCGGCCTCGCCGCCCAGGGAGCCATCCAGAGCGGCGGACACTTCCACGCTGACGGTACGTTCCACGCCGAGGAAGACTGATGCTGACCTCGCTGGTCACGGTCTGCGTACGCAACGCGGCGGCGGTGGTCGCAGTCGCGCTTGGCCTCCTCGCCGTGGCGCTGGGCGCCTTGGCCCGACTGCCGGTGGATGTATTCCCGGACCTCGAGGGCACCCGGGTGACGGTGATGACCGAGGCGCCCGGCCTCGCGACGGAGGAGGTTGAGCGTCTGGTGACCATGCCGGTGGAGCGCGCCATGCTGGGCGCCCGTGGCGTGGACCGGGTGCGCTCCTCAAGCGTCAGCGGACTGTCGATCACCTACGTGGACTTCGAGGACGGTGCGCCCATCGAGGCCGCGCGTCAGCGGGTCGCCGAGCGGCTGACCACCGTGGCGCGTGACCTCCCGCCGGGCCTGATCCCGGCCATGGGCCCCGAGGCCTCGCTCACCGGTGAGATCGTCCAGGTCACCCTGGTGGCGACCCAGGAGGACCCCGCCGGGCTCGAGCTGCGAGCCTGGGCAGAGTTTGAGCTTCGCCCGCGGCTGCTCTCGGTTCCCGGCGTCGCGCAGATCTCGGTCATGGGGGGGAGGCTGCCGGAGCTGGCGGTCATCGCTGACCAAAGCTCCATGCGGGCCTTCGATGTCTCCCTCGGTGAACTCGCGGAGGCCGTGGGGAGAGCCCACAGTACCGGGAGCAGCGGGTACCTGCCGGATGACGCGGGCCGCGAGCTCGAGGTGGCGCAGCGTGCGCGCGTGGAGAGCGAGGCCGACCTCGCCTCAGCGGTGCTGAGGACGGGGGGAAGCCGTCCGGTGCGAGTCTCCGACGTGGCGGAGATCGCGATCCAGGGCGCTCCGCGCCGGGGGAGTGCGGCGGTCGCCCTTGGGAGCCAAGGTGCCCCTGCAAGCGCCGTTTCGGCGGTGATCCTCGGGGTGACCAAGGCCCCCGGGACCAACACCCTCGACGTGACGGCGGCGGTGGACGAGGTCCTCGCCGGCTCGAGCCCGCCCCGCGGCGCGCGTATTGACGCGCGCTTCGCGCGGCATGCGTCATTCATCGAGCGAGCCGTGGCGCGGGTACGGGCCGTGGCCTTCGAGGCGGCGGTGGTCGTGAGCGCGGTGCTCCTGGCGTTCCTGCTCAACCTGCGCACCGCCCTCATCGCCCTCTGTGCACTGCCGCTCTCGCTCGGGATCACGGCGCTCTGGCTGGGCGCCACAGGTGGAGGTCTCGACGTGATGACGCTGGGCGGCATGGCCATCGCCATCGGAGTGCTCGTGGACGACGCGATCATCGACGTGGAGAACGTCCTGCGGCGTCTACGGATCAACCGCGCGCGGCCCGACGGTGAACGTCGCGCGGTCCCCGATGTGGTCATCTCGGCGACCGGAGAGATCCGGCCCGCCATGGTCCAGGCCACCTTTATCCTCGCCCTGGCGTTTCTGCCGCTCATGTTCTTGGAGGGTCTCGAGGGCAAGTTCTTCCGCCCGCTCGGAGCCACCTTCGTGGTCGCGCTGCTCGCCTCCCTCGCCGTGGCGTTGACGGTCACCCCGGCCCTCTGCCGTCTGCTCCTGCGCGGGGCCGGCCCGGCCTCGGACGCGGGCGGGCACGGACCTTTGGCCAGAGTCCTCCTCCGGCTGTACCGGCCCGTGCTCGCGCTCGTGCTGCGCGCACGAGCGCTGGTGCTCCTCGGGGCCACCGCGCTGGTGGTCGCGGCGGGCCTGCTGGCGGCGCAGCTAGGCACCAGCTTCCTGCCGACCTTCCACGAGGGGATGGCCACCGTCTTCGTCTATGCGCCGCCGGGCACCTCCCTCGCGGAGAGCGAGGCCCTGGCGGACGCGGTGGTGGCGCGGGTGGCCTCGGTGGAGGGCGTGGCCGCGGTCGCGCGCCGCACGGGGCGAGCGGAGCGCGACGAGCACGTGGAGCCCGTGTGGAACTCGGAGCTGGAGGTGTCCTTCGAGGACCCCGCCGCGGCGAGCCGTCTGCGGGGGCAGATCGAGGAGGCGTTGGCGGGTTTGTCGGGGATCACCACCGGGCTCGGTCAGCCCATTGAGCACCGCCTGTCCCACGTCCTCTCCGGCACAGCGGCCGACCTCACGGTCGAGCTCTATCACGAGGACCAGGGACAACTGGAGGCGGCGGCGGCCACGGTGGCGGCCTCCCTCGCCGGGGTGCCAGGCCTCCGGAACGTGAACGCTCAGCGGACGCTGACGGTGGAGGGTTTGAGCGTCGACTGGGACCGCGAGGCCCTGGCTCAGGTGGGCCTGACCGCCGGTGAGGCCGCGGAGCAGCTCCGCCTCGCCGTGGAGGGAGAGCAGGTGGGGCGCTTGGTGGAGGGCGCGCGCTGGATGGACCTGGTGGTCCGGCTCGACCGCGACCAGCGCCGGAGCGCGACGGACGTACGCGGCGTGCAGATCGTGACCCAATGGGGCGCCAGGATTCGCGCGGATCAGCTGGCGCGGATCGAGGTGAATGACGTGCCTGCGATGCTCCTTCGTCAGGGGGGGCGGCGGAAGGCCGTGGTCACCTGCGGGGTGGAGTCTGGATCGAACCTTGGGGACGCTGTTGAGGCGGCGCGGGAGCGCCTGCGGCCTATCGAGGAGGCCATGGGCGTGGAGATCCGCTACGCGGGCCAGCACGAGGCGGCCCAGCGCGGCCGCCGCACCCTGCTCCTGGCGGGGCTCGCGTCCCTTGGGCTCGGCATCATTCTCTTGCGCTCCACCGTGCGGAGCTGGACCGCGGCCATGGTGATCGCGCTCAACCTGCCTCTCGCCGCCGTGGGCGGCGTGCTGGCGCTGTTCATCGTGGTGGATCAGCCGCTCGCGAACCTCGCCGAGCTCGTGTCCGGGAGCGGAGCCTTCCGGGCGCCGGTCGTGTCGCTGTCCACCCTCGTGGGCTTCGCCGCCCTGTTCGGCATCGCCCTCCGCGGCGGCGTCCTGCTCGGCGGGCGCTGGGAGGCGCTGACGGCCGAGGGCGTCCCGGTGGAGGAGGCCATCCGCGCGGGCATCGAGGACCGCATGGTCCCGATCCTCATGACCGCGCTCACCGCCGCCTTTGGCCTCTTGCCCGTGGTCCTCGCCAGCGGCGAGCCCGGGACCGAGCTGCTCGCCCCCCTGGCC
>CALJGV010000017.1 GCA_938075305.1 uncultured bacterium
CACTGGAAGCTCCGGGTCCAACTCGCGGCGGGAATGAAGGAGGGGCCGGGGGGCTACCGCTTCCTCTTCGTGTCCGACGAGCCGATGCCCGAGACCCCGACCCTGGCCAAGCGCCGGGCCGCGGCGAAGGCCCGGGGGCGGAGCTTCGGCCCCTCCTCCGCGAACTTCGCCGTCAACATCCTGACCAACTACCGCGTCCTCGGTGACCTCGAGATCACCCCTGGCGTCGTCAGCTTCGGGCAGATGCGAGCGGGTCAGACGCTCCAACGGCGGGTCAAGTTGGTGGCGACCAAGCCCGGAATCGACCTCTCCAAGGCGCGGGCCTACATCCGCGGGACCCTGGGGCTCGAGGTCCCTCTCGCGGATTGCATGAGCGTGAAGACCCGCCCGATCGAGGGCGAGGACGCGCTCGAGGTGACCGTGACCATCACCAGCGTCCCGGCTGGCTTCAAGGGCACGATCCGCTGCGAGCTGGCGTTCGACACCGGCTACGAGAAGAAGCCGCTGGTGCGGGTTCCCATCACCGGCGTGGTGCTCTGATCACCCTTCAGGCGTCTCGTCGGCCGGGTTCGGGTAGATCCGGCGCAGGAGCGGCACCGTCGCGACGGCGCCGAGGAGCTGGACGACGATGAACGACGGGGCGCTGGCGGGGGCGATGCCGGCGAACGTGTCGGAGAGCGTGCGCGCGATCGTGACCGCGGGGTTGGCGAAGCTGGTGGACGAGGTGAAGTAGTACGCCCCGGCGATGTACGCGCCCACGGCGTAGGCGGCGAGGTGGGCGCGGCCGGAGCGGACGACGCCGTGGATCACCCCCACGAGGCCCAGCGTGGCCAGGAACTCCGCGAGGAGCAGGTGAGGTCCCGTGCGAGCCTTGGTCGAGATCTCGATGGCGGGGAGCTCGAACATCAGGTTGGCGAGGCAGACACCGACGACCGCGCCAGCGATCTGGGCCGCAGTGTACTCCAGGGCATCCCCCGTGGAGATCTCACCCGAGAGCCGCGCCGACAGGGTGACCGCCGGATTGAAGTGGGCGCCGGAGGCCTCCTGGAGCGCCAGGATCAGCGCAACGAGCGCGGCCGCCGTCGCGATGGCGTTCTGGAGGAGCTGGAGGCCGACGTCGCCGGGCGAGAGGCGCTCGGCCATGATGCCCGAGCCCACGACGGCAGTGAGGAGCGCGGCGGTGCCCACGAACTCCGCGAGAAGTGCGCGCTGGTTCATGCGAGGGGAACTCCGAGCTCGCCGAGCAGCTGCTGGACATGGCCCTTGATCTCGTCGCGGACGGTGCGAACCAGCGAGATGCCCTGCCCGGCCGGGTCCGTGAGCGTCCAGTCCAGATAGCGCTGGCTCGGGAGGATGGGGCACTGGTCGCCGCAGCCCATGGAGACCACCACGTCCACCTTCGCGACGATTTCAGGGGTCCAGCGTTTGGGAGCAGCGCCAGAGATGTCCACGCCCACCTCGGCCATGGCCTCCACGGCCACCGGGTTCACCACCTCGGCGGGAGAGGAGCCGCCGGAGAAGATCTCGACGCCGTCGCCCCCCAGGGCCTGTGCCCAGCCGGCGGCCATCTGGGAGCGGCCAGCGTTGTGGCCGCAGAGGAAGAGAATGGAGGGCCTGGCCCCGTCATTGGAGTGCTGCACGGCGCGAGTCTAGGGATGGGGACCGGATCGTGCCTCCATGGGGCCAGCCAGGTGGGATTAAGATCGTATGGGCCGGCTCGTCGGGTGTGCCGGGGCCGCCGCCGACTCCGATCCCATGCTCTCTCTGAAGAAGACGCCGCTCGTCGGCCTGATCATGTTCGTGGCGCTGGGGTGTGGAGCCCCGGAAGGTGGGCTCGCCGGGGGTGCGGGCCCCGTGACCGGGCCCAGCGGGTCAGACGGACGCCACCCGGCCGCCCCGGGGCCGGGGCAGCAGCAGGCGGCGCGGGCCGCTGCGGTGGAACGGACCCGGGCGCAGTTCGAGGCGGCGCGCCACGGAGCGCGCGTTCACGCCTCGAGCGGGTGTCCTCTCTGCGCCGACCCGCTCGCCGGTCGCGTGCCGCCGGAGGCGCTCCTCAACGGGCCCGCCGAGGTCTGGAACTGAGGGTGGAGTCAGATGTCCGAGGCGACCAGCGGGTCCGCCTCGAGTACCGGACCGCCCGCCGGGACCTCGACCGCCGCCGGGCGGACGGCCGAGCCCCCGCCCTCGTCCCGAACGGGCCCGGTCAGGGCGAGCCACAGGACGAAGCAGGCGGCGGCGAGGGCGGAGCGGCGAGAGGGGGTCATGGTCAGGAGGGCGGCGACCCTCGGCGCCGGCAGCGCTCGGCGACCGCGGGTCACCGCCGCGTTCGAGCGTCCCGACGAGGTGTACGGGGCGCGCGCCCGAGGTCATGGCCGAATCCCGAGAGAACCTGCTGGGCCCCGGTGAGCGGCTGCGGGCGCGCTCACATGTTCCTGCGGTACTGCCCGCCCACCTCGTAGAGGGCGGCGGACATCTCGCCGAGGGAGGCGACCTTGGCCACCTCGAGCAGGGCGTCGAAGGTGTTCCCGCCCTCGAGCGCGGCCCGCTGCAGGCCCTCGAGGGCCGGGCCGGAGGCCTCGCCGTTGCGGGCCTGGAAGGCCTCGCGGCTGGAGATGGCGTACTGCTTCTCGTCCTCCGTGGAGCGGATGACCTCCCCGGGCACGATGGTGGGGGAGCCCTTGGAGTCCAGGAAGGTGTTCACCCCGACGATGGGGAGCGCGCCCGAGTGCTTGAGCGCCTCGTAGTGCAGGGACTCCTCCTGGATCTTCGAGCGCTGGTACATGCGCTCCATGGCGCCCAGCACGCCGCCGCGCTCCGAGATGGAGTGGAACTCCTGCATCACCGCCTCCTCCACGAGGTCGGTGAGCTCCTCGATGATGAAGGAGCCCTGGAGGGGGTTCTCGTTCTTCGCGAGGCCCAGCTCCTTGTTGATGATGAGCTGGATCGCCAGCGCCCGGCGCACGGACTCCTCGGTGGGGGTCGTGATCGCCTCGTCGTAGGCGTTGGTGTGCAGGCTGTTGCAGTTGTCGAACAGCGCGTAGAGGGCCTGCAGGGTCGTGCGGATGTCGTTGAACGCGATCTCCTGCGCGTGCAGGGAGCGGCCGCTGGTCTGGATGTGGTACTTGAGCTTCTGGCTGCGCTCCGAGCCGCCGTAGAGCTCCCGGACGGCCTTGGCCCAGATGCGGCGGGCGACGCGGCCGATGACCGAGTACTCGGGGTCCGTGCCGTTCGAGAAGAAGAAGCTGAGGTTGGGGGCGAAGTCGTCGATCGACATGCCCCGGCTCAGGTAGTACTCGACGTAGGTGAAGCCGTTCGCGAGGGTGAAGGCCAGCTGGGTGATGGGGTTCGCCCCGGCCTCGGCGATGTGGTAGCCGCTGATGGAGACGGAGTAGAAGTTCCCCACGTCGCGCCGGACGAAGGACTCCTGGATGTCGCCCATCATCCGCAGGGCGAACTCGGTGGAGAA
Organism: uncultured bacterium; assembly: GCA_938075305.1. GTDB lineage: Bacteria > Planctomycetota > UBA1135 > UBA1135 > Saltatorellus. The sequence continues at coordinate 3,467 of CALJGV010000017.1, forward strand.
GATGCAGGTGTTCTGGGCCTGGTCCTCCTTGAGGATGTCGGCCTGGACCGTGCCGCGCACCGCGCTCATGGCCTCCGCCTTCAGGGCCTCGTAGACGTCGGCGGGCAGGACCTCGTCGCCGGAGAGGCCGAGCAGCATCAGGCCCAGCCCGTCGTTGCCCTCGGGGAGCTCGCCCTGGTAGCTCGGCCGCGCGAGCCCGCGGTCGTCGTACTTGGCCTTGAAGGCCGCCTCGACGTCGGCCTGGAGGCCGTGTTCGAGGATGTGCTTCTCGCAGCGCTGGTCGATGGCGGCGTTCATGAAGAACGCGAGGACCATGGGCGCGGGCCCGTTGATGGTCATGGACACCGAGGTCGTCGGCGCGCACAGGTCGAAGCCGCTGTAGAGCTTCTTGGCGTCGTCCACCGTCGCGATGGAGACCCCCGAGTTGCCGACCTTGCCGTAGATGTCCGGACGCGTCGCGGGGTCCTCGCCGTAGAGGGTCACCGAGTCGAAGGCGGTGGAGAGGCGCGCCGCGGGGAGGCCGCGGGAGACGTAGTGGAAGCGGCGGTTGGTGCGCTCGGGGCCGCCCTCGCCGGCGAACATGCGCGCGGGGTCCTCGCCCTGGCGCTTGAGGGGGAAGACGCCGGCGGTGAAGGGGTACTCGCCCGCGACGTTCTCCTGGAAGCGCCAGCGCAGCACGTCGCCCCAGTCGCGGAAGCGGGGCAGGGCCACGCGCTTGACCTTGGTGCCGGAGAGGCTCTCGACCGTGAGCGGCTGGCGCAGGGTCTTGCCGCGGACCTGGAACTCGAAGTGGTCCTTGCCGAAGCGCTCCAGGATGGCCGGCCAGGCCTCCAGGGACTTGCGGGCGCGCCCGTCGAGCTCCTTGGCGAGCTCGTCGTAGCGTTCGAGCAAGGCTGCGACGCCCGGGCCGTCCCCCTCGCGCGCTTCGAGGGCCGGGAGCACGTCGGTGTTCGGAGCATCGCCGCGCAGGGCGAGGACGGAGCCGTGGAGCTGATAGAGGGTCCGGGCCAGGGCGGCCTGGCGTTCCACCCAGGCGTCGAAGCGCGCGGCGCTCTCCTTGATCTCGTCCAGGTAGCGCACGCGGTCGGGGGGGATCACCGAGCGCTTCTCGCCGTCCGCCGTGGCGAGGTCCCCGCCGGGGCCGAGGGGCGCGCCGGTTCGCTCCACGATCTTGGCCATGAGCGCCAGGTAGAGGCGGTTGGTGCCCGCGTCGTTGAACTGGCTGGCGATGGTGCCGTGCACCGGCATGTCGTCGGGGCTCGCCTCCCACAGCTCGCGGGCGCGCTGGACCTGCTTCTTGACGTCGCGCATGGCGTCGAGGCTGCCGCGCTTGTCGAACTTGTTGATAGCGACCAGGTCGGCGTAGTCGAGCATGTCGATCTTCTCGAGCTGGGTCGCCGCGCCGTACTCCGCCGTCATCACGTACAGGGACGCGTCGCTGTGGTCGGTGATCTCGGTGTCGGACTGCCCGATGCCGCTCGTCTCGACGACGATGAGGTCGAACTGCGCGGCCTTGCACAGGTCGATGGCGGACTGCACGTGCTTGGAGAGGGCGAGGTTCGCCTGGCGCGTCGCGAGCGAGCGCATGAAGACCCGCTCGTCGTGGATCGAGTTCATGCGGATCCGGTCGCCCAGGAGCGCGCCGCCGGTCTTCCGCTTGCTCGGGTCCACGGAGAGGATCGCGATCGTCTTCCCCGGCTGGTCCCGCAGGTACCGGCGCACCAGCTCATCCACGAGGCTCGACTTGCCGGACCCGCCGGTACCGGTGATGCCGAGCACGGGAGCGTTCTTGCCCACGCCGGCACCGTGCAGCCGATCGAGCTCGCGCGCGATCATCTCTGCGCCGTCCTCGAGGTTCTCGGCGAGGGTGATCAGGCGCGCGAGCCCGTCGTGGGCGCAGGCGGGGAGGCCGTCGATGAGGTCCTCGATGGGGCCGCTGGCCGCGGCGGACTTGTCGACCTCGGCGCACCGCTCGAGCAGGTCGTTGATCATCCCCTGCAGGCCCATGGCCCGACCGTCGTCCGGTGAGTAGATGCGCGCCACGCCCGCGGCGTGCAGCTCCTCGATCTCCTCGGGCAGGATCGTGCCGCCGCCGCCCCCGAAGACCTTGATGTCGGCGCCGCGCTCGGCGAGCAGCTCGACCATGTACTTGAAGTACTCCACGTGGCCCCCCTGGTAGGAGGTCAGGGCAATGCCGTGGGCGTCCTCCTGGATGGCGCAGTCGACGATCTCAGCCACCGAGCGGTTGTGTCCCAGGTGGATCACCTCGGCCCCAGAGGACTGGAGGATCCGGCGCATCACGTTGATGGCCGCGTCGTGCCCGTCGAACAGGGACGCGGCCGTCACGATGCGGACGGGGTGCTGGGGGCGGAAGGGCGCGGTGGGCTCGCTTGCGGTCGAGTGGAGGGCCATGCTGATGGGGGACGGCGCCCCGAACCGGGTGTTCGGAGGCGGGCCGTCGACCCCTCAAGTTAGGCGGCGGGCGAGGGGGCGGCAATCGGCGCCCCCGCTTCCGTTCATCCCGGGGCCCGGAGGGCAGCTCAGCGGCCAGTCGCGCGCCACTCGAGGTCGATCACCACGGCCCCGTGGTCGCTGGGGAAGGCGCGCTCGGTGCGGGGGAGCTCGGCAAGCTCATGGCGGTCGGGGAGGACCCTGGCGGCCACGGGCACCAGCCTCAGGTCGCCCTCGGTGGCCGGGCGGCGGTAGAGTCGGTCGATCCTGTCCAGGGGCATCGGGGCCTCCACGGTTCCGCGAGCCATCGGCGTCCAGGTGAAGCCCGGCCGGCGCAGGGGGTCGGGGTGGACCTCCCGGAAGGTGTCGAGGAACCCCTCTGCGGCCATGCGGCGGCTGACGGGGAGGTCCAGGGGACGCTTGAAGCGGAAGACCCGCGCCGTGTCCTCGGTCCAGTCCAGGTGGGACGGGCAGTTCCAGTCGCCGCCCACCAGAAGGGGCACCGAGCCGTCGAAGCGGCCGGTCTCCTCGAGATGGTCGAGGAGCGCGTTGGCCTGCGAAAGGCGGTTGGAGCCCTCGGACTCGCAGCGGAGCAGCTCGGCGTCCGTGATGTCGGGGTCGTCCCGCAGGGCGTAGGCGACGTAGGCGCGGTAGTCGATCCACGTGCTGTAGACGTCGAATGCCCGGCCCGCCCGGTCCTCGAGTCGCGCGCCGACTCCGTGCCAGGTCGCGTGGAAGTAGCGGTCACGGATCTCGAGCGGGGTCAGTACGCACAGGTGGGTGCTCTCGCCCTGCCAGCTGTTCCAGCCGAGCTCCTTGGCCATCCAGGCGCCGAGCTTGGGGCGCTCCCCGTCGATGTCGTAGCTCTCCTGGAGGAGGCACACGTCCGGAGAGAGGGCGCGGATCTGGGCCAGCGCCTTCTCGGCCCCTTTGGTGTAGGGGTTCGCGCCGCGCTCGATGTTCCACACGAGGACCCTCAGCCCGCTCGCCTCCCCTGCGGAGGCCTCCTGCGGGGCGGGCTCCTGTGCGCCTGCGACGAGGGCGAGCGCGGACGCCGCGGCGAGCACGACCAAGGCAGCGCCACCTCGGGCGTGGGTGGGGCGGGCCGCGGAGGTCGTTGTGATCACGGCGTCTCGCGCACCTCGGGGGCCTTGCGGCTCTCGATGAGGGCCTTGCCGTCCTCCTCTCCGAGCGGTTGGACCGTGGCCTTCTTGCTGCCGGAGTCCACGCGCATCTCGTAGTAGTACGTCCTTCCACCCTCGCCGTCGAAGCCGAACACCGCCTCCACGGGCTTGCCGTCGATGGCCGACCCGTGGAAGAGAGCCTGGACCACCGTGCGCCCCGCCGGGAGGTCCCAGCACAGGTAGCCCGCCTCCCCGAGACGCCCGACCGTCTGGTCGTTGACGACGATCTCCACCGATCGTGCCCTGCCCATCATCTGGGTGGAGCGTGCCGCGTAGATCCGGCACATGTCCCCCGCGGGGCCCGCGGCGGGGTCCGGCGTGGGGAAGGTCTGGTACGTCGTGGCGGCGCAGGAGAGCGCGACCCCGGCGACGAGGGCGGCGAAGGCGAGGCTGAGGCGTGAGATCATGGGGCGGTCGTTTCGGGACAGCGGAGCCGTGAGGCTAACCCATCCTGTCCCCCGGTAGGGGATGGCTGGCCTCCGACGGGCGGGGGGCGTGCGGCCCCTGGCGGGCTCGATTGGGTCAGCCCCGAGGAAGAACAGGACTTTACTCTTCGTTCCACGGGTGCCTGGCCGATCTTTCTCGGCACGGGCCGAGGCACGCTCCTCGGCTGGCCCCGCATCCGATGGAACCTCCCACCCACGAAGCCTGCTCCCCCGGTCCCGGCAAGGGGCAGCTCCCCGCGAGCCTGGCGGATCCCCACCCCAGCCGGCTCGGGGCGAAGCACCCCTACAGGGACGCCATCGTCGACGCCCACCGGGCGGCGCTCGCGAGCGGGGAGCCCTTCTACCTGGATCCCGAGTCAGGGCTGTGGGTCATGACCGCGGCCACCCTCTGGGAGCGGGCCTGCTGCAACAACGGGTGCCGCCACTGCCCTCACCTGGAGCGCTGAGGGCGAATGTGCCGTATTGAGGCACATGCTGTCGTGGGCCTGGCGCCTCCCACCCCAGGAGCCCGAAGTCGCGGTCCTGCGGCCCCAACCTCGGGAAGTCCCGAATAGCGTCTCGCTTTTTGAGAGGCACACTGTGTTGCGGAGTCCTACCGGCGCTCCTCTCTTTCCTTATTAGCTCTCCTTTCATATGGCACACCGCACCCTCGACTTCGGGTCGGAGAGGCCCCGCACGTCAAGGCACTGGCTCCCCGAGTTCGTGCTCTTCTCCGTCTGCCTCCTCACTCTCCTGATCGGCTTCAGCGGCTGATCCTTGTCTCTCCAGGGAGCCCAAACGGATCGGCTCCCCTGGCAGACCCCGGACCCCCGCCGGCCCGGAACCGCCCTTCGACAGGCTCCTTGGTCCCCAGGGAGCCTGGCGTCATTTCAGGAGGGCCCGTCAGCGTCCCCCAGGGAGCCCTCAGACGAGGTCGAGCAGGGCCCGTGCCGCCTCGTCCTGGGCGACGCTGACCTGCGCGTTGATGGCATCGAGGCCCTCCTCGAAGGCCCGCCGTACGCCCTCGGAGTAGCCGCGCCTGTCGGCGCCGTGCTCGCCCCTGAAGGCCTTGAGGAAGTGGTTGCGCTTGCGATCCAGGGCATCCTGGCGGCGCACCCACGCGCCCATGGCCTCGCGCACGGGCTCCAGGGATGTCCCCTCGGAGCCCCCCAGGTCGCGGAAGAGTGCCTCGGCCCGAGGTGTGAGATCCAGCACTACGCTGGGCCCCTTGCCCAGCCCGCAGCCGTCCCCGTCGCTCGCGAACAGGGCCGCCCCTGCCTGGTCACCGCGGGACCGGTAGACCGCCTCTTGAAGAAAGGACCGGGCGAGGGCGAGGCGCTCTCCGCCCGGTCCTGCCTCCCCGCTCATCCGCAGTGCTTGGCGTACGCCTCGGAGAGGTTCTTGGCGACGGCGTCGGCCTGCTGTCCTTCGATGTCATGGCGCTGGATCATGTGAACGAGCTGGCCGTCCTTCATGAGCGCGATCTGCGGGGAGCTGGGCTGGTACGGCTTGAAGTACTCGCGCGCGCGCTCCGTGGCCTCGCGCTCCATGCCGGCGAAGACGGTGACGACGTTGTCGGGCTTGACCTCGCTCATCATGGAGAGGCGCAGGCCGGGACGCGCCGAGCCGGCCGCGCAGCCGCACACGGAGTTGACGAAGACGAGCGTCGTTCCGGGGGCCTTGACCGCGGTGTCAACGTCCTCGGAGGTCAGGAGCTCCTTGACTCCGATCGAGGTGAGTTCGTCGCGGAAAGGCTGGACCATCTGCGGGTCGTACATGGGGCTTCTGGGGGTAGCTGGGTTCGGGCGGGTGGAGAGGGCTCGGCGAGGGGGCAGGAAGCCGCCCGCGGGGCCGGGAATCTTAGGCCCCCGGGCGCGGACCTGATACCGCGTTCGAGGCGCCTTTCAGCTCCTTGAGACGCTCGGCGTAGGCCTTTCCCACGTCGTTGCGCTTCAGGAAGGCCACCACGCGCCTCGTATCGGTGCCGTCCACCACCGGGAGGGCGCTCACGCCACGGCGCGTGAAGAGCTTCTGGACGTCGTGGAGGGAGTCCTCGGCGGTCACGGTCGCGACCTGCTCGCGCATGAAGTCCCGGGCCACGATGATGTCCTGGACCTCGTGCTCGAGGAAGATCCTCCGCAGGTCGCTCAGGGAGAAGATCCCCACGAGGTTGCCGTCATTGTCCACCACCGGGAAGTGGGTCTCCCGGGAGTCGCTCACGATCCGCATGGCCCGGCGCAGGGTCGTCGTCTCGTGGATCAGGGTGGGTTCCATGGAGGGGTCCAGCACGTCTGACACCTTCAGGCTCTGAAGGACGTCCACGATGTACTCCCCCACGTGCGCCGGAGAATCCACGGGCCCGCCCACCTGGGAGGGATACAGGGACCATCTGGTGGAGAGCGTCATGTGTACGACCGCCACGATCATCAGCGGCGCCAGCAGGTCGTAGTTCCCCGTCATCTCGCTGACCATGACCACCGCGGCGATCGGCACCTTTGCGACGCCCGCGAAGAAGCCTCCCATCCCGACGAGGGCGAACTCGGAGGGGTCGAGATCGAGACCTGGGAAGATCGTGTCCGCGCCGACTCCAACGGCGGCGCCGAGCACGGCGCCGAGGCTCAGGGCCGGGGCGAAGAGACCGCCCGCTCCGCCTGAACCGGCGGTGACGGCGGTCGCGAGGACCTTGGCCACGATCAGGAGCGTGAGCACCTTGAGCTCCAGCGCCCCGGAGAGGGCGGACTCCACGAGCGAGTACCCGCTGAAGGCCACCCCTGGCCCCTCGACGATCGGCCGCAGGGCGAGGGCGATGGCGCCCACCAGCAGCCCGCCGAGGGCGGGCCGCACGGCGCCGGGCACCAGCGGCAGGCTCCGGAAGAGGCGCTCCACGGCGCGGATCCCGTGGACGAAGAGCCAGCCCACGGCGGCGGCGAGGATGCCGAGGACGATGTAGCCGCCGATCTGCTTGAGCCCCCCGAAGGAGAGGTGCTCGGCGACCTCCCGGGGGATCATCACGGCGCGCTCCTCCCCGAGGATCGCCTCGAAGGTGGCGTAGGCCACCGAGGAGGAGACGACGCAGGGGATGATCGCGTCCCCCTCGAACTCCCCGCGCCGGTACATGACCTCCGGCAGGAACAGCGCCCCGCCCAGGGGTGAGGCGAACATCGCCCCGACCCCGGCGCTGCCTCCGGCCATCAGCATCAGGCGGCGGTCGCGGTCGGAGAAGCCGAGCCGGTCCGCGATGGAGCTCCCGATGGCGGCGCCGATCTGGGAGATGGGACCCTCCCGTCCGCCCGACCCTCCGGATCCGATGGTGAGGGTCGACGCCACGGCCGTCACGGCCGCAACCCGGCCGCGGACCCGCCCCTTCATCCGGTGGAAGGCCCGGATGACCGCGTCGGTGCCCGCGCCGTCCCGCTCGGTGCCCGCGAGGTGGATCGTCAGCCCCACCAGCAGCCCGCCGAGGGTGGGGAGCGCGAGGACCAGCAGGGGGTTGGCGGTCCGGAGGACACCGCCCTCCGTGGTCCCCGCGACCCGGCCGAAGCCGTACTCGGTCGCGGCGTCCACGAGCTCGGTGAACGCCGAGGCAGCGATCCCGCCCAGGACCCCGATGACCGCGGCCAGGGCGATCCACTTCGTGAACCCCCGGAGCTGGAGCCAGTCGCCCGCCCCAGAGCGGCCACCCGTCGGGTGCTCGCCGCCGGTGGGGTCCGCAGACCCGTCGGTTCCGTGCTCGCTCATGATCCGGGCGCCCCGGGCCAGAGGTCATCGCGGCGCTCCCGCATCCGCTGGATGACCTCGCTGTGGACCTCGTTCTCGCCGAGGGCGCTGATCGCGTCGATGTTGAGCTGGCACACCGCGCACACCGGCCGCGCGCCGCGGTAGCTCATGATGTCCATCTCCTCGAGAACGACGTCCTCGAGGCCATGGGCGGCCGCCTTGAGGGGGACGCCGTCCTCGTCGAAGCCGAAGAAGGACTTCACGTCCTTCGGCGACCGGCGGCAGAGGTAGCAGCGATCCTGGCCGTCGCCGACGACGTGGAAGTAGCGCTGGAACTCATCCTCGAGTGACACGGCGGGAGTCTACCCCCGCGGAGGCCCTCAGCGGGACCCGTCCTCAGAGGAGCTCCCCCTCGGGGACACGCTCCACCTCCAGGGGCCGATCCGCCCGCGAGGTGATGCCGTACACCAGCTTGATCGGGTCATCCCCGAAGACGGCCTTCAGGCCGCCCAGCTCGTTCTCGAGGGTCGCGGTGGAGCGGGTTCCGCTGGGGACGACGACGGCCGCGACCGTGCGCTCGTCCGCGGTCCTGCCCACGGCGCGCACGTACTTGCCCTCGAAGCGGCCCACCTCGACCAGCTCGGAGCCGACGATCTCGGCCGCCTCCCGGCGCAGGTGATCCATGACGAAGTCCACCCGGGCGTCGTCGAAGAGCGCGTCCATCTGGGGCCGGACGAACTCGGAGAGGACGCGCTCGCCGCGGCCGGCGTGGACGAGGGAGAGGTGGGGCTGGAGGAAGCGGAAGTGGAACGCGAGGAATCGATCCGAGATGCGGTAGCGACCCTTCCGCGAGCGCAGGGGGTCCGGGTCGGTGATCGGGACCTCGCGGTCCACGAGCCGTAGCTCGCGCAGCACGTGCAGGTACTTGCTCGCGGTGGGGGAGTCGACGCCCACGTTGACGGCGATGTCGCCGATGCGGCTCGCTCCCTTGGCCACGGCGGCGAGGATCGAGTTGTAGGTGTGCGGGGTGGTGAGCTCCGAGCGGAGCAGGAACTGGACCTCGTCGAAGAGGTACCCCTCGGGCCTCAGGATCTCCGTGACGATGTTCTCCTCGACGCTCTTGCTGTCGTCGAAGCGCCGCAGGTAGGCGGGCATGCCGCCGAGGATGGAGAACGCCTCGATGCGCTGGCGGACCGACCACCCGGGGAAGAAGTTGAGCGCCTCGTTGGGGCGCAGGGGCTCGAGCCGGCGCTGGCCCGTCCGCCGCCCGAACAGCGGCGAGCGCTCGGCGAGGACCTCCTTCTCCATGAACGAGACCTGGCTCCCGCAGAGCACGAGCATCAGCGACGACCGCTTGCCGCGGGTGTCCCAGAACTGCTGGAGCTGGCTGGGCAGGCCCTTGGTGGAGTCGCACAGATAGGGAAATTCGTCGAGCACCAGGATCAGACGCTCGTCCCCGGCTCGCTCGGCGGCGAAGCCCAGGGCTGCGCTCCAGTCAGGGAGCTCGATCCCGTCCAGCAGGGAGTCCCCTCCGAGCCCTTCCTTCAGGGCCTCCTTGAAGGACCGCAGGTTGTCCTTCTCGCGGACCTGGGCGGCAAGGAAGTAGACGGCGCGGTGCTCGCCGGAGCAAAGGCGCTGCAGGAGCTCAGTCTTGCCGACCCGGCGCCTGCCGTAGAGCACGAAGAACTCCGGCCGGCCGGAGCCTGCGAGCTCCTCCAGGACCTTGAGCTCGTCCTCTCGTCCGATGAACTGGGGCTCCCCTCCGACGGTCATGGGGAGAGGATACGCCCCCGACCTCAGACTCCAGCGGCCTGAATCGCGCCGATCCAGGGACCGGGGTCATCGATGTAGGGGAAGTGCCCCCAGTGCTCCGCGCGCTCGGTGGGCCACTCGGCCCCCAGGGCGCGCAGGGCGGCGTCGTGCTCCTCCTCGTCGGTGAGCTCGTCCTGCCCACAGAGCCAGACGCGGATGTCATCGATGGCCGGGGGCCGGCCGGCGAGGGTGCCCTCCAGGGACGCGAGCCAGCCCGCGTCCACCCACTCGTACAGGTGGGGGTAAGCGGAGCAGGTGGCGATGCCGGAGAAGAACGCCCGGCGCTCGTCGGCGTCGAGGGGTGAGAAGAAGTGCTCCTGCATGAAGCGCTCCTGCTCCTCGGGGTCCGCCAGGCGGCTCTGGTCCTGGACACCGCTGCTGGCGTCGCCGGACCCGCGGGCCCGAACGGTCTCCCAGGGGACGGCCCCCTGGATGATGGATGGGAGGTCCGGGACCTTGGCCCTCGCCCGCAGGGCGAGGAGCACGAGACTGCCGAACCCGGTGGCGTAGAGCAGTGGCTTCGAGTGGGACAGACGATAGACGTCGACCTGCAGCTCGACCTGTTCCATGAACGCGTCGAAGCTGGGCGCCAGCGGGCGCCCTTCGAAGCCGGGATACAGGACCTCCTTCAGGTCGAACCCCAGGCCGCGGCAGGTGGCGCGGGCCCGGTTCAGCCGGCAGAGCGAGTGGCCCATGTCGCCGAGGACGAGGGGGCCGCGGCTCATCGACGCGCCTCCACCTGGGGTCGCCCCTCGAACAGGGCGCCGTGGGGTATCTCAATCGATTCACGCATCGTGCTCTCATTCGATGCGGCCAGCGGGGTGGAGGCGTCGGGCGCGCTTCCGTCGCGATGGAGGGGAGATCTTGAGAGCCTTCCGTGAGCAGCTCTCCGAGGCGACCTTGGCGAGCCCGGGGTCCCGGCGGACGTGGGTCTTCGTGCCCTACGACCAGCTGACCCACCGGGTCGGGCCGCTCGCGAAGCTCAGGCCCTCGGAGGCTGGGATTGTGATGGTGGAGTGCCCCGCCAAGGCCAGCCGTCGCCCCTACCACAAGCAGAAGCTCTTCCTCGTGCTCGCCAACCAGCGCCGCTTCGCTCTCGAGCAGGCGGCGCGGGGGGTCGAGGTGCGCTATCTGGTCGCGGGGGAGGGCGAGGGCTACGGGGAGCCCCTGCGCGCCGCCGCCGCCGAGTTCGGCCCCCTCGTACACATGGAGCCCGCCGAGCGTGAGCTCCGCGCGGAGCTCACGCCGCTCGTGGTCGAGGGCCTCCTCGAGGTGGTTCCCCATGAGGGGTGGCTGACCACCGCGGACGACTTCGTGCAGGGCACCGGCGCCGAGGCCCCCTGGCGCATGGACCGCTTCTACCGCCATGTCCGCAAGCGCACCGGGATCCTCATGGACAGCGCCGGCAAGTACGAGGGCGGCAAGGCCAGCTTCGACGGGGAGAACCGCCTCCCGTGGCCGGGGGATCCGCCGGCCCCGAAGGTGCCCCGGTTCCGCCACGGGGACATCGAGCGCGAAGTCGCTGAGCTGATCGAGGAGCGGTATTCCGACCACCCCGGGGAGCTGGACCCCGGCGCGATCCCGACCCGCGCGACCCACGCGAGGAAGGTGTGGGCATGGGCCCAGGAGGAGTGCATGGCCTCCTTCGGCCCCTACGAGGACGCCATGAGCCGGGAGGAGGACAACCTCTTTCACACCCGCATCTCGCCGCTGCTCCACCTGCACCGGCTCCTTCCCCGCGAGGTCGTCGACGACGTCGCGTCCATGGCGGCGCCGATCGCGTCCCGGGAGGGGTTCATCCGACAGATCCTCGGGTGGCGAGAGTTCGTGCGGCACGTGCACCGCGCCACGGACGGCTTCCGCGACCTGCCGGAGAGCGTTCGGTTGGAGCGACCGCCGGCCGAGCTGCGCGGGGCAGCCCCCAGCGCGCTGGGGGCCTCCAGCTCTCTGCCGGACGCGTACTGGGGCCAGGCCTCGGGCCTGGACTGCCTCGACGTCTCGGCGGGCCGCGTCCTTCGGGACGGCTACGGGCACCACATCGAGCGGCTGATGGTCCTCGCCAACCTGGGGACGCTCCTCGACGTGTCGCCCCGCGAGCTGACGGACTGGTTCTGGGCCTGCTACGTGGATGCCTACGACTGGGTGGTCGAGCCGAACGTCCTCGGCATGGGCACCTTCGGGGTGGGGGAGGCCATGACCACCAAGCCCTACATCTCCGGCGCGGCGTACATCGACCGCATGAGTGACTTCTGCGGCGGCTGCGCGTTCCACCCGAAGAAGACCTGTCCGATCACCCGGCTGTACTGGGCTTACTTCCAGCGGCACGCGGGCTCGCTGCAGGGGAACCAGCGGGTCTCCATGCCTCTGCGATCCCTCGCCAAGCGGGCTCCAGAGAAGCGAGCGGCCGACGAGCGCATCTTCGAGCACGTCCGGGAGGTCCTCGAGGCGGGCGAGCGGCTGACGCCCGAAGGCGTCGCCGCCGCGGCCGAGGAATGACCGGAGCGGGAAGGGAAACGCCAGCGCCTTCCCCTTTCAGGCCCCTTGAGAGTGGGGCCGTGGGGCGGCGGATGTCCCCACGTACGGCTGAGAGAGCCCGTTGCCCCGCATCCCGGGGGTCTGGCGGCGCGAAAACGTCCCCGTGAACGATCATGCCTACGTCATCCTCGGCGCGACCGGGGGCATCGGCAGCGCGCTCTGCCGTCGCATTTCCGGACGCGGCGGTCGTCTGTTGCTGGCTGCGCGAGACGAGGCGAGACTCGCCGCCCTCGGCCAAGAGCTCGACGCGCCTCACATGGCCCTCGACGCCGCCGAGCCCGCCGACGTGAAGGCGGCCATCGAGCGCTGCAAGGAGGCGCACGGCCGCTTCGACGGCATCGTCAACTGCGTGGGTTCGATCCTCCTCCGTCCCGCGCACATGACCAAGGTCGAGGACTTCGACGCGACGGTCCGGACCAACCTCCGCTCGGCCTTTGCCACGGTCCACGCGGGCGCCGCTGCCCTGCGACGCGGTGGGGGCTCAATCGTCCTGGTCAGCACAGCGGCCGCTCGGACGGGCCTCCCCAACCACGAGGCGATCGCCGCTGCGAAGGCTGGCGTCCAGGGTCTCGCCCTCTCGGCCGCGGCCACCTATGCACCACAGGGCATCCGCGTCAACGTGGTCGCGCCCGGCCTGGTCGACACGCCGCTCGCCGCGCCGATCACCAGCTCGGAGAAGGCGCTGGAGACCTCCCGCGCCATGCACGCTCTCGGGCGCATCGGCGAGCCGGACGAGGTGGCCAGCGCCATCGAGTGGATGCTCGATCCGGGACAGGGCTGGGTGACCGGTCAGGTGCTCGGCGTCGACGGAGGCCTCTCGTCCGCGCGGACGCGCTGAGGTTCCAGCCTTGTCCGGTGGACTGCTCCTCGCCGCGCACGCCGCGTCCACCTGGGCGCTGGTGGGGCTGATCTGGACGATCCACGCGGTCCACTACCCGCTCTTCGCCTCGGTGGGTTCAGGCTTCCGTTCCTACCACGAGTCGCACATGCAGCGGATCTCGCTGGTGGTCGGGCCGTTGATGCTCGTGGAGCTGCTGACTGCGATCGCCCTCTGGCTCTCGCCGCCCGCGGGGACCGAGGGTCGCGTGTGGCTCGTCGGGCTGGCGCTCCTGGGCGTGGTGTGGCTGGAGACCGCCCTCTTCGCGGTTCCCCAGCACGGCCGGCTCGAGCAGGGCTTCGACGAGTCGACCCACCGTGCGCTCATGGCCGGCAACCTCGCGCGCACCCTCGCGTGGACCGCGCGGGGCGTGCTGGTGGGGTGGGTCATGGTGCGGCTGCTGGACGGCGAGGTGACCCAGTGAGCCGCCCGGACGCGATCGTGATTGGCGCCGGGTTCGGCGGGCTTGGCGCGGCCCTGTCGCTCGCGGAGCGCGGCGCGAGGGTGCACGTCTTCGAGCGGCTGACCTACCCGGGGGGCTGCGCGTGCACTTTCGACCACGACGGGGACCGCTTCGAGGGCGGCGCGACGCTCTTCTCGGGCTTCGATGAGGAGCAGCTCTTCGGCCAGTGGATCGAGCGCCACGGCATGGCCGTGGAGTTCGAGCGGCTGAGCCCGGCGCTGGAGCTCCGCACCCCGCGGCACTCGGTGCTGGCCCACCGGGACCGGGACGCGCTGCGTGAGCAGTTCGAGCGCATGGAGGGCGCACCGGTCGCCGGGCTGCGCCGCTTCTTCCGCCTGCAGGAGCGGGTGGCCGCGGCCCTCTGGCCGCTCCTGGATGACGCGGAGCTGCTGCCCCCGTTCGGGCCGCGCGCGCTGGCTCGCCACGCAGTGCGGCTGGGCTCCTACCTCCCCCTGGCCGGGCTGGTGGGGCGGCCCCTGTGGCGTGTCCTCGAGCGCTACGGCCTCACGAACTTCGACCCCCTGGTCCACTGGCTCGACTCCCAGTGCCAGATCACCGTCCAGTGCGGTGTTCGGGAGGCGGAGGCCCCCTTCGCCCTCGCGGCCCTCGACTACCACCACCGCGGCGCGGTCCACGTCAAGGGCGGCATCGGCGAGCTCGCCTGGGGGATGGTCCATGCCATCGAGGCCCTCGGCGGCCGGGTCCACTTCAGCGCACCCGTGCGCGGCGTGGACCGGGACCCCCGAGGGCTCTGGAGCGTGCGGGGTGGCGGTGAGGAGCTCAGCGCGCCCCATGTGATCTTCAACACCCTGCCCCAGGACGCGGCCCGGATCACTGGCATGGAGGACCCCGCCCTCACGAGGCTTGGGCGCCGGGTCTCCGGCGGGTGGAGCGCGGGGATGATCTTCCGCACGGTGCGGCCTCCCGAGGGCTCCGGTCCGGGCGCCCATCACCTCGAGATGGTCGCGGACCCAGGGGCGCCCTTCCTCGAGGGGAACCACGTGTTCATGTCCATCGGCGCGGAGCGAGAGGGCGTCAGCAACCCCAGCCTGCGGCGGATGACGCTCTCCACCCACATCTCCGTGGACCGGATCCGAGGGGACCAGGACGGGGGCAGGGCATACGTCCAGCAGGTCCAGGACCGGATGCGCCGCACGGTCGCGGAGCTCGCGCCGGAGTGGTGCGGGGTCGTGCGGGAGTTCACCGGCTCCGCGCGCACCTTCAAGCGCTGGACCGGCAGGTCGGAAGGACTGGTCGGCGGCATCCCGAGGCGGGCGGGCCTCGGCGCCTACGCGGGGGTTCTCGGCCAGCGCCTTCCGCAGGGGTTCCACCTCGTGGGGGACAGCGTCTTCCCTGGACAGAGCACGCTCGCGGTGGCGGCGGGTGGCCGGAGGGTCGCGGTGGAGATCCTCCGCGACTTGGGTGCGGGCGACCGGCCGCTGGAGCGGGCGGCAGCGCCGGTGGTCCGGCGGTCGGGCGTCGCCTGAGGGGCGACCGCGGCCGGTGGCGCAGGCCGGGGCGGGTGCGGGGGCGGACTGTTAAGGACTCTGAAGGAGTCCTTCACGTTAAGGCGGGCGTCCTTTTGCGCGGCCTTGAGGTGGCGTCCATAGCGTCCCCCCTGGCCAACCGCAGCCGCATCACTCCTCACCCGCACCGGGTCCAGGAGCGCCCCATCCCTTGATGTGGCGTTCACAGATCTCCGCCGGGACACCGCGACCCATCCAGGGTTCGACGCCTCCTCCCCCACCCCTCCCGTGCTCCACCGCACCGTCCTCCGCTGGATGGTGGCCGTCGTACTGCTGCACCTCACCGCAGCCTTCACGTACGGTCAGCAGTCGGCCTCGATCCAGGGCACGATCCGCGACGTCGATTTCGACGAGCCCGCGGCCGGCGCCCGGGCGGAAATCGTCGAGCTCGGGAAGTCCGCCGAGGCGGATGCCCGTGGGGCATACAGGTTCTCTGGCCTCCCGGCGGGTAGCTACACGGTGGTCTTCTCTGGACCCGGCTTCAGCAGCGAGGTCGTGGAGGTGGTGCTTGAGGAGGGCGCCCTGGAGATCGTCGATGCGGAGCTCACCAACAACTTCACCGAGCTCGACAAGTTCGTCTTCGAGCCCCCCATGAGCTTCGGGGGAGCGGGGGAGATCGGGCTGCTCAACCTGCGCTTCGAAGCCCCCTCACTCATCGACTCCGTGGGCCGAGAGCTCCTCTCCCAGGCCTCGGTGGGCAGCGCGGACGAGGCCCTCGGGCTGGTCTCGGGGGCCACCGTGTCCGCGGACTCGACCCCGGTCATCCGTGGCCTCCCCGATCGCTATGTCAGCTCCCAGGTGAACGGGGTGCGGCTGCCCTCCGCCAACGAGGACAAGCGCGCGGTCGAGCTCGACCAGTTCCCCCGGGCCGTGATCGAGAGCATCCAGGTCTCGAAGACCTTCACCCCGGACCAGCAAGGGGACGCCTCCGGGGGCGCGGTGAACCTCGTGCTCAACCGCATCCCCGACAAGCCGATCTTCAATTTCTTGGCCCAGACCAGCTACAACACCCAGGTCACCAACGAGCAGGGCTTCCTCTCTTATCGCGGGGGCGGCGTCGGCGCGCTGGGCCTGGAGGCTGACGATCGGCCGATCCAGGCGCTGGGGGAGAACTGGTCGGGTGCCGTGGGGGTCTCGCCGTCCAGCGCTCCCACGGACTACAAGTTCAGCACCGCCCTCGGCGGCGGCCGGGAGCTGGACAGCGGCGTGGAGATTGGGGGCTTCCTCAGCCTCTTCTACGAGAAGGACAGCTCCTTCTTCGACAATGGGGTCGACGACAGCTGGTGGGTCAACAACGTGGTCGGGCCTGGGCTGACCCCCCAGACCGGACAGGGGGGCGTCAACGAGGGCGAGTTCGTGACGTCGCTCTTTGACGTGACCCAGGCCTCCCAGCTCGTGCAGTGGGGCGGGCTCGCCTCCCTCGGAGCGGAGTGGGACGGGCACAGCGTCGGGCTCGACTACCTGTACTCGCACACCGCCGAGGACCGCGCCACCCTGGCCGAAGACACCCGGGGCAAGGAGTACTTCTTCCCCGGCTACAACCCCAACGACCCCGCGGGGCCCGGGAACTACGGCAGCGAGTCGGACGCGGCGCCGTACCTTCGGACGGAGTCCCTCGAGTACACGGAGCGCACCACCGGGACGCTCCAGTTGAGCGGACGCCACGAGATCGAAATGGACTCGGTCCCGCTGGGCGACTCCATCAAGCTCCTGCCGCCCATCCTCGACTGGAAGCTCGCGTCGAGCTTCGCCGACCTCGACCAGCCCGACAAGCGGCTGTTCGGGTCCCTCTGGAGGCCGCCCAGCTACGACCCCGGTAACCCGACCTTCGGGATCCCGCCGGGCATCAACGACCCCTTCTTCGAGGCCTTCAAGCCGGCGGCCAACTTCACGCTCGGGAACCTCCAGCGGATCTTCAAGACCATCGAGGAAGACAGCAACCAGATCCAGCTCAACGCGGAGCTCCCCTTCGAGCAGTGGTCGGGCGACAGGGGCTACCTGAAGGTCGGCTACTTCGACGACCAGGTCGACCGGACCTTTGACCAGGAGAGCTTCAGCAACTTCGGCGAGCCCTTCATCACGTACTCAGGCGGTTTCAATGAGTTCTGGAGCTCCAACTGGGGGAACGAGAACCACCCCATCAGCCAGGAGTTCGACCTGGACGTCGACTACGACGGCCAGTTCGACATCGGCGCCTGGTACGGGATGCTCGACGTGCCCATCAACGCCTCCCTCTCGCTGATCGGCGGCGTCCGGCTCGAGGGGACCGAGATCGTCACGCGGCTCGATCCGGGAGCCGACGCCCAGTACTTCGATCCCGACGGGACGGCCGTCTCGGAGTTCACCCCGGAGATCCTGGCCGAGATCGCCGAGCCCTACACCGAGGACGACGTCCTGCCCTCCATCGCGATGGTCTACGACGTGGACGAGGCCTGGTCCGTGCGCGCGGCCTACAGCCAGACCGTGGCTCGCCCGACGTTCAAGGAGCTCGTCCCGATCCTCCAACAGGAGTTCCTCGGGGGTCCCGTCTTCATCGGTAACCCCAACCTCGAACTCGCGGGGCTCGCGAACTACGACCTGCGGGTGGACTACCGGCCCACCGCGGAGTCGCTGGTCTCCATGTCCGCCTTCCACAAGGACATCGACCGGCCCATCGAGTACATCCAGCGCGTCTTCGACTTCGGCTTCACCACGCCGGTCAACTACCCCAAGGGGCGCCTGAGCGGGGTGGAGTTTGAGGTGCGCCAGCAACTCGAGCCCCTCTGGGATCGCCTCGAGGGGCTGTCCTTCGGCGCCAACGCGACGCTCATCGACTCCTCGGTGCGGCTCCCGCAGGACCAGGTCGACGTGTTCAGCGGGCTCGGCGTCGACCTCACCTCGAGGGACGCGACGAACGCTCCGGACTACCTCTACAACCTCTACTTCACCTACCAGGTCCCCGACACGGGGACCCAGCTGGGGCTGTTCTACACCGTGCGAGGGGACACGCTCGTCACGGGCGACAGCGTGGGGCAGATCAGCAACTACATCCCGGCCATCTACCAGAAGGCGTTCGGGACCCTCAACTTCAGCCTCTCCCAGCGGCTCTCGCAGCACCTCTCGCTGCGGCTCCAGGCGAAGAACCTGACCAACCCGACGATCGAGGAGGTCTACCGGTCCGACTTCACCGGACCGGACGTGACCAACACCTCCTACACGCGCGGGATCGAGTACGCCCTCAGCCTCAGCGCGAACTTCAGCTTCTGAACGAGTGCGAACCCGTCCCAGCGACGGAGAACAGCCATGAACCGAACCAGCCAAGTCCGATCCTTCCGAACGCAGGCGCGCTGCGCCCTCCTCGCCGTGACCGGCGCGGGGGTCGTGACCCTGCTCGCCGGCTCGCTCACCGCGGGCCCGACCACCCAGGACGATCAGGAGTCGAAGATCCTGCTCACCCGTGCGGCGATGGAGGAGTACGTCGACCTGAGGGGCGTCATTGGCCGGGAGAAGGCCAAGCTGGTCGAGGACAAGGAGTTCCTCGCGGACCAGATCGCGATCCTCACCGAGCAGGTCGAGATGGAGCGAGCCGCCGTCGCGGCCCTGAAGGGCGAGATCGACGACACGTCCGCGCGGACGGCCGAGCTCGAGGAGGAGGAGGCCGCGCTCAAGGCGGCCACCGAGTCGCTCGAGGCGCTCGTCGCCGATCACGAGGCGCGGGCGCGCGCCCTCGCGAAGGTCATGCCTGCGCCGCTCCAGGAGAACGAGGTCTTCTCCGCGCTGGTCGCCGGCCTCCCAGCCGACCCCGCGGACACCAAGCTCAGCCTCTCCAGCCGGTACGTGAACGTCACCGGGATCCTCGACGCCGCGGACAAGTTCAACGCGGACGTCCACGTGAGCAACGAGAACCGCGAGCTCGGCAACGGCGAGTCGGTCAACGTCGACGTGCTCTACCTCGGCGTCTCGACCGCCTTCTTCGTCAACCAGGACGGCACCATCGGCGGGACGGGCCGGCCGGGCGAGGACGGCTACGTCTGGCGACAGGACGACGCGGCGGCACCCGCCATCAAGGCCGCCATCGCCATGAAGGAGGGCGACACCGCCGCCGCCTTCGTCCAGCTCCCCGTGAAGGTCGACTGAGGGAGGACCCAGCCATGCACCAGCAATTCAGCAAGTCAATCGCCCTCGTCTCCGTGGCCGCCGTGGCGCTCCTCGCGCCCCCGGCCATCGGGCAGGAAGGGCAGTCCAGCCAGTCGCGCTTCGACGAGGCCGCCGCCGGGATCCTGAAGGACCTCGACGCGGCTCGCGCGGAGCTCGGGGCCCTTCGCCAGCGGGCCCTGGAAGAGAAGCTCCCCCTGAGCCGCCAAGTCTCCGACCTTCAGCAGCAGCTGCTGGCGGTGGAGGCCGAGCGCCGTGGGCTGCGCACGGATAAGAACGCGGGCGCCAAGGCGCTCGGCCGCCTCGGGAACTCGATCGCCGCCCGGAAGCAGGCGGTGGCGTTCCTCGGGGCCCAGTTCTCCGAGTACCGCAGGAACTTCGAGTCGCGGCTCCACATCGCCGAGCTCGCTGGCTACGAGGGCCTGCTCGGTGAGATCATGGCCGCAGAGGACTCGTCGGACCTCAGCCAGTCCGAGGTGTTCCAGCAGCAGGTCCGGGTGCTGGAGGCCTCCTTCGACCGCCTCGACGCCCTCACCGGCGGGCGCACCCTCAGGGGCCAGGCTCTCGACAGCGCGGGGTTCGTGAAGGACGGGACGTTCGTCGTCCTCGGCCCCATGGCCTACTTCGCGTCGGAGGACGGTCTCGCCGTTGGCACCGTGAGCGCGCCCCCGGGCAAGCTCGAGCCGACCGTTCGCACCTTCGCGGACCTCGTGAACACCGAGGCCGCCGCCGAGGTCGTGGCCACTGGGGCCGGGATGATCCCCTTCGACGCCACGTTGGGCAACGCTCACAAGATGGAGGCGACGCGGGAGACGCTGATCGAGCACGTCCAGAAGGGCGGGGTGATCATCTACCCGATTCTGGGCATGGCCGCGCTCGCGGCCCTGGTCGCAGCCGTGAAGTGGCTGATGCTCCTCTTCGTGAGGACCCCGAGCCGCAAGGCCATGAACGCGCTCATGGCCGCCGTTGCAGACGGCGACGCCGAGAGCGCCCAGCGACGGGTGAAGGAGCTCCGAGGTCCGGCGGGCAAGATGCTCGCGGCGGGCGTCGCCAGCCTCGGCCGATCCCGAGACCTCATCGAAGAGGTGATGTACGAGCGTCTCCTGGTCACTAAGTCGAAGCTCCAGGCGGCGCTGCCGTTCATCGCGATCTGCGCAGCCTCGGCGCCGCTCCTCGGGCTGCTCGGCACGGTCACGGGCATCATCAACACCTTCAAGCAGATCACGCTCTTCGGGTCCGGCGACGTGAAGCAGCTCTCGGGCGGCATCTCCGAGGCGCTGATCACGACGAAGTTCGGCCTGGTCGTCGCGATCCCCTCGTTGCTGCTGCACGCCTACCTCTCCCGCAAGGCGCGTTCGATCACCACGAAGATGGAGTCGGCGGCGGTGCGCTTCGCCAACGAGGTCGCCATGTCCGATGAGTTCGGGCCTGCCGCGGCCGCCACGGGCGACCGTGGTGGGCCGGCGACGCCGGACGCGATCCGTGGTGAGGTGGCCCGTGTCCTCAGCGACATGCTCGGCCCCGTACAGGAGCCCGCGACCAGCGCGGCTGCCGAACCCGAGGATGACGCGGCCCCGTCGGCAGACACCGCCGCGCCCGAGCTCGCTTCCTGAGGAGTACAGCCGAGGTGGTCCAGCACATCCAGAATCTCCTCCTGCGGCTGCAGGAGGCCGCCCGCGCCGCCAGGATCGACTCCGAGTCGACCCTGGAGTCGAGCCTGTACATCTGGCTCTCGGGGGGCTGGGCCATGATCGTCCTCGCCGCGATCGCCCTGTTCATCTTCGCCCTGGGCTTCGGCGTCCTGATCCGACTCCGCTCCAAGGGCTTCCGCGGGATCAGCGAGGCGACCTGGCGGCGCTGGATCCACGAGCCGGAGGACCGCCGGGGGGCGGTCGGGGAGCTCTTCGACGAGGTCGCGAGGCTGACCGGGGCCGACAAGGTCGACGCCAGCGCGGCCTTCGACGAGCTCCGGACCCATGAGGTCGAGCCCTTCATCCGCGACCTCCGGCTCATGAACATCGCCGTGGGGGCGGCGCCCCTGGTCGGTCTGCTCGGCACCGTCACCGGCATGCTCTCCACGTTCAAGGCCCTGGCGGCGGGGAGCGGCGGGGACAAGACCATGGCCATGATCGCCGAGGGGATCTCCGAGGCGCTCTACACGACAGAGACGGGGCTCGTGGTCGCACTGCCCGGCCTCTTCTTCCACTACTACCTCTCCAGGAAGTTCAGCCGCTACAAGGACTTCCTCACCCACGCGGAGACCGTCTGGCACCAGAAGTCGCTCAAGGATCACGAGCGCGTGGTCCGCGAGATCGTGCGTGCCTCCGCCCGCGGCGAGGTCGCCGGACGGCTCCGCGAGCGCCTGGCCGCCGCGGCCGCATCGACCACGCCCTGAACCACCGGCGGGCTGCAAGGAGCACCCCGCCGAGCTACCACCAACATCACCATGGGACGATTCAAGGACGCCGGAAGCGACGACGAGGCAGAGACGACGATCGACATGTCGCCGCTGATCGACTGTGTCTTCATCCTCCTCATCTTCTTCATCGTCACAACCGTCTTCGTGGAGGAGACCGGCGTGGAGGTGGACAAGCCGCAGGCCGCCTCGTCGAAGGACCTCCCGAGCAACAGCATCCTGATCGCGGTGACGGAGGGCGGTGAGGTGGTCTTCGACAAGGAGAACATCGGGATCAACCGCGTCCAGGCCACCGTGAAGCGGAAGCTGAAGGAGGACAGCACCATGCCCGTCATCATCCAGGCGGACCGCAAGGCGAGCGCCGGGCTCATGGTGCGGGTCATCGACGAGGCCAAGCGGGCCGGGGACGACGTCACCGTCAACATCGCGACCCTCAACGGAGGGTCCTGAGGACAGCGATGGCGAAGCGCAAGGCCTCTGCTGCGGCGAAGACCGCCCTTGGACGCCTCTTCGTGGCTGTCGGCGCGACCGCGTCGACGGTCCTCCTGTTCTTCGCCCTCTCGGTCATCAACGAGATCGCCGGAGGGGAGCGCCCTGACACGACGATTCGCTCGGCGGACTCCGTCGTCGAGAAGCCGCCGCAGGACGTGCTGGACGAGCCCGATCCCGAGCCGGAGGAGCCTGAGGAGCCGGAAGAGCCGCCTCCTGAGCTGGAGCAGGACGCGGTCGAGGACCTCACGCTCTCCCAGCTCGAGGCTGCGGCCAACGCCGCGACCGGCTTCGGCGCGGTAGCCGGTGACTTCTCCATCGACCTCTCCAAGGTCGTCGGCGGGGCCGGGGGCCTGCAGCAGCTCTTTGACGCGAGCGAGCTCGACAACGCGCCGAAGCGCAAGCCCTCGTCCTCGCCGCCCCTGTCCTCGTCGGAGAAGAAGCTCACCCCCGCGCTCGCGGTGGTGGTCTTCAAGGTGGACAAGAAGGGTCGGGTGGTGAACCCGATCGTCAAGAAGATCAACAGCCCCGGCCTGAAGAACGCGGTGCTTCGCACCGTGAAGGGCTGGCGGTTCTTCCCCGGCACGGTCAAGGGCGTGCCCGTCGAATACAAGGTCAGCTGTCCGTTCGAATTCCCGGACATGAGAAACTCATGACGACTCCCAACCACACCCGCGTTTCCCTCGTGGCTCCGGCCGCGCTCCTTGTTCTCGGATGTGCCAGCAAGGGTGGCCCTCAACCCGAGCCGGTGGCTTCGGTAGAGGTGTCGCCGTTCGACGTCGCGGCGGCGGTGACCGCCTCCACGGCGCCGACGAGCCCCAGCGGAGACGAGACGGCACCCGAGGCCGACGAGCCGACCGCTACGGTGCAGGAGACCGGGGAGGAGATGGATGCGCCCTCCTCCGAGGTCAAGGCGCCAGCCGGCGCTGACAGGTACCGCCCCATCGCGGAGGGTTACATCACCTCGGCGGCCTTTCAGCGCCGGTTCACGGACGGGCTTCTCGCCGTGACCGACATCGAGCCGTCGGTCGATCCTGAGGACGTCAAGGACCTGCAGAAGGTGATCGAGCTGATCGGCGCGGGGGACGAGGAGAAGGCCCTGCAGCTGATCGCGCGCAAGACCTCGAAGGTCTCGTCGGCCCTGCTGCCCTTCCTCGAGGGGCAGATCCACTACCAGGCGGACCCGGTGCGCTACGAGCAGGCCATCGCCGCCTTCGAGCGTGCCCTCGACGAGTTCGAGGGGTTCCCGCGCTTCCAGCGAGCGTGGTTCAACCTCGCGCTCTGCCACTACGACCAGGAGAACTGGGAGGAGGCGGCGGCGGCCCTCAAGCAGTCCATCATGCTCGGCCGGGTCGACAGCCTCACCTACGGCCTGCTCGGCGGCTGCCTGCTGCGCGGAGGGGACTACGAGGGCGCGGAGACCGCCTTCCGCTCGGCCATGATGCTGGCGGAAGAGGGGCTCCAGTGGCGCCTCGCGCTCGGTGACTCCCTGATGGGGCAGGAGCGCTGGATGGAGGCCTACAGGATCTTCGCGTCCGCCGTCGAGAACGACCCCGGCAACGCCATGCACTGGCGAAAGATGGGGCGCTGCCAGTCGGGCCTCAAGGACTTCGAGAAGGCGGCGGAGTGCTTCGCGATCATGACGAGGCTCGGCGCCGCGGACGAAGGTGTCCTGAACCTGCTCGCGGACATCTACAGCAACCAGGGCAAGGTGGACCTCGCGGTGGAACACTACCTGCTGGCGCTCGAGCAGTCCGGGTCGGTGAACCCGAGCCGGGCGCTCACCTCCCTCGACCGGATGGTCCGCCGGGGCGAGCTGGAGCCCGCCAAGACCCTCATCTCCGGGATCGAGCGAGTGCGCGCCGAGGGACTCTCCGAGGAGGAGCGCTATCGGCTGCGGATGGCGAAGATCAAGGTCGCTGCGAGCGAGGGTGACGTCGCGACCAACATCTCGACCCTGGAACAGTTGGTGGCGGAGAACCCCATGGATGGGGAGGCGCTGATCCTCTTGGCTCAGGCGCTTGCCACGTCGAAGCGGCTGGAGGAGGCGTTCCTCCGCTACGAGACCGCCGCGGACCTGACCGGCTTCGAGGCGAGGGCGACCAAGCTGCACGGCGAGCTGCTGACCAAGGAGAAGCGATACGAGGAGGCCATCCCTCTCCTCAAGGTCTCTCTAGAGTACGAGGAGAACGACAAGGTGGATCGATTCCTGGAGCTCGTTGAGAAGGCGGCGCGCCAGAGCGCGCGCTGATCGCCAAGGGGCGGGAAAGACGCCGCGCGCCGCGCCCGTTCTGGGCCAGGCGCGCGGCTTTTTTTTTGACGGTCAGCGACGTCCAAGAGGGGAAGAAGCAGCCCTTAGAGCCACAGGAGGGCCGATGGCGATGGGCCAACAAGCGCTTCTAGGACGCTTCACACCGGCTTGAGGCTTGCCGCCAGGGTCCGCCCTAGATTCCCGACGTCAACCGACATCCCCCCTGGCCGAACGCTTCCGATCGGCCGAGAAACCCAACCCAACATTCGCTGTGAAGAAAGCTCTTTCGACCCTGGCTCTTGGCGCGCTTGCGGCCTCCTCGTCGAGCGCTGCGGAAATCATCGTCGCGTCCAACATCACGACCTCGACGACCTGGACCGCGAACAACACCTACAACATCCAGACCCAGATCTACGTGGAGCCCGGCGCCACGCTGACCATCCAGGCGGGCACGGTCATCGCCAGCGACACCGGCGTCGGCGGATCGCTCGCGGTGGCGAAGGGCGCGCAGCTCTTCGTCCTCGGCGAGGCGGGCAACCCGGTCATCTTCACCTCCAAGGCCGACGTGGCCACGTGGGTGAACGGTGACCCCAAGACCGGCACCTGGCGAGAGTCCGCCAACGAGTGGGGGAACATCACCATCATGGGGGACGCGTACATCTCCGAGAACGCGATCCCGTCCAACTCGCCCGAGCCGAAGGGCTCCAACTACGGGAACATGGAGGGCCTCCAGCCCCCGGCCGGCAGCACGATCGCCCAGTACGGCGGCGGCAACGACGACGACGACTCGGGCACGCTGAACTACGTCTCCCTGCGCTACGGCGGCAGGGTGATCGGCCTCAACAACGAGCTCAACGGCCTCTCCCTCGGCGGAATCGGGCGCGGCACCGACATCGACTTCGTCGAGATCATGAACAACGTCGATGACGGCATCGAGATCTGGGGCGGCACCGTCAACCTGAAGCACTTCAGCATCTGGAACATCGGCGATGACAGCCTCGACATCGACCAGGGTTGGCGCGGCAAGGCCCAGTTCGGACTCATCGTCCAGGGCCACAGCCTCAACGCCAACCAGGGCTCCGGTGTCGGCGACAACTGCATCGAGATGGACGGCGCCGAGGACTCGTTCTATCAGCCCGTCACCACCGCCTCGCTCTACAACATGACCGTCATCGGTCAGCCGGTGGACGGCGACGGCGCCACGGCCTGGCGGGACAACGCCAACGTGCAGATCCGAAACTCCATCATCATGGACTGCGGCGAGAAGGTCGTCCGGGCGGATGGCGACGACGGTGACGGCGCGTCGGGTTATGGCGCTGGCGGGACCCTCTCCTTCGAGGACCGCTGGAACACTCCCGCGAGCGCGTTCTCGACCATCAACGCGCCCGTCGACCCGGTCGACTTCTATCGGTCGCAGGATCCCAGCGGCAAGCTGATCGAGATCACGGACACGGTCTTCTTCCGTAACCTCGCGGGGAACGCCTACGACGAGGCCATCGCCCGCGGCGTCTTCGCTGGGTCGAACAACAACGTCCTCGCGAGCAACTCGCCCATCGCCAGCATCACCCGCTCCACGCCGGTGGTCCGGGGCGGAAAGGTCATGATCCCTGTGGTGAGCCTCGACCCGACGCCCATCAACGACGCGGCGAGCACCACCGCCTCCGCGCCCGCGGACGGCTTCTACGAGTTCGCGCCTTACCGTGGCGCGTTCTCCCCCGACTCCGCCAACAACTGGCTGTGCGGGTGGTCGGCGGCCAACGCCTTCGGCTTCACCGGCGGCGACTGCATCGGCGAGGGCTTCGGTGAGGCCAACGCGAACTCCACCGGGTCGGTGGCGCGCATGTCGGCCTCCGGGTCCCTGACCGCCTCGGACAACGACGTGACGATCCACGCCGAGAGCCTCCCGCAGAACTCGGCGGCGTTCTTCCTCACCAGCCAGACGCAGAGCTTCGTCCCGAACCCCGGCGGCTCCGAGGGCAACCTCCTGCTGCTCGGCAGCATCGGCCGCTACGTGGGCCCGGGGCAGATCCAGAACGCCGGCGCCAACGGGATCATCTCCCTGGCCCTGGACCTGAACCAGATCCCCCAGCCCACGGGCTTCGTCTCCGCGGTGGCCGGCGAGAGCTGGAACTTCCAGGCCTGGTACCGGGACGTTGGCCCCGCAGGGGCGGTGTCCAACTTCACCAACGGCCTCTCGCTCACCTTCGACTGATTGAGCGTAAGCGCCGCGCCGCCTCGGCGGCGCGGCCTCCGATGGGCCCCCTCGCCGCGATCCGGTGAGGGGGCCACAGCCCATCCTCCGGCGCGCCCGCGCGGCGCCACCCCATCGCCCCCCCCCGACCCATGCCGCCGATCCTCGCGACCCTCCTGGTTGGAGCTCTCACCTCGTCCATGACTGGATCTGTGCCGCTCGGCCAGGGTCCCGCTCTTTCCGGTGGGGATGAGGTCTCCGGCGGTGCCGCCGCGCTCGCGGCTCCCGAACGGCCTGTGGCCGAGGTGCTCCTCGAGCGCGCCTTCGCGGCGGCCTCGCGGATGCCTGAGGTACCGCACCTGAAGACCCGCGCCCGTCTCCAGGAGGACCTGGTGGAGGCGTGGCTCGAGGCGGGGGGGCCGGTGGAAGTGGCCTGGGCGTGGGTGGAGCAGATCTCCAACTGGCGTCGGGCGCTCGGCGCGGCTGCGATCGCGGTGCACCACGCCGAAGCCGGCGAGGAGGAGGCGGCCAGGGACGCGCTCGCCCGCGCGGAGCGCCTCGAGGAGGGGCTGACGCAATCGACTGAGCAAGGCTGGCGGCGGGACCGGGTGCGGACACGGATCGCGCTGGCGTACGCGAGGCTGGGCGACAGGGCCACGGCGGCGGGGATCCAGGCGGGGGTCGATCCGGCCGAAGGGGGCGCGCTCACCGTCCACGCGGCGGGCATGCTGGAGGTGGAGATGATCGAGTCCCAGGCAACCCTGCTCCTCAGGATCGCCAGCGAGGGGACCTCCGAGGAGGCGGGCTATGCCCTGGAGGGTGTCGCGTGCTTCTACGGCCGGGTCCACGGGGACGAGGAGCTTCGGGACGGGCTCTACGGGCGCGCGATCGCGAGCTGGGGGCAGGTCCCCCTCGTCCCGCGGATCGAGATCCTGGAGCGCTTCATCCAGGGGGATCTGGAGCACGGGGCGTTCCCCCTGGCGAGTGAGAAGATCGATCGCATGGAGAGGTTGGTCCTGGGCAACAAGGTTCTGCTGGAGGACCAGGTGGCGCTGCGCGCGCGGGTCGCCCGCCTGCGGGGCCTCGCGGGGGAGGCCGAGGCGGGGCGCGCCATGGCGGACCAGGGCCTGGCGAAGTACGACGAGCTGCGTGACTCCATCAACAGCATCTGGCGGGGTCGCGCGTTGCGGCCCCTGGCCGTGGCCTATCAGACCCTGGGGGAGGAGCTGCTCGCGGGAGATCTGTTCGAGCGAGCCCTCGTGGAGGCCCAGGTGAACCCGAACTCAAGGCCGCGGGTGGAGGACCTCGTCAAGACGAGTATCGCCGTGGCGGCCGCGGGCGTGGTGCCGAGCAGCTCCCTGTTGCAGGCGCTGGAGCGGTGCGCTCGATCCCTGGGCGAACCCTGGTGACCTCAGCGGCGCGCCTGGACCTCGGCTCAGGGCGTCCGCTGGGTCCGCGCTTCCTCCCAGGCAAGGGCGCGCTCCTGGGCGGCCTTGCGTTGGGCGGGTGAGAGTCGTGGGTCAAGGGCTTCGAGCCGGCGGAGGGCGCCGAGGTTCCCCTCCCGTCCGGCGATCATGTACCAGGTCGCCGCGGTGGCGAGGTCCTCGCGGGTGCCGCGGCCCGCCTCGCACATGGTGCCCACACGGGTCTGGGCCTCGCTCAGACCCTGCTCCGCCGCGGCCGAGAACCAGCGGAACGCCTCGCCATCATCGGCCGGGACCCCGTCGCCCCGGATGTACAGCAGGCCGAGGTTGAACTGGCTCGTGGGGGTGCCGCCCTCGGCGGCCTTCAGCAGCCAGGAGGCTCCCGCCGGGGCGTCCTTGGGGATCCCGTCCGCCCCCGCGACGAGGAGCAACCCGAGCCGCTCCTGCGCCCTGCCCGACCCCTGGTCCGCGGCCAGCTCCAGCCAGCGTGCGGCGAGGCCCGGATCCCGCTGGACCCCTTCACCAGCCAAGAGCGCGGCGGCCAGCAGCTCCTGCGCGGGGCCGAGCCCCTGCCTCGCGGCGCGCTCGTACCACTCCACCGCGGCAGCGGCGTCGGGGCTCGTCCCGCGCCCGTTGGCGATCATCGACCCGAGCATGAATTGGGCCCTGGCGGCGCCTAGCTCGGCGGCGCTGGAGAGCCAGCGGTACGCCTCGTCCATGTCGGCCTCCATGCCGGCCCCCCGGAGTGCCATGAGGCCCAGGTTCGTCTGCGCCTCGGCGACTCCAGCCTCCGCGGCGACCCGATACGCGGCTGCGGCGGCGGCCAGGTCCTGGGGGAGGCCATCGCCGTCCTCGAACATGATCCCGAGGGAGTAGTAGGCCTCCGCGAGACCCTGATCCGCGGCGGCTCGGTACCACACGGCTGCCTTCCCGCGGTCCCTGGGGACGGTCCTGCCGTCGTAGTACAGGGAGGCCAGCCGCATCTGGGAGGCCAGGTCGCCATCTGCGGCCGCCGCCTCAAGCGCGTCGAGCCCGGCCTGCCGGATCTCTGCTTGTTCGGCGGCCTGCTCCGCCTGGACGAGGTCGGCGCCGGTGCTACAGGCGCCCACCACCAGCGGAATCCAGAGCAGCGAGGTGCGTAGGGGGAGGGTCGCGCCGGCGGCGCGGCGGGGATTGGGTCGGGGCATCTTCGAGACTGGGGTCAGGCCAGCAGGGCCTGGACGACCTCGCCGTGCACGTCGGTCAGCCGGTGGTCCCGGCCAGCGTGGCGGAAGGTGAGGCGGTCGTGCTGGATGCCCAGCAGCTGGAGGATCGTCGCGTTCAGGTCGTACACGCTCAGGGGATCCTCGACGATGTTGTACGAGAAGTCGTCCGTGGTGCCGTAGGTCTGTCCGGTCTTCACGCCGGCGCCCGCCATCCACATGGAGAAGCAGCGCGGGTGATGGTCCCGCCCGTAGTTCTCCTTGGAGAGGGCCCCCTGGCAGTAGGTGGTCCGGCCGAACTCGCCGCCCCAGATGACCAGGGTGTCCTCGAGGAGCCCCCGGTTCTTGAGGTCCTGGATCAGCCCGTAGGCGGGCTGGTCGATGTCCCGGCAGTTGTTGCCCAGGTCATTGGGCAGGTTGCCGTGCTGGTCCCAGCCCCGGTGGTAGATCTGGACGAAGCGCACGTCGCGCTCCACCAGGCGGCGCGCCAGGAGGCACGATGCGCCGAAGGTGCCCGGGACGTTGGCGTCCGGGCCATAGAGGTCGAGGACGGACTGGGGCTCGCCGGAGAGGTCGGTGAGCTCCGGCACCGCGGACTGCATGCGGAAGGCCATCTCGTACTGCTCGATGCGCGCACGGATCTCGGGGTCGCCGACCTCGTCGGCGCGCTTCGAGTTCAGCTCGGAGACGAGGTCGAGCATCTCCCGGCGCTTCTTGCGGTCCACCCCATCGGGGTCGTTCAGGTACAGCACCGGGTCGCCGCCCGCGCGCAGGGCGACGCCCTGGTGTTCGGAGGGGAGGAAGCCAGAGCCCCACAGGCGCTGGTACAGCGCCTGGGCCTCCCTGCGCCCCTTCCAGCGCGGCGTCATGACCACGAAGCTCGGCAGGTCGCGGTTCATGGACCCCAGCCCGTAGGAGAGCCAGGCGCCGAAGCTAGGCCGGCCGGGCTGCTCGGACCCCGTCTGCATGAACGTGATGGCGGGGTCGTGGTTGATGGCGTCGGTGTGGACGCTGCGCATCACGCACAGGTCGTCCACCATCTTGGCCGTCCACGGGAGCGTCTCGCAGACCTCGGTCCCCGCCTCGCCGTGGCGCGCGAAGTCGAACTTCGAGGGAGCGATGGGGAAGCGCGTCTGGCCCGAGGTCATCGTGGTGATGCGCTGGCCGTTACGGATGGAGTCGGGGAGCTCCTGGTCGAACATGTCCCGCAGGCGCGGCTTCCAGTCGAAGGTCTCGAACTGGCTGGGCGCGCCGGACATGCACAGGTAGATGACCCGCTTGGCCTTGGGGGCGAAGTGGGGGACACCCGGGAGGCCGCCGATTCGGTCGCCGATGGCCGGCGCCGCGAGAGCGCGCGGGCCGAGCACGGAGGCGAGGGCGGCCGTGCCGATCCCGGTGGCGGTCCTGCCGAAGAACTGGCGGCGGGTGAGGTGCGCGGCGCGCTCGGCGATGGGGGAGTCGTGGAGGGGGTCTTGCATCAGTTCCTCGTCAGGACCTCGTCCAGGTTCAGGATGGCGCTGGCGGTCAGGGTCCAGGCCGCGAGCTCGATGGTGTCTGCGTCCACCGGGACCTGGAGGTCTCCGATGGCCACCAGCTCCACGGCGTCGGAGGGGGTCGCCTCGAAGTCCGCGGTGAGGGAGCGGACCAGCGCTGTGATGCGGTCCGCCTCTCCGCCGGACGGCGCTCGGCTCACGACGAGCTGGAAGAGGTGGTCCGCGCGCTCGCGGTCGGAGGGGCCGGCCTCGCGCAGGACCCGGGCGGCGATGAAGCGAGCGGCCTCCACGTAGGTGGGGTCGTTCAGCATGACCAGCGCCTGGAGCGGCGTGTTCGTACGCTCCCGGCGGACGGTGCAGGCGTCGCGCATGGGCGCGTCGAAGGTGGTCAGGTTGGGGGGCGGCGCGGTGCGCTTCCAGAAGGTGTAGAGCGACCGGCGGTGCAGGTCCCCCACCGGACCCTGGGCGTAGCGCACCGTGTTGCTGCCGCTGTAGCCCACGGCGAACCAGATCCCCTCGGGCTGGTAGGGACGGACGCCCGGGCCGCCCATGGTCTCGTCGAGGAGTCCGGCCACGTGCAGGGCCTGGTCCCGGAGGACCTCCGCGTCGAGGCGGAAGCGCGAGCTCCGGGCCAGCAGGCGGTTGTCGGGGTCGACCTCGAGCTCGTTGGGCCGGACGTTGGAGTCCTGGCGGTAGGCGCGGCTGAGCACCAACCGCTCGTGCATGGCCTTCATGTCCCAGCCGCTCTCCACGAAGGTCACGGCGAGCCAGTCCAGCAGCTCCGGGTGACTCGGCCACTTGCCCTGGTTCCCGAAGTCGTCCGGGGTGGCGACGATGCCGGTCCCGAAGAAGTGCTGCCAGGCGCGGTTGACCCAGACCCGCGCGGTGAGCGGGTTGTCGCCCGAGACGATCCAGCGCGCGAGGCCCAGGCGGTTGCGTGGTGCGTCCGCGGGGAGGGGCGGGAGCGCCGAGGGGGTCGCAGGCTCAACCACCTCCCCGAGCTTGTCATAGGCTCCGCGCATCAGGACATGGGCGGGTCGGGGCTCGGAGCGCTCCTCGGAGACCATGGTGCTGGGCAGCGCCGCCTCGATGGTCGCTCGTTCGGCGGCCAGGGCCGCTCGCTCGTCGAAGGCCGCGGCCCATGCCCCGGCGTGGCGGCGGCGCCAGAAGACGCGCGTCAGGTCACGGGTCGCCTGGGTGTGGTCGGCAAGCGGCGTCTGCATCGCGAGCTCGATCGCCGCGGGGAGACCGTCCTCGCTCCCGCCGTCCACGAGGCGCCAGGCGAAGCCGCCCGCGCCGCCGGTGTTGACCACCTTCAGGACGAGCTCGTTGTCGCCGGCCTCGAGGGAGAGCTCGACCCGGTCCTGGTCGATCTTGACCCCGCGAGGCACGCGGTTGGAGTGCACGAGCTCGCCGTTGAGCCAGGCCTCGACGCCGTCGTCGCTGCCCAGGAGCAGCTCGATCCTGCGGGCCTCACGGGCCTCGATGTGCTGCACCAGGAAGTGCACGCCGAGCCCGCTCTCGAACAGGTGGCGGCGACCCTCGGAGTACTCGGGGTGGGCCGTCCACGGGACGCCGGGCGCTGCCTCGCGGGAGAGGTCCACGCCGCCCGCGATCTGCTCCTGGGGCGGGTGCGGCTTGTCGTAGAGGCCCGCGGCGGCGGAGGCGGGGAAGTGGGCGCGGCGCCAGGTGCCCGTGCGCAGGGCCGGCTCGAGGTCGCCGGAGCGGCGGACCGCGAGGCGAAAGCGGGCCAGGCCGTGCTCGGAGTGGACGGAGCCGAAGACCAGCTTGACCCGCAGCTCGGTGCCCTCGGCCCAGCCGAAGCCGCGGGTGGGAATGAGTAGCGCCGACCGGTCGCCGGTCTTGCCGAGGCCGGCCCAGCCGCTCGCGGAGGAGGGGTCGAGGACACCGGTGATCGGGAACCGGTCCTGGCTGTGGGTGGCGACGGCGGCGCCGAGGTCCACGGGCTCAAGCTCCTCGGGTCGGTCCGCCGGGGCGGCGAGGACCTCCACGGAGGTGAGCACGAAGTTCTCGTTGCTCGCGCGGCCGGGCAGGTTCTGTCCCTCGGGGACGAGCGCGTCGAGCCGCAGCCCCTCGATCTGCCCCGGCGGCACCCAGGCGTCGATGGTGTAGGTGGTGTTGTGGGGGTTCGCTCCGCCCGCGGTCACCACGCCGCTCCCTGGCTCGACGGTGAGCTCGACGCCTTCGGTCGCGGCGACCTCTTCGGGGATGACGGTCTTCCAGCGGCCCAAGACCTGGCGGGAGGTGGCCTCGATCCAGCGACGCTCACGCTCGTCGAGCTCGGGGTTGGGTCGATCCAGCTCCGCGGTCAGCGCGGCGGTCGCGACGGAGATCTCCTCGAGCCGCCCCGCCTGTTCGGGGAGCGGGACGCGCAGGAAGGGCACCGGGTTCTCGATGTTCCGGTCGGTCGCCTCCTCGGTCATGGAGTTGAAGAACCCGTACATCGCGTAGTAGTCGCGCTGGCTGATCGGGTCGAACTTGTGGTCGTGGCACTGGGCGCACTCGAGCGTGAGGCCGAGGAAGACCTTGGCCGTGGTGTCGGCGCGGTCCTTGGCGTAGATCGACAGGTACTCCTGCGCGATCATGCCGCCCTCGGCGCTGGTGGGGTTGCAGCGGTTGAAGCCTGACGCGACCTTCTGATCCAGGGTCGCGTTCGGCAGCAGGTCGCCGGCGAGCTGCTCGATGACGAACTCGTCGAAGGGCTTGTTGTCGTTCAGCGCCCGCACGACCCAGTCCCGGTACGGCCACATGGACCGCCGGTTGTCCAGGTGGAGGCCGTGGGTGTCGGCGTAGCGCGCCGCGTCCAGCCAGGTCCGCGCCATGTGCACCCCGTAGCGCTCGGAGGCCATCAGCCGCTTCACCTCGGCGCGGTAGGCGGCGTCGAGCCCGCGGAGCGCCGAGTCAGCGTGGAACGCGGCCGACTCCTCCGGGGTCGGGGGGAGGCCGGTGAGGTCCAGGCTGACCCGACGCTGGAGCGTCGCGGCGTCGGCCTCGGGCTGGAACGCGAGCCCGGCGGCGGCCATGGGCCCGTCGAGGAGCGCGTCGATGGCGTCGCCGTCCTCTCCACCCTGCGCGACCGTCGGCTTCACCGGGCGTTGGAAGGACCAGTGCTCGTCCCAGGGCGCGCCCTCCTCGATCCAGCGCCGGAGCACCGCGCGCTCCGACTCGGAGAGCGACTTGCCGGACCGCTCGGGCGGCATGAGGTCGTCCTCGAATTCGGGGGCGATCCGGTACAGCAGCTCGCTGTCCTCCACGTTCCCTGCGACGACGGCGTGGCCGCCCGTGGAGAGCGCCGCGGTGATCCCTTCGAGGGAGTCCACGCGCAGGCCCGCCTCGCGTGTCTCGGGGTCGGGGCCGTGGCACTGGAAGCACTTGTCCGAGAGGATCGGGCGGACGTCCCGCGCGAAGTCCACGGGCGCCTTGTCCTCGACTCGGTCTTCAGGTCCGGCGGAGCCAGCGGGCCATGCGGTGAGGGCGAGGACCGTGAAGGCGAGGGTGGCGCTCATGACCCCTAGTCTATGTCCGGAATGAGGACCCGCAGGGGATTCCACCGAGCCCCGTGGGGGAGAGCCTCGCCCTGAGTCCTCCCGGCGGAGGGGCTTGAGACAACGGGCCTCGGTTGGACCCCATCGAGCCGCGGGTGGGCGTCAAGGAACGGGAGGACCCGACCGATGTTCGAGGCACCCCCGGCAACGCCGCCCGCCCCAGCCAGGAACTCCCCATGCTCCAGTACACCTCTGCCATCGTCGCCGTTCTCCTGCTGGCCTCCTGCCAGGGGACATCCAGCAGCCCCTCGACCACCGCGCACCCGGTGGAGACAGGCGAACCCTCGAGGATCGAGCTGGAGCAGCAGATCCAGGAGCTCGAGATGCGACTGGCGGAGGCAGAGGCCAGGGCGGCGCTCCTTGAGCGGTCGAGCCTGGCGTCGCAGGTCGACTCGGCCTCGGGCATCCAGCTCGCCGCTCGAATCGAGGGGCTGAGCCGAACGGTGGAGCAGCTGCGGTTGGCCACGCTGGCGGGGGCCACCGCACAGCCGGTGGAGGCCAGCCATGGGATCGAGGTGGGCGCTGGCGTCGACTCACTCAAGGGAGCGCTGGCGGCTCTCGATGAGCAGTGCGCTCTGCACTGCGAGAACATCGCGAATCTCGGGGTCCCCGGCTACAAGCGGCGCAGGCCGCTGCCGGTCTCCAGCGCGGGAGCCCTGAACGACGTCCGTCACCCGCGGTCCGCTGGCGTGCAGCTGGACATGACCCAGGGCGCCCTCAAGCGCACGGGGAACTCCCTCGACCTCGGCGTTGAGGGAGCTGGCTTCTTCGAGATCGAGCTCCCCAACGGCGAGCAGCGCTACACCCGGAACGGCGCGCTCCGGATGGACGTGAACGGCCGCCTCGTGACCGCCGAGGGCTACCTGCTCAGCGACCAGGTTCTGATCCCCCCGGACAGCCAGGGCATCTCGATCTCCGCCGACGGCGAGGTGTACTCCCTCGGTGAGGGCAACATCCAGAACCAGATCGGCGTGATCCGCCTGTACGTCTTCCGCAACCCCTCGGACCTGAAGGGCGAGAGCAACGGCTACGCCGCCACGACCCTGTCGGGGGATCCCGTCGCGGTCCAGCCCACCACCGCGGGGGCGGGCTGCCTCTTGCAGGGGTACATCGAGCTCGCCAACGTGGGCCTGCAGACCGAGCTGATCGATCTACAGCAGGCGGAGAACGACGCGGTCGTGATCCGCTGCGCCCTGGCGACCCAGGGGATCCTCACGGTCCCCAGGGCACCGGTCCAGCCGCCGGCCCGCTAGAGGAACGTGAGGGCGAGGCCGTCCGTCAGGTTCGAGATCGGGATGCCGATGAACGCGTCCCGGTACCAGGCCTGGAAGTGCCACGTCTCGCCGGTGGCGACGGAGACGAGCCCCGTGGGGGTCGGGGTGGCGGCGAGGTCGAGGAAGAGGGTGAACGCCCCGATGCTCCCCGAGTTCAGGATCTGGCCCGCCCCCACGTAGCGGCCGATGGCGCCGCCGAGGCAGAGGTTCCCGACGCTGCCTCCCGGCGTTGCGGTGAAGCCCTGGGTACGGCTGGTCAGGAAGAAGCCGAAGGTGTTGGAGGGGAGGGAGCTCGCGGTGAGCGCGACGTCGTTGTCCACGCGCCGGGGGCTGCCGAAGGCCGAGACCTCACCGGGGACGCCCGTGGAGTTCGCGGCACCGGGTGAGCAGTAGCGGGAGCCCAGGTCTCCGGTGGCGCCGAAGGGGACGATCTGGATGCCGTTGAGGGACATGAACTCGGCCGCCACGTTGAGCTGCAGCGTGACGGCGCTGCCGGGTGCGACGTCGACCGCGTGCCGGGCGTGGGTGACGCCGAGCTGGTAGCCACCGGAGAAGTCGCCGCCCACGTCCTGCAGCGGGTCGGGTGAGCTGGGGACTCGGACGCGTGTCCTGTAGCTCGCCCCGCTGGGGACGGCGGCGTAGGTGAGGACGTCGTACTGGCCGGCCGCGAGGCCTCGGATCTCGATGGTCGCGGCCCCGCCGAAGAAGGCGAGGTCGTCGAGGAGCGCGTCGTCGCCGCCCGAGGTGGAGGGGTCGTCGAACAGGAAGCTCTGGACCCCTGTCCCGAGGTCGTTGACCACGAGGGTGACCGGCGTCGGGGCTCCGCTCGCGTCGAGGAGCCCGGAGATGGTGAGGGGGAACGCGGCGGAGGCGAGCGCGTCGGTGTCCACGCCGTTCCAGTGCCCGCCGACCTGCGCGGCGGCTCCCGTGTCCGACCCGGGCACGCCGTGAATCGCAGCCGGGCCGAAGTCGAAGTTGACGCCGACCTGAGCCGGGGCGGGGACCGCGGCGAAGAGGCCACAGGTCACGCTGATGGAGGGGATGAGCGAGCGCATGGGTTCGAGGGCGGCGCCGCACTCCGGCGCCGCCGTATCTAGTGAATCACCGTAGCACGGCGGGTCTCATTCCTGTTCGGAAGTGCCCTTCGACGCGGCGCTCTGGGTCGAGCCGTGCCATGATCGAGACTCACCCTGATTCAGCACATGCGCTTCTCCACCACACCCCTCCTGCTCGCCGCGCTCGGTGCCGGGTCGTTTCCCGGTACGTCGTATGCCCTCAGCCAGTCGTCCGGGTCCGCGCTCGGATCGGGCCCGGCCCTGACCGAGTTCCTCTCCCGGAACGACGACGGGATCGAGGACGAGGATGGCGACCGCGAGGATTGGATTGAGGTCCACAACGTCCCCGGGGCCGGCGCGGTGGACCTGGGTGGCTGGGCCCTGACCGACGACGCGGGGGAGCTCTCCAAGTGGGTCTTCGAGCCGGGCACGGTGATCCCCGACGGGGGGTACCTGGTGGTCTTCGCCTCGGACAAGGACCGCAGGGTCCCCACGGGCACGCTGCACACGAACTTCAAGCTCTCGGGCGGCGGGGAGTACCTGGCGCTGGTCAACCCCGCGGGCACGGTGGTCACCGAATTCGACCCGGAGTACCCGCCCCAGCAGGAGGACGTCTCCTACGGGCTGTCCTTCATCCCCGCTCCGCTGAGCGTGGAGCGACTCTTCACGGCGCCCACCCCCGGCGGGCCCAACTCCATCGGCGCGCCGCCGCTCTGGGGCGTCACGCATACCCCTCAGCAGCCGACCGACGTGGAGGACCTGGTGGTCACGGTGCAGGCGCCGACGACGACCGCGGCGGCGCCCACCGTGGACCTGGACTACCGCGTCATGTACGGGGCGATCCAGACGGTGCCCATGACCGACGACGGCGTGGCGCCGGACCTGGTGGCGGGCGATGGGGTGTACACCGGGGTGATCCCCGCCGGCGCCAGCGGGGCGGGGGACATGGTCCGCTACAGGGTCACCGTGGCGGACGGGATCAGCTCGACGGCGCTGCCGTTCTTCCTGGAGCCCCTCGGTTCGCCCGAGTGGTTCGGGACGGTCGTGTCGGACCCGAGCCACGCAGGGAGCCCCCTGGACGTGTGGGAGTGGTTCGTCCAGAACCCGGGCGCCGCGAACACCGGCACCGGGACGCGCTGCTCCCTCTGGATCGAGGGGCGCTTCTACGACAACGTCAAGGTCAACCGACGCGGGCAGAGCTCGGCGGGGTACCCGCGCAAGAGCTACAAGTTCGACTTCAACCCGGACGACCGACCGGAGCTGGCGATCTTCGGATCGCCGATCGACGAGGCGAACCTCAATACCCACTGGGCCGACAAGGCCCACCTGCGCCAGTACCTGGGCTACGGGATGTACCAGGCGGCGGGGGCGCGGGTCTCCGAGTCGTTCCCCGTGCGCCTCCAGCAGAACGGCGAGTTCTACTCGGTCCAGACCTTCGTCGAGGAGCCGGACCGGTTCTTCCTCGAGCGCGTCGGGCTCGACCCCGACGGCGCCTTCTACAAGATGTACAACCCGTTCACGAGCGGGACCTCCAGCGTCGAGAAGGTGACCCGCACCAACGAGAACAACGCGGACCTCATCGCGTTCGTCTCCACCGTGGGGCAGGGCGGCGCGGGGGTGGAGGACTACCTCTTCGACGTGCTCGACGTGCCGCAGGTGATCAGCTACCTGGTCGGCTGCTGGCTGATCCACGAGAACGACCACCTCCACAAGAACCACTTCCTCTACCGGGACTCGGACGGGGACGGCGAGTGGCAGTTCATCCCCTGGGACAAGGACCTGACCTGGGGCCGTAACTACAACCCCTCGGGCGGGGTGCTGAACGACCGGATCACCCACAGCCACCCCCAGTACAGCCACGTGCTGTTCGGGGACAGCCAGCACCGCACCTCGGACAACTTCTGGAACCGGCTCATCAACCGGATCTACCAGAGCCCGCGCTTGAGGGCGATGTATCTCCGCCGGCTGCGGACGGTGTGTGACGAGCTCCTGCAGGTGCCCGGGACCCCCGCGGCTGAGCTCTACATGGAGGAGCTCGTGAACGAGGCCTACGCGCTGATGGCGGCGGACGTCGCGCTGGACGAGGCCCGCTGGGGGGTGCCCACCTGGGGGACGCCGCGCAACTTCCAGCAGGCCAAGGATCGGCTGCTCACGGACTACGTGGCCAACCGGCGCATTCACCTCTACGGGTCGCAGCTGGAGGCCAACGGTGGGCTGGTCCCCGCGGGAGAGTCAGGCCGAAGCCGCCTGAGGATCACCGCGTTCGACGCCACCCCGGTCTCCGGGAACAACGACGAGGAGTTCCTGGAGATCACCAACGACGCCCCCTGGTCCACCGACCTCTCGGGCTACCGACTGGAGGGCGGCGTCGAGATGACCCTGCCGCCGGGGACGGTGGTCGAGGCGGGCGGCCGGGTCTTCCTCGCCGCGAGTCCGCGTGACTTCCGCGCGCGCATCGTGTCCCCGATGGGCGGCGAGGGGCACTTCGTCGTCGGCCCCTTCGACGGCAACCTCGCCCCGGGGGAGACGATCCTGCTCCGGGACCGGGAGGGACGGGTCAGGGTGCGCGGTCAGCTGTGAGCGGTGTTCGTGCGGAGCGAGGGCCCCGCGCGGAAGAGACGCGCGGTACCTTAAGCTTTACACTCAAGAGCTTGGGCGGAGCATGGTCAGGGAGCCAGCGCGGCCGCCCCAGATACGCCGCCTACCCTGCGTTCCCCGGCCGCGGGTGAGCGCCGCCGGCCTCCAACACCCACCTTCGAATGCACGAAGCGCCCCATCCCCCTTCAGAGTCCAAGCACTCGATTCTCGGTTGCTTCCTTCAGGCGCTCGGAGCGGCGGCCGTCGTCGTGGCGATCTGCGCGGGGGCGCTCTACCTCTACTTTGGGGTCGACGCCCACTACGACGAGCGGGGGGGCGTCGCGCCAGACCGAGGCCGGGCGCTGATCCCGCCGGCGGCGACGGACATCACGTTGGATCGGCACTTTCCGATCGACCATGAGGCCTGGTTCACGGTGGAGCAAGAGGACCTCCACGCGTTCTTTGCTCGGCACTACAGCGATGATCGGGATCTCGACCTGAACTCGGAGAGGAGAGGGATGAGCCGCGAGGCCTTCGAGGAGCGCTACGGCTTCCTCCAATGGGAGTGGCACGAGGGCATCAGGTCGTATGGATACTCGGCGAGAAACGGTGGGTCGCAGACGTACGTGCATGACCCGGCGACAGGGCGGACCTATCACTTCTCGAGGTACTGGTGACCCATCATCGGCGCGCGGGGCGCTTCGCGGGCTCGGCCGTGTCTCTTGGGGCTGGCCCCGTCGGGGTCGGCATCTGGCTGTCGATGACCCTCTGGATGGCGAACCGGTAGCGCTCGTCCTCGGTGGCGATGCTCCATGAGACGAGGACCCGGGCCGCGTCCTCGGGGGAGCCGGCCACCTGCGGGCGGTGCTCGAACTTGCCGTCGAACAGGATCGCCTCGCCGATTCGGTAGCGGTACTCAAACTCGCGGCGGCCCTCCCGGCACTCCAGGTGGCCGAAGGGGGGCTCGAGTTCCATCAGCGGCGTCAGCATCGTGCCGGTCACCCCGGCGGGGATCTCTTGCTGCCCATAGTCCACGTGGAAGTCCTGGTCGGGCGTGTCCCCCTCGACAATGACGAAGCAGGCGGCGAGGAGCTGAGAGTCGCCGTGGACGATGGTCAGGCTCTCCGCGAGGTTGCTCTCGGACAGGCAGCGCTGGAACTTGGCGAGGGCCGCGGGGCTCGTCGCGTAGTGCCAGGTCATGTTGGCGTGCAGCCCATCGGACGCCTCGAAGGTGAACCGCTCTCCGAGGCAGCCGGCCCTCATCTGGCGGTACAGCCGCCTCAAGGGGCTGAGGTGGCGCGCCTTGAAGGAGAGCTCCGCATAGTGGTGCTCTTTGAAGTGCTGGGCGCGCGTCATGGTGCAGCGTGACGATGACGCTGCTCCCGCGACGGAGGTGATGGGCTATCCCATCCGCCTGCAGTCTCGCTGGCGCTCCCGTAGCTTCGCGGGGAAATCGCCGAGATCGGGAGCCTGGGGCGCCTGGATCCAGGGAGGACTCCCCGGTTTATGCCCCAAACTCCGACCCGCTGCGGATTCCATGGGGGAGGCTCAGGCCGCCGCCGCGGGTAGCCGACCCTTCACTGACGGCACCCACGCGCCTTCCCCCACGCACCTTGTCCGACCCCGAGAAACGTAACCCAGAGGACGCCCAGGCGGCGGAGCCCTCGGCGGCCGCCCCGGCGTTCGTGAAGCAGCGGGCCATGCGCCGGGCCGATCCCTCCCAGCGGTCCCGGGCGGCGGCCATGCGGCGCTTCTTCGCTCGGGACCTGTGGGCCATGGAGGTCACCACCCTCCCGACCATGCGGCGGACCCTGTACGCGGTCACACGGGTGCTCCAGCTCACCTGCGTGAACTTCGTCAAGGACCGCTGCACCTGGCGGGCCTCGGCGCTGACCTACATCTCGGTCCTCTCCCTCGTGCCCCTGCTGGCCCTCGCGTTCTCGGTGGCCAAGGGGATGGGCGCGTACGAGACGCTGCTGGAGCAGACGATCAAGCCGTTCCTCGACTCGACCTTCGGTGAGGCGGCGGCGGAGGACGGCGCCCCGGTCTCCCAGGTGCGGGAGGCCATCGACACGATGCTCGGCTTCGTCCAGAGCACCAACGTCTCCCGGCTCGGTCTCGTCGGCTTCCTCATCGTGTTCTGGACGGTGATCCGGCTCCTGAGCTCCATCGAGCACGCCTTCAACGACATCTGGGGGGTCCAGCGTTCCCGCTCCCTGCCGAGGAAGCTCGCGGACTACTTCTCCACGGTGGTGCTCGTCCCGCTGCTGCTCGTGGCGGGCACGGGCGCCCTCGGCGTCGTGCGCACCGAGATCATCGACGGGCCCTGGTCCGCTAGCCCGGGGCTGGCGCTCTTCGGGTCCCTCGCCATCGTGTGGGCCGCCTTCACGGTGGCCTACCTGTTCATGCCCAACACCCAGGTGCGATTCTCGTCTGCGCTCCTCGGGGGCGTCGTCGGCGGCACCATGTGGCAGATCTTCCAGGTGGTGCACCTCAAGCTCCAGGTGGGCGTCGCCAACTACAACGCCATCTACTCCACCTTCGCCGTGCTGCCGATCTTCCTGGTGTGGGTGCAGTCCTCATGGATGACGGTCCTCCTCGGGGCCGAGGCCGCCGCCGCGCACCAGAACGAGGAGCGCCACGGCCAGCTCGTGCAGAGCCGGGACTACGACCTGGCGCTCAAGGAGGTCGTGGCCCTGCGCCTCGCCGTGCGCGTCACGCGGGCCTTCCTTGGCGCGCTGCCGCCCCGAACGGTTCAGGGGCTGGCGGAGGAGCTGGCGTGCCCCGAGCGCGTGGTGGGGGACGTCGCCCGCAGCCTCGAACACGCCCACGTCCTCGCCCAGCTGGACTCGGGCGAGGGTCAGCTCTGCTACGTGCTGGCCGCCGATCCCTCGACCGTTCACATGCAGGACGTCCTCGACGCCCTCAAGGGGGACTCGATCCTCGACTCGACCCGCGCGGCGTTCCTCGCCGTGGACGAGGAGGACGCCGCCGTGGATGGCGCCTTCGAGCGGTTCCGGAAGACCCGGGACCGGAGCGCCTCCAACCTCTCCCTCGCCGAGCTCGCGCGGCCCGGCGGAGAGGCCGCGGGGGACGCTCCCCGCGCCGTCAGCTGACCCTCGTCAGCTGGCCGTCGGAGGTCCTGATCTGGCTCACTCCAGCCGCCGGATGACGTGGTATCCGAAGGGCGACGTGGCCTCGTCGTAGGTCGCGATGCCGACCTCCCCGGGCTCGAGGCCGAAGCCGATGTTCCCGAAGGCGGGCACCATCTTCTCACGGGGGTTCGCGACCGCGTCCATCATCCGCATCTGCAGGCTCGCCTGCAGCGCACCCATGGCGGCGTTGAAGTCCTCCTGGGTCAGCGCCCCAGCCGTCATCTGAGCCCGGAACTCCGCGCTCTTCTCGGCGAACTCCTTCTGCAGCTGCTGCTGGAGCTTGAGGGCCGAGCGCTCGCCCGCGCGATCCCGGACGCCGCGGTTGAGGAGCGTGTAGCAGCCGGGAGTCGTGTCGGTCTCCGCGACCGGGTCGTCGGAGAACTGGCGGGCCAGCGCGCCCATGTCGGACCCCGCCTTGACCTGGGCGAGGATGTCATTGGCCAGGGCCTCGGCCTCCTCCTTGGTCCGGGTCACGCCGGGGATCTTGCAGCCGTCGAAGGAGATCAGCACGTGCTGCACCTCGATCTTGCGGGCCTCGCCTCCGAGGTCGACCGCGTCTTCGGGCCGGGCGATGGTCTCTCCCGTGGGAGCGGTGCCCTCGACCACCTCGGCTTCCTCGATCCGGACGGTCTTGAGGGGAGACGACGCCTCGCGGGACCGGACGGCGCGGGTCGGCACGCTGGCGATCTTCTCCAGGGTCTCGACGCCGGAGGTGAGCCGGCCGAAGGACGCGTACTTGCCGTCGAGGCCCCAGACCGAGGGGGACTCATCACAGCAGAGGAAGAACTGGCAGGAGGCCGAATTCAGGTCGCTGCCCATGCGAGCCATGGAGAGGACGCCGTAGCCGTGGGCTCGCTCCGGGTCGTCCGACATCTCCCCCTGGATGGTGCCGTAGGGCCCGTTGCCGCCGCCGGTGCCGGTGGGGTCGCCGCCCTGCACCATGAACTCGCGCAGGATCCGGTGGTAAGAGAGGCCGTCGTAGAAGCCCTCATCACAGAGCCGGAGGAAGTTCCGCGTGGTGATGGGCGCGAGGTCGGTCCACAGGTCGAAGGTCATGGTCCCCACGTCCTCGCCGTCGATGGAGCAGCGGAAGGTGACGTGGTACTTGCCCAGGTCCGCGTCGGGGACCTGATTCGGATCCGCGAAGCGGCTCAGCTCGGCGGGCGGAACGAACTTCTCCGGGGCGGGGGCCGCGGCGGCCGGCTTGGCCGGAGGGGTCGCGGCCGGCGCGGCAGCGGGGACCTTGGTCGCCGCCATGGCGGGGGTCTCACCCCGCCTGGGCATCTGGGGCTTGGGTGTCGCGCCCTCGAGGCCGGCCTCCTTGCCTGAGGCCGTCATGTCCTCCGCTGAAGAGGTGCCTTCGCCGGTGCGTTCGGCGCAGGCGGCGAGGAGCGGCAGGAGGGAGAGGGCGAGGGTGAGCGAGGTCCGGCGGAGGATGTCCATGGGCCAGAACTTAACGGGTCGCGGCCAGGGCTGCTGCCCGGAGGCCACCGCTTACAGGACCTGGACGGGCCCCACTCGTGACGGACAGGGCGCCCGCCGGTCACACGCGGCGGCCTTCGACGCCGATGCACTCCACCCCGTGCCTGCGGAGGAGCGCCGCGGTGACCCCCGGGCCCTCGACGACCTCGCCGGCCACGTGGGTGGAGGCGCAGCCGCACGACGGGGAGCGCTCCTTGAGGTAG
This sequence comes from uncultured bacterium, assembly GCA_938075305.1. Taxonomy (GTDB): domain Bacteria; phylum Planctomycetota; class UBA1135; order UBA1135; genus Saltatorellus. Next base: position 47,369 of record CALJGV010000017.1, read on the forward strand.
GCGCGCTTGAGCCCGAGGCGCTGGCAGACCTCGAGGGCTCCCGCTGCGCCACGGGCGAAGGCCAGGGTCACGTCCTCACCGCCGTGGGTCCGCACCTCGGCCTTGCCGTCCAGCACGTCCTCGGCGGCGGCGGTGAGGTCGGCGGGGGGGCGGGGGGTCCCGAGCCCGCCGTGCTCCTCCGGGCAGAAGGGCACGGCCTGGATCCCCTCGGCGGCGAGGTGCCGCTCCAGGGCGCCGTCCCCGTTGTGGGTCGCCTTGTAGGTGCACTCCTTCCCGAGCAGGCACGCGCTCACCAGCGCGGCGTCGGTCCGGGATCGGTCATCGCTCATGGTGGTCAGGCTCCCTTGATCCGCCGGGTCGTGGCGCGGGCCGCGGTCGCGTCTCGCAGCGCGGTCTCGAAGGCCTCAGCGACGCGTACTCCGACGTGCACCGTGAAGGATACCTGTTCGCCGTACTCCTCCTCGCGCGCCGTGAGCTCCCAGGCCGCCAGGACCCCCTGGACGGCGCCGGAGTCTCCGTAGGGGTGGACGCAACGGATCCCCACCTGGACCTCGACCTCGAGCAACTCGGCCCGGTCGAGGGCCTGGCCCGCGGCGCCCCCGTAGGCGCGCATCAGCCCACCCACACCCAGCTTGACGCCGCCGAAGTAACGCACCACCGCGGCGACCGCGTTGGAGACCTCGTGGCCCTCGAGCTGCATGAGGATGGGCCGGCCAGCGGAGCCGCTGGGCTCCCCGTCGTCGTTCGAGCGCGTGACGTCGCCCGCCGCTCCCAGCCGCCACGCGTAGCAGACGTGGCGGGCGTCCGAGAAGTCCGCGCGCACCGAGTCCAAGAAGCGTGCGGCGTCCTCGGCCGTCTCGGCGGGCCCGATGCAGGCGATGAAGCGCGAGCCCTTGATCTTGTCCGGCTCGTAGGTGGAGGCGGCGGACAGGGTGGTGAAGCGGTCCGGCGCGGGGCTCATCGCTCGAACAGGGGCTCCTGGTAGTGCACCTCGTCCAGGTAGAGCCCGGAGGCCGGCGCGGAGCCGGGCGCGGCCTTGCGGTCGCGCGCCGCGATCACGTCGGGCATGTCCTCGGCCCGACGCTTGCCCTCGCCCACGCGGACGACGGCGCGCACCATGTTTCGGACCATCTTGTAGAGGAAGCCGTCGGCCTCGAAGGACATCTCCACCAGGGGACCCTCGGCGCCGAGCGTACAGGCGCGCAGGTGGCGCACGCTGCTCTTGCGGTCGAAGCCACCGCTGGAGGCGAAGGACGAGAAGTCGTGCTCGCCCTCCAGCGCGCCCAGGGCGTAGGCCATGGCGTCCACGTCCAGCTTGCCGTGGACGTGCCAGACCCGCCGCTCCAGCTCCAGGGGGAGCTCCTCCTCGTTCCAGAGGGCGAAGCGGTAGATCTTGCCCACCGCGTCCTTGCGGGCGTGGAAGCCCGGCGGGACGTGGCGGGCCGCCTCGACGATCACGTCGCCCTCCATGGCCTCGTTGAGGCGGGTGACGATCTCCTGCTCGCTGGCGACGCCAGGGAGTTCGACCGTGGCGACCTGGCCGAGCGCGTGGGCGCCTCGGTCGGTTCGTCCGGCGCCCTCGATGAGCGCCGGCGCTCCGAACGCGGCGGCGACGGCGTCCTCTACGGCGCCCTGGACCGTGCGCTTGCCCGGGTGGCGCTGCCAGCCCTGGAAGAAGCGCCCGTCGTAGGACAGGAGCAGGGCGGCGTGCACGGACTCGGCGCTCATCGGTCCCCGGTGAGCGGTTCCCGCAGGAAGAAGCCGCTGACCGACGCGCGGACGTTGGACCCGGCGGCTGGCAGGACCGGGGTCACCATGTGCGGCGCGCCGCCGAGGACCACCAGGCGGTTGGGCCGCGGCAGGATGAACCGGCCCTCGCCCCGCTCCATGAGCGCGGCCGAGTAGCCCTCGTCGTCGAAGCGGTGCCCCATGATCGGCAGCTCGCCGCCGGGGTCCGTCTCCGCCACCAGCAGCTCGCCGCCCCAGTGGGCGTTCCAGTGGGGGTGGGCGTAGTAGATGTAAGCGCCCGAGTAGGCGGCGCTGTCGTCGCCGTGCCACGAGAGGCCGGCGCCGGTCGGGTAGACGTAGGGCCGGGCGGTGACGTGGGCCCAGTCGTCGCCCACCACGTCGGCGAGGTTCGCCGCCTCACCCAGAAGCGCCTCCACGACCCGATCCAAGGCGGTGCCGCTCGGGTAGACGCCCTCCTCCGTCGAGCTCCCGTCGATCTCGGCGTCACGCGCCGGGGTGACGATCTCGTCGCCGCCGAGGGGGACGCCGTCCCCGAGCTTCCACGCGCCCGCTGTGCGGGAGACGGGGGACAGCTCGGTGAACTGGAAGTGCGACCAGACCTCGGTCCAGGCCTCCTCGTCGAGGAAGTCGTCGAAGATCCGCACGCCGAGAGACGGGTCAGCCATCAGGCCCTCAGAGGAGGTCGGGGAAGCGGTCCTGGTGGCGCTTGAAGAGGCCCAGGCCCAGGAACATGACCACCCCGGTGGCCACCGTGAACTTCAAGAGGTCCCCGGTGGCTGGCCACTCCCCGTAGAGGGCGACCTGCCGGAACATGGCGATGTACCAGTGCATCGGGTTGATGTCGAGCAGCCACCAGAAGGGGGTCTTCGCCACCAGCGGGCCGGGGTAGAAGATCGGCGTGGCGAACATCCAGACCGTGGTCCCCACGCCGACGAGGTGGAAGGTGTCCCGCCAGTAGAGGTTGAGCGTGGCCAGGCCCGCCCCGAGGCCGGTGGTGAAGCCGATCAGGAGCAGGAGCAGGCCAGGGAGCGCGAGGAGGGAGACGCCCAGGGACAGGGCGCGGCTCCGCCCGAGGGACTCGCTGGTGTAGGGCTCCGTGGAGAGGCCCAGGTCCCGCACCTCGGCGGGCGGGAGCGCGTTGTCCTTCAGGGTGATGACCACCTCGCGCTGCCAGAGCTCGACGGTGGACTCGGCGATGAGCCGGACCTGGATGGTCTCGTCCCCCTCGGTCTCCGCGTCGCGGAGGGGGATGATCGGGACGTAGATCCTCGAGCGGTCCGCGGGGAGCTCGACGACATCGGTGGGCGCGGCGTAGTCGACGCCCCGCGTGGCCGTGCCGGTGTACTCGAGGCGATAGCGGGTCGAGCTGTGCCACGAACGCTCGGTGGAGACGAACACCCGCGGGGGTGGGGTCGCTCCCTCCGCGCCGGGGTCGTAGGCCTCCCACACCTCAGTGAAGGCGTGCTCGCGCTCGATGGCCGCCTCGGGCGGGGAGAGGAAGCCGAACCAGACCACCGCGCCGAGCACGATGGGGAGCCCGATGCACATGTTGATCACCGCGGAGGTGGTGATGTAGGCGGGCAGGATCTGAGACGGGAAGACGACCTTCTGGATAAGGGTGGAGTTGTCCACCAAGCAGTTGGTGATCCGGCTCAACGACTCCGCGAAGGCAGTCCAGACGATGATCCCGGCAAGCATCACCAGGGACACCTCCAGCGCCCCCTGCTCGTCGCCCCAGCGCGTGTTCAGGATCACGCGGAAGACGAACGTGAAGACCAGGAGGTTGATCACCGGGAACAGGATCGACCAGAAGAACCCCATGCTCGACCCCACGTAGCGCGCCTTCAGATCCCGGGCGATGAGATCCTTCAGCAGCGCGCGGTGCTGCGCGATGGACTTGAGCAGGTAGAGCATGTGGGACGCCCGGGAAGGTTACCCGGCGGCGGGGCGCCAGGGGCCGCCAGGGCACCGAGACCTGGCCTCACGCTGGGGCAGCTCCGATCAAGAGCGATGCTGAGGCCGCGGAGCGGGCCTGCTCAACGCGTGGGGAAGTAGTCGAAGACCTCGACCGCCTTGAAGTTCCCCTTGTGAGCCTCGACCAGGGCCTGGTGAACCGGGTGCGGCCCGTAGGCCGCGTACGCCTCCGGACTGTCGAACTCCACGTGGAGCCCGACGTGGAAGTCCTGGCGGTTGACGTTCCGCTGCTGGCTCTGGTCGCGGACGCCTGCGGTCACGTGAAGCACCCCCGGGATGTCACTGAGCGTCGAGCAGGCTTGGGCGAGGGCTTCGCACGCCTCGGGGGAGCTGTCCTCCAGAACGAAGAACACGTCGTGGAGGACCTGGGTCTGCTGGAGGTCGGGGCTCGCCTGTCGAGAGGGGCCGGCGCAGGCGACGAGGAGGAGGGCAGCGGGGAGGAGTCGGAGCATGGTCGGATGGGGGGAGGTGGAGGAGCAGAGTATGGGGCCCTGCCTCGCCCAGACCAAAGGGGCCATGAACGCGGCGCACCGATCGCTCATCCGATCGGCGCGCCGCCACCACTCTCCCCCCCCGCAGGGGGGGCTCTCTGGGTCAGGACGCCAGCAGGGTCGGCGTCAGGGTCTCCCTGGCCGAGACGCCAAAGAGGCCCTCATGGACGTCCACGGTCGCCGTCTGGCCCGGCCGGAGGTCGTCCCGCAGGATCGCCTCGGCCAGCAGGTTCTGCACGTTGCGCTGGAGGGCGCGCTTCAGGGGCCGGGCGCCGAATTCGGGGTCGTAGCCCTCCTCGGCCAGGGCCTCGAGGGCGCCGTCGGTGAGGACCAGCTCGATGTCCCTGTCCGCGAGCTGGCGCGACAGACGCTCCACCTGCACGTCCACGATGCTGCGGATCTGGTCCCGCTCCAGGGCGTTGAAGGTCAGCACCTCATCCAGCCGGTTGATGAACTCGGGTCGGAAGTAGTCCTTCACCGCGTCCCCTCCCCGCAGGTTGCTGGTCATGAGGACCAGGGTCTGGGTGAAGTCCACGGTGCGCCCCTGGCCGTCCGTGAGGCGGCCGTCGTCGAGCACCTGCAGCAGCACGTTGAAGACGTCAGGGTGGGCCTTCTCCACCTCGTCCAGCAGGATCACGCTGTGGGGCTTGCGCCGCACGGCCTCGGTGAGGACGCCGCCCTCGTCATGGCCGACGTAGCCGGGAGGCGCGCCGATCATGCGGCTCACGGAGTGCTTCTCCATGAACTCGCTCATGTCCACGCGGATCATGTTTCGCTCGTCGTCGAAGAGGAACTCCGCCACGGCCTTGGCGGTCTCGGTCTTGCCGACACCGGTGGGGCCGAGCATCAGGAAGGCCCCAAGGGGGCGCGTCTCCTCCACCAGTCCGGCGCGGGCACGGCGGACCGCCTGGCTGATCGCCGCGAGGGCGTCGTCCTGGCCGACCACGCGGGCGCGCAGGCCGTCCTCCATCTGGAGCAGCTTCTGCCGCTCGGTCTCCAGGAGCTTGTCCGCAGGGATGCCCGTCCAGCGGGCCACGACCCGTGCGATCATCTCGTCGTCCACCGCCTCGGGCAGCATGGCGCCCTCGGCCTGCACCCGGTCGAGCTCCACGGACGAGGCCTCGATGTTGGCCTCGGTCTCGGGGATCTCGCCGAAGCGCAGCTGACCGACGCGCTCGAAGTCGCCCGCGCGCTCCTCGCGCTCGGCCTCGGCCCGCAGCTCCTCCAGGAGGGCCTTGCCCGCGCGGATGGAGCGGATCAGGTCCTTCTCGGTGGTCCAGCGGGTCCGCAGGGCGCTGGCGCGCTCCTCCAGGTCGGCGAGCTCCTCGCCGATGGCGGCGACGCGAGCGGTGTTTCGCTCGGTGTCCTCGCCGGCGGCTGCCGTGCGCTCGATTTCGAGCTGCCGCTGGCGGCGCTCGATCTCGTCGAGCTCCTGGGGCAGGGAGTCGATCGCGGTCCGCAGCTGCGCCGCGGCCTCATCGACGCAGTCGATGGCCTTGTCCGGCATGAAGCGGTCCGTGATGTGGCGGTCCGCGAGGCGCGACGCCGCGACGAGGGCGCTGTCGAGGATGCGCACGCCGTGGTGCACCTCGTAGCGCTCCTTGAGGCCGCGCAGGATCGCGACGGTGTCGTCCACGGACGGCTCGTCGACCATGACCGGCATGAAGCGGCGCTCGAGGGCGGCGTCCTTCTCGATGTACTTGCGGTACTCGTCGAGGGTCGTGGCGCCGACGCACTTCAGCTCGCCGCGCGCGAGGGCGGGCTTGAGCATGTTGGCCGCGTCCACGGCGCCCTCGGAGCCGCCGGCACCGACCAGCGTGTGGAGCTCGTCGATGAAGAGGACGATCTCGCCCTCGGCCTCCTTGATCTCCTCGAGGACCGCCTTCAGGCGCTCCTCGAACTCGCCGCGGTACTTGGCGCCGGCGAGCAGGGCGCCGAGGTCCAGGGACATGACGCGCTTGTCCTTGAGTCCGTCCGGGACGTCACCGACCGCGATGCGGTTCGCGAGCCCCTCGGCGATGGCGGTCTTGCCCACCCCGGGTTCGCCGATGAGCACGGGGTTGTTCTTGCGTCGGCGGGAGAGCACCTGGATCACGCGGCGGATCTCCCCGTCCCGGCCGATCACCGGGTCGAGCTTCTGGGCCTTGGCGTCGGCCGTCAGGTCGCGGGCGTACTTCTCCAGCGCGTCGAAGGTCAGCTCGGGGTCGGCCGAGGTGACCTTGCGGTCACCGCGCACCTCCCCGAGGGCGGCCTCGATCCGCTCGGGCCCCGCGTCCCGCGCGGCGAACAGGGCGGCCACCTCGGGCGAGCCCTTCTCGGCGAGGGCGAGCAGGAGGTGCTCGGTCGACACGTACTCGTCGCCGCGCTTGCTCGCGGCGGCGTTGGCCTGGGTGAGCACCTCCGCGAGGGCGCGGGAGCCGGCGACCTGACCGCCGCTCGTCCTCGGAAGCCGCTGCAGCAGGCCATCCAGGTCGTGGCGGAGCGCGCGCGGGTCGACGCCGAGGCGGTCGAGGACCGCCGAGGTGACGCCCTCGGGTTCCTCGAGGAGCGCCGACGCCAGGTGGGCAGGAGTCAGCTCCGGGTGCCCCGCCTGGGCGGCGAGTTCCTGGGCGGCTGCCATGGCAGCCTGGGAGCGGTGGGTGTATTGCGGTCGCATGATTGGAGTACCTCTACTCGGCCCACGGAGCGCGGACCGGACGCTCCAAGGCGCAACGGTCATGCCATCGACCCCCAGGCCCTGAAGGGGCCTCCAGCGCCGGTCTCGGCGCCTCACAGCGCGCCGATGGCGCCATTGAGGCAGTGCTGGCCGCCATTTTGGCGCGCCAGACTGCCAGTCACGCCTCAGGAGGGGACCAGCAGCCTCGCCAGGGTCAGGGACCGCTCCAGGGCGGTGCGCTGGCGGGTGTCGAGGCGCAGGAGCGGCGCGCGCACGTCGTTCCGGGTGGCCTCGAGGGCTGCGAGGGCGCCCTTCACGGGCACCGGGTTGGTGGTGATGCGGAGGGCGTCCACGAGCGGGGCGAGCCTTCGCTCCAGGGCATCCGCCTCGGGGTCATCGGCCCGGGCCGCCTCGACGAACCGCGCCACCTCGCCGGGGACGAGGTTGCCGACCACGGTGATCGCCCCCTGGGCGCCGTTGCGCATCATGGGGCCGATCATCCGGTCGTCGCCGGCGAGCAGCGGGATGGGCAGCTCGCCCGCCAGGGTCCGGGCGCGGGTAGGCCGGCCGACGGCCTCGCAGTGGGCGACGACCTCAGGGACGCGGTCGACGATCTCCATGAGCGTCTCGGGCCCCAGGTCGGTTCCGGTCCGCTCCGGCTCGTTGACCGTGATGATCGGGAGCTCGCTGGGGAGGGCGTCGAGGATGTGGCGCAGGTGGGCGGTGACGCCCTTGACGTGCGGGAGGGCAAAAGGCGGCGCGCTCACGAGGAGCGCGTCGGCGCCCGCCAAGGCGGCGTTCCTGGCCACCTTCGCGGCGCGCTCGGAGCTCACCTCCGTGACGCCGAAGATCACCCGCAGCCGGTAGTCGGAGTTCTCCTCGGCGCCCGCGACCGCGCGGGCCACCAGCTGGCCGACCTCGTCCACCTCGAGGGACCAGCCCTCGCCGGTGGCGCCGCCCACCACGATGGCGGTCGTTCGCTGGCGTGCCTGGTGCTGAACAAGCCGATCCAAGGCCGGCAGGTCGAGCACTCCGTCCCGGAAGGGCGTCGGGAGCGCCGTGATTGCGCCGCTCAGGTAGGAGAGGTCGCCGTCGCTCACGGGCGTGCTCCCTCGATGAGGCGCAGCATGTCCGTGACGCAGCGGTCCACGCCGTCGAAGAGCGAGCGCGCGACCATGGCGAAGCCGATGTTGAGCTCCTCGATCCCCTCGATCGCCGCGATCGGGGCGGTGTTCTCGAAGTCCAGGCCGTGCCCCGCGTTGACCCTCAGGCCGAGCGCGCGCGCGTGGCGCGAGGCCTCGGTGAGCCGCTCGAGCTCGGCAGCGCGGACGGCGCCGCGGGCGTTGGCGTAGGCGCCGGTGTGCAGCTCCACGAACGGCACGCCGAGGGCGGCGGCCGCGTCGAGCTGCAGGGGATCGGGATCGATGAAGATCGAGACCGCGCCGCCGGCCTCCGTGAGGCGCGGGATCGCGTCCCGGAGGCGGGGTGTCTCGCGGATCGCGTCGAGCCCGCCCTCGGTGGAGATCTCCAGGCGGTTCTCGGGCACGAGGCAGAAGGCCTCGGACCCGCTGCTCTCCGCGATGGTGAGCATGGAGTCATCGAGGCTGCACTCGAGGTTGAGCAGGGTCGTCACGGCCTCCCGAAGCCGGTGGATGTCGGCATCCTGGATGTGCCGCCGGTCCTTGCGGAGGTGGCAGGTGATGCCATGGGCCCCGGCGGCCTCGCAGCGCAGGGCCCACTCCACCGGATCCGGGAAGGCCTCTCGGCGGGCCTGCCGGACGGTGGCCACGTGGTCGATGTTGACGTGGAGGCGGGGGATGGGGGCCGGCTCGTGGGTGCTCACCCACGAATCCTAGGGGCCGGGAGGGGCGGCTCCAACGGGGGGCCTGCTACTCTTCCGCCCGTGCGCATCATCACCGGACGATTCAGGGGGAGGCGCCTCGTCGCGCCCCCCGGAGAGGACACCCGCCCCATGCTCGGGCGGGTGAAGGAGAACCTGTTCAACATCCTCGGGGACGAGGTCGTGGACGCGGAGGTCCTGGACCTGTTCAGCGGCTCCGGAGGGCTCGGGCTGGAGGCGCTCTCCCGCGGGGCCCGCCTCGTGCGCTTCGTGGAGCAGGAGAGCTCTGCGCGCAGGGTCCTGCGCAAGAACTGCGAGGCTTGTGGGGTCGCCGATGATGAGGTGGAGCACGCGCCCGGAGACGCCCTCATGGGGGACGCCTGGCGGCGCCCGGACGGCAGCCGCTGGGCCCACGTGGCCTTGCTGGACCCGCCCTACCCGATCTGGCGGACCCCCGGGGACCGGGCCACGATGCTGGCCGTGGTGCGGGCCGTGCTCTCCGAGGCGGTGGTGCCCGGCGGCGTGCTCATGCTGCACACCCACCCCAGTGACCTGCGCCCCGAGGACCTGGGGCTGTCGGACGACGAGAAGCCCCGGGTGTACGGGAACTCGGCGCTCTGGTTCCTCCGCGCTCCAGAAGCCTGAGGCCGCGGGGTCAGGGGGCGGTCAGGGACCGGGCGTGCCCGGCGTGGGGTCGAGGTCCGCGGAAATCGGACGCCAGATGAGCGTCTCGAGGGCGAGGACCTCCTGTTCGGACTCGTACAGCAGGGACTCGTCGAAGTGCAGGCGAGAGCCCTCTCCGAAGTTCAGGCTGCGGGCGATCAGGCTGCCGAACAGCTCGAAGCCGGCCGGGATGGTGATCGAAGCCTCGGGCGCGTAGATGGCGGCGTGGAGCACCGTGTTGGCGTTGAGGCTCACCGTCGCGGGGTCGGCGCCGCTGTCGGTGTCGCCGGCGATGAAGACCTGGAAGTCCCGCGCGGCCTCGCTGGTGGTGCGTACGGTCGAGTCACTGCTGATGTCCCAGTCCCCCGAACTGTAGACCTCCACGGGGCCGTTGGAGCTATCGATCACCAGGGAGCTCCCTCCGCCGAGGGCGAAGTTGGACATCACGATCTGGGCGGGGCCCTCGATGGTGAGGGTCGAGCCGGCGCTGGCCGAGACCCCATCGAAGCCCAGGAGGCCCGGGCCAAGGGTCGCGTCCCCGGTGACCTCGAGGGGGCCGCTCGAGGCGACGGCGGGGGGCTCGATGGGCGGGAAGGTGACGTTGTCCTCCAGTGACTCCCGGTCGCCGGTGATGACCACGTTGGAGCCGTTCTCGAGGATCGAGCCGTTCTCGCCGGTGATCGCGTCCCCGTTGATGAACGTGTTCGCGCCGAGGATCACGTTGCCGTTGGACCCCACGCCCCCGTTGCCCCGCGACGCCTGGGATGCGAAGGCGCCCAGGGTGGGGTCGTAGCTGTTGGTGGTGGATCCCTCACCCACCAGGAGCCCGTCCTTGCCGAACGCGGCGTACTGGAAGAAGCCGACCGGCGCGGTCGAGAAGACGCACTCCTGTCGCTTCCGCTCCCCCTGGGAGGTGCCCGTCGCGATGACCTGGTAGCGCCAGGCGTCGAGGCGGGTCACCTCGGCCCAGTACCGGGAGGTGGCGAGGATCCTGGGGGCCTCTTCGGCCCCGACGCTCACGGTCTCGCCTTCCTCCGGCTCGATGAGCCGGGAGCGCAGCAGGATGAAGGCCTCGTCGATGCCGGACTCGGCCGCGAAGTAGGCCAGCTGTGCGGCCCCCTCGGTGCGCCGGCTGTCCGAGATGGAGAGGTCCACGCGGAGCATCGAGCTGCCGAGCCCCGCGAGGACGAGGACGAAGATGATGACCGTCACCAGGACGGAGCCCGTGCGGTTGCTGCCTCCGGGGTTGGAGGGTCCGCCGACAAGTTGGGTGGAGAGCTTCATCAGTTACGCAGGAGGATCGAACTCCGCAGGGTTCGTTGGATGGTCTCTTCGTGGCCGGGGGGGCGCTGCTCCAGGGTCACCGTGACCTCGAGGGCGGCGCCCATTCGCTCGATGGCGAAGCCGGACTCATCGATGAGGCCGTCGCCGTTGTCGTCCACGCCGTTGAAGGTCTCCCCCTCGGCGTACTCGGCGAGGCCCCGCGCGAGGACCCGGCGGTTCTCCGTGGGGAGCCCCACGTCCTCGATGAGGACCAAGATCCCCTCGTCCACGAGCCCGTCGCCGTCGTCGTCCGCTCCGTTGTTGGACTCCGCGGGGTCGAACTCGAAGCGCAGGGTCCTCGGCGCCGTCGTGACCGTCGTCTCGCCCTCCCAGCCCACGGCGCGCACGTAGGTGAGCTCGGTGACGCGCTGGCCGGGCTCGATCGCCGGGGAGAGCGAACTCGCGATCGCGAGGGAGAGCTCCTTCTGGATCCCCCCGCTGGTGAGGCCCGTCCGCAGCTCCATGGCGCTCACGGTGGTGCCGCGGCTGAAGGCGTCCTTGCTCGCCGATGAGAGCGTCCCGACCGACGACAGCAGCAGGGCGAGGAGGGTCAGGGCGATCAGGATCTCGATGAGCGTGAAGCCCGCGCGGTCCCCCCCGGACGGTTGGCGGTGGGGGTCCTTCATCGTGGTGAGATCAGCGTGATGACCTGGTGCTGGATCGGGCGGCCCTTGTGCTGCCACTCGAGCCGGACGGCGACCGGGAGCAGCGTCCCGTAGGCCGTCGAGACCTCCTCGGAGACCCCGGCGCCGATGAGCGCGGGCGCGACGGAGAAGTCCGAGGACTGGAAGTCGGGGTGGATGGCGCCGGTGATCGGGTCGATCGGGAAGATGACGCGGCCCACGAGGCCGTCGGGGTCATCGGCCCTGGGCGAGAGCCCCTCGACCTCGAAGCCCGAGAGGGTGAACCCGTCCAGGGGCGAGCCCACCGGATCGTCGAGGGGGTCGTCGTTGTGGAAGGCGAACACGGCCTCGCGCGGTTCGAACGCCGAAAGCCGCGTGAGGGCGCGCCGCGCCTCCTCGCGCGCCAGGGCGCCCTCTCGGTTGGCGCCGTTGAGCTCGGTCGCGGCGGCGAACAGCTGGAGGAAGCCCAGGGCGCCGATCATCAGGATCGACGCGGCGATCACGAACTCGATGAGCGCGAAGCCGGCGGTGGAAGGGTGGCGACGCGGCGTGCATCCCCGGTGAAGGGGCATCACGACGTGGTGCTTGGACGAATGAGCCATGGTGCGGCGGAGACTTCTCCGAGCGGAGAGGGGAGGCCCCGCATGCCCGTCATCGACCGAATCGAGACACCGCTCCGATGGTCCGCCGTTGATTCCTTAGCGTGTCACATTCGTAGACCGCCCCATCTGCGCCCCGCTAGCGCGCCGCCTTGCTCCCCTCCGGAGCGTCCCGACATGATTCACCTGCTCTGCCTAGGCCTCCTCGCCCTCCCCCTCCAGGAAGGGGTGGACCCGGAGTCCTCCCCCGACGGCCGTGACGAGTACCTCGGCCGCCGGATCGCGCGGACCATGCACTGGGCGGGTGCGCCCTGGCTCCTCCGTGAGACCCGCGAGGACGAGGAGAACGGTGCGGCCCTGCGGGAGTGGCTGGCCGTGGCCCCGGGTGACGCGGTCTGCGACCTGGGCTGCGGGAACGGCTACCACACCCTGCCCCTGGCCCGGGCGGTCGGGGAAGAGGGTCGGGTCTTCGCCGTGGACCTGCAGCCGGAGATGCTGATGCTCCTCCGGGAGCGGGCCGAGGAGGAGGACCTGGGCAACCTCGAGTACGTGGAGGCGACGGTGGACGACCCGCGGCTGCCCGAGGCCTCCTGCGACCTCGTGCTCCTGGTCGACGTCTACCACGAGCTCTCACACCCGGTGCGGGTACTCGATCACATCCGTCGAGCGCTGCGGCCCGGTGGAGAGGTCGTGCTGGTCGAGTTCAGGTCGGAGGACCGCGCGGTGCCGATCAAGGTGCGCCACAAGATGTCCAAGGCGCAGGTCCTGCGGGAGATGGCCGCTGGCGGCTTCGAGCTGTCCCGCGAGACGGACGACCTCCCCTGGCAGCACGTGATGGCCTTCCGCGCCGTCGAGCCCGCCCCGCGGCATGAGCCCCGCGTGCTCGCGCGGGGGTTCGCCGCGGCCCTCGGTCGGCTCGACCCGCGCGTCGTGGAGCCCTTCCTCGCCGCCCGCGTCGAGGTCGACCCGTTCCCCAACAAGCGCCGGTCCGCCCGCGACGTCGCCGTCTCGCTCGCGAGCACCATGCGGGGCTCGGGCCCGCCCTTCCCCGAGGACGTCCGGTTGGAGCTCTCCAGCGGTCCGGACGGCGCGGTCCGCGCGCGCTTCCACCCCGCGCCGGGCTCCGGCGAGGCGGTGCTCCGGGACGAGTGCCTGCTCGAGCGCGACCGCAGGGGCGTCTGGTCCGTGAGCGCGTGGCGACCTCGATCGACCTTCGAGCGCGCCCACGGTTCGCGCCGGCCGTTCGTCGCCATGCACACCGGCACGGGACCGGGCGCCGCCGCCGAGCAGGCGCGGCTCACCGTGGAGCTCGGCTTCGACGGCATCGCGTGGGGCAGCGACCGGATCGGTGAGGTCCGAGGCGCCGCCGAGTCCGCGGGCGGCGACCTGTGGAGCGCGTACCACGTGCTCGACATCGCGGACCCGGCCGGCTCCGGGCTGGAGCAGGTCCTCGAGGCCATGGCGGGGCTCTCCGGCGGCCCGGGGATGATCTGGCTTGGGCTCCGGTCGAGCTTCCCGCGGGACCTCGAGTGGCCGCTGCCCCGCGAGGAGCGGGGGCACGCGATGGCGCTGCTCGCCGAGCTCTCGGCCGCCGCCGACCGGACCGGCGTGGAGGTCGCGCTCTACCCCCACGCCGGCTTCTGGATGGAGACCGTGGAGGACGCGCTGTCGCTGGCGGAGGAGGCCGGGAGCGAGCGGGTCGGGGTCTGCTTCAACCTCTGCCACTACCTCAAGAACCACGAGGGGTACGACCCGGCCCCGGTGCTGCGTGCGGCGGGGAGGAGGCTGCTCGCCGTCACGGTGAACGGCGCCGACCTCGAGGGCGACGCCTGGCGGACGCTGATCCAGCCCCTCGGCGCCGGCGACCACGACCTCGCGGGGCTCCTCGAGCTCCTCGACGAGGTGGACTTCCAGGGCCCCGTGGGGCTCCAGGCCTACGGGATCGCGCTGCCGGCTCCGGTGCACCTGCGGGCCTCCATGGTGGCCTGGCGGGCGGCCCACGGCCGCTGAACGGGGCACCTCAAGGAGCGGCTGGATCCTGTCGATGTCAGGCTCGCGGGGGCCGTCGAGGGCTCCCCGCCAGCCCGCTCCCATGCTCGAACTCCTGACCGCCCCCCTGGCCGCCGCCATGCTGATGCAGGCGCCTACCCTGCCGGATGATGACCTCACCTCCTCCGAGGCGGTGCCGGCCACGCCGGTCGTCGACCTGTGGCGCCGCCCCGAGCTGCGCCTCGGCGAGAGTCAGCGGGTGATCGCCCAGGTGTGCCGTGAGGTGGAGGACTGGAGCGCGTTCCTGACCCGCTTCGACCCCGCCGCCTTCCAGGCCTTCGAGTTCTGGGCCGACGAGCAGTTCCTCTGGGTCAAGGAGGAGTTCGACGCCCCCCAGGCGCGGCTCTTCGCCCGGCGCGGCTCCGGGGCAGCCGCCGCCCTCTCGGCCGCGACCCCGAGCACCAGGCTCGAGCTCGAGGTCATCGTTCGGGAGATGCACGCGGGCCGCGCGTGGATCGAGGTGACCGCGGCCAGGTGGTCCGAGCGTCAGACGCCCGAGGGGACGGTGCTGCACGCCATCCGAGCCCTCGACCTGATGGAGCGGGCCGGCTGGAGCCTGGCCTCGGACCAGCTGGACCGGGCCCTCGCGCCGAACCTCCCTGGGCACGTGCGCGCGGAGCTCCTGCGTCTGAAGGGCGAGTGCGCGGCGGAGATCGACGCGCAGGCGAGGGACTGAGCGGCGACCCTCAGTCGGTCGGCCAAAGCCGCGGGTTGGCCTCGCTGGCGGCGCGGTCCCCGGGGGCCAGGCCCGGGAGCCACTTGCGCAGGTCGTCTCGCTGGTGGTCGTTGGCGGGCTCCGACACGCGCATCTCGCCGTCCATGTAGATGACGGTCATCACCTTGCGCTCCGCGTCGCTGTGGTTGGGCGGCGCGCTGTGATAGGTCCACCCCAGGTGGAAGGAGACGTCCCCTAGCTCGAAGGGCTCCGAGGCGCGGGTGTAGCCCCCCTCGGCCAGGGCGCGGTCGCAGCGTGCCTCGCTCTCGTCCGAGATCTCGAGCTCCCGCCCCGCCTCGAGGCGGTGGCTCCCGCTCGCGAAGGTGAGGGGGCCCATGTCCTCCGGGACGTCGACCAGGGGGATCCAGGCGGTGATGCAGCGGTCGCTGGCCAGGGGCCAGTAGTACTGGTCCACGTGCCACGGGGTGTGACCCCCATCCCCCTTGGTGGGGAGCTTGAAGAGGGCCTGGTCGTGGTAGAGGCGGATGGTCGGCACCCGGAGCAGCGCGGCGGCGACGGAGGCGAGCCGCCGGGAGAAGACCAGCTGTCGGGCGTCGGGGGAGAACCGGTGCAGGTCGCCGACCTGGATGAAGGCGCGGTCGTAGGTGGACTTCTCGTCCCAGGGGATCTCGGCGTTCGGGTCGCTCCGGTGGACCGCCGCGGAGAGCCCCGGCTCGAGGATGTCGAGCTCCAGGGGATCGAGCAGCCGCCGCAGGGTGATGTGGCCGTCCCGCTCGAACTGCGCCACGACCTCCTCGGTCGGCTCATGGGGGAAGTTCAGGTCCATGGCCACCCAGGCTAGCAGCCGCGGCCCGGGGTCGCTCGGGCGGCTCGGCCACCCCGCCACCGGTCGGCCCAGCCGGCCCGCGGCCTGGACCGGCGATGGTGGTTGCAACGGGCGGGGGGGCCGTGCGATCTTCGACCGGACGATGCTGGTTGAACTCACGCTGCAGGACCTCGCGCTCTTCGAACGGGCGGCGCTGGAATTCGGGACGGGGCTGAACGCGGTGACGGGGGAGACCGGCGCGGGCAAGAGCCTGCTCGTCGACGCCCTCGAGCTGCTCCTCGGCCGCAGGGCCCGGGCCTCCATGGTGCGCAAGGGCGCCGACCGGGCGCGTGTGGAGGGTCGCTTCGTGCTCCCCCTCGATGACTACGGTGAGCTGGTCGGGCGCTGGCTGGCTGAGCACCTGCCCGAGGCGCTCGAGGAGCGGGAGCAGGAGGACGAGCTGGAGCTCATCCTGACCCGGACCATCGGTCGCGATGGGCGGACGCGGGCCCACGTCAACCACCGGCCGGTGACCCAGAAGCTCCTGCGCGGCCTCGCCGGGCAGCTCGTGGAGATCCACGGCCAGAACGAACACCAGCGGCTCTTCGAGCCGGCCGAGCAGTTGCGCCTCGTGGACGCCTTCGGCGGGCTGCAGGACACCCTCGAGGGCTACCGGGAGCGGCGCACGCGCTGGCTGGAGCTCGTGAACCGGCTCGAGGACCTCGAGGCGGGGGAGTCCGAGCGGCTTCAGCGCCTGGACCTGGTGCGCTTCCAGGTGGGGGAGCTCGAGGAGGCGAACCCCTCGGCCCTGGAGGCTGAGAACCTGCGCGCGGAGCGGAGCGTGCTGCGCCACGCCTCCGAGCTCGGCACCGAGCTCGGGTCGGCGCTCCATGATCTCTCGGAGGCCGAGGACAGCGCCCTGGACCTCCTGCGGCGGGCGGAGCGCACGGTGAGCGACTGGTCCTCGCGGGTGCCCGATCTCGAGGAGCCGGCGGCGGGCTTCCGGGAGGCCTCGCTGCAGCTGGAGGAGGCGTGCCGTTCCCTGGGCGGCTTCCTCGATGGAGTGGACGCGGACCCCGCGCGACTCCAGCACGTGGAGGATCGACTCGGCCTCCTCGAGCGCCTCGAGCGCAAGTACGGCACGGACGTGGCGGGCCTCGAGGAGCGCCTCCATTCCCTACGCGACGAGCTGGACCTGATGGCCAACGGGGCGGTGGACCGGGAGGCCCTCGAGGCGGAGGTCGCGGCCGCTCGGAAGAGCCTCGCGGAGTCCGCGCGGCGGTTGACCAAGGCCCGCGGGGGCCTCGGCGCCAAGCTGCAGAAGTCGGTGGAAGGGGGGCTCGCTGACCTTGGCCTCGAGCGGGCGCGCTTCTCCATGGCCCTGGTGCCCCTCGTCGCCGGGGCGGAGAGGGCCCTCGAGACTGATCGCCGCCGCTTCGGCGCCAGCGGCGCCGAGGGCGTCGAGCTCCTGCTCGCGGCCAACCCGGGGGAGGACCCCCAGCCCCTGCGCGCGGTGGCGTCCGGGGGCGAGGCGGCGCGGATCTTCCTCGCGCTCCGCGGCGCCCTGGCGGTGCGTCGCTCGACGCCCACCCTCATCTTTGACGAGGTGGACGCCGGCGTCGGCGGTCGGCTCGGCCCGAAGGTGGCGGGCAACCTCGAGCGACTCGGGGACCACCACCAGGTGCTCTGCGTGACCCACCTGCCGGCGATCGCGGCGAGGGCGACGCGGCACCTGCAGGTCTCCAAGGAGGTCGAGGGGGGGCGTACGAGGACCCGGATCCAGTGGCTCTCCGGGGACGGTCGGGTGGCCGAGATCGCGGACATGATCGCGGGTGGCGCCGCCGAGCCCACCGCGCTGGCCGAGGCCCAGCGGCTGCTCGCGGACTGACGGGGGCGCGTCGGTCGTCCCTGCGGCCGAGCCCCCTTGCGGCCGAGCCTCCTGCGTCCGGGGCTGGGCCGCAGGGATTCAGTGGAGGGGATCTCCCGACCCACGCCCCCGGGCCCTGGCCCCCGCCGCTAGGCTCTCGCGCTTGCCCATGGCCATCGCCCGCCCGCTCCGATTCCAACCGCACGCCGTCCCCAAGGTCTGGGGGGGCGACGCCCTGCGTGACGTCCTCGCCCCCGAGGACGTGGAGGGTGCCGCATGGCCGGAGGCCGACCCCGTGGGGGAGGTGCTGCTGGTGAGCGATCAGGATCGTCACGCGTCAGTGGTCTCCAGCGGACCGTTCGCGGGCCGCTCCCTGCGGGGGCTGATGCTCTCCGAGCGCGAGGCGATGATGGGTGAGGTCCGGCTCGACGGGGAGGAGCAGTTCCCCCTCGTCCTCAAGCTGGTGGAGGCGCGCACCAACCTGTCGCTTCAGGTCCACCCGGACGAGACCGCGGCCCACAAGCTGGGCGTGCAGCCCAAGAGTGAGTGCTGGTACCTCCTCGACGCGGACCCTGGAGCGGAGGTCTTTCTGGGACTGGGGCCGGGGGTGGACGCGACCTCCTTCGCGAGCGGTGCGCCCACGCCGGACGTGGTCGACTTGCTCGGCCGCTACCCGGTGCGTGCGGGGGACGGCGTGGACGTGGCGCCTGGGGTGGTGCACGGCATGGGCGCAGGACTGGTCCTGGCCGAGGTCCAGCTGAACTCCACCACGACCTACCGGATCTACGACTGGGACCGCGTCGGCCTCGACGGCAGGCCCCGGGCGACCCACCTGGACGAGGCGCTCCGCTCGATCGACTTCGACGCCGCCCCCGAGGCCCCCGGTCCCCTGCGCTTCCAGGCCTCGGGGGAGGCGGACTCGGTGAACCAGATCGCCCCCCTCCGCAGGGGGGAGCGCTTCGAAGTGGACATTCTGGACGTTCACGGGCCGGAAGAGATGGCATCTCCCGGACGCCCGACGGCGATCCTCGTACTCTCTGGGTCGGGCCGCCTGGAGATCGACGGAGTCGATGACGAGGCGTTCCCCCTCACTTGTGGGGGCACATGGGTGCTCCCCGCTGACCTCTCCAAAGCGCCGATCGTCGACGCGGACGGGGAGCTCCGGGTCCTACGGGCCCGACCGACCATCAGGAACTGACCGCCGTGAGGCAGGACAGCGAGACATGAGAAGAGCCAGAAGGACCCGTCGTGGTTCGGGCGCCAGAGGCGGCCGTCCGAAGCTGAAGCAGGTGGGCGGCAAGCGGCTCCCCGCCCGCTCATCGTCGGCCCGTGACGCCAAGCGCGACGCCGACATGGTGCGCCTGAACAAGTTCCTCGCGGACAACGGGGTCGCCTCCCGACGTCGGAGCGACGAGCTGATCCTTGGGGGCAAGGTGCTCGTGGACGGTGACGTGGTCACCGAGCTCGGCACCAAGATCGATCCGCGGACCCAGGTGGTGGACGTGGACGGCGTGATCCTCAAGTCGGATCCCCGCGAGCGTCGCTACTACATCCTCCACAAGCCTGCGGGGGTGGTCTGCACCAACGAGGTGCGTGAGACCCGGCCGCGCGCTATCGACCTCATCACGGATCCGAAGAAGGGCCGGATCTTCACCGTGGGCCGGCTCGATGAGGAGTCCAAGGGGCTGCTGCTGCTGACCAGCGATGGCGAGTTCGCCGAGCGCATCGCCCACCCGCGGTACGGCGTACCGAAGACCTACCTCGTCCGAGTCCCCGGGCAAATCACCGACGAGGCCGTGCAGAAGATCCGCGAGGGTGTCTACCTCGCCGAGGGGCGCACCGCCGGCGCGCGCGTGGTCGTCAAGCGACGCACGGCCAACGGCTCGACCCTCGAGGTGACCATCCAGGAGGGGCGGAACCGCGAGGTGCGCCGGATCTTCGTCCGCGTGGGCTACAAGGTGTCCTCGCTCACCCGGACGCAGATCGGCCCCCTCGATATCCGCGGCCTTCGCGAGGGCAAGTGGCGGGCCCTGAGCCGGGAGGAGGTCGAGGCACTCCTCGCGGAGCACGAGTCGATCGAGGCCGGGGCGGCGCCCGCGGGGCTGCCCAGGAACCCGGTTCGCCGGGCGTCGGGCGAGTCTGGCCCCCGCGGCGGCGGTCGCTCTTCCCGCGCTGCCCGCTCCCCTCGGGGGGCTCGACGGGGCGGGAGCGCCCGCGGTGCGCGCCGACGCGGCGGACGCCGGCGTCGCTGAGATCCGAGACCATCCATGACCGAGACCCTCCCCACCTACTGCGGCGCGACCGTCCACGAGCGCAGGCTCGACAACGGGATGCGCGTTCTGATCGCCGAGCGGCACCTCGACCCCGTGGTGGCCGTCATGGTCTGGTACGGCGTGGGGGCGCGGCACGAGACGGACCTGGAGGCGGGCGTCAGCCACTTCCTCGAGCACATGATGTTCAAGGGCACCGCCGCCCACGGCAAGGGCGCCATTGACCTGGAGACCACGGTGCTCGGCGGCAGCAACAACGCCTTCACGACCCCGGACCACACCGCGTACTGGTTCGAGTTCGCGTCCGACCGCTGGGAGCGGGCGCTCGACCTGGAAGCGGACCGCATGCAGGGGCTGCTCCTGGATCCCGAGGAGTTCGCCGCCGAGAAGCAGGTGGTCCTCGAGGAGCTCTCCATGGGCCTCGACGACCCCTGGCGCTCGCTCAGCCGGAAGGTGTCCGAGGCCCTGTTCGGTGAGCACCCCTACGCGCGGCCCGTCATCGGATACCGCGAGACGCTGGAGCCCATGACCGCCGAGGACATGCGCTCCTACTACCTGCGCCACTACCGTCCGGGCAACGCCACCCTCGTGGTGGCGGGGGACGTGGAGCCTGAGGCGGCGCTGGCGGCGGTGGCGGCTCGCTTCGGCGAGATCGAGGATCGACCCGCGGACGCCACCGCGGAGGACCCCGCGCTGCAGATCGAGCTCGAGGGTGAGGTGAGGATCGAGACCACCTGGGACGACAACGCCTCGCGCATGATCGTGGCCTATCCCGGCGGCGCCTTCGGGTCGGACGAGGACTTCACCATGGACGTGGTGGTCTCTGTCCTCACGAGCGGCAAGCTCTCGCGGCTCTATCGCCGCCTGGTCATCGACGAGGGGCTGGCCACCAGCGTCTCTGCGAACAACGACGCTCGCGCCCGTGGCGGCGGGTTCTGGATCTACGCCGAGGCGGTCCACGGTGCGGACACGGAGCGCCTCGAGGCGGCGATCCACGAGGAGGTGGCGCGGCTCGTGGGCGAGCCCGTCGGAGAGGGCGAGATGAACCGGGCGCAGAAGCTCCTCGCCGCCAGCGAGGCCTTCGACTCCGAGACGGTGACCGACGTCGCAGAGACCCTGGGGGAGTACGCGACCGACCTGTGCTGGCAGGACGCTCTCGCGGTCGAGGCCCGTCGTGCCTCAGTGGACGCGGCATCGCTCCAGGCGACCTGCGGGCGACTTCTTCGCCCCGACCGCCGGGTGGTCGCCTGGTCCCGCCCCGAGCCTTCGGAGGTGAGCGAATGAGCGCAGAGTCCAACGGGGAGGCACCCCGCATCGAGGTGGAGCGTGAGCGGTTCGAGCTTTCGTGCGGGGCCACGCTCCTGGTCCACCGTCGACCCTCGTCGGCGGTCACCGCGGTCCGCGTCCACGTGCGCGGCGGCCCGGGGCTCGACCCCGCCGGCAAGGAGGGCGTGGTCCACCTCACCGGCGCCTTCGCCGATCAGGGCACCGGCGCGCGCACGGACCAGGACATCGCGGCCCTGCTCGAGCCCGAGGGCGGCGGGGTGAGCGGCGACGCCATGGGTCTCTCCGGCGCGGTCGCCGGGACGGCCTGGCGGGTCCTGATGGACGTGCTGGGCGAGCTCGTCACCGACGCGGCGTATCCCGACGCGCTGATCGACCGACAGCTCGAGCGGATGAAGACGCGGCTCGAGGTCGAGGCGGATGACCCGCGGGCCCAGGGCGGCATCCTGTTCAAGCGCCTCGTCTACGGCGAGGAGCACTTCCTCGGGCGCAACACCTACGGCGACCTCGAGAGCGTCTCGAGGATCACCGCAGCGGACCTCCGGGCCCATCGATCCTCGAACTGGTGCGGCTCGCGGCTTGTGATCGCCGTCGTCGGCGACGTGAATCCTGCCGAGGTCAGGGACCACGCGGAGCGCGCGTTCCGGGGGGTGCCCGTGGGCGCGCCCCACCAGCGAACCGAGGCCTCGTTCCCGCCCATCGAGGGCCGGACGGCGGCGTTCGAGCGGGATCGTCAGCAGGTCCACGTGCACCTTGGGCACCTGGGCATCCGGCGCGCTCACCCCGACTACGTCCCCCTGGCGGTGATGGACCACGTGCTCGGGACCGGGCCGGGCTTCACGAACCGGATCACCCAGGTCCTCCGGGACCAGCTGGGCCTCGCCTACTCCGTGCACGCCGACATCCACGGCACGGCGGGCAAGCTGCCGGGGATGTTCCGCGCCTACATCGGCACGAGCCCCGAGCACGTGCGCACCGCCGTCGACGGCTTCGTGACCGAGATGCGGCGCATCGGCGAGGAGCCGGTCCCGGTGGAGGAACTCTCGGTGGCGAAGAGCTACCTCGTCGGCTCCTTCGCCATGGGCTTCGAGCGGGCCGCCCGGCGGGCTCAGTACCTGGTGAGCGCGGAGATCCACGGGTTCGCCGAGGACCATCTCGAGCGCCTGCCGGCGGAGTTCGCCGCCGTGACGGTCGAGGACGTGCTGCGGGTGGCCGGTGAGCACCTCCACCCCGACGCCTGCGCCATCGCGGTCTCCGGCCCCGCCGTCGCACTCTAGGCCACCCTGCCCACGGCCGAGGGGCTCAACCTCGGCGGGACTCGATCCGGGGGATTAACCTCGGGGTCGTTCGTTCCCTTCCCCCCCCTGCCCGTTTCATCGCCATGCGCCTCCCCGTTCTTCTCGCCTTTGCCCTCTGCACCGGCGCGTCCGCCCAGGTCGCCTCGGAGGACTTCGGCGTCACCAACACCGATGACTGGGGGATCGAGTTCGACCCCAACCTCGTGGGGGTCCACATGGGGACGGGCGGGAACCCCGGGGGCCGGATCGAGGTCACCGTTCAGAGCTCCAGCTCGCAGCTGCCCGCGGCGATGATCGTCCCCGGGGCAGCCAACCACCCGTGGAAGGGGGACTTCCGCGGGCTGGGCGTGACCTCCTTCACCTTCGACCGCCAGGTCGAGGTCGGCTCCTCGAACTTCGGTACGCGCCCGTTCTTCGTGATCGCCAACGATGGCGGCACCCGCACGGACGTCAGCGACGACGCCTGGGCCTTCGTGTTCACCGGCGACGTCTTCCAGTTCGGCTTCTCGCCCTGGCTCACGGTCTCGACGCCGATCCCCAGCGCCTCGACCTCCACCCCGGCCGGCTGGGACCTCGCGGCCCTGCCGGGGAGCCCCTTGGTCGGCCTCTCGGGTGACGCCCTGTGGAACGCCATCATCCAGGACGTCGACTACATCGGCATCGCCATGGACCGGCCCTTCGGCGGCGCGTTCTGGTTCGGCAACCACATCATCAGCCTCGACAACCTCGTGCTCGAGGGGAACGGGATCCTGGGGACCCGCTACTGCAGCCCCGGCGTGAACAACTCCACCGGTGCGCCGAGCAGCATCGAGCTGACCGGGAGCGCCAGCGTCTCCCAGAACAACCTGTCCCTGGTGGCCAGCGATCTGCCCCTGAATGCCTTCGGCTTCTTCCTCACCAGCCAGGCCCAGGGCTTCGTCGTGGGCCCCGGGGGCAGCGACGGGAACCTGTGCCTCGGCGGATCCATCGGCCGCTACGTGGGGCCGGGCCAGATCGTGAACTCCGGGGCTGCCGGCTCGTTCACGCTCGCCCTGGACCTGACCCAGACGCCGACGCCGACCGGGCTGGTGGCCATCGCCGCCGGGGAGACCTGGAACTTCCAGGCCTGGCACCGTGACGCGATCGGCGGGGTGGCCACGTCCAACTTCACCGACGGGATCTCGCTCCAGTTCCAGTGATCGATGGTCCGAGCGAGCCGCCGCACGGCTGGCTCGCCCCCGCGGACGCCGCTGGCCCTCACGGGCGGAGGCGTCCCTCGCGTTGATGGCGGAACGCGGCGGGGAGCGGCGCCACGGCCTGATCAGGGCTGGGGCGCCGTGCGGGCGAGGGCGAGGGGCTGGGCCCCGAAGCGGTCCGCGGCGTGCACGACCGCTGGCCCCGTGTCCTGGGCCGAAGCCACGGCGCGGGAACTCACCTCCCTCGCCGTGAGGACGGCGAGGATGCACGGGGCCACGAGGAAGAGGAGGGAGCCGCGGTAGCGGCGCAGGAAGCGGCGGGTTCGAGCCATGGGGCTTGGGGGCTTGGGGATCTGCGCAGCCGCGGTGGCCTGCGCGAAGGACGAGGGCACATGCGTCGGCGAGCTCCGAGGGCGACACGGATCGCTCGCTTCTCCGCGGGCTGCCCCGATCGAGGACGCGGCGGCCTCGCTTGTGGGTCGCGCACGACCTCTCACCGGATTTGTGTCGCGTCGGGGCGGGCCCGTCGCACGTGCCCTGGTACGCGCGCCGCGTGGCGGCGCGCTCCCCGACACGCCCCAACCCCAAGTCACCATGAAGACTCCCATTCATGTCGGCGCTGCGCTCGCGCTCACATCCCTCGCGAGCGCGCAGCTTCAGCCGACCTTCACCAACGCACAATTCCGCGTCGACCTCTCCCAGCAGCTCCGGCCCGGCGAGGCGGTCCTCGAGCTCCAGGCGGACCGCAGCCGCGGTGGACGCGTCCGGCTCGAGCTCGAGGATCGCAAGCTCACCATGTTCCGGGACGACGGCCGCGACATGGACGAGCGCGCCGGTGACGGCGTCTACACCGGCGTCGTCCGTGCGGATCTCAACGAGGAGCGCGCCATCGCGCGGGACCTCCAGCTCGCGGCGGAGCGAGGCGTGCCGATTCCGATCTTCGAGGGCCGCGAGCTGGTGGACCGGGTGGACTCGAGGACCCTGGTGAAGCGGCCGAGGCCCATGACGATCCCGATCATCACGACCAGCGCGAGCACGACCGTGGAGGTCGACAACTCGCTGATGATCACGGACACCTTGGTCTTCGCGGACCTGAACCACAGCTTCAACCCCTGTACGGGGGTCGGGAATCCCGACGGCGCGTGGTCCTTCGGCCACGTGATGACCGAGCTCGCGGGAACGAATGACCCCTCGACCTTCGCCATGGACTGGCTCTCCAACTGGGGAGCGGCCCAGACCGTCAACGGCGACACCACCCCCGCGCGCGCGGCGACCATGAACACGATCCTGGACGTCTGGGATCCCCTTGGTACCGGGGTGCTCGACATGGACGCGGCTCCGTTCCATCCCATCGCCATCGTCCTCCGCGTCGACTTGCGGGACACCAACGGCTACAGCGCGGGGTCCGCGGGCGAGGCGCGCATCGTCTTCAGCTTTGTGGATGAGAACTGTGACGCGGGGCCCCTCGGGTTCCTCGCCATCTTCGAGTACGCCATCAACAAGACGGGCTGTGACGTTCGCCAGTGGGGCCAGGACTGGGCCGATCTCAGCGACCTCGCCATGGGGACGCCGGCCTACAACGACGCGCTCGCGGCCCTCACGACTCAGTTCACCGATATGACGAGCAACCCGAACGCGAACGAGCTGGGTCAGCTCCGCACGAACGAGTTCATCCCCGGCAGCATTTGGCAGATGCGGGAGTTCCGCCTCGACTCGGCGGGCATGCTCGAGCAGGTCACGGTCAAGCTCACGCCCCCCAACAACATGAACGGAGGGCCGGAGGTCACGGACATCATGAACGGGCTCGACCCGCTGGGGGCGCTGCTGGAGTCCATCGAGGGAGCGGCGACCGAGGTGCCGTTCCCCCCGTCCAGCTTCTTCTGGTTCGGTTCTGGCGGCGTCTTCACGGACGACCGGCACCAGTTCTCACTCAACACCTGCAACGGCTGCCACGGAGGTGAGACCGATACGTTCTTCACCCATATCAACTGGGTCGAGCCTGG
>CALJGV010000018.1 GCA_938075305.1 uncultured bacterium
CCAGCAGCAGAGCGGCCAGCAGCAGAGCGGCCAGCAGCAGAGCGGCCAGCAGCAGAGCGGCCAGCAGCAGAGCGGCCAGCAGCAGAGCGGCCAGCAGCAGAGCGGCCAGCAGCAGAGTGGCCAGCAGCAGAGTGGCCAGCAGCAGAGTGGCCAGCAGCAGAGTGGCCAGCAGCAGAGTAGCTCCTCCCCCTCCGAGGCGAGCCAGCGCCAGCAAGAAGCAGAGCAGGCGGCCGAGCAAGCCGCGGAAGAACTGGCCGCCGCACGCGAGGCCCTCGAGGAAGCGATCCAACAGGCCACCGGCCCCGAGGGGCAGGCCGAGACCGAGGCCGCCCAGGCGGCGCAAGAGGCCCTCGAGTCCGAGGTCGGTGAGATCGCCGAGGCCGCGCAGCAGGCGGGCATGAGTCCAGAGGCCGCCGCCGCCGTCGAGGAAGCGATCGAGCGCGCCCGGGAGTCCATGGGTGAGGCGAGCGAGGCCCTGGAGGAACCCAGCGGAAGCATGGCTGCGGCCGAGGCCCAGCGAGAGGCCGTCGACGCCCTCCGTGACGCGGGCCGGGAGGCGCAGCAGGGCGCGCAGCCCCAGTCCGAGGAGCAACAGCAGCGCGCCGAGGAGCTCGCCGAGCGCCAGCGCGCCCTCGAGGAGAAGCTCCTCGCCCTCGCCGAACGGAACGAGGAGCGCAACGAGATGGCGGACTCCAACAAGGCCCTCAGTGAGGCCGCGGAGACCGCGTCGGAGGCCTCCGATGCGCTGGAGAGCGGCGACCTCGACGAGGCGGAGGCCAAGGAGGAGGAGACGGAGCAGAAGATCGAGGAGGCCCTCGACGAGCTGAAGGAAGAGGAGGAGCAGTACGACTCGCTCCGGCAGGAAGAGCTGCTCTTCCAGATCAAGGAGGAGGTGATCGAGATCGAGGCCCTGCACCTGGTTCAGATGCAAGAGACCCGCGAGCTCGACTCCACGCGCAAGGCGCGGCCCTCACGCAGCGAGAAGATCCGTCTACGGAACATCTCCCGCGAGGAGGAGGCGCTCGCGACCCGCATCGACGGCATCGTCGAGGCCATCCGCGCCGAGGGGACCCTGGTCTTCGCCGAGGTCTTGGACCGTGCGGCCCGCGACCTACGCCGCGTCGTGAAGGACCTCTCCGACGCCGGCGGCTACCGCTCCGGCGACCGAACCCAGGCCCTTCAGGACGACGTGGCCGACGGGCTCGCCCTGCTCCGCGAGGCGCTCGAGGATGAACTCGAGCGGCGCGCCGAGGAGGAGCAAGAGCAGCAACAACAGGAACAGGAACAGGAAGAGCAGGAACAGCAGGACTCGAACCAGCTGATCCCAGACGTGGCCGAGCTGAAGCTCCTCGCCAAGCTCGAGGAGGACCTGCTGCAGCGAGTGGATCAGCTCTACGACCTCTACCCGGAGATCGCCGCCGGTGAGGAACTCGACCCGCTGATCCTGCGCGACATCGCGAGGCTGGCCAGTCAACACGAGCGGATCCTCGAGCTGTTCACCGACATGCGACAGCGTCTCGGCTTCGGCCGGGGCCAGGAACCGGTGCAAGTCGAGGGTCAGGATCAGGAGAGCGAAGACCGATGAGAACCATGAGCATGAAGTCGACCGCGCCCAACCTCCGCCGAGCCGGCGTCAGCGCCTGTGCGCTGATGCTCGCGGCGCTCGCCTCTGCACAGGAGACCTCGGCCCCGCCGACGCCCGCGGTGGAAGGGCCCGCGGTGGAAGGGCCCGCCCAGGAGGGCGAAGTCCAGGAAACCACCCCCCCTGGCCCGGAGAAGGATGAGACCGACCTGCGCGGGCTGAACCCCTTCGCTCCGCCCGGCGGAGCCGGTGGGCCGGAGGACCTCGAGCAGCTCTTCCTCAAGGTGGAGAAGCGCCTCCAGCGGGTCACCGACCTCCTCTACGAGGCCAGCAGCGGCGACGTCTCTGGCGCCGACAACATCGGCAGCGCCGGGATCGACGAGCTGATCCGCGAGGCAGAGCAGGGCGCAGCGGGAGCCTCGTCAGGCATGGCGCGAATCCTCGGGGCGACCCGAAGCCAGAGCGAGGCCACGCTCGATGACATCCAGAAGATCCTTGAGATGGCCGAGCAGCAGAGCAGCAGCTCCAGCAGCAGTAGCAGCTCGAGCCAGAGCCCCTCGAGCCAGGGCATGCCCCAGCAGGGCCAGACCCCGTCCGGCAGCCGGAAGCAGGAGAGCGGCGAGAGGCCGCCCGAGCCCGGTGAGGGGCAAGAGCAGCAGGGGGACCCGAAGGACGGCCAACAGCCCCGTGGCAGCCAGGAGTCCGATGCCGGCCAGGACGGCCAGTCCGACGCCCCGCCCGCCGACGAGACCGGCGCCCCCTCGGGGGCCACCGGCGCGGAGGAGTGGGGCGACCTCCCGGTCCACCTCCGTAAGGTCTTCCAGAACGGGGTCAGCGAGGACGTCCCGCCCCGCTACCGAGACTGGGTGGACTCGTACTACAAGCGACTCAACAAGGGCAACAAGCGCTGAGCCGGCGACCTCGCTCCTGATGCGCGTTCGCCCCTCCGTCCGTGGCCTGCTGGTGCTGCTCTGCGTGAGCGTGTGCGCCCCCTCGGCCACGCTGGCGGACGAGCGCAGCAAGGGAGGCGACCCGGCCCCCCAGCGCGAGTTGCTGGGGACCCCGCAGCTTTCCGGGGACGACTCGCTGCTCCCCTACCCCAGGGAAGGCGACGCGGAGCGAACCTCGGCCATCAGAAAGGGGCTCGCGTGGTTGGCCTCGCGGCAGAGTTCCCGTGACGGCTCGATCGAGGTTGGCGACGCCGAGCCCGGTCAGCGAGCCCCCCTCGCGGTCACCTCCCTCGCTGCGCTGGCCTGGATGTCTGGCGGGTCCACCCTGACCCGCGGCGAGCACCAGGACAACGTCAAGCGCGCGGTGGAGTACCTGCTGGCGAGCACGCACCGCGGGGCCGACGACTTCCCCGGCTTCATCGAAGACCGCGGCGACAACATCTCCCGGACCCACGGCCACGGGCTCGCGACCCTCGCGCTTGCCCAGGCGTACACGGTCTCCCCCAACACGCCGCTCGGCAAGCGCATCGGCGAGACCTTGCTCATCGCCATCGGACGCATCCAGGATTCCCAGGGCGCCGAGGGCGGCTGGTACTACTCGGCGGGTCGGTCGATCCAACACGAGGGTTCGGTAACCGTGGCCATGGTGCAGGCCCTGCGCGCCGCCAACGACGTCGGCATCCGGGTGGACCCGGGCGTGGTCGCCGAGGCCGTGAAGTACGTCACGCGCCTGCAGGTGATGGAGCTCCCCGAGGAAGAGGACCCCGCCGTGGATGATCCGCAGGCCGAGCGGAAGCGTGCCCGGCAGACCCTGGGCGGCTTCAAGTACGGCCTGGATGATCCGCAGACCTCGATCGCCCTCACCGCCGCCGGTCTCGTCACGCTCCAGGCGAGCGGGACGTACGACGGCCCGCGGATCGAGGAGGGCTACGACTACATCTGGCGGAAGCTCCTCGAGCGCACCGAGGACGGCGCTGCGGCGGCGGACCCGTTCCCTTACTACGAGCGCTTCTACCTGAGCCAGGCCCTCTGGCACCACCGGGACACGAGCCACTACCGCCGCTGGGCCGAGCCCTTGATGCGGGAGCTCTGCGCCTCCCAGGAGAGCTCAGGTTCCTGGCAGGACGTGCGATTCAACGCCAGCGGACGCCGCTTCCTGAACCGCTATGGCGCGGGCTACGCGACGGCCTCGAACGTGCTCTTCCTCGCGCTCCCCGACGACACCCTGCCGCTCTTCCACCGCTAGGTAACACCGCTCGAAGGCGCCGCGCAGCCCTCAGTTCTGCAGCGCGAGGTTGGCCTCGAAGATGCCCCTCATGAGGTCCTGCTTCTGGGCGAAGCGCTCGTCCCCGAGGTCCAGCCCCTGGACCTCGGTGAAGACCGACGCGAGCCCCGGGTCCACCTCCTTCCGTGCTCTGGTGCGGCGTAGCTCGCCCTCGGTCTGCTCCAGCAGCCCCGCGAGCTTCGCGATCCGGCGCTCCAGCTGATTGGTCTCGCGACGGCTCTCCGCCCGCCGCTTCTCCTGGGCCCGGCTCCGCATCTCGCCGAGCTCCTCGAGGGCGACACGCACCACCTCGCGCTCGAGCTCGGGGTCTCGGTTCGCCCCGCGGGAAGCGAAGACCGCGCGCAGTCGGCGCTCGAAGGAGTCGTCCTCGACGCCAGGGTCGCGGCCGTCCAGTCGCCGCTCCTTCTCCTCCAGCTCGGCCCGTCGCGCCTCGAGTTCGGCCCGCAGCCGGTCGAGGCCAGCGAAGGCGCTGGACTCGGCCTCGGCGTCCACGCGGCCCGACATCTCCTGGCGCGCGAGCTCGAGGAAGCCGGCGCGGGCGTTCGCCGAGAGGGAGAGTGCGTCGTCGGTGTCCCCCTCGAGGGTCCGAGCGATGAGCTCGCGGTTGATCGCCTTCTCGATGAGGGAGGCGATCCGCGACATGCTTACGCTGCGAACGCGCTTCACCCCGCGGGCCTCGAGTTCCTTGGGCGTGGTCGGCTTGGCCCACCGTCGAATGGTGGCGGTGAGGGTGCTGTCGAGCGCAACCCGCCGCGGGTCGGGTGTCGGCTCCGCCGGCGCGGCCTCCACCGTGGCGGCCTCTCTTGGTGCCGCCTCGGAGCCGGGGTCTGAAGGCTCGAGCTCCTCCACCGGGTCGCTCGCTGGCCGTGGGATCGCCGTGGGCTCGACGGCTGCTTGCTCGGTGGGCGCGGCGCCCAACGTCGACTCGGGGTCCTCGACGGAGTCGCCGCCGCTCCCTTGATCCACCGCCGCCCGATCGGAGAGCAGCGGGGCAAGCCCCCGGCCCGTCCCCAGGGCGACGCGCGCAAGGGGGTGCGGCGCCGCGGGCCGCGGGGTCGTCGTCCCCCCCAGCCCGCCGGCCTCGCGCAGGTCCTCGAGCGCCCTGGCCAGGGCGCTTCCCCTCGGGGCGCGCGGTGTGGCGCCTGACGGAGCCGAAGCCGGCAACGCCGTGGTCCGTGTCAACTTATCGCTGGTCATGTGGCGGTGCGGCATCGAGCCCCTGGTCCGCCGTGCGGAGCGTGACCGGGGGTCAGTGCCGAGGGATCGTAGCGACTCGATTCCCGATCCCGATGAACGAAGTGTGGCCGCGAAGAATGGACTCCTGCACCCCTCGGGAGCGGGCCTTGCCCGGCTTAGACTCCACGTATGCTCGCCACGCTCGCTCTCCTCCTTGCCCCGGCGGTGGTTCCCCCGCAGACCGCAGGCGAGGGGCCCTCCCACCTGGGGGCCTACTTGTTTACGGCCTCGGGGCTCGCCCGTCCGATCGCCGTCGCGTTCGGCCCGCACCAGGGGCGACCCGACGCCCTCTTCGTCGCGACGCGGGGAGCCGGAGACCCGTCGCCCCCTGCGATCCAGGTCTTTGCGGCCGAGACCGACCCCGAGCGGCCCAGGGGGGTCACCCGCGTCGGCAGCCTCGGCGCCGGCTGGCTGGAGCGCCCCGCGGGGCTCGCCGTCTCCAGCGAGGGCGACGTCTACGTGACCGACGAACTTCAGCGGACGCTCTGGCGCTTTCCGGCCGACGGCGGGGAGCCCGAGGCGGCGGCGACGGAGCAGGCGTTGACCGTCCCGGCCGGCGTGGATGTGACCGGGACAGGCGAGGGGCGACTCGTCATCGTCGCGGATCCTGGGGCTGGAGCCACAAAGCTGTTCCGAGCGGGCTCGCTCTCTCCGCAGTCCATTGGTGAGGGGATCCTCGTCCGGCCCCGGGGCGTTTGCTTCATCGACGGACCGGACGGGCAGGCCCAGATCGCGGTATGTGATCGCGCGACCCACCGCGTCCACGTGTTCCGCCTGGATGGAACGCACGTGCTCGGCTTCTCCCAGCTCGGCCCCCACCCGTCGCTCCTTTCTGGCCCCGCGGACCTGGAGTTCGCCGACGGCAAGCTGTTCGTCGCGGACCGTGAGAACCACCGCGTGCAGGCCTTCCACTCGGGCGCTGCGATCGGTGAGCTCGCGTACCGCTTCGGCGTGCACGCGATTCGCCCGGGGGAAGGCGCCGGCGCCCTCCATTACCCTGCGGCGGTCGCCGTATCCAGTGACGGTGAGCTACTCGCGCTCGCCGAGCCCATGGATGACCGCGTACAGCTCTTTGGCAGAGCCCCCGGCGCCGAACCGATCGAGGACCCCAGCCGAGCGGCCATCGGCCCGCCCGCGGCCCACTTCGGGCCCGACATCTCGAGCAGCGGGATCTACGTCGCGACGGTCTCTCCTGAGAGCCACCAGATCCAGATCCATGACCTGCGCGAAAAAGAGCCCGCCAAGATCTCCGACGTGGCGAGCTTCGGCACCCGTTTCGGCATGTATCGGACGCCTCGGGCCACCTGGCTCTCCTCCGGAGGGCAGGCCTTGCTGACCGTGGACGAGGGCAACTCGCGGCTCACCCGCTCGACCCTGCGGGTCAAACCCCAAGCTCCCCTGAACGCAGACCCTGAGCTGGCGAGCCACCTCGACGGGGTCGACCTCGCGGCGGCCACGGGCCGGCCCTTCTGGCCTGGCGCGGTCACGGCGCTCGCGCCGGGCACCAACAACGAGCTCACCCTCGTCACCGACCGCGCCACGGACTCGGTCCTGATGCTCGACCGGGATCTCGAGCCCGTCGGGACCCTGGAAGGCAACGAGGAGACGGGTCCCATCCGCGGCGTGGCGGGTCTCTCGCCCGCGACCCTCGGAGTCGCGAGCACAATCCTCGTCGTGGACTCCGGCGGGCACGGGGCACCGGGAGCGCCACAGGGCCGCGTCTTCGAGTTCGGCCCGAGCGGCGCCGTGCTCCGGACGTTCGGCGAGGGCATCCTGGTGGAGCCGGACGGCGTCACCGCCCGCGAGAACCGGATCTGGGTCACCGACCGTGCTACCGATCGCGTCGAGCGCTTCGAGCGGCAGCCCGGGGGCGCCATCCAGCACATGGGTGGCTTCGGAGGACGCGGACTCGGACCAGGCGAGTTCCACGACCCGCGCGGCATCCTGGCCATGGATGATGGGCGGCTCGTCGTCCTGGACCACGGGAATCACCGCGGGCAGATCTTCGATCCCGACCACCTCACCCTCATCGCGGGGTTCGGGGGCAGGCTCTACATCGAGCCGCTGAAGTCGGCGGCCACCTGGGTGCCCCTCCAGCCGAAGTCCGACCGCAATGGAGATCAAGGCCGATGAGGAACACACTCCTGACCCTGCTCGCGATCACCGCCCTGGGATGTGGCTCCGACCAGGGGCCGTCCACGGGCGACGGGGGCGGTCCCGCCACCCCCTCCACCAAGACTCCGGCGAGCAGCGCCGTCGAGGAGGTTCGCGGTGAGCCCCTGGTGGCCCGTTCAAGCGGAGGGACGTTCCTCGCCCGCGTCACACCGCTGGTGGACCCGATCCCCATGAACGAGGCGTTCAGCGTCTCGCTCACGCTCACTGACCCCGAGACGGGGGCACCGTTCACGGACTACGACGAGGTCTCCATCGACGCCCGTATGCCCGCCCACAAGCACGGGATGCTGCGCGACGTGGGGCTCACGCCGCAGGAGGACGGTTCCATGAGAGCGGACGGCCTGCTGCTGCACATGTACGGGCACTGGGAGCTGCACGTTGACATTCGCAAGGGCGCCCGCTTCGAGCGCGCGCAGATCAGCGTGAGGCTCCAGTATTGAGCGTGCGGGGTCGCCTGCGCTGGCTCACTCCGCCGGCCCTCCTCGCTGTGGCAGCGGCCTGCGGGCCGGGACCCATACAGCCGGCTCCCCCGGTGGAGACCGCGGTGCCCTTCAGCGACGAGCAGGTCCGACGGATCATGCAGATGTCGCCGCTCCCTCCGCTCCCACCGGACCCCACGAACCGTCACGCCGACGACCCGCGCGCCGCTCGCCTGGGCCAGGCGCTGTTCTTCGACGAGCGGCTCTCCGCCGACGGGGCGGTTTCCTGCGCCACCTGCCACGACCCGGAGCGGGGCTTCACCGATGGCAAGCAGCTCGCCCTCGGCCAGCAGGTGGGGAACCGCCACACCCCCACCCTCTGGAACGTCGCCCATCACCGGTGGTTGACCTGGGACGGCCGCGCGGACTCCCTCTGGATGCAGGCCCTCGACCCGATCGAGGACCCCCGTGAGATGGGGACCACGCGGGGGAAGCTCGCCCGGGTCATCGCAGACGATCCGGGGCTACGCGCCGCCTACGAGGCGGCCTTCGGCCCGCTGAATGGGGCCGCCCTCCGGGCCCGACCTGACGACGTGCGGCCGGCGCGGGGCCGGGAGGCTACCACCGGCCACACCGCCCCGGAGGCCGTCCGCGCGTGGGCCGCTCTGGACGAAGATCAGCGCGCGGCCATCGACCAGGTCTTCGTGCACGCCGGCAAGGCTATGGCCGCCTATCAGCGACTCCTCGTTCGGGGTGACGCCCCCTTCGACCGCTTCGTGGAGGGCCTGCGGGAGAACGACGGGGAGAAGGTGGAGAGCCTCTCCCCGAGCGCTCAGCGAGGGCTCGCCATGTTCATCGGCAAGGCCAACTGCGTGCTTTGCCACAGCGGGCCGAACTTCTCGGATGGAGAGTTCCACAACAACGCCCTGCCCACCCTGCACGGCGGCGAGGCGAAGGATCCAGGGCGCTTCGACGGCGCCAGGGTCGTCGCGGCGAGCCCCTTCAACGCCGCCGGCCCACACAGCGACGACCCGGAGGGCCCTGCCGCCCTGCGGGTCCGCCAGCTCCGGCAGTCCTCCGAGGCCTGGGGGGAGTTCAGGACCCCAAGCCTGCGAAACCTGGCCCAGCGGGCTCCGTTCATGCACCAGGGCCAGTTCGGGGACCTCGAGGGCGTGATCGAGTTCTACTCGGAGCTCGAGGGGGCCACAGGAAGGGGCCATCACCAGGAACAAGTCCTCGTGCCCCTCCGTCTCTCCGTGGCAGAGAAGGAGGACCTCAGAGCCTTCCTGGCCGCCCTCGAGGGCGAACAGGCCGACCCGGGGCTGCTCGGTCCTCCGTCTCAATCTGCGCTCGGTCGCTGATCGAAACCGCAACACTCCCCTTACTTCTCCAGCGCCTCGTCCCACGCACCCAAACGAGTGTGCCGGGGTACGTTTAGGGGCCTCCCCAAGTCCCTCGCCTGCACCGCACTCGGATCATGATCTTCCCCATCATCGCTGCGCTCTCGCTCGCTACCCCGTCCCCCCTCGCTCTCCACGACGACGACCCCAAGATCCTCGACCGCAAGCCACCGGTCCCCGGGACGGGCTACACCGCAGCCTCCAACGCGCCGGGCCTCAACGCGCTCACCGCGGCCGCGTCCCTGGGGTTCCCGGCGGACAACTTCACGCTGCAGTCGTGGATGACCATGAGCGACCTCGGCTTCGGCGGGGCCAACGGCAACGATTGCTGGGGCTACACCTCGCCCTCGGGCCGGGAGTACGCGCTCATGCTCACCACCCAGGGCACCTCGGTGGTGGAGGTCTCCAACCCCGCGCTCCCGAACCTCGTCGGGACCATCAGCGGTCCCAACAGCACCTGGCGCGACATCAAGGTCTACGGGACCCGCGCCTACGCCGTCTCCGAGGGCGGCAGCGGCATCCAGGTCATCGACCTTTCGAACGTGGACGCCGGCGTCGTGACGCTGGAGAACACCGTCACCGGGCCGGGCACGAACGCCACCCACAACATCGCGCTCGATGAGGTCAGCGGCTTCCTGTACCGCACCGGCGGCGGCAGCGAGGGCCTCCGCATCTACAGCCTCGCCAACCCCTCCGCCCCCCAGTACGTCGGGTCCTGGTCCCAGCGTTACGTCCACGACGCGCAGGTCGTCACCTACACCTCTGGGCCCTTCGCGGGCCGAGAGCTCGCCTACTGCTGCGGCGGCCTGAACGGAGGCCAGACCGACACGGGGCTGACCATCGTCGACGTGACCAACAAGAGCAACCCGGTGGTCCTCTCCCAGGTCTCCTACCCCGCGCGGGCTTACAGCCACCAGGGCTGGCTCTCGAATGACCGCACGCGCTTCTACCTCGGAGACGAGCTGGACGAGGGCTCGACCGTGAGCACGACGACCACGCGCGTGTTCAACGTGAGTGACCCGGCCAACGCGACCTACATCGGCGCCTTCGACAACGGCAACGCGGCCATCGGGCACAACATGTACGAGCGGGACGGCATCCTGTTCCAGGCCAACTACACCTCCGGGATCCGAGCCTTCGACCTGAACCAGAGCCTGAACTCCCCCCCCGAGGTCGGCTTCTTCGACACGGCCCCCAACTCCAGCAGCGCCTCCTTCAACGGGCTGTGGAGCTGCTTCGTTGGCTTCCCCAGCGGGACGATCATCGGGAGTGACATCGAGTCCGGCCTCTTCGTGCTGCGCTTCGGTCCCCCCGAGCTGTCCGTCGCCCTGGCGCAGGGTGAGCCCGACACCATCGACCCGTCCGGAGGATCCGTGCCCGTGGTGATCACCGAGCTGATCCCCGGCTCGCTGGATCCCGCCACTCCGACGCTGACGTACGACATCGGCGGCGGCGCCACCACCATCCCCCTGGTCGCCAACGGCGGCTCGTCGTTCACTGCGGCCTTCCCGCCCATCCCGTGCGGCGCGCAGGTGTCCTGGTTTGTCAGCGCCACCTCGCAGACGGGCCAGACGGTGAACTCTCCGTCATCTGCGCCCTCCTCCACGTACTCCTCGATCGCAGGTGACTCGCTCACCGTTGCGCGGGCGGACGACATGGAGACCACCGCTGGGTGGATCGCCGGCGCCCCCGGCGACGACGCCACCACGGGTCTCTGGGAGCGAGGGAACCCCGTGGGCACCGCCGCTCAGCCGGAGGACGATCACTCCCCCGTCGGAGCGCAGTGCTGGTTCACCGGCCAAGGCAACCCCGGCGGTAGCATCGGGTCCAACGACGTGGACGGCGGTAGCACGACCCTGCGCACGCCGATCATCGACATGTCGAGCCTCAATGACCCGACCGTCTCCTACTACCGCTGGTACTCGAACGACCAGGGAGCCTCCCCGAACGCGGACGTGTTCGTTGTGGAGATCTCCAACAACGGCGGCTCATCGTGGAGCCTCGTGGAGAGCGTGGGGCCCAGCGGCACCGGCACAGCTGGTGGCTGGATCCAGCACGTCTTCTCGGTCTCGAGCATCCTGACGCCCACGGCTCAGATGCAGATGCGCTTCATCGCCTCGGACCTGGGCTCCGGCTCCATCGTCGAGGCCGCCGTGGACGACTTCGATATCTCGGACGTCAACTGCGGCGACGGGATCGGAACCCTGTACTGCGACGCGGAGAACAACTCCACTGGGCGCGAGGCGACGGTGCTCGCCACGGGATCCGCCGAGGCCGCCTTGAACGACCTGACCCTGACGGTGATCGACCTGCCGTTCCTGTCGAGCGGCTACTTCATCGTCTCCCGTAACCAGGGGTTCGTCGCGAACCCGGGTGGGAGTCAGGGCAACCTCTGCGTGGGCAGCGGCACGGGCCGCTACCTGGGGCAGGTTGGCAACTCGGGCTTCGTCGGGAGCTTCTCGATCTCGGTGGATACGACCGCCATCCCCCAGCCCTCGATGTCGGTGCCCGCCCTGCCCGGTGAGACCTGGAACTTCCAGTGCTGGTACCGGGACCAGAACCCGGGCAGCGCTTCGAACTTCTCGCGCGGCTACTCGGTCACCTTCCAGTAGATCCGAGCGCCACGATGAAGGCGGCCCGCGCTCCCCACTTGGGGGAGCGCGGGCCGCCTTCGTTGTGGAGGTCGGGAACGGGCCCCGCCCCTGGCCTCACCAGGCCACCACGTCCACCGTCTCCACCGCCATGGGCGTGAAGGGGGGCAAGGACGCGAGGTCGTTGAAGTCGTCGTCGTACTCCCAGGCCCGGATGGGCGCCCGGTATCGATCGCTGCCGTAGCGCCAGTCACCGGTGGCGTACTGACTGTCGAAGAGGTTCACGAAGCTCCCCGAGATGTTGCACGGCACGCCGCTCCAGTTCTCATGGAAGCGCGGGAGGTTCTCGAGCCCGCCGCTGTAGCGGCCGGACTCGGTCTCGTAGGAGCCGGTGACCATGGCGAAGTTGAAGGTGGTCTCGCTGGCGCCCGGCAAGGTCCCCGGCGACTTGTTCCCGTCCCAGGAGTTCGAGAGGAGGTTGACGGCGTCACCGATGATGGAGGCGCCCTGCTTGTTGACCACGTTGTAGTCCCCTTGCACATAGACGGAAGAGGGCGACACGACGGTCAGGGAGGAGGCGAGTTCCGACCCGTTCGTCAGCATGAGCCCGCTCGCGTCGGTCCCCGTGCCGAGGGACTCATGGGCCGCATACACCAGGCCGTTCTCCGGGAAGAACCCCGAGTCCGCCAGCAACCCGAGGTCGATCTCGATGGTCTGAACCTCGGTGGAGCCGCTGTTCGACTGGCGCATGTCCGGGACCGAGGAGAGGGTGACTGCGTCCGCCACCTCCATGGTCACGTCGTTGCCGTCACCGTCATAGACGGTGAACCCGTAGCCGCTGCTGTCGGCCACCACGGAGAGCCCGGCGTTGTCGTAGTAGAAGCCACGGTCGTGGTCGCCGAGGCCGGGGCCCACGAAGGAGTACTCGCCGGAGCGCGGGTTGTACTCGTAGGACCCACCCTCCACGGACTCGTACATCTGGATCGATCCGATGGGCGGCGTCACCGCCTCCTCGACCCCGTGCTGGCCCGTCATGACCGTCTGGCCCGAGCCCTCCGTGTATCCAGAGGGGGGACTCCAGAGCTCGGTGGCGCCGAACTCGAACGGCAGCCACTCTCCAGGCCCGGTGAAGAACCCGTCCCCGTCGAGGTCGACGCCGTCCCGAAAGTTGCTGTCGTACCCCGACAGGCTCGAGACGGGGAGCTGGGCCCGGCTGAACATCCGCTCGAACTCGGACGGCTCCGAACCATCGAAGGGATTGGCGACCCAGCGGCGAATATCGACGTTTCCGCCGGCGGCCGTGCCGTTCCGCTTGGAGTATCGGTAGATCCCGCCCACCGCGTGGACGTAGTTCGTGTCCATCGTGATGGTGCTTCCGCCGCCGAGGTACATGTCACGGTTGGAGTGGACCCGGCCCCGGAGGGTCATGTTGGGGCCCGCGTGAATCTCAAGGTCGCTGTTGTAGAACACGGCGAACTGGAAGAGCGGCGTCCAGGTCGCGTTCACGATCCGGTGGGCCCGCTCACGGACCCCGTCGACCCGGACCCGGGTCTCGAGCTCGAAGGGCTGAACGAGATTGGAGATGCCCGATGGACCGGTGACGGTGACCTGCTCCCCCAGCGCGGTCACCGTGTAATCCACGTCCTCGCCTCCCACGACCTTGGTCCCGCTCAGCGTTGGGCTGTCCCAATTGGCGAGGTCGGTCTGGAGCTCCTTCGCGACGACCCTCAGGGCGCCCTCGGCGAGGTACCTCGCCCGGGTCTTCCCATTGTGGACGGTCGCTTGCCGGTCGCTCACGCCCGCCATGGTGAACATGACCGAGACCATGCTCGCCACCACGAAGCTTCCGAAGACCGCGTAGATGAGCGCGACTCCGCGTCTTGACGCGGCCCCTGCTCCAGTTCGTTTCAACATCATGTTCTGCCCTCGATCCCTCTTGTGGCGCCGGAAGCGCCGGTCTTCTCTGGCCCCGGGATGGCGCCGCGCTTCCCCGGAGGGACGCGCGGCTCCGCCCGATCAGCCGTTGTTATTCCTCAGTCGAACCAGCGCCTCGGAGTGCGTCCTGAACAGGTGCCCCGACTCAGTGGTGGCGCGAAAGTCGATCCGGACCCGGACCGTCCCCGCCGAGACCGTCGCCGATCCAGGCTGGTAGGTCTCGAACGTGAGCCGCTCCACCGAGCGGGCCAGCACCTTCCGGCCTCCGTCCCCGTTGTCGACGAGGCGGACGAGTTCGTTCTCGCCGGCCGGTGACTGGAGCACCATGTAGGCGATGTCCTCGTGGGACCAGACCAGTCGTGACTGCTCGCTGATCGTGTGGTTCTGTTCGTCCCAGATCCCCATGACATCGGCCGGGTCGTCCGAGACGATCCCGTCCCCGTTGCCATCCAACTCGGGGATGCCGTCGCGGTCCACGTCGATCTCCGGTCGCCCGTTGTCGTCGAGGTCGCTGGGCGCACAGAGGACGATGGAACACATGGCGCCGAAGTCCGACTGGCCGGGCTGGGCCGACTGCGGCCCGGGCTCGTGCTCGAATTCCGAGAAGGTCACGTCGGGCTGACCGTTCTGGAAGACGTGCGGGTAGTCCCGTCCGTTGACCGTGTGGAAGCCGGACATCCTCAGGTCCTCCATGATCTGCTCGAGCGCCCGGTCGCTGTCCCGCTGGAGGCGCGACTCCAGGTTCCCACTCTCCGTGAGGTGACTCACGCTCGTGGTGGCGCTGATCATGGTCTTGGCCAGGAGCGCGAGGACCGTGGCGCCGAGGATCATCTCCAGGAGCGTGAAGCCTGCGGCCCCGCCCCTCATTCGTGTCGAATCACCCATCAGTTCACCTCGCGACCTGGGTGGTCAGCGTCAGCCGCTGCGGGCGGCGGCGGGAGTCGAGCCAGGTCGCCTCGAGGACGACCTCGAGCGGGTCGGGGATCGCGCCGCTGCCGGAGTACCCGGGGAAGCGCGTGGAGATAGCCTGCTCCCGAAGGCGGCCCCCCTCGTAGCCAGGGATCGGTTGCCCCTCGGGGTAGTCGACGGGGATGTTGTCGCTGGACTTGGTGAGCACCTCCTCCATGCACCGCTCAAGCTCCGTCATGGCGAGCGTCGAGTCGCGGCTGGAGTCGATGACGCCGAAGCTGGCCACCTGGCTGCCGAAGGCCGCGGCGAGGGAGATCAGGAGCACCGTGATCGCGACCAGCAGCTCGATCATCGTGAATCCAGATCGACCGGAGGCCGCCGGGCGGCCATCAGGTCGCCTGCGGTCTCCATCGCGCCAGGGCGCGAGACGGTTCTGGGTCCACCTGCCCGAGGTGGAGGGTGCGGTCGTGTTCATCTGGGCACAGCCCCCCCAAGGGCTGCTCCGGTGCCCATCCAGCGCTCCATGAGGAGCGGTGGATGCTTCAAAATGAGGCCCCGGGATGACACGGCGGCGAGCGCCAACTCGATCCGCGCCGCGAGGCCTGCGAGAATACCCTAGGAAGTCGCATAGTCAAATAGATTTCCAGTTTGGGCGTTCGGTCCCTCACGGAAGCGCCTGCCAGGACGCTACTTCTGCCCGTAGACCGCCAGCTCGTGGCTGTCGAAACCGCAGGCCACGAGGCGGGTCTCGATCTGCGGCACCAGCCCCTCGCACGCGTCGAGCTCGTCAGCCCCCACCTCCACGCGGGCGTGGGAGCCATGGTGGCGCACCCGGAGCACGCGGATCCCGAGCTCCCGCAGGGCCGCCTCCGCCCGCTCGACCCTCGCCAGGCGCGCGGGGGTCACCTCCGTGCCCACGGGGATTCTCGACGCGAGGCACGCCGAGGCGGGCTTGTCGGCGACCTCCAGCCCGTGCTCCGCCGCATAGCGCCGGACGTCGGCCTTGCTGAACCCTGCGCCGCTCAGGGGAGCCACGACGCCGTACTCACGGGCCGCGGTGGCCCCGGGGCGGTGGTCGCTCCAGTCGTCCACGATCTCTCCGAAGGCCAGCACCCCGAAGTTCTCCCGACGGGCGAACTCCCCCATCGCGTCGAAGAGGGCCGCCTTGCAGAAGTAGCAGCGGTTGCCCGCGTTCTCCCTGTAGCGCGGGTCGTCCCCCTCCCGGGTCTTCACCTCCTCCAGCCTGGCGTCCATCTCCGCTGCGATCCGGCGGGCGTCCTCGAGCTCGGCCCTGGGCAAGGACGGCGAGTCCGCGATGACGGCGACGCCGTCCTCTGGGCCGAGCACGCGGCGGGCGGCGTGCAGGAGCACCGTGGAGTCCACGCCCCCGGAGAACGCGACGGCGACCCGGCCGAAGCCCCGGAGGGCCTGGTCCAGCGCCTCCAGCTTGCGCTCGTAGGCCTCCGGCGCGGTCCGATCTTGCTCCCCCATCGCGCCCATCAGCCCAGGTACTGGGCGAACTTCTCCACGTAGCCCTGGGCGCTGCGGCGGATCGCTTCGACGGCGCGCTCATCGATCTCGCGGACCACCTTCGCTGGGACCCCGACCACGAGCGAGCGCGGCGGGACGACCATCCCCTCTTTCACCACGGCGCCAGCGCCGATGATGGACTCTTCGCCGATCACCGAGCCCCCGAGGAGGATCGCTCCCATACCGATCAGGCAGCGGTCTCCGACCTGGGCCCCGTGCAGGACGCAGCGGTGCCCGATAGTCACCTCCTCCCCGATGACATTGGGCACGTCCACATCCGCGTGGATCATGGTCAGGTCCTGGACGTTGGTGCGGGCCCCGATCTTGATCGGCGCGTCGTCCCCCCGGAGCACGCAGCCGAACCAGACGTTCACGTCCTCGCCCAGCTCGATGGACCCGGTCAACGTCGCGTTCGTCGCGGCGGCGCCGCCGCCCTCGAGCCTCCGGAAGAGGCCCTGCCCTGGAAACTCAGTCATGGTGTCAGCCCGGGAGCGCGCCCCCGGTGAGGAAAAGCGTGGTGAGGCCGTTATGGATCCCGTGGACCCCCCACGATGCGGCGAGACTGCGTGTCCGGAGCTTCACCCCCGCGAGCACTACAGCGAGGCCGAAGATGGGCAGGAAGACCGCCTCGCCGTGCAAGGTCGCGAAGAGCGCGGAGGACAGGAAGATCCCGCCCGGGACGCCCAGCCGCGAAACCAGAAGCTCCAGCAGGAAGCCCCGGAAGATGATCTCCTCGAAGAGCGGGATGGCCAGGGCGACGAGGGCGAAGATCAGCACCGGGTGCTCGGACAGTCCCTCGGCGACGAGGACCGCGGTGTCCTGCACGGGAGGCCCCCCCCCCCGCGCCATGAAGATCGCGGCGGTCAGGGCGCCGAGGCCCATGAGGGTCGGGATCGACAGCAGATACCACGCGACGGCGAACACGCCGCGCTTCCCCGGGGTCAGGTCGCGCAGACCGACCGTGGCAGCCCCACCAGGTCGCCTGAGCGCGAGCCCGAGCACCAACCCCACCGTCAGGGCCTGGGACCCGGCGGAGAGGCCCAGGGCCGGGATCACCCCGAGCGACTCGAGGTCGAGCTCGTCGGCGCCGATCCAGAGCCGGTACGACTCCGCCACCACGGCCTGCCCGAGGATGAACACCACGGCCACCAGCGCCAGGTCCAGGGGTTGAAAGGCCGCCGCGCGGCGCGGCGTGTGCTCCAGGAGCCACGCGCTCGTCCTGCGGAAGAGGGGGATCATCGACGCCCCCACGGCGAAGAGGAAGGCCGCCGCGACGAACCCCTGGGCCGCCGTGATCTCGGCGGCCTCCTCGGCCGCCTCGATCAGCGGGCCGAGCGCGAGGGCGTACGGAGGCCCCATTCCTAGGCGCGCGGCCCCGCTTCCTCGATCAGCCCCTCCTCCGGGGAGGAGGCGTTGGCGTACAGGCGGCGGGGGATCCTGCCCGCGAGGTGGGCTTGCCGACCTGCAGCGCAGGCGTCCCGCATGGCCGCGGCCATGCGCAGGGGCTCCCGAGCGCCGGCGATCGCGGTGTTCAGGAGGACCCCCTCCGCCCCGAGCTCCATGCAGAGCGCGACGTCCGACGCCGTCCCGACGCCCGCGTCCACGATTACCGGCACGTCGATGAGCTCCATGAGGATCCGGATCGCGTTGGGGTTGAGCACGCCCTGGCCGGAGCCGATGGGTGAGCCGGCGGGCATGACCGCCGCCGCGCCGAGCTCGGCGAGCCGCACCCCCATCCGCGGGTCGTCCGAGCAGTACACCATCACGGTGAAGCCGTCGTCCACCAGCGCCTTGGTGGCCTCCAGGGTCCCGATGGGATCGGGCAGCAGGGTCTTCGGGTCACCGAGGACCTCGAGCTTCACCAGCGGGGTGTCGAGTAGCTCCCGGGCGAGGCGCGCGGTTCGCACCGCGGAGTCCACGTCGTAGCAACCGGCGGTGTTGGGGAGCAGGTGGTACCGGTCGCGATCGATGTGGTCGAGCAGGGACTCGCCCTTCGAGGGGTCGAGGTTCACCCTCCGCACGGCCACGGTGACCATCTCCGTGCCGCTGATCTCGAGCGCCCGGGCGGTCTCCTCGAAGCTCGCGTACTTGCCCGTCCCCACCAGCAGGCGGGAGGTCACGGCGATGTCCGCTCCGATCCGGAGGGGGCTGTCCCCCACGTGCGATTGATCCGCTTGGCTCATGGTCGGTTGCATTGTAGGTCGTCCGCGCTATCCCCCACCAACGAGGGTCACGATCTCCACGCGGTCCCCCGCCTCGAGCGTGCGTTCGGGGTGAGTGGCCCTCGGCGCCAGCTCCTGGTTGACCTCGACCGCGACCTGCTCCGGGCGCAGGCCACGGGAGGCCACGAGGTCCGCGACGGTCCAGCCCGACGCGATCTCCAGCGGCTCCCCGTTCACGTGGATGGGTCGGGTCGTTCCGGCGTCCATCGGTTCGCGGGTCAGTGCACGCGCAGGAACGCGCACTTCAGATAGTCCGTCTCGGGCAGGGTGACCAGGTGCGGGTGGTCGCTGGAGGCTCTGGTGAGTTCCTCCATCCACACGTGGCGGCCCGAGATGCTCGCGGCCTTCCCGATGTACTCCACGAAGTCCCGGGGGCTCACGTTGTAGGAGCAGGAGGCGCTCACCACTGCCCCCCCATCGGGGGCCAGGTCGAAGGCCCGGCGGTTGAGCTCGACGTAGCCGCGCTCGGCGCCCGCCACCTCCTTCTTGCTCCGGGCGAAGGCCGGCGGGTCCACGATCACGACGTCGTGGCGGTCGCCGCGCTCGGCCCGGGCACGCATGTCCTTCATGCAGTCGACCCGCTCGACTTTGATCCGGTCCTGCAGGCCGTTCCGCTCGGCGTTGGCCATGATGCGCTCGCAGGCGCCGCGGTTCTGCTCGAGGCAGGTGACCTGCTCGGCCCCCGCGAGCGCAGCGTGCAGCCCGAACAGCC
Organism: uncultured bacterium; assembly: GCA_938075305.1. Classification (GTDB taxonomy): domain Bacteria; phylum Planctomycetota; class UBA1135; order UBA1135; genus Saltatorellus. The sequence continues at coordinate 18,947 of CALJGV010000018.1, forward strand.
CGTCGTACGCGAAGGCGTCGAGGACGCGCCCGCCGCTGGCGAGCTTCGCGGCCTTCAGGCGGTTGGCCGACTGATCCAGGTAGTGGCCGGTCTTGTGCCCCTGGAAGACATCGACCTCGTAGAGCAGCCCGTGGTCCTGCACCAGGACCGGCCCGTCGATCGTCCCGTCCACGACCTCGACGATCTTCTCGAGGCCCTCCAGCTTCCGCACGCTGGTGTCGGAGCGGTCGATGATCGTCTCCGGCTCGAAGGGCATGGCCTCCTTGAGGAGCCCGAGCAGGAAGTCCCGCATGCGGTCCGCACCCTGGGTGCCGGACTGGATCACCAACGTCTTCGCGTAGCGGTCCACGATCCAACCCGGGACCCCGTCGGCGTCCCCCGCCACCAGGCGACAGGCGCCCGCGGGATCCATGAGCCCGAGCTGCTCGCGGTGGGCCACCGCGCGCTGCATCCGCTCCGCCCAGAACGCGCGGTTGGGCTGCTCCGCTTCCCGCGTGACCATGCGCACCCGGATCCGGGACTGGGAGCTGAACAGCCCCCACCCGAGCGGCGCGCCGTTCGGGTCCTCCACCGGCACGAGCTCGCCGGGCGTCGCGTCGCCCGTGGCCACGTCGTCCTTGTAGATCCACGGGTGTCCGCGCAGATACCACCGGCGCCCCTTGCCCGTCAAAATCACCTTTCCCATGGAGTCGCTCCGCCGATCGTGGCGTGGCGAGCGGCCTCCACGGGTGGGCCTCTTGCCCGCCGGGAGCCGCCGCGAAGGCGATCGGGCCGGGGAGGATATCCTCAGTCGACCCGGACGAGGCGCCGGAATCGCGGGTCGTCCCTCAGCGAGGCGAGATCTGGATCCTCGGCGGCCCACTCCATCTGGCGGGCCCGCGACTCCTCGGTGGCGTGGTTCTGCTCAAGTTCCGCGCGGAGGAACTCCAGGGCCTCCTCCACGTCCCCCAGCAGGGCGTGGGTGCAGGCGAGGTTGTACCAGGTGCCCGGCCCCGGCTGGATGGTCCGCAGGAGCGCCCGCGCCTCGGTCTCCGCCCCGCTGCGAGCCCGGTAGCAGGCCAAGAGCGTCCGCATGAACTCGTCCTTCCGGAGGGCGTAGGCCCGCTCGTAGTACTCGCGAGCGCGCTCCGGCGCATTCAGACGCACGTTGGCGTTGACCGCCAGGCTCACCAGCGCGGACGCCTGCATCTCCCTGAACCCCGAAAGAGCCGCGGGTGAGGCCCCGTTCTCGAGGAGCTGCTTCTCGATGTCCTCGATGCGCGCCACCGCGCGGAGCAGGACCTCCTCCGCCTCCTCTCCGAGCCCCTCGTCGGTGAAGGCGCTCCCCTGCAACAGCTGCGCCCGGGCGATGCGCTCGTGCCCGATGAAGAACCACCAGTTGGAGATCCCGCGGGTCTCGATGTCCTCCTCCATCCGCCGGGCCACCCGCCTCGCCTCGACCCCGCGCCCCTCCTCGGTGAGGTCCTGGGCGAACCAGAGGGCGGCGCTTCCCGGGATGCGCAGGTCGCGGACCCAGGATCGGTCCCCGGCGCTCGGCTTCCGCCGCACCGCCTGTGCGGCCCCCATGCGGATCCGCTGCAACCGCTGGAGAGCCTCCCACTCTCGCTCGGGGAGCAGGCCGGGGGCGCGACGCTGGGCCCGTCGATAGGCGGCGTCCGCCTCGTCGATGGCCGACTCGAGCCCCGTCAGCCTGGCCGAACGGATGCGCTCGAGGAGCTCACGGCGCTGCGGGTCCTCAAGGGGATCGGTCAACCGCTTGAGTAGCGCCGATTCCACCGCGCCGTCCACGGGCTCGAAACCCGGGAGCTCACCCGGGGAGACGGTGGCGAGGGTGCGCCCCAGGGTCCCCTCGAGGCGGACGACCGCCGAGCGGTCCAGGGAGCGGAGCGCCGCCCGATCGCTGCTTCCCCCGGCGAAGCCCCTGCGGCCGAACAGCAGCCGATAGGGCGACAGGTCCGCGGTCAGCAGACCGTCCCATCCGGTGGTCACGTCCCCCTCGATCTCCGCGAAGACCGCCTGGGCTTCGAGGTGGATCAGGTGGGCAGAGCGGGCCCGCTCCAGGGCTCCAATCCCGGGCTCTCCCCGGGCCAGCACCGCGAGTGTCCGCGCCACCTCTGTCACGGCGCGCTGGTGCAGGAGGTCCACGTGGCGGAGCCGCTCCGGGCGAGAGAGCAGATCCCTCCGCTCCGAGAGGGCCACGTCCAGGGAGGCCGCGGCGCTCGCGAGCGACTCGGACGCCGCGGCGTGATCACCGAGCGCGATCTCCGCGATGCCCTTGAGGTAGAGCCCCCGGAAGAGCCAGAGCTGGGACTCGAACGCGTCGGCCCTCGCGTCGGGTTGGAGCAAGAGCCCCCTGGAGCGGACCAGCTCCCGAGCCGCGATCAGCGCCCCCTCGGCATCTCCCTCGGCCGCGAGGCAGATCCGCGCCTGCTGGTAGAGCGCCACGTTCCGTCCGATGCCGATGCTGCCCAGCTTCCCCAGCAGCTGTGAGGCCCGGCCGGGGACAGCGGAGTCGATCAGGCGAGAGATGAGCCGGTCGAAGGCCGTGCGCGCGGCGGCCCGGACCTCGGGCGAGGGATGCCGCAGGCTGAAGACGAGGGGCGCGTGGTCCCCGGTGGTGGCCATGGGCTCGTCCGCCAGCCACTGCCCGTAGCGCGGCAACAGCTCCACAAGCACGGCCGAGCGGGGGCGACCCTCGCTCGCCGTGGACCGTCGCACCAGCTCGCAGAGCGGTTCGATGCCGTCGGCGGCCTCCGCCAGCGCCCTGGCCGCGGCCACGGCGATCGAGTCCATGTCGTCCTGGGTCAAGGCGCCCAGCTGGGCGGCGGCTCGGGGGCCCCCGATGCGGCCGAGGGCCGTGACGGCGGCCTCGATCACCCGCCGATCCGAGTCGCTGGAGGCGACCCTCCCAAGGGCGTCGACGCGCTCGCGCCTCGCTGTCGCGCCGAGGTCTGGTCTCGCCATGAGCTCCGCCACCACGACACGGACCCCCGGCTCTCGATCCGCGAGCAGCGGGAGGGCCTCGAGGATCCGGCGCGGGGGGAGAGCCCGAGCGAGCTGCTTCACCAGCTCCTCTCGCTGGACCGCCTCCCCCTCCGCCAGCCGGACCAGGAGGTCGTCCACGTCTGCAGCCGCCGCGGCGGGTGCCTCCTGCGGCCCCTGCGGCGCGGGCGAGCCGGCGGCAGGAAGCGAGGCGAGGAGCCCCAGGGCGCAGCTGATCAGCGGAAACATGGCACCGCGACTCTACCAAGGAGACGCGCCCGTCGAGGACCGGCGAACGCGAAGGGGCTCAGCCCGGCCCGTCCGCGTCCGAGGCCCGCTTCTGGCGATAGTCGAAGGCGCGGCGAGAGAGCCCGACGCGGCGCGCCGCAGCAGCCACGTTGCCCCTGGACTCCTCCAGCGCCGCCGCGAGGACGGCGGCGTCCAGCTCCTCCAGCCCGACGCCTGCGGCCAAGGCCTGCTGCGCCAGCTCGCTCGCTCGACCGCGGGTCGTCTCCCCGAGGAACTCGAAGTGCTCCGCCTCCAGCGCGCCAGCCGCGCCGCCCAGGACGAGGGCGCGCTCCAGCGCGTTCTCTAGCTCACGGAAGTTGCCCGGCCAGGGATGGGCGGCCAGGACCTCGAGCGCCGGGGGGGAGAGGGTCCGGGCCGGCACGCCAAGACGAGCGGCCACCTCCGCCACGAGGGCACCGCAGAGATCCCGGAAGTCGGGGCCGCCCGCCCGCACCCGCAGGGGTGGGACGGAGAGCGGCACCACCGCGAGGCGATAATAGAGGTCCTCCCGGAACGCCCCCGCCTCCACGGCGCCCCGCAGGTCCCGGGCGGAGGTCGCGATGACCCGCACGTCCACGGCGCGGCCCGACTCGGCGCCGAGGGGCTCGACGATCCGCTCCTGGAGGACACGGAGCAGCTTGACCTGGAGGTCCAGGGCCAGGGTCTCCACGCCCTCGAGCACCAGGGTGCCCCCGTTGGCCAGCTCGAACCGCCCGAGGCGCGCCCCGGACGCGCCGGTGAACGCCCCGGCCTCGTGGCCGAAGAGTTCCGCCTCGATCAGCGAAGACGCGAGGGCCGCCAGCTGCACCGCCACGAAGGGGCCCGCGGCCCTGGGGGAGCCGTCGTGGAGCCGGCGGGCAGCCCGGCTCTTCCCCGAGCCGCTCTCGCCGGTGAGCAGGACCGTCGCAGGCACCGCCGGGCCCGCCACGCCCGAGACCGCCACGCGCTCCAGATCCGCCTCGAACGAGCTCCAGGCGCGGCCCTCGGAGCCACCGGGGTCGGAGGCCGCTCCTGTGGCAGGGACCTGGGGGTCGTGGGAATCGGGCTTCATCGTCGGATCTCGGGCGGGGGCCGACTTGCGTCGAGGAGGGCCCGTCGGCGGCCCCTGGAAGCGGGCCGGGAGAGGTTGACTCCCCGGACCCCCTGGACCAGACTACGCGGCGCCTGAAGACCCTACAAACTCTCCTGGACACCGCGCATCGCGGCCAGCCTCCTTCTCACCCCTGGAGCTGACCGCCGCTGCGCAGCGGAAGGAGCGGGGATTCCCCCGCTCCTTTTCTATTGCCCCGACCTCGAGCCATGAATCCCGAGACCCTCCTCCAGACAATCGACGCGCTCCACGCGATGAAGAACATCCCTCGGGAAGTCATCTTCCGCGCCTTGGAGGAGTCGATGGCCGCTGCCGTGCGTAAGCGCTTCGGCGAGGGCGAGGACCTGATCTGCACCATCGACCGGGAATCGGGCGAGGTGACGATCGAAGACGACGAAGGTGTGTACGAGTTCGACATGGAGGATCTCGGGCGGATCGTCGCCCAGACCGTCAAGCAGGGCTTCACCCAGCGCGTTCGCGAGGCCGAGCGTGACGTGTTCTATGACAAGTACGAGGCGCGGGTCGGCCAGCTCATCAGCGGTGAGGTCCAGCGCTACGAAGGTCAGGACCTGATCGTCAGCCTCGGCGACGTGGAGGCGAACCTGATCCGCGAGGACCGCGTGCGCGGGGAGACCTACGCCCCCGGCGACCGGATCCGCGTCATCATCGTCGAGGTCCGCAAGGACGGGAGCCGGGTCAAGGTCCTCGTGAGCCGGACCCACCCGGACCTCGTCCGTCGCCTCTTCGAGCTCGAGGTGCCGGAGATCGCCGACCAGATCATCGAGATCAAGCGCGTCGTCCGCGAGCCGGGCTACCGCACGAAGATGGCCGTCCTCTCCAGCGACCCGAAGATCGACGCCATCGGCGCCTGCGTCGGCGTGCGCGGCTCTCGGATCAAGGCGGTCATCGACGAGCTGCGTGGCGAGCGCATCGATATCATCCGGTGGAGCGACTCCCTTGAGACCCTCGTCATGAACGGGCTCGGGCCGGCCAAGATCCACCTGGACAACATCTACCCCCACGTGGATCGCCACTCCGTGACGGTGCTCGTGGATGAAGAGCAGCAGTCTCTCGCCATCGGCAAGCGCGGCCAGAACGTGCGCCTCGCCAGCCGCCTTTGCGGATGGGAGATCGACATCAAGACCCGCGAGGAGTACTTCGACGAGGCCTCCGCAGCACCTGCAGAGGGTGAGGCCCCCGCAGACGCTGCAGAGGTCCCGATCGAGGCCCCTGCCGGACATTCTGACACGGTTGAGGAACCGCCGGCCCCGCCGGCGGCGTCCTGATCCCAGCCCCAAGGTCACCCAGAGCCCAACCCATCATCGTGATCGTCTCCCGCCATGAAGCCTGAGGACCGCGCGCAGCAGCGCGCAATCCCCTCTGGCCTTCCAACGCCCCCCAGAACAAGCCACTTCGTCCGCTTTGAGGACGATCTCCCCGCTCGGACCAGGTGATTCTTCACGCTGGCCGATCTCGGAGAAGACCACGGCCAGCCCGGCGCTCCAACCCACCCACGAGCGCCCCAAGAACCCACCAACGAAAGTTTGAGCGACAAGGTACGCATCCACGATCTAGCGAAGCAGTACGGCATGCCCGGCAAGGACCTGGCGTCCAAGCTTCGAGACTTCGGATTCAGCAAGGCGAAGAGCCACATGTCCGCGCTCGATCCGTTCGAGCTCGTCCAGGCACAGGGACTGCTCGAGGCCAACGGCATCTCTCCGAGCCAGCCGGCGGAAGCGCCCGAGGACGAGAGCGGCGGACTGCGGGTGAAGAAGCGCAAGAAGGCGCCCGCGGCGGACGAGAGCGACGGTGTCCTCGCCGGGCTCCCGGGCCTGAAACGCAGGAAGAAGGCCGTGCCGGCCGAACCCGCGGCCGCCCCCCCGCCCCCTGCCCCTGTGGAGCCCGCGCCTGCGGAGCCGGCCCCCGTCGAGATTGCGGTCGAGGAGGCCCCCGCCGCCGATCGCCCCGCGGCCGAGACCGCCCCTGCGCCGGAGACACCCGCCGTCGAGGCCGCCCCCGCGGCGGAGACACCCTCAACCGAATCCGCTGGAGTCGAGGCTCCTGCTGTGGAGGCCTCTGCTGCGGAAGCCCCCGTGGCCGCTGCGCCAGCCCCGGAGGCCCCCGCTGAAGAGGCCCCGAGCCCGAGCGCTCCCGCCGCCGAGGCCCCCTCCGCCGAAGCCGCGGCTCCGACCGCGGGCGCGGCGCCGGCAAAGGAGGTCACCGCCGACAAGGCAGACTCGGATGGCGCCGCACGGAAGGGCAACGTGGTCGGATTCATCGATCCGTCGAGCTTCCAGCAGTCCTCCCCCAGCCGCAGCCGCCCGGATTCCCGCCGGCTGCAGTCTCGTGACGACGCCACCCCCGACGTGCGGCCCACCTTCGGGCGGGACCGCAATCGCCAGGCAGGCCCCGCGGGGCCCCGGGGCAAGATGACGGCCGCCGAGCTCCGCGAGCGCGAGCAAGGCCGCTTCCTCAGGCGCAATCGGGCCGCTGGTGGCCCTCCGGGCCGCAGAAACAGCGGCGGGCGCGGCGGTAGCCGGGATCAGGTCACGGAGTCTCCCCACAAGGGCGGCTCGGTCGCGATCGAGGAGCCGATCACCATGGCCAAGCTCGCGGACGGCCTGTCCTTGAAGAGCAGCGTCGTGCAGAAGCGTGCGCTCGAGCAGCAGCTCGGCATGTTCACGCTCAACGCGACGCTCGACTCGGATACGGCCATGCTGCTCGCGGCGGAGTTCGAGGTCACCCTCGAGATCAAGCAGGAGGTCACAGCGGAGCAGCTGATGATCGACGACGTCGCGAAGAAGCGGAGCGAGATCGAGGAGGAGCACCTCGTCGAGCGCTCCCCCACCGTCGCGTTCCTCGGCCACGTCGACCACGGTAAGACCACGCTGATCGACAAGATCCGGGAGACCAAGGTCGCTGACAAGGAGTCCGGCGGCATCACCCAGCACGTCGGGGCCTACCAGGTCCAGACCCGGCTCGGGCACACCGTCACCATCGTCGACACGCCGGGACACCAGGCCTTCACCGCCATGCGCGCCAGGGGCGCCAAGGCCGTGGACATCGTGGTGCTCGTTGTGGCCGGCGATGACGGCGTCAAGCCGAGCACGGTCGAGGCCATCGCCCACGCGCGGGCGGCTAGCACCCCGATCGTCGTCGCCATCAACAAGAAGGACCGACCGGAGTTCAACGCGAACTCCGTGATCCAGCAGCTGATGGGTCAGGAACTGGTCCCCGAGCAGTACGGCGGCAAGACCGCCATGTTCGAGACCTCCGGCATGTCCGGTGAAGGGATCGAGGAGCTCCTCGAGCACATCTTCCTCATGGGCGAGTCGGAGCTCGGCCTCCGGGCGCACCCCGACGGCCCCGCGGCAGGCGTGGTCCTCGAGGCCGAGATCCAGCAGGGTCGAGGCATCGTCGCCCACCTCCTCGTTCAGGACGGCACGCTCAACAAGGGCGATGTCATCCTTGCAGGCGAGGGCTACGGCAAGGTCCGCCAGATCATCAACGACCGAGGCAAGACCCTGAAGGTTGCAGGCCCGTCCACCCCCGTGTCGGTCACCGGCCTCGACGCCCTGCCGGGCGTCGGGCAGCCCTTCCACGTGATCGAGACCCTCGCCCAGGCCAAGGAGATCGCTCAGGAGCGCGAGCGGACGAGCCGGGCGAAGATGCTGGCCTCCAAGCGCGAGCCCAGCCGCGAGCTTGAGGCCATCCTCGGCTCCGCCCCCAAGACCGAGCGCGAGATCATCAACGTCATCGTCCGCGCCGACGTCCAGGGTTCCGTCGAGGTCATCCGCCAGGAGATCGACGCCCTCGAGCACGACGAGGTCCAGGTCAAGCTGGTCCACGCCGGCGTCGGGCCCATCACGGAGAGCGATGTCGACCTCGCCTCCACCTCCGAGGCCCTGCTCATCGCCTTCCACGTCTCGGTCAACCCGAAGGCGCGCCAGGCGGCAGAACGCGGCGGCCTCGTGGTGAGGCGCTACGGCGTCATCTACGAGCTGCTCGACGACCTCCGCCGCGTCATGGAAGGCGCACTGAAGCCGGAATTCGAGGAGGAGATCATGGGGCACGTCGAGATCCGACGGCTCTTCAAGTCCTCCAAGATCGGCCTCATCGCAGGTTGCATGGTCACGGACGGCACGGTCAAGCGCAGCAACAAGGTGCGCCTGATCCGCGACGGCACCGTGGTCTACACGGGCCAGATCGGCTCGCTCCGACGCGAGAAGGAGGAGGCCAACGAGGTCCGCTCGGGCTTCGAGTGCGGCATCGTCCTCAAGGACTTCCGTGACATCCGTCTGGAGGACGTGGTCGAGGCGTACCGCATGAAGGAGATCAAGCGGTCGCTCTGATCGATCGATGCCGCGGCGTCGCGGCGCTCGACCCGGGCGGGGCACCCCTGGTGCCCCGCCTGTCGTGACGAGAGACATCTGGACGCCCGAGGAGAACAAACCATGGCGAACCCGCGCACCATTGCCCGCATCGAGGCCACGATCCAGCGCCGCGCTGCTCACTGCCTGCAGCACGAGATCTCCGACCCCCGGGGGCAGTTCATCACGATCGTCCGCGTGGAGCTCAACTCGGACCTGTCGGTGGCGAAGCTCTTCTACTCCGTCCTGGGCAGCGACTCCGAACGTTCCAAGGCCGAGAAGATGCTGGAGCACGCCACGGGGTTCATCCGCAAGCAGGTGGGCCGAGTCCTGGAGACCCGCTCCATCCCCGAGCTCCGCTTCCTCGCCGACACCACCGCGTCGGACGCGGAGCAGATGGACGACATGATCGCCCAGGCGCTCCGGCGGGACCGTCAGATCCGGGGAGACGAGAACGACGGCGACCCGTCGAGCTGACCGGCTCCCCGCCGGGCGGTGACCGCCGCCCCTGGCCCGCGCCGGCGGCTCGACCTCAACGGCGCCGCCAGACGACCCCCTCGGGGGTGTCCTGGATCTCGATCCCCAGCGCCGTGAGCGCGTCCCGGGCAGCGTCGGCCGCAGCCCAGTCCTTGGCGGCCTTCGCCGCTGTTCGAGCCTCGATGAGCGCCTCCACCTCGGCGTCGGCGCTCTGGGCCCCCGTCTCGATGAAGCCGAGGACGGAGTTGGCGCGCTCCAACCAGGCCATCGCGTCGCGCGCCACGTCCGCGCCGACGGCGCCGTCGAGGAGCGGCTTGCGCAGCCCCTCGAGGGCCGCGAGGGCCACCGGCATGTTGAGGTCGTCGTTCATCCCCGCCTCGAAGCCGTCGATAGCGGCGGTGAGGGTCTCTCGACCGGCACCCTCGGCGGCGGCCGCGCCCCCGTCGAGGATGCGGTGGAGCAGGACCGCGATCTCGTCGAGGTTCTCGAGCCGCGCCCTGATCTCGTCCATGATCGCCCAGGTGAAGTTGATCTGGGTCCGGTAGTGACCGCGCACCAGCGCGAACCGCAGGTGGCGTGGCTCGAACCCCCGCCCCACCACGTCCGGCAGCGTGTACACGTTGCCGAGGCTCTTGCTCATCTTGCCGCCGTCCACCTGCAGGAACTTGGCGTGCATCCACACCTCCGCCAGCGGCACGCCGTTGGCGCACGCGCTCTGGGCGATCTCGCACTCGTGGTGCGGGAAGACGTTGTCCTCTCCGCCCGTGTGGATATCGACTCGCTCGCCCAGGAGCGCCTTGGCCATGGCCGAGCACTCGATGTGCCAGCCTGGGAAGCCATCGGCGCCGAACACGGTGTCCCACTTCATCAGGTGCGCCGCGTCGCTCTTCCAGAGCGCGAAGTCGGCGGGGTGCCGCTTCTCCTCGTTGACCTCCACGCGCTTGCCCGCCTCGAGGTCGTCCACGCGGTTCCCCGACAGGCGTCCGTACTCGGGGAAGCTCGTGACATCGAAGTAGACGTTCTCGCCGACCCTGTAGGCGTGCCCCTTCTCGATCAGCGCCTCCACCATCTCGACCATCTCGTCGATGTACTCGGTGGCCTTCGGGCGGGCCATCGGCTCCTTGACCCCGAGCGCGCCCATGTCCTCCAGGAACATGGCGGTGTACTCGCGGGTGATCTCGAAGGGGTCCTTCTTCTCGGCCCTGGCGCGAGCCTCGACCTTGTCCTCGCCGGAGGAGTCCGCCTCCGTGTCGTCCGTGAGGTGCCCGACGTCGGTGATGTTCATCACCTGCCGCACCTCGTAACCGAGGTACTCCAGCCACCGACGCAGGATGTCCGCGAAGAGAAAGCTCCGATAATTTCCGATGTGGGGACGGCCATAGACCGTCGGTCCGCAGTTGTACATGCGGACCACACCGTCCTCGATGGTCGAGAACGGCGCCTTGGATCGGGTCAGTGAGTTGTAGACGTGGAAGGTCAAGGGTCGTGGAGCAAGCGGGGCTTCGTAGACTCGGAGCCCGGGAGCGCCTCCTGGCCCAGGGCCCGTCGAAGGAGAGCCACCCGCGGACGCACAAGGTACCGATTCGGCGCCCAGATGACCTCGCCCAGTCCCGCTCAGGATCGTCAGCCTTCCGAGGGTGACGGCATGCAAGGCCCTCCCCACGTGGAGTTGCTCGACGTGCACGGCCTCGGAAACACCAGCCGGGTCTGGCGCGCTCGCATGGGAGCGGACTGGGGCCCGTTCGCTGCGGGCGCGGATGTCGCGATCAAGATCCTGCGGCCAAAGCTCGCACGGGACCCCGACGCCCTCGGCACCCTGCAGCGGGAAGCGCGGGTCTCGGCGGACTTCGTCCATGACGCCGTGGCCAGGACCTACTGGCTCGATGAGACCTCGCCGGCCCCCCGCCTGCGCAGTGGGAGCACCGCCACCGCCGACGCCGCGTCGGATCCTGGTGCGGACCGCGCGTGGCTGCTACAGGACTTCATACCGGGGACCTCGCTGGCCGAGGAGCTCGAATCGACCGGCGCGCTCCCCGAGCCCACGGTGCGCGCCATCGGCGCCCGCCTTGCGGCGGCCCTGGCCGAGCTCCATGCCGCCGGCTGGGTCCACGGTGACGTGAAGCCAGACAACGTTCGCCTCGACCGTGAGGGGCGGGCCAGCCTGGTGGACCTCGGGCACGCAGAGCGTGAGGGCTCCGCGGGTGGCGCCCTCGGCACACCGCGCTTCCTCTCGCCGGAGCGGGCGAGCGGCGCCCCCGCCTCCGGGACGGCGGACACCTTCGCCCTCGGCGCGCTGCTCTTCGAGATCGCGGTGGGCGCCCCGGCCTGCGGGGCCCCCCCGGACCTCCGGAGGCTCCGCTCCGGCGGCGTCCACCCGCCGTCGAACCTCGTCCCCAGGCTGTCGCCCCTGCTCGACGCCATCGTGCTGGCCGCCCTCGCGCCGGAGCCCACCGAGCGACCGTCCTGCTCGACCGTGGCCGAGGTGCTCGCCCTGGGTGAGTCCTCGCCCTGGTGGCGAGCTCGTCTGTCGGAGGGCGCCGCCGAACAGACGCGGGCCACCCCGTGGGCAGGTCGACATGACCTACCCCTGGTGGGCCGCGTCGATGAACTCGCGCGGCTCGTGGGGGCCTGGGATGCTGCCAGCGAAGGGGGCGCGGTGGCCCTCCTGCGCGGGGACCGCGGCATGGGGAAGTCGAGGCTCGTCACCGAGTTCGTGCACCGGATCAGGGGACAGTCCGAGTCCCCGCCGATCTACATCTACGGGCGCTGCGAGCGGGTCACCGAGGAGCGACCCGGCGCCACGCTCCTGACCCTGGTCCGGCGCTGGCTCCACCTGCCCCACGACGTCGCCCCAGGCGAACGCTCGCGCGCCCTCGTCGACGGGGCTGTGCCCCCCCCCATCGCGCGCACCCTCATCAACGCCCTCGACCCCGGTCCGAGGGTCCCGGAGGACCAGGAGGTGACCGAGGCGGCCGCCCTGGGGGAGTGGATGCTCGCCCTGGGGCGCTCACGCCCCACGATCATCTTCCTGGACGACATCAACTTCGCCGGGACGACGACCCTCGACGCCCTGATGCGGGTGGCCCGCGGGCTGCCGGAGACCCGCCTGCTGCTCGTCCTCGGCGAGCGGCAGCGGGCCGGCTTCCGGAAGGCCGCGGGCCTCGCCGAGCTGCGCCGGCGCGTGCAGCCATTCACGGTCTCCATCCCCCTGGGCCCCATCAGCGAGGAGGCGGTCCTCAAGATCGTCGAGCACACCTTCCATCACTCGGTCCCCAGGCTCCGCCTGGCTCGGGTCCTCCACGAGCGCACCGGCGGTGTCCCGGGGAGCGTCGAGGAGGTCCTCCGCCTGATGGAGGAACGGGGCTGGGCGCGGCCCATGGCTGGCCAGGGGCAGGGGCTCGAGCTGTTGATCTCCCCTGACGAGCTCCCCCGTCCGAAGGGAATCCTGGAGGCCGTGGACGAGCGGCTCGCCACCCTCGACGGACGGGCCCGGATCTGGCTCGAGCGGCTCGCCATCGTCGGGAGTCGCTTCGAGGCCGCCGTCGTCGCCAACGCGTGGAACGGCGTCCCGGTGGGCACCCGCGAGGCCGCCTTCAGTCACCTGGTGCGGACGGATTGGATCGTGCCCTCGGGGAGCCGCTACCGCTTCGCGGAGCCCATCGAGCGGGATGAGATCCTGGCGAAGATGTCGGCTCGGCGACGACGACGCGGGCACCTCGCCGTCGCTCGAGCGCTCCGCGAGCTGGAGACCCGGCTCGGCCGGCGGCCCAGCTTCAGGCGGGCCTTCCACCTGCGAGAGGGAGAGTCCCTCGAGGAGCTCCTCTCGATCCTTCCAGGCATGCTACGGCGCCTCGCGAGCGCGGGGCACCCCCATCGCCTGGCCACGCTGGCCGGCTGGGGTCTGGAGGCCCTCGACGCGGGCGACGGCCTCGAGGGCCCCCGGGCGCTGTTCCTCGAGGCGCTCGCCGGAGCCGCCGATCGACTGGGCGAGCGGGCCGAGCAGCGGGCGGCGCTGGAGGGGCTGGCGGAGCTCGAGCTCGACCTCGAGCGACGGCCCGCCGAGGGAGCCCGGGTCTACCTGCTCCACGCCCGCTTCTCCATCGGCGGCGGCGAGTTCGGGCTCGCCCGGGGTCTGCTGCGCAATGCCGAGGGGCTCGCCGATCGCGCAGCGCGCGAGGGCCCTGGGCCCGGTCGCAGCCAGGACCAGCTGGAGCTGGACCGGGCCGAGATCGCCCGCCTGTCGGGGCGGATCGCGCTCGAGCTCGGGGACCTCGACGAGGCCCGGAGTCGGGCGAGGGAGGCGGCGGGCCTGGCTCCGGACCCGGTCGCCAGCGCCCACGCCAACATCCTCGACGCTCTGATCCTCATCTATGGGGGTGACCCCGAGGGCGCCCTCCGGACCCTCACCCAGCTCCGGCGCTCTCTGCGGCGCAACGAGCGGAGCCTGGGGGCCACCGCGGCGCGGGCCGAGTCCAGCCTGGTCGCGGGGCGTGCGTGGCGCCTCATCGGCCGCCTCCGGCTCGCCGACCGGGCCTTCGAACGCGCCGGTGAACTCGCCCTCCGAGGGGGCGAGGGCCGGATCGAGGTGGAGGTCGCCGCGCGGCACGGGCGGCTCCTGGCCGACGTGGGAAGGGAACGGGAGGCCGAGCTGATGCTCCGGGACGCCCTCTTCGCCGCGCGGCGGACCGAGGACCGGCGGGGCGAGGCCACCGCCTCGCTCTTCCTCGGGATCCTCATCGCCGAGAAGGGGCTCCCCGGCGCGCGCGACCTGGTCCGCAGGTCTCACCGGCTGTCCACGGCCCTGGGCCTTCAACGCCACCTCGCCCTGACGGTCGCGGTCGAGGCTCGACTGGCCCGCGAGGCGGGGGAGCGGCCGGAGGCCCTACGCGGCGCCCTGCATGCGCAGCGGCTGACCGTGGAGCACGGCGCGGAGCTCCCCGACCAGATCGTCGTCAGCGCGACCCTCTCCCTGGCCCTTGCCGAGAGCGGACGGACCAAGCTCGCGATCCAGGTGCGCCGCGGGATCGAACGCCAGATCCTCGCGGACAATGACCGGCTCGGATCCCGGCTCAAGCGGCGCCGACACCTCCGCTGGACCCGGGCGCTGCTCGAGAGCGCCCTCTCCGCGGACGGGCCGCTCTATCCCCGCGGCGTCCTCGGGGGCTGAGCGCCGCCTGCCGCCGCGCGGGCATCCACGGAGCGGCCGAACGTCCGCTCGAGCCACCAACCGACCCGGTGCAACGGGCCCCGGTCACCGGCGCTCCGCTCCACCGCGGCCATGAAGCGGCGCCGCTCGGACCGGTCGACGCCGTACGCACGCAGGAAGCGAATGGCGCCTCGCACCCCCACCACCGGCCCGTACTCTCGATCTCGCCGCGCGACGTGTCGCCAGAGGCGCCCGAGGTTGCGGACGCGTGAGGCCTCCGGGAGCCCCCCATCGCCGCGCAGCCTCGACCGGTCGAGGTCCAGGATCCAGGCCTCCTCCCAGCGCCCCTCGAGGAGAAGGATGTTGGCGGGCTGCAGGTCCGCGTGGACGCAGCCCGCATCGTGCAGCCGGCGTACGAGCTGGCCAGCCGCGTCGATCGCCCGACATAGCTCCTCCGCGCTGCGCTCCCCCCGACGGACCGCGCCGAGCAGGTGCCCGAGGTCCATCGAGTCGGGAATCCGCTCTGACACGAGCGTCAGCTCGAAGCCCACCGGGCGCACCCTGACCGCGCGGGCCGCCAGGACCCGCGGCGTGGGCACCCTTCGCTCGCGGAGCGCCTCCGACAGCGCCAGCTCCTCGAAGGGGCGCGCGGGGTCCTTGAAGCGCCGTCCGGTCAGCGCGCGCGCCAGCCCACCGTGGCTGAAGCGGCGTGCCAGGCACGGGACCCCCGCCACGTCCAGCAGGCCGAGGGGCTCCCGGCCGGCCTCCACGGCGTCCGCCATCTCGGGCTTGCCGCCGGCTCGATGGCGCCCGTCCGGCGAGAAGCCCGAGGCGATCAGCGCGTCCAGCAGCTCCTCCCGACAGGCCATCACCCCGCGCTCTCCCTCGACGACCCGGAAGCCGTCGGGGAGCGCGGGTAGGCGCTGAGCGAGCCCCATGGTGAGGGGCAGGGTTACAGCCCGGCGCCGAACCCGGAGGGAGCGGAACCCGACTCCTCTTCGCGGTCCTGCTTGCGGGGCTCCGCCTTGGGCTCGGCCTTGGGCGCGGCCTTCTTGGGCTCAGGCTTGGGGCTGGCTTGCTCCTCGCTCGCGGCCGGCGCTGCGCCGCCGGCGAGGCCGCCTCCGAACGAGCCCGCGGTCTCGCCCGCCGGCTCCCTGCGCGGGGCTTCCTCGCGCGGGGCTTCCTCGCGCCGGGGCTCCTCCCGCTCGCGACGGGGCTCCTCCCGCTCGCGGCGGGGTTCATCCCGATCTCGACCACGGTCACCACCCGACGGCCGGTCGTCATCGCGACCGCCCCGCCCGCGGCCACGGCCGCGTCCACGGCGGGGGCCCCGGGGACCATCGGCATTCCTGCGGCCTCGCGACCGGCGGTTTTCGTCGCGCTCGATCCCGTCGTGCTGGATCTCGCCGACCTCGAGGAATTCCCCGGGGATCTCATC
Source organism: uncultured bacterium (assembly GCA_938075305.1). GTDB lineage: Bacteria > Planctomycetota > UBA1135 > UBA1135 > Saltatorellus. Next base: position 34,738 of record CALJGV010000018.1, read on the forward strand.
CGCGAGGAAGAGCGCGCCCCGATCGTAGAAGTCCGTGCCCTCGTCGAAGGCCTCGCCGGCGAACACCGTCACGACGGCGTAGTCCCGGGCGATCCGACGGCCCGACTCGCGGGCCTCCTCCTCCGTGCGCGCGAGGTGCAGGAAGGCACGGCGCCCGCTCCGCAGGCCCTGATCCTCGGCGCGCGAGGCGTCGCGGCTCCCCACGCCGATGAAGAGCTCGTCAGGCGGCTCCGTGGGCTCGCCGGGGTCGATCTGGATCGAGTGTCCGTAGAGGGCGCGGATCTTGCCGTCCTTGATCTCGTAGCGCGGCCGGTCGCTGGACTCGATGGCCTCGGCCACGTCGTCCTCTTCCACCGTGGAGCCCGTTCGCTCCTGGAGTGCGTAGACCACGTCCTCGAGGTCACCCCAGCCGAAGCGATCGAGTTCGAGGTCGAACTCCTCAGGCTGGTGGCGGAGCATGAAGGCGAGAGCGCGCGTGATTCGTTCGTTGAGTGAGCCGGAGTTCATAGCTGAGATCGACGGGTTCGGGCGGAAAGTCTACCCCGTTCAGGCCGTGGCGGGAGCAAGCGGCCCCTCCTCTCCCTCGGTACGCGCGACCACCGCCGCGGCGCAGGAGTCTGACCACACGTTGACGACCGTCCGCATCATGTCCAGGGGGCGGTCCACCGCGAGGAGCAGCGCCGCTCCCTCGAGGGGCAGTTCCAGGGCAGAGAGGATCGTGAGCATCATCACCAGCCCGGCCGAGGGGATCCCCGCCGCGCCGACGCTGGCCAGCAGCGCCAGCACCACGACCAGGGCCTGCGCCCCGAGGGTCAGCTCGAAGTCCCCCACCGCGGCGTAGTACTGGGCGAGGAAGATGACCCCGATGCACTCGTACAGGGCCGTGCCGTCCATGTTGATGGTGGCGCCGAGGGGCAGGGTGAAGGAGGTCACCCGGTTGCTGACCCGCCCACGCTCCTCGACCGTCTTGAGCGTCACCGGCAGGGTCATCGAGGACGAAGAGGTGCTGAAGGCCGTCATGAGCGCCGGCGACATGGCCCGGAACCAGTCCATCGGCCGGATCTTCCCGATGGAGCGGAGGAGGACCGGGAGGGTCACGGTGGCGTGGATCACAAGGGCAAGGGCCACGGTAAACATGTACAGCAGCAGCGCCTTGAAGGGCGCGAAGCCCGTGCTCGCGACCACCTTGACCAGCAGCGCGAAGACGCCGTAGGGCAGGAGCTTGAGGATGCCCTCGGCCATGGTCATGACCACCTCGAAGAGGCTCTCGAAGAGCTCCTTCACCCGCGTCTGGTGCGGCTCCGAGGTGCGGGTGATGAAGAACCCGAAGATGAGCGCAAAGAAGATGATGGAGAGCATCGCGCCGTTATCGGTGAGGGAGGCGGCGATGTTGCTCGGGATCATCCGCTTGATGACCTCGATGAAGCTCGCGTCAGGGCTCGCCCCGGCCGCGGTGAGCGGCGAGAGCCCAAGGGTGGCGCCGTCGCCCGGCCGGATGATGTTCACCAGCAGCTGCCCCACGATGATCGCCAGCACGCTGGTGGCCATGTAGTAGGCGAAGGTCTTGCCACCGAGCCGCTTGAGGTCCCCCATGGAGCCCACGCTCGCGACGCCCGTGATGATCGAGGTCAGCACGATGGGCACGATCAGCATCTTGAGGAGCGCCAGGAAGATGTCCGCGGCGAACGAGAAGGGCGCGACCGCCCTGGCCCGCGGGCTGTCAGGGGCGAAGGTGACCGTCAGCGCCACTGCGCCGGCCATGGGGTCCACGTTCCCCTCCGCTGCCGCTGCGCTGTTTCCGGCAGGCACCAACCAGAGGACCTCGCCGTTCGAGCGGTCCTTGACCACCCCGTCCGCGAGGTCGATGGCGCTCCGCAGCTCGACGCGCTCCTCGGCCTCCGAACCCCTGGAGACCACCGCCGCCTCGAACTGCTGGCCTTGCGCGAGCCCCGCCTTCGCCGCGGGGCTACCCTTCGCCACCCCCGTGACGGCCACGCCGCCATCGGCTCCCGTGACGTCGAGCCCGGAGTAAGCCGGGGCAGAGAGAAACGTCTGCATCAGGAGACCGACGAGGGCGCCGGCCGCCATCCAGAGGAGGACCTTCCAGTGGAAACTCATGGCCCGAGCCTAGCCAATCGCCAGTCCCCACGCCTGCGCGGAGAGAGGCCCGACGTCGATTCCGCGTCGGCCCCGGCTCACTCGCCGGTCAAGGCTGCTCGGGCGGCCCTGACCCGGGCGGCTGCCTGCTCGGCCGTCGGCGCCGTCGCGGAGAGGTGCCCCATCTTCCGCCCAGGCCGCGGCTCGGCCTTCCCATACAGGTGGAGCGAGACCTCAGGGATCGCCAGGGCCGCCGCGAAGTCCGGCGCTCCCGCGGACCACAGGTCGCCCAGGAGGTTCGACATCGCCGCCGGAGGCCCGACGCGCTCGCTGGACCCCAGGGGCAACCCCGCCACCGCGCGGACCTGCTGCTCGAACTGCGAGCAGCTGTGGGCGTCGATGGTGACGTGGCCCGAGTTGTGCGGGCGCGGGGCGATCTCGTTCACGAGGATCTCCCCGTCCGGTAGGCGGAAGAGCTCCACGCACAGGACCCCCACCACGTCGAATCCCTCGACGACGGCGCGCGCGATCCGCTCCACCTCCTGGGCCACCGCCGGCTCGAGCGCCGCCGGGCAGACCGTGACGTCGAGGATGTGGTTGGTGTGCTCGTTGGCGAAGGGTTCGTAGATGGCCACGTCGCCGCCCGCTCCCCGGGCGACAATGACCGAGATCTCCTCCTCGAAGGGCACGAGACCCTCAAGGACGCAGGGGACCTCCCCGAGCGCGGTCCAGGCCGCCGCGAGCTCGGAGCCGTCCGCGATTCGGGCCTGCCCCTTGCCGTCGTACCCGAAGCTGGAGGTCTTCAGGACCCCGGCGCCCGGGATCCGCTCACGCGCGGCCTCGAGGTCCGCCGCGCTGGCGATGGCGTGGAAGGGGGCCACCGGCAGGCCGATGCTCACCAGCCCTTGTTTCTCGCGCGTCCGGTCCTGCACGGTGTGCAGGAGCGACCCGTCGGGACGCACGAGGGTGTGCTTGACCGCGGTCGCGCCGGCGATCGCCGGGACGTTCTCGAACTCGAAGGTGACGGCGTCGACCTGGCGGGCGAAGGAGGCGACCGCCTCCTCGTCGTCGTACGCGCCTTGCACGGCCACGTCTGCGATCTGCGACGCGGGGCCGCCCACATCGTCGGAGTAGACGGCGAAGCGGTACCCCATCTGGCGGGCGGCGATGCCAAACATCCGCCCCAGCTGGCCACCTCCAAAGACGCCGAGGGTGCCCCCCGGCTCGACTCGAGCCTCAGCGCGGGTCATCGTTCAGTCCAGGGGTGCGGAGAGGGCCGAGGCCGCGGCGTCGTCACCGAACGCCTGCAGTCGCTGCTCGACCTCCTGGTCGTGGGTCGAGAGGATCCGGAGGGCGAGGAGCGCGGCATTGCTCGCACCCGCGTCGCCGATGGCCAGGGTCCCCACCGGGACGCCCCGGGGCATCTGCACGATGGAGAGCAGCGAGTCGACACCGCTCAGGGCGCGGCTGCGGATCGGGACGCCGAGGACCGGGAGCGTGGTCCAGGCGGCGATCATCCCGGGGAGGTGCGCGGCTCCACCGGCCGCAGCGATGATCACCTCGACGCCGCGGTGACGGGCTCCCTCCGCGAACTCGCGGAGTCGATCCGGCGTCCTGTGGGCAGAGACGACCCCGTACTCGCAGGCGACCCCGAAGGTGTCCAGCACCTCGACGGTCGCGCGCATGGTGGGCCAGTCGGAGGCGCTCCCGAAGACCACGCTGACCTTGGCGGCGCCAGAGGGCGCGGCGGTCAGGTCCTCGGGAAGCTGCTGGCTGAGGGTCGGGGTGTGATCTTCGGGCATCGGAGGGGGTCCTCGCGGAGACGATCGGGCCGCGCCGGGAAGCGGAAGAGAATAACGACCTCGCGCCCCCGTGTCCCCCCGGGTCACGCCGCGACGCCCGGGCCGGGCGGAATCGCCCTCCCAGGGGCCGCTTCGGCCTCCTTGAACCCATCTCCCAGGAGGCGTCGGAGGAGGCCGGCGCCCGCCTTGAGCCGGATCCCCAGCCGCTCCCCAGTGATCGGATCCTCCCAGGCCAGGTCCCTCGAGACCATCCGCGGCCCCGCCGGGTCGGCAGACCCGAGGCAGTCGATGGGAGGAACAGGGGCGGATAGGTGCGAGGTCGGAGAGCTTGGCATCGTTGGGTTTCCAGGGTCGTGGTCCGCTCCCTTGTTGGGAGATGGACCCCGGCCCTTTCACCGCCTGGAGCGCCTGCCCCCTAGTAGCGCGCCATGGCGGGATCCACGTCCCGCGCCCAGCGCTCCACCCCGCCCGTCAGGTTGAGCAGCCGCTCGAAGCCGATGCCCGAGAGGCCGGCAGCGGCGTTGGCGCTGCGGATGCCGTGGTGGCAGATGCACACGATCTCGGCCTCGGGGTCGAGCTCGTGGTGCCGCACGCTCAGCTCCCCCAGGGGGATGTGCGTCACGCCCGGGATCGCACAGATCGCGAGTTCCTCGGGCTCACGGACGTCGAGGAGGACGAGGTCCTCCCCCGCGTCGAGCCGAGCCTTCAGGTCCGTCGCCGAGATCGGAGAGATCAATCCATCCATGGTGTCCGCCCCTCAGTCGAAGGCGAGGGCGGGGCGGTCCAGGTCGGCGGGGATCGGAGCCCCGAGCCTCGAGAGCACCGTGGGCGCGATGTCCATCACCGAGAAGGTCCCGTCCTCACTGGACACCTTCCGGCTACAGAAGAAGATCCCGGTGACCACGTTCGGGTCGTTCGAGGCGTGGTCGCCGGACCAGAGGTTGGTGTTGTCGCTGTATGTGGGCTTGGGCACGACGGCGTCGGAGTCATCGCGGGTGACCGGGAGCCCGCCGCCCACCGTCGACCAGGAGACCCGATAGAACTCGGCGAACCCGAGCATCAGGTCGGAGCAGGGGTAGTCCTTCGTCCCCCACGCGATCGGTCCCTCGTACACGTCCTGGATGATCGTCGCGCTGGACCCCACCTTGCGGCCCTCGTCCTCGGCCGCCAGGAAGCGCTCCTGGATCGCCTCGAGCACGCCGCGGGCGTCCTCGCGCTTGACGATGCCGGCGGGCTCGCGGCCCTCGAGGTTGAGGAAGACCATGCCCAGGCCGAGGCTGTAGGCCTGGGTCTTCGACCAGTCGATCGCAGCGAAGCCCCCAGCCGTGCTATCGAGCCCCTCCTTCAGGGTCAGGAAGCCCTCGCTCGCCAGCCAGTTGTTCACGTGCATTCCGCGCCGGTAGCTGGTGAACCCGTGGTCGGCGCAGAGCATCAGGGTGTCGTCGTCACGGAGCGCCCCCATGGCCTCCCCGACGATGCTGTCCATCTGGCGATAGATGGCGGGGATGGCGTCACGGAGCTCGATCTCCTCCCCGAAGAAGGTCACCTTGCGCGACGCCTCCTCGGCGTCGTACATGGGGTGCTCCGGGTCGTAGAACCGGTACATCATGTGCTGCACCCGGTCGGTCGTGCTGAAGACCGAGTAGAGCACTCTCCAGTCCTGGTCCTCGAGCATCCGCTGCATGAGCTTGCGGCGGAAGGTCATGGTGAACTCGACGTCCTCGAGGAAGACGGCGGGGTCAAGGAGCTCGTCCTTGATCTGGTTGGTCATGCAGCCCCAGCCGAGCGTCTCGAAGGTCGAGCCGATCCCCTGGGCGAGCTCCGCGGAGAAGCCGAGGGGGCTGCTCGTAGGCTGCCAGAAGGACGGCTTGGCCGGGTCGAACTGGAGGGTGTCGATGTAAAGCTCGAACGGGTCATCGCCGAGGACGCGGGCGCGGGTCACCGCGGGCACCGACACCAGGGGGCTCAGTTCGAAGTCCATCTGGAAGAAGTCACTCCAGCCGTCGAGGGTGAGCGTCTGGGTCTGCGACCCGATCGTGATCTCCCAGGTGCCGTCCTCGGCGCCAGCCTCGACCCGCATCGGGACGGTTGCACGGTGCTTGTACTCCTTGCCCGCGCGGCCGGGTATCTGGCCCATCTCCGCGTAGGTCTTCTCGAGGTCCTCCTGCTCGTCCGCGAGGGCGCGGCTGGACTTGTAGTCTTGGGCCTCGGCGATCTCCTTCTCGAGCTCCGCCAGGCGGCGCCCGATGCGGTCCATCTCCACGAAGTTGAGCGGGCCGTAGATCGAGGTGTCGATGGCCGTGGCGCCACCGTCCTTGGGCTTCTTGAAGTCGACCCTGTAGATAATGCCCGTCCCCGAGTTCGAGGAGGAGGCGTCACCCTTGGGCGCGCGCCCCGAGGCGAGCGTGTCCGTCGTGTAGATGAACCAGTCTCCGTTGTACGACGTGCGCACGTCGGGGAGTCCGAGCCCGAAGAGGGTTCGGGCGCCCTCGGCGCCCGGGCGGTCGAAGGCGAGCGGCGCCTGCAGCGCGACCGACGGGTAGCCCGCGCGGGCGGCCTCCACCCAGAAGCCGTCCATCTGGACCTTGTTGGCGACGACGCCGGCGATCTCCTCGGGGAGCCCCTCCCCCGCCGTCCGGGTCGCGACCCCTGCCGCCGCACCAAGGAGCAGGCTGAGCAACAGCGAGACCATGGCGTTCGCCTTGATCGCCAGCTTGAGCAGCAGGAAGCCGATGAGGAACACGGCTCCGCCGATCATCATCGAGCGGTCGCCTCCCCCGAGGGCGGCCTGCACTCCGGTGGCGTCCATGTCCGCGACCGCGCGGGTCTCCGCCTCGACGTGGGCGAAGCCGGGCGAGATGAACCCGCCATCGCTGATCGTTCGCTTGATGAAGCTGGGCACCCCGTTCTTCAGGGGGTTTGCCCCGGTGTTGATCGCCGCCCAGCCCGCGGCCGACTCCGCCGGATCGGTGGAGACCAGGGGCCCCGCGGACCCCATCGACCGCAGCTTCGCCATGTTGGGCAGCTCCCCGCTGTCCATCATCCGCTCCGTGGTCCGCCAGTCGGCGCCGTCGAAGCCCAGCACGAGCACGCGGCCGTCCGCGGCCGTGACGGGGGCCCCGGGCCCGTTGGTCACGCCAGCCGAGGCTGGCGCTGCGATCGCCGCGAGGGTGAGGATTGCGGCGCCGAAGAGACCACGTCGGAGGCCCGAAGGGACCGCGCGGAGGGAGTCGAGTTCAAACATGTTCGAGGAGAGTTGAGGCGCCTGGGAACGGAGCGCACTCGGTGGAGTCCGAGGCTAGTCTGTAGACCGGCAGAGGCGGAGCACGCTGCCAGAAAGGACCATGATGGAATCGATGTCGACCGGGAAGCGTACGGGCCATGAGGCCTTAATTGGGCGTTCGAAGCGTGGCTCCCACGGGCCGCCCATGCGGCACTCCGGCCGCGAGGGCTCGGCGGGGTCCGCATGGCTCCTCGCGCTGTTGCTCGTGATTATCGTGGCTGGCGCTGCGACGTGGAAGGGCCTCGCTGTCTTCGACGGTAGCGGCGAACAAGACCTGGCCCCGCGAGCCACGGCGAATGCCGTCGACGACGCGCCGCCCCTCGAGGCCGCCGAAGCGACGGAGGGGCCCCGCGTGATCTCCGGCGTCGAGGCTGGCCCCGCAGGCGCTTATGCGTCAATGGACCGCGTCTTCGAGGGGACAGGGACGATCTTCGGCGAGGTCCAGGTCGAGGCGGGGGTCCCCTACCCCGAGGCCTGGACGCTCACCCTCGAACCCTCGCGCGTCGCGAAGGGCAGGGAGAACGCCGTGACGAGGACGATCCAGTCAGAGCCTGGCCAGCGGGACTTCCAGCTGCGGGACCTGCCGATGGCTTCGTATCGGCTGAGCGTCGCCGCCGAAGGGCTCGTGGCCCGTCCCCAGGAGGTCGCGCTGTTCAAGCTCGCAGGGTACGAGCACATGCCGGGGGTCGACGTCGTCCACGTCACCTCTCGCCTCGTCCGCGTGGCCAGCGTGGAGGGGCGGATCCGGCAAGCCAGCGGTGACATGGCCGTCGACTTCCCCGTCTACCTGATCGACCGCAAGAATCCGAACGAGGGCCGCATGGAGGTCATGACGGACTCCGCGGGAGGCTTCAAGTTCTCCGACGTGTCGAGCGGCAACTGGATCCTTCGGACGGGACACCCCGTGCACTCCGCGACATCGCCGCAGCCCGTCCTGGTCCAGCTCACGCCCGTCGCGCTCGATGAGATTCTCCTGCCGCCGCTCGCCACCCTCGAGGTCGAGACGACGGACGCCTACGGACGGCCGTTCCCGGACGTGGAGCTCGTGGGCTACCTGCGCGGCAGCGGGAACGGATCATTCAGGGCCAAGACCGACGCCTATGGGCGGGCGACCATGCGCTACCTCGCTCCCGGCCCCTGGCGAGTCAATGCCACGGAAAAGCTGGAGGGTCTGAGCTGCAAGCTCGACGTGGCCCTGCTCGCCGGGGAGACCAAGATGAGCGCCATGAACATGCGCTGAGGGCTCAACCGGCGCCCAGCGCGCCAAGAAAGTCCGCGACCAGGTCGTCGGGGTGCTCGATCCCACAGGCCACGCGGATACAGCCCGGGCCGAAGCCGACGCCGAGGCGCTCCGCTTCCGAGAGCCCGGTGTGCGACATGAGGTGTGGGATGCTGACCAGGGTCTCCACTCCACCCAGGCTTGGCGCGTCGACCGCGAGCTGGAGCCGCGAGACGAAGGCGCGGGTCTCCTCGTCCCCCGCGGCGAGCTCGAAGGCGAGCATGCTCCCGTACAGCCCGTCCTTCAGCACGCGCGACGCGAGGCCGTGGCCGGGATCGTCAGCGAGGCCCGGATAGTGGACGCGGGTCACCTCCGCTCGCTCCTCGAGCGCCTGCGCGAGGGCCGAAGCCGCCCGGCATTGCGCGGCGACCCTTAGCCCGAGCGTCGAGAGGCTACGCCGGAGGAGCCAGGCCGCCGCCGGGTCGAGGATCGCGCCCGTGAGCTTTCGATAGCCGGCGACGCTCTCCATCCGTGCTGCGCTCCCGAGCACGACCCCTGCGGTCACGTCCGAGTGCCCGGCGAGGGCCTTGGTGGCGGAGTGGACCACGAGGTCCGCCCCGTGCTCCAGCGGGCGCTGAACGACGGGCGTCGCGAACGTGGAGTCGACCGACAGCAAGGCACCCGCACGGTGAGCTTGGTCGGCCAGGCGCGGCAGGTCGGCGACCGCCACCGCAGGATTCGAGATCCCCTCGACGTGGACCAGCCCTGCGCCCGCGTCGAGGGCCGCCGTGAGGTCTGCGGTGTCGCGGACATCGAAGAGGCTCACCTCGAAGCCGAGCGAGGTCAGCGCCTTCGAGAGGAGCGCGGTCGTCCCACCGTAGATCTGCCGCGCCAGCGCGATTCGTCCCCTCCCGTCGGGGAACACGTGCATGAGCATGGCGTGGATGGCGGCCATGCCGCTCGCGAACAACACCGCGCGCTCGGCCCCCTCGAGCGCCGCGAGCACCTCCTCGGCGTCGGCCGCGTTCGGCGCCCCGTAGCGCGAGTAGACCAGCGGCGTCTCCCAGTCTCCCGCGTCCGTGAGTTCGTGGACGGCCGGGTGCTGAAGGAACGTGGTCGCCCTGCGAATCGGGGGTGAGAGGTCGGGATCCTCCGGGGTGGGCCGGCGCCCTGCGTGGACGGCGAGGGTGGAGAAGTGAAGCGGCGGTGTCATGGGGGTCCTACTCGGGTCTGTGCGGCGCCCCTCGGGGCGTGCCTCCGGCTCGCGTCCGCCGGGACCTGGGCTGGTCCCGGCGATTTGGAACGATACGCTCGACGCGGCTCCGTACCATTGTGGCCCAAAACACGGCCAGTCCCCGCGACCGCCCGTGCAGAAGCCCGCCCCCTCCCGCCCATCCCCCATCACGCGCATGTCCGTCCAGCAGATCCTCGACCTCGACAGCATCGACCGGACCCAGATCGCGGTCGACCGCGCGACCCTGGACCAGTATCTCGCCCAGCGGGGGACTTTCGCGGTGCTCGACCACCTCGCTCACGTGGACCAGGAGGCCGGGATCGCCGTGGGCGTCAAGGCCATCCGCAGCGACGACTGGTGGGCCCAGGACCACATCCCCGACAGGCCCATGTTCCCCGGGGCGCTGATGATCGAGACCGCGGCGCAGATCGCCTCCTTCGACTACTCCAAGCACCGCGTCGAGGGTGACGACGAGCGCTTCGTGGGCTTCGGCGGCGTCGAGGATTGCCGCTTCCGCGGCGTGGTCGAGCCGCCGTGCACCATGTACCTCGCCGTGAGGCTCGAGCGCGCCGGGAGCCGGATGTTCAAGTATCGGGCCGAGGGCTACGTGGAGCGGGACGGGGTCCTGCAGCCCAAGCGAGTCTTCGAGGCGACCGTCATGGGCGTCCTGCTCTGAGCAGTCGCGCCCGCCGGGCACGCCCTCAGGAGAGCCCGGATCCAAAGGAGGGGGAAGTCGGCTTCGGCTCCGCGGCCTCCTCCTCCACGTCGTCCAGGATCGCCAGCACGTCGAGGCTCGCGCACCGGGCGCTGCCGACCTCTAGTAGCTCGCCGATCGACGGCTTGCTCATGCCACCCTCGCCGCTGATGGCCTCCTTCACGTAGGTCCCGGCCTGGGTCCGGATCGTCACGTCGAGGAAGAGCTCCTCCTCAGGATCCAGCTGGACGTCGAGCACCTCGATCCACCGCTCGCGAACCTTGTCCGCGCGGCGGTGCGCCACGCGGCTCGGGGTCTGCTGGGCGACCTCGTAGCGGCGCCCGATGAGGGACGCGACGGTCTCCTCGTCCGGCCGGCGATCCACCTCGACGCGGGCGCAGTACTCCTTGGCGAAGGTCCCTTCTTTCAGGAAACGCACCCGGCCCTTCTGGGTCCAATGCAGGCCCCGCACCTCGAGGCGCCCCTCGTTACGGGAGTTGATCGTGGCCTCGATCTCCGCCAGGTCCACCTGATGGTCCCGCGGGTCCACGAGCTCCATCACGAAGGGGCGCCCGTCGCCGAGCATCCGAACGTCGACGTCCTCGCGGCCCGCGCCGTGGAACTTGTGCTTGCGGGTCCCCGCAGCCTTGCCGAGGACCCAGCCAATCAGCTCTTGGACGGAGTCCTTGGTGAGCTTGCCGAAGCCCTCACACTTCTCGCACTTGCGGCGCCGCCGCGGGTGCCCCTTGCACTCAGGGCAGAAGAAGACCGTCTGGGGAAGGTCTCGGGAGTGCTTGAGATAGCGCCCCTCGACGTAGAGCTTGGCCTTGGGGGGCGTGTTCATGGTGTGGTGCGCGTGGTGCCCGGCTCGGCGCCTCGGTTGGGGGCCTCGGTCAGGGGCCTCGGCAAGGAGCCTTGGTTTCGCGGCGCGACACTATACGGCCTCCCCTGGCTGCGCCGCGCCCCCCTGGCCCCCCTCCCCGAATCCTGGGCGCAAATCCTCCACGCCCCGCCCCTTCGCCTCGGCCCTGGGGCCGCGTACAGTGCTCCGCCATGTTCCCGATCCTCTTCGAGATCCCGCTGATCGGCGTCCCGCTCCGGGCCTTCGGCCTGATGGTCGTGCTCGGCTTCCTGGTCGGCACCCACCTGTACGGCAAGCTCGGCGACCGCTACGCGGTGGACCGTGAGGCCGAGGCCCCCGGCTTCGCCGCGGTCCCCATGTGGATCCTCGTGGGGATCCTCCTCGGGGCCAGGGCCATGTACGTCGTGGTCGAGATCTTCCGCGGCAGCGCCACGGGGCAGCGCTACCTCGATGACCCGATGACGATCCTCTACTACTGGGAGGGCGGCCTCGTCATGTACGGCGGCACCTTCGGTGGCATCGCCCTCGGCCTCTACGCCGCCCGGAAGTACCGCCTTCACCTCCCCCATGCCCTGGACCTCGGCCTCGCGGCCGGCTTCTGCGGCCTGGCCGTCGGACGGGTGGGCTGCCTGCTCGTAGGCGACGACTTCGGGAAGATCGTGCCCGAGGGATCGGAGAGCCTGCCGTTCCCTCTGACCATCCGGGTCCCCGACCCGCTCCCCGAGGCGAGCCTCTTCGGCGCGGAGAACGCCGGCCAGGTGCTCTGGGCCACCCAGCCCTGGATGAGCATCAACGCGCTCGCCCTCGGCCTGTTCGGGATGTGGATGATCCGCCGCCGGCAGTACGCCGGCCAGGTCACCCTCGTGCTCCTCGTCCTCTACTCCATCGGGCGCTTCACCATCGAGGGCTTCCGCGGCGACAAGATCCGCGGGCTGTGGTTCGACGGGATGTTCTCCACCTCCCAGCTCGTGTCCCTGGTCCTCGGATCCATCGCGCTGATCCTGCTGCTGGTGTTCATCAAGCGCCGCGAACCAGCGCCGGTGGACAACTTCGCCGCCAGCGCGTGAAGCCGGACCTCCCGATGAACGTGCACGCCGGCCTCGACGAGGCTGGCTACGGCCCCATGCTCGGGCCGCTGACGATCGGGTTCTCTGCCTTCCGGCGCGAGGGCGCCCTCGACTGGTCCACGCTCCCGGGCGCGGTCAGCGACGCGCCGGGCCAGGACCGTGAGCGCCTCGTGGTCGCTGACTCGAAGAGGGTCTTCACCCGCAACCCCCGGGGTGCCCGTCGCCTCGAGGCAACGGCGCTGACCTTCCTGAACGCGGCGGGGATCCCTGTCCGCTGCTCGAGCGACCTCCTCGGGAGCGCGCCCGACGGCCTCGCCCCCGACCCCGAGGCGCTGGCTGCGCACCCCTGGTATCGGTCCTTACCGGAGTCGCTGCCCCTGCACTGGGAGCCCGACGGGTTGAACGAGCACCGGGAGCGGCTCGGGGCCAGCCTCGACGCGGCGGGCGCCGAGGTCGTGGCCGCCGGGGTCGCGGTCATCCCGGCGGGCTCCCTCAACGAGTCCTTCAGGCGGACCGACAACAAGGGCGCGACCCTGTGGTCCTACCACTCGCGGGTCATCCTCGACCTGTTCGAGCGCTTCGGCGAGGAGGGCCTCGACTTCACGTGCGACCGACTTGGCGGCCGGGCCCGGTATGGCAAGGCCCTCTCGGTCCTCGTGCCCTTCTCCACCGTGCGGGTCCTCTCGGAGAGCCGCCAGGAGAGCCACTACCTCGTCACCTCCGGCGAGCGGCGGATGCGAATTCGCTTTGTCCAGAAGGGGGACACCCTCTCGCTCCCCACCGCCCTGGGCTCCTGCTTCGCCAAGTACGCCCGCGAGCTGGTCATGGGAGCGTTCAATGACCACTTCGAGGCCGCTTGCCCGGGGGTGCGACCGACCGCCGGGTATGTCACGGACGCACGCCGGTGGCTGGAGGACATGGAGCGGGCCCTGCCAGATGCGCTCCCCGACCGCTCGTCCCTGATCAGGAGCCGGTGAGCTCCGCACGGGCCCTCGCGCCCCGGTATCCTTCTCGCGAGAAGCTCCTCTCCTTCCCAGAGCCCATCCTTTGAAGATCGCGATTCTTGGAGCCGGTATTTCCGGCATGGCCCTCGCCCGATTCCTCCAGCAGGGCGGCGTCCCCATGGGCTCCCTCCACCTCTTCGAGGCGGGCCCCGTTGCCGGGGGCCTGTGCCTCTCGAAGACGGTGGACGGGTTCACCTACGACGTGGCGGGCGGGCACATCCTTTTCAGCAAGGACGCCGACGCCATGCAGTGGATGAAGGACGAGGCCGGTGGCGACGACGCCTTCGTCGAGCGGGACCGGCACACCAAGATCCGCTTCGAGGATCGCTGGGTGCACTACCCGTTCGAGAACGGGATCGGGGACCTTCCCAAGGACGCGAACTTCGACTGCCTGAAGGGCTACGTCGAGGCGTGGCACGCCCGGAAGATGACCGGCTCCGAGGCGCCCGCCGACTTCAAGAACTGGATCCGCTGGCGGTTCGGCGACGGCATCGCCGACCACTTCATGGATCCTTACAACGAGAAGATCTGGAAGCGCCCCCTGGAGCAGATCACCAGCGACTGGGTCGCCGGCCGCGTCCCCGACGCGCCGGTGGAGGACGTCCTGCGCGCCGCGGTCGGCATCCGCACAGAGGGCTACACCCACCAGTCGATCTTCTACTACCCCAAGACCGGCGGCTTCCAGGGCATCACCGACGGCCTCGCGGGGACCCTTGAGAGCCAGATCCGCCTGAACACGCCGGTGACCTCCGTGCGCCGCAAGGGGGACGGGTGGTCAGTGAACGACGAGGACTTCGACGTGGTCGTCAACACGATCGCGCTCACGTACCTCCCGGAGATCATCGAGGGCCTGCCCGACGACGTGGCGCGCGCCATGCGCGAGCTCGAGTACAACGGATTGGTCACCTACCTGGTCGCCATGGACCGCGAGGAGCACCCCAACCTCTCCTGGATCTACCTCCCCCAGAAGAAGCAGGGCCCCGCGAACCGCGTGACCTACATGTCCAACTACTCCCCTGGCAACGCGCCGGAGGGGAAGACCTCCTTCCTGATCGAGATCACGACGCCGGGCGGCCAGCCCTTCCCCGGACAGGAGCTCGAGCAGGAGATGCTCCAGGGCCTCGAGGTCGCCGGGCTCCTCAAGCGGGACGAGATCCTCTTCACGGACCGCAGCCAGGTGAACCACGCCTACGTGGTCTTCGACCACGAGTACCAGCGGCGGCGCAGCCTCGTGCTCGACTGGATGGAGTCCCAGGGCCTGAACCCCCTCGGCCGCTTTGGCCGCTTCGAGTACGACAACTCGGACCAGTGCGTCATCAAGGCGCGCGAGAAGGCGGCGGCCATGCTGCCGGACCTGCTCGGCTAGACCCCGTCAGGGCCGGGCCCCGTCCTCGGCGGGCTTCCCGCGGAAGAACTCCGTGACCGTGGTGATGCTCGTCGCCAGTGGGAAGAAGCCCGTGAAGGGCAGCGCCCAGTACAGCCCGGTGATGCCGGAGATGAGGATGCGCCACGGCGTGGCGACCTGCAGGAACCCCGAGAACAGGTAGCCCGCCAGCATCCCCAGGGGCAGCGCGACCACCGTCGTGCCCGGGAAGGTCGCCAGGTCGCCGGCGTCGATCAGCATGGCGAGCAGGACCGGAGCGAGGGTCTGGACCGCGCGCTGCCGGAGGCTCTGCCCCCTGGTGGGCTCGCCGTCGATGCGCTCCACCTCCACCTCGATCACCTCCGGGCGACCGACGGGGCGGCGGGCGGTGGAACCCGCGGGCGGCTTTCGTTGACTGGACACGCGCGTACTGAAGTCTCGCCATCCGCGCAGCCCCAGGCTCTGGTCTCGGTGCGCCCGGATGAACGGACCACAGTCTAGAGTGGCGACGGCCCATACCCTCGGATTCCAACGCCTCCGCGCCCATGCCCCTCCCCACGCCCGCCCTCGCCACCCTGCTCACCGCGGCCGCGCTGGCCACGCCTGCCCCCCACGCTCCGCCCATGGGAGATCGAATCACCGGACGCGCCTTCGCGACCCGCTCCGAGGTCCATGCCCGCCACGGCATGGCCGCCACAAGCCAGCCCCTGGCGACCCAGGTGGCCGTGGACACGCTCAAGCGCGGGGGGTCGGCGATGGACGCCGCCATCGCGGCCAACGCCGTGCTCGGGCTGGTCGAGCCCACCGGCTGCGGTATCGGCGGCGACCTGTTCGCCATCGTGTGGGACCCCAAGGCCGGTGAACTCTCCGGCTACAACGGGAGCGGCCGCTCCCCGAAGAGCCTGACCCGTGCCCGCCTCCAGGAGGCCCTCGGGGAGGCCGGTCAGGAGAAGATCCCCGCCTACGGGCCGCTCCCGGTCAGCGTGCCCGGCGCCGTGGACGGGTGGTGCGCGCTCCACGAGCGCTTCGGTGAGCTCCCCCTCGAACAAGTCCTCGCTCCGGCGATCGCCTACGCCAACGAGGGAGCCCCCATCACAGAGCTGATCGCCTACTACTGGGGCTTGAGCGTGCGGAGTCGCGGCCGCTTCCCTGGCTTCCTCGAGACCTTCACCGTCGACGGCCAGGCGCCGAAGGCCGGGGAGCTGTTCAGGAACCCTGGCCTCGCCAACACCTACGCCCGCATCGCGGCGGAGGGACGCGCGGGGTTCTACGACGGCGAGGTCGCCGAGACGATCGGGCGCTACATGGCCGAGGCCGGCGGCTTCCTCACCGCCGACGACCTGCGCGCCCACCGCGGCGAGTGGGTGGATCCGGTGAGCGTGAACTACCGGGGATACGACGTCTGGGAGCTCCCCCCCAACGGCCAGGGCATCGCGGCCCTCCAGATGCTCCAGGTGCTCGAGGGCTACGACCTCGCCTCCATGGGCTTCGGCAGCGAGCAGTACCTGCACCTGTTCACCGAGGCCAAGAAGCTGGCCTTCGCGGACCGCGCCCGTTTCTACGCGGACCCGGCCTTCGCGCCAGCGCCGGTGGAGGAGCTGATCTCCAGCGAGTACGCCGCCCGTCGCCGCGCGGAGATCACCGAGCGGGCCGCGCGCGCCGTGGACCCCGGCAACCCAGCCCTCGAGGAGGGCGACACCATCTACCTGTGCACCGCTGACAGCGACGGAATGATGGTCTCCCTCATCCAGAGCAACTACCGGGGCATGGGATCGGGCATGACCCCGCCTGGCTTGGGCTTCTGCCTCCAGGACCGCGGCGAACTCTTCGACATGGCCGAGGGCCGGCCCAACAGCTACGCGCCCGAGAAGCGCCCCTTCCACACGATCATCCCCGCCTTCATGACGAAGGAGGGCGCGCCCCTCATGGCCTTCGGCGTCATGGGCGGCGCGACCCAGCCCCAGGGGCACGTGCAGATCGTGGTCAACATGGTCGACTTCGGAATGAACACCCAGGAGGCCGGCGACGCCCCCCGCATCGTCCACACCGGCTCGTCGCAGCCCACGGGCGAGGTGATGGAGAAGGGCGGCTTCGTCCACCTCGAGAGCGGCATCGCCCCGGAGGTCCGCCGCGGCCTCGCGCGTCGAGGGCACGTGCTGCAGCAGAAGGTCGGCGTGTATGGCGGGTACCAGGCGATCCGACGGGACCCGGCCACGGGCGTCTACGCCGGCGCCTCCGAGTCCCGCAAGGATGGACAGGCGAGCGGCTACTAGGCTGCGCTCCCCGAACCGCTATCCTCGCGCGCCATGCTCGCCCTCACGGAACAGATCCCCCGACAGACGTTCGACGTCACCGGCCCCCACCTGGTGATGGCCGCGATCTCGGCCATCGCCGTGGTCGTGTCGGTGCTCATCCACTACGAGGCCATGGCGTTCACGATCCGAGTGCTACCCCGCACGGCGCTCTCGCGCCGGATGCGGATCGTCGCGCTGATCCTGGTGATGATCGTGGCCCACGTGATCGAGATCTGGATGTTCGGCTTCCTGTACTGGCTCCTCCACGCGTGGCCTGAGCTGGGGTCGATCAGCGGCAGCTTCAGCGAAGGCGCGCTGGACTACATCTACTTCTCTGTGATCACCTTCACCACAGTCGGCTACGGCGATTACCTCCCCCACGGCCCCGTCACGATCCTCTGCGGTACGGAGGCCCTGGTCGGCATCAGCTTCCTGGCCTGGACCGCTTCGGTGACCTTCCTGGAGATGCAGCGCGACTGGAGCGATGGGCCAAGCTCATCTCCTCCCGACTGAACCGGGGTGGCGCGCTGGGCCCGCAGCGGCGATGCTGGCGACGTGAGCCAGCCGAACACCACCTGGGGTCTCCTCGAACACGCCGTCGAGCGCGCCCCCGACGCTCCGGCCATCGTCACCGACGGGCCGCCCGTCGACTACGCCACGCTCCACCACTCGGCGGCGTCCCTCGCGACGGCTCTCCGCGACCACGGCGTCGCCCGCGGGGACCGGGTGGCCCTGATGGAGCGCAACACCCCGGCCTTCCTCACCTGGACGTTCGCCTGTGCCGGGTCCGGCGCCGTACTGGTGCCCCTGAACCATCGGCTCGCGGCCGTTGAGCTGCGCGCGGTCCTGGCCGATGCGACCCCGCGCCTCGTGCTCGCCCACGAGGACTTTCGCGCCGTCCTGGAGGCGGCCACCGAGGGCCTGGATGCGCCGCCCAACGTGGCCTGGATCGGCACCGGCGAGGGGAGCGCGGCCATGGGGCTGCCGCCGGCGCCTCTCCCCGGCCCGGCCTTCCTCCCGGCGCCGTGCGAGCCCGATGACGTTTGCCACCTCTACTACACGAGCGGCACCACCGGCCGGCCCAAGGGCGTCCCCCTCTCCCACCGCAACGTGGTCCAGCACGCTCTCGCCGCCACGAGCGAGCTCGACCTCGCCGGGGACGACGTCTGGGGTCACATCGCGCCCATGTTCCACCTGGCCGACGCGTGGGCGAGCCTCGCCATCACCGCCGTCGCGGGCCAGCACGCCTTCCTCCCCGAGTTCGAGGCCGCGGCAGCCCTCGCGCTGATGGCGGAGCGCGGCGTGACCGTCTCCAACCTCGTGCCCGTCATGCTCCAGCGCATGCTGGCCGCCGCGCCCCGCTGCGGCTTCACCGGCGGCAGCCTGCGCCTCGTGCTCTCCGGCGGCGCGCCCATCTCACCTGCAGCGGTCCGAGAGATCCTCGAGACCTTCGATTGTGAGTACGTGCAGACCTACGGCCTCACCGAGACCAGCCCCTACCTGACCCTCTCCCTGCTTGAGCCGAAGCATCGGGAGCTGAGCGAGGAGGCGCAGCTCGCTCGCCGGGCGCGCACGGGTCGCCCCTTCGAGACCGTCGAGCTCGAGGTCGTGGATGGCGATGGGCAACCCGTACCCCGGGACGATCGCAGCGTTGGCGAGATCATCGCGAGGGGCTCCACCGTCACCTCCGGCTACTGGAACCGCCCCGAGGAGACCGCGTCCGCGTTCCGGGACGGCTGGTTTCACACGGGGGATCTCGCCACCATCGACAAGGAGGGCTGGCTCAACATCGTGGACCGTAAGAAGGACATGATCCTCAGCGGCGGCGAGAACGTGTACAGCACCGAGGTGGAGAACGCCCTCTACGAGCACCCCGCCGTCCTCGAATGCGCAGCCTTTGGCGTCCCCTCCGTAGAGTGGGGCGAGGAGGTCCGCGCCGCTGTAGTCCTCTCCGCGGACACCTCTGCCGAGGCGCTCAAGGAGCACTGCCGAGTCCACCTCGCCGGCTACAAGGTCCCCAAGCGAATCGAACTTCTCCCCGAGCTCCCCAAGACCGGCTCGGGAAAGATCTCCAAGCAGCGCCTTCGGGACGGGCACTGAACGCCCGGTCGGCACGGTCGACGCGCGGCGCCTGCCAGGTGGCGCGCCATGCAAGGATGCGGCGCTCTCCGCGGCCCCGTGCGAGGGTCCCTCGCGGAGTTCGAATCCAACTGATACCGTCGGGCGAGCCGGCGCTCTGACTCCGGCCCCCGTGACTCGAGGCGGCAGCAGAGGCCAAGTTCGATGAAGAGACCCCTGACCCGAGCCCTGATCGCGCTGATCTTGCTGGTCGCCGTCGGCACCGTCGCGGGGTGGTTGATGCCGACCACCTACAAGATCGAACGTGTCGTCACGATCGACGCACCGCCCGCCGCGATCCATGCCCACGTGGTGGACCTGGAGCAGTGGCCCGCGTGGGCTCCCTGGGAGGAAGAGGATCCTTCCATCGTGACGACGTATGGCGAGAAGACGATCGGGGTCGGAGCCAGCCAGACCTGGACCTCTGACCAGGGGAACGGCGAGCTGACACTCACCAAGGCGGATCCCGAGAGCGGCATCTCGTACGACATGGCCTTCATCATGGACGAGCTGCGCGCGCCGGCGGCCTGTGCGATGACCTACGCGGAGGCCGAGGGGTCCACCACAGTGACGTGGACCATGGAGGGCGACGTCGCCGACTTCATGCCGAGAGCGCTGGCCGGGCTGATGACGCCCTTGATGGACGCGCAGATCAGCGACATGTTCGACCGGGGCCTCCAGCGTCTCAAGGGGCGCGTGGAGTCCGGCGACTGAGCGGAGGCGCGCGCCCTCGCACCGTCCTGTTTCAGGACGAAACGGTCGAGGGCGGACGGCCCCCCTCATGCCGAGCAGCTTGTGGGATGGTGGAGTAACCGATAGTGTGCGGAGGTCGCCCGGAGGGGTTGAGGACCGTCCATGGGCCAACCGCAGCAACCGATCCCGCTCCGCTCCAGCGAGGGGCGCAACGCCCTGGTGCGCCGCCTGGGTGTCGGGCTGCTGATCGTGCCTGCCGCCCTCTTCGCGTCGATCCACTCGACGGCCGAGGCCTCCCGAGCCACCGATCGCTCCAGCGCCGATGAGCAGGTCTTCAACGAGGCGGTGCGGCCTTTTCTGAAGCGCTACTGCACGAGGTGCCACAACGGCACCAGGTCCGAGGGCGACGTCAACCTCGCCAAGATCAGCCCCCACCTGGCCGAGGGGCGGGACATGGAGCTCTGGAAGACGGTGCTGCTCCAGCTCGTCGTGGAAGCCATGCCCCCCTCCGACGGGAAGCAGCCGAAGGCGGGCGAGAGGGGCGCCGTGACCCGATGGATCGACGGTGAGCTCGCGAAGTCGGGGAACCAATCGGACATCTACGCCAAGCTGATGAGCCCCTCGTTCGGCAATCATGTCGACCACGAGAAGCTGTTCAGCGGCGAGATCGACATCGAGCCCTTCTCTCCTGCACGGCTGTGGCGCACCAGCCCCAACGTGTTCGACAGCATCAAGTCGAGCTACGGCGGCGACCCCAAGCACCTCCGGCAGCCATTCCTGCTGGAGGACAAGATGGGCATCAAGGACTACGCGGACCTCCTCTTCGCCGACTCCGCCGTCGTGAACACGCTGGTCAGCAACGCCGGGGCTGCGGCTGACGCCCTCATCGAGAGGCGGTATGCAGCCCTCGCCGCGTCCAGCGAGATTCCTGACGAGGCCACCGTCGCCCCGATCCTCCGCGACAGATTCGAGGCCGTCGTCTACCGCGCCCCCACCCAGCGCGAGGAGAAGGACTACTACCGACTCTTCCAGGGCGCCGCGCGGGAGGGCGGCACCGCGGAGGCGCTCCGGGTCGTCTTGATGGCCGTCATGCTGCACCACGAGTCCGTCTACCGGCTCGAGATTGGGCTCGGGAAGCGGGCCAGCCAGGGGCGGCGGATGCTCTCAAGCACCGAGCTCGCCTTCTCCATCGCCTACGCGCTCACCGACCAGCGACCCGACCAGGCCTTGATGCAGGCGGCCCGCGAGGGGCGGCTCGAGGACCGCGCTGACGTCCAGCGGGAGGTGGAGCGCATCCTCGCCGACCCGGGGATCAAGAAGCCGCGGACGCTACGCTTCTTCCAGGAGTTCTTCGGCTACGCCCAGGCCCACAAGATCTTCAAGGACGAGAAGCGCTCCGGCGGATTCGCCTACTACGGCGAGAACTACCCCGAGATGTACGAGCGCGAGGCGGACTTCTTCGTGATGAACATCCTGGCGGAGGACCGGGACGTCTTCGAGCGGATGCTCACCTCGGACGAGTACTTCATCCTCAACCGGCAGACGTTCCGCAACACGGTCTACGACTTCTACCGGCGCAACCAGGCGCAGCTGGACGCGGGTGAGTTCCCCGAGGCCAAGCAGGCGGAGCTACTCGCGAGGTTAAGCCTGCGCGGCTGGGACGAGCTCAACGAGAAGTACCACCTGCACAAGTTCAACCGGGGCTTCGACGGCAGCGTCCGCGCCATCAAACAGATCGTGAAGGAGTGCAAGGAGTGGAAGCATTCGGAAGACGAGGAGTTCCTGCTGCACGGAATGCAGCCGCTCTACCTGAAGTACCCGATGGTCTACGACCTGGCGGACGACGAGCAGGACTTCCTGCTCCCCCAGCCCTACCAGCGGCCCCATCGAGCCGGCATGCTCACCCACCCGGCGTGGCTCATCGCCCACTCCCTCAATGACTCCACGGACCCCATTCGCCGCGGCAAGTGGGTCCGCGAGCGCCTGCTCGCTGGCGTGGTGCCCGACATCCCGATCACCGTCGACGCCACCGTCCCCGAGGACCACGGCAAGACGCTGAGGGAGCGGCTCGAGGTGACCGAGAGCCCCGAGTGCTGGCGCTGCCACGCCAAGATGAATCCGCTCGGCCACGCCTTCGAGATGTACGACGACCTGGGTCGCTTCCGGGAGACCGAGATCATCGGGAACGGCGGCAGCAAGCCGGTGAACGCCCGTGGTGTCCTCGAGGGCACCGACGAGCCGGACATCGACGGCGAGGTCGACGACGCGCTGGACCTGATACAGCGCCTCGCCCGCTCCGACCTGGCCCGCCAGTCCATCATCCGCCACGTGTTCCGCTACTACATGGGAAGGAACGAGGCGCTCACCGACTCGAAGACGCTGATCGCGGCGGACGAGGCGTACCTCGAGAGCGGGGGGAGCTACCGTGCCCTGGTCACCTCCCTCCTCACGTCGGATTCTTTCCTCTACCGCAGGGACGTCAGGCCCGCCGGCCAGCAAGGACAATGAACTACTCTCGACGCGAGATCATGAGGGGGCTCTCCCTCGGGGCGGGCAGCGCGCTGCTCTCCCCGCTGATGCGACAGGTCCAGCTCCAGGCAGACGGCCGCGCCGACCTCTTCCCGAGCCGCTTCGTCTTCGTCGTCAAGTCCAGTGGCATCGTGCCGGAGGGGATCACCCCGGCCGCGTTCAAGGACGCGGGCGCCAGCTCCGGCCTCGTCAACGCGGACCTGACCGAGGTCGCCCTTCCGGAGTCCATGGCCGCCCTGGAGCCCTTCAAGGACCAGCTCTCCATCGTTCAGGGCCTCTCCGGCAAGATGTGCCGTGGCGGGCACTCGAGCTACTTCGGCATGATGGCGGCCTATATGACCGGCGGCGAGTTCGACGCGGGCACGGTTGTGAGGGCGACCGCGGACGCAGAGCTGGCGAAGCTCAACCCCGCGCCCTTCAACCACGTGGCGCTGGCGGTCAAGGGCAAGGCCCTCAGTAAGGGGTACGGGGGCACGATGTATCCCGGCATCACGGCAGTGGGCCCGGGCAAGGAGCTGCCATTCCAGGGCTCTCCCGACGTGGCCTACGAGCAGCTCTTCGGCTCCGCCGTGTCTGCCACCGAGAGCGGCGAGAAGCGCTTCCGGCTGCAGCGGAACCTGTTCGACTTCATGGTCGACGACCTCAAGAAGGTGCGGAAGGAGGTCCCCTCCTCGGAGCGTGGCAAGCTCGACGCCTACCTGAGCTCCTTCGAGGAGCTGCAGGTCCGGCACAGCCGGCTGTCCGGGATGAAGCGCCAGATCAAGGAGCACGCCCCCGCGTTCTCCGACAGGTTCACCGCCGAGCCCGAGGAGCTCCGCCAGGAGGCTCACTTCGACCTCGCCGCGGCGGCGCTGATCGCGGGGCTGACCAACGTCGTCACGATCCGCCTCGACAACATCAACACCACCTACAAGCAGCTGGGGATCGACAAGCACAATCACGGCATCGGGCACGACGAGGGCACGAAGAGCCAAGCCGAGTACCGCGACATCATCCGCAAGCACCATAGCGGGCTCCTGGCGAGCCTGGCGGGGAAGCTGAAGGCGGTCCCCGAGGGAGACGGGAACCTCCTCGACCGGACCATGATCGTCTTCCTCTCCGACTCGGGAGACGCCCACCATGGCTCCTGCCTCGAGTGGCCCTACGTGGTCCTGGGCGGCTGCAGCGGCAAGCTGAAGCTGCCCGGCCGTTACCTGCGGTTCCCGGCCTACGGCGAGCTCGGCTGCCGCACCATCGCCGACTGGTGGACCACGGTCCTCAACGCCCACGGCAACCCGGTCAAGTTCTTCGGCAACGAGGACCTCGTGCTCAAGCAGAACGGCGTCTCCCATGCCGGCCCGCTGACCGAAGTCCTGGCGTAGTCGGGGCTGTGCTGCTCGGCGGATTGCCGTCGCGGCGCGGGGACCGCGCGGCTCAGTTCATGATGACGTAGTGCACGTCCACGCCGTGGCGCGTCATCACCCTCGTGGACATCTCTACCGGGTCCGGCGGTGCCCCGATCCCGGCGAAGCTGACCTCGAGGTTCTGGTCATCCAGCCAGTCCACCTCGATGCCCTGGAAGCTGTGCCATGACTTGTGCTTTCCAAGCAGCCCGTCAAACGGGTCGAGCTCCTCGCCGGCGAGAGTGAGGTTCACGTTGTAGAAGGTGTAGCCCGCAGCCCCTCCACCCTCGCAATAGAAGCTCGTCGCGACCTTGGTCCCGTCCGGGCTGGCCACCTGCTGGAGCACCTGGACCGACGGCTCTCCCCCACCGAAGTCCAGGCAGCCGGCGAGGCCGAGGGAGAGCACGGCGATCAGAGGGAGCGTCAGTCGAATCAAAGCGGTCATCTTGAGGGCGATCGGCGGTCAAGGCGAGGACAGGCACCACTCACAGATTAACCCTGCACCGCAAAGCTTTCCAGGTCAAACCCCAGGAGCAGACGTCGAGGCCTGCCGGCCGGCTGCGGAGCGGTCCACGGCGCGCCGGGCGGCAGGCTGGCCCGGCCCGAAGCGTCGCTCACTGGCGCGACCAGCCGGACATGCTCTCGATCAGGTAGGTCAGGAGCTCGGAGACCTTGACCTTCTCCTGCTGCATGGAGTCCCGGTGCCGGACCGTGACCACGTCGTCCGAGAGCGTGTCTCCGTCCACGGTCACGCAGAAGGGCGTGCCGATCTCGTCCTGGCGGCGATAGCGGCGGCCGATGGCGGCCTTCTCGTCGTAGAAGGTGCTCATGCGGGCCTTCCCGAGGAGCGCCTCGATCTCCCTGGCCTTCTCCGGCATGCCGTCCTTCTTCACCAGCGGGAAGACCGCGCACGTGATGGGCGCGATCTCGGGGTGGAAGCGCAGGACCACGCGGGTGTCCTTCTCCAGCTCCTCTTCCTCGTAGGCGTCGATCAGGAACGTGAGCGCCATGCGGTTGATGCCACCGGCGGGCTCGATGACGTAGGGCGTGTAGTGCTCCTTGGTCTGCGGGTCGAAGAAGACCAGGTCGGTCCCCGACGCCTCGCTGTGGCGCTTGAGGTCGAAGTCGGTCCGGCAGGCGATGCCCTCGAGCTCCCCCCAGCCGAAGGGGTACTCGTACTCGATGTCGGCGGTCGCGGTGGAGTAGTGCGCGAGCTCGGAGGCCTCGTGCTCGCGCATGCGCAGCTTCTCCTCGCGGATGCCGAGCTCGGTGTACCAGTCGAAGCGCGCCTTGCGCCAGTAGTCGTACCACTGCTGCTCCTCGGCGGGCGGCACGAAGAACTCCATCTCCGCCTGCTCGAACTCGCGGGTCCGGAAGACGAAGTTGCCGGGCGTGATCTCGTTGCGGAAGCTCTTGCCGATCTGCGCGATGCCGAAGGGCGGCTTCTGGCGCGACGACTCGAGGACGTTCTTGAAGTTCAGGAAGATCCCCTGGGCCGTCTCGGGCCGCAGGTACGCGATGTTGTCCTCGCTCTGCAGGGCACCGATGTACGTCTTGAACATCAGGTTGAACTGCCGCACCTCGGTCCAGTCGTCCGTGCCGCTGATGGGACACTTGATCCCGGCCTCGGCGATGAGCGCGCCCATGGCCTCGTTGTCGCCGAGCGCCGCGTTGAGCTTCTCCTGCAGGGCCGCCGCTTGCTCCGAACGACCCTTCTTCTCGTACTTGGCGATCTTCCCCTCGATCAGGTGGTCCGCGCGGTAGCGCTGCTTCGAGGTCTTGTTGTCGATCAGCGGATCGGAGAAGCCGCCCACGTGGCCCGAGGTGATCCAGGTCTGGGGGTTCTGGATGATGGCGGAGTCCAGCCCGACCACGTCGGTACGAGCGGTGACCGTCCGCGACCACCAGGCGTCCTTGACCCGGCGGAGCAGCTCCACGCCGAGGGGCCCATAGTCGTACGTGTTCCCGATGCCGCCGTAGATCTCGGAGGCGGGGAAGACGAACCCCCTGCGCTTGCAGAGGGAGACGATGGTGTCCATGAAGCTGGGCTTGGGCTTCGCCATGATCGATATACGCGCGAGGAGGAGCGAGGGAGCGGGCCGGGGAGTCTATCGGCCGGACGCGCCGGAATCGTGCGCCCAGCCCCGAAGATGGCAAGCTCTCCCCCATGAACGACGCCGCGCGAGACCTGGTCCGGTCCCTGGGCCTCCAGCCCCACCCCGAGGGTGGGTTCTACCGGGAGACCTTCCGCTCCGCCGTCGAGGTCCCGGCCCACGGCGGGACCCGGAGGGCGGTCACCAGCATCCTCTTCCTCCTGCCCACGGGCGCCCGGAGCCGCCTGCACCGGGTCAAGAGCGACGAGATCTGGCTCCACCAGCGGGGCGACGAGGTCCGCCTCATCATCGGTGAGGAGGAGGTGCGACTGGGGCAGGAGGGCTCCGCGACGCTCCAGGCCGTGGTCCCCCCCGACGTGTGGCAGGCCGCCGAGTGCCTCCCCGGGGACGCGGGCTACGCGCTGGTCGGCTGCGTGGTGGCGCCCGGGTTCGAGTTCGATGACTTCGAGCTCACCGACGACTGAGGCTAGCCGGTCCCCGGTAGGCTCGGGCCATGCGCTGGCTCCTCCCCTTCCCCCTCGCACTCCTCACCCTCGCGGCCCCGGGCCGCGCTGACCTCCTCGCTGAGAAGGCTCCGGCCGAGCTCTCCGGGAGCAGGACGGTGCGCGTCTCGGAGGTGCGCGGCGAGGAGGTCCTCTCCGTCGGCAAGCGCACGTCCGCGGGCCTGCGGGTCGCGGTCCCGGCGCGGCCCGAGTCCGACGGGAAGAAGAGGCTCGCCGCAAACGGCTGGTATCTCGTGGTGGAAGCCGACCTCCGCAAGGCCAAGGCCGATGCGGACGTCTCGGTCCGCTGGAAGGACGCCGCCACCGAGTGGCAGGCGATCGACTGGAGCGGCGTCGACAAGGACCCATCCGCTGCGGAGCCCACAGCCGACGAATCCGGCGCCCTGCCATTCGCAGGGCGCGTGCAGGCGTCCGCGCTCGCGGGGCGTGTCCTCGCCCTCGTGCCCCTCCCCGACGGCGCGGCGCGGGAGCTGGACGTGGAATTCGAGAACCAAGGCAGGAAGCTCGCCGTACGAGCCGCGCGGGTCATGCGCTTCCACGACGCGCCGAGCCGCACCATGCGCGGCAAGGCCAACGGCCCCTTCGGCCCCGATCAGATCGGCTGCGGGATGCTCGGCTTCACGGCCCTCACCGAGCACCAGCACACTGCGTTCAACCTGATCGACGTCCGGAGCGGCGGACCGGCGGCAGCAGCTGGCCTCGAGCAAGGGGACCTCGTGGTCGCCGTCGCGAACAAGCCCCTTGGGCGCTCGAGCCTCGCCCCCGGCTGGGACTGGTTCGAGGGCAGCCACGAGGCCGCCCTCGGCCGCGCCATCGAGGGCGCTCTCGCGGACGGACGGAAGACCGTGGAGCTCTCCTTTCTCCGCCCATCCGATGGCCCGGCCCCCGAACTCCGGACCGCCTCCATCGCGCTCCCGATCGAGGGCGCCGTCGGCCCCCGCTTCCCGCTCTCCGGCCCGGGCGCGGACCGCTTCCGCGCGGACCTTGTGGGCTGGGCCATCGGCCACCAGAAGCCCAACGGCTCCTGGCCCGGGACGGACGCGGTGAACCCCGCCGTCGGGGCGCTCGCGCTCCTGGGTACCCGCGACGACCAGCACCTGGGGGCGGTCAAGCGCTCCGTGGAGCGGGTCATGGCGATGAACCCGAGCCCCTCGGAGATGAAGGGGCTCGCGTACTGGTCCATCGCCTTCCACGGGATGCTGCTGTGCGAGTACCACCTGCGGACCGGCGACGAGAGCGTCCTGCCCTGGATCGAGGAGGCCGCCCGCTGGCTCCCCACCACCACCCACGAGTGCAAGTGGGGCATGCAGGCCTTCGGCCACGGCCCGGACGGGCTGCCCTACGACAACAAGGCGCTCATGGCCCCGGCGGCGCACCTGCTCGTGTTCGACGCCCTGGCGCGGCGCGCCGGGGTGGAGTCTCGGATCTGGGAGCACATCGAGCCCTACGTGCGCCACAGCTGGTCGAACCCCGACGACGGCGGGCACGGCGCCATGGGCTACAACGCGTCCTACCGGGACAAGGGCGAGTTCTGGTCCCGCACCGGGCTCTGCGCCCTGGCCGAGGTGCTGCGGGGAGATCGGGCCGACCTGGCGCCGCTCCTCTGCGTCCTCATGGAGGAGCGTCACCCCTGGATGCTGAACAGCCACGCCTACGGTGAGCCGGGCGCGGCCCTCGGGCTCCTCTCCCTGGCCGTGGTGAAGCCGAAGGCCTTCGAGAAGATCCTCCCCCAGTGGCGCTGGCGCTTCCTCTGCTCGTGGGAGCCGGGCTTCGGGCTGCGCTACTCGACGCCCCACATGGGGGCGCCGTACCTCGGGGAGGAGGCCATCGTGAACCTCGCCTACCTGCTGCTGCTCTCCACCGAGAACGACGGGCTCGTCATGAGCACCGCACCCAGGTGAGCTCTCGAGGGGGGCGCGCTCACTCGGTGAGCCGCGCCGCGTGGACGCGGGCCACGTCCCCCATGTAGTACGGGCTGGTGTGCTCGGTGGCCGCGATCTCGATGGCGGCCTTGGCCTCCTCGGGCCGGCCGAGGACCTCGTTGTAGAGGCCCACGTAGAGGTAGGCGTAGAACAGCGCGGACTCGCTCTGCGCCGTGCCATCCGTCGCCTTGGCGGCCTCGAGCACGTGGATCGGCGTGGAGCGCCCCGCGAACATCTCGAGCACCTCCATCATCGGAACGCGAGAGTCTGGGGCCACGGGCAGGAGCCGCTGCCGGGCCGCGTCAACGCCGTCCATGCGGGCGACGCAGAGGAAGTGCCAGGCGGCGTTCTCCACATCGTTGCCGTTGACCGTGCGGTGTAGCTCGAACTGCGCCGCGCCGTCGGCGTAGCGACCCGCGTAGTAGTGGGCGATCCCCCGCCGCCAGTGGTGGGCCTCGAGCCCCGGCTCGAGCGCGACCGCCGCGTCGAAGTCCGCGATCGCCTCGTCGAAGCGCCCGGCCTTGAGGTGCTCGTCGCCCCGGCGATCGAGCTCGGACCAGGACAGCTCCTCGACCTTGAGTTCGGGCCCCGGAGCGCCCGCGGTGTCGGCGCCGTCGGGCGCGGAGAGCCTCCCGGTGGGAGGGGCCCCGAGGGGGGCGCCGGGGAGGGCCGTCGAGGAGGTCCCCTCCGGGGCCGAGGGCTCCTCCGCAGGCGACGCGGGCGAGCCACACCCAGCGATCCAGAGGGCGGCACCGAGCGAGGCCAGGGTCAGCGTGGAGTTCATGGGCGGAGTATGCCACCCCCCCCAGCAGACGCCCCCCATGAACGGGCCGGGGCCGGCGCGGTCTACCGCGCCGG
>CALJGV010000019.1 GCA_938075305.1 uncultured bacterium
TGTCCTCCGCGCGGCCCCGCCCTGACGCCTCCTACGGATCAGCTCCCGAAGAGGATCTGGAGGGCGTCGGAGAAGTTGAAGCCCGTGCCCGCCGCGCTCGGGTCGCGGTACCAGTGCTGGATCTGGATCACCGCGCCTGGCTCGAGTTGACCCGCGGCGGCCATGGCCGTGGTGTCGAGGCTGAAGGAGCTCATGCCGCCGGCGTCGGCCTGGGTCACGCCCAACCGATTGAGGTCGGGGTACCCGATGCAGAGGGTGCCGTCGCCGAGCGGGTAGGCCGCGGGAGTGAAGCCGTAGAAGTAGATGCCCGAGGCGCCGCTCGGCAGGTCACTGCAGCTGACGATGAGGTCGTCGGCGGCGATGCTGGTGGTGCCCGAGTGCCCCATGCTCGCGCCATCCGAGGAGACCGAGTTCGGCGCCCCCTCGCAGTACGGGAGGACGCCGGGGGCAATCTTGTTCAGGAGCCCGAGGGTGAGGCTGCCTGTGTAGATGGAGCCAGCCGCGTCGTACACCACGCTCGTGGGGAACTGGAGGTTGGTGGCCATCGGGACCAGGCCAGCGCTCGTCAGCTTCGAGATCCGCCCGCCGTTGGGGTTCCACCCGGCGGGCAGCTCGAAGGACGCGAACTGGGCCACCGCGATGTCCCCGTCGGTGGGGTCCACCGCGACGTCCGTGATCACAGAGAGCCCCGTGTACTCCACGGACAGGTTCCCCTGCGGGTCGACCCGATAGAGCGTGGCCACGCCGGGGTTGAAGGGGAAGCCGGTCAGCGTGGAGATGAGGAGGTCATCGCCGGCGCGCTCGAGGGCGGTGGGGACGGGGTCGGACTGGGGCGGCCCGATGCCTGAGTTGTTCGGGACCGACGGCAGGGTGACCAGGACACCAAAGGTGGCGGTGTTCTGGTCATAGGTCAGGATCGCGTTAGCGCCCGCGTCGAGGATGTAGAGCAGTCCGTTGTCGCCGAGCTCCAGGTCGAAGAGGTTGGGCTCGTTGGTGATGGTGAGCGAGAAGGTCTGGACGTCGATGATGGTGGCGTCCGCGAGGGTCATCGGCGGGGTGTTGAACGACCAGCCGATGCTCTGGGTGTCGAAGCGGAGGACGCCATTCGAGCCGGGCTGGGGGCCGACGTTGCTCAGGGCGACGTAGAGGACGCCGTTGTCGTCGAACTTGGCCTGCGCGGCACCCAGGGGGAACCCCTCCGCGATCACGGCGGGGAGATCCGACACCACGATGTGGCTCTCACCGGTGTCGACGTTGAACGCTCGGATCGCGCCATCGTCGTTGCCCGAGCCCGCCTCGGTGATCAGGATCCAGCCGGGCCCGAAGACGGATTCGTCGAGCCGGTCGATGTGCATCGGGCCTGCGAGGCCCGACAAGGGGGTCTGGATCGACTGCGCTAGGCCGGTGTCGGGAAGGGCGACGGCCAAGAGGGCGAACAGGGTGGCGGAAGCGAGACGCAGCATATTGAAGTCCTGGGAAGGGAAGGGAAGGTCCAGGTGCCGGAGCCGCGGGGCTGACGGCGTCGAGACCTCCTGAAAGTGAAGACCACCCAGCGTAGTGACCGGGGTCCGTCCAGAGAGCCCCTAGGGAACTCCTAGGGGAAGAGCCGGGGACCACCGGCGATGGGACCACCTCGCCTGTGGATGAGGGGCACCCCAGGCCTTGCCAGCGCGTCCGGCAGCGGCGCCGTGGACTGGAGGTGCGAGTCGGGTCGTTGGTGGCGTCCGGCCGGCGAGGAACCACTACGGTGTAGGGGGTAATCTCATCCACGACGCTCCCCATGAACGAACCTGATCCGCCTGCCGTGCTCCTAGTCGTTGGAGACGCCTCCGAGACGGTCGACACGCTCTATCCGATCTATCGGCTCCAGGAGGCTGGACTCCGCCCGGTCGTGATCGCCCCGGAGCGGCGGACGTACCAGATGGTCCTGCACGAGGTCCGTCCCGGCTGGACGATCACCAAGGAGTGGGAGGGGTACCAGATCGCCGCTGACCTGGCCTTCTCGGAGGTCGACCCCGCCGAGTACCTTGGGATCTTCTTCAGCGGCGGGAGGGCCCCCGAGTACCTGCGTTACGACGAGGACCTCGTGAGGATCACGCGGCACTTCTTCTCGGAGGAGAAGCCCATCGCGAGCGTGTGCCACGGGGTGGAGATCCCGGCCTACGCGGGCTGTGTGAAGGGGCGCCGCATGGCCACCGTGGCCAAGTGTCGGCACGACCTCGAGGTGGCGGGCGGGGTCTTCGTGGACGAGCCGTGCGTCGTCGACGGCAATCTCGTGAGCGGTCGCACCTACCACGACCACGGCCACTACATCGGCCCCTGGATTCGCCTCCTTCTGGGCGCGGCGGGCATGGACTGATCGGTCCGCTGGGCGGTCAGGGGCTTCTGGCGGAGCACCCTTTACCTGGGGTACTACGTGGCGGCCTACGCGCGCCTGCGGCGCGAGAGCTACCGGGTCCCCATGCAGAAGACCTGGCTGCTCGCCAGCACCGGCCTCTGTTCAATCCATACCTGTGGCTTCAACAGCTTCGGGGAGGCGTTCTTCATCACGAACCTGTTCCACGCGCTTCAGTATCTCGGGACCGTCCGGTGGTCGGAGCGGGGCAACATGGCGTGGTTCCTCCGGATGCAAGGGCGGCGCCTTGGCCGGCCCGCAACCCTCGCCCTACTCCTCGGCCTCTCGGGCCCGTACGGGCTGGGCGTGCAGGTGATGGACACCAGCATCACCGCCCTCTGGGCGCTCACGCTGGCCGTCTCGATGTTGCACTTCTGGTACGACGGCTTCATCTGGTCGGTTCGTCGCCAGCAGGTCTGAGTCAGCGGGTGTTCTTCCCACTGAATTGTCGAGCCGCGCCCGGGCCCAGGGCCCAGGCGCGGCTCGGCGCTTCCTTCCTTCGCGCCGTCAGGCGCGAGCAGACTCTCGGCCGAGGATGGAGTCCGCATCCACCTCTGAGAGCGGGCTGCTCTCGTTCGTGGCGATCTCGCCGCGGGCCATCAGGTCCAGGTAGCGGCCGCAGCAGACACGAAGGAATGACGTGAAGTTACCCACGTCATGGTCCGCGTCGAGCGACTCGTGATAGAGCTTCGTGATGAGCTGGTTCAGCGTCAGCCTGTCGCGGGACGCGATGCGGCCGAGGATGGTCCAGAAGAACTCCTCCATGCGGAGGCTCGTGGCAACGCCGTCGATTCGGAGCGAGTGGGTTCGTGAGAGCCACAGGTGAATACCTGCGCCTATGAAGAGTTTGCACATGATTCGAGCAGGGAAGATGCTTGGGGAGCGAGCAGAGTCGCGGAGAAGGTGTGTGGCGAGCGCCGGCCGTGATGGGAATGGGCACCACGCGGAGGCGCTGACGAGGTCTCCGCCATGGACGGCCTCGTCGATTTCAATAGGGCGCGAAGGTCCCGCCTGCGGCGACGACCTCCGGTGGGCACGATGGGGAGGTCCAGCAGGTTCGCCTCTGAAGGGCCCAAGGGAACCGGGGCCATCCGTGTCAGCGTCATCCCTGACCAGGTGTTGCAGCCTGGTTAGGGTCTTCTTTCCTGAACAGACTGCGTGGACCATGTGTCTGGCGGCGTCGGGTGTGTGGAGCGGCACCATCAAGAGACCGCTTTCGGTGTCGTCATAGCTGCGCCTTAGATCCTCCTTAGACATCGTCTTGAAGTGACTCGGTCGTGTTCAGAGGTGGGGCGGCAGCTGGCCTCTTCTGGAACACAAGACCGACCCGACGATTTCCATACGGTAGCCCTGCCCATCGTCCGTCGGTGGTAGCCCGTTACTACACGGCGGTAACGGGTCGACTTTTCTCGACACATGGCGGCAACAGGTCGACATTTCTCGACTGCAATCGAGGGCGCCTCGCCTTCGCCTCGTCGGTGGCGCGCGCGCCCGTGATGCCGCGCACTGAACCCTAGGACGGGAGCCTCGGGAGTTCGATGAGCAGGCACGGACCGCCGTGGATCACATCGAGCCCGAGCGCCTCCGCGCGGGCCACGGCGGCCTCGCTCTCGGCGCCAGGCTGGATCCACACGATCTCCACCCCGGCCCGGGCGGCGTCCTCGACCACCGCCTCGGTGACATGGGGAGGGGTGACCCCCGAGACGTGAAGCACCGGTTCGGGGAGCGTCAGCAGCGACGACGACACTGGCAGTCCCTCGATGGTGTGCCCCCTGCGGGATGGACCGGATGGACCAACTGACGGTCCTGTTTGTCGCAGCGGAGGACCTGGTTCCCGAACTTGGCGCGGTCGGAAGAGGCACCCACCACGGCGTAGGGGCCCCTGGCGAGGAACCAATGGCAGGGTTGATTCATGTGGCGAGGAAGGGGAGCTCCCAGGGTGTCGCACCAGGGGCACGTACGGTGCGCCGTGACCCCAGCCGGGACGGGGAGCGCGTTCCAGCGCGGCCGTCCCCTGGCCGTGGGAGGTTGAGCTTACTCCGGGCGGCACGCTGCTATCCTCTCCGCCATGCCCGCCAGCCCGCCTGCCGAGTCCGGATCCAACTTCGGCGGAGACCTATCTCCGGGGGACCTCCTGGACGGGCGCTACCAGATCGTCGCCATGGTCGGCGAGGGGGGAATGGGCCAGGTCTACCTCGCCGAGGACAAGGTCCTGGGTCAGCCGATCGCGCTGAAGCTCCTGCCAGCCCATCTCGCTGAACGGGCGGGGGGCCTCGAGCGCTTCCTGTCGGAGGTGCGCCACTCGCGCGAGGTGTCCCACCCCAACGTGGCCAGGGTGCACGACATCGGCGACTTCGAGGGCCGTCACTTCCTCACCATGGAGTTTGTCGACGGAGAGACCCTCGAGCGCCTGATCCGGCGCATCGGGACGCTCCCCAACGAGAAGGCCGCCGAGATCGCCCTCGAGATCTGCTCCGCGCTGATGGAGGTGCATCGCAAGGGGATCCTGCACCGTGACCTCAAACCAGCCAACGTGATGGTCGATGGAGACGGGCACGTCCGCCTCACCGACTTCGGACTGGCTGTGATGGAGGAGCATGGGCGCGAGGCAGGGCTCGCCGGGACGCCCGGGTACATGGCGCCGGAAGACCTGCGGGGCGCCGCGCCCAGCGCAGCCGGTGAGGTCTTCGCCCTGGGCCTCGTGCTCTGTGAGCTCTATACGGGTCGGAGGGTGATGCGGGGGCGCTCTGTAGGCGAACTGCGACGCGAGCACGAGGCGGGAGCTCCCGAGCAGGCAGTGGGACTGCTCGAGGGCCGTGCGCCCCGGGTCGCGGCGATCCTCGCTCGTTGCCTGGCTCCGGACGCGCGAGAACGACCCGAGCTCGAGGAGGTTCGACAGCGGTTCGAGGCGGAGCGGGATCAGCGCCCCCTCACCGATGCCCAGCTGAGACCTGCCGGGAGCCCCAACAACCTGCCCAAGCTCGCCGCTGCGCTCGTGGGTCGTGCTGCGGAGCTGGAGACCGTGGAGGAAGCGCTAGCGGGGAACACTCTCGTCACCCTGGCCGGGCCCGGTGGGTCAGGCAAGACACGGCTGGCCCTTGAGGTCGGTCACCGTGCCCTCGAGGGCGCCCCGGGGGGGATCTGGATCGTGGACCTCTCAGGGCTCGGGGACGGCGCGTCGCTCGCGGAGTTGGTCGCAACGGTGCTGGGCGTCCAGGGTTCCAGTTCGGGCTCGACGCTCGAGGCCGTGTGCGCGCACCTTCGCGCAAGTCCCGGGCTGCTCATCCTCGACAACTGCGAGCACCTGATCGACGACTGCGCGTCGCTCGTGGCCGAGTTGCTCGACGGGGCGCCCGAGGCCCGGATCCTGGCCACCTCCCAGGAGCCCCTGGGGCTGGCGGAGGAGCGGCTGGTCCGCCTGGCGCCGCTTGAGGTGCCCGCGGCACAGGGGAGGCCTGGGCTCCAGGAGATCGAGAGCGCGGCGGCGGTTCAGCTCTTCGTGGAGAACGCCAAGCAGGCGAACGCTGCGTTCGTGCTCACCGCAGAAAACGCCCCCGCCGTGGCGGAGATCTGCCGGCGCCTCGACGGGATCCCCCTGGCGATCAAGCTGGCGGCTGCGCGCGCGGGGAAGATCTCCGTCGCTGATATCGCGCAGCGGCTGGACCAGCGCTTCCGGCTGCTCACCGGGGGGAGGCGCGGCGAGCCCGATCGGCAGCGGACCCTCCGCGGGGCGCTCGATTGGAGCCACGAGCTCCTCTCCGAGGGCGAGCAGCGGGTCTTCCGGTCCCTGGCTGTCTTCGCAGGGTCGTTCACTCTGGCGGCCGCAGAGGAGGTCGTCTGGAAGGACGACGATGATCCCTGGAGTGCGCTCGATGACTTCACGCGGCTCGTGGATCGCTCCCTTCTGCTGCTTCGCCACGACCCCGCCGGCGGCGTCCGCTACGTCTTGCTGGAGTCGATCCGTTCCTACGCCGCGGAGCGCCTCGAGGAGAGCGGCGAGCTGGACGAGCTGCGGCGCCGTCACAGGAGCTTCTTCGCGGCGCTGGTGCCGGCGCTGGTGAAGACCGCGCTCACGGGCTCCGAGGAGACCGATCGGCGGGCGCTGCTCGAGGAGATGGATAACCTCCGGCTGGTGCTTGAGGTCAAGGGCCCTGCGGACCTGGAGGCTGGGCTCGTGGTGGGCTCGGCGCTCGCCGAGTACTGGTTCAACTCGGGGTTCTGGCGGGAGGGGCGCCGCTACCTGGACCAGCTCCTTGATAACGACGCCTCGCAGCTGGACGCATCGCTTCGCCGGGATTCACTCTTCTGGGCGGGCAAGCTCGCGCAGGCCCTCGGCCAGCTGGAGGAGGCGGAGCAGCGGCTGCGTGAACTCCTCGAGGTGGGCGAGCAGACCGGCGACCTTTCGTCACGCCGGATGGCGCTCTCGGGGTTGGGGAACCTCGCGGAGTACCGCA
The DNA here is from genome assembly GCA_938075305.1 of uncultured bacterium. GTDB lineage: Bacteria > Planctomycetota > UBA1135 > UBA1135 > Saltatorellus. The sequence continues at coordinate 6,850 of CALJGV010000019.1, forward strand.
CAGACTACGAGCGTGCGGAGGAGCTCTACACTCAGAGCCTGGAGCTGAGCCGTGAGGCCGACGATCGGCGCGGTATCGCTTCCGCCATGGGCAACCTCGGGGTCGTCGCTCAGCGGCGCGGCGACCTGTCCGCAGCGCGCACCGCCTTCGAGGCCGCCCGTGAGCACTTCGGCGCGCTGGGCCTCCAGGCCCAGGTCGGCGCGAGCCTCAACAACCTCAGCGTGATCTCGATCCTCGAGGGCGACCTTGGTGCCGCGAGGGGCTTGGCGCTGAAGAGCCTCGAGGTCCGGGAGAAGCTGGGGGACATGTCCGGCGTCGCCGGGTGCCACACGAACCTCGCGACGATCGAGCTGCGCCGGGAGACGCTCCCGCAAGCAGCTCGGCACGCGGCCAAGGCGCTCAGCATCAACCTGGAGCTCGGGGCGATGTACCACGTGACCGGCGTCCTGGACCTGTGCGGAGACATCCTGTGCACGGTCGGCCAGCACGAGATCTCGGCTCGGCTCTACGCGAGGGCGGATCTCATCCGGCAGGAGATGGGGACGCCCCTCCCCGAGGACTCCCAGAGGGACCGTGATCCGGACCGGCGGCGTGTCGAGGAGGCGCTCGGGCCGGAGCGCCTGGAGGTGGAGAGCAAGCTCGGTGAGGTGGGGGAGCTGGAGCCCCTCGTCGAAGGCCTGCTGGAGCGCCTCGAGGCGCTCCGGTGATCGCGGTCCCTGGCATCGAGCCACGGGCCTTGCCAGAGCTCTGACGGGCGAGCATCCCCCGCAAGAGCCCCCAGGAGGGCTTTCAGGTGCGCACCTGGGATGTGCTGCTAGTTTGGAGAGGATGTTGGCGCTCTCTATCCTTGCTGCGCTCCTCCAGGGGCCCGTCTCCACAGCACCCAACGTGGTGGTCGTGCTGATGGACGACATTGGCCGCGACAAGGTGGGCGCCTACGCCGATCACGCGGACGCGCCGCCGACGCCGCACCTTGACGCGCTGGCCGCGAGGGGAGTGCTCTTCCGAAACGCCTGGGCGTACCCCGTCTGCAGCCCGACCCGCGCCGCGCTGCTCACGGGCCGACACTCGGATCGGACGGGGATCGGGACGATCATCGCGTCCTTCGACGGCGTGTCCACGCCGCTCCCCCTCTCGGAGACGATCCTGCCCGAGGCGCTCCCCGACCACACCTCCGTCACCCTCGGCAAGTGGCACCTGCGCGACGCGGGCGGGAGCGACACCCACCCGATCGAGTCCGGCTTCGATGCGGCGGTCGGCTACGTCGGGTCTCCCACCTACTTCCACTGGACGACCCACGTCAACGGCGTGCGCCGGAACGAGTCGGGGTACTTCCCGTCGGCACTTGCCCGGCGTGGCACGGAGGTCCTCGAGCGGCTCACGGAGCCCTTCTTCGTCTACTACTGCCCCATCCTCGCCCACTCTCCCTGGCACGTCCCGCCCAGCTACCTGCATACCCAGGGCAACCCCACGTTCGAGCCCTTCATGCACAAGGCCATGGTCGAGGCCTTCGACCATCACCTCGGCAATTTGCTCTCGGCGATCGACCTCGAGACCACCTACGTCTTCGTGATCGGGGACAACGGCTCACCGAACGTCACCGTGCTCCCGCCGTGGCCTCTCGGGCACGGCAAGCGGAGCCCCTACGAGGGGGGCGTCCGCGTCCCCTTCATCGTCGCCGGGCCGCGGGTGGCCCAGGGGGCCGAGTGTGACGAGCTGGTCCACGTGACCGACGTCTTCGCCACCGTCCTGGACCTCGTGGGTCAGCCGGCCCCCCAGGCGGTGGCGGAGGACTCCATCAGCTTCGCGCCGCTCCTGGCGGACCCGACCGCGGACGGGGAACGGGATCACCTCTACTTCCACCAGTTCCCGTTCCCCGGAGCCACGTCCCAGGTCCCTGAGCTGCGTGCCATCCGGACCCGCCGATGGAAGCTGATCGAGCGCCCCGACGTTCCCGCCCAGGAGCTGTACGACCTCCAATCGGATCCCCACGAGCTCCACGACCTCCTGGCGTCGAGCCACGGGCCGGCGGTCCTGGCCATCCGCGATCGACTGCTGGACCTGATGCCGCAGTTCCCCTGAGGCGGGCCCCCGGGAATCCCGCAAATAGGGCGACGCCGTCCCAGAATTCTCTCCGGGGTCTCGTGGGGTCCGTTCAGGGCCCCGTTCCGCCCTGATCGGCCCTGGGGGTGCCAGGAGGGCATCTGGGGCAACGCGGAGGCCGGAGGGGACGACGCGGGTCGGTGGCCCCTTCCGGACTCGAAAGGCGTTAAGGGAAAACCCCTATATAGGCCAATCCGCCAGGGCTGGATACGTTTCAGAAGTGTAGTCACCCCCTTCCGGAGACATCGCCTGCCATGAAGAACCTGATGCCCCTCGCCGCGCTCGGACTCCTGTCCAGCCTCGGCTTCTCTCAGACCCTCGACGTCGTCCAGCTCCCGGGAGGCGAGCAGCGACTGACCGTTGAGACCTCTGGCGGCCAGGAGGTTCTCCGGACCTCCCCGGGCACGATCTTCCAGGTGCGATCGGTGGGAGCCGCCGACCAGGCCGCTCAGTTCCTGCGCTGGCGCGAGGTGTCCGCGGACGGGTCGACCACGGAGTGGTATGCCGCGAGCCCCGATGGTGAGGCCTGGGACATCGTCCGGCCCATCAGCCACGAACTCCTCCTGCGATACGGCGCCCACGACCCCCTGCAGGGAGAGCCGGCGGTCTCCGCCCCGCTCACCGCACGCCCCACCTCGAACCTCCACCTGATCCAGCTCGAGGTGCCGCCGTCTCCGCCGCTGCAGGAGCGGCTCACCCAGGCGGGCGCCGAGGTGCACCGCGTGGTGCCGCGCCACGCCCTGCTCGTGACCGCCAACCCGCGATCGCTCCGGATCATCGCCTCCCTACCGTTCGTACGGGCGGTCCGCGAGTATCACCCCGCCTACAAGGTCGAGCCAGAGCTGCTGCCGCTCGCGGCGAACGTCACCCCGCAGGTGGCGGTCACGGTCAACCTGCTGACTCTCCGCCGTGGGCCGGCCGGTCAGGCGAGCGTCAAGGCGCTGGTGGAGGCCCTCGGCGGCCGCGTGGTCGACGCCTCGAGGGAGACCTACCTCATGACGGTGACCGTGCCCACCGAGGCCCTCGCGGACCTCGTCAGCTCCGACGACGTGGCCTGGATAGACCGCTGGAGCGCGCCGGAGGAAGACATCAACATCGCGCGGGAGTTCCACGGGTCCAACTTCGTGGAGGGCGCCCTCGGCCTCACCGGCTCCTCCCTCCGGGTCGAGGTGCTGGACGGGGGATGTGACCTGACGCACCCCGACCTCGCCAATCACGTGGTCCACGGCTCCATGGTCGTGGGGAACCACGGTACGGCGTGCTCTGGCATCGTCGCTGGTTCCGGGGCAGGCAACGCCTCTGCCCGCGGTGTCCTGCCTGAGGCGCTCCTGATCGCCGCCTACTACAGCGGCCTCTCCGGGAGTCGCTACAACCACACCAGCGAGCTGGACGATCCGTCCGGGAGCTTCAGGGCCATCCTCCAGAGCAACAGCTGGGGGAACTCGAGGACGACGGCCTACACGAGCATCTCGCAGGACCTCGACCAGATCCTGTTCGACTTCGAGAAGTTCAGCATCCTGCAGTCCCAGTCGAACGCGGGGAACCAGGACTCACGCCCGCAGGCCTGGGCCAAGAACGTCATCTCGGTGGGGGGCGTCCGCCACTACGGCACCCTCAGCGAGGCCGATGACGCCTGGAACTCCGGCGCCAGCATCGGACCGGCCGCGGACGGCCGCATCAAGCCGGACCTCTCGAGCTTCTATGACTCCATCCTCACCACGGACGTCATGGGGTCGGGCGGCTACTCCAGCGGTAACTACACCTCGAGCTTCGGCGGGACCAGCGGCGCGACGCCCATCGTGGCCGGGCACCTGGGCATGCTCATGGAGATGTGGGGGGAGGGCGTGTTCGGGAACTCCGCCCCCGCGGCGGACCCCTTCGACGATCGCCCGCACAACACCACCGCGAAGGCGCTCCTGATCAACACCGCGCGCCAGTGGAACTTCAGCGGCACGAGCGCCGACCTCACCCGGGTTCATCAGGGCTGGGGACGCCCGGACCTGACCGGCGCCTACAACCTCAGGGACAAGACCTACGTCGTCGACGAGTCCGACGTCCTGGCGCCCCTGGCGAGCACGGTCCACACGCTCACGGTCGAGGCCGGCGAGCCCGCCCTCAAGGCCACGATGATCTTCCGGGATCCCCCGGGAACCACCTCGAGTGCGTTGCATCGGATCAACAACCTGGACCTCAAGGTGACCTCCCCCTCGGGCACGGTCTACTGGGGGAACAACGGTCTCCTGGGCTCCTTGTGGTCCAGCTCGGGTGGCCTCGCCAACTCGTTGGACACGGTGGAGAACGTCTTCGTGCAGAACCCGGAGGCGGGGTCCTGGAGCGTGGAGGTCATCGCCACCGAGGTCCTCGTGGACACCCACGTGGAGACCGGCGCCACGGACGCGGACTACGCCCTCGTGGTGACCGGGGCGACGGCGGGTCCGCCCCCGGCACCGGTCGCGGGCTTCGCGGCGACGCCGCTCACGGGCTTCGCCCCCCTCGACGTCACGTTCACCGACCAGTCCAGCGGCTCGGTCGACACGCGGTCCTGGGACTTCGGCGATGGCGGGACCGCGACGGTCAGCGCGCCGGTGCACACCTACACGGCAGCGGGCACCTACACGGTCTCCCTGTCGATCACCGGGCCCGGTGGTTCTGACGCGCTCTCGAGGACGGACTACATCACCGTCCAGGTCCTGACGGCCCCGAGCGCGCCCAGCAACCTCACCGCGGGGAACCCGACGGCGAACTCCGTCGACCTCGCCTGGAGCGATAACTCGAACTCGGAGGACAGCTTCGAGGTGGAGCGCTCCCTGGACGGGGTCACCTGGACGGCGGCGCTCAGCGCCCCCGCCAACGCCACGTCCGCCACGGACGCGGGGCTCGCCCCGGGGACGACCTACCAGTACCGGGTCTTCGCGAGGAACGGCGCCGGTGACTCGGCGACCTCCAACGTGGCGCAGGTCACGACGACCCTCGGCTCGACGGAGGTTGCCGTCGCGCAGGCGGACGTGCCCGTGGTCGGCACGGTGACGGGGACGGCCGCGAACACGCGCTCGGCAGACCTCGTCTACCAGTCCCTCAGGGAGCGCGAGAGCGGCGGCAAGCCGGCCAACCGGACGAGCCGCGGCGAACACCGCTGGCAGTTCTCCTTGCCGGCGGGCTCGGGCCTGAGCTTCCACGCCAACGCCTATCGTACGGACTCCTCGGACGGCGACGTCTGGCGCGTCGAGGTCTCCCAGGACCAGCAGAGCTGGCAGACGATGTTCAGCGTGACGAAGACCGGACCTTCGGAGGTCTATCAGTCGGCCTCGCTGCCGGCGGCCATCGTCGGGACCGTGTACGTCAGGGTCATCGACTCGGACCGGTCCTCCGGGAACCGGAGCCTGGACACGGTCTTCGTGGACCACCTGTACTTCGAGGTGACCGGCGTCGGCGCAGGCCTGCCGCCCGGCGCGCCGAGCGGCCTCGGAGCGGCGCCCACGTCGTCCTCCGAGATCGGGCTCTCGTGGTCTGACGGCTCCAGCAGCGAGGACGGCTTCGAGCTCCAGCGCAGCCCGGACGGGGCCAGCTGGGCGACGATCGCCTCGAGCCTGGCCGCCAACAGCACCTCCTTCACGGACAGCGGCCTCCAGGCCGATACCGAGTACCAGTACCGGGTTCGCGCCTTCAACAGCGCAGGTACGTCCGACTGGTCCAACGTGGCCGTGGCGACGACCTTCTCGGTTGGCAACGCGGACTTCGTGCCCTTCGGTGAACAGGCCGGCGCCGGCGCGCTCTCCGGGAGCTACGTCAACGTCCAGTCAGCGGACGGGGCGGTGCAGTCTCTCACCGAGCGTGAGAGCGGCGGGAAGCCTGCGAACCGCTACAGCTACGGCTCCCACGTCTGGCTGGTCAACGCGCCCGCAGGACAGGTCACCCTCTTCGTGATGGGGTCGATGGTCGACGCAGGCGACGGCGAGTCGTTCCTCTTTGAGGTCAGCACGAACGGTGGTGGCTCCTGGGCCACCACCTCCGTGGTGATCGACCCGTCGACCTCCGCGGCGGGTTACCAGTCCGGCCTCGCGGTCGCGTCCCACGGGGGCGGCGAGATCCGCGTCCGCGTGAGGGACTCCGACCAGACGAGCGGCAACCGCGGACGGGAGCGGGTCGACGTCGACCACGTGTTCCTACGGGTGCAGTAGCACCAGGCCCGGCGAGCCGGCGGGCGATCTGTGGACCTCAGCGAGGGGCCGACCCAAGGTGGGCGTCCTCGCTGAGGGACCCGCCCACGCCCAGATCGAGGGCGGTATGGCCGCCCCTCCATGCGCTCGCGCCGGTTCTCCAGCGGGACCTTCAACGTGACCTACGCGGAGCGGCTCAACACCTGGCCGCTGGGGACGTGGTGGCCGGAGAGCGGGGTCTTCCCTTCCTCGACGCGGTCCTCGAAAAAGCGCAACGGCCGTGCTTCGAATGCGTCATGCTCTTGGCTCGATGGCACACGATGACGTCCCTACCCATGAGCCGCACTGCGGTCCTAGCGAGCACGCCGAGCGGGCGCCGGCCAAGGTCCCGGAGCGAGCGTTCCGTGGAGCCGTCGCGCTCTTCAAGGCCCTCTCCGACGAGCGACGCCTGCGCACGCTCGCGTTCTTGAGCGAAGGGGAGGCCTGCGGCAGCGAGATCGCGGCGGTCTTCGACGAGCCGCTCTCCACCGTCTCTCACCGTATGAAGCTCCTGGAGACCGCGGGCCTGGTGGCCCGGCGTCGGGCAGGCAGGCACGTGTACTTCCGGCTGCTCGACGACCACGTGCTCAGCCTCGTCCGCGACGCGCTGGAGCACGCCCTGGAGTAGCCCTTCGGGCCGCCGGGGAGCCTCAGCTCCGCAGGGGGGTCAGGGCTGCTGGTCCTGAGCGCCCTCTCATCCCCCCTCGCGGCCCACCCCCGCGCTCACTGGAAGGTGATCGCGATCGCCTCGGTGAAGTTGCTCGCGCCCACGCCGGCGGACTGGTCCCGGTACCAGCACTGCCAGTACCAGGTCTCCCCGGTGACCGCCGCGACCCCGTAGCCGCCGATCCCGTCGGGGTGGGGGATGTCGGTGAGGTCCACGGAGATGGTGAAGGTCCCGCCCGTCCCGATGTAGACGTCGCTGCCGAACAGGTGACGTCCGAAGGTCCCGCCTGCGATGCAGACATTGCCCGACGAGGCCGGGCCGCCGCCCGGCGCAGGGTTGGAGACCGTCGTGAGGGTCTGGCCCGGACCGAGGAGGGCGTTGATGAGGTAGGCGGTCGTCCCGGTGGACGGGAGCGATGCGACCGTCAGGGACAGGTCGTTCGCTCCGATGGAGGCGCTGCCGGAGGCGGAGAGGGTGGCGTGCACGCCGCCCGAGTGGGTGGTCGTGGCGCAGGTCACCTGCACGTGAAGCGGCCCGTCGTGGGCGCCCAGCCCGCTGAAGTCGTCCTGGGGAAAGCCGTCGAACTCGTCCGCGGGATTGAAGGCGTCGTCGCCATCTGTGTCGCCGAAGATGATCGAGGCCCTTCGGCGGAGCGTGTCGTTCTGCGTCGTGGTGGAGCCGCTGCCCCAGGCGGTGCCCGGGTCCTGGCCCACCTGTCCGATGACGTCGAGGACCTCCCCGCCCACCTCGCACAGGGCCAGGGCATCGTTGCCGTTGAAGGTCAGGAGCGACAGCGTGGTGTAGGGGACCCCGCGACTGGTCAGGTCCGCCAGGAGGTCGGCGGCGCCGGAGGAGCCGTTCGTGAAGACCGCGGTGCCGTAGGGCGGGAGGGACCCGCTCAGGGTCGCGCTCGACGCCGAGGCGCTGCCGTTGACGTACTTCCGCAGCTCGAGGTCGGCGAGGTCCACCGTCTCATGGGTGGCGTTGTAGATCTCGACCGCCTTGTTGGAGGACGAGCCCTCCACGTACTCGGAGATGAAGATGGCTCGCTGATTCACCGCGACGCCGCCGGCGCCCACGGTCGGCGTGGCATTCACCTCGGAACTCTCCGAAGACTCGTTACCGGATGAGTCCTCGGCCGTCACCACGTAGTAGTAGGTGGAGTCATTGACGACGGTGGAATCCAGGAAGAAGGAGGGGGTCACGAGGCCTCCCTGAAGGGCGCTGTAAGGACCCCCAGCGGTCTCCGAGCGGTAGATGCGGTACCCCGCGAGGTCGGACTCGGCGTTGTCCAACCAGTCGATGAAGACCGACGAGTTGCCGGGGAGCGTGGAGAGCCCGGTGGGGGGCACGGGCGGCGTCGTATCGGAACCGCAGGACCCGGAGAAGACGCAGGCGACCCATTCCGGGTGATCGATGAAGGGGTTCCGGTTGCCCTGGTAGGCGTACACCTGCTCGTTGCGGCCCTGCTCGGCGGCGTCGACGGGGTCGTCGAGGTGCCACTGCAGCAGGACCGTGAGCATCCCCATGTAGCCGACGGTCTCGTTGGAGCCAGTGTTCGAGCTGGCGATGAGCGAGACATTGTCGGTCAGGATCAGGTCCGGCTCACTGACCCCCGTCCCACCGTGGGTGTCCCCTTCGTAACGCACGTCCATGTAGAACAGCGCCCGCGCGATGTCCCCGCGCCGGCCGCCCCAGACCTCCCAGGTCCCGGTGGACCCGGAACCCGAGGTCCAGTTGCTGTTCCCTGGATAGGTGCCGCTGCCACCGCCCTGGCTCCCGTTGAGGTCGGTGGGCTTCTCGGTGCAGCTCGAAGAGCAGATCCCGAACGGCTTGTTGCTCCGGGAGGAGTTGTAGCCAGAGTCGCAGAGGAAGAGCGCGTGGCAGTCCGTGTAGGGGTAGTTGGTGCTGCCGTCCGAGGGGAAGCCGTACGACTTCGGCCAGGAGTGCTCGCGGTTGTAGAACGAGTTCCCTCCGCCCTCCTTGGCGTAGCTCGCGTTCCTGTAGACGTCGAGGATGCTGGAGGAGAGCGCCGGGTCCTCGTCGGCGAGCTCGAGGATGTCCCACGTGTCCGTGGATCCCGACGTGTACGGGAAGCGGGCGTGATCGTCGATCACCGCGTGGAGCGTGGCGCGGAGCGTCGCCCCATCCGTCGCGTCCACGCTGGCGTAGTACCCCGGCGGCCCCTGGCCGAGGGCGGCGGAGGCGACCAGAATCGCCACGGAGACGGTCCAGAGGGGGGCAGGCAGGCGAGGCATCGTGATCGGATCGGCGGGAAGCGGGCCGCAGCGCGAGTCGGCACATCGGGCCGACAGTGGGCTAAGTCGGAACTCTGGCCCCAGAACATGAATACCACAGTCCGAACGCCTGCAAGGGCCCGGTGGCAGGTCCTCGAGCCTCCTGAGTCACTTCGAGCCTCCTGAGTCACTTCGAGCCTCAAGGCCGCCTGGGCACTTGGGTAGGCCCTGGGGTGAGATCCACGTCAGGTCATCGCCGTGCGGGCCGCTCGGAACCGTGGCGGTCCCTCAGTCATCGAGGTCGAGGACCTGGCCGGCTGCGAGGAGCCTCGGACGGAGGGTGGCGTCGTCGAGGTCCTGAGCGGAGGCGGTGCCTTCGGCCAGCCGGGCGGCGGCGATGTCGGAGCTCTTGCCGATGATCATCCAGGTGCCCTCGACGCGGAGGGAGGGGATGGCCATGAACTCGCTGAATCGGTCGGCCTCCTGGAAGTGGTACCGGTAGACCTCCTCGCAGGAGCTCAGGTTGAGCCGGCACTCGGACTCGAGGGCGTCGTGGGCGAAGGCGAGCATGATCGGGACGACGATCACGCCGCCCTCTTGGAGCATGGAGGGGAGGGTTCGCGCGGGGCGGGCGGGCTGGGTCATCGGGTTCGCGTTGGGAAGAGAACTCGACGTCCCAGCCAGCTGTAGCTCACATGCCGGGCGGGGTCCCGCCGGTGTGGGTGAACGCCTTGTTGACGATCTTCCAGCCCTCCTCGAAGCGTGCGAGGGAGAGCACGTCGGTGAAGTGCACGCTGCCCCAGAAGTTCCTCTCTTCCACGGTCGCAACAGCGATGTCCCCGTACTCCTCCAGGGACAGAACGCTGGCCTCGAAGGTCCCATCGACGTCGGCCGGCTGCGCCGCGGCCATGCCGATCAGGTCGGCGATCGGCACGTCGACCCGCTGGCCGCCGAGGGCTCCGAACATCCGAGCCTCCGTATGGAAGGCCGCCTGGAGGGCCGAGACGTCGCCCTTGCGGACGCCTTCGATGTAGAGCTGGACCGCTTCAGCGGCGGAGGGAGCGTGGGTCATGGGTGTGGGGGAGGGCTGGGGAGGCAGACGAGCGGGGGGGCGCATCAGCTCCCGAGTCTGCCCCCCGGAACGGGGGTGTGGAGGTCCTTTGGAGCCGCTTTGCGCCGCAGGGTGAAGGGAGTTCCCCGTACGGGCCTAGGGGCGGGTCGCGGTCGCGATGGCCTGGATGGTGAGGGCCTCGGCCCTGGGTGGATCAGCGGATCGGGGTTGGCATGGCGGCGTCGACCTCCGCGCGCCACGCCACGAGCTGGCGACGGAGGTCCTCGGCGAGCGCGGGCTGGTCGGCGGCGAGGTTGCGCTGCTCTCCCAGGTCCTCCTCGAGGTCGAAGAGCTCGAGGCTCCCGTCGTCGAAGCGCTCGATCAACTTGTACCGACCAGCGCGGATCGCGCCGCCGAGCCGGTTGGACCGGTGGAAGGCGTAGTTGGGGTAGTGGAAGTGAATGGCCGCCCGGTCCAGCGAGCCGCCCCCGAGCAGTGGGACCAGGTCCGCGCCGTCACCGCAGTAGTCGTCGGGCAGGGGCACGCCGCACGCCGTCAGGATGGTCGGGAACAGGTCGGTGGAGAGGATCGGAGTTGGGTCCACCCGTCCGGGCTCGGTGACCCCTGGCCAGCGCACCATGAAGGGGACCCGGATCCCTCCCTCGTACAGGTAACCCTTGGCCTTCCGCAGGGGGCCGAGGTCCGCGACGCTCAGGAGCGCGCCGTTGTCGGAGGTGAAGATGAGCAGCGTGTCCTCGGCCAGCCCCGTCCGTTCGAGGGCGTCGAGGACGCGCCCGAAGACCTGGTCGAGGGCCTCGGTCATCGCTGCGTACTCGGGCATCTTGACGCCGGGCCCGACGCCGCGAGACTCGTACTCCTCGACGAGCTCCTCCGGCGCCTCGATCGGCCAGTGCACCGTGTAGTGCCACAGGGCGAGGAAGAAGGGGTCCTCGTCGTCCGCGTGGCCCTCCAGGAAGGCGACGGCCTCCTCCCCGATGCGATAGGGCAGGTACTCCCCTTCCGCCCGCGATTCCAGGTTGGGGAAGCGGTAGGGCGCGAAGAAGTGCCCGGGGCCGCCGTCGCCGTTCCCGCCCAGGTTGACGTCGAAGCCCTGCTGGTCCGGATACCACTCGTGGGCGTCAGGGATGTGCTGGGGTGCGAGGTGCCACTTGCCCATGAAGGCGGTGTCGTAGCCCGCGGCCGAGAGGTGCTCCGCGAGGGTCACCTCCTCCAGGGGCAGCCGGTCGTGCATGGGGGCGGGCGCGAGGACCGCGTCGTCCGGTTGGAAGCGCTCTTGGTCGGGCGCGTGGTTCGTGATGCGCACTCGGGCCGGCGACTTGCCCGTCATGATCGAGGCGCGGGTGGGGGAGCAAACCGGCGCCGCGGCGTAGCCATCGGTGAAGCGCACGGCCTGCTGGCTGAAACCATCGATGCGCGGCGTCGCCACGGCGGGGTTGCCGTAGCACCCCAGGTCGAAATAGCCGAGGTCGTCGACGAGGACCAGGACCACGTTGGGCCGCTTCGCCGGGACCTCGAGCTCCGGCGAGCTGGCGCAGGCGGCGAGGAGGGAGAGTAGGACGATCCGCATGGCCCGATCCTAGCCGGGTTGCGGCGGGGCTACCTCCCCTCCTCCTCCTCGGGCTCTGCCAGCTGTCCGTTCATCCAGCGGATGGCCTCCCGGTGGAGGTCGGGCCCGAAGCCGTGCCCGGCGCGGTCCACCGGGCGGAAGGTGGTCGGGAGCTCCATCTCCTGGAGGCGCCGGTGCAAGCGCTCGGCCTGGGCGAACGCGATCAGCCGATCGCGGCGTCCATGCGCGGTGAACAGCGGGGCAGCGTGCGCCTTGGATACCGCGTGCACCGGGCTCGCCGAGCGGGCCAGGGCGAGCAGCGCCGGCCAGGGCTCGGCCGGATCCGTGGCGTGCTCGCGGATGTCCGCGAGCGAGTGGCCGTGGACCGCGACGCCAAGGACCATCGACTCCGGGGAATCGGGCGCGTCGTGGTGAATGGCGGAGCCCGGCGGCTCGGTCACGTCGGCGTCCATCTCGAAGAGGTCGGTCGGCCCGAAGAAGTTGATTCCCAGGGCCACCGAGGAGGAGACCTCGGTGTGCTCGCCGACGGCGCCTGTGGTTCCGGGTGCGTCGTTGGTGAGGGCAAGGATCGTCGCGAGGTGGCCCCCGGCGGATGCGCCCCAGGCGACGAAGGCGGAGCCGTCGAGGTTGAGCTCTTTGGCGTGCGCCCGGAGCCAGCGCACCGCCGCCTTCGCGTCGTCCCGCTGGGCGGGCCAGTGCACGGGCTCGTCGCCCCAGCGCCCCACCTCCCCCGTGAGTCGGTAGTCGATGCTCGCCACCGACGTCCCGCTGGCCACCAGTTCGCGGACCGAATGCGGGACCTGCTTGCGCGAGCCCCCACGCCACGCTCCGCCGTGGATCCAGAGGACCAGGGGCGTCGGCGCCTCGGACTTCGCCAGGTAGAGGTCCAGCTGCAGCGGCCGCCCGCCGACCTCCGCGTAGGTGAGGGTCCGCGGCGCGGGGGCGTCCTGGGGGGCCGCGCCGAGCGCGGCGAGGACCGCCACGAGGGCGAGCAGGATGGAGGAGAGGGACGGTCGCATGGGGACATCGTAGCCGCGGCGGTCCGCGGTACGGGCCGCTCCGGAACGGACGGGGCCGCGCCGGGGAGTCCCCGGCGCGGCCCGCGCGATGTCGTCCCTGGCGCGCCCCGATGGGGGCGCGGAGGGATCAGTGGTGGTGGTGGCCGTGGCCCGCCGCGGCGGGCTCCTCGTTGTCGGGGCTGTCCGACACGAGGGCGTCGGTGGTCAGCAGGAGGCTGGCGACCGAGGCGGCGTTCATGAGGCCCGAGCGGACCACCTTGGTCGGGTCAATGACGCCGGCCTTGATGAGGTCCTCGTAGGTGTCCGTCGCGGCGTTGAAGCCGTGGCCGGCCTTGCCGTTCTGGAGCACGTTCTGGACAACCACGGCGCCGTCGAGGCCCGCGTTGGCCGCGATCTGGCGCAGGGGCGCCTCGATGGCGCGGCGCACGATCATGGCGCCGACGCGCTCGTCACCCTCGAGCTTGAGCTTCTCAAGGGTCGCGATGCACGAGAGGAGCGCCGTACCGCCGCCGGGGACGATGCCCTCCTCGACGGCCGCGCGGGTGGCGTGGAGCGCGTCCTCGACGCGCGCCTTCTTCTCCTTCATCTCGGACTCGGTCGCGGCGCCGACATTGATCTGCGCCACGCCGCCCGACAGCTTCGCGAGGCGCTCCTGGAGCTTCTCGGCGTCGTAGTCGGACTTGGTGTTCTCGAGCTCGCCCTTGATCTGGTCGATTCGACCCTTGATCTCGGCCTTCTTGCCGGCGCCCTCGACGATCGTCGTGAAGTCCTTGCTCACGATGACCTTCTTGGCCTTGCCGAGGTCCTTGACCGTCGCACCCTCAAGGGTCGCGCCGGTGGACTCCATGACCGGAGTCGCGCCGGTGAGGGTCGCGATGTCCTGCATCATGGCCGTGCGGCGATCGCCGAACCCGGGGGCCTTGACGGCCACGCAGGGGAACGAGCCGCGGAGGCGGTTGATGACCAGGGTCGCCAGGGCCTCGCCCTCGACGTCCTCGGCGATGATGAGCAGCGGGCGGCCCTGCTGGGCGACCTGCTCGAGCATCGGGATCATGTCCTTGATGGAGCTGATCTTCTTCTCGTGGATGAGGATCAGCGCGTCCTCAAGGACGCACTCCATCTTGGCCGCGTCGGTGACGAAGTGCGGGGACAGGAAGCCCTTGTCGAACTGCATGCCCTCGACCCACTCGACCTCGGTCTCGACGCCGCTGCCGTCCTCGACCGTGATCACGCCGTCCTTGCCGACGCGCTCCATGGCCTGGGCGATCATCTCGCCGACCTCGGGGTCGTTGTTGGACGCGATGGAGCCGATCTGGGCGATGTCCTTGGTGCCCTTAACGGGCGTGGACATCTTGGCCAGCTTGGCGATGCAGGCCTTCACCGCGGCGTCGATGCCGCGCTTGAGGGCCACCGGGTTGGCGCCGGCGGTGACGTTCTTGAGGCCCTCCTCGAAGATGGCCTCCGCCAGGACGGTCGCCGTGGTGGTGCCGTCGCCGGCCGCGTCGTTCGTGCGCTGGGCCACCTGCTTCACGAGCTGAGCGCCCATGTTCTCGTAGGCGTCCTCGAGCTCGATCTCCTTGGCGACGGTGACGCCGTCCTTGGTGACAGTCGGGCTGCCGAAGGACTTCTCGATGATGACGTTCCGGCCGCGGGGGCCGAGGGTCACCTTGACGGCGCGCGCGAGCTTCTTGACGCCCGCGCGAATGTGCTCGCGCGCTGAGGCGTCGTAGCTGATCTGTTTGGCTGCCATGGGATGGTGGTGGTCAGGGGTTGAGCGGGAACAGCTCGATCAGCCGATGATCGCGAGGATGTCGTCCTCGCGCATGATGATGTACTCCGCGCCGTCGTGCTTGACGTCGGTGCCGGCGTAGGAGGTGAAGAGGACGCGGTCGCCCTTGGAGACGCTGAAGGAGCTCCGGTCGCCGCTGTCGAGGGTCTTGCCGTCACCGGTGGCGACGATGATCCCTTCCTTCGGCTTCTCCTTGGCGCTCTCGGGGAGCAGGATGCCGCCGGCGGTCTTCTCTTCGGCCTCAACGCGCTGGATGAGGACGCGGTCACCGAGGGGGCGGATGGCGACGTTCTTCTTGGTCTTGGTGGCCATGATGGGTTCGCGCCGCGTACGGCGCCGATTGCTTTCGTGGGGGTCTAGTGGAGGGGATGAAAAGAAGATGGCGCCGCGCGGCGGAGGCCGGCGCGACGTCGAACTCGGGTTGGGTCTAGCTCGCGCGGCCCCAGACCTCGTCGAGGACGCGCTGGACTTCCTGGCGTAGCTCGAGGGGCTGAACGGGCTTTCGGAGGAAGGCGTGGGCGCCCTTGTCCAGGGCCCAGCTCGCGACGCCCTCGGAGGCGGCGCCGGACCAGAGGATGCAGGGGAGCTCGGGGCGCTGGCCCCGGAGCAGGCTGAAGAGGGCCAGGCCGCCGTCGCCGGGCTCGAGCCCGAGGTCGGTGGGCTGTTGGGGGGGCGGCATGTGCACGTCGGCCAGCACCAGGTGGAGGGGCTCTCCGACGTGGAAGGAGCGCTTGACCATGACCATGGCCTCTTCACCGTCCCCGGCCTCGACGACGGTGAGGCCCGAGCCGACGAGGAGCTCAGCGGCTCCCTGTCGCACACAGGTGTCGTCGTCGGCGATGAGGATTCGGCGGTCCATGGGTCTGCCCCGAGGAAGCAAACGGCGTGCCGCTCTTGGCTCGGGGCCCCGCCCCGGGCCAGCGGCCGGGGCCGCCGGGCCCCCCGATGGCCCAGGAGTCCACCCCTGGGCCCTCCTGGGATGGTCTCCCCGCTGCCAACGTGGCAGGGCCGAACCTGGCCTTCCCCCCATCCTGTCACGCTGGCAGGGCGATCGGCGGGGGGCACCGAGGCCGCCCGACGCTAACGTGGCGGGATGCTGCCCGTCTTCGATTGTCACGCGGACGCCCTCCAGAGGGCCCTCGACCTCGGCCACGACCTGGGTCAGGAGACCCACGGGCACCTGGACCTCGTCAGGGGTCGCCGGGGGGGCCTGGCTGCGGTGGTGCTCACGGCCTGGATCGACGGGCCTTATGCCGACGAGCCGGGCGCCGCGAAGCGGCGGACGAACGCCCTCCTCGACGCCGCCGAGGACCTGTTCGCGCGGCACCCCGAGAGCCTCTGTCAGGTGGTGGACGGAGCGAGGTTGCTGGAGCCCGACCCCAGCCGCCTTGCCTGCGTGCTCGCGATCGAGGGCGGGCACGCCATCGAGGACGACCTCGACCAGCTCGACCACTATGCGGGGCGGGGCGTGCGGGTCATGACGTTGACCTGGAACAACCACCTGTCGTGGGCGCGCTCGTGCCGTGATGGCGCGGGCGCGGCCGTGCCGGAGGGGCTGTCCGACTTCGGCGTGCGCGTGGTCGAGCGCATGGGGGAGCTGGGCATGCTCGTGGACCTCTCCCACGCGAGTGAGCGGACCTTCTATGACGCCCTCGAGGCCGCCGCGGCGCCGCCGATGGTGAGCCACTCTGGCTGCCGCGCCCTGAGCGACCACCCGCGGAACGTCACGGACGACCAGCTGCGCGCCCTCGCGCAGCGCGGCGGCGTGCTCGGGATCCCCTTCGCGACGGCCTTCCTCGACGAGGATGAGCGGCGAGCGGAGCAGGCCTTCCGCAAGACCGAGGCGTACCGGAGCGCCGGGGGAGGCAGCCCCACCGAGCGGCTGCTCCTTGAAGGGGACGCGATCCAGTCGGGGATGCCGCCCTTCCCCCTGGACCGCGTCGCGGACCACGTGCTGCACGCCCTCGAGGTGGCGGGTCCCCGGCACGTGGCTCTGGGCGCGGACTTCGACGGCATCGACCGCCGCCCCGCGGGGCTCGAGGACGCGAGCGGATATCCCGCGCTCCTCGAGGTGCTCACACGCCGCGGTGTGGATCAGGAGACGCTCGGGCTCGTCGCCTACCACAACGCCGCGCGCGCCGTCGCGGAGGCGACCGCGACGGCTGTGGCGCGGTGACCGCTCCCTGCGGCTCGCCCTGCCCGGCGAGGCAAGGACCCCGATAGACTGCCCACGTGCGCGTCTTCTATTGCGATCACTTCGAGGTCGTGCTGCCCCCCAAGCACCGCTTCCCCATGCACAAGTACCGCCTCCTCCGCGAGCGGCTGGTGGACGAGGGGATCGTGGACGGGGGGGCGCTCACGCCCGCTGCGACGGCGCCCTTGGAGGACCTCTTCGCGGTCCATGACCCGGACTATGTCCAGGGCTTCCTCGAGGGCAGCCTGCCCCGCAAGGTCGTGCAGCGCATCGGCTTCCCCTGGTCGGAGGAGATGGTCATGCGATCCCTGGGGAGCGTGGGCAGCACCCTGGCTGCGGTGGACGCGGCGCTCGAGGACGGCCTCTCGGGGACCCTCGCGGGGGGCACCCACCACGCCTACCGGGACTTTGGATCGGGGTACTGCGTGTTCAACGACCTCGCCGTCGCGGCGCGCCGGGTCCTGGACCGTGGCGCCGTTCGGCGGGTCCTGGTGTTCGACGTGGACGTCCACCAGGGGGACGGCACGGCGTCGATCTTCGAGGAGGACCCGCGGGTGTTCACGTGCTCGATCCACGGGGAGCGCAACTTCCCGAGCCGCAAGCAGCGGAGCGACCTCGACGTCCCGCTCCCCGACGACACCGGCGATGACGCGTACCTCTCCGCCCTCGAGGCCGCGCTGGACGAGGCCATGGAGCGCTCGCGCCCGGATCTGGTGCTCTACCAGGGCGGGGTCGATGTGCTGGCGGTGGATCGCCTCGGGCGGATGGCGCTCAGCGAGGCCGGCGTGGAGGAGCGTGACCGGCGCGCGCTGTCGCGCTTCCGCCGCGATGGGCTCCCGGTGGCGCTGACCCTCGGCGGCGGCTACGCGGACCCGGTGGAGGCGTCTGTGTCGGCCTACGCGGGGACGTACCGGGTGGCGCGCGCGCTCGAAGCGGACGAGGGCTGAGCCGCGCTGCAACCTCCGGGGCGCATGACCGTCTCGGTTCCAGAGGACGGGCGAAGGGGCCCGACCCAGGACCCCTGGAATGGAGTTTTAGCGATGCGGATTGAGGCCAGTGAGGGAGCGGACGTGGACGACTTCGTTGTCGTGGAGGACGGCGAGTACCGGATGCGCGTGGGCGAGGTTCGACCGGTTGAGGGGGCGGGCGGCCGGGCGGCCTGGATGCTCCGTTTGGAGCTGGTGGGTGGAGACCTGGCGGGCCGGACCGCGGTGCTCGACTGGCTGAACTTCACCGACCGTGGCCTGCGGCGCGTGCGCATGGTGCTGGCGGCCCTGGGCTTCGACGTGACGGTGTCCATGGACGTCGAGCCCGAAGAGCTCCTGGGCCGGGAGGCCATGGTGCGGATCGCGACCCAGGAGTCCCGGCGGGAGAGCGACGGCCGCCTCCTTCGACGGAGCCGCGTGGCCTACGACGGCTGGGGGGCGACCTGCTCCGAGCGGCAGGACGCCGGGCTCCTCGTGTAATACCGCAGCTCGCGTGGGAACGGCTCGGGGGGCTTGAACCCGGGGGGCCCGGGCGTGAAGCTCACGGGGTGTCCCAGTCCCCCGAACCCAATGACGCCGCCGTCGCGCGGGCCCTCGAGGCGGCCCGCTCCGTGAAGGCTGCGGCGTACGCGCCATACTCACGCTTCAGGGTGGGTGCTGCGGTGCTCGACGCAGAGGGGACCCTCTTCAGCGGCTGCAACGTGGAGAGCGCGAGCTTCGGCCTGACCCTGTGCGCGGAGCGCAACGCCCTCTCCACGCGGCTGGCCACGCTCAGGGCCGCGGGTCCTGGCGGTGAGGGAAACGCCCTCGGCCCGCCGATCACCTTGGTCGCCATCCGGACGGACGCGGACACCCCCACGGCGCCTTGCGGCGCCTGTCGCCAGTGGCTCGCGGAGTTCGCGCCCGACGCGACCGTGGTGGCCGAGGCTGCGGATGGCACCACCGCTCGGTGGTCCGTGGACGAGCTGCTGCCGGACGCCTTCCGGGGCGATCAGCTGGCTGACTGAGCGGCGGAGAATCCCCGCCAGGCGGTCACTGATGCCCCCGCGGCCCGTCCCTGCTGCATGGGACCGAGGGAGCAAGGGGCGAGCGAGGGAGCCGCGGGTGGGGGACCCGTGCGCAAGGGGCCGGTGGCGCCCGGGGAGCAGGCGCCACCCACGCCCAGGGCCGGGGACGGCGTGCTCCGAGGGGGGGCCGGGATCCTGGTCCTGGTCGTTGGCTCCTGCATGGACTCTGCCCCCTCCGTGCGGGACACTCTCGCCCATGGAATGGCGACGGCAGCAGGAGGAGCGCGCGGGGGCCTCGAGGAGCCCCGGCCGCGAGGGGCGCGGACAGCAACGGCAAGCGGAGCTGCAAACCCGGCGACGGGCTGGAGTGGTCCTCTGGCGTTCGAGCACCGCCCTTCCGATGGAGAGGGCCCAGTGAGGCCCGCGCCGTCCAAGGGTGCGGGGCCCGCAGAGTGCCTCGACTGGCTGCGCGGGGAGATCCTCCGGCACGACCAGCTCTACTACAACGAGGGGCGCATCGAGATCTCGGACGCCGAGTACGACGCGCTCTTCCGTGAGCTCAAGGTGCTGGAAGGGGAGCACCCCGAGCTCATCACGCCCGAGAGCCCCTCCCAGAGGGTGGGGGCACCGCTGCCCGAGGGGGACAGCTTCGACAAGGTCCGACACGCGGTTTCGATGCTGTCCATCGAGAGCCTACGGAGCGCCGAGGAGGCGCGGGACTTCGCCACCAAGGTGCATCGGTTCCTCGGCCTCGGGGAAGGGGAGGAGCTCACCTGGCACGTGGAGCCGAAGTTCGACGGGGTCTCTGCGGCGCTCATCTACCGGGACGGGGTCTTCGTCCAGGGCCTGACCCGGGGGGACGGCACCATGGGCGAGGACATCACCGCCAACCTGCGGACCATTCGAGATGTGCCCGTGCGCCTCGACCTCGACGCGCCGCCCGCCCTGCTCGAGGTCCGCGGGGAGGTGCTCATCGCGCGGGACCGCTTCGACCGGTTCAACGCGTATCGGGAGGAGCGCGGGCAGCCCACCCTGGCCAACGCGCGCAACGCAACGGCTGGCGCCCTGCGCCGCAGCGACCCCTCGGAGGTGCGTCGATACCCGCTGGAGTTCCACCCCTACGCCATCGTGCGCTGTGAGGGCGTGGACCTGCCGGCCTCCCACGCGGCACGGCTGGCCCTGCTGACCGACTGGGGCTTTTCGCCGCCGAGCGAGGACGCCACGGTGCAGGGGATCGAGGGTTGCCTCCAGTACCACGCCTCCATGGAGGAGCGGCGCGACGAGATCCCGTTCGAGATGGACGGGATCGTGGCCAAGCTGGACGACGTGGAGCTCCGGGATCGACTGGGGAGCACGGCCCGCGCCACCAAGTGGCAGTACGCCCACAAGTTCGCGCCTGTGGAGGCCACCACAGTCCTGCGGGCGATCGAGATCCAGGTGGGGGTCAACGGTCGCCTCACCCCGCGGGCCCACGTGGACCCCGTCGAGGTGCTCGGGGTCACCGTCCGGCACGCGACCCTGCACAACGAGGACTACGTCCTGACCATGGGCGCGAGGCCCGGTGATCGGGTGCTGGTGAAGCGCGCGGGGGACGTCATCCCGCAGATCACCGGCGTCTCGAAGGCGGGCCCTGACCAGGCGCCAGCCGGCTGGGCCGAGGCCATCCCCGAGAGCCTCCTGGACGCGGAGGGCGCCCGTCGTGCCGGCGTCATCGTGGATCACCGCGAGGCGTTTGCCATGCCCGAGGTGTGTCCCGCCTGCGGCGCCAAGGTGGTCCGCGAGGGCAAGTACGTGCGCTGTCCCAACGTCTATGGATGTCGCCCCCAGGTGATCGGGCGGACCGTGCACATGGCTGGCCGGAGCGGGTTCGAGATCGACTCCCTGGGTGAGAAGATGATCGTGCAGCTCTTCGACGCCGAGCTGCTGGTGTCGCCCGCCGGCCTCTTCGCCCTGAGGGAGGTGCCGGACCCGGAGCTCGTGGCCCTCGACCGATGGGGGCAGAAGTCCGTGGACAACCTGAAGCGCGAGCTCGATGAGGCGCGGAAGGCTCCCCTGGAGCGATTCCTTGCGGCCCTCTCCATCCCTGAGGTCGGCGGCGCCACCGCGCGCCTCCTGGCCCGACACTTCCATGAGCTGGGTCAGGTTCAGGGGGCCACCCTCGAGCAGTTGATCGTGGTGGACGGGATCGGCGAGGAGGTCGGGGCCCGGATCGTGGCGTGGTTCGCCGAGCCCAGGAACCTCGAGCTCATCGAGGCGTTACTCGCGAGCGGGGTCGAGATCGAGGACGAGGACGCCTCCTCCGGCGGGTCGGCCTTCGACGGGGCGACGGTGGTCTTCACCGGCACCCTCGAGGGCATGAGTCGGTTCGAGGCCAAGAAGGCGGTGGAGTCCCAGGGGGGGCGTGTGGCCTCCTCCGTGAGCGCCAAGACCACGTTCCTCGTGGTCGGGGGCAAGCCTGGCTCCAAGGCGAAGAAGGCCGAGGCGCTGGGAGTCACGGTCCTGCTCGAGGCAGATTTCCTCGGCCGGCTGGCGGGGCAGGGAGCGCCCCCTGTCGAGGCCGACGGCGGTTCGAGCAGGGTCGACGGCTCGGACGGGGACAGGGGCGTAGAGAAGTGAGGATTTGACCGTGCCGTGCAGGGCGGGGCGGACGAAAAAGTCCGTGAGCCGGAGTCCGGTCTCCGCCGGGACACTCCCCGTTGGACGAGGCTAGACTCTGGACCTGCCATGGCGGACGAGACAAAGAACGAGGGCGGCGACGACGAGGTCAGGAAGCTGGTCGACGCGGCGCACGAGGGCGACCCGGATGCGTTGAACGACCTGTTCGCTCGTTATCACCAGACCATGGTCGAGGTGGCCCGGCGCAAGCTTGGTCCGCGGCTCCGCCTTAAGGAGGACCCGGATGACCTCGCGCAGACCACGTTCCGTGAGGCGACGCGGGACTTCAGCCGATACCAGTACCAGGGTCAGGGGTCGCTCCTGCGATGGCTGGTCCAGATCCTGCAGAACAAGATCCGCGACAAGGCCGAGTTCTATTCGGCGGGCAAGCGAGACCTCTCCAAGGAGCGGGCGATGGACGCCGGCGCGTCCGATGGGGGCGAGGCCCCCACGCCGATGGAGTTCGTGAGCAGCGACCTCTCCGTCACCAAGGTTGTCCAGCGTGATGAGAACTTCGATCTCCTGAGGGAGTCGCTGACCGAGCTGTCCCCCGAGCACCGCAAGGCCATCTCCCTGGTCTTCTTCGAGGGGCTCCCCCTCCGCCAGGCGGGCGAGCGCATGGGCGGGAAGAGCGAGGACGCCGTGCGGATGATGCTCCGCCGGGCCGAGTCCAAGCTCGGTGACAAGTTGCGCTCGACGCTGGGCGAAGACTGAGCCCGAGCGCGGACCGGCTGGGAGCGCCTCGGTAACTCGGCCTAGCCGCCTGCCCCGTCGGCGACCGGGGCGATGAGCTGTCGAGCATGGAGGGATCCATGCGGGGCCCTGGGAGGCTGTTCCGACCGTGCCCACGGGGAGGCAAATGGCGGAGGGCGGCGCGGGGGACTCCCCGCGCCGCCCTCCGCGACTGTTGGCATCGGTTGGGGGTCAGTTGATCCCGATGATGCTCACCTCGTCGATGTCGCCCGTCTCGTTGTTCCGGTTGGCGGTCACCTGGAAGCGGACGGTCAGGGAGCTGGCGCCGGCGAAGGCGCTCAGGTCGATGTCGGAGGAGCGCCAGCCGCTGGAGCCGGTGAGGGTCTCCACGGTGGTGCCGTTGACGATGATCCGGAAGGTCTCGCCGTTGTCGAGGTTGCGCGAGCGGCGCGCCGACTCGAGCCGCAGGCCCGTGAAGCCGGAGGCGTCGACGGTGACCTGGAGGTACTGGGAGCGCTTGATCCGCACGCCGCCGGAGCCGGCGAACGCTGAGCCGCTTCGGATCCGAACGCGGCGATCCGAGGACCAGGCGTTCGAGATGGAGCCGTCGAAGCTGTCGGCGAAGATCACGGTCTCGCCGCCACCGGTGTTGGGGTCGTCCTCTGTGGTGAAGGACCAGACCGTCCCGGTCGTGGTTCCGCCACCGTTCACGGCGTCGACTCGCCAGTAGTACGTCGTCGAGTACTGGAGGGTGCCCAGGGCGAAGCTGGTGCCGCCCTGGCTGCCCTGGAACTCACCCCCGTCCGGGGTCGGGTCCGTGCCGAAGTAGACGTCGTAGCCGGTGGCGCCGGACGCGGCGCTCCAGGACAGGTCCTGGCCGACCGCGATCCCCGTGGCGCCGTTGGACGGCGTCGGGCTCCCGGGCTGGCCCGGGGGCGCAGGCGTATCCGCCTCCGTCGTGAAGGACCAGGTCTGGCCCGTCGTCGTCCCGGAGCCGTTCACGGCGTCGACGCGCCAGAAGTACGTCGTGGAGAACGCGAGGGTGCCGGGGTCGAAGGACGTACCCGTCTGGGATCCCTGGGAGGCGGGCGAGGAGCTGGTGCCGAAGAACACGTTGTAGCTCGTGGCGCCCGACGCGGCGCTCCAGGAGAGGTCCTGGTTGATGGACACCGAGCCCGCGCCGTTCGAGGGCGTGGGGCTTCCGGGCTGACCCGGAGGCGGCGTGGAGGCCTCGGTCACCGTCAGCGTGCCCGAACCGGTGCTCCCGGAGTAGCCGCCGACCCGGATCAGGACCGTCGTGCCTGCGCTGAGGCCGGTCAGGTCGATCTGGCTCTGCAGGCCGCACGCGTCGTCGTTGCAGGCCACCTGGCTCAGGGAACCGCAGCTGCCGACAAAGATCTGGAGCGCGGTGTCATACCCGGAGCCGCAGGTGTCGACGGTGACGTCGGCCGAGCTGGTCGCCGTGTAGGCGTACCACGCGTCGGGGCCGCCGCCGCCAGCGCAGGACCAGGCGACGCCGCTGTTGGTGGCGGTGGTGGTGCTGAACGAGGTGCTCCCCGCGGTGATGACCTCGGCGTTGGCGCAGTCGTCGTTGCTGAGGCCGCCGCCGCCACCGCCGCCGCCGCCGCTCAGGCAGGAGCGGCTGTCACGGAACGAGGTGATGGTCCCGCGGGTGACGTTGGGGTTGAAGGTGTTCGCCGACGTGATGGAGGGGTTCATCGTGTACGACGTGCACGAGCAGTGCTGGGCGTTCCAGTTGTGTCCGAGCTCGTGGGCCGAGAGGTCCGTGGCGCTGGCGAAGTTGTTGTTGAAGTCGGTCTCGACCATGCCGTAGCCGTAGCTCGTGCAGATGGCGCCGACCCACGCGATTCCGATGGTCCCGCCGATGATGCTCTTGCCGGAGAAGAGCTGCGCCACGTCCCGCTGGATGCTGCCCTGGTTGGCGTTCCACTCGCTGCGGAACTGGTTGAGGAGCGTCGAGGCGTCCGAGGACGTGTAGGGCTGGTTGGACGAGGTCCGGACGAGGATGGTGGTGATCTCGTGAGTGATCGACACCTCGCCCTCGTACTGCAGGTTCATGGTGCCGATGACGGTCTCGATACGGTTACCGACGTTTGTCGTGGAGGACCCGTAATCGAGGTAGAACTCGTAGTCCGCGTCACAGGCCAGCTCGGCCGTGAACAGGGTGGTGCCCATGGGCGTGTTGTTCCCGGACACCTCCTCGAAGCCGGGCTGCCCGAAGTTGTTGGCCAGGAGGTCGGCCCCGCAGAGGTGGTTGGTCCGGAGCACGTCGTCGCGCTCGTAGATCACGTGGTGGGAGGCGCTGGCGCCCGTGATGGAGGCCGGGACCGGCTGGACCCAGTACTCCGAGCCGTCCGCCATCATGATCCGGGCGTACAGCCCGTCCTCGAGGAGGGAGCCAGCGACCCGGGCGCCGGGGTGGCTCTCGAGGGAGCCCCGCATCGTGGCGACCTTGGTCGGGGTGACGCTGACCGTGCTCCCATCTGCCCGCTGCTCGAGCAGCTGGAAGCCAGCCGCCCGGGCGGAGTGTGAGCGGAGGGCGAGTTGGGTGGCGACGCCGTTCAGCTCGAAGGGGACGGTCAGTCCCGTGGCGGGATCACCGATCAGCTCGAGCTTCTGTACGTCGCTGTCGGAGAGACTCAGGTAGCGATTCACCGCGGACTCGAGGTCCTGAGCGCTTGCGCTGGCGCTCAGAGCGAGGCCGATGAGGAAGGCAGGCGTTTTCTTCATGGGGGCGAAGGTGTAGGGAGTGATCCGATCCTTGCGAATCGGGAGGGAAGTACCCTGAGAACTAGCAGAGCGGGCGAGGCTGGACGGCGGTCTCGGTGAATTGGTCCGGCGTGCGTCGAAGGGCCGCGGTCGTTTGTCCCGGTTCCGCCCCGCTTCCGTCGCGAGTGCCCGGATGTCATAAGTGGATACATTTAGGGGTATATGTTGATCCCCAGGTCCCCGACGGGGTGGTGAATTCCCAGTCTCGCGCACGGGGCCCAGGCCCCTCGGTCGGAGCTCCGCGGAGTCGGGCCAGAGACGCTCGGGGAGAAGGGCCCGCTTCGATTCCGTCGGACGAGGGGGAGCCGCTGGCTCGCCCCAGGGCGACGCCGCTTCTCTTGATTCGTAGGGGAGCGACGGGTTCCCAAGGGCGTCATGCCTCGCTATCCTCTCCGCCTCGCTGCGTGGGCCAATAACTCAGTTGGTAGAGTGCCATGTTCACAGCGTGGAAGTCGCTGGTTCGAGCCCAGCTTGGCCCACCACTCTTCCCCTCCCCTCCCCGCTCATCCGGGGGGCGCGGTGTGGGGGTTGACGCCCGCAGAAGCGCGGCAAGGAACGCAGCATGACCGTGAATCAACAGGAGTGGCTCGAGGCCCTCGCCAGATTCCGGGACGAGGGTCGCTCCTGCTGCCAGGTCGTGGTGACTGGCGTGAAGGGCTCCGCGCCGCGGGAGGTCGGAGCGCGCATGATCGTCGCCGACGGCAAGCTCGCGTGGGGGACCATCGGCGGAGGACAGCTGGAGCATCTCGCCATCCAGCGAGCCTGCGAACTGCTCGAGGGGGGACGCGCGCAGACGGTGACCGAGTCCGTACCGCTCTCGGAGAAGGCCGGCCAGTGCTGTGGGGGCGAGGTCAGCCTCTTCCTGGAGTCCTTCTGCTGGACACGGCGCCGGCTGGTCATCTTCGGCTGCGGTCACGTCGCCCAGGCCATCGCCGGCCTCGCCGACTACATGGACCTGGACGTGCAGCTCATCGACTCACGCTCCGCCGAGGAGGTGGAGCCGCCGCTCCCGGCGTCGCCCCCCTACGAGGTCCTCTTCATCGACGCGCCGGAGGAGGAGGTCGACACCATCCCCGCCGACTCGCTCCTCCTGGTGATGACCCACAGCCACGCCATCGATCAGGAGGTCATCGCGCGCGCTCTTCGCAGGGGCACCTTCCCCTACGTCGGTCTGATCGGCTCGGACCGCAAGTGGGCGCGCTTCAAGCATCGGCTCGAGCAGCGGGGCGTGATCGCTGAGGCGCTCGAGTCCGTGACCTGCCCGATCGGGGTCTCCAAGGGGTCCAAGGAGCCGCGCAAGATCGCCCTCTCCGTGGCCGCGGAGATCGTCGAGGTCACGGGGCGCCTGGCCGAAGGCAGCAGGGGCTAGGCTCGATGGCCATGGTTCCGGCCCGATCCTCATCACCCGGCGCCGCCGGTGCCGCACCGGCGCGCGAGGCCAGGCTCTCTGGCGTCGACCCGGCCGCCGCGCTCCGCCGGTTCCACCGTGGGCTGCTCTTGCTCGTCGCGCTGGCGGCGGTTTCCCAGGTGCTCATCGCCTCCGAGGCCTTCAGCGGGAACCCCATGGTGCTGATCCCGCAGGTGGACGCCGCCGTGGTCTGGTCCCACGCGGGAGAGATCGCCGGGGGGGCGCTCGTGGACGACGCTCCCTTCGAGACGGCGCCGCTCATGCTCTGGTGGGCCGCCCTGGTTCGAGCGCTCGGAGGCGGGCTCGGGGCGCTGGCGGCAGCTCAGACGCTGCTCTACCTCCTGACACTCGTCTTCATCGGCCGCCTCAGCCGTCGGCTCGCCTCCTCGGTCGGCTCGCCGGGCTTCGCGACCTGGATCGGTTGGCTGGGGGCCGGGCTGTTCCTCGCGCTGGATGAACCGGCGGCGGCCACGACCAGGGTCCTTGCTGGGTCCCTTCAGCTCGCGCTGACCGCTGGCCTCCTCGACGCGCTGACCGGGATCGAGTGGCAGTCAGGCCGGAGCGCGTCGCCCTTTCGGGCCGGGCTCATCGGCGTGCTGACGGGCCTGTGTTGCCTCGCCTTCCCGCCCTACCTCGTGTTGCTTCCACTCGTGCCGCTCTGGCTCTTCGGAAGCGGCGTCGGCGGTCAGCGCGCTGCGCTCATCGCTGCGGCCTTGAGCCTCCTGACGATCGCCCCTGCGACGGTCCACAACCACCGGGCCTCGGGAGAGTTCATCCCCATCAGCTCCCAGGCGGGCCTGACCTTCTATCACGGCAACAACCCGGCGGCCGACGGGACCCTGGCCGCCGTGGGGGTCGTGAACAGCAAGGAGGAGCAGGCGCTCGACTCTCTCCTGAAGGCGCGGGCTGCGCTCGGCGATGAGCAAGCCGGGTGGAACGAGGCCAGCCGCTACTGGCTGGGCCAGGGCCTCGAGTGGTGGAGGAACGAGCCTGGGCAAGCGCTCAAGGTGGGGGCGATCAAGGTCTGGTACACCCTGACCGGGCGGCGGTATGGCGACGTCTACCAGCCCTGGATGGAGCGGCGTGACGGCGTGGCGACGCGGCTCTGGCTCGCGCCCCTCTCGCTCGCCTGGGTGATTCCCGCGGGCCTCTGGGCCCTCGTCGCTCTGGCTCGCCGAAGGGGCCTCCGGAGCGCCGGGCCGTACCTGCTCATCGTGGCCGTCCCGCTGGTGGTGTGCATCGTGTTCTGGTACACGCCGCGCTACCGGCTCCCGGCGAGCGCGGGGCTCCTGCCCCTCGCCGCGCTCGCCATCGGAGTGGTCGTGCGCGATCGCGGCCGGGCCTGGCCCGCGCTGGTGGCGCTGGCCGCCGGTGCGCTCTTCAGCGGGATCAACACGGCTGTGGGCTTCGACCAGCACGAGCTCCACGAGCGGCGCCACGCCGCCCGGATGGCCGCGGCCTTCGGCCGGTTGGACCGGCACGACCAGGGGCTCCGGTTCCTGCGTCAGGACCTCGCCCTGGCCCCCGACGACCCCGAGGCGACGAGCCGGGTCGTGATGCTCCTGCTGATGCTCGGTCAGGACGCGGAGGCGATGGAGACCCTCACCGGGGCGCCCGCCTCGGTCCGGGAGCTCGCTGGCCCCAGGACCCTGCTGGCCTGGACCCTCGCCACTAGCGCTGACCCCGCGGCGCGGGATGGGGCGCGCGCCCTGTCGCTGGCCGAGGGCCTGGTCGGGGACCTGGGGGCCGATCCCGAGCGGCTCGACGTGCGGGCGGCAGCCCGCGCGAGGGCGGGTGACTTCGAGGGGGCCGTGGAGGACGCGGAGCGGGCCGCCTCCGCGCTCACGGAGGGGGACCCACTCCGTACCGAGATCGAGGCCCGGCTCCAGCTTTATCGCTCCGGGTCGCCGTACACACAGCCGATGAGTCCAGAGAGATGATCTTCCCCAGCGCGGCAGCCCGACCCTCGCTCCTGGCGGCGCCGCTGCTTGGGCTATCGGTCGCCTGTGGGGGGGGAGAGGCGGCGGACCGCCCCAACGTCGTCCTGATCTCCATCGACACCCTGCGCCCCGACCACCTGGGGTGCTACGGCTACGGGCGACCCACCTCGCCCAACATCGACGCGATCGCGGCCCAGGGCGGGCTCTTCGAACAGCACATCAGCAGCGCCCCCTGGACCCTGCCGGCGCACGCGGCGATGTTCACGTCGGTCCCCGACAGCGTGCACGGCGTCGTGGACGCGGTGAAGTTCCGGCTCTCCGAGGACTTCGAGACGCTGCCCGAGTCGTTCCAGTCCGCGGGCTACTCGACGGCGGGCTTCTTCGCTGGGCCCTACCTGCATCCCGCCTTCGGCCTCGGGCAGGGATTCGACCGCTACGTCGATTGCGTCCAGACGGTCCCCGACGGACAGGTGGACGCCGACAACGAGTGGTCCATGCGCGACCCCGTCCTACGTGCCTCACACCATGGCGTGACCAACGACAAGGTCTACGGCGAGTGGCAGCGATTCTTCTCCGGTGCATCGAAAGAGGACGAGCCCTTCTTCGCCTTCGTGCACCTTTGGGACGTTCACTTCGACTTCACGCCGCCGCCTCCCTACGACACGCTCTTCGACCCTGACTACGACGGGCCCTTCACCGGGCGTGACTTCTTCTACGATCCCGCGATCAACGCGGCGATCCCTCGCCGGGACCAGGAGCACATCGTCGCCCTCTACGACGGGGAGATCGCCTGGACCGACGAGATCGTGGGCCGCATCCGCCACGACCTCGGCGCGGCGGGCCTGCTTGAGGACACCATCCTCGTGATCACGGCGGACCACGGCACCGAGCTCTTCGATCACGGCGGGAAGGGGCACCGGACCACCCTGTACGACGAGCAGATTCACATCCCGCTGATCGTCCACTTTCCCGGGGTCGTCCGGCCTGCCCGCTTCGGGGGGCAGACCCGGATGATCGACCTCGGGCCGACCCTTCGGGACCTGGCGGGTCTGCCCGCCGTGGCGACGACCATGGGGGAGTCCCTCGCGCCCTACCTGCGGGGTGACCTCTCCGGCGGACCTGACCTTCCGGCCGTATCCGAACTCATGAGCGTGGGGCGCAACCTTCGGAGCCTGCGGACCACCGGCGGCAAGTTCGTGGTCAACCATGACAACGGAGGTAGCGCCTGGTTCGATCTCGCCCGGGACCCCGGTGAGCTGCAGCCGCTCGTGCTGTCGGCCGAGGGAGCAGGCCCCGGTTTGAAGCGGCTCTACGACGAGGCGGCCGAGGAGATCATCTCCGGGATCGAGCGGGCGCCCGCCGGCGCCGCCGCCGCGGATGTCCCGGCCAGCATCCAGCGTTCGCTCGCGGCCAACGGCTACGCCGGCGGCGGGGACGAGTGACCCCGTTGGCCTGGGGCGCGCCTCGGTGAGGCCGCCCCAACGCGAGCGGCCCCGGAGTTCCAGGCAGGAACTCCGGGGCCGCTCGTCATGGCGGGCCGTGCGACGGAGGCGAGGCCTCGCCGACCGGCTCGCCTGGAGATCAGTTGAAGGTGATCTCGAGGCCGTCCGTGAAGTTGGACGTGGTGGTGCCGCCGACGGCGTCACGGTGCCAGGTGGTGAAGCTCCAGGACTCGCCGGCCTGCACCGAGACCCCGCCCGTGGGCTGGGGGGTGTTGGTGAGGTCGAGGGCGAGGGAGAACGAACCGGTGCTGCCGGAGTTCAGGACCTGGCCCGGGCCCACGTAGCGGCCGATGGCGCCGCCGAGGCACAGGTTGCCGGCGCTGCCGCCGGGGTTGGCGACCTGGGCCTGGGTCTGGCTCGTCAGGAAGAAGCCGAAGGAGTTGACCGGCAGGTCACCCGCGGTGATGGTCAGGTTGTTGTTCGCGACCTGGTCGGAGCCGGTGGCGGAGATGCTGCCGGTGGCGCCCGTGGAGTTCGGGTTGGCCGTGCAGTAGTTCACGCCGAGGCCGCCCGTGGGGACGCCCTTGGCGACGACGATGTTGTCCCAGAAGAACAGGTCACCGTTGTTGCCGCCCGAGGAGAGGCGGATCTCGTCGAAGTCGCCGCCGGTGACCATCTCGTCGAGGTCAGCGGTGCCCGTCGGGTAGTCCGTGGTGGGATCGACCCACATGCGGCAGCGGTTCTGCCCGGACATGTAGTCCATGCGGACCACCAGGCGGCTGGCCACCTGGTCGTTGGTGCCGGGGATGATGGAGGCGGGTGCCGAGCCGGCGAGGTCACCCTCGTCGTCGATACCCCAGCCCTGGGCGTTCCACGGGGCCCCGAGGAAGAGGGACTCGGCCGGGTTCTGACCGGCGCGCCAAAGAGAAAGGCCGCCGTAGTGATCCTGCGGCTGGCCCTGGAAGTTCACGGTGCTGAAGGAGATCCAGATGGTCTCGCCATCTGCGCCCCAACGGCCCGTATTCGGGTCGATGAGCTCGGGGTGGGCGCCGAGGTCGAACTGACGGTACGCGGCGCCGAAGACACCGGTCTGGCCGGCGTAGCCACCGAGGGAGTCGGCGGCGGCGAAGGGGGGCTGGATGGTCTGGTCAAACATGACCAGTTCGTCGTTGGCCGCACCGCTGACCCACCACGCGTTGGACCAGCCAGTACCGCCGGCTTGCTGGTAGAGCAGGCCCGGGACGGGGTACTCGAACGACTCGGTGGCGATGGTGGTCACTTGGGCGGAGGCTGTCGCCGCGAGACCGAGTGCGACGACCGAGAGGGAGAGAGAACGGAGCATGTGGAGGGGGAAGAGTGAGTGGTGTTGCTAGACGTCGCGCCCCGCGTGGGGCGCGCACTTAGGCTTGAGCATCCCACGGCTAAACCAGTCCCACACGGGGGAACCAGGCGCTTCGGGCGGGGTGAGACAAAAAGCCGCGAGTGGGTGCTTCGGATTGCCACCGGGGTGATTCAGAACGATGCACCCACCCTCTCCAGATCACCTAGAGGGCCGATCCGAAGCGGCTGACGATGCCGTGGGTCATGCCCCAGATCGTCCTGCCCTCGAATCGCCAGGACGGGAGGCGGTGGATCACCTCGCCGTGCTGGTAGCGGTAAGTCTCGTCGAAGTCGCCGGAGATCGCGGGGGCGAGCGGGAGCCAGAACGCCTCGGACGCCTCGGGCCCAAGCACTGGTGAAGCGGGCGCGGGATGGTGGAAGACGAAGGGGGTGATGAAGAGGTCGAGGCGTTCTCCTCGCGCTCTGGCCTGAACCGAGGGCAGCTCCCCGATCAGCCGTCCTGCACCGGCGCCTGGATCCACGCCGACCTCCTCCACGGACTCGCGTCGCGCGGTGGCCACGAGGCTCTCGTCCGCCGCCTCAGCGTGGCCACCGGGGAGACCGATCTGGCCGGACCATCGATCCCCTGGCCGGTCGGCGCGCCGCATCAGGAGCACCTCGAGGTCCCTGGCGGACTCGCCCCTCAGGAGCAGCGCGACGGCGGCCCGCCGGGCGCTCGCCGAGGGGACCTCCCCCGACCCGTCGAGCCGCCGGATGGCCGCCCTCACGGTCTGGCTGATCGGGTCGTTCATCCTCGCCCTTGTGTCGCCCGTCGGGCCCCGGTCTGGACACCCCACAGCTGTGCATAGAGGCCGCCCTCGTGGACGAGGTGTTCGTGGTCTCCCTGCTCGACGACGCGGCCCCCATCGAGGACGAGGATCCGGTCCGCGCCCCGGATGGTGGAGAGGCGGTGCGCGATCACGATGGTCGTTCGGTCCTGCGCGATGCGCTCCATGGAGCGCTGGATAGCGGCCTCCGTCTCGTTGTCCACCGCCGACGTGGCTTCGTCGAGGATGAGGATCGGCGGGTCCTTCATCACGGCGCGGGCGATGGAGACGCGCTGACGCTGGCCACCGGAGAGCTTCTGGCCGCGTTCGCCCACGATGGTGTCGTAGCCCTCGGGGAGCGTCGCCACCCACTCATCGAGCTCCGCTGCCTGCGCGGCCGCCCTGATCTCGTCCATGGAGGCCTCCGGCCGCGAGTAGGCGATGTTCTCCGCGATGGATCCGTGGAACAGAAAGACGTCCTGGCTGACCAGCCCGATGGCGCCGCGCAGGTCGCCCAGCTTCAGCTCACGCAGGTCCGTCCCGTCCAGCTCGACAGCGCCATCGGCGGGGTCGTAGAAGCGGAGCAGGAGCTTGGTCAGGGACGACTTGCCGGACCCGGTGGCGCCCACGATCGCCGTGGTCTCGCGGGCAGGAAAGTCGAGGCTGAGGCCCTCGAAGAGCGGCGGGTGGCCGCGGTACGCGAAGTGGACGTCCCGCAGCCGCATCTCGCCGGCCACGTCGGCCGCGGGCAGGCGCTCGGGGCCGTCCAGGATGGTCGAGGGGCGGTCGATCAGGCCGAAGATCCTGCGGACGCTGGCCATGGCGCGCTGGTAGAGGTCCAGCGTCTCCCCGAGGGACGTCAGCGGCCACAGGAGTCGCTGGGTCATGAAGACGAGGATCGCGAAGGCCGCCTCGTCGAGGTCGCCGTCGAGGGCCTTCCGCCCGCCGACCAGCAGGGTCGCGGTGAAGCCCGCGAGGATGAACATCCGGATGAGCGGCGAGAAGGCGCTGGAGAGGGTGATCGCCTTGCGGTTCGCCGCCTGGTAGAGCTCGCTCTGCTCGTCGATCCGGATCGCCTCCGCCTCCTCGCGGGCGTAGCTCTTGATCGTCGCGATCCCGCCGAGGTTCCCGGCGAGGTCCGCGTTGAGCGCGCCGACGTTCCTGCGCACGTCGACGTAGCGGGCCTGGAGCTTGCGCTGGTAGTAGATCGAGCCCCAGATGATCAGCGGCATCGGGAGGAAGGCGACCCACGCGACCCCTGGCGAGACCCAGAAGAAGATGCCGCCCACGGCGAGGACGGTCGTCGAGAGCTGGATCAGGCTGTTCGCGCCGCCGTCGAGGAAGCGCTCGAGCTGGTTCACGTCGTCGTTGAGGACGCTCATGAGCTCGCCGGAATTTTGATCCTCGAAGAAGCCCATCTCGAGGCCCTGCACGTGCCGGTAGGCGTCGAGCCTCACGTCGTGCTGCACGCTCTGGGCGAGGTTGCGCCAGATGATCTTCTGCAGGTACTCGAAGAGCGACTCGAGGACCCAGATGACCACCGTGATCGCGGCGAGGACCAGGAACTGCTGCCAGGGGTCCTCCACACCGAGCTCGGCGACCCAGGACTCCTCCTTGTCGACGACGATGCTCACCGCCGCGCCGATGAGCACTGGCGGCGCCAGGTCGAAGAGCTTGTTGAGGATCGAGAAGACGACGCCGATCCTCACCCGACCGCGGTGCTGGCGCACGTGAGCCAGGAGGCGGAGCAGGGGCGACTTGGAGGATCCGGACATGGGGCGCGCAGAGGATAGCCGCCGCCATGCCGCTCTGCCCGGGCAATGGGCTACGCTCGCCGCCGCCATGAACGCCGAGACGCTGACTCACGCCGGGGGGATCGTGCTGCGCGGAGCCCGCGGCGCTCGTGAGGTCCTGCTGGTCCGCCCACTCGCTCGAGCAGAGGCCCCCTGGGTGCTGCCGAAGGGCCACATCGAGCCCGGGGAGGACGCGGAGGCGGCGGCGCTGCGTGAGGTCCGGGAGGAGTCAGGCGTTCAGGGGTTCGCTCCACGCTGGGCGGGCCGGATCGAGTTTGAGGTCCATGGAGTCGGGGTGAAGTGCGGCTTCTACGCCATGGAGTGCGGAGCGATGGAGGTCGCGGAGGAACCCCGCGAACGGGTGTGGGTCCCAGCCGGCGGCGTCGCGGCGGCGCTCCCATTCCCCGAGACCGTCGCGTTGATCGA
The DNA here is from genome assembly GCA_938075305.1 of uncultured bacterium. Classification (GTDB taxonomy): domain Bacteria; phylum Planctomycetota; class UBA1135; order UBA1135; genus Saltatorellus. The sequence goes on from CALJGV010000019.1 coordinate 40,981, forward strand.
GGCGGTGCTCGCGGAGGACCAGGGTCCGCCGGCCTGAGTGGGGCGGCACCGCTGATCGCTTGCTGGCCGGACGCGGTTACTCTCGTTGGTGATGCAGACCCCCCCCGGCTCCCTCCCGCCCGTGTCGCCCGGACACGCGCCGACCTCTGCGGCGGAGCAGGACGCGGCGATCGCGACGCTCCGCGAGGCATCGGCGCGCTGGCGCGCTGCGACGCTGGCCGAGCAGGTCGAGCTGCTCGAGGCCCTCATCCCCACGGTCATGGCGGCCTCCGAAGAGTGGGTGGCGGCGGGCTGCGCGTTGAAAGGAGTCCAGCGCGGCGCTCACGCCGAGACGGAGGAGTGGCTTGGCGGCCCTTACACGGTGCTGCGTGGCGTCCGTCAGCTGGTTCGATCCCTCAAGGACCTGGCGGATCGCGGCGCGCCGCAGCTCCCGGGCGTGGCGAAGGCTCTCCCGAATGGACAGGTGGCCGCGCCGGTCTTCCCCACCGACCCCCTGGACCGGATCCTTCTCCGCGGGATCACGGCGGAGGTCTGGCTGGATCCAGAGGTCACGCTCGACGGCGTCTCGGAGAGCATGGCTGGAGGCCAGCGCCCGGCGTCGCGTCGAGCGAGGGTCGCCCTCGTCCTCGGGGCCGGGAACGTCACCTCCATCGGGCCCATGGACGTGCTGCAAAAGCTCTTCTCCGAGGGTGAGTGCGTGGTCCTGAAGCTGAACCCCGTGAACGAGGCGGTCGGTCCGGCCCTGACGGAGGCGCTTCGCCCGCTGATCGACGCCGACGTCCTGCGCATCATGTACGGCGGCGCCGAGGTCGGCGACCGGCTCTGCCAGCACGACGGGATCGACTCCATCCACATCACGGGCTCGCTCTTGACCCACGACCGAGTGGTCTGGGGGGAGGGCACCGAGGCCGCCGACCGCAAGCGCGCCGGGACGCCACGAAATACACGACCCGTGACCAGCGAGCTCGGGAATGTCAGCCCGGTGATCGTGATTCCTGGGCCCTGGTCCAAGGGGGACCTGCGCTACCACGGGGAGAACCTCGCCAGCTCGTTGACCACCAACGCGGGCTTCAACTGCAACGCCACGCGTGTGATGCTGACCCACGCGGGATGGCCCCAGCGCGGGGACCTGCTCTCGGCGGTCCGTGAGGCGCTGGGGGACACCGAGGCGCGCCCGGCGTATTACCCCGGCGAACAGGCGCAACGCGACGCCTTCCTCGACGCACACCCCGACGCCACGCGGGTGGGTGAGGGTGAGGTGCCCTGGCTCCTTGCGGACGGTCTCGACCCCTCCGAGCGCCTCGACCCCTGCTTTCAGCACGAGTTCTGGTGCGGGGCGATGGCCGAGGCTCCGCTGCCGGCGGAGGACACGGCGGAGTTCATCCGCAAGGCGGTGCGCCTCGCGAACGAGGTCATCTCGGGGAGCCTGAACGTGACCCTGCTCGTCCATCCCCTGTCCATGAGGGACCCGGTCATCGGGCGGGCGGTGGAGCGCGCGATCAGCGACCTGCGCTTCGGGACGGTGGCGGTGAATCTCTGGGCGGCGGCTTCCTTCCCCCTGGGCTCGACCACCTGGGGTGCGTTCCCCGGGAACTCGCTCGACGACGCGGGGAGCGGCATCGGGACGGTCCACAACACGTTCCTCTTCGATCGGCCGCAGAAGACCGTCCTGCGGGCGCCCTTCAGGATCTTCCCGCGCCCCGCGTGGTTCACGCGGAATTCATCGGGGCCTGCGGTCGGGCGCCACCTCACGTCGCTGACGGCGAGGCCGACCCTCGGGCGTCTCCTCCGCGTGCTCCTCGCAGCGGCCGGACTCGGACGCTGACCCGTCCTCCGCTCTCGGGCGGGGCCGTGCACCAGCGCGGACCTCCAGTAAGGCGCGCACCTCGGTCTCGGGCTCACCTCGGGTTCGGGCGCTCCGGCACGGTCGCCCAGTCAGCGGTGATCCCTCGGCGCTCGGTCAAACTCCCGAACGTGCCAGCCGGGGGCGCGATTCCGCCCGCCGACCCCCGCGGCGGGGGACCGGCGAGGCGAGCGCGCTCACGAGCGGCTCGTGACCTCGAGGAGGTGGTAGCCGAACTGGGTCTTGACCGGCCCGTGGACCTCGCCGACGGCCTCGTTGAAGACCACCGTGTCGAACTCCTTGACCATCTGGCCGGGACCGAACTCGCCGAGGTTGCCGCCGCTCTGGCCCGAGGGGCAGGAGGAGTGCTGCTTGGCGAGATCCTCGAAGGCGGCGCCGCCGGCGATCTCCTCCTTCAGCTTGAGGCACTTCTCTTCCGTGTCGACGAGGATGTGGCGTGCGGATGCGCGGGCCATGGTGTTGCTCCTTGTTGGTTGGGGGTCCCTGAAAAACGAGCGAGGAGCATAGCGCCTCGAGCCCCAGGGGGGCGTTGTCAACCGGAGGGCAGACCTCGGGGCGACGGAGGGGGGAGCGGCTCGCTACCTTGAGGCCATGGCCCTGCGACATCTGCTCCTCCTGATCTACCTCTTCGTCGCGGTGTTGAGCCTGACCGGGCTCCTCTTCCGCGACATCTCCACCGCGGACGGGCTGGTGCTCGGGTTGCCGGCGGGGCTGGCCTGGGTCACTGGCTGGGCTGCGCTGACGCCGTTCGTGATGTGGGCGTACATGAGGACGGAGCCAGAGGACGCGGACGTCGCGGACGGCGGGGGTGAGTCGTGAGCGCCGAGGCCCAGATCCTGACGGTGGTCGGCGCCTACCTCGCGCTCAGCCTCTTCGTTGGCTGGCGTGCGGCCCGTTCGGCGAGTGACAGCGCCACGGGCTTCGTCGCGGGCGACCGCTCCATGGGCCCCGTGCTCATGTACTTCGTCACAGGCGCGACCATCTTCAGCGCCTTCGCGTTCCTCGGGGCGCCGGGCCGCGCCTTCTCCACCGGCGCTGCGGCGTTCCACATCCTCGCCTTCGGCGTGCTGGGCTTCCTGCCCTTCTACTGGACGGGTCCGGCGGCCGCCCGGCTCGGGCGGCGCAAGGGCTACATCACCCAGGCGGAGCTGGTGGCCGGAGAGCTCGGCTTTCGTCCGCTCGCGCCCGTCATGGCGGTGGTCAGCCTGCTGGCCTTCGTGCCGTACCTCGCGCTCCAGATGCGCGGCGCGGGGCACGTACTCGAGGTCCTCACCTCCGGGGCCATGTCCGTGGAGGTCGGCGCCGCGGTGGTCTACGGCGTGGTGCTCCTCTACGTGTGGCACAGCGGCGTCATGGGGGTCGGCTGGACCAACACCCTGCAGGGCCTCTTCATGATGGTCATGGCCTGGTCCCTCGGGCTGTACCTGCCGCGCGCCCTGCACGGCAGCGTGGGGGAGATGTTCCAGGCGATCGATCCGGAGTTTCTCCGGCTCCCGGGCAACGCCGCCCAGGCGGGCGAGCGCTGGTCGTGGCTCGGCTACGGCAGCTCGGTCTTCGTCATGGCCGCCGGCTTCTCCTTCTGGCCGCACCTCTTCCAGAAGGCCTTCGCCGCGCGCAGCGAGGGCGTCATCCGGCGCACCGTCGTGCTCTACCCCACCTTCCAGCTGTTCCTGCTGCCGATCCTGCTCATCGGCTTCGCGGCCGTGGGCTTCGAGCCCGCGCCGGAGCAGGCGGACCAGGTGCTCCCGCATCTCCTGCTCCAGCTGGACCTCCCGGCGCTGCTGATCGGCCTCTTCTGTGCCGGCGCCCTGGCTGCGTCCATGTCCAGCGGCGACGCGATCCTGCACTCCGCCGCGTCCATCCTCGTTCGTGACGGTTGGATCGTTGGTGCCAAGCGGTCCCTCAGCCCGGAGGCGGAGCGGCGCGCCGTGCGCTGGATGCTGCTCCCGATCCTGGTGATCTCCTACGTCACGGCGGTCTCGTTCCACGAGGACCTGGTCGGCCTACTCTCCTACGCCTACGGCCCGATGGGGCAGCTCGCACCCCCGGTGCTCGCGGCGCTGTTCTGGAAGCGGGCCACGGGGATCGCGGCGCTCCTCGGCCTGCTCCTCGGCTCGGCGACCACGCTGGCGTGGCCCCACCTGATGCCCCCCTCCGACCTCCACCCCGGGCTCCCGGGCCTCGCCGTGAACGCGGCGGTGATCGTCGTCGTGTCGCTCATGACTGCCCGAAGGACGTGATCCTGGCGGCGGAGTGATCGGTTCGCAGGCGCGCACGCTCGCCGGGTGCCGCAGGACGACCGCGTCCGGCTCCGAGTGAGTCGGAACGGGCCAGTCGGGTCGAGGGCTGCCGCCGCCGGTGCGGCGGTGCATCTCACTGGAAGACGACCTCGTAGCCGTCGGTGAAGTTCGACGTGACCGAGCCACCGACGCTGTCCCTGTGCCAGAGCTGAAAGCTCCAGGTCTCGCCGGGCTGAACCGAGACCGCGCCGGAGGGTTGGGGGACCTGTGTGTTGTCGACGACCAGGGAGATCCGGCCCAGGGGGCCCGAGCTCTGGATCTGGCCGGGCCCGACGTAGCGGCCGATGGCGCCGCCGAGGCAGAGGTTGCCCTGGCTGTTGCCCGGGCTCTGGGTGAAGCCCTGGGCGCGACTCGCGAGGAAGAAGCCGAAGGCGTTGGCGGGGAGGCCGACCCCTTCGAGCACCAGGTTATTAGCGGTGACGCTCGAGGAGCCTGTGGCTCCAAGAGCGGCGGCGAAGCCCGTCGAGTTCACGGCCGCTGCGCAGTAGTTGGTGCCGATCTCCGGGAAGCCGTACACGCAGACCGCGCCCTCGGTGAGGCGGGACCCGAAGAAGAGTCCGCCGGTCAGGCTCGCGAGGTCCTGCGCCCCGTTGGTCGCCACGTCGTAGCCGAACCAGTCGGACGTCGCGGGCGTCGATGCGACGAGCTTCTGGAGCTGCTGGCCGGTGCTGGCGTCGAAGGTGTAGGCCGCGCCCGAGCGAAAGAGCGGCGCGTTGGCGAGGTAGGCTCCGACGACGGCCCGGTCGCCGACCAGGTCCACGGAGGCCCCGAAGACCGCCTCCGCGGCGGCGTCGGACGCGGTGAGCTTGTGGAGCTCCTGCCCGGTGGTCCAGTCGAAGACGTAGGCCGCGCCCGCGAAGGGGCCGCCCGCGTTCTCGTCCCAGTAGGCGCCCACGAGCGCGCGGTCGCCGCTGATGGCGACGGAGACCCCGAAGAAGTCCTCAGGCTCACCATCGGACGCCACGATCTTCCGGATCAGGTTGCCCGTGGGCAGGTCGTAGAGGTAAGCGGCCCCACGGTTGGAGTCGTCGCCGCTGGCGCCGACGAGCAGCGTGTCCCCCTCGAGCGCGACGTCCGAACCGAAGTAGTCCAGCAGCTCCCCGTCGAAGGCGGTGAGCTTGTAGAGCTCCTGACGGGTGGCGGCGTCATAGACGTAGACGGCGCCCTGTTGGCTTCCCGGTGAGTCCTGGAGCTGCGCGGCGAGGATGATGTAGTCGTCGTTGACGGCCACGGCGTTCCCGGCGCGGTCCCCCGAGAGGGCGTCCGAACCCTGAATGAAGTCGAGGACCGCGCCGGTCGCCGCATCGAAGACCCATGCCCCGCCCCAGTTGGAGCCGAAGAAGGGCCCGTTCCCGTCGACGTTGGTCGCCCCGACGACGGCCAGGTCACCGGAGAGGGCCACGGAGGCTCCGAAGTTGTCGTCCGGTTCACCCTGGGCGTCGAGCTCGAGGAGCTCCGTGTTGGAGCCCACCGCGAAGATGACGGCGGCCCGGCCGGGGTCGGAGACGATGGCGCGATCCCCGTCCATCTCGAGGCGGATGCCGAAGACATCGCTGCCCGAGGGGGGCGGGACCGAGGGCATCAGCCTGTAGGTCTCGGTGACGGTCTGGGCGGATCCGATCGAGCAAAGCGAAGCCGCGAGGAGGAGGGGCCGAGTGACGAGAAACGACATGCTGAGGGGAAGCCGGCGGGAGAGCGGGCAGATCGGGTGTTGGCCGTGTGACTCCCTCTAATGCCGCTGCGTAGCGGGGTCACGTTGGAATTCGGCGCGCCGGCAGATTGTCTCACCCTGCAGCCTCGGTCCACCATCGGTAGGGGCTCGTCGCAGACCCAGGCCCCGAAACGAGGGGAGCGGGCTGATCGTCAGATCAGCCCGCTCCCCGCGAGCACCGTCAGGTCCGCTTCAGCTCTGGGCCTTGACGGCCTTGACGGCCTCGGTGAGGGCGGGAACGATCTCAAAGGCGTCGCCCACGATGCCGTAGTCCGCGACCTTGAAGATCGGCGCCTCGGCGTCCTTGTTGATGGCAACGATGACCCCGGAGGTACGCATGCCCGCCAGGTGCTGGATCGCGCCGGAGATGCCGACCGCCACGTAGAGTTGCGGGGCGACCGTCTTGCCGGTCTGGCCCACCTGCTCGCCGTGGGGGCGCCAGTCCAGGTCCACCACCGCCCGCGAGGCGCCAACGGCGGCGTTTCCGAAGGCGGCGGCGAGGTCCTCGACGAGCTTGAAGTTCGCGGCCTCCTGGAGGCCGCGGCCGCCGCTGACGACGACGGACGCCTCGTTGACGTCCAGCTTCGCGTCGGCCTTGGCCTCGGTCGAGGTGACGGTGGCCTTCGCCGGTGCGGAGACGGCGTGCTCCGAGCAGTCGGAGGGCCCCGGGCCATCGACCGGCTCGAAGACGTTCAGGCGTGTCGTGGCGCAGAGGACCCCCCCGGTGGTGCCCAGGGTCGCGAGCGCCTTGCCCGCGAGCCAGGGACGCTTGACCTGGAAGGACTCGCCGGCGGCCATGAACTCGATGCAGTCCGCGAACGGGGAGACGTCGAGGTGGGCGGCGATGCGGGGGCAGAGGTCCTTGCCGCGGTAGGAGGCGGCGGCGAGGAACCCCTTGGCGTCCTCGGACTGGATTACCTCGGTGACGGCGGCCGCGACCGCGTCGGGGCTGAAGGAGGCGTCTCCGGTGAGGCAGATGGCCTTGGCGGCGCCAGCGGCGCTGGCCGCGGCGACCGAAGCACCCTCGCCCCAGAGGACGGCGACGACCTCGGCGCCGGCGGAGGCGGCGGCGCCGATGGCCTCGAGGCTGGCCCGGCGGACGTTCCCGCCGGTGTGTTCGCAGTAGACGATGACTTTGGACATGGCTGTTGCTCCTTGGATGTTCGGGTCAGCGTCTCAGAGGACCTGGGCTTCGTTCTGGAGGGCGTCGATCAACGCGGGCACGGCGGCCGCTCCTTCGCCGACGATGCGGCCCTCCTTGCGGGCGGGCGGGAGCGCGACCTCGATCACGTCGGACTGGTTCTCGATCGCCTCCGGAGCGAGCTCCTCGAGCGGCTTCTTCTTGGCGGCCATGATGCCCTTGAGGCCAGCGGTGCGCGGCTCGTTGAGCCCCTTCTGGCAGGTGATCACCGCGGGCAGCTGGAACTCGACGGTCTCGATGCCAGCGTCCGTCTCGACCTTGGCGCTGCCCTTGCCGTCTGCGATCTCGAGCCCGATGACGTCCGTCACGCAGGGCCAGCCGAGGTAGGTCGCCACCATCGGCCCCACCGCTGCGTTGTCGCGGTCCGTCGCGACGCGCCCCATGAAGACCACGTCGGCGTTCATGGCGGAGAGCTGGGCGACCAGGGCCTTGGCGGTTGAGCGCGCGTCGCGGCTCTGCCAGTCGTCGTCGGTGAGGACGACGGCCTTGTCGCCGCCCTTGGCGAGGCACTCGCGGATCTCCTTGGTCCCCGAGGAGGGGCCCAGGGTGAGGACCGTGACCTCACCGGAGCCAGCGGCCTCCTTGGTCTGGACGGCCTGTTCGACGGCGATCTTGTCGTAGAACGAGATCATGTACTGGAACTCGGAGGCGTCTAGACCCTTGCCGTCGGCGGCCGGCTTGGCGACGGCCTCGGTCGTGGGTACGCGCTTCACGCAAGCGACGATGTTCATGTCTGGGCGGGGGAGGGGGCTCTGAACAGGTTTTTCGGCAAGCAGGATAGCCGCCGCCCGTACCCCTTGGGACCCCAGAAACGCCCTTCCCGACCGCGACTAGTCGATGAGCTCCCGCTCTTCCTGGGCCGAGACCCCCTTCGGGGCGGTGGTCTCGAAGTTCTTGCCCAGGTAGACCTCGCGGACCCTCCGGTCGTTGATGAGCTCCGTGGCGGTGCCCTCCCGCAGGATCTGGCCCTGGTGGATGATGTACGCCCGGTCCGTGCTCTGGAGGGTCTCGCGCACGCTGTGGTCGGTGATCAGGATCCCGATCCCCTGGTCCCGGAGCCGGTGGATGAGCACCTGGATCTCCTCGACGTTGATGGGGTCCACGCCCGCGAACGGCTCATCGAGGAGCAGGATCGAGGGGCGCGTCGCCAGGGACCGCGCGAGCTCTAGGCGTCGCCGCTCGCCGCCCGACAGGGTGTCCGCCCCACTCTTGGCGAGGTGGCTGAGCTCGAGCTCTGACAGGAGCCGGGCGGCCTCGGAGCGGCGCTCCTTGCGGCTGATGGGGAGGGCCTCCAGCACGGCCAGGACGTTGTCCTCCAGGGTCATCTGGCGGAAGACGCTCGACTCCTGGGGGAGGTAGCCCATCCCCAGCCGGGCCCGGCGGAACATGGGGAGCTTGGTGCAGTCCTTCCCGCCCAGCTGGACCGAGCCGGCGTCGGGCTCGACGACCCCGACGGTCATCCTGAAGCTCGTGGTCTTCCCGGCGCCGTTGGGGCCGAGCAGCCCCACGATTTCGCCGGGCTCCACGTGGAAGCCCACTCCGTCCACGACCCTACGGCCGCGGTAGGCCTTGATCAGGCCCTCGACGTGGAGGGGGGGCTGGTCGGCGTTGGGCATGGGTGGTCGGGCGGATCGCCTGCGGGCTCACGCGGCGCAGGATCCGCCGGGTTGGGCGTGGAAGGATGCCGCCTCAGCGGACCCACTTCCAGCGGTAGACGTCGTGCTGCGGCGCAAGGGGCCAGACGACCGCCACGGCTCGGCCGCGGATCAGGTCTCGGGCGACGAGCGGCGCGACGTCGTCGGACAGGCGCGACGCCTCACCTCGCTCGAAGACGTGCCGCTCCCCCAGGGTGTCGCGGAGTACGAGCTGCTCCCACTTGCGCTTGCTGGGAAGATACAGCGGGTTGGCGTCCGGCCGCGGCGAGCTGCTCTCCCGGAGGTTGCCGCTCACGGTCTCACCGGCACGTTCGCCCTCTTCGATCTGGAACTGAACGAGGGTCCAGTCCCGGCCGTCGGAGGAGTCCTGGCTGTTGTCGCCCAGCACCACGTAGTTGCCCGGCGGGATGTTCCAGCGGCTCACCTTCTGGCGGGTGGGGTCGAAGGTGTAGTAGATGTCGCGCCAGACCCTCATGTCGTCGACCGTGGTGGTCGAACCCTCAGGTGCCTCGATCCGGAGGGTCACCTTCGAGCGTGCCCGATCCGGCGCGGGAGGGATCTCCGCGGCGGCGACCTCATTTCCGTCGATCCGCAGGGCCAGCCGGTCGTTGAGGTTCTCCACCTCGACCTCGTAGCGGTCCCCGGTGGTGAGGCGGGCAGGTTCGCCGTCCGGCATCCCGGCCGCCACGACCTCGAGGTCGCCCGAATCGAGCCCGCCCGCGGTGATCCGCGCACGCTCGCTCGCCGGCGCGGCGGGGCCTGGCAGGATGAACTTGAAGCGTCGCCGGCCCTCGTGCAGCTCGATCGCGACCTCGCGGCAGCCAGCGTCCGCCCGGACCTCACAGCGCGCGCGGAGGTCCGAGACGTCGTTGAAGTTGGACCCCTTCTTCTGGGTGATGATCTTGTCCTTGATGCCCTCGGGGTAGCCGTCGACGTAGTTGTCGCGGATCGACTCGTAGGTCCTGGGGAAGGTGGCCTCGCCGCGGCCGGTCGCCGAAAACTCGTCGCCGGACGAGCTCGGCTTGATCTTCCAGCGGCCCGCGGTCCCCGTGGACATCTTCCACTCGCCCTCGGTATCGAGGCGCCGGAGCTGGGCATCCTGGATCGAGCGGGGGCGGCGGAGGATCGTGAAGTCCTCCTGACCCACCGGACGGATCCAGGGGTCCCCGCCGCGGATCTCGAGCTCCTCACCGGGCATCCCGATGATGCGCTTGATGAAGTTCTTCGAGCTGTCCAGCGGGTAGTTGAAGACGGCGATCTCGAAGCGCTCGGGGTCCCTGAAGTGATAGGAGAACTTGTCGACGATGACGCGGTCGAAGATCCCCGTCTCGGCGTTGCCCATCAGGGTCGGCTGCATCGACCCCGTCGGGATCTTGTAGGCCTCGACCACGAAGTACTTGAAGAGGACGATGGTGGCGATCGCGACGGCCACGGCCTCGATGTTGTCTCGCCAGGGGTGGCTCTTCTGCTTGCTCGCAGGCTCGGACGCGGCCACCTTCGACATCGCCCCCGTCATGGGTGCGGAGGAGACGAAGGGCTTGTCTTGGTTCGGCTCGGGATCAGGCACGCGGGAGAGAATAGCCGAGGGAGCGCCCGGGTGCCCGGCAACAGGCGGATCCCGGTGGGCGCTTCACGGGTCGCCTTACGCATTGCCTTACGGGGCGCGGGCGGGGTCCAGGCCACGGACGCGCCCCGTTCCGTCGGTCCCGCTGGAATCGAGGTCAGCGGCTTCGGCAGGATGGGGTCATGTTCGAATTCCACGAAGCCGAGGAGCTCCTGCGGACGGCTACCCCGCCGCGGGCGGGCTCCACCAGTTGGTATGACGCCTGCGACCTGGTGGCGACGGAGATCAAGCGCCGGCTCCGGGAGCGGTTCGGGCGGGGCTTCCCCGTCGATGTGTACGGCGACGAGGTCGGGCTCATCGTCCGGGTCCGCGGTGACGGGTACGGAGTGACGCCCTGGAGCGTCGACCTGCCCTTCGACCCCGCCAGGCCCCTCGCCCCGCAGACCGCGGCGCTCATGGAGCGGGTAGACCGGGAGGTCGCCGCGGCCTACGTGGTGGACTGAGACCCTGGGCGCCATGGCGCTCGCTTCGCAGCCGGGCGCGGAGCGAGGGAGAGCCGAAGCCACTATCCTCGGGGCATGAAGGCCCTGCTCGCTCTGCCGTTGTTGCTCTGGCTCCTCCCTCCCTCCGCGTCCCGACCGGCCGCGGTCGATGGGGACGCCGCGGCCCTCCTGGAGAAGGCCGAGTCGCGGGCCGAGAGCGGCAAGTACCGGGAGGCACAGCGCCTCTACAAGAAGCTGGCCGAGGACTTTGTCGGGACCCCAGAGGGCCGGGTCGGCGAGCGCCGCTCCAAGCCCAGCGCTTTCCTCGGGGCGGCCGACATCGTCCGGCACGGCGACTCCTCCAACCGCGTGGACATCGTGCTCATGGGGGAGGGCTATCAGCTGAAGGAGATGAAGGCCTTCACAAAGCTCGCCGATGACCTGCCGGATTACTTCCGAAGGAACCGGACCATCGGCGAGTACTACAGCTACTTCAACTTCATCCGCGCGGACCTTGTCAGCGCCGACAACGGCGTGGACGGCTTCGGGCGCGAGTACGACACCGCCCTCGGGGGTCACATCCTCGGGACCTACGCCGGGCACGTGGGCGTGAACGGGGGCGAGGTGCGCCGGATGCTGGATGAGCTGCCGGCACACGACGGGCAGGCGATCGTCTTCGCGAAGCTCGGGGTCCTCGGCTCGGGTGGCGGCGGGATCGCCACCATCGGCGGCCGCAACATGAAGACCACGCTGCATGAGTTCGGTCACTCGTTCGGGCGCCTCTCGGACGAGTACAGCAGCGAGACCCACAAACGCGGGCCCACCAAGGCCAACGTCAACGTGACCGACAACCCGGACCCCGAGAGGGCGCCGTGGAAGCACTTCATCGACGCCAAGGTGCCCGGGGTAGACATGTACCAGGGCGCCGATGGTCGCGCGCGCGGCGCGTGGCGACCCACTGCCAACGGCTGCATCATGGGCGCGGGCGAGTTCTATTGCCCGGTCTGCCGTGAGCAGCTCGTGAAGCTGATCTACTCGATGGTGGACCCCATCGACAGGGCGGCGCCGGCGCCTCACGGGAGTCGGTCGGACGAGGAGCATGTGGTCGAGGGCAAGGAGCTGGTCCTCGAGGTGACCGCCATGCAGCCGGCGAGCCACATGCTTCTGGTGGACTGGTGGGTCTTCCCCGAGGCCGACGCGCCCCGGTCCACGGTCAGCGATAGCTCCTTCGCGGCCCCCGCGAAGCGGGGCCGGCGGTCGACGCGGAACCCGGTCGAGCTCGCGCCCATCGAGGCCAAGCCGGATCAGAGGAGCAAGGGCAAGCGCGACGGCGAGCACGAGTTCCGCTTCAAGCGCAGCGCCTTCGAGCCCGGCCGCTACCGGGTGGTCTGCCGCGTCACCGACCCCGCCAAGCTGCGGGGGGACCGTCACCCCTGGGTACTGAAGGACGACCGCGGCCTCCTCCAGAGCGAGGTCGGCTGGTGGGTGCGGGTGCCCGTCGAGTGAGCGCAGGCCGGGCCCCGCGGCCCGAGCGGCGCGCCGCCGCCAGGCGCCCGGCGATCACTCCGAGCCCAGGACGCTGAGGAACGCCTTCTGGGGGATATCCACGCTGCCCACCTGCCGCATCCGCCGCTTGCCGGCCTTCTGCTTCTCGAGCAGCTTGCGCTTCCGGGAGATGTCGCCGCCGTAGCACTTGGCGGTGACGTCCTTGCGCAGCGCCGCGATGCTCTCGCGGGCGATGATGCGGGAGCCGATCGCCGCCTGGAGGCGGACCTCGAACATGTGGCGCGGGATCTCCTTGCGCAGCTTCTTCAGGATCGCGCGCCCGCGGGGGTCCGCGAAGGACTTGTGGACGATCGCGCACAGCGCGTCGACCTCATCGCCATTGACGAGGATCGAGAGCTTCACGAGGTCCGCGGGCTCGTAGCCCTTCAGGTCGTAATTGAGCGTCCCGAAGCCTCGGGTCGCCGACTTCAGCTTGTCGTAGAAGTCGTACATGATCTCCGCGAGGGGGATGTCATAGACGAGCTGGACGCGCGTGGGGGAGAGGTGCTCCTGCCGGATGAAGATGCCCCGGTGGTCATTGGAGATCGTCATCGTGACGCCAATGAACTCCGCCGGGACGATCATCGACACGCGGACGATCGGCTCCAGGACCTCGTCAAACCGGTCCGGGCTCGGGAGGGCGCCCGGGGAGTGGATGACCTCCTCGGTCCCGTCCTTGAGCTGGACCTTGTAGGTCACCGAGGGAGCGGTCTGGATCATGTCCAGGTCATGCTCCCGCTCGAGGCGCTGCTGGATGATCTCCATGTGCAGCAGGCCGAGGAATCCGCAGCGATAGCCGAAGCCCAGGGCCTCGGAGGTCACGGCCTCGTAGGAGAACGAGCTGTCGGATAGCGAGAGGGTGTCGAGCGCCTCCCGCATGGTCTCGTAGTCCTTGGGGTTGGTCGGGTAGAAGTCCGCGTAGACCATGTGGCGCGGCTCGCGATACCCAGGGAGCATGTCCACGTCGGGCGTCTTGTCGAGGGTCAACGTGTCCCCGATCCGCACGTCTCCCAGCGCCTTGATGTTGGACACGAAGTACCCCACCTCGCCGACGGAGAGGGAGTCGCGCGACTCCATCTTCGGGCTGAAGATCCCGATGTCCACGGCCTCGAACTTCTTGTCGGTGCCCTTCATGAGCACGCGGTCGCGCTTGTTCAGGGTGCCGTCCATGATCCGCAAGTAGACGATCACGCCCCGGTACTCGTCGTACACCGCGTCGAAGATCAGCGCGCGCAGCGGAGCGGTCGGGTCTCCCTGGGGAGCCGGGAAGCTCTCCACGATGCGGTCGAGGACGGCGTCCACGCCCACGCCGGTCTTGGCGGAGATCCGGCAGGCGTCGGTGGCCTCGATGGCGAGGCTGTTCTCGACCTCCTCGGCGATCTCATCGGGGCGGGCGTGGCCGAGGTCGACCTTGTTGAGCACCGTGATGATCTCGAGGTCGGCCTCGATGGCGAGGTAGGCGTTGGCCACGGTCTGGGCCTCGACGCCCTGGCTGGCGTCCACCAGCAGGATCGCGCCCTCGCAGGCCTGCATGGACTTCTCGACCTCGTAGTTGAAGTCCACGTGGCCGGGGGTGTCGATCAGGTTGAGCACGTACTTGTGCCCGTCCTTCTCGTGGACGGCGGTCACGGCGCGGGCCTTGATGGTGATGCCACGCTCGCGCTCCAGCTCCATGTCGTCCAGGAGCTGGGCCTTCATCTCGCGCTTCTGCACGGTCCCCGTGATTTCGAGGATGCGATCGGCCAGGGTGGATTTCCCGTGGTCGATGTGCGCGATGATCGAGAAGTTGCGGATGTACTTGGGGTCCACTCGTCTGAGACGCGGCGCGCCTTGTTCAGCTGTCCTTGAGGAGTCGGGAGAGCGCGGGCTCGAGCTCCCTGAGCGCTCGGCCGCGGTGACTCACCGCGGCCTTCTCATCGCCCGAGAGGGTCGCGAACACCAGCCCTGTGACCGGGAACCCTTCCTCGGAGAACTCGAAGAGCGGATCGTATCCGAATCCGCCCTCGCCCTGAGGCTCCCGCAGGATCCTCCCGTGTGTGCGACCGATGGCCTCGTGTGCGATCTCGCCGGTGTCGGGCCGGGCGAGCGCCAGGGCGCACACGAAGGAGGCCTTGCGGTCCCCGTCCGGGACCTCCGCCAGCTCCCGCAGCAACTTGGCGTTGTTGGCCTCATCGTCCCCGTGGGTCCCGGCGTACCGGGCCGAGTACACGCCCGGAGCCCCGCCGAGGGCGTCGACCTCCAGCCCGGAGTCATCGGCCAGGGTCCAAAGGCCGGAGTGCTGGGCGGCCTCGCGGGCCTTCTTCGCCGCGTTGGCGGCGAAGGTGTCCCCGTCCTCGACGCACTCGGGCAGCCCGCCGATGTCCGCAGGCTGCACCACCTCGACCCCCAGGGGCGCGGTGATCCGCTGCAGCTCGACGAGCTTCTTGCGGTTGCCAGAGGCGAGGAGGAGCTTCATTTCAGCCCTTCAGCGCCTGGTTCTGGAGCTCGAAGATCCGCCGGATCCCCGACTCGCCCAGGTCGATCAGCTGGTTCAGCTCGGCGCGGTCGAAGGGCGCGCCCTCGGCGGCGCCCTGAACCTCCACGAACTTTCCATCGCCGGTCATGACGAGGTTCATGTCGCTCTCGGCCTTGCTGTCCTCCTTGTAGCAGAGGTCCGCCATGGGCGTCCCGCCCACGACCCCGACCGACACGGCACCGAGCTGCGACACCAGGGGCCAGCTGCGGAGCTTGCGTTGCTCGTCGAGGCGCGTGAGCGCGTCGTGGAGCGCGACGTAGGCGCCGCTGATGGCGGCGGTGCGCGTTCCCCCGTCGGCCTGGAGCACGTCACAGTCCACCCAGATCGTCCGCTCGGTGAGGGCCTTGAGGTCGACCACGGCGCGCAGGGCGCGGCCGATCAGCCGCTGGATCTCCACGGAGCGGCCATCCACGCGAGCGCCCTTGTCCCGGGCCTTGCGGTCGTGGGTCGAGCTGGGGAGCATCGAGTACTCCGCGGTGACCCAGCCGCCGCCCTTTCCCTTGAGGAAGTGCGGGACGCTCTCCTGGACGAAGGCGGTGCAGAGCACCCGGGTCTCGCCGAAGCAGGTCAGCACAGAGCCCTGGGCGTGGTTGGTGAAGCCGCGCTGGAAGGTGATCGGTCGGAGCTGCTCGGGGGTGCGGCCGTCGCTTCGCTGCATGGGAATCGAGGGGCGTGGGGGAGGGGGGAGGCCTCGAATCGAGGGCGGGGAGTGTAGTGAAGGGGGCCCCCGGGTGGGCCTTGGAAGGGCCAGCAACCCCACTCCGTCGCGACAGGGGACGCCCGTCGCAGGCCCGCGCCCTCAGGGGGCAGACTGGACGCTGCGCACATGGGCCACCGGGAGGTGACGGGCGCGGCCCCCCTCCTCGATCCGGAGACCCAGGAACGGGTCAAGGCCGGTCCAGGTGCCGGTGACCTGCTGCTCCGCGCCCTCGACGAGCACGCGTTCGCCCCCAAGGGCGCAGCGCTTGAAGAACTCGGTGTAGAGCCCGCCGGGGCTCTGGCTCACCGCCGCAGTCCGACGCTCCAACGCGGTCAGGAGCCCCTCCTCCGCACCGGCGAGCTCGAGGCCGGGGGCCACCTCGTCGAGCGAGGCAACGGGGCGCTCCGAGCGGAGCGCGGACGAGGGGCCGGGCCCAGAGACGTTGAGCCCGATCCCCAGAACGAAGGTCGCCGGACCCTCGGCCCGCAGGCCCCGGGACTCCGCGAGGACCCCGGCGATCTTCGCGCCCGCGGGCGTGGTGACGTCGTTGGGCCACTTGATCACGACGTCGGCGCCGCCCGATGCCACGAGGTCGTGCACCGCCAGCGCTCCCGCGCAGGTCCAAGCGCCCGGGGGCGGCATCGTCTCCGACCGGAGGACCACGCTGAGGTAGAGGCCGCCGGCCTCACTCTCCCATCGCCGGCCCCTGGTCCCGCGCCCGGCGGTCTGCGCCTCGGCGATGAACGCGTCACCGTGCCGAGCCTCACCGGCCTCGATGGCCGCGAAGGCCAGGTCGTTCGTGGAGGCGACGACCCCGTGATGGAAGCGTCTCCAGGGGGGAGGGGGCATGGGGCTCAGGTCACTCCGAGCCGGCGGCGGGGGGCCAGAGCTCGGCGGCCAGGTGAATCGGGATGCCGTAGCCGATGGTGTAGACCGCCGTCTGGTCCGGGAGCGCCTGGACGCTGACGACGATCCCGACCACGCGGCCTGCGGTGTCGGTGATGGGGCCGCCGCTGTTCCCCGGGTGCACGCCCGCGTCCACCTGAATCTGGTCCCCGACCTTGCGCGACAGGATCCCGCGGAAGATGGAGGAGATGACGGTCTCTCCGTCCTGGACCGCGAGGAACCCAAGCGGGAAGCCGACGAGGAAGATGTCGCTCCCGGGCTCGGGGAGGGGAACCTCCGTGGAGAAGGCCGCGTGGACCGGCATGCCCGCGAACGGCTCGATCTTGAGCAGCGCCAGGTCAACGCCCTTGCTGCTGGTGGAGTGAACCTCGGCGGCGTGCCGCTTGGACTGGTCGGAGAATACGACCGTGAGCTCCACGATCTGCTCGAGCAGCGGCGTGCCTCGTATCGCGCGCAGGAGCTCGTTGTCCGGCGGTCCCACCACGTGGGCGTTGGTGAAGATCCAGCCGTCCTCGTCGATGCAGAAGCCGGAGCCCGTGGACTCGAGGACGAACTCGGTCCCGCGCCCCTCGAAGTTGGGCTCCGCGGCAGGGCCCACCCCGTCGAGAAAGAGCAGCTCACCCGTCTCCACGTTCCGAATCCGGACCTTGTTCTCGATGAGCACCACCGAGCGTCGAACGTCGGCCACACCGCTCACCCGGGCCTGTGCCAGGTTCACGGGGTCGAGCAGGTCGACCTTCTGCCGGGCGTCGCGGAGTTCACTGCGCGTGGTGTCGAGATCCGCACGCGCGGCCTCCAGGTCCCGGACGACCCGGTCGAGCACGCCCTTCTCGCTGCCGCTTCGCTCGAGCTCGACCACCCGCTCGCGCAGGCGGCTCTCCTCGGCGGCGCGGGACTTGACCGAGGCCTCGAGCGTCTCCGCCCGCCGGAGGAGGTCCCCCTCGAGGGAGCGCAGGGTGGCGAGCCTTGACTCGGACCGATCGGACTCCTCGGCGGCGCGGTCACGCTCGCGCTGGTCGAGGGCGGCGATCTGGGCGTAGGCGTCGGCCAGGCGCTCCTCGTACTCGACCGAGCGGGCGTCGAGCTGCTCCTTCATGTCGCTCGCGCTGCGCCGGGACTCCCAGGCGACCCAGGCGAACGCGCCGAGCAGCAGGGTGACGAGAATGGACAACCGCAGCCGGCTGCCGCGCTGGCCCCGCTCCACGATCTCCTCGACCTCGCCCGTGTTCGGGCGCAGCTCCTCGCGGCGCACGAACACCGTGTCGTTCAGCTCGCGGCCGCCGACCACCAGGAACTTCGGCCCCACGCTGCCGAGCCGGACGAGGTCGCCCACCGCCAGCTCCACCGCGCCCTGGACCGGCTGGCCGTTGACGAGGGTGCCGTTGCTGGAGCCGAGGTCCTCGACCGTGAGCACGGTCCCGCGCCGCTCGAAGCGGCAGTGGTGGGCCGAGACCGAGGGGTAGCGGCCCTCCACAAGGGCGATGTCGTTGTCCTCTGCCCTCCCCGCCGTCAGGCCCGCGTCGGCGTCCCCGCCCCGGTCCTGCCGCAGGTCCATGGGGGCGGGGTACCCGACCACGTCCACGGGCTTGAGGCGCAGGGCGCCAGCGGGTGCGAAGGGGTCCTTCATCGGCCACCAGAGCTTGCCGAGTCCTCCGCGCGGGCGCGATACACTCGCACCGTTCTCTTCTCCGCCGCTCTCGCCACAAAGCCATGCTCCTCGCTCCCCTCGCCATCCTCTCCGCGTTCGCGATCCCCCAGGGTGCAGCCCCGGGGCAGGACGTCCTCCGCGATCACGCGCCCATCCGCCTCGGCGACGACGCCGCCAACCAGTGGACGGAGCCGTTCTTCCCCGGGGCGACCTACGACGGGTCGGTGGCCCGGCCCGAGGACTTCCTGGGCCAGCCCGTCGGGAGCCGGCTCGCGAGCCACGACGAGATGCTGCGGATCCTCCGCGCGATCGCGGCGTCCAGCGACCGGGTGACGATGGAGCGGTACGGCCAGACCTACGAGGGCAGGCCCCTGGTGACGCTGGTGATCACGTCCCCGGAGAACCACGCGCGCATGGCCGGGATCCGCGCCACCGCCCGTCGGCTCTGGGACCCGCGGGGGGAGGGCGAGGGCCTCGACGCCGCCCTCGCCGATCAGCCGGCGGTGGCCTGGATGGGGTACGGGATCCACGGAGACGAGACCTCCGCGTCCGAGGCGGCGCTCCCGGTGGCCTATCACCTGGCGGCGTGCACGGATGAGAAGGTCACGGCGATGCTCCAGGAGACGGTCGTGGTCCTCGACCCCTGCCTCAACCCCGACGGTCGGGAGCGCATCCGGTCGATGGTGCTGCAGACCGCGGGCTATCGGGCCAACCTCGACGACGGGGCGATGCAGCGGGGGCGCTGGCCCAACGGTCGGGGCAACCACTACCTGTTCGACATGAACCGGGACTGGATGGCGGGGGAGGCGCCGGAGACGCGCGGTCGCTGGGCGCGCCTCCTGGACCTCCCGCCCCAGCTCTTCGTCGACGCCCACGAGATGAGCGGGCTGGACACCTTCCTCTTCTACCCCCAGAGCGCGCCCCGAAACGCGCACCTCCCCGAGCGCCTCCTCCACTGGCAGGGGGTCCTCGCGGATGACGCGGCGCGTGTCTTCGACGGGTATGGCTGGGGGTACTACACCCGTGAATGGGCGGACGCCCTCTACCCGGGGTACTCGGACGCCTGGGGGAGCCTCACGGGCGCCATCGGGATGCTGTACGAGCAAGGCCGCACCATCGGCGCACCGCTCAAGCGGGAGTCCGGGGAGATCGTCTCCTACCGCGAGACCGTGCACGGTCAGGTGGCGGCGAGCCTCGCGAACCTGGAGACCTTCGCGGCGAACCGGGAGGCGATCCTGCGTGACTACCTCGCCCACCGCCGGGCCGCCTGTGAGCCGGTCCCTGAGCCAGGGAAGGGTGCCTACCTCGTGGTCCCGTCCGCGGACGTCGAGGTCGACGCCCGGCTGCTGCGCGCCCTGCTCTCCCAGGGCATCGAGGTCTTCCGTGCGTCCGAGGCCTTCGAGGCGTCGGAGGTCACCGGGCCGCTGGGGGACACCGAGGCGACCCGGAGGTTCCCGAAGGGCACCTGGGTCGTGCCCTCCGCCCAACCGCAGGGCGCGATGATGCGCGCCTACCTGGAGTTCGACCCCCGCCTCGACGCGGAGTTCCTCCAGAAGGAGCGTGAGTCCATCGAGCGGGGAAAGGGCTCCAAGGTCTACGACGTGACCGCGTGGTGCCTCGGCCGCCAGCTCGGGGTCCAGGGTTATTGGGCGTCGATGCCCGACGTGGAGCGCTCGCCCGCAGGCCCGGTCCAGGCGCCCGCCGGGCCGGTGGGGGACACGGCGGGCGCGTACGCCTGGGTCGTGGACGGTGACGACCGGCGCTCCCTGCGCTTCGCCGCGCGGGCCATGGAGCTGGGTCTCCAGGTGCACGTTTCGGACCGGGACTTCGAGGCCCGGGTGCGGGGCGCCGACGGCGCTGCGGTGCGGGTCTCCCTGGCCCGCGGCTCCGTCCTGCTCAGGCGCCACGAGAACCCCGAGGGCGTGGACGAGCTCGTGCGCCAGGCCGCGGCCGAGTCGACGGCGGTGGTGCACTCGGTGGTGAGCGGGCGTGCGATCGAGGACGGCCCGGATCTGGGCGGTGGTCACTTCAGGCTCCTCGAGGCCCCGCGGGTCGCCCTCCTCTCCAACTCGCCGGTGTCCACCACTGACTTCGGGCACGTCTGGCGCTATCTCGATGAGGACCTTGGCATGCCGGTCACTCTCGTGGACGCCCAGCGGCCCGGGAGCGTGGACCTCGACGAGTACAGCGTCTTCATCCTGCCGCCCGGCGCGGGCGGGTTCGCTCGCGAGCGCGCCGAGGACCTCGCCCGTTGGACCCGCGCTGGGGGGACCCTGATCGCCATCGGGAGCTCGAGCACGGCGTTGGCGGACCCGGAGCTGGGGCTCTCCGGGAACCGCCTGCGCCGCGATGTCCTGGATGGGCTCGAGGAGTACGCCTGGCGTACGGCGCGAGAGCGGGGATCCATGGACGTCGCGGTGGACGTCGAGGACCTCTATGGCCCTCCGGCAGAGACGGACGAGTGGCAGCCGATCATTCGTATTGACGTCGGGAAGGAGGGCTCTAGCGAGGCTGAGGAAGAGGAAGACGCCGCGGGCGCCGAGGAGCTGGACCGCTGGCGTCGGCGCTTCTCTCCCGCCGGGGTGATCCTCCGGGCGGAGGTCAATCCCGACTCATGGCTCACGGTCGGCATCCGAGGTGAGGAGATGGCCGTCCTGTTCTCTGGATCCAGCGCGCTGATGAGCGCTTCCCGTCCTGCGATCCGGTTGACCACGGCTTCTCGTTTGCGACTTGGTGGGCTCCTCTGGCCCGAGGCGCGGACCCGGATCGCCGACAGCGCGTGGTTGACCTCGGAGGCCCTCGGCGACGGCCGAGTGATCAGCTTCGTCGTATCACCTGTCTACCGAGGGTCTTGGCGCTCATCGGGCCGGCTGCTGGGGAACGCCGTGGTGCTTGGCGGCGGCGCGTCGGATTGAAGGCGGTGGTTGTCGAGGGCCGTACGGAATGGGTAACCGAAATGTGTCGCTTCAATTCGTCGCAACGGGTCTCCATACTCCGAAGGAGAACCTTTGGGGTCACCCTTGCCGCACCAATCGAACGAGCGCTCCGCTGGAGCCCTGATCCACCTCCTCAAGGTCTGCTTGAGGGACGCCGCCTCGAGTCGCGAGACGCGGGAGGCACTGGGGGTGTTGCAGGAGTGGCTGGCCAATGAGCTGGAGGCGTTGGAGAGCGGACAGGCGGCCCCCCATGGGGTCCTCACTCCGGCGGCTCGCGGACGAGCCTCAGCGGTTGTGCCGTCCGACGGGGAGACGCTCACGGGCGGCCTCGACACGGTCCTGAAGAGGACGAGGTGGAAAGCTGCCGCCTGCCGGGTCTCCGTGGAGCGCCAGGGACTCCAGCACCTCGAAGGCGGCGAGCGAAGCGCCGCTGAGGCACAGCTGGCGAATCAGGAACGCGCCCTGCGAGAGTCCCTTCGGGGGCTCCGCGACACCATCCCGTGGATGCTCGATCAGCCCTTTGGGATCCGCGCCAATCAGAGCGAGGCCTTCGACGTTCCGGACCAGTCCGCGGCGAAGCTGGCGGTCGTGGCGGAGTGTTACGAGACGCTGTGCTTTGCCGTTGAGCACGCGCGCACGCTCGAGGAAGCGGGCCTCTTCCAGGACGGTCCGCCGCGGGCGTTTCTGTACCTGCTCGCCGAGGCGCAGTCGGCTCTCCTCGCGTCGATCGTGGACGCTCCGGTCCGGAGCGACAGCGATCAGCGGGAGGTCTTCCTCTGGCTCAAGGAGCAGACGACCCGCTTCCGCATCTACGTCGACCGGCACATGCGGCTGGACGACCTCGCCGACTGCTCCCAATCCGCGGACCTCAAGCAACGGATCACGAAGCTCTGCGACGAGCTCACGCGCGACCGCAAGGACCGGCGGCAGCGGGGTCAACTCCTGGGCAAGGTCCGATACCACGTGGGCAAACTGCTCGACGAGGGTGGCGCCACCCGAGCGGAGGCCGAATCCCTTGGTGAGGCGCTCAAGGGCTGGGCCGTTGCAGGCCTCGATCGGTCCGATAGGGGCCTCTCGGAGGTCCTCCAGGGGCTACGGGAGCGCCTTGGCGGGCTGGACATGGAGGTCGCGGAGGTCCTGCGGGGGCTCCTCGGCAGTGATCGGGCGCCGAAGCCCGCGGCTGACACCGCCGGGAACGAGGAGCGGCACGCCAAGTTGATCGAGGAAGCCCGTCAGCTCCTCTCCACGATGAACGTGGTGCTGTTCGCCCCGCCGTCGAGCGCGGTGGATGCGGACGGCCTCGCGGAGGAGCTCGGAGCCAGTGAATTCGACCTCCTCGAGGTCGACGTGGACGGCCTGAAGGCAGAGCGCGACGCGGCCGTTGAAGCTGCGCTCTCCGGTGAGGGCACCAAGCTCTTCCTCCTCGGCGTTCGGCTCGAGCCGGAGGAGTACAACGCGTTCAAGGAGCGGTGCCTCGAGCTGAAATTCGCGTTCGTGCGGCTCCCTGGTCCCCTGGTCGCGTCCGCGATCGCCCACCAGGTGATGCGGCAGGTCGGCTGGCGCCTGCGCGCCCAGCTGGACGGGGCCGCGAGCTAGGCCTATCCCGTCGCGAGGTCGCGGCCGCTCCTGGTGTGCCGCCCGAGGGGTGCGCCATCCTGGGACCTCCACCTCGGCGGGGCACCCCATTTGAGACCGCGGCTGCGTCGCTCCCAATGGGGCACGAGTGGCCCAGGGTCAAATGACGATCCATCGAGCTCGGACCGCCTGTGCGCGGCCGACGCACGATGGAGATCCGCTCTGGAATGATCATGGCCGCGATGCTCTCGGGCCTCTGCAGCTGCAGCTCACCCGGGGTACGGGCGGTCCCCGATGTCAGCCCTCGAATCCACGGGTACGAGGTCCTCTCGGCGACGCGGACCAACGCAGGCGCCTTCTCCATCTCCGACCTGAACGAGGTCGCCGACGGGTCCTTCCACGCTCCGTCCGAAATGGAGGGAGCCCCTGACCAGCATCCTCTGCAGTCCGGCGGGGCCGCTCTGCTGGCGTGGGACGCGCCCGCATCGGACGAGCGTCAGGTGTGGGGCAGCCAGGGATGGCCCCTGGAGGTGGACTTGGGCGCGGGAGAATTCCCATACGACGATGGGATGCACCCCGTGGATGGATCGCCCTCGGGCCAGGCTGGCTTCTCGAGCAGCATCATCCGCTTCACCTGGCGCGAGTCGCTCTCAGGGCCGTTTGGAGTTCATGGCACGGCTGCCCTCGCGAGAGCCCAGGAGGATCCTCTGCTGGATGCGCTGACCGAGATGCGGCTGTCCTGGCTGGCGGTGGGGCTGCACGCCTCATTCTGAGACGAGGGCCAGGAGGGGCCCCTAAGGGCCGATTGCGCCGATTCTGCCGGGCGCCTGGAGAGACGCGAGGGGAATTCACCTAACGGCTCCAGCGACGGACGGAGGCAAGTCGATAGATACCCCGTCCGGGAGGTGCTCCGGCGCCTGTTCGCCCCTGCATCCTGCCTCTCCCTATGTCCGAAACCCATCAAACACTTCGCGAGCAACTCCGAGAACTGGAGCGGTCGTTCATCGCCTTCGAGAACGGCGACCAGGATCGCCTCTATGGCTCCCGCGATGCGCTGAGTTCGCTCGCGTCCTCGGTCGAGTCCGAGGGTTGGTCGCCCCTCGCTGATCTCTGCCAGCTCGCGGGCCGCCTCATCGGCGTGGTGCTGATGGAGCGTGGGCTGACGGACGTCCGCGCCGTGGAGTTCGTCCGGGAGATCATGGAGTTCGTCGAGCGCCAGATCGCAGAGGAGCGGGTCGCGGCAGGCACCGCCGAGCCCGGCGGCGTCTTCCACGTGGTCAACAGCCAGCGGCTGGGCGATCACCTGTTGAGCATGGGCCTCGTGACCAAGGGAGACCTCGACAAGGCCCTCGTGTTGCAGCGCGTCCGCAAGGGGCGGCGCGTCGGTGAGGTTCTGGTCGCGATGAACGTCATTGACCAACGCACCCTGGACCTCGTCCTCGAGGAGCAGCGCAAGGTGACACGCCTCGAGGAGTCGCGCCGCGCGCCCACGCGGGCCGAGTCGCCGCTGCCCCAGCGGAAGATCGACTTCTTCGATCAGACCGCGGGCGACACCGTGATCCCGCCCCTCCCCGCGAATGAGCAGTTCAAGCCCGCGGCCCCGGTGGAGGAGTGTCCTGATGAAGAACGTGACTTCTGGGACCGCAAGCCCGTCGATCGCCGGGAGCAGAAGGGCCGTCGTTCGCGCTGACCCCAGGCGCCTCCAAAGACCCATGAACTCCTGACCATGCTCTGGCGACTCTTCAGCAAGGCAAAGGCCATCCCTGACCGGAGCCACTACAGGTCTGCGCCGTCCAGGTCGGACGGGGTCGGGGTTCAGATGGTGTCGGGTGATGGGCTCCCGGTCTCCGGAAGGCTGATCGACATGTCGGCCGGCGGGGCTGCCATCGAATTCGACGAGGGCGTGGAGAAGGACCTTGTGTTGGACGCTGTCCGGACCATCACCTTCTCCTCCCTCAACTCGAGCCCGCTCCGGGTCGAGTCCATCGTCCGCTCCCTCCCCACGCCGGAGGAGCCCAACCGTTACGGGTTCCAGTTCGTGGATGAGGTGGCGCTCGATCGGGAGCAGCACGCTGGCTTCCTGCGGCTCTTCAACCGTCGCCGAGATCGCCGGGCGCGGCCGGGCCTCGACGAGCGACTGGGCGGCAAGATCATCGTTCACGGCGTCTCCCACGACGTCACCCTCCATGACATCTCGATGGGCGGGGCCTGTATCCGGGTGCCCTCCGACCTGGGACTGGCGGTGGGCTCCGAGTTCGAGTTCCGGGTCTCGATCCCCAGGTCCAGCCACAAGATTGTCTGCCTGGCAGAGGTCAAGAGCCTCAGCGCCGACGCCATAGGCACCCGCGTAGGGGTCGCCACGACGGTGATGCAGGAGTCGGACACCAAGCGCAACCTCGATCGGGCGCAGGCGGCCCTCGCCGACTACATCGAGCGCCGCGTGACCGACATGGAGCGCTACAACAGCGCCTTCGAATAGGGTCCAATAGCGGCAGGTCGCGCCGGGCGATCCGGAGGACCTGCTGGTGTTTGAACTCGACGGACTGGAGGTGAGCGGCGTCTCCGTGGGAGGGGTCGCGTCCTGCATCGACCTGCCTACGCTCAAGGTCTGCGTCGACGTCGGCGTGATCCTCGATCGGACCGTGGCGAGGGACGTGGTGCTGATCACCCATGCCCACGCGGACCACCTGGGGTCCCTCGTCCAGCACGTCGCCCAGCGGGGCCTGCGCGGGATGCCGCCCGCCACCTACGTGGTCCCGCCGGGGATCGAGGAGGACGTGGAGGCGCTGCTCGAGGTATGGCGCCGGCTCGACGGCGGCGAGCTTGCGGCCAACATCCGGCCCCTGCCGCCCGGTGAGGCCCTGTCCCTCCGGCCGGACCTCCAGGTCACGCCCTTCCAGACCGCCCACCGGGTACCGAGCCAGGGCTACCTCTTCCACCGCGTGGGCAAGCGCCTCGCCGACTCCCTTGCGGGCGCGAACCGGGCGGAGATCAAAGCGCGACGGGAGGCCGGCGAACCCATCCACCGCGCCATTCGGGAGCCCATCCTCGCCATCACCGGCGACACCTCCATCGACGGGCTCGTCGCCCACCCCGAGGTGATGGCCGCGCCGCGCCTGGTGGTCGAGGCGACCTTCCTCGACGACCGCGTGACGCCGGAGCGCGCCGCGGCCTTCGGCCACATTCATCTCGACGAGCTCGCCGCGCTCGCCGACCGCCTCACCTGCGAGCACCTGCTGATCAACCACGTCTCCGCTCGCCACAGCCCCTCCGAGGCCTGCCGCCTCGTGGAGGAGCGCCTGCCCGCGGAGCTCGCTGCTCGCACCCAAGTCATGGTGTCCCGCATCCGCCCCAGCGCGCGCTGAGGGCTACGGACGGGGGCGCGTGGCCCAGGTGGGGCGAGGGGGGGCCTGGTAGCGCTCCATGGCGTCGAGGATCCCGTCGAGGGAGGGGTCCGCGAGGAGGAGGTCCCGGTGCTCGGGGCGCAACAGCCCCTGGGTCACCACGTGATCCAGGTGGGCCAGGATGTGGTCGTAGAAGCCGCCGTGGTTGAGGACCCCGACGGGATGGTCGTGGATCGCGAGCTGGAGCCAGGTGAGCACCTCGAAGAACTCCTCCAGGGTGCCGTGGCCCCCGGGGAGGACGAGGAAGCCGCTGGAGAGCTCCATCATGCGGGCCTTGCGCTCGTGCAGGGTGTCCACGATCTCCAGCTGAGTCAGGCCCTCGTGGGCCACCTCCATGGCCTGAAGACCGAAGGGCAGCACCCCTAGGACCTCGCCTCCGGCCTCGAGGGCGGCGTCGGCCACCCGGCCCATCAGGCCTCGGTTGGCCCCGCCGTAGACGACACCGTAGCCGCGCTCCACCAGGGAGCGTCCCACCCGGGTGGCCAGCTCGGCGTACTCGGGGCTAGAGCCGGTGGAGGATGCGCAGAAGACGCAGATGCGGCGCGGGGAGGGGCTGCCGTCGGAGGGGCGAGTACTCATGGGGCGCCAATCTAGCCCCCGGAGCGCGGGCGCCCAGCCTCCCCGGCTTCCTTTCCAGATGCCAGGTTCGATTCCAGATGGGGGGCCGGAGGGGCCGAAGAAAAGGGAGAGATGCCTTCACGCCTTTTCGTCCTCACTGGCTGCGCCCGCTCTGGGCTCCGCTTCACCTCACAGTCCCTGACCGCCCTCGGGGCGCCCTGTGGGCACGAGGACGTGCTGAGCCTCGAGAGCTTCCAGCGCAGCGGCACTCTCTTCTGGCCTTCCCGTCTCGCGGGGGACGCCTCCTGGCTCGCCGCGCCCGTGCTGGGCAAGCTCCCGGAGCGCTCGGTCATCTTCCACCAGGTCCGCCACCCGCTGGCGACGGTCCACGGCCTCTACAGCTCGGGCTTCTTCCAGCAGCCCTCCGCGCGCCGCGACTTCGTCCAGGACTTCCTGCCCGAGACCAAGCTGGGCGGCCCGCTCGTTCGCTGCATGCGCTTCTGGCTCGAGTGGAACCGCATGGTCGAGGGCGCTGGCGACTACGACGACCTGATCTACCACCGGTTCCTCACCGAGGAGTTCGAGGGGAACCGGGTTAGCGAGGCGGTCGCCCTCCTGGGCCTCGTCCGGGACCGCTCCACGGTGCAGCGCGTCCTCGCGTCGACCCCCGGCAAGGACGAGGTGCTCGACGCCCATGGAGCCGACTGGGACCGGCTGCCCGCGGGCAACCTGCGCGACGAGATAATGGCGACGGCCAGCCGGTACGGCTACGGCGAGTCCGTCAGGTTCGGCGTCGGCGCCTGACCAGGTGCGGTAGCAGCCACAGGTAGACGCCTGAGATCCACAGGCCGAGCAGGATCACCGCCGCGGGGAGGAAGACCCAGAGCTTGGCTCCCTCCGAGAAGAAGGAGCCGTCGTGGATGGACTCGATGAGGTCCGAGCGCCGGTAGCTGGCCTGGAGCACCTCGCCAGTGACGGCGTCGAGCTGCACCTCCCAGCGGTTCTTCCCGCGAACCTTGAGCATGCCCTTGGCGGGGCGGACGTCGAGCCGGTCCACGTCGTCCCAGGTCCGGATACCCGCCTCCTCGACGCTCGCAGCGCCGGCGAGGATCGTGTCCCAGTCGACCGCTAGCCCGGCGCTGGATCCTCGCGCGGTGGGGGGCTGGACGAAGGCCCAGTCCTTCTTCAGCTGCAGGAGGAGGCCGCTGACCACGACGATCAGGACCGGCAGGGCGGACACGAGGGCGCCGATGCGATGGAGCCGGCGGTTCAGCTTCGGCGCCCGGCTCTTCGGTGATCGCGCCGCCGCGTCGGCCATCAGGGCGTCTCGGGGGGCGGGGTCCTCGTCGACGGTCATCGGTTCGGTGCGCCGAGGCGCGCGAGGTCAGGGGGGGATCCGGTGAGCGAGCGGAGGAAGGCCACCAGGTCGGCCTGGTCCTCCGCGGTCAGGTCGAGCGGCACGAGGATCTTCTCCGTCGTCCCCGTCCGCCTTGCCCCCTCCCGGGTGACGTAGAACGACACGACCTCCTCCAGGGTCTGGAAGGCACCGTTGTGCATGTAGGGAGCGGTGGTGGCGACGCTGCGCAGGGAGGGCGTCTTGAACTCCCCCGGGCCGTGGCCGTGGCCCGCGCTCGGCAGGAAGTCCACCTTCACGCCCGCGGGCCCCTCGGGGTCGTCGGACCACGCGGAGCGGACGCCAAACTCCGAGGCTCGCAGGGCCTCCAGCCCGCGCGAGCGCCCCGGGTCGTCCACGGGAGCCCCGGGCACCTCGGGGACGCCGGTGTCGTGGAACTCGAGGTCGGTGAAGAGCGGGCCGCCGTGGCAGGAGATGCAGCGGGCCTCCCCGATGAACAGCTCGAAGCCGCGCGCGGCGGCGGGGTCGAGGCTCTCCAGCTTGGCGGCGTCCTGCTCCCGGAGGCCCTCGACGAAGCGGTCGAAGGGCGCGTCCCTGGACTCGATCTGGCGCTGAAACGCGGCCAGGGCCTTGCCCACGTTGACGAAGACCCCGGTGACCGCCGCCCGGTCCTCGGCCGCCATGGCGTCCCAGGCGCGCTGGTGGGGGTGCCGGAAACCGTTGCCGAACAGGTGCGTGTGATGCTCGTCTCCCTCGCGGGCGGCGCGGGCGTGCTCGTCCGCGAGCTGGTGGGCGCGGTCGTTGGCGGGGACGGGTCGGGCGACAGCCGGGAAGCGGGCGCTGTCCTCGAGGGGGGGCAGCGGCCCGAAGAGCGCCTCGTAGCTCCGGCGGAGCGCTTCGTCCCCGTGGACCGCATGGGCCACCCCCGCCCGCGTGAAGGCGTGCTCCAGCGGGTCCTCGATGGGCACGAGGGACTGGGACCAGAGGCTATCGGCGCGGCCATCCCAGAAGAACCAGCGCTGGTGCGCGAGGTTCCACAGGGGCATGGTGTGCCGCTCGAGGGGGAGCACGCCGAGTGCGAGCTTGCGGCCATCCACGAAGGACTCTTCCGCGATGTGGCACGTGGCGCAGGAGACGTCGCCGTCCTTGGAGAGCGCGGTCGAGTGGAACAGCAGACGGCCGAGCTCGGCGGCCCTGGGGTCATCGTCCACTCGGTTGGTCGGGTCCACCGGGGCCGGCGGGACGGGGGACATGCGCAGGGCCGCCTGCACCGCAGCCTCGCTCACAGGAGGCTCGAAGGCGACCTCGGCCTCAGGTTGCGGTGGCGCCTCGCCCAGGCAAGCCGTCAGCGCCAGCAGGCTCGCGGCCAGGGCGGCTGCCGGCGCGGCGCGTCGTCGGGCGGCGGGGTGAACCTCGAGCATCACAGGGTGATCGAGTCGTCGGCGGTGGAGGCGAGCCCGTCGATGGAGGCGCTGATGGAGATCGACCAGTCGCCGCCCATGTGCAGGAGCAGTCCCCGCACCCGGTACACCCCCAGCCCCATGGGCTCAGTCTTCGGCTCGCGCAGCATGCCGTGGCCGTGGTCGGGCATGAAGCAGGTCATCGAGACCTCGGCGTCCTCGACGGGGATGCCCTCCGCTCCGCCGGAGGGAGCGCGACTCACCGTGACCAGCGCCTCGAAGTGTTCGTTGACGGGCACGACGCCGCCAACGGGCGCCCACGCGACCTGGAGCAGACCGTCGCGGGTGGTGAGTTCCCGGGGCGCGGGGACCGCGAGGACGTGGGCGGCGGGCAGGACCTCCCCTGCCCCGGCTCCCGTGGGCGCGCGCTCGCCCTCACCCCCGGTGCAGCCGAGCAGCAACAGGGGGAGGAGCGGGAGAGAGAGGCGGCGCCGAAGACCCATGGGGACACTGTAGTCGCGAGGGGCCATCTGTTCCCGGCTTCGTCGCCCCTCAGCCGCCCTTCTTCTCGATCTTCGACCAGCTGTCCCGGAGCGTCACGGCCCGGTTGAACTCCACGCCGTCCCCCTCGGTGCGGATGAAGTACCCGAGGCGTTCGAACTGGAACCGCTCGCCAGCCTCGGAGTCCCCGAGCACGGGCTCCAGCTTGGCGTCCTCGATGGTCTCCAGCGAGTGTGGGTTGAGGTCCTCCTCGAGGGTGCGTCCGTCCGTTCCGGGGCGGGGCACCTGGAACAGGTGGTCGTAGAGATGGACCCGGGCGTCCACGGCGTCGCGGGCACTGACCCAGTGGATCACGCCCTTGACCTTCTTCTCACCCTCGGGGGTCACGCCGCCGCCGGTGCGGGGATCATAGGTGCAGCGCAGCTCGGTGATCTCGCCGTCCGCGCCCTTGATGACCTCGTCGCAGCGGATCACGTACCCGAAGCGCAGGCGGACCTGGCCCTCGGGCTGTAGCCGGAAGAACTTCTTGGGTGCGTCCTCCCGGAAGTCGTCCTGGTCGATCCAGATCTCGCGCGTCAGGAACACGGGCCGCGTGGTGCTGTCGGGGACCTGGGGGTTGTCGACGGCCGCGCACTCCACCGCCTCGTCCTCGGCGAGGTTCGTGATGACGACCTTGATGGGCCGGAGCACCGCCATGCGCCGCAGGGCGTGCTCGTTGAGGTCCTCCCGGAGAGCGTTCTCCAGCAGGTGCAGGTCGTGGTTCGCGTTGAACTTCGTGACCCCGACGCCCTCGCAGAAGTTGCGGATCGAGGTGGGGGTGTAGCCCCGCCGGCGCAGGCCGCGGATGGTCGGCATGCGGGGATCGTCCCACCCTGTCACGTGGCCGCTCTCAACGAGGACCTGAAGCTTGCGCTTCGAGGTGATCGTGAAGGTGGGGTTCAGACGCGCGAACTCGATCTGGCGCGGGCTGGAGATGCCGTCGATGTGCTCGAGGAACCACTCGTAGAGGGGACGGTGGTTCTCGAACTCCAGGCTGCAGAGCGAGTGGGTGATCCCCTCGATGGCGTCCGACTGCCCGTGGGCGAAGTCGTACATCGGGTAGATGCACCACGCGTCGCCGGTGCGGTGGTGGTGTGCCCGTGCGATGCGGTACAGCACGGGGTCCCGCATGTTGAAGTTCGGGGATGCCATGTCGATCCGGGCGCGCAGGGTGCGCGCGCCGTCCTCGAACTCCCCCGCGCGCATGCGCCGGAACAGGTCCAGGTTCTCCTCGACCGAGCGGTCCCTGTTCGGGCTGTTCCGACCCGGCTCGGTGGCGGTCCCGCGGTACTCGCGGGTCTGCTCGGGGTCGAGGTCGCACACGTACGCCAGCCCCTTCTCGATGAGCTGCTCGGCGAACCCGTAGAGCTGATCGAAGTAGTCGGAGGCGAAGTGCTCACCGCCCTTCCACTCGTACCCCAGCCAGCTCACGTCCTCGCGGATCGCGTCGACGTACTCCTGGTCCTCCTTCGCGGGGTTGGTGTCGTCGAAGCGGAGGTTGGTCTGGCCCCCGTACCGGGCGGCGATGCCGAAGTTGGTGCTGATGGCCTTGGCGTGGCCGATGTGCAGGTAGCCGTTGGGCTCAGGTGGGAAGCGGGTCAGCACCCGCCCGTCGAACCTGCCGGACTCGATGTCCTTCTCCACCTCGAGCTCCACGAAGTTCCGGTGGTCAGCGGCGTCGGTGCCCTCGGGGGCGTCTTGATTGGGGGTGGCCATGGTGGTCTGGGGGCGCTCTGGGGCGCAGGAGTGTACGCAGGCGCCGCCCCATGCGTACCCTGACCGCCGTGAAGCGCTCCGAACCGCTCGACGGACTCCGCGGGATCGCCGTGATGATGGTGCTGCTGTCCCACGCGAGCAACGGCGGCCATGACGTCCTCCCGGGCCTCGACGCCGGGGGGATCGGTCGCGGCGGGGTCTTCCTGTTCTTCATCCTCTCGAGCTTCCTCCTCACCTCCCAGGTCCTCGGGCGGTCGGGCTCGGGCGAGGGGGTGGGCTGGGGCCGCTTCGCCGTGCGGCGCCTCATGCGGGTCGTCCCCGCCTTCGCCGTGTGCCTCGGCGTCTACGTGGCGCTGGGCGAGTTCTCTCCGAAGGTCGCCCTCCAGCACCTGGTCTTCCTGCGGGGGGAGGACCACTTCTGGACGGTCCCGGTCGAGGTGCTGTTCTACCTCTCGCTCCCCGCCCTGGGCCTGGTCCTCTCGGCGCTCCCGGGGTGGCCGGCGAGGGCCTTCGTGTTGACCGCTGGCATCGCTGGCCTCTCCTGGGTCTTCCCGCCCGACTACCCGGCGAGGGCGCCGGACTTCAGGCCCAACGTCCTGCCGTTCATGCCCATCTTCCTGACCGGCTCCCTGTTGGCGGTCCTCGGGCCCCGCCTCTCGTCGCTCCGCGGGAGGGGAGGGCAGGCCCTCGCCTGGGCCGGCGCGGTGGGCGCCGTCGGCATGCTCCTGCTTACACCGAGCGTAGCGTCGGTGGTGCTCGGTGAGCCGGTCCCGCACCGCCGCTTTCACCTCTGGTTCCTGGGGCAAGCGACGCTCTGGTCCCTCCTCCTGATGGGGTGCATCGTCCCGTCCGGAGCGATGCTCCGGGCGGGCCTCTCATGGCGACCCCTGACTGCGCTCGGGCGGATCAGCTACAGCGTCTACCTCTACCACGCCATGGCCCTCGCCCTCGTCGCCGCATACCTGCCAGCCGGCCATCGCGGCTGGGTTGGCCCCTCGGGGGTCGGCCTCTCCATCCTCCTCGGAGGCCTCAGCTACGCCCTCGTCGAGCGGCCCTCCCTCAGGTTTTCTCGAAGTGGGGGAGCCCGACTCCCCCTGCCGA
Source organism: uncultured bacterium (assembly GCA_938075305.1). GTDB lineage: Bacteria > Planctomycetota > UBA1135 > UBA1135 > Saltatorellus. The sequence continues at coordinate 73,656 of CALJGV010000019.1, forward strand.
ACACCTCCCTGCCCGACTGCCCGCCCGACTGATCGGTGAGGGCGAGGGGCGGCCCCACTTGACCCTCCTGGGGGTGTGGCGCCCGGCCGCGGTGACCTTGAGATGCGACCGTCTTGGCCCGTAATGAGGGTGCATCGCGATCTTCGGGAACTGAAGAGGGCTCCCTGCCCTCCGGAAGTACACCGGTCTCCTCCTCCCCGGAGACCCCGGTAGAATTCCGTCATGGACCACGCCGTTCGCACGCCCCTCGTCTCGCTTCTACTCGGTGCCGCGCTGGCCAGCGCGGCCTCCGCCCAGGGCTACCTGACGCCCCCCGTCGCCCCGCCGGAGAACCCGGTGACCGCGGAGAAGGCGGTCCTCGGCAAGATCCTGTTCTGGGACGAGCAGCTCTCCAGCGACGGCTCCATGGCCTGCGGCACCTGCCACATCCCGTCCGTGGGAGGGGCTGAGCTACGCTCCGGGCCGGCGACCCGCTTCCCAGGGCCCGACGGCGTGTTCGGCACCGCCGACGACGGGTTCGGCTCGCCGGGCGTGGTCAGCACGGACGGCTTCGGCCACTTCGAGCCCTCGGCTCTCTTCGGCTTCGAGCCCCAGGTCACCGGCCGCTACGCCCCGAGTCCCATCACCGCGGGCTACTTCCAGGACCTCTTCTGGGACGGGCGGGCGACGAGCAAGTTCACGGATCCGCTGACGGGCGCGACGGCCATCGCCTCCGGGGGCGCCCTCGAGTCGCAGTCCCTGGGGCCGCTGCTCTCCGACGTGGAGATGGCCGAGCCCGCCCGGGGCTTCGCCGACCTCTCGGCGCGGATCGCCAGCGCGCGGCCCCTGGCCCTCGCCACGAACCTGCCCCAAGACGTGCAGGTCGCGCTCCAATCTCACCCGACCTACCCCGACCTGTTCACCCAGGCCTTCGGCACGGCGGACATCACGCCCGTGCGCATCGCCTTCGCGCTGGCGACCTACCAGCGAACCCTCGTCGCGGACCGGACCCCCTGGGACGACTTCCAGCGCGGCGTCCCGGGCGCACTGACGGCCCCGCAGCAGCGCGGCATGGTGGCCTTCGAGACCACGGCGGCCTGCGCGGTCTGCCACACGCCACCCCTGTTCGCGAACAACAACTATCACGCGCTCGCGCTGCGTCCCTCTTCCGAGGACATCGGCCGGGCAGCGGTCACTGGATACCCCTGGGACGAGGGGAAGTTCAAGACGCCCTCCCTGCGCAACGTGGCGCTGCGGAACCACTGGTTCCACAACGGCGCCCCCCAGATGCAGGACCTGCGCGACACGGTGGCGATCTACGGCACCGGCGTCGGCGGCGGCTTCGACAACCTCGACCCGGTGCTCAACGGGCTGATCATCCCGCCGGCCGAGGTCGACGACATCACCGAGTTCCTCCACGCGCTCACCGACCCCCGGGTCGCCGCGGAGACCTACCCGTTCGACCGACCGACCCTGCGCTTCGAGCGCGCGGTCCCGAACCCTGAGCCCACGGGCCTGGGGGCGGTGGCTGGTAGCGGCGGAACGGCCCCCGAGCTGATCCTCACGCCCGCGCCCTTCCTGGGCTCCGCCAACTTCCGGGTCGGCGTCACCGGCGGCCTCGGCGGGGCCTTCGGCGCCATGCGCCTGCGGGTGCTGGACCTGGGCGGCTTCCCCGCTGCTCTCGGGGTCCGCACCCTCCCGCTCCCCGGCGGACCCATCGTCCTGGACGGCGTGGGACCTGGTGAGGGGTACGCCACATGGAGCTTCCCTCTGACCACGAGCCCCGAGCTCCTCGGGCTGAAGCTCGAGGGACAGTGGTGGGTCCGTGACGCGGCCGCGCCGGGCGGGGTCGCCCGCTCGGAGCGCTTCATCATGACGGTGGAGTGAGCGCGAGGGGGCCCCGCTTCCGCGGGTCCTGACCCCCTCACCGCCGAGGAGAAGCGAGCGGGGGCGAGCGTGCGCCGCTGGCGTATGCTCTGCCCATGAGCTCAACCAACCAAGACCGCGCGTCCACTCTCCGGCGTCGGGACCTGATCGGCGGCGCGGCGGCGGGCGCCGCGCTCGCGTCATGCGGCGGGGGCGAGGGTGGTCCGGCCGTGCACACCGGCGGCAAGCGCATCCAGTGGCGCATGCAGTCGAGCTTCCCCAGCACGCTGGACGCCATGTTCGGGTCGGCGGAGGTCTTCTGCGACCAGGTCGCGGCCATGACCGACGGGCGCTTCCGGATCCGCCCATACCAGGCCGGCGAGATCGTGCCCGGACTCGAGGTGCTGGACGCGGTCCAGAAGGGCTCCGTCCACATGGGGCAGACCGCCGGCTACTACTACATCGGCAAGGCGCCCATGCTCGCCTTCGAGACCTGCGTCCCGTTCGGCCTCAACGCGCGGCAGCAGTCGGCGTGGCTCGACGAGGCCGGGGGCGCCGAGCTCATCGGTGAGGTCCTCGCGGACTTCAACTGCGTCGCGCTCGCGGGGGGGAACACCGGGACACAGATGGGGGGCTGGTTCCGCAAGGAGGTCAGCTCGGTAGAGGACCTCCAGGGGCTGAAGATGCGCATCCCCGGCCTCGGTGGGAAGGTGATGGCGGAGCTCGGCGTCTCGGTCAAGAGCCTCCCGGGCGGGGAGATCTACCAGGCGCTCGAGCGGGGCGCCATCGACGCCACCGAGTGGGTCGGCCCCTACGACGACCAGAAGCTCGGCTTCTACGAGGTGGCCAAGAACTACTACTTCCCGGGGTGGTGGGAGCCGGGTCCGCATCTCTCCTTCTATGTGAACAAGGACCAGTGGGAGGGCCTGCCGGAGTCCTATCGGGCGGTGCTCGGCGCGGCTTCGAAGGAAGCCGCGCGGACCATGCAGACGCGCTATGACGCCCGGAACCCCGGCGCCCTCGCCGAGCTCATGGCCAGGGACATCACGATTCGGCCCTTCGCCGACTCGATCATGACGGCGGCTCGCGACGCCTCCGAGCAGCTGCTCTCGGACGCGGCGGCCGGGGACGCGGCGTACGGCAAGCTCCTGGCCCACTGGCGGAAGTTCCGCGACGAGAGCTTCGGGTGGTTCGGTTCTGCCGAGCTCGCCTACGCCAACTTCGCCTTCCCGGGGCGCTGAGATGACGACCTCCCGATACACCACCGCGCTCCACCGCCTCGCGCTGGTCGCGCTCGCCTTCGTGCCCGTCCCCCTCGCCGCCGGGGACGATCCGGAGCCGGCGCCCCCGGCGATCCGGACGCTGACGGCCAACGTCCGGTACGGGACGGCGCGGGACGGCGCCCACGCCTGGCCGCTGCGCCGCGAGCTGGCGCTCAGCACCCTCGAGGAGGCCCGGCCCGACGTCCTCGGGCTGCAGGAGGCGCTCCGCTTCCAGGTGGACGAGGTGCGCGCGCGCTTCCCGCATCACCTCGTGATCGGCGAGGGCCGAGATGGGGGTGACCGCGGAGAGTGGACCGCGCTCCTCATGGACGGGCGGCGCTTCACTGTTCGAGCTGCGGGCACGTTCCGGCTCGCGCCGGAAGACAAGCTCGGGGCCGTGGGCTGGGACGCGGCGCTCACGCGTATCGCGACCTGGGCCGAGCTGGCGGACCGCGAGGACGGAGGGCAGGTCATCCGCGTCATCAACACGCACTTCGACCACGTCGGCAAGCAGGCCCGCCTGGAGAGCGCGCGGCTCATCGGGCGCTTCGCGGCGGGCCGGGCGGAGCTCCCTACGGTGGTCCTGGGGGACTTCAACGCGGGGGAGCAGAGCGCGCCGCTCGAGGCCCTCGCCGAGGCCGGCTTCCGCGACACCTTCCGGGACACCAACCCAGACGCCACCGACGTCAAGACCGGCCACGGGTTCCGGGGGGGCCGCCGGGGGGCGATGATCGATCACGTCCTGGTCGACCGTCACCTCGAGACCGCCGAGGCCTGGATCGATTGGACGGAGGCCGAGGGGCAGTACCCCAGCGACCACCGCTTCGTCGGCGCCGTGATCCGGCGGCGCTGAGCCCGAGCCCGGGCTGGGGTCAGTTGAACTGGATCTCCAGCCCGTCGGTGAAGTTCGAGGTGGGGGCGCCGCCGGCGCTGTCCCGGTACCAGGTCGTGAAGCTCCAGGACTCCCCGGCCGTGACCGTCACCGGTCCGGTGGGGGTCGGCTGCTGGGTGAGGTCGATGGCCAGGGAGACGATCCCTCCGGCGCCGGAGTTGACGATCTGCCCCGGACCCACGAAGCGCCCGATGGCGCCACCCAGGCACAGGTTGCCCTGGCTACCGCCGGGGTTCTGGACGAACCCCTGGGTCTGGCTCGTGAGGAAGAAGCAGAACGAGTTCGGGGGCAGTGCCGTGGCCTCGAGCGTCAGGTCGTTGGAGGCGGCGACCGCGCTGCCGGAGGCGCCCATGACCGCCGTGGCGCCGGTGGAGTTGGTGTTGGCGGTGCAGTAGTTCGTCCCGAGGCTCGAGCCCGTGATGTCGCGGATCTGGAAGGCGTTCAGGTGGGGCCGGAGCACGTTGCCCGGGAGCGGGTGCGAGCCCTCGACGAGCAGCCAGAGCGGGTCACTGGTCGTCCGCGTGAAGGTCCCGATGCAGTAGGAGCCCACGATCATGTCCGACGTGCCGGACTGGTTGTTGGGGTCCGCGTCCAGGGGCCCCGAGAGCGGACCCTGGGTCACGTTGCTCAGGTTGGTGGCCAACCCTCCGGTCGCGACCACGGCGCCGAGGGCCGAGCTCATGGTCATGATGCGGTCGTTGAGCACGTTGGTTGGGGTCCCCTCACGCTGGTCGCAGAACCAAACCTGGATCTCGTAGGTGCTCCCGATCGTGAGCGTGCCCAGGTTGTCGAGGTTGATCGCGCCGAAGCCAGTGGGATTCCCCGCGCTCCCGCCGCTGGTGACCCGGGCCGAATCGAGCAGGGCGTCGTACTCGGCGTCCCAGGTGGTCGAGTCCACGGTGAGGACCCACCCGCCGTTGGTCCAGCCCGGCGGCGCGAAGGCGGTGAAGGGGACGCCGTTGACCGTGGGCGCGGCGAAGGTCTGCGCCCAGCAGTTCCGAGCGGTGACCAGGGTTCCGTTGGTGCTGACCTCGCTGGCGGCCATCACGTCCTGGACCGGGCCCCACTGGATCAGGTCGGCCTGCGCCGAGGCCGTGGAGCAGAGGGCGAGGGAGACGGCGGAGAGGGTTCGGAGCTTCATGGGTGGGAAGGGACTCGGGTTCACTGGTTGGCGCGGAGCAGGAACTCCTCGTACTTGCGGAAGCGAGCGAGGCGCTTGACGTGCCCGCCGAGCCCGTGCCCGCCGCTGGGGTCCACGAAGAGCTCCACGAGGGTCTCCTTGCCCGCGTCCAAGAGCTCAGCGTACACCCGCACCGTGTCCTGGTAGAGGACGTTGGAGTCCTCCATGCCGTGGACCAGCAGGAGCTTGCTCTGGAGGTTCTTGGCGAGGGGGAGCAGGGAGAATGCCTTGAGGTCCGTCTCGCCCTCGCGGCTGTTGCCGATGGTGCCCGTGGAGTACCAGGAGTTGTAGTTCTCCCACTCGGTGGGCCCAGCGCCAGCGATGCCGCAGCGGAAGACCTCGGGCTCGGTGTAGAGGCACATCTGGGTCTGGAAGCCGCCGAAGCTCCACCCGTGGATGGCGACGCGATCGGGGTCCACGCCGTGGTGCTCGACGAGGAAACGCACGCCGTCGGTCAGGTCCTCGACCTGGGGGACGCCGACCTGCTCGAAGTTCGCCTTCTCGAACAGGGCGCCATAGCCCGACATCCCGCGCGGGTCGATGGTGCAGGTGACCCAGCCGTGTTGCTCCGCCATGTACCTGGCAAAGAAGTAGCCGTCGGAGCCGAAGTTGCCCTCGGTGACCTGCTTCCGCGTGCCCAGGGGGCCGCCGTACACATAGATGAGGAGGGGCCGCTTCTCGTCCGCCTCGCGCTCGGGCTCGAACATGAGCCCGCGGATCCCCTGACCGTGGCGGTTCTCGAACTCGAAGAACTCGGGCGTGACCGAGGTCAGCTCGCGGGTCGAGGCGGGGTGAGAGTCGGTCAGTGCGGCCTCGTCTTCGCCAGCCACGTCCACGTGGACGAGCTCACGGGGAGACCCGAAGGCCGAGAAGGTGGCGAGGACGTGCTGGCCGTCGGGGCTCACCGCCGCACCGGCGTACTGCCCGCGGCGCCCGGTGAGGCGCGTCATCTCGGCGGTGTCCAGGTCCACGCGGTAGACGTCCTGGCAGGCGGAGTCCTCGCGGGTCGCGGCCACCCACGCGCACGAGCGGTCCTTCGGGGCGCCGATCGGGTAGACCTCGAAGCGGCCTCGGGTCACGGGCTCGAGGGTCTCGTAGACCGGGTCGAGCACGTGCAGGTGTCGGAAGCCGGTCTGCTCGGTGATCAGCATGACCCGCCGGCTGTCCGCGAGGTACCGGGGCTCGATCATGCGCGGGGTGTTCGGTCCGCCCGTGTGCAGGAAGCGCTGGATGACCCGCGCGGGCCGGTCGCTCGCCGGCTCCTCCTGGCCCTCGCTAGCGGTCTCCGCTCCGTCCGAGCCGTCCGCTGGCGCCTCGGCGACGGCCTCAAGCACGTGCACCTCCTCGCTGGCCTGGTCGAAGGCGGCGAAGACCACGCGGCTCGAGTCCGGCGCCCAGTCGGGCACCCGCAGGACGTCCCGGGGGCCTGAGGTCTCCCGCTCGTGCACCTTCACCAGCGCACCGTCCTCGCGGTCCGGGGCGGGGAGCTCGTGCAGGAACACCGCCGTGGTGCGCTTGCTGATGGGGTCGTCGGAGACGGTCCGCGGGACCGTGCGGACCTTCATGAAGCGGTCGTTGTAGGTGGCGATGTCCACCGTGCGGCCGCCGCTCCGGTTCCGGGCGCCGTTGGATGCCACGAAGGCCACCCGCTTGCCATCGGGGCTGATCTTGTACTCCCGCATGGTCATGCCGCCGGGGAGCTCAGGGTCCAGCTGGTCCACGAAGTGATCGCCGAACCGGACCCGGACGAGCGCGTCCCCCAGGAGCGCTGTGTAGCCGCCGCCGTCCGGCAGGTACTGGACGGACCGCTCGGACTGACGGGTCTTGGTCAGGCGGACCGGGCGGTCCTCTCCGATGATCCAGCGGTAGATGTCGCCGCCCGAGCTCATCAGGAACTCATCCGCCTCGGGGGCCCAGGTGAACGAGGAGATTCCGCGGTAGCGCGGCGCCTTCTTCTCGTCGGCGTCGGCGTCGTCGACGGTGTCCATCAGCTGGCGGTCATCGTCGGAGCGCTCATCCGCGCCGCCCTCTCCTCGCGCTTGCCCGCTCCGCGCGAGGTCCTGGAGGTCGGACCAGCTCCCGCCACCGAAGCGGTCATCGTCCGCGCTGGAGGGCTCCTCCTTGGAGCTCTCGTCGGCCTTCGGCCCGGCCTTCTTCGCGCGCTTGATCCGGTCCTCGCCGACCTCCTGGGTGCTCGCCTGGAACGGGGCCATGACCGACACGGACGTCAGGCGACGGGCCTCCCCGGTCTCGAGGGTGACGAGCCACAGGTCGCTCCCGTGGCGCCGCTCCGAATAGGGGCGGTAGAGGTACGCCGCGTAGCGCCCGCTGGCGGAGAAGGCGGGGGAGCTCGCGGAGGGGCCGAACAGCCCGTCCTCGTCGAAGATCGTCTCCAGGTCGAACTTGACCTCGTCCGTCGTGGTGGCGTCCGCGGCGTCCTGCAGGGGGAGGCCGCTGGCCTTGGGGGCGAGCGCGACGAGGGGGAGGGAGAGGCAGAGGGCGAGGAGTTGCGTCATGGGAGAGGGCCGCTGCGGGCTACAGGCTCCGCGTCGCGACCCTCCGATGCTAAGTGGCCCCCTGCGATCCGACGAGGTGTGGGGACCCCATGCTGGGGTAAGAGGTGAATCAGATGAGCGACGTGACCAGTTCCGGGAAGATGATCACCAGAACGAGCCCCAGGGCCTGGATGCCAATGAAGGGCAGGACCCCGCGGTAGATGTCGCCCGTGCGGACCTCGGGGGGGGCGACGCCGCGCAGGTAGAAGAGGGCGAACCCGAAGGGCGGCGTCAGGAACGACGTCTGCAGGTTCATTGCGATCATCACGCCGAACCAGATCATGGCGTCCCCCTCGATCCCCAGGCTCGCGGCCGCGGGCACGATGAGGGGCAGCACGATGAAGGCGATCTCGAAGAAGTCGATGAAGAAGCCGAGGCCGAAGACCACGAGGTTCGCCACCACCAGCAGGCCGATCTTCCCGCCGGGCAAGCCGGTGAGCATGTCCTCGATCCACACGTCGCCGTAGACCCCGCGGAAGACCAGGGTGAAGGCGGTCGAACCGATGAGCAGGAAGATCACCATGGTGGTGAGCTTCGCCGTCTCCTCGACGCTCTCCCTCAGCTTCGCGAAGGAGATCCGTCGCCGGGACGCGGCCAGGGCGAGCGCGCCAAGGGCCCCCAGGGCGCCGGCCTTGGTGGGGGTGGCGACGCCGAGGAAGATGCTCCCCAGGACGATCAGGATGAGGGCCAGGGGGGGGATGAGCACCTTGAGCACGAGCACGAGCAGCGCGACGCCCGTCACGTTGCGCTCCTCGGGGGGCAGGGCGGGTGCGCGGCTCGGGTGCCGCCAGGCGACCACCGCCACGTAGACGGCGTAGAAGCCGGCCAGCATGAGCCCGGGGACGAAGGCGCCCCGGAAGAGCTTGCCGGCGCTCACCTCCAGCTGGTCCCCCAGGACGATCAGCACGATGCTCGGCGGGATGAGCTGGCCGAGGGTGCCTGCGGCGCAGATCGTGCCCGTGGCCAACTCCTTGCTGTAGCCATAGCGCAGCATCACGGGGAGGGAGATCATCCCCATGGCGACGACCGAGGCGCCGACCACCCCGGTGGCAGCCGCGAGGAGGGCGCCGACGAATACCACCGCCAGGGCGAGGCCGCCGCGCCGGGCCCCGAAGAGCATGCCGATGGAGTGAAGCAGGTCCTCGGCCAGGCGGGAGCGCTGGAGGATCGTCCCCATGAGCACGAAGAAGGGCACCGCGAGGAGCACCTGGTTCTCCATGATCCCGAACACTCGCTCGGGGAAGTTGGCGAGGTAGATCCAGTCGAAGAACCCAAGCGCGATGCCGATGGCACCGAAGATCAGCGCGGCACCGCCCAGGGTGAAGGCCACCGGGAAGCCTGCGAAGATCAGCGCCATGACGACGCCGAACATCAGGGGGCCGAGCCAGTCGTTCACGCCGCCCCCCCTCGCCGGAGCTCTCCGGCGGCGCGCAGGGTGTTCGCGAGGCCCTGCAGCGCGAGGAGGAGGAAGGCCACCGGGAGGACCGCCTTGATCGGCCACCTGGGGAGGCCGCCGGGGTCGGGCGAAACCTCGCCGATGCGCAGGGATTCCGCGGCGGCGGGGAAGCTGACGATCAGCGCGTAGATACAGAACGGGAGCAGCAGCAACGCGCCGCCCAGGAGGTCCGTCCAGGCCTTGCCTCGGGGCCCGAGGCGGCCGTAGGTCACGTCCACGCGCACGTGAGCGTTCTCCCGAAGCGCCCACGGGGCGGCGAGCAGGAAGAGGACGCTGAACAGGTACCACTGCAGCTCATCGAGGGCCACGGAAGCGAGGCGCCGGCCGGCCAGGGGCTCGAGGTAGCTCGCAAGCGCGTTCAAGGCGCCGATCAGCGCCATCAGGAGCACGGACCAGGCTGCGATACGCCCCACGAGGGTGTTGAGGCGGTCGATCCCGTCGATGAACTTCACCCGCACAGCCTACGGCGCACGCGGGCTCGACCCCAAGCCGCCTCCCCCCTGAGCGCCGACTGCGCCGCGGGGGCGCCCGGTCAGAACGGCATGCCGATGCTGAAGTGGATCACCCAGTCGTCCTCGCCCGGGCGCGGGTCGGGGTTGACTGCGCCGTCGAGGCGGAGGGGGCCGATGGGGAGGAGGTAACGCAGCCCGACCCCGATCCCGAGGCGGACGTCGTCCACGTCGAAGAAGTCCGCGGCCTGACGCTCCACGAAGCCCGCGTCCACGAAGGCCGCCGACTGGAGGGCGCCGACCATCTCGTAGCGCAGCTCGATGCTGGCCGTGGAGAACACCTCGCCGCCGAGGGGCTCTCCGTTCACGTCCTTCGGTCCGAGCTCGCTCTCCTGGAAGGACCGGACGGAGTTCCCTCCGCCCGCGAAGAAGCGCTCCTGGATGGGGATGGCCTCCTCGTCGTAGGCGGGCGCGATCAGGCCCGCGCGGAGGTTCAGGCCGAGCACGGTGTCCGGGTTGAGGCGTCGGAACCAGGAGCTGGAGAGCTTGCCGCGGAAGAACTCGAGCTCGGAGCCCAGCCCCTCGGCCGCGAGCTCCACCGAGGCGTTCACGAACAGCCCGCGCGTGGGGGCGAAGAGGGCGTCCCGGTCGTCGAAGCGCTGGGAGAGCGTCAGGCCCGCCACGTTGACGATGTTCTGGGCGTCCGCCACGTCGTCGTCCACGACCTTGACGTCCTTGGCCTCGGAACGCCCGAACTGGTAGCCGAAGGTCGTGGCCATGACGCCGCTCCACTCCTTCGTGACGTAGGCCCCGATGCCGCGGTTCTCCCTCAGGAAGGAGGGCTCCTGTCGGCGCTCGAAGTCCAGCTGGATGTCGCCGATGACCTGCTCGTTCAGGAACCACGGGTCGGAGAGACGCACGCTCGCTCGGAAGGCCCGGACGGCCAGCATCACCTCGGCGGAGCCGTCGATGCCGGACCGAAAGAGGTTCCGATCCCGCGCGCCGACCGTGCCGCGGAAGAGCTCGTAGCTCCCGAAGCCCGGCTCGAAGTACACCTCGAGGGACTCCTGCTCCACGAGCTGTACCACGAGCGTCCTCTCGTTGCCGTCCCCCTCGACCCGCGAGCGCACCTCCGAGAAGAGGCCCGTGCGATACAGGGCGCGGACGCTCGCGCGCACGTCCCGCGTGCTGAACTCGTCCCCGGGCCGCAGCTGCAGCCGCGAGCGGAGGAAGCTCTCCCTGGTCCGCCCGTCGCTCTCGAACCGGACCTCGCGGATGGTCACGTGGGGGCCGGGCTCCACGGAGATCTCCATCTGGACGAGGTGGGACTCGGCGTCCACGTCGGCCTCAACGCGGACCTCGGCGTCGAGGTAGCCGTGGCTGGCGAGGGCGTCCAGCACGCTGCTCCTGACGCGCCCGGGGATCCGAGGTTCGTAGGGCAGGTCCTCGTCGGGGCGGAGGGGGGTGATGTCTCGCTGGGCCTCCCGGATGGCCGCGAGCACCTCCGGCTCGAGGGTCTCCTCGCCGAGAATCTCTGCGGGCTCCAGTCGATAGCGAGGACCCGCGTTCACGTTCAGCTGCACGATGACGGCGCCGCCCTCCTCCCGGGGGCCCGGGTCGTTCACGCTGGCGGTGGCGTCGAGGTGACCGAGGGCCACCAGGTCGACCACCACGCGCCGGGGGCTCCGCTCGACGCGCCGCTTCACGTAGAGCACGTCACCGCGGCCGAACAGGCCGGTGCGGGGGCCGCTGACGTACCGCGCCAGGTCCTCTCCGCTCAGGGGGCAGGCTGGGTCGGCGGTGACGTCGACCGGCCCGAGGGTCGAGCGCGCGCCCGCGCTCACCAGGAGCCGCGCCGAGGCGCCGTCCACCTCGTAGGCGACCTCGGCCGCTGCGTAGCCGCGCTCGGCCAAGAGCAGCTGGAGCTCGTACGCCGCGTCGTCGATGTAGACGGCCCGGCCGGCGGTCTTGAAGCGCTCCACGTAGGGAGCGGCGACCTCCTCGAGGTCGCCCAGGAGGCCTTCGGGGGCGCCTACGATGGGCACCTCGGACGGTCCGAGGGGCGGCTCGAGCAGGGCGGCACCCAGCACCGCAGGCGCGCCCGCCAGCAGGAGGAGGGCGCGGCCAGTGGTCCGGACGAGGCGGTGTGCGAGGGGGGAGAGCACGGCGCTACTTGAGCCTCAAGACCAGGCGAAGGCCGACGTTGTAGTCCTCGAAGGAGTCGCGCTCCATGACCAGGTACACCGCGTCGCGTTCCCGGGCGAGGCCCTCGCGTAGCCGGTAGGTGGCCTGCACCGTGAGCACCCCGGAGCGCGACACGTCGCGGCCGGAGACCACCTCGAGGCGATCCACGAAGGACTCCCTGTCGCTGTCGTCGAAGCCGCCGGAGTCGAACCAGCCTTGGACCAGGTCGCGGGCCACGTAGAGGGCGACGGTCTGCCCCGCGGCCCTGGCCCCCCGTGCGGTCCCCGGCGGCCGGCCGGAGAGCACCAGCATCACGAGGTCGTCCGGAACCAGCGGGGGGTAGGAGCTGAAGTCGACCACCGCCTGGTCGTAGTCGCCCGAGATCTCCACGGTCACGTCGTAGCCCGCCAGCCGGGTGGTGCCGATCAGCTCCAGCTCCGGGATGTCGGGGTCGGCGGGATCGAAGCGAATGAGGCCCGTGGGGAAACGCAGGGTCCCCGCGGGGAGCGCCACCTCCAGGGGATCGACGAAGAGCTGGCCGGAGGGGATGGGATGGGAGAGGTCCCCGGAGAGGGAGAGGTCGGCGCGGACCCGGCCGCGGGTGAGGCGGCCCTCGATCTTCATGGGGTCCGCCGTGGTCACGCGGACGTCGAGCTCCACGGAATCTGGGCCCAGGGAGGGAAGCCGCAGCCCGCGGCGGACGGCCTCGGGGGTCCGGCTCCCACCGCTGGCGAGGATGTTCTGGAACTCCAGGGGAGAGCGGAGGCGACCGCCCACGAGCGCCACCTCGCCCGAGAGCCGCAGCGCGCCCGGCGTTCCCGCGAGGCCGAGATCGATGTTGGAGCGCACCACCGCGTCCTCGGATCGGTAGAGCAGGACCTCCTCGCCCGAGAGGTGCACGTCCAGGGTCGGCGCCGGCGTGGAGAGGTCCACGGCCCCCGTGAGCCGCACCGGCGCGGCGCCCGCCGAGAAGGAGGCGCGCTCGATCACGACCCGGGCAGGGGTGGCGGCGAGGACGAACTCGAGGTCCTCGATGGCCGGGACGTCACGGACGCGGAGGGCGCCGCCGGCGAGGGTCAGCCGCCCGTCAAGGGTGGGCGAGCGGAGGGGCCCCCTTGCCGCGCCCGCGAACGTCAGCGTGCCGCCGGCCTCGCGGATCTCGGGCGAGAGATCGGCGATCCACCCGAGCTCCTCGCAGGCGAAGCGCCCCGAGGCGTCGAGGGGAGCGTCCAGCCAGGCCCCTGGGTTCTCGAGCAACTCGATCACGTCGAGGAGCCGGTCGATCCGAACCTCGCCGTCGGCGACGCCGAGGTCCCCCAATGCCAGCGCGGACGGGCGCAGGGTCACGCCGTCGTCGATCACCACGGCGATCTCCCCCGAGACTGGATCCTCGAGACCGGGCAGGGGGGCGCCGTCGGCGTCGACGTACCTGACGTTGAGGAGGACGGCCTTGCCCGCGCCGGTCAGCGCACGCCAGGTGCCCGAGAGGGCGAGGTCCGCGGCGATGGCGCCGGAGATCCGGCGGGCGGCCTCCGCGAGGTCCTCGGGGATGGCGGCGCCCAGGAGGTCTCCGCGGAGCGCGTCTGCGTCCACGCGCAGCCGCGCTTCCAGTCGGACGGGCCCGTCACCGAGGGGCCCGCCGCCGGCGTCCCCGAGGTCGACGGGCGCGCCTCCGCTCAGGTCGAGGGTCACGTGCGGCAGGCTCGCGGTGACCTCCTTCAGCTCAAGCACGCCCCCCTCCCAGGTGGCGTCGATGCGAGCCGCCACGGGCTCCTCAACCCCCGCGATCCGTGCGCCGCTGAGGGTGGCGTTGACCTCAGCTCGCAGGGGAGAGCGCTGGAAGAAGACCTCGCCGTCGAGGGCGCCCACCCGGCCGCTCCCTTCGAGCATCCCGTCGAGGGCGGCATCCACCTGGAAGCCCTCCGCGGTGGCACCCACCCGAACCCCGTGCGGTCCGCCGGTCTGGGCCCAGACCGTGAGGGCCCCGAGGGGGCCCTCGAGCCGCACGTCCTCGACCTGCACGCCGCCCCCCTCGAAGCGCACGGTGGTCGGACCGGCAAGGTCCATGTGGGCCGCCCCCCGGCTCAGGGACAGGGTGCGCACCTCGACCGCCAGCTCCTCGCCATCGAGGGGAAGCTGGACCGTTCCGCCCGCCACGAGCTCACCGTGGTCGGTGGTGGCGTTGAGCCGAGTGACGTCTAGGTTGCCCCCCTTGAAGGTCCCCTCGACCGCGACCGAGCCGACGCTCTCCCCGTCGATCGAGAGCCGCGCCGCGTTCGCCCGGATGGCGCCCGCAGGGGCTTCGATCGGACCCGAGAGCCGGAGGTCGATCTCGAGCTGGCCGATGAAGTCCGCCCCGGGCAGGAAGACCTCGGGGTCCTCCATCCGCACCGAGAGGCTCACGTCGTCCAGGGTGCGGGACCTGAGCTCCAGGTCGCCGCGGCCCTCAATGGAGACCCGCCCGGGGTCGGTCGCGCGAAGGGCCGTGACCTCCAGGCGCTCGTCGCTGGCGAGCAGCTCCACCTCCACGGCGCCGAGCCGAACCCCGGCGACGACGATGTCCTCGCCCGTGAGCTTCAGCGCTCCGGTGGCGATCTGCCCGGGCGAGGGGCTCAGCGCCGCCGTGCCGCGCACGGCCCCGAAGAAGGAGGGGGCCGGAGTCTGGGGTCCATCCATCGCCTCCCCGCGCACCGCCCGCAGGGTGGCCTCGAGCTCGTCGAGGCGGGGGAGGTCGAGGCGAACGAGCCCGCCGATGGTCAGCCCCTCAGGCCCGCCCAGGGCCAAGACGACGTCCTCGAGGCTGACCCGGTTCGCGCCCACCTGGATCCTGCCGTCGCTCAGAGAGAGGTCGCTGCCGCGAAGCTCTCCGGCGAGGCGATCCGCCGATAGCTCCAGGTCCTGGACGCGGCCCTCGAGGAGGTCACCCTCGAACCGGAGGGCGTCCGCGTCCAGGCGGAGGCTGGATCGGACGGTGGCGGCCCAGGCGTTGGCTGAGGCCCGGCCGGCGACCTGGAGCGGCCCGGAGTCGCCGGACCCCTGGACCTCGAGGCCTGTGACCTCGATCACGTCGGCTCCGGTGACCACCTGCAGGCGCCCGTCGGTGATCAGGAACGGCGGTAGCGCGGGCAGCGTGGCGCTCTCCGACTCCGACCCTCCCTCGCCGAGGGAGGTGATGTCGAGCTGGACCACCGGCGCCGTGACTCTGAGCTGGGTGAGGGCGGTGGGGTCGGCGAAGCGGGCGGCGCGCAGCAGGTCGCCGGTGGCGACGAGGGTGGTCACGCGGGCCTGGCGCAGGGGGCCGTCCGCCTCCAGCGGGCGGATGGCGACGTCCGTGAGCTTCAGCTCCCCGGTCCAGTCGCCCTCGATGGCCGCCACGGAGACCTCGAAGGGGGTGAAGGCCCGGGTCAGGTCGGGGGTGAAGCGGACCAGGAGCGGGTGGAGCGTCCGGTCCCGGGTGAGGTACAGGGCGGCGACCGAGAGGGCGAGGAGCAGCAGGAGGAGCGCCCCACGGCGGAGCCAGCGCCACAGGAACCCCAGCGCACGCCGGTGCGCCGGCCGGCGTCGTGCCTCCGCCTCCTTGGGTTCCTGCGCTGCTTCTACCACCTTCGCCAGCGCGCTTGCGCCGGCGCACAGGTTAGCGCCGCCCGGCGCGGCCGGGCGGACTATGGAGGCGGGGCGTGGGGCTCGGCCTCAGGAGACCCGGGCGCCGGTGTCGCGCCGCGGGGCGCGGATGGACTCCACCAGCGCGGTCACCTCGGCAGGCGGGGCGGGCGTGAGGAGCGTGACGCCGACCGTCACCGCGGTGTTCACCAGTACGCCGAGGGCTCCGATGCCCTCAGGGGAGATGCCGAACCACAGCTCGTCCTTCGTGCCCCCGAGGAACTTGAAGTAGACGATGTAGGAAATCGTGAAGCCCAGGCCGGCGATCATCCCCAGCACGGCGCCTGCTCGATTGGTCCGCTTCCAGAAGATGCCGAGCACGATGGCGGGGAAGAAGGAGGAGGCCGCGAGCCCGAAGGCGAAGGCCACCACCTGGGCCACGAAGCCCGGCGGGTGGATGCCGAGGATGCCAGCCACGACCACCGCGACGGCGGCAGCGCTGCGGGCGGCGATGAGCTCGCCACGCTCGGAGAGGTTCCGGGCGAAGCCCCGCTTGAGGAGGTCGTGGCTCACCGCGGAGGAGACCACGAGCAGCAGCCCTGCGGCGGTGGAGAGGGCCGCGGCGAGGCCGCCGGCGGCGACGAGCGCGATGACCCAGTTGGGCAGCGCCGCGATCTCCGGGGCGGCGAGGACCATGATGTCCCGGTCGACGTACAGCTCGTTCTCGTTGGCGGAGGGCGGGTTCTGGAGCAGCCGCTCACCGTGCTCCCCTCGCCCGAGCGGGTCGCCGGGGGCCTGGGTGAAGATCGGCATCACCTTGGCCTGGCCAGGCAGGGCCTCGAAGGCGGGGCCGGGGCGGTACTGGACGCGGCCGTCGGCGTTCTTGTCGACCCAGGCGATCAGGTCGGTGTCCTCCCAGTTCTTGAACCACTCCGGCAGGGGGGTCTCACCCTCCCTGGCCGCGGTCGCGCGGTAGGGGGCACCCTCCACGGACTCGATCAGGTTGGTACGGGAGAAGGCAGCGACGGCCGGGGCGGCCGTGTAGAGGATCGCGATGAACAGCAGCGCCCAGAAGGCGGACACCCTGGCGTCACGCACCCGCGGCACCGTGTAGAAGCGGACGATGACGTGGGGGAGGCCCGCGGTGCCGACCATCAGCGCCATGGTGATACAGAACACGTCCAGCGTGGATTTGCTCCCGCTGGTGTACGCGTCGAACCCGAGCTCCGCGTGCAGCCCGTCGAGCTTGGCGAGGAGCGAGGTGCCAGTGCCCACGGCGTCGCCGCCGAAGCCGAGCTGGGGGATCACGTCCCCCGTGCTGACGATCGAGAGGAAGATCGCGGGGACGAGGAAGGCCGTGATGAGGACGCAGTACTGGGCGACCTGGGTGTAGGTGATGCCCTTCATCCCTCCGAGGACCGCGTACAGGAAGACGATGGCCATCCCGATGATCACACCGGTGTTGACGGGTACCTCGAGGAAGCGGGAGAACACCACGCCGACCCCGCGCATCTGGCCCGCGACGTAGGTGAACGAGACGAACAGCGCCGCGACCACGGCCACCAGGCGGGCGGTTCGGCTGTAGTAGCGGTCGCCGATGAAGTCGGGGACCGTGAACTTCCCGAAGCGGCGCAGGTACGGGGCGAGGAGCAGCGCGAGGAGCACGTACCCGCCGGTCCAGCCCATCAGGTAGACCGAGCCGTCGTAGCCCGTGAACGAGATGATCCCCGCCATGGAAAGGAACGACGCGGCGGACATCCAGTCGGCCGCGGTGGCCATGCCGTTGGCGAGCGGAGGGACGCCCCCGCCGGCCACGTAGAACTCGTTCGTGGAGCCCGCCCGCGATCGCAGGGCAATGTAGATGTAGAGGGCGAAGGTGGCGCCCACGAGGAGGTAGGTCCAGGACTGGACGGTCATCGGGAGCCCCCCTGCCCGTGGATCGACTCGCGGTCAGCGTCCAGCTCCGCGTCGATCCGCGATGCAAGCAGGACGTAGACCCCGATCAGCCCGACGAAGATCACGATGGCGCCCTGCTGGGCGAACCAGAACCCGAGGGGGAAGCCGGTCCCCGGGAGCGTGAACTGGTCCAGGGTCTCGCGCAGCAGGATGCCGCAGCCGAAGGAGACGGTGAACCAGATGGAGAGCAGGACGGCGATCAGCCGCAGGCTCCGCTGCCAGTGCCGCGAGCAGGCCGCGCGGTCACTCTCCTCTTCCGTGGGGTGGTCGCTCATGGATGGAGTGTAGGAAGCGGGCTCGCCCTGGCCGCGCTTCTCTACGGGGTGGCCTATCCCGTCGCCTCGGTTGCCTCGCGCTCCGGTCGGTGCCTGGGCGTTCGTCGCTCGTCTCGCTCGGGGAGGCTCGGGACAAGTCACAGGACACGAATGCCTTACAGCCGCCCCCGCCGGGTTGGCCTCAGCCCCATAGACTCAAGGAGCGGGCGCCGCAGGCGCTCGCTCCCGGCTTGTCCCCCCCGAGCCGCTCCCTCGAGCCGTCGCCTTCCCCCCCCGGGCCGCGCCTATGACCTCCAATCGCCTCCTCCGTCCCGGCGCGCTGCTGCTCGTCGCCCCCCTCTTCGGCGCGTCGTTCGCTGTTGCTCAGGAGGCTTCCGCGCCTGACCCTTTGGACCTGGAGTCGTTCCAGTGGCGGCCGCTCGGCCCCACCGGGTTCGGGGGTCGAATCGTGGACCTTGCATCCCACCCGGACCGGCCGCGCAGTCTGTGGGTGGCGAGCGCGTCAGGGGGGCTCTGGGTCACCGGGGACCACGGCACCAGCTGGCGCTGCCTGTTCGAGCGGGAGGGCACGATCTCCATCGGCGATGTGGCCGTGGATCCATCGAACCCGGACGTGATCTGGGTCGGGACGGGCGAGGCCAACAACCAGCGGAGCTCTTACTGGGGGGATGGGGTCTATAAGTCCACGGACGGGGGGGAGACCTGGGCCAACGTGGGCCTCGGCGACTCACACCACATCGGGCGCATCGTCATCGATCCCTCCAACCCCGACCACGTGCTCGTCGCGGCCCTCGGCCACCTCTACACGCCGAACGAGGAGCGCGGGCTGTACCGGACCACGGATGGCGGCGCGACGTGGAGCTGTGTGCTCCACGTGAGCGAGGAAGTCGGCGTCGTGGACGTGGCCATCGACGCCGCGGACCCGCGCTTCGTCTACGCGGCGTCCTACGAGCGTCGTCGTCGGGCCTGGGACTTCGACGGGAACGGACCCGGGTCAGGGATCTGGCGCTCGGAGGACGGGGGCGCCAGCTTCGAGCGGTGCGGCAGCGGGCTCCCCGAGGGCGACATCGGCCGGATCGGCCTCGACGTCTTCCCTGGGAGCGGCGAGGTCATCGCGACGGTGGCCAACCAGAACGTCGAGGTGGAGGTGCGCGAGGCGCGCCCGGCCCTTGAGGCGGAGTGGAAGGACGGCGCCCTCGTCGTAACCGACGTCGAGCGCAGGGGGGGGGCCCGCGAGGCGGGGCTGCGCCGCGGCGATGTCATCCGGCGGGTGGGCGACCGCGCTATTGACTCCGGGTTCCAGTGGCTCAAGGTCCTGGCGCTCGTCGACAAGGAGGACGAGGCCGCGGGCGAGACGGTCGAGGTCACCTACGAGCGCGGCGGTGAGACCCGCACGACGAGCGCACCGCTGGTCGACCTCCTGATCTTTCAGCAGGCACCTCGAGAACGTCAGATCGGGGGCGAGGTCTATCGGTCCTCGGACCGCGGCGCCACCTGGGTCAAGGTGAACGAGAAGCCCGCCGGCGGAAGCCCGGCCTATTACTACGGTCAGGTCCGGTTCGACCCGACGGACGACCAGCGCGCTTACATGTGCAGCGTCCCGCTCTACCGCACCGAGGACGGCGGGGCGACCTGGGACCGGATCGCTGGATCGGTCCACGTGGACCACCACGCGGTGCTGGTCGACGCGGCGGACCCCAACAAGATCTGGCTCGGGAACGACGGCGGGCTGCACGTGTCCTATGACCGCGGCGACAGCTGGCAGCACATCAACAACCTGCCCATCTCCCAGTTCTATGCGGTGGGCCTCGACATGTCGGAGCCCTTCCGCGTCTACGGCGGAACCCAGGACAACGGGACGTGGGGGGGGCCGAGCACCTCCCGAGACCCCAGGGGGATTCACCCCTCCGAGTGGGACTACGTGGGGGGCGGCGACGGGTTCTACGCCCAGATCGACCCCCGTGATCCCAGCACGGTCTACGGCGAGTCGCAGTTCGGCGCGATCTATCGTCGCAACATGGTCACTGGGACCTCGGTGGGCATTCGTCCGCCGAAGCCCGAGGGGGCGGAGGAGTCGGCGCTGCGCTTCAACTGGAACTCGCCGATCCTGATCTCGGCGCACAACCCGGAGATCATCTACTTCGGCGGCAACCGGCTCTTCAAGTCGTTCGATCGGGGGGACAGCTGGCCCGTCCACAGCCCGGACCTCACCTCCAACGACGCCGCGAAGATCGCCGGCAACGTGCCCCACTGCACGATCACCACGATCGCCGAGTCCTCCATCGACCCCGGGCTGCTGCTCGTGGGTACCGATGACGGTCTCGTCCAGATGTCGAGCGACGGCGGGTACGGGTGGTCCAACCTGACCGGTCAGTTCCCCGGGCTCCCCTCGAACTGGTGGGTGAGCCGCGTGACCCTCTCTGCCCACGACCGAGGGCGCGCCTACGCGAGCTTCACCGGGTACCGGGAGGACGACTTCCGGCCCCTGGTCTATGCCACCGATGAGCTAGGCAGCGGGAAGAGCTGGCGGCTCATCAGCGCGGGGCTCGAGGCCGGCGGGCCCGTGAACGACGTCATCGAGGACCCCTCGAATGCCGAGGTCCTCTTCGTGGGGACGGAGCTCGGCGCGTACATGAGCTGGGACCGGGGAGCGAGCTGGGCGCCGCTCCAGGGGGCCCTCCCCCGGGTCGCGGTCCACGACCTGGCCCTCCATGACCGCGACGGTGTGCTCGTCGCGGCCACCCACGGGCGGGGCTTCTGGGCCCTCGACGTGGACGGCCTCCGTGGGGTGACGCCAGAGGCGCTCGCCGCCCCCTGCCACCTGCTTCCGGTGGGGGACCTGACGCGCTGGGCGCGCCGTTCGGCCGTGGGCGGCTACGGCGGCGGGGACTCCACGTGGCGCGGACAGAACGAGCCCAGTGACCTCTCCCTCTGGGTCCATCGGGGCGAGGGAGAGCGGGAACTCGCGGTGGAGATTCGCGGTCCCCGTGACGAGCCGGTCGCGCTCATCGGGGTGCCGGCCGAGCCGGGGATGCACGACCTTCGCTGGGACGGAGCGCTGGACCGGAAGCTCACGGAGCGGCGCGGTCGCGCCCCCGAGGGCGCCTACGTCGCGCAGCTCGTGGGGATCGCGGGTGGCGACGACGAGGCCCGAGAGATGATCGGCGAGCCGCGAGCCTTCCTGGTCCGGCGGGACCCGATGCTGGATGGCGCCACCCCGGCGGAGATGGCCGCAGAGGACTCCGCGGGCTCCACCGTGGGCGACTAGGGGAGGACGCCCGTGGCGGCGGGTGACCCTCCGCCAGGTTGCGCGTATTCGGCCCAGAGCGCGTCGACCTCCATGAACGAGAGGGCGGCGGGTGCGACCACGATTCGATAGCGCAGGCGGACGCCGCCGTGGCTGTCCACGATCACGGGTTCGTCATCGTCGGGGTCCTCGGTGAACGCCCCGTTCGCGAAGGGATTGGCGGCCACCAGGCCGTACGGCCGGACCTGCCAGCGGGTCGGATGCCCGGCGTTGCGTGGGTCCTCAAGGATGCAGACGGTCGCCACCTCTCCCGAGACCGCCGCGCAGGTCGAGGCGATCCAGCGCGCGCGCTGGCCCCACAGGTCGCTGCCCGTCGCGCCCGTGGATCCGAACGTGCGGGCGCCGGCTGACGAGCGGAAGGGGTCCGCGAGGCGCGTCGCGAAGAAGCCCTCCTTGACGTCGCCGAAGACCAGCCCCTTCGCGGAGGCCGTGAGGGAAATGTCGAAGTCCACGAGGTGGAGCGGCCCCTCGACCTGGAATCGGACCCGGCGCTGCTCACCGCAGATCCTGGCGCCTGCGCTGTTCGTCCATTCGACCTGGGCGATGAGGGACGCGGAGGAGTCGGACTCGATTCGAAGGACCTGCTCGCGCACCACGCCGCCGCCTCTGCCGTACCAAAGGTCGTCTCCGTCCATGGCGCCATGGCCGAACCAGGCACCGGTCTGCTCGGGGTGGTCCACGGACTCTCCGGCGCGTGGCTCCACGGGGAACCCGCGGAGCACGTCGATCCCGTTGGAGGAGCGCAGCCGGCTCATGGACATACGTTCCCTGAACCCGACCCGCGCCCGGGCCAACAGGTCGCTCCCGGCGAAGACCGTGATGGATTCACGGTCACTCTTGGCCGAGAGCGGACGCGGGGCCGCCGCGGGCTGCGTGGACTGGCACCCGGCCATCAGCGCGAGCAGCGCGGTCAGGCCAAGGTGACGCCGTTCCCGTCGGTACGGTCGGTGTGTGAGTTCGGTGAACCGTGCGGGTGCTTGCATCTCTACTTCGAGGCCTCCCGAACAACGTGGTGAGAGAGGAACTCCGGGCCACGTCGCTCGCCACGCCCATCTCAAAAACCCCTCGCGGACCCCATTTCCGGTCCGCCGATCTTGCCTCAAATCCGGGCCGCCTCAAGGCCTTTCGAACCAGCAATGAAACTCACCTTCGCCCTCACTGGCTTCGCGCTCGCTGCCGCCAGCTTCGCCTCCACCGGCGCCGACGACACTCCCTGCTCCAAGACCTGCAGCTCGACCCCGCGGGCCGCCCTCGCCTCCAACGCCGTGGACGACATCGTCACCACCGCGGTCAAGGCCGGGAGCTTCAAGACGCTCGCCACCGCCTTGAAGAGCGCTGAGCTCATCGGTGCGCTCCAGGGAGAGGGCCCCTTCACGGTCTTCGCGCCCACCGACGCCGCCTTCGCCAAGCTGCCGAAGGGCACCGTGGAGTCCCTCCTCGAGGAGAAGAACCGGGGTGCACTCACCAGCATCCTCACCTACCACGTGGTCGCCGGCGACGTTCGCTCCAAGCAGATCGTCAAGGACAAGCTCACCACGGCCACCACCCTCAACGGCCAGCGCCTCGACATCGCGATCGATGAGGGCTCCGTGACCATCGACGGGGCCACCGTCGTGACGGCGGACATCGTGTGCTCGAACGGCGTGATCCACGTCATCGACACGGTCATGCTCCCCGAGTCCAAGAACCTCGCCGAGGTCGCCACGGGCGCAGGCTCCTTCGGGACGCTCCTCGCCGCGGCCAAGGCCGCGGGCCTGGTGGACGCCCTCACCAAGGGTGGCCCCTTCACCGTCTTCGCACCCACGGATGAGGCCTTCGCCAAGCTGCCCGAGGGCACGGTGGCCACGCTCCTCAAGCCGGAGAACAAGGCGCGCCTCGCCGCCATCCTCAAGCACCACATCGTCTCCGGGCGCGTCTACGCCGACCAGGCGGCCAAGCTCGACAAGGCTCCGACCATCGGCGGCACCGAGCTCGCGGTCGCCATCAACAAGGACGGCGCCAAGATCGGCAACGCCAACATCATCGCCACGGACGTGGAGGCCTCCAACGGTGTCATCCACGTGATCGACGCCGTCCTGCTCCCCTGAGCCGAGGGTCCTCTCACAGATGGCCGGCGATCCTCGGATCGCCGGCCATTTTTTTCTTGCTGGACTTGGCGTCGCCCGCATCCGGTCGCCGGTGAGGCCCGAAATGTGGGTCGTAAGGAGTAACGAACTGGCTGGGGTCCAGCGCCCGGCGCCCGATGGGCGGCGGTTGTAGGCACCAGGCATGTCCCCGGGAAGGGACCCAGGCGCCGGACCTCAGTAGGGGCTCGGCGCCTCTTCTTTGGCCCGAGCCTGCCCTGGTGTGCGGCTCAATGTCCCAGCCGTCCTGCTTCACCCAGGCGGCCGCCATGGGCTCCTTCCACCGGGTGCAATGCCCGAGGCGCGGCTCAGGATCGGCGACCCGGACCGTGTGGCGGGCTCAATTCTCGGCGCGCAGGGTCATGCCCCCGGACTGGCGCAGCTCCAGCCGATATCGCTGGCCCGCACGTGCTTCCACGGACGGCGCCTCGGCCTGGATGGCGCGGACCCCCAGCCGCTCCGCCGCAGCAGGGTCGTTGGCGTAGTCCCAGACCCGTTCGAAGAGGTCGGTGTAGAGGGGGTCCGGCAGGTCGTCCCCCGTGAAGGGGAGGGGGTGCTTGTTGATCGAGTCGAGCTCGACGCCCTCCTCGGGCGCCAGCTCCTCGGAGAACATCCGCTGGAGCAGGCAGATCGAGGTCCCCCGCAACGGGTCACCCTCCTCCACGTAGGTGTCGCTGAACTTCACGACGATGCCCTCGACGTAGAGCCGCGTCCCGGGGAGGGTGACCTCCTTTCCCGGCCCGATGGGTTCCCCGTCGGGGTCGAGCTCGGTGAAGAGGACCTCGGTCTCGATCTCGCCAGCGCCCCCGCTGGCGGGCCCCTGGCGGAGGACCTCGATGCGAGCGATCCGGTGATCGAGCTGGAGGAGCTGACGGGCGAGCTCGAGCCGGGAGACCTCCGCCTCCAGGGACTCGACGGCCTTGTCCAGGGCCTCGATGCGGACCGCCTTCTGCCCGTTGTCCATCTCAAGGTGGGCGATCCGGTCGTCCCGGACCCGAAGTGCGCGCGTGGCCTCCGTGGACCGGTCGTAGTAGATGAAGCTCCAGAAGGCGGCGAGGAGGGCGAATGAGCCTAGGACGAGGTTGCGGACCATTTGGGGTGCGGTGTTGGCGTGTTCTGACCGAAGGGGATTGTAGCGGCCTAGCAGGGCGCATTGGCGGCCCCGTGGACCGGCAGACTCCTTGGGGCCCAGGGTTCGACGGTATGTGTCGAACATCGGTCCAAACCCTGCGCCGTCTCCCCAATCCAATGAATCCCGACCTTCTCATCGGCCGCCTGGAGGCTTTTGCCTACCAGCTACGTCAGCTCGTTCAGGGCCTTCCCTCCGATCAGGCCCGCTGGCGGCCCGCCGAGGGCGGAATGTCGGTGCTGGAGATCGTCGGGAACCTGTGTGATCGAGAGGTGCTGGACTTCCGACCGAGGCTGGAGTTGACCCTGCGTGACCCCGAGAAGCCGTGGCCGCGGGTCGAGGCCGACGACGGCCTGGACGAGCTGAACTACAACGAGCGCAAGCTCGACCGGGAGGCCGAGAAGTTCCAGCGCGAGCGGCTCAAGAGCGTGCAGTGGCTCAAGGGGCTGGGCGCTGCCAACTGGACCGCGACCCACGAGGAGCCGAAGCTCGGCCCGATCCGCGCCGGTGACCTGCTGGTCTCCTGGGCGAGCTACGACGCGATCATGACCAAGATGATCGCCCGACGGAGCTTCGACCTGTCCCAGCGCGATGCGCCGGGCTTTGTCGCGACCTACGCCGGGGAGTGGTAGGGGTGTAGCAATCGGTCTCAGGGGGCAAAAAAAGCGGCCCAATGCCTGAGAACGAGTCTCAATCGCGTAGTCTTCCGGCGGAGGCGCCCGACCGGCGAGGCCCACGCGCTGGCGCGGAGGCCGCGGCATCTGGGGGCGGCACGATCCGCTGGGAAAGAAGAAGAAGAGCAGCCCCAAGGGGGGCCTGAAGAAGAAGTGCTGCGACAAGCCCCTGCGCAAGATGTGCAAGCGGTGCCCGCGGCGCGCGACCTGCTCGCTGGGCTGACGGGAGAGGGATGCTCCGAAGCGCGACGGCCGGAGGCTCTCGCGTCTGAGCGCCCCGGACCGGTGGCGCTGGCGCTACCCTCCGACCCCATGGTTCGACCCCGGCCGCAGGAGAAGATTCGATGAGCACCAACCGCGTTGCCGTGGTGGAGGGGAACCTCGACGCCTACCTTGAGTCGGCCGAGGCCGCCCCCAGGCTGCTCGGGCCGGGTGACCCCCTCCGGGTGGGGACGACCCTCACGGCTCGCGTGGCGGTGCAGCTCTGGGAGGACCAGATCCTCTCGCGGTGCCTCGACGTCGCGGCCCGGGACCTCAAGCGGGACGGCGAGGGCTTCTACACCATCAGCAGCGCCGGGCACGAGCAGAACGCCATCGTTGGCGCCCAGCTGCGCACCAGCGACCCGACGTTCTTGCACTATCGTTCCGGCGCCTTCATGGCGTCGCGCCTGCGCCAGGTGGATGACGGCACGCCGCTCTTCGACACGCTCCTCAGCTTCTGTGCGGCCAAGGACGACCCGGTCTCCTCGGGGCGGCACAAGGTCTGGGGCTCCAAGGAGACCTGGGTCCCGCCGCAGACCAGCACGATCGCGAGCCACGTCCCGAAGGCGGTGGGCGCGGCCTACTCGCTCCGTCGTGCGGCCAGGCTCGGGATCGACACGGGGCTGCCCGAGGACGCGATCACCTGCTGCACCTTCGGCGATGCCAGCGTGAACCATGCCACCGCGCTCTCGGGCATCAACTCCGCCCGTTACGCGTGGCGGCGCATGAACCCCACCCCGGTGCTCTTCGTCTGCGAGGACAACCAGCGCGGCATCAGCGTCGAGACACCCCGGCGTTGGATCCGGGACTTCTTCTCCAGACTCGAACACCTCCGGTACTTCGAGGCGTCGGGTGAGCTCGAGGAGATGTGGGACACGGTCTCCCTGGCGATCCAGACCTGCCGGACCACCCGGCAGCCCACGTTCCTGCGCCTGCGGTGCCACCGCCTCTGGGGCCACGCGGGGAGCGACGTTCAGTCGGCGTACATGTCACAGGAGGAGATCGAGGAATCGGAGGCGCGGGACCCTGTGCTCACCAACGCCCGGCGGCTGGTGGAGAGCGGCGCCGCGACCCCCGAGCAGCTGCGCGAGATCGTTCGCACGACCCGCGACCGGGTGCGCGCTGGATCCCAGGAGGCGCGCCGCCGACCTCGACTCACAAGCGCCGCCGAGGTCATCGAGCCCCTCGCCCCGGAGGCCCCCGACGCCTGGAGAGCGGCCGCGACCGCGGCGATCCCGATGGAGGAGCGCGACGCGGTCTTCGGCGCGCGCCTGCCGGAGAAGGCGAAGGCGCCCACGAGGCGGACCCTCGGCGCCCGTATCAACGACGCCCTGCACGATGAGATGATCCGGCGCCAGGGCATGATCTGCTTCGGCGAGGACGTCGGCCGCAAGGGGGGGGTGTACGGGATCACCCAGAACCTCCAGGCCCAGTTCGGTCGGTCCCGCTGCTTCGACACGCTGCTGGACGAGACCACCATCCTCGGCGTGGCCCAGGGGGCCTCGCTCGTGGGGCTGCTCCCGGTCCCCGAGATCCCCTACCTCGCCTACCTCCACAACGCGATCGACCAGATCCGGGGTGAGGCGTGCTCGCTGCAGTTCTTCAGCGACCGGCAGTTCGCCAACCCGATGGTCGTGCGGATCGCCGGCCTCGCGTACCAGCGCGGCTTCGGCGGTCACTTCCACAACGACAACTCCATCGGCGCCCTGCGGGAGATTCCTGGGCTCACGATCGCGTGCCCGTCCAACGGGGCAGACGCGGCCCGGATGCTGCGCGGCTCGCTGGCCATGGCCCAGGAGTCGGGCCGCGTCGTGGTCTTCCTGGAACCCATCGCGCTCTACCACATGCGGGACCTCTACGAGGAGGGGGACGGGCTCTGGCTCAGCGACTATCCGGTGCCGGACGGCTCCGCGGGCTCGGCGCTGCTTCCCGGCGAGGTCGGGATCGCGCACGCCGAGCACGGCGACGTGCTCGTCGTCACCTACGCCAACGGCTACCGGCTCGCCTTGAGGGCGGCGCGTCAGCTCGAGGCGCAGGGGGTCAAGGCGCGGATCATGGACGTACGCTGGCTCAACCCCCTTCCGATGGATGAGATCCTGACCCACGCGGAGGACTGCGGCGCGGTCCTCGTCGCTGACGAGTGCCGCGCGACGGGCGCAGGGATCGCCGACGCGGTGATCAGCGGCCTGGTGGAGCGCGGCTACTCGGGGCGCATGCGCACCGTCCGAAGCGCGGACACCTTCATCCCCCTTGGGCCTGCCGCAGACCTGGTCCTCCTCTCCGAGGACGACATCGTCGCCGGCGTGAAGGAGGTGCTCTCATGAGCCGCGCGGTCATCCTCTGCCCCGGGCGCGGGTCCTACACGGAAGCCTCCCTCGGATCCCTGGATCCCGACCACGAGTTCGTGCGGATCGCCGAGCAGTGCCGCGGAGACCTCGGGCTCGAGCCGCTCCTTTCCCTCGACCGTGCGGACCGCTTCGAACCCGCGCGGCACCTGCGGCCGGCGCACGTATCGCCCTTGATCCTGGTCAAGGCCATGATCGACGCGGCGGCGGCCAGCGAGGAGCACGAGATCGTCGCGGTGGGTGGGAACTCCCTGGGCTGGTACATCGCGCTCTGCCTCGCCGGAGCCGTCACGTTCGAGGAGGGGTTCCGGGTCGTCCAGCGCATGTCGCTGCTCCAGGAGGAGTACGCGGACGGTGGCCAGGTGCTCTATCCGCGGGTCGACGAGGATTGGAGGCCCGATCCCGAGCTCGAGGCGTCCATCGAGGCGACCTTGGCATCCTCGGTGGGAGAGGCCATGCGCTCCATCGAGCTGGGCGGGTTCGCCGTGCTCGCGGGCTCCCAGGTCGGCGTGAAGCACCTGCTCTCGGACCTTCCCAAGGTACGCTTCGGCCCGGCGACTTACCCGATCCGCCTGGCGCAGCACGGCCCCTACCACACGCACCTTGCAGCTCCCGTGGCCGAGGCCGCGGCGCAGGAGTTCAGGGACCTGGAGATGAGCGCCCCGCGGGTCGCCCTGATCGACGGTCGTGGCCGTCGGCACTCGCCGTGGTCCACCGATCTGGGAGCGCTGAAGGAGTACACCTTCGGCCACCAGGTGAGCGCGCCCTTCGACTTCACGGCCACGGTCCGGGTCGCCCTGCGTGAATTCGCCCCCGAGGCCATCGTCCTCCCCGGCCCTGGGAACACCCTGGGCGGCATCGTGGGGCAGGTCCTCGTCGCCGAGGGCTGGTCGGGGATCTCCTCGAAGGGGGACTTCCTCGCCGCGCAGGCGGGGGCGGCTCCCCTCGTTCGGAGCATGGGGTTGGGCCGCTAGCTCGGCCCGGCGGCTTCCAGCTTCGCGATCCGATCCTCGAGGTCGGCGGCCTCGCGGGTCTTCTCCGCGAACCCCTTGATGTCGCCGCGGCGCTGAAGGTCGACGGCCTCCGCCATCAGGCGCTCGTAGTCGCGGCGGAGCTTCGCCGCGGGGTCGCGCTTCTTGAATCCGAACATGGCATGGGGTTCGCACCGCGGACGGAGGAGGATGAGCCGAAGGCGATGGGTGTCGATGCCCGGCGTATCGGGGTGAGAGGGTCCCGGCGCCGGTCTCAGTTTGAGTTGGGACAGGGGAAATTGCACTGGTCAGATTCCCACCGCTCATCTCAGATGACTGTGACTTTTCGTCCTCTCTCTTTGAGTCTCGATTGCCCCCTTCAGCTTTGATGATTCGCTCCAGCCTTCTAGCTCTCTCGCTCGTATCCGTCGCCTCCGGGCAGACCACTTACCAAGTCCCGCTGACCTACAACTTCAACGGCATCGTGCATGTCGGTGAGAGTGGGCTCCCCGACTCCTTGACCGGTTATCGCTCCATCTCGGACCGCGGGCTCGACTTCTCGGCCGGTATCCCCAGCGACCCCCTGATCAACGGATACAGCCTCGTGAACACGGCCGGGGCGCTCGACATCGTCCACCTCGGGAACCGCAACACGGTGTCTGGTGGTATCTGGGCCTTCCAGGCGACCGCCAATGGCGATGGCATCGGTGTTCAGCCGACCTGGCTCACGACTGTGGACCAGTCCACGCCTCAAACGACGACGCTGGCCACGCCCATCATGATGGAGGCCACCTCGACGGCTTCGTTCCTGATGCAGGTCAGTGACGGGGGCGGCACGTGTGACGTGCTGTTTGGGTTCCAGAGCGGCGCCACCACGACCGGCCAGATTGGCGCCGGCGACTGGTTCGGCGGCGTCTTCCCCGGAACGGACTTCGTGGACCAGGCTAACCCCGCGGTCAACCTCTCCATCACCGAGGCCACGGTCAACCTGAGTGGCTTCGCGGGCGAGATGCTCACGTCGATCACCTTCCAGAACGCGAGCAACCAGAACGCGGGCTACGCGATCCTCGCGGCCAACGTCACCGTCGACTCGCGCATCGTGGTCGAGAACCCGGTCGCGCTGAACTACAACTTCAACGGCATCGTCCACGACACCGAGGGCAGCGCCCCCGACGACCTGAACGGCTACCGGTCCATCTCCGACCGCGGACTCAACTTCTCGGCCGGGATCCCCGCCGAGCCGCTCCTCGACGGTTACGTCCTCGTCGACGAGGCCGGGGAGCTCGACATCGTGCACCTCGGGAACCGAGACACGGTGGCCGGCGGCGCGCACGTCTTCCAGGCCACTGCGAACGGAGACGACACCGGCGTCCAGCCCAGCTGGCTCCCCAACGTCGACCAGAGCGGCCCGCAGACCACGACCCTCGCCGCGCCGATCGAGATCGCCGCTTCCTCGGAGGCCAAGTTCCTCTACCAGATCAGCAACGGCGGCGGTTCCTTCGACGTGACCTTCGGCTTCCAGAGCGGCGGCACCGGCACGGCGACCCTTAGCGGCGGTGACTGGTTCGGCGGCACGTTCCTGGGGACCGACCGGGTCGACTTCGGCGCGCCGGGTGCCAACCTCAGCATCACGGAGGGCACGGTCGACCTCTCGGTCGCCGCGGGCCAGATCCTGACGTCGATCACGTTCAGCAACCGCTCCAACACGGGCGCGGGCTACGCGATCCTCGCCTGCAACGTGACCACCTTCTCGCTGGGCTCCAACTACTGCGGCCCGGCCGTGGCCAACTCGACCGGCAACCCCGGCTCGATCTCGGCCGAGGGTAGCCCGTCCGCGGCGGCGAACAACGTCACCCTGACGGTCTCTGACCTCCCGGCCAACGCCTTCGGATTCTTCCTGACCAGCCAGACGACGGCCAACATCGCGAACCCCGGTGGCAGCCAGGGCAACCTCTGCCTCGGCGGCGCGATCGGACGCTTCGTGGGTCCCGGCCAGATCAAGAACTCCGGCGCCGGCGGCACGTTCGACCTCGTGCTCGACCTCACCCAGCAGCCCTCCCCGACGGGCTTCGTTTCGGTCCAGCCGGGCGAGTCCTGGAACTTCCAGGCCTGGCACCGCGACGCCGTGGGTGGCTCGGTGACGTCGAACTTCACCGACGGCCTCACGATCTCCTTCCTGTGATCTGACGCCTCCGGTCGCGCCGGATCGGCGTGATCGCTCGAGCGCCCGCAGCTCCACCTCGGAGCTGCGGGCGTTCTTATTGGTCCCTGGAGGCCTCTGCCCACGCGTCCGCGAAGGAGCGGACGACCTCGGCGGCGGGGACCACCTCCTCGATGGAGCCGGCGCTCTTGCCGGCCTGCCACACGTCCTTGTAGGTGACGCCCTTCTTGATCGTCTGCTTGAGCTCGCGCAGGGAGCGAAGGGCGTAGAACGTGCGCATCCAGTGCTTGGTACGGCGCCCCTTCAGGAGCCGCCGGGCGATGGGGCCGGCCTTTGTGCCGACCCGCTGGACCAGCGGCGTGTTGATCACGGCAACCGGGACGCCGGACAGGCGCTCGGTCAGCACGATGTCCTCCTCGCCCGCGTCGATGATGGCCTTCCAGTAGTCGGGGTGAACCTCGCACTCCTCCGTCGCGATGAAGCGGGTCCCCATCTGGACGGCCCCGTAGCCGAGCTGGAGGAGGCGCACGTACCCCGCCGGGTCGCCGACGCCGCCGGCCGCCACCAGGGGCAGCCCGAGGTCGCCGCACTCGTCGAGCAGGGCCTCGGGTGAGAGCGTCCCGGCGTGTCCGCCGGCTCGGTCGTTGACGCAGATGAGCCCGTCCACGCCGGCGTCCCTGGCCTTCTCGGCCCACCTGCGGGCGGTGACGTCGTGGAACACGGTCCCGCCCGCGGCGTGGACCTTGTCACACACCCAGCGCGGGTTGCCGAGCGCGGTCACGAAGAACCGGACGCCCTCCTCGAGGGCCTCGTCGATCCACCGCCGCATGCGGTTTTCGTAGGCCTTGGCGGACTTCTCGATGATGGCGTTGAAGCCCACGGGGCGGCCCCCGGAGAGGCGCTGGATCTCGCGCAGGCCCTCGCGGAAGTCGCGGCCGTGGACGTAGATGAGCGAGAGGGGCTGCACGATGGCCATGGCGCCCGCCGCGGCCACAGCGCCCACCAGCTCGGGGTTGCTGCAGGGGTACATGGCCCCGCAGATGAGGGGGACCTCGGCGCCCGTGAGGGCGCAGAAGGCGTCGGTGGGGGAGGCGCTGTTGCTCATGACTTCACGGGGCCGATGCGCCAGGTGGCCGTGACGACCGCGACGGTGTCGCCGTCCTGGTCGGTGATCGGGGCGACCACGTCGAGTTCGCGTGCTTCAGGGGTGTTGGGCAGGTCGCACGAACACGCGGCGGTCAGGAGCCCGCGAGCCTTCTTGCGGTACTCGATGCGCAGGCCGGTGACGATGCCCCGGGCACCCTCGGGGAGCCCGGCCAGGAGCGCGAGGCCGCTCGCCACCTCGCCCAGGTTGACGAGGGCGATCGCATGGACGGAGCGGAGATGATTGCGAACTCGGCGCCGGTCCTTCATGGCGACGCGCGCGCGCCCGGGAGCGAGCTCGAGCACGATCGGTCGGATGGAGCCCGTGTAGGGCACCGCGCGTCCGAGCAGAACGCTGAAGAGCGCCCGGCCGAAGGGCCACCGCTGGGCGCGCTCCCAGCGGGCGAGGAGCTGCTTGCCGATCATGGGGCGAGCTTAGCGGCGCGAGGGGGGGCGCTTCCAAGGGCGCCCCTGATCTCCAACGCGGTTCAGGGGAGGGGCACGAGGCGGACGGCGCGGAGCTTCATGAGCGGGCCCGCTTCACTCCGGTCGATCACCTCGACCCGCACCGCGCCGCCTTGGAGCCGGGCCTCGCCGACGCGAAGGTCCACGAAGCGATCCCAGCCACCGGTGTCCGGGAGGACGCCTGCGAGCTCCACGCCATCGCCCAAGCGGACGACCACCCGTCCGCCCTCGTCGCCGGTGTTGCAGGCCACTTCGAGCACCACCGCGAACCGGCCCCCCTCCGCGGGGACCGCGCTCCACGCGACGCTCTCACCGGCGCGGCGCCAGTAGCCCAGGGCGTCCAGCGCGGGCTCGTAGCGGACGGAGCGGCCGTGGACCCGGGCGGTCCTCGCGGGCAGTCGGACGGAGCCGTCGTTCAGGGCGGCGTGCTTCTCGAGACGGCCCACGCCGCGGCCCATGAGCGCCTTGAGCTCATCGAGGTGCTCGGCGTACACCGCGCGCGGGGAGCAGTCGTGCTCTTCGCACAGCGAGGCCGCCATCCCGACGATCTCGCCCATTGCCCCGGTGGTCTTCATGACCCGCACGGCGCCAAGGGCCTCGTGGGTGACGCTGATGTCGCGGCCCGCCATGAAGAGGTTGCCGATGTTGCGGCTGTAGAGGCAGCGGTAGGGCACCCAGTAGGGGCCCTGGTACTCGTACCCCTCACCGCGGGTGAAGTCGGCGATGAACTCGTCCCCGTCGTGTCCCTCGGCGTAGCGCTGGTCGGGGTGGTGGGTGTCGATGCCCCAGGTGCAGGGGAAGCAGCCGTCCTCGAACTCGACGCCGTCGCGCAGGTCCTCGCCGGTGAGGATCACGTCGCCCATGAGCCGGCGGGACTCGCGCTTGCCTGCGATGTAGGCCACCCAGTTCAGCCGGTGGGCGGGGTAGCGCTTCTCCACGTTCTTGATGGCGTCCCACGCGCCGTAGGCCGCGCGGAAGTTCTGGTCGCGGATGCGCTCCATGTCCGCGATGGGGTCGCGGTCGAAGCCGTTCTCCCAGTACCAGTTGCCGATACTGATGGGTGAGGCGCCGGGCTCGGGTGCTGTGGAGCCCCAGGTGCGCCCGGGGAAGGGCCGCTCGGTGAGGTCCACGGCCCAGGGGCAGCGGGGGAAGGTGGCCTCCTCGCAGGCGACGGCGAGCTCGGAGGAGAGGGGATCCTCGTCCTCGCACAGGCACTGGATGTTCCACAGGTTGCTGGCGCCCATGTGACCGGTGTCGGTCTGTTCGAAGGAGGCGCTGGCCAGGTAGCCGAGCCCCCCGTCCCCGGTGGAGTCGAGGAACAGGTCCCCAAAGACCCGGGTCCGCCCGCCGAAGCGGACGTCCTGACAGACCACGCTGCGGATCCTGCCCGATGAGACCGCGGCCCCGTTCATCCGGCGCCCGAGCAGGAGCGTGATGTTCGGCTCGGCGCGCACGACCCTCAGCTTGCGGTCGTCGTCGAATACGTGGGCGCCCTGGGCGTTCTTCGAGTCGCTCCGCCGCTCGGGGACGAGCTCCATGACCACGTCGCCGATCCGGGGGTAGGGCTGCTGGTTCACGTGCCCCTCGGGCCACACGCGCACCTCGGAGCTCGAGTTCCCCCCGAGCACCGGCCGATCCTGGATCAGCGCGACCTTCAGCCCGAGGCGAGCCGCCGTCACCGCCGCGCTGGTCCCCGCCGTGCCGCCGCCCACGACCACCAGGTCGAAGTGACCGCCGTCCGTGGGCTGCTTGGGGATCCCGAGCAGCGTCCGCCGAAGCTCCTCCAACTCCCTGCCGCCGTCGGGCGGAACCCAGTCCTCGGTGGCGGGGGCCAGCAGGATTGCGTCGCAGCGCCCCTCGAACCCGGTGAGGTCGTGGAGCCCGAGGCGGACCTGTGCGCCGACCTCCACCACGCCGCCGTCTTGCCAGTGCCAGGGGTCACCCTCGACCCCGAAAGTGGTCTCCAATGGCTCCCCGTCCACCAGTACCTGGAAGCGCCCCGGCGCACCGGGCGCACCCCACGGCGCCACCCAGTCCCGGGTCCGCACCCACACCCGCACGGAGCCAGGGGTGGAGATCTCCACCTCGGTGGTGGCGTCGGCGACCGGCACCCCCATGCCGTGGGCGAGCAGGAACGGGGACCCCATCAGGTCCATGAACTGCTGGTCCAGCACCCACCCCCCCAGGTCATCGAAGGCCTCGGCCTCGACGAGCACGGCCCCCTCCAGTGTCTCATGCGTGCTCTCAGAGGGCGCGGAGGGCGTCCCAACGGTGGCGGCCAGCGAGCTGAGAGCGATGGTGAGGAGCGGGTAGACCATAGGCGTGAGTCTATGGCGCCTGCGCCCGATCGAGAGGCGGATCCCCCTCTTGGCGCCTCACGCCCTCT
The DNA here is from genome assembly GCA_938075305.1 of uncultured bacterium. Lineage (GTDB taxonomy): Bacteria > Planctomycetota > UBA1135 > UBA1135 > Saltatorellus. Next base: position 108,275 of record CALJGV010000019.1, read on the forward strand.
TCCCCTGCTCGCGGGGAGCGGCTGCTAGACTCCACCCATGAAGATCCTCGCCACCACCTCCCTCGCCCTCGGGCTGGTCCTCGCCGCCAACGCGGCGTTGCCCGTCCAGAGCGAAGGCGTCGAGGTCGGCTCCACGCCGGCCTACGAGTTCCGCCAGCCGATCCTGAACGGCATGGGCGCCAAGAGCCTCGCTGACCTCAAGGGCAAGCCCACGCTGATCGACTTCTGGGGCACGCGCTGAGGCCCCTGTATTGGCTCCGCCGTGCCTGCGGGGCTCAAGATGTCGGAAGAGTACGGGGACGCCGTCAACGTCCTCTTCGTCGAGGTCCAGGGGGCTGACGCCGCCAAGGTCGAGCGCTTCGCCCTGGAGAAGAAGTGGCTGGGGACGAACGCCATGTGGACCACGGAGCGCCCGCTCAACGTGGGCCTGCGGGGGATCCCGAACTTTGCCCTGCTCGACTCGGGCGGCAAGGTGGTCCTGAAGGGGTACTCCACCAGGCTGCACTCGCAGATCGAGGAGCTCGTGGCGGCCGAGGTGAAGGCCGCGTCGAAGGGGCCCGCGGACCTGCCGACGTCGCTCAAGAAGGCGTACAAGGCCTTCCACAAGGGCGACCTCGCCAAGGGCATCGCCGAGGCGGAGAAGGTCGCGGCCAAGGGCGGCGACGACGCCGAAGCCGCGACCGCGCTCGCCGCAGACCTGCGCGAGCGGGCCAGCGGCAAGGTCGACCGGGTCCAGTGGATGGTCGACCACGGCTTCGTGATCGAGGCCGATGACCTCCTTGGCGGCCTGAAGAAGGGACTCTCCGGTGAGGAGGCGCTCGAGGCGCGCGTGGAGCAGCTCCGCGCCACCCTCGACTCCGCGGAGATGAAGCCCGAGATGGAGGCCGCCAAGCTCTTCGCGAAGGCCGAGGCGACGCTCTTCGACAAGGGGCTGAAGGCCAAGGGGATCGACCGCAAGCTCGCGAAGATCGCCGAGAAGTACCAGGGGACCCAGAGCGCCAAGCGCGCGCAGCACCTGCTCGACCTGATGCAGGGCTGAGCGGGGACGCCCGGTCAGAATCGCGCGGGGCCCCGCGAGCAGCGATGCTCGTGGGGCCCCGCTTCGTCCGGCACGGCGTCGTCCGGCCCCGCGTCGTCCGGTGCGGCGCGGTCGGGAGCTCATTCAGGAGGCACCCCGGGCCGGCCCTGAAGCGCCCGGGACGGGGTGAATGTGCTGCCCGCGCCGTAGTAGGCTCGAACCATGGAGATGTATGCAGGGTTCATTGCCTTCGCCATCGCCGTTGCGCTGGTGATTCGGCTGATAGCTGGGGGGCTCGACGGGGACCGGGTCGAGCGCTACGTGCGCGACCAGGGCTGGGAGCTGGTGGACCGGAGCTGGGACCCCTTTGGTCCGGGCTGGTTCGGCGAGAAGAACTCGCGCATCTACCAGATCGTCTACCGTGACCAGCGGGGCGACCTCCACAGGGCCCACGTGAAGACGTCCATGCTGAGCGGCGTCTACCTGACCCGCGACCAGATCGTGGAGCGGGCAGCGCCCGACCCCTTGGACGCAGCCGCTGTCGACCTGGCGCAGGAGAACGCCATGCTCCGGGAGCGCATCGCCGAGCTCGAGGCGGATCGGAAGTAGCGTCGCGTCGAGCTCCGGGCCGCCCGTCCCTTCGGGCGGCACCCGTAGGAGCTCCCTTCAGGGCTCGGGCGTGGCCTCGGCGGCGTCGGATCGCTCGCGTCGCATCTCCTCAGTGCGGCGCTCGATCTCGGGCCGGAGGAAGCCCCACCAGATCGCGTTCCACGGCGCGGCGAACATCCAGGCGTTGCGGTCCGTGATGTACGGGACATCGGGGAGCGAGATAAAGCGCGCGTAGGCCGCGATGCTGAGGATGGACCAGATGACGGCGATCCAGCTGAGCGGCCGCTCGAACCGAACCAGCGCAGTGGCAACATGATTGAGGGCGACTTCTGGCATCGGGTTCGAACTCTCTGGCAGTCACGACAATGACGGCCCCTGCTCGCTCAGATGTCGTAGGCGAGCCAGGGGGCGAGCCAGCGCTCGGTCTCCTCGAGGGAGAGGTCAGCCCGGTCGGCGTAGGCCTCCACCTGGTCGCGGTCGATGCGGCCGACGCCGAAGTACTTGGCGTCGGGGTGGCCGAAGTAGAAGCCGCTGATGGAGGCGGCGGGGGTCATGGCCATGTGGTCCGTCAGGGCGCAGTCGATCTCGTCGGCGCCGAGCAGGTCGAAGTGCAGGGCCTTCTGGCTGTGGTCCGGGCAGGCGGGGTAGCCGAAGGCGGGGCGGATGCCCCGGTACCGCTCCTGGAGCAGGTCGGTGGGGGAGAAGGTCTCGCCGGTCTCGTAGCCCCAGTCGATGCGGGCCTGGCGGTGGAGCCACTCGGCGGCGGCCTCGGCGAGGCGGTCGGCGATGGCCTTGACGACGATGGCGTCGTAGTCGTTCTTGTCGTCCTCGTAGCGCTTCGCGATCTCCTCGGCGCCGTGGATGGCCACGGCGAACAGGCCCAGGTGATCCTCCAGGTCGGCGTCCGCTGGCGCGATCAGATCCGCCAGGCTGCGGTTGGGCCGGTCGTCCGCGTGGACCTGCTGCTGGCGCAACATGGGGAAGCGCGCGGCCTCGTCCTCGGGAGCGGCGGGGTCGAAGAGCACCAGCGTCTCGTCTGCGGAGTGAGCGGGCCAGAACCCGTAGACCGCCTCGGCGCGCAGGGAGCCCTCCGCGACGATCCCGTCGAGCATCTCCCGGGCGTTCTCGTAGAGCTCCCGGGCGGCGGGGCCCTGGTCGGGGTCGTCGAGGATCTGGGGGAACTTGCCCTTCATCTCCCAGGCCACGAAGAACATGGTCCAGTCGATGAGCGAGGCGAGCTCCGCGAGGGGAATGTCGCGCAGGACCTTGCGGCCGGTGAAGGCCGGGGTCGGCACCACGTCGGCCGTCCACTCCTGCGGGGTCCGGTTCTCGAGCGCCCGCTCGAAGGAGAGCAGCGGCCGCTCCTGGCGGAGGCGCCAGGTCTCGCGCACCTTGGCCTGGCGCTCGAGGTTGGCTGCGCGGACCTCCTCCTTGCGGTCAGCGTCGAGCAGGTCCGACACGACGTTGACGCTCCGCGAGGCGTCGTGCACGTGGAGCACGGGCTCGTCGTAGCAGGGGGCGATCTTGACCGCCGTGTGCTGGGCGCTGGTGGTCGCGCCGCCGATCAGGAGCGGGATGTCGAAGCCCTCACGCTTCATCTCCTTGGCCATGTGGACCATCTCGTCCAGGCTCGGGGTGATGAGGCCCGAGAGGCCGATCATGTCCGCGCCGACCTCGCGGGCCTTGGCGAGGATCTTGTCGGCGGGGACCATGACGCCCATGTCGACCACCTCGTAGTTGTTGCAGCCGAGGACCACGCCGACGATGTTCTTGCCGATGTCGTGCACGTCGCCCTTGACCGTCGCCATGAGGACGGTGCCACCGGTGTTACTGCGTGTGCTCGCGTCGTCCGTCTCGCCAGCCGCCTCCATCGCGGCCTTCTCCTCCTCGATGTAGGGCTCGAGGACACCGACGGCCTTCTTCATGGCCCGGGCGCTCTTCACCACCTGGGGCAGGAACATCTTGCCGGCCCCGAACAGGTCGCCCACGACGCGCATGCCGTCCATGAGCGGTCCCTCGATCACCTCCAGCGGGCGGGCGTAGCCCTGCCGCGCCTCCTCGGTGTCGTCCTCGATGAAGTCGACGATGCCGTGGACCAGGGCGTGTTCCAGGCGCTTCTGGACCGTGTTCTCCCGCCAGGAGAGGTCCACCTCGCGCTTCTTCCCGCCGCCGGTGAGGGTGGCTGCGAACTCGGTGAGGCGCTCCGTGGCGTCCTCCCGGCGGTTGAAGATGAGGTCCTCCACGCGCTCAAGGAGCGCCTCCGGGATGTCCTCATACACCTGGATCATCCCCGCGTTGACGATGCCCATGTCCATGCCCGCTCGGATGGCGTGGAAGAGGAACGCCGAGTGGATCGCCTCGCGGACCACGTTGTTGCCGCGGAAGGAGAACGAGAGGTTGCTGACGCCGCCCGAGATCTTCGCGCCTGGGCAGCAGGCCTTGATCTCTCGGGTGGCCTCGATGAACGAGACGCCGTAGCCCGCGTGCTCCTCGATCCCGGTGCCGATGGCGAGGATGTTGGGGTCGAAGATGATGTCCTTCGGTTCGAAGCCCACCTCCTTCACGAGCAGATCGTAGGAGCGCTTGCAGATGGCGACCTTGCGGTCGGTGTCCGCGGCTTGCCCCTCCTCGTCGAAGGCCATGACCACGACCCCCGCGCCGAAGGAGCGGATCTCGCGCGCCTTGGCCAGGAAGTCCTCTTCGCCCTCCTTGAGGGAGATCGAGTTGACGACCCCCTTGCCCTGGAGGCAGCGCAGGCCGGCCTGGATGACGCTCCACTTGGAGCTGTCCACCATGATCGGGATGCGGCTGATCTCCGGCTCGGTGGCGATCAGGTTCAGGAACGTGGTCATGCACGCCTCGGAGTCGAGCATGCCCTCGTCCATGTTGACGTCGAGGATGTTCGCCCCGCCGCGCACCTGGTCGAGGGCGACGTCGAGGGCGGCCTCGTAGTCGTTCGCCGTGATCAGCTTGCGGAAGCGCGCCGAGCCGGTGACGTTCGTGCGCTCGCCGACCATGAGGAAGTTGGTGTCCTCGTCGACGGCGAGGGTCTCGAGCCCGCTGAAGTAGGCCTTGGTCTCGCGCAGCTGCCGGGCGCCGCTGCGGTCCCGGCCGCTGAAGCGCTCGACCCGGTTGGAGATCTGCTTGATGTGGTCCGGGGTCGTGCCGCAGCAGCCGCCGACGATGTCGACGAGGCCGCTCTCGGCGAACTCCTCCAGCAGGGCGCCGGTGGTCTCCGGGGCCTCGTCGTACTCGCCGAAGGCGTTCGGGAGGCCGGCGTTGGGGTAGCTGGAGACGTAGCACGGGGCGATCCGCGAGAGCTCGGCCACGTAGGGCCGCATGTCCTTGGCGCCCAGGGAGCAGTTGACGCCCACCGACAGCGGCTGGGCGTGGGCGACAGAGTTCCAGAAGGCGTCCACGGTCTGGCCAGAGAGCGTGCGGCCGGAGGCGTCCGTGATGGCCACGGAGAGCATCAACGGCGGGCGGTGGGCGTAGTCCGAGAGCACCTCGTCGATGGCCACGACGGCGGCCTTGGCGTTGAGGGTGTCGAAGATCGTCTCCACCAGCAGCAGGTCGACGCCCTCCTCCACGAGGGCGCGGGCCTGGTCCGCGTAGGCGGCCTTGAGCTCTTCGAAGGTGATGGAGCGGAACGCGGGCTCGTCGACCTTCTCGGAGAGGGAGAGGGTCTTGCTCGTGGGCCCGATGGCTCCGGCGACGAAGCGCGGGCGGTCGGGGGTCTTCAAGGTCCA
>CALJGV010000020.1 GCA_938075305.1 uncultured bacterium
CGTCCCGGCTGATGGCCCCCCTCTTCGCGGCTGCCACCGCGTTGGCCATCGCCGGGACCTCCTACGCTGGAGATCCCATCGTCTCCGGCGTCCAACGGGTCGGCCAACCGACCACGATCCAATTCCAGGGCCCGGTGCTCGAGGAGGACACCCTCCCCGGGAGCGGCAACCCGTTCCTGGACTGGCGCGTGCTCTGCACGATCACCCAGCCGGATGCCAGCGAGGTGATCGTGCGGGGCTACTTTGCCGCCGACGGGGACGCCGCCAACTCCCACGCGACAGGAGGGGACCGCTGGAACGTCATGTTCACCCCCTCCCAGGTCGGGCTTCACACCTTCGCTGTGACGCTCCACGAGGGAAGCGAGGTCGGGGTGGACCCGGACCCGGCCTCCGGGACCCCCTACCTGGCTCCGGACTCATTCCACGGCCAGTCGGGCTCGTTCACGGTCGACACCCTGGACGCGCAGGCGCCCGGCTTCCTCGCCAAGGGGATGGCGCGCTACGTGGGCGAGCACTTCCTGCGCTTCGACGATGGGTCGTACTTCCTGAAGGGTGGAACCAACAGCCCGGAGGACCTCCTGGCCTTCCGCGGCTTCGACGACACGGTCAACAAGCACCACTACACCCCACACGCGGACGACTGGCGGGTGGGTGACCCGGACTGGACCGACGACGAGGCAGATTCGGGGCGGAACCTGATCGGAGCGCTCAACTATCTCGCGGGCAAGGGGATGAACTCCGTGTACTTCTTGACGATGAACGTGCACGGCGACGGCGACAACGTCTGGCCGTGGACCGGGCCCTACGAGTACCTCCAGTTCGATGTCAGCAAGCTCGCCCAGTGGGAGCTTGCCTTCTCCCACATGGACGCCTTGGGCATCCAGCTCCACGTCCTCACGCAGGAGACCGAGAACGACCAGCTGCTCGACGGCGGCGACCTGGGGGTCGATCGCAAGCTCTACTACTGTGAGCTCATCTCTCGCTTCGGTCACCACAACTGCGTGAACTGGAACCTCGGCGAAGAGAACACCAATACCCACGCGCAACGCGTGGATTTTTGCAACTGGTTCGAGACCTGGGACCCCTACAGCCACCAGGTCGTGGTGCACCACTACCCGCACATGATGGAGCAGGTCTACCTCGGTCTCCTCGGTCAGGGCAACTTCCACGGAACGTCCCTGCAGCGCTGGCCCCACTCGGTCCACGAGGACACGAAGGAGTGGATCAACCTCTCCGCCGCCTCAGGTCAGCCGTGGGTCGTCTGCATGGACGAGCAGGGGCCGTACCAGGACGGGGTCGTCCCCGACGCGGTGGACTACAGCCACGATGAGATCCGCAAGGACTGCCTGTGGGGCAACCTCATGGGCGGCGGCGCCGGGGTGGAGTACTACTTCGGGTACAGCCACGCCCACAGCGACCTGACCTGCGAGGACTGGCGCTCGCGAGACCGGATGTGGGACCTCACGGACCACGCCCTCCGGTTCTTCCGCGACTACCTGCCCTTCACGGAGATGCACCCGGCAGACCACCTGCTGAGCTCACCGGACGCCTGGTGCCTGGCGCTCGAGGGATCGACCTATGCGGTGTACCTGCCCGAGGGCGGCACCACGGACCTCGTGCTCAACGGAGGCTTCTACTCCGTCGAGTGGTACGACCCCCGGAACGGCGGCGCTCTGCAGACGGGCTCGGTGACCTCGATCGGTGGCCTCGGCCTCTCCTCCCTCGGGGAGCCTCCGGCCCTCCCGGGCCACGACTGGGTCGTCCTGGTTCGGGCACAGCAGCCCGAACTCGGGCTCGCCGTCGACTACGGCGTCGGCAAGATCTCCAGCGAGTTCGGGCTCCCGACCCTCACCCACAGCGGGGAGCCGAACGTGGGCGAGGTCTTCGAGCTCCACGCCCACGGCGCCCTCAGCGGCACCTGGGGCATGCTCATGCACGGCCCCGGCCGCCTGGCCCACCCGTTCTTCGGCGGGACCCTGTGGATCAACGTGCCCATCACCCGCATCCAGCCCATCCTGCTCGACTCGAATGGGTCGGGCAGCTGGTTGATCTCCGTCGACCCCTCAATGGTCGGCGTCCAGCGGAACTACCAGCTCTGGTTCCGCGATCCGGCCCACCCGGACGGGACGGGCGTGGGCCTCTCCAGCGCCGTCGAGGTCACCTTTGGCGCGCACTGAGTCCTGGGCGGGCCCTGCCGGTTTCCGGTAGGGCTCCTCCACCACAATCGACCCTCGGCGCGTCTCTGGAACGACCCTCCTGCAAGTGAGCTGCTCGGTCGCCCTTCGCGCCGGCAGAGGCCGCCGCGGCACACGCCCGGCCTCTCCGGGCGTGGGGGGGCGCGCCGATACCGTTCCCCCAGGCCGTGGCGCGCGACCGTCAGGGCTGCTCGAGCTGGACGCCGAGCACCTCGCCCGGGATGAGCCCGAGCGCGGCCGGCGGTCGAACGATGAGCGTCCGACCGAACTCCGGCACCTGGGGCTGCCGCCAGAGGCGCGCGGGCAACTCCTCGACGCCGCGCCCGTACCCGACCACCTCCGCCGCGGCGACCTCCGCGGGTGAGGTGCGGCGGGAGAGCAGGACGACCTTGGGGGCGTCCTCCTCCGGCGCGGACGGCTCGGGGAGGAACACCGTCACATTGCGGGCGTCGGCAGCCTCGACCAGCGCCACCGTGCTGCCCGCGAGAAGGGCTTGCCCGGGGCGCGACTCGACGAGGCCCACCCGGCCGGCGATGGTCGCCGAGAGGGTCAGCCCGCCCTGTGCGAGGCGCAGGGCAGCGAGCTCCGCGCGCCGGATCTCCACTCGCTGCGTGAGGGCCACGATCGCCGCGTCATCCGCGACGCGAGCGGAGAGCTGGACCGCCTCCCTCGCCGCCACGGCGGGCGAGGGCGCCTGGAGGCCCTCGAGGATGCCGCGCGCACGATCGAGGCTGGCCACCGAGGCGGCTCGCTCCTCTTCCTGGGCCTCGAGGAGCTCGCGGTTTGCGGCCACCTGACCCAGGAGCGTGCGCTCCTCCAGTTCGAAGTCCTGCTTCTCGGCCGCGCGGCCGAATCCCTGGTCGACGAGGGGCGTGAGCCGCTCCGCCTGAACCCGGACCTGATCCGCCTTGAGCAGGTCCCGCTCGATCTCCACCTCGAGCGCGAGGATCGCCAGCCGACGCTCCCGCGCCTCGATCTGCAGGCGCCAGACCTCGTCTCGCACGCGGCTCCGGTTGGCCTGGCCGTCCTGGACGAGCTCGGTGTCGCTCTCGCCGATCGCCAGGAGGCGTTCGGCGGCGGCCAGGGCCTGAGAGGCGGCGAGCGCCGTGACGTCCGCCAGGACCGCCGCGAGCTGCTCCTCGGCCACGGAGAGCTGCGCCTCCAGGGGCCCGCTGTCGAGCCGCGCGATCGGGTCGCCGGGCTGGACCTCGTCCCCCTCCTCGACGAGCACCGCTGCGAGCAGGCCCGCCTGGCCGAACGCGTGGGCCACCTCGGTCGCCGTGACGACCCCGACCAGCTGCGGGGTGGGCACCGCCGTCCCCGCCGCCCAGAGCCCGGTCAGCCCGAGCCCGATCCAAACGAGGAACTGACCAGGTCCGCGCATGAAGTCGCGCAACCGCAGCCCGATCGGCGTGGGGACGCGCTTCGGCAGCGGGGGCATCGCTTGATCTACGGTCGGTCGGTTCTCGGTCTCCATGGTGTCGCGCGATCAGAGCTCGGCGTAACGATCCCGCAGTACCAGGCTGGCCTCGACGACGCCCGGCGTCGCGCGAAGGTACTCGACCATCTCGCTGCCGCGATCGGGGTCACGGAGCCGGATCGCCGAGACCACCTCGACGCTCTCGTCCGAATCATGGGAGGTCATCTTCTCGATCCCTCGACAGAAGCGGCCCAGGACCACATCGATCCTAGCCAACGCAGCCTTCCACTCATCCCCACCAGATGCGCCCCTCCGCACCGCGTAGGTGACGTGGCCGTCGAAGCGCGTCTTGGAGCCGAAGGCGACGAGGTGGAGGTAGGTGACCACGGACATGAGCGCTGCTCCGCCCACGAGCGCGATGCCGTAGCGCTGGGTCCCCGCCGCCATGCCGAGCACCAGGGAGAAGAACACGAAGACCGTGTCGCGCGTGTCCTTCAGGACGTTCCGGAAGCGGACGATGGCCAGGGCCCCGAGGAGCCCGAAGGCCGTGACGAGGCTGTCGCCGATGACGAAGATCAGCAGCGTGGCCCCCATGGTGAGGACCACCAGGGACTGCGTGAAGCCGCGCGAGTAAGAGAGGCCGTGGTGCGTGCGTTGGTACACCCAGGCCACGGCGAGGCCGATGAACGCCGCGATCATCAGCGACGCCAGGAGCGCGGAGACCCCGGAGGTGCCGGCCGCGCCGCCGGCGACCAGGCTGTCGATAGCCGAACGGAGCTCAGGCATTGGGGAGCCTGAGGGGCTTCCGCGACTCGCTCAGGGCGTGCCGCAGCTGGGACTGGCGGGGTCGATAGAGGCTGCCCTGATCCATGGCGTGATCGAGGGAGAGCACGTACTTGGGGATGGACTCCCGGTTGATCTCCAGTTGATCGATGAGCCGCGTCGCCCAGGACGGGCACTGCTCCGAGAACTTCAGCTCGACGATCGCGCCCTCGGTCGGCGTCCTCTCCCAGTCACGGTGCGCCTCCAGCGCGAGGTTCGACGTCGAGGTCATGGCGTGCTCGACCTCGGTGTCGATGGTGAACCGCACGGGGTCGCCGTGGGCGGACTCGTAGGCCTCCCGCATGTACCGCACCCGGACCAGCGGTCGGGCGGCGAGCTCATCCAGGCGGAGCGCGAACTCGCTCGCCCCCTCCACGTCGGAGAGGGTCGTGGGACGTCCGTTGAGGACGGCCTCCGCCACCTCACGGCTCACGCGGGCGCGCGTCTTCCTCACGACGACGTTGGAGCGCTTCTTGACCTCGAGGAACACCGGCGAGCTCGGGTCGTCGTCATAGGCCCGCACGCGGAGCTTGAAGCGATTACGGTGCCCTTCCACGGTGGTTCGGTAGAGCTCCAGCCCTTCACCATCCAGGTAGAGGCTGACGATCGGGTATCGACTGTCCGAGCTCTTCCGAGCGAAGTGGTCGGGGCGAACAAAGGGCCGCACCATCGCTCGGATCGACGGCAGAAGCCTCGTCGGAACGAAGTACTTCCACTCATATCGAGAGGTGAGTGTGCGGTCGTTTTGGGACATCTCCAGGCTGCTCGGGGAAGATGAGCTCGAGAGAGAATTTACAGTATATTGAGGGCTCGTGAGCGAGCGCCGGGTCGTCCTTCGAGCGTCGTCTCGAATTCCCTACTCCCCACGAAGGGGCGCCTGCAGTGCTTGGTCTCCGTTGGAACATGGTCGCATCGATCGCGGCCGTCGCCGTCTCGCTCACTGGAGCCGTATCCGCTCAGCAGCCGATCCTCACCGAGTTTCTCGCCAGAAACGACGTAGGGATCCAGGACGAGGACAACGAGCGCAACGACTGGATCGAGATCCACAACCCCTCGGCGTCGGCACTCAACCTCGGCGGGTGGCGGCTGACGGACGATGACGGGGACCTGAGCAAATGGGTTCTCCCATCGCAGACCCTCGGCCCCGGCGAGTTCCTCGTGGTCTTCGCCTCCGGCAAGGACCGCGCCGTGGCCGGGCAACCCCTCCACACCAACTTCCGGCTCTCTGCGGGCGGGGAGTACCTCGCCCTCGTGAGTCCGGTGGGGCTGATCGCCACCCAGTTCTCCCCCACCTTCCCGGCGCAGACCGCCGACGTCTCCTACGGATACGAATCGGACCTCGTCACGCTGGCGTTCTTCGACCCCCCCACACCGGGCGCAGCCAACGGTGGCGGTGGAGGCGGCGCCCCCCTGGACCCGGTGACCTTCTCTCGCTCCCCCGGGTTCGAGTCCGGACCGGTTGTGCTGGGGCTGCAACACCCCTCCCCGGGTGCCACCATCCGCTACACCCTGGACGGACGGGAACCCACCAACCAGGACCCCGCCTACGCGTCCCCCCTGCTCCTCACCGAGACAACGACCCTCCGGGCCCGCGCCTTCAGGAGCAACGCGCTCCCCTCGCCCGTCTCCTCGGGCTCCTGGATCTTCCAGGGCCTCGTCGAGGACCAGGATCTGTCGACCGCCTTGGGGCGGGGCCTGCCCTCCGAGTGGATCGACCAGGCCGGCATCAACTGGAACCTCGGCGGCAGCCGCCCCGGCGCCTGGTACGGCCTGGACGACCTCGTGACGGCCCCCTACACCCCCGAACAGGTGCAGTCGGCCCTCGACGCGATCCCCTCTCTCTCCCTCCAGATGCACCCCGACGACCTGTTCGGGTTCATGGTCCCGTCGGGCCTCCTGGGGATCTACGCCAACTCGACCGAGGAGGGGGAGGCCTGGGAGCGGCCGTGCTCGCTGGAGTGGCTGGACCCGGACAGCGGGCTCCAGTTCCAGATCGACTGCGGGGTGAGCATCCAAGGGGGGACGAACACCGGCACGATCAAGCGCAGCCAGCTCTCCATGGCGCTCAAGTTCAAGACCGAGTTCGGCCCCTCCAAGCTCGAGCACAAGGTGTTCGAGGACTCCGCGCTGGAGCGCTTTGACTACCTCGTCCTCGACTGCACGAGCCAGCTCTCCATCAACGGTCCCGCCGGCTCGACCACCAAGATCCACGCCCAGGAGACCCGCGACCAGTTCGCGGCCCAATCCCACCAGGACATGGAGCACCCCTCGCCCCATGGCCGCTGGGTGCACATCTATCTCAACGGCCTCTACTGGGGCGTGCTGCACCTCCACGAGCGACCGGACGAGCGCTTCGCGGCCGCCTACGGTGGTGGAGACCCCGAGGAGTACGACTGGATCAAGCGCGGGAACGTCGCGGCCGGAAACAACAACCCCGTGGGGGGCGCGGCGCCCGGTCTCTGGAAGGAGGTGCGTGACATCGTCGCCACCGGGGTCGCGCCGGGCCAGCAATGGCAGGGAGAGGACGCGTACCAGGCGCTGGTCGACCGGGTCGACCTCGTGAACTACGCGGACTACATGCTGATGAACTGGTACGTGGGCAACACGGACTGGCCCCACAACAACTGGATGGCCACCGCCCACGCGCGAAACTCGGCGGACCCCGCAGACGTGAACCCCGACGGCCGCTTCAGGTTTCACAACTGGGACGCGGAGGCCACCCTTTACTGGGGTGGCGCGGTCACTGCCGTGAACGACGGGTTCTGGGACCGAACTGGCCTGCAGTCTGGAAGCCCGGCCAACGTCAACTTCATCCACTCGGCTGCCCTCGCCCACCCCGACTACCGCGTGCTCCTCGCGGACCGCGCGCAGCTCCACCTGCTCACCCCCGGCGGCTCGCTCTGGGTGGAGCCCGGCTTCGACGTGATCGGGACCCCCTACGACCCCTCCTTCCCCGAACGGAACGTCCCCGCGACCCGCTACCACGACATCGCGACGGAGCTGGGTCCGGCCGTGCTCATGGAGTACGCACGCTGGGGCAACTACTTCGAGACCCCTGGGCAATTCAACCTGACGGACTGGGTGGTGGAACGGGACCGGCTGCTGAACGACTTCTTCCCCATCCGTAGCCAGGTGCTGCTCCAGCAGCTGCTCGCCGCCACGCCCCAGCTCTTTCCCTCCATCTCGGCGCCCTCCCCGTCCCGGCCGCCGGGCCGCTACCGAGACGGCGCTCCCTTGACCCTCTCCAGCTCCGCCCCGGTCTACTACACCGTGGACGGGTCGGACCCGCGCCTGCCCCTCGGGGCGGTCAACCCGGCCGCCCGCGCCGCGGCGGGGCCGATCCCCCTCCCCCGCGGCACCTCGAGGATCCAGGCCCGGGCCTTCGACGGCACCCAGTGGAGCCCGCCCTTCTCAGGGACATACTGCTCCGGCTGCCGCGTGCGCATCAACGAGGTCCAGAGCGCGAACTCTCGAACGGTGGCGGACCCCGCCGGCCAGTTCGAGGACTGGTTCGAGCTGCGCAACCTGACGGACACCCCGCTGGACCTCGGGGGCTTCCACCTGACGGACGACCCCGAGGACCCGACCAAGTTCGAGATCCCCGCCGGCGTCTCCATCCCGGCCAAGGGCTACCTCCTGTTCTGGGCAGACGACGACGTCTCCCAGGGGCCGACGCACGTCAACTTCAGGCTCTCGTCGAACGGAGACTTCCTCGGCCTCTCAGGGCCGGGTGAGCTCTCGCGGGTGCCGTTCGATTCGACGCCGATCCCCTCGCTGCGCGACGACCACAGCTACGCGCGAACCCAGGATGGGCGCGGGCCCTTCGCGCGAACGGCCCGTCCGACGCCCGGTGCCCGGAACGTCGCGGGCCAGGCCACGCCCCAGTAACGGGTCCGCCGGAGCCCGCAAATACGCTTCCGGGGGGACGAGGGCTCCAGAGGCACGGGAGCGCGGGCAGATTGTCTGTCGCCCGTCCCATCGTGCGAATCTAGGGGGGATGTGCGCCCGACGGCGCAACTCGCCCGACGCGGGGCGGAGTCACTCTTTTGCCCCGCGGTACGATGACGCCCCCCGGCTCTCTCCCCTGATCTCTCTCCATGCGTCACCTCGCTGCCCTCGGCCTCCTCGCCCTCGCCCCCCTCGCCACGGCCCAGGAGCCCGACCTCTACGACGACACGGTCCTGCGGACGATCGACATCACGCTCCCGACGACCAACTTCTGGCCGGGGCTGCGGGCCACGTCGAGCACGGGCACCAACATCGTGGTGGACCTGACGCTCTCCGGTCCTGACCTCCCCGCGCCCATCACCATCCCCGGCGTCGGGATCCGGGTGAAGGGCAACTCGTCGTTCTTCTTCCTGCCTCCTGGCTCGCAGAAGACGTCCTTCAACATCGAGATCACCGAGTCGGACGACGCGGCGCGGCTGCTCGGCTATCGGACCCTCAACCTGAACAACGGGATCGAGGACCCGACGTTCTGCCGCGAGATCGGCTTCTTCCGCTTCGTGCGTCGGTACACGCCCGCGGGCCTAGGAAACCACGTCCAGCTCCGGCTCAACGGGGAGAACTGGGGCGTCTACGTCAACGTCCAGCAGTACAACACCCAGCTCCTCGAGGAGTACTTCGAGGAAGACGGGGGCGCCCGGTACAAGGCGCTCAACATCTCCACCGGACAGGACGCGCTGCGCTACATCGGCACCAACCCGAACTCGTACGCGCAGAACTACCAGCTCAAGGACGACGGCGGCCTCGCCCAGCCCTGGCAGCCGATGATCGACGGCACCTTCGCCCTGAACAACTCGGGGAGCAACGCCGCCGCGATCGATGAGAAGTTCGCCGTGGACGGCGCCATCTGGGCGCTGGTGGCGGAGAACCTGTTCATGGACGAGGACAGCTACATCTCGAAGGGGGCGGACTTCAACGTCTACTACGACCCCCTCCATGACCGGATCAACCTGCACCAGCACGACGGGAACGAGTCGTGGGGCGTCAGCCTGTTCGGCTGGCCGGGGGGCACCACCACCAACCTGTCCCCGACCTATCGCTTCAACTCCGGGAGCCGACCCGCGGTGTCCCGGCTCATGGCGATCCCGCGCCTGCGTGAGCGGTACTTCGCCCACTACCGGACCATGATGGAGGACTTCAGCTGGGCCGATCTCCAGGGCCAGCTCCTGGGCTACAAGGCGCTGATCGACGCCGCCGTCCAGGCCGACCCCAAGCGGCTCTACACGTACGCCCAGTTCCAGTCGAACTTCAACACCCAGACGTTCGTGAACGTGGGGGGCTCCAACCTCCCCTGCCCGGGCCTCGAGCAGTACCTGGTGACGCGGCGTAACTTCCTGCTGTCCCAAACGGACCTGACCAAGGTCCAGCCGGAGATCACCGAGCTGGCCCACACGCCCGCCGCGCCCACCGTCGGCACGCCGACCTTCGTCACGGCCCGCATCCAGACCCCCGGCTCGTCCGTGGCGTTCGCCAACCTCTACTACCGGGAGGTGGGGCGCTTCATCCCGGTGCCCATGTTCGACGACGGCCAGAACGGTGACGGGGCCGCGGGCGACGGCGTGTACGGCGCGCTGCTCCCCATCCCCGGCACGCCCGGCGGCAGGCTCGACTACTACGTGGAGGCTGGCGCCCCCACCGGCGTCGGAGGCGGACAGCGGTACGCGCCGAAGTTCGCCGAGGGCAAGCCCGCGGGCTTCAACTACCCCTTCGGCAGCGCCGGGATCCGGATCACCGAGTACATGTACTCCGGCAACGGCGACGAGTTCGTTGAGCTGACGAACACCTCGGGAGCCCCGATCGACCTCGCCGGTTGGAGCCTTGACGACGGCTCGGCCAACGCCGGGACCTTCGACCTCTCGAGCGCGGGCACCCTCGACCCGGGCGACTCCATCGTGATCACCGAGGGCGCCGCCGCCTCCTTCCAGCTCGACTGGGGCCTCTCCGGGGTGGTCGTGCTGGAGGGCAACGTCAACGCGACCTTCGGCCGGAACGACGGCATCTTCGTGTTCGACGCCAACGGTGCCATCGAGGATCGCCTCCTCTACGGCGACGAGGACTTCCCCGGCTCGGTCCGCGCCCGTGAAGCCTCCGCCTGGGTCTGCACGGACGGCCTCGGGGCCGAGAACCCCTTCCTGTGGTCCCTCTCCTTCGAAGGGGACTTCCAAGACTCGGTCACCTCCCTGAACGGCGACGTCGGCAACCCCGGCTCCTGGAGCGGCGCCCCGTGCGGCGGCATCGGGACGCCCTTCTGCATCGCCAATCTGAACTCCACGGGGGCCGCCTCAGAGCTGCGGGCCGACGGGAGCAGGGAGGTCGCGGACAATGACATCACCCTGGTCGCCTCGAGCCTGCCCTCGGGCTCCACGGGCTACCTCCTCGTGAGCGCGACCACCGGCTTCTCCCCCAACCCCGGCGGGAGCCTCGGCAACCTCTGCCTGGGTGCCCCCATCGGCCGTTACGTCGGCCCCGGCCAGATCGGGAACTCCGGCGCCGCCGGTGAGATCGCCCTCGCCCTCGACCTCACGTCCCTGCCCCAGCCCACCGGCTTCGTCTCCGCCATGCCCGGCGACACCTGGTGCTGGCAGCTGTGGCACCGGGACTCGGTGGGCGGCCAGCCCGTCTCCAACTTCACCAACGGCATCTCGGTGAACTTCGAATGAGCCGCTCTCCCATGACTCTCTCCCTCCGCTCCACGTCCGCCCGCGCGGCGCTCTCCCTCGCCGCGCTCGGCGCCCTCGGGGCCCAGGCGTCGGGCCAGATCCAGATCACCGAGTACATGTACAGCGGGCTCGACGGCGAGTTCATCGAGCTCACCAACGTGTCCTCGCTGCCCGTGGACCTCGAGGACTGGAGCATCGACGACCAGTCGGCCATCCCCGGGACCTACGACCTCTCCCTCGCCGGGATCATCGACCCTGGCGACTCGATCCTGGTCACCGACCGCATCGCCTCCAACTTCGCGGCGAGCTGGGGCCTGGGGATCACGACGGTGCTCGGCGGCAACGCGGTGGCATCCCTCGGTCGAAACGACGAGATCCACCTCTTCGACGCCTCGGGGGCGACGGTCGACGTGCTCGCCTACGGGGACGAGGACTTCCCCGGCACCCTCCGCGCGCGTGAGGCGAGCGGGCACGGGTGCGACGCGGGCCTCGGCATCAACGACATCTACCGGTGGAGCGTGGCCTCAGAAGGCGACGCCTGGGGCTCGATCACGTCCCTGAACGGCGACATCGGGAGCCCGGGGTTCTACGCACCGGTGGCTTGCCCGCCCGTGGGCGAGCCCTACTGCACCGCCTCGGCGAACCAGACCGGGCAGGTCGCCCTGACCTCCCTGATCGGGAGCCCGTCGATCCTTCAGGACGACCTCGAGGTGAGGTGCGACGCGCTCCCGGGCGGCGCCGTGGGTTACTTCCTCACGAGCACCACCACCGGGCAGGTCGTGAACCCCGGCAACGCCGTGGGGACGCTCTGCCTCGGGGGGTCCATCGGTCGCTACAGCTCGTTCGCCCAGGCCGCCACGCCGTCCGGCGAGATGAACCTGACCCTGGACCTCGGTGGCCTGTCCCAGCCCACGGGCCCGGTGGCGGCCATGTCCGGCGAGACCTGGCACTTCCAGTGCTGGTACCGGGATTCGATCTTCGGCCTGCCGGTGTCCAACTTCTCCCTGCCCGTGCAGGTCACCCTGTACTGAGCCCATCCACGCCGGCCCGAAGAGGGTCAGCTCGCCCCGGGATAGACTGGGACGGTATGGCCGGCGGAAATGACCCGACACCGTCCCAGGGGAGTCCGTCCCGTGCGGACGAGCTCCGCCAGCAGATCCGCGCGGCATGGTCCCACGCGGGCGCCCCGGCTTCGCCCCTGGTGGACTGCCCCTGCCCGGAGTGCACCGAGCTCGAACAGCGGCTCCGAGGCCGCGACTGGCGCTCCTTGGACTCGGCGCTCGCAGAGAGTCTCGAGCAAGACCTGCCGCTCATGGGAGCCCGGACCTTCCGGGCGCTCCTGCCCGCGTTCCTCCTCGCCGCCCTGGATCCAGAGTGCGACGTGGACGAGTTCCTCGGCTACGCCCTGGAGCCGAGCGACTTCAACACGCCGCGCTTCGAGGGCCTGGACCGATCCCAGGGCGCCGCGGTCTTGGGCTTCCTCCAGCTCGACCTCGCGGAGTGTGAGGCCGCCAATCCGGCCTACGCCGACGGACCCCGCCGAGCGATCCTCGAGTACTGGCACCGCTTCGGCCCTGACCCCCTCGATGGGGACCAGGGGCCCTGATCAACCGAGCGTCGCCCGGGCCCGGCGCACGCTGAGCCAGCGGGACAAGCCGAGGGTCGCACCGATCAACAGTATCCCGGGGAGCCAGCCGACGAAGAGGACGAAGGCCAGCGAGCCCCCATCGGAGAAGGCCTCCTCAGGAGGATCCGGAGCGGCCTGCCACGTCTGGAAGTAGAGGCCCACCGCGGCGAGCAGCCCTCCCCAGAACAGGAGCACCCCCCCCAGGAGCCCCGCCAGGGTGCGGGACCACTCGCGCCCACACCCACCCCAGATCCCCAGGGCGAGCGCGGCCGCGAGACAGGGGTAGAAGACCAGACTGAAGACGGAGAAGCGGTCCACGGAATATGACTCTACATCGCCAAGCTTAAAGCGACAAGCTCGCAGTGGCGTGACCGCCTCGCCCTCACTCCTCGTCAGCGGCGATGCAGTACAGCGCCTTCCGGCCGCGGAGGTACAGCTGGCCGTCGACGATCACCGGTGACGCGTCGAAGGCGTCGTCAAGCGTGTTGGAGGCCACCTGGTCGAAGGTCTCCCCGATCTTGAACACCACCGTCTCCCCCTCACGGGACGCCGCGTAGATGTACTCGCCTGAAGCGGTCAGGGAGGCGTAGACCGACCGGATCCCCCCAAGGTTCTCCGCCGAGAAGAACTCCTTGCCGTTGGCCGCGTCGAGGCAGGTGACCCGGCCGGAGTTGACCCGCAGGAAGTAGAGCTTCCCGTCCACGAGCACGCCCGTGGGAACGTACGGGGTGTTCTTGCCGTAGCTCCAGAGCAGGTTCTTGCTCTCCTTGAGGTCCCCCGACGCGCCCTCGAGCTTGATCGCCTGGAGCGCGGAGCCGCGGAAGCCGCTCATGAGGTAGACCACGCCGTCCTGGTGGATGGGCGTGGGGATGCAGTTGGTCGTCATCCCACCGATGGACCAGATCAGCTCGCCGTTCTCCAGGTTGTAGGCCCGGGAGGCGTCGGTCGCGGTGGTGATCACCTGCACCTCGTCCCCCACCGGGACGATGAGCGGCGTGACCCAGGTGGTGACCTCATCACGCTCCGTACGCCACGCCTCCTTGCCCGTCTCCTTGTCGAGGGCGGCGATGAAGTCGACGCCCTCGTGGTCCCAGAGGACCACGATCTTGTCCCCGTGAATGGCCGGTGAGGCTCCCTCGCCGAACTCGTTCCGGGTCTTCATCTTCCCGAAGTCCTTCGACCAGACGATGGTCCCCTCCATGTCGAGGCAGTGCAGACCGCGCGAGCCGAAGAAGGCCCAGATGTGCTCTCCGTCCGTGATCGGCGACGCCGAGGCCTGGGAGTTGGTCCCGTGGATGCCCTCGTGGGGTGCGGTCTCGGCCACCTTCTTGCTCCAGACCACGCTCCCGTCCTCGCGGCTGACGCACATGACGCGGAACTCGTGGACCTTCTTCGGGCCCGAGGAGCCGCGCCCTCGGCGACCACGCCCGCGGCGCCGGTCCTCCTGGGGCTCAGGCTCGGTCTCCGCCTTGGATCCGTCCGCCAGCTCGTCGGTCTCGACGGCGGTCGTGACGTAGAGATAGTCCCCCCACACCACCGGCGTCGAGATCCCGAGTCCGGGGAGCTCGGCGCGCCAGCGGATGTTCTTCTCCTCACCCCACTCCGTGGGGGCGCCGCCTGAGGGGGCGACCCCGTTGTGATCCGGGCCTCGCCACGAGGGCCAATTCTCACTGGCCTGGATGGCCGCCCCCGCAGGAGCAGCGGTGGCGAGGAGCGTGAGCGCCGCGGCGCAGGCGAGCAGTTGGGTTCGGTTCATCGAGCCAGGCGGCGCCGCAAGAGACGCCGGAGATAGGGGCCAAGGAGCATTCTTGCTCAGCCTAGCACCCGGCCACGTCGGCACGCCTCCTCTGACGCGGATGCGGCCTCTTGAGCCCACCTCCTTACGCGCTTCTCATGATCGCGACCTGCGGGCCACGGTCCCCTCGGCTCACCGCGGCAGGGCCCAGATGTTCCGGTAGCGGACCGGGTGCCCGTGGTCCTGGAGCATGAGCGGGCCGAAGCCGGGCTCGTCCCCGCCGACGGCGGCCGCCGTGGGCCCATCCACCTCCACGTCGTCGTGGATGAGGATCCCGTTGTGCCAGACCGACATGCGGGCGCTCTCCGTCTTCGCCCCCTCGCGGTCCCGGCGCGGCGAGCGGAATTCGATGTCGTAGCTCTGCCAGTGCCCCGCCGGCTTGCACGCGTCAACGGCCGCCACATGCTTGCCGTAGATCCCGCCGCAATCCCCGCTCCGGAGCTTCAGCCCCAGGGAGTCGAGGACCTGAACCTCGTAGCGGCCCTGGACGTAGACGCCGCTGTTGCCCCGGTCCTGCCACCCGTTGGTCTCGGGCGTCGGCGGCACCATGAACTCCACGTGCAAGAGGTAGTCGCCCCCCAGCTCCGCGCGGGTGAAGAGGTTCCCTGTTCCCGGCACCACCTGCATGTAACCGGTCCGAACGGCCGAGTGTCCGCCGCCCCATTGCTCCCCGCCAGCCGCGGCCTCCTCCGCGCTCGCGTGCGGCGTGGGGATCGTGACCCGCCACCTCGCCGCCCCACCGTCGCCGTCTCGCCAGCCCGCCAGGGTCCTCGACGGGCGGCGGTCCTGGACATCGAGGAGCACCACGGCGCCGGGGGGCGCCGGCACGGAGACCGAGTCTCCGTCGATCGCCCACTCGATCCCGCCCATCAGGTGCTCCTGGAACGCGGGGTTCGTCCAGACGTCCTCCCGGTGTCCGAGCGCCGTGTAGAACATCTTCCCCCGGCCGAAGTCCTTGCACCACGCGTTCGCATAGTCGCGGTCCACGCGCTTGCCGCGGGCCACATCGTTCACGCTGGCGTCGAGGGAGAGCAGCACGTGGTTGGGGTGACGGCGCCACCACTTGAACTGGTAGATCTCGTCGTTCAGCACCCAGCGCTCCCCGAGGTGCGACGTGGCCGGGTGCACCCCGTCCTCCACGGTCATCGTCACCTCCTCGTGCCAGGGGTGGCCGTCGAAGGCGCCCCCCACCAGCCCCATGTAGTCGGCGAACTCGTAGAAGGTGTCCGTCGCGCAGTGCACGCCGCAGAACGCGCCTCCCCCGCGGACCCACTCGATCAAGCCCGCCTTGCCCTCGTCGCTGATGGGGAGCGACCCGGTGGTGTAGAAGAGGACGGCGTCATAACGCGCGAGGTTCTCCGGCGTGATGTCGCCGCAGTCCTGGGTGCAGTCCACCACAAGCCGGCCCTCCGCCACCTCCTTCAGGACTCGCTCCGCGTGGGCCAGCTGGTCAGGCGCCGGCCGCCGCACGACCGAGTGAACGAAGCCGGCCGAGTGGGTCAGGAACAGCACCCTGGGCGCCTCCTCGTCCGCATGGCTCCACGCCGGCGCGGGAGCGGAGGTGACGAGGGCGATGAAGAGGCTGGCGGTGGCTCGGATCATGGGGCGGTGCGGGGACTGCAGTCAAAGGGTGGGGTCGCCCGGCCCTCTCCCTTCAAGGAGCGGGAACGGGCGCGTGGTATGGGCCACCGTAGAGGCGACCTCTCGATCGTGATAGCCCGCGGGGCGTCCCCCGTCCGGAGCCCTCTTCCGGGCTCAATCCCCGGCGCAGCAGGGTCCACGGCCACAATCCCTGGGGGACCTGGGACGCGGACCGGCACTCGGGGGCCCCCAGGCCGTCACCGCAATCCGGGTCCGGACCGATAGGATGCGTGAGCCCGCGCCCCCTTCCCCCACATGACCATTCCTCCCATCTCCTCCCTCCTGGGCGTCCTCATCCTCGCCGCGGCCACGCCACCCTCGGCCCCGGCCCCGCTCGCCGCCCCCCAAGACGGCCAGCCCGCGTGGAGCAACTGGAGGGGCCCCGAGCTCCGGGGGATCGCGCCGGGCGCGACGGGGCTCCCCACCCGCTGGGCCGTCGACGAGCACGTGGTCTGGCGGACCCCGATGCCCACGTTCTCAGGCGCCACCCCCGCCATCAGCGGCGACCACCTCTTCGTCCTCTCGGCCTCGGCCCCCGAGCCTGGAGCCACCGAGGAGCAGCCCAAGGGGCGCCGCCGGCCACGCCGCGACCCGGGGGGCCCGGAGATGCTGCTCCACTGCCTGAGCGCCGTGGACGGATCGGTGCGCTGGACCCGGAACCTCGACGAGGGCAACGAGCTCCACTACAAGGCCAACCGCGCCTCGGCCTCCCCCGTCACCGACGGAGCCCACGTCTGGACCGTCACCGGGAACGGGACCGTGAGCGCCCATGACTTCACCGGCGAGCTGGCGTGGTCCACCAACCTGCAGGAGCGCTGGGGTTCGTTCGGGCTGCTCTGGGGGTACGCGTCGTCGCCGGTGCTCCACGATGGTCTCCTGATCGTGCAGGTGCTGCACGGGATGAAGACCGACGACCCGTCCTACATCGCAGCCTTCGACGCGAAGTCGGGCGCGCTCCGCTGGCGCGCCGAGCGCCCCACGGACGCGCAGCGCGAATCCCCCGACGCCTACACCACGCCGCTGGTGATCGAGCGCGAGGGCGGCGCCGAGCTGGTCATCACCGGCGGCGACGTGGTGACGGGCCACGCCCTCGACTCAGGCAAGGAGCTGTGGCGCGTGGACGGGCTCAACCCGCGCAAGGCCACGAACTACCGCATCGTGCCCTCCGCCGTCATGGTGGGCGACATCCTCGTGGCCCCGACCCGCGAGCGGCCCGTGCTCGCCATCGACACCGCGGGCGGCGAGCCCCTGACCGACGAGGACGTCCGCTGGCGCTGGGACACCCGCGGCGGCCCGGACGTGCCGACCCCGGCGAGTGACGGGACCCACCTCTACATGGTGGACGACGCCGGGCTCGTCACGTGCATCGTCGGCGCCACCGGCGAGGCCCTGTGGGGCCCGGAGCGGACCATCGAGGGCACCGTGTCCTCGTCGCCCCTGCTCGCGGACGGCAAGCTGTACATCACGAACGAGGAGGGCATCACGGTGGTCCTCGCCGCAGGCGCCGAGTTCAAGCAGCTGGCCGTCAACGAGCTCGACGGCTCCTTCACCCTCTCCTCCCCCGTGGCCGTGGGCGACCGGCTCTTCTTGCGCACGGGCGACTTCCTCTACTGCCTCGCCAACCCCAAGGACTGACCCCGCCATGAACCTCCTCAAGCTCTCCCTGGCCGCGATCCCCGCCGCCGCTGCCCTGTGGGCCGCGCTCCCCGCCGCCGAGCTCCAGCGCGCCCACGTGGACGGCGAGGGCTGGACCACCCTCACCCTCGCGGACTTCGTCAACGTCAACGGCGACGACACCACCTGGCGCGAGGAGGACGGCGTCATCCACTGCACCGGCCGGCCCGTGGGCGGCGCTCGGAGCCAGAAGACGTACACCAACTTCGAGATGGTGGTCGAGTGGAAGCACGAGACCTTCGCGGGCAACTCTGGCCTGTTCCTGTGGTGCCCCGAGTCCGCCTTCACCGACCTGCCCCCCGGCACCCTCCCCCGCAGCGGCATCGAGGTCCAGGTCCTCGACCTCGGCTACGAGGCCAACTGGCTCAAGAACAAGGGCAAGCACTCCAACTGGTTCACGAGCCACGGGGACGTCTTCCCTGTCGGCGGCTCGAAGATGACCGCCTTCACGCCGGCCATCGAGTACACGGACGAGGGCGGTGACGCCTACAAGGTCGGCCGGCCCAACAGCCCACGTAGCTTTCCCACCCAGCGACTCACTCGTCCCCACGGCGAGTGGAACCACTACTACGTCCGCGCCATCAACGGCGAGGTGCGCCTGTGGGTGAACGGTGAGGAGGTCAACGGCGGCCGCGACTGCCAGCCAGCCACGGGCTACCTGGCCCTCGAGGCCGAGGCCGCGCCCGTGCAGTTCCGGAACCTCCGGCTCCGCGAGCTCCCCTGAGGCGCCCCGGCACCCCACCGAGAGGGCCGGGCGGGCGAGAATCTCCGGGGGCTGTCTGAATACGCCGGGCGGGAATGCGAAGCTGCGGTGAGCCTGCCGCCACCAGAACCGAGCCCCCCATGCCTCCCCTTCCCGAGGACAAGCCCGCCTCGCCGCTCGCCACGGACGCGCCCACCGTGGCGGCGACTCGCCGCCACGACCTCGACGCCGTGCGGAGCTTCGCCATGTCCCTGGGCGTCGTGCTCCACGCGTGCCTCTCCCTGTCGTTCGTCCCCTGGCCGATCACCGACGAGGTCCGGACGGAGGGGATGACCGGGCTCTTCGCCTTCATCCACGGCTTCCGCATGCCGCTCTTCTTCCTCTTGAGCGGCTACTTCGCGGTGATGCTCTGGCAGCGGAGGGGCGCGCGCGGGCTGATCTCGCACCGGGTCCGGCGGGTCCTGGTGCCCATGGTCGTCGCGTGCTTCACCATCCTCCCCCTGGTGCATTGGTCCGTGGGCGAGGGCCTGGCGCTGCGATACGCGCCCGAGGACTCCCGGGCGAGCTCGACTCCGAGGGAGACCGAGGGTCCGGCGACGAATCTGAACCGCGACCTGTGGTCCGCCGCCCGCGCCGGGGACCTGCAGCGCCTCCGGGCGCTCGACGTGGAAGGACAGGACCTCGACGCCAGGGACAACCTCCTGCTGACGGCCCTCCACTGGGCGGCGGCCGAGGACCAGGCCGCCGCCTGCGAGCTCCTCGTCGAGCTCGGCGCGGACCTCGAGGCCAAGGACGGGTCCGCGGCGACGCCCCTCATCAGCGGCGCGTTCTGGGGATCCGCGGCGGCCTGCGAGGTCCTCCTGGCCCGCGGCGCGGACCCGGAGGCCCGCAACCAGGACGGAACCCGCGCGGTGGACCTGGCGAGGTGGCGCTGGGCCGAGGACCGACTGGTAGCCACAACCTTCGTCGCAGGGCTCATCCGATTCGATGTGGACCTCGCCGCCATGCCGGCCCGGGTCCGCGCCACGGCCTCGGTCTTCGACCTCGAGGACGTCGCCGGGGGCTCGGAGGTGGGCGCCCGCGGCGCGGAGCTCGACCTCTGGGCGGCGGCCCGAGCCGGTGACCGGGAGCGGGTCGAGGCCCTGATCGCCGCGGGCGAGGACGTGAACGCCAGGGACGACCTCAAGCTCACCGCCCTGCACTGGGCCGCGACCGCGGATCAGCCCGAGGTCTGCGAGCTTCTCCTGGACCTCGGCGCGGACCTGGAGCTCTCCCTCGGGTCCCACGGCACGCCCCTGAACAGCGCCGCCTTCTGGGCCGCTCCGGAGGCCAGCCGGGTCCTCCTCGCCCGGGGCGCCGACCCGGGGGTTCGGAACCGGGACGGCACCAGCCCGATGGAGCTCTCCCTCTGGCCCTGGGGCGACGAACGCAAGGGGCTCACGCAGCTCGTGGCCAGCCTCGTCCGGTACGACGTGGACCTGGGCGTGATGCCAGACCGCGTCCGCCGCACGGCGGCGGTGTTCGCCGCCGCTCCGTCGGAGGGGTTCGAGGTCTTTGACCCGCAGCCCGGGAGCCGGCTCCTGGAGGAGCTCGCCGACTTCGACCTCGGCCACCTCTGGTTCCTCTGGTACCTGATGGGTCTGCTCGTGCTCAGCCTCCCGGTGTTCGCCATCGCCGCGCGGTGGACCCCCGCGTCCAACTCGGCCCTCTACGTGTCCCCCCTGGCGCTCATCGCCGTCGTCCCCCTGACCGCGACGTTCCAGGCGATCATGCTGCACGAGGGGCTGACCTTCTTCGGTCCGAGCACCTCCTCGGTCCTCGCCTTCGACCCGCTGGTGCTCGCCTACTACGGCGTCTTCTTCCTCTTCGGCGCGGCCGTGCGCGGCCTCGACCCGGACACCCGCAGCCTCACCCGCGGCTGGCCGGCGATGCTCGCCGTCGCCATCGTGATCTTCCTCGCCGCGGGGGCCGCTGCGGAGAGCGCCAAGGGCGGCGAGCTCGAGGCGCTCATCCCCGCCGTCATGCAGGCCGCCTTCGCCTGGACCATGACCCTCGGGCTGATCGGGCTCTCGGCGAAGCTCTTCCACCGGGAGCGCACCTGGGTCCGCTACCTCTCCGACGCGTCCTACTGGATCTACCTCGCCCACCTGCCCCTGGTCTTCCTTCTCCAAGGAGCCGTGGCCCGCTGGGAGCTCCCCGCCTGGCAGAAGCTCGGGGTCATGGTGACCGCGTGCCTCGCGGCGCTGCTCCTCACCTACGCGCTCCTCATCCGCCCGACGCCGATCGGCTGGATGCTCAACGGCAGGCGGCCCGCGCGGCGGGCCTGAGGCCCCTCACTCGCCGCGCACGTCGTAGCAGAGAAGGCGCCTGGGTGAGCCGTCGCCCCGGCCGCGGTTGTTCTGACACACGTAGAGCAGCCCGTTGCAGATGACAGGCGGCGTCCAGGTCTCCGCCGCATAGAACAGCGGGGCCTGGGAGATCACCTCGAAGTCCTCCTCGCCCTGCTTCACGGTCACCAGCTGACCGGTGTCACCCAGGGCCCAGAGGACGCCGTCCGCGGCCATCACCGTGCCCTTCCCAAGGCTGGTGCTCAGGGTGCGCTTGCGGTCCCCTTCCCCCACCTCCTGGTCGAAGGTGAGCGAGGTGCGGATCTGCTCCTCGCCGCTCTTGGGGTCGATCGCCACCAGGGCCCCCGCGCGCCCGGAGACACCGTCCACCGCGACGATCTTCCCTTCCACGAAGATCGGGGTCGCGAACTCGAGCGCGAGGGACCGCCGGTCCCGCCAGCGCTCCTCCCCCTTGCCGTCCTCGTCCACGTCCACCACCGCGCTGCCCACGTTGTAGGCCGCCGTGAGGAACACGCTGTCCCCCATGGGCACCGGGCTCGGCCCGTTGACGCTGAGGGTCGTACGGCTGCGGAAGGGGTACCGGGTGGTGATCTTCCCTTCGGTCGTGAGGATCAGGAGACCGCCCACCGGGGGGCGGGTCTCCCCGCCAGCGATCACGAGGATGCGCTCCTCCCCGCCGATGGTGGCGAGGACCGGCGAGGCGCAGCTGGGCCCCCACTGATCCCCCGCGCCCCAGCGAGGCTCGCCCGTCTCCAGGTCCAGGGCACCCACGCAGGGCCCCCAGCTGGAGCCGCCGGAGGACGGCGGCGCTCCGAAGTTCTGCACGACCATGTCCCCCACGACGAGCGGAGAGGAGACCACCCCGAAGTAGCCCCGCCCCACGTCCATGGCCTCGTTGGTGTTCACGCCCCACAGCTCCTTCCCGGTGGCGAAGTCCAGGACCACGAGCCGGCCCCCCACGCCGTGGACCACCACGCGCCCGCGGGCGATGGTCGGCGTCGCCCTCGGCCCGTCGTTGTCGAAGTAGCGCCCCGAGTAGCTGCAGGGGAACGAGTGCCGCCAGATCCGCTGGCCGCTGAAGGCGTCGTGGCAGTCCACGTGGACCTCCCGGCCCACGCGGTGGGTGAAGACCAGCCGCCCGTCCGCGACCACCGGGCTCGCGAACCCGTCCCCTCGCTCCAGCTCCCACACCAGCGGCGGGGCCGTCGAACCGAAGTCCGACCGCAGCGGGGCCTCCCGGCAGATCCCGTCCCTGCGCGGCCCGAGGAACGAGCTCCAGTCCTCGGTGATGGCCCCCTCCGCCAGGGGCCGCGGCGCCGCGTGGAAGGTCAATCCCGGCGTCGGAGCGGGCCCCGCCGGCGGCTCCTGCGGGACGAGGAACGCGAGGGCACAGATGGAGGCGGCGATGGTCATAGGCGGGTTGGGAGCGGTCGGTCCGTCCCGGCCGGAGCGCCGGGTCCCATGACCGTTCGAGCGGCCCTCAGGCGAGGATGCCCGGTACCAGCTCCCCGTGCACGTCCGTGAGGCGGAAGTCCCGGCCCTGGAAGCGATAGGTGAGCCGCTCGTGGTCGAGACCCAACTGATGCAGGAGCGTGGCGTGCAGGTCGTGGGTGGAGACCGGGTCCCGTACCACGTTGTAGGAGTGGTCGCAGGTCTCCCCGTGGGTGACGCCGGGCGCGAACCCGCCGCCCGCGAGCCAGATGGAGAAGCAGCGCGGGTGGTGGTCCCGGCCGTAGTTCTCCTTGGTGAGCTCCCCCTGGCTGTAGACCGTCCGGCCGAACTCTCCGCCCCAGACCACGATGGTGTCATCGAGGAGCCCGCGCTCCTCCAGGTCCTGGACCAGCGCGGCGGAGGGTTGGTCGGTGTCCTTCACGCACTTCGTGAGGTCCTTGGGCAGGTTGCCGTGGTGGTCCCAGCCCATGTGGAAGAGCTGCACGAAGCGCACGTCGCGCTCGGCCATGCGCCGGGCGAGCAGGCAGTTGCGGGCGAAGGACCCCGGCCGGCGCACGTCGGGCCCGTAGCGCTCCAGCACCGACTCCGGCTCGTCGGAGATGTCCGTCAGATCCGGCACCGCCGCCTGCATGCGGAAGGCCAGCTCGTACTGCTCCACCCGCGTGTCGCGCTCGGGGTCCTCGTCGTCCCGCAGGCCGTTCAACCGCCTGAGATCGTCCAGCATCGCCCGCCGCCGCTCCCGATCGATGCCGGGGGCGTTCGCGAGATAGAGCACCGGGTCCTCGCCGCTGCGGAGCTTCACGCCCTGGTGACGGGTCGGCAGGAAGCCGCTCCCCCACAGCCGCGCGTAGAGGGGCTGCTTGGTGGCGCTCGAGGACACCATCACCACGAACGTCGGCAGGTCCTCGTTCATGGACCCCAGCCCGTAGGAGAGCCACGCCCCCATGCTCGGCCGCCCCGCCAGCTGGGAACCGGTCTGGGCGAAGGTGATGGCGGGGTCGTGGTTGATGGCCTCGGTGACCATGGAGCGCACGATGCAGAGCTTGTCCGCGATGGCGCCCGTGTGGGTGAGCAGGTCCCCCATGAGCGCGCCGCTCTCCCCCCGGCGCGTGGCCCCGAACTTCGAGGGCGCGATGGGGAACGAGGACTGGCCCGACGTCATCGTGGTCAGCCGCTGTCCCTGGCGCACGGACTCGGGCAGCTCCACGCCGAAGCGGTCCACGAGCCCCGGCTTGGGGTCGAGGGTCTCGAACTGCGAGGGCGCGCCCGACTGGAAGAGGTAGATGACGCGCTTCGCCTTGGCCTTGGGCCCCGACGCAGGCGAGCCGCCGAAGGCAGGGTCGAGGCTCCCGAGGGCCAGCGCCCCCAGCCCGGCCACGCCTCCACCGAGGAAGGTGCGCCGGTTGGTGCGCAGGGCGGCGCCGAGGGCGGCGGACCGCCGGAGGTCTTGCTCGTCGCTGCTCATCGCTGGGTGATCGCCTCGTCGAGGTTCAGGATCGTGGAGGCGATCATCGTGTACGCCGCCCACTCGGGGGTGCGGGTGCGCGGCGAGACGGCCGTGGCGCCCACGCCGAGCAGCTCCACCGCGGCCATCGCGTCCGCCTCGAACTCGCTCCGGTACCGCGCGAGGGCCCCCTTGAGGACCTCCAGCTCGGCGGCGGTGGGCCCGCGGGAGAGGACCGCGCGCATCCCGAGGGTCACCCGGGCGTCCTCCCCCTCGGCCTGGAGCATGCGCTTCGCCAGGTGGCGGGAGGCCTCCAGGTAGGTCGGCCCGTTGAGGAGCGCCAGCGCCTGGAGGGGTGTGTTCGTGCTCGGCCGCCGCGCGGTGCAGAGCTCGAAGCCCGGCGCGTCGAAGGTGGTCAGCTGAGGGTGCGGCACGGTCCGCTTGCGGTAGGTGTAGAGCGATCGACGGAAGAGGTCGTCCCCCGTGGACTCCAGGTAGGCCCCCTGGCCGGCGCCCCCGGCCAGCTCCTTCCAGAGCCCGGCCGGCTGGTAGGGCTTCACCGAGGGGCCGCCCACCTTGTGCACCAGCAGGCCTGCGGCGAGCAGCGCCTGGTCCCGGACGCCCTCCGCGTCGAGCCGGTGCCGCGGGCCGCGGGCCAGCCAGCCGTTGGCTGGATCGCGTTCCCGCGCGGCGGCGCTCGCGTCCGACGACTGGCCGTAGGTGGCGGAGAGGGCGATGCGCCGCTCGAGGGACCGCAGGTCCCAGCCACTCGCCACCAGCTCGGCGGCGAGGTGATCGAGGAGCGCGGGGTGCTCGGGCCGGGCGCCGCGGATGCCGAAGTCCTCGGAAGTCGCGACGAGGCCGCGCCCGAAGAAGCTCGCCCAGACCCGGTTGACCGCCACTCGGGCCGTGAGCGGATTGGCCGGATCCACCAGCCAGCGCGCCAGGCCGAGGCGGTCGCGGCGCGCGCCGTCGGGGAGGCCTCCGAAGAGCTCGGGGACGTCCGGGGTCAGGGGCTCCCCCTCGGGCCGGTCGTACTGCCCCCGGCGCAGGAGGCGCGTCTCCCGGGGCTCGTCGCGATCGCGGAGCACCATGGCGGTGGGGACCTCGTCCCGCTCGAGTCGCTCCAGCTCCAACCGGGTCTTCGCCAGGCGGCGCCGCGCCCGGGCCGCCTCCTCGTCGAAGACGGCGAGATAGAACGGCCCGCCGTCCTCCAGCGCGGCCCGGCCGCGGGCGAGGGCCAGGACGGCGGCCCCATCGAGGGCGTGGCCGTCGACCCGGAAGTCGAGCAACTCCCCCTTCAGGTCCCCCGCGTAGCGCCGCGTCCCGAGCCGCAGGGGCTCATCGGTGGTCAGGGTCCCGTCGAGGCGATCCACCTCAGCCTTGAGGCTGGCGAGGATGCCGTTCACATGGACCGTGACCCCGGCGGCCTTCCCGGACCCGTCGTAGGTCACCGCGATGTGGTGCCACGCCCCCTCCTCCAGGGGATCGGTCCCCACGACCTTGATGGCGTTCCCCGTCCACTGATGGATCAGGTGCACCGCCGGGCGCATGTCCCCGAGCAGCACCAGGTCGACGCCGCGATAGCGGTCGCTGTCCTCCATCCGGCTGTAGACCGCGCCGTGGGACTCCGGACGCAGCCAGAGGGTCACGGTGAACGGCCTGTCTTGCTCGAACTCGACGCCGCCTCCGAGGTCCGCGGCCCCCTCCCGGGTGCCGTCGAGGAGCACCGCGCCGCGCCGCTCGAGAAGGGGCGCCGGCAGGTCCGGGATCACGTCCCTGTTCGCGGCGCGGAAGGCGGCGTGCCGCTCGGCCGAGGTGGCGGCCAGCGCGGCGAGGCTCGCCTCCTCCTCCGCGATCCGCGCCTCGAGCGCGGCCATCCGCTCCTCCTGCTCCAGGGACGGCACCCGCAGGAGCGGCGGGACGTTGCCCCGGGTCTCGGAGTAGACGCCCTTCTCGTCCACCTGATCGAAGAAGCCGAAGAAGCGGTAGTAGTCCACCTGGGAGATGGGGTCGTAGCGGTGATCGTGGCACCGGGCGCACCCCACGGTCAGGCCGAGGAACGCCGTCGCGCTCGTCTCCGCGCGGTCGGCCACGTTCTCCACGCGCCACTCCTCGTCGATGGAGCCGCCCTCGGTGACCGTGCGATGATTGCGCTGGAAGCCGGTCGCGAGCACGGCGTCCCGCCTACCCTCCTCGATCAGGTCCCCCGCCACCTGCTCCATGACGAAGCGGTCGTAGGGCATGTTGGCGGCGAAGGCGCCCAGGACCCAGTCGCGCCAGGGCCACTGGTCCCGGCGGAAGTCGTTCTGATAGCCGTTGGTGTCGGCGTAGCGCGCGAGGTCGAGCCACTCGCGGGTCCGGTGCTCGGCCCGCGCGTCGCTCGCGAGCAGCCCGTCCACCACCTGGGCCCGGTCCACCTCGCCCGAGAGGAACGCGTCCAGCTGCTCGAGGGTCGGCGGCAAGCCGGTGAGGTCCAGGTGTACGCGGCGCAGCCAGATGGCCGGCTCCGCAGGCGGTGATGGCGCCATGCCCTGCTGGCCCAGTCGGTGCAGCACCAGGAGGTCCAGGGGGTCGCGGTCCCAGCCCGTGAGCTCCCCCGAGGGGAGCGACATGGCGGGGATGAGCGGCGCCTGGACGGGCTGGAAGGCCCAGTGCCCCTCCCAGGCCACGCCCTCCTCGATCCAGCGCCGGAGCAGCTCCCGCTCGGCCGCCGTCGGCGCCTTCCCCGTGGAGGGCGGCGGCATCACCCGGTCGGGGTCGTCGTGCACGAGCCTCGCGAGCAGCTCGCTCTCCTCCGGCGCGCCCGGCTCCGCCACGAAGAGCACGTCGTCGTGCACGTCCAGGCGCAGGTCGCCCTTGCGCGCCGCCGCGTCGGGGCCGTGGCAGTCGAAGCAGTACTCCGAGAGGATCGGCAGCACGTCGCGCCCGAAGTCCACGGGCCCGTCGACGCCGCCGGGGGCCGGGACCAGTGCGAGGAGCGCGAGGAGCATGGCCTCAGGATAGTCCGCCGCCGCCGGATCGGGCGGCTCTCCCTGGGGCGATCAGCGCAGGTCGTAGCAGGCCATCTCCACGTCGCTCCGCACGTAGACGCGGCCGTCCCGGAGCACCGGGTGGTTCCAGCACTTCCCGTCGATGGCCTCGAAGCGCAGGCGCTCGGTCACGCCCTCCCGGTCGAAGCCGGCCACGATGACCTCCCCATATTCCGAGAGGATCAGGAGGCCGTCATCGGCCAGCAGGATCTGGCCGAAGCCGTGGCGGCCCTCCTTCCAGTAACGCTCCCCGGTCCCCCAGTCGATGCAGGCCAGGATCCCGCCGTCGAGCCCGACCAGGAGGTCGCCGCGCTTCACCCCGCCGTTGAACTTGAGCTGGAAGCGCCGCTGGCGCCAGCGCTCATCGACCTCCCACGCCGCGGCCCCCTCACCCGCCGCTCGGCGGGGTGCGATCTTCTTGGCGCCGTTGCTGAACACGCTGAGCAGGACCTCGCCCTCCGCGACGAGCGGCATGACGCTGCCGTTCTTGAAGGTGTTCCCCCACGGGGTGAACCACAGCTCCGCCCCGGTGCCCAGATCGTGGCCCGAGAGGCCCTCGAGCCCGAACACGAGCAGGTGCTCCTCGCCGTCGAAGGTCCCGACCCACGGGGCGGTGTACCCCGCCGGCCGCGTCCCCCCCTTCCAACGCACGGTCCCGTCCGCCCGGTCGTAGGCGAGGACCCCCGCGGCCGCCGATCCCGCGCCGCCGCCAGGGTTGACGCCGGGGACCACGTAGACGGTGTCCTCCCGGACCAGGGGCGAGCACGCGATCCCGAACTCGATCAGGCCGCCGCCGCCGTCCTCGAGCATGTCCCGGCTCCAAAGGACCCGCCCCGTGTGAGCCTCGAGGGCGTTCACCCGGCCGTTCGAGCCCACCGTGTACAGCGTCCCGAGGCTGAAGGTCGGCGTGGCCCGCGGTCCGACGCCGCCGAGGTAGGTGTCGTAGCGGTCCTTGTCCGCGTGGACCCAGCGCTCCTCTCCGCTGGCCGCGTCGTAGGCGACGGTGCACTCGTACTCCCCGCGCTGCTCCTGGGTGAAGAGCCAGTCCCCCACGAGCACCAGCGACGACCACCCCTCGCCCACCGGGCGCTTCCAGAGGAGCGTCGCCTCGGAGGGGGTGCCGAGGGTCTCGCCCCGGGCGACGCTGTCCCGCCGGGCGCCGCGGAACGCTGGCCAGTCCCCCGGAGCCAGCTGGAGGGGACGCGACTCCATGGGCTCCCCCTGCAGCTCGGGGAGCGTGATCGGCAGGACCGACTGGTCGTCGAGCCCGAACCGGAGCGTGGGCATGCTGGATCCCGAGGTCCCGTCCGTATGGACGAAGGGGCGCAGCGCCGCGACGAGCATGGTCAAGCCGACGAACCCACCGAGGCGAACCACGGCCCGGAAACCGGAGAAGAACAGCCACCAAAGGGCCACCAGCAGGGCCGCGACCACGAGGGTCACCAGCTGCTGGAGCGCCCCCTCCGTGAGGTCCTCCCGGGACCGCATCGCGCTGACGGCGAGGCTGATCCCCGCGCCGAGGAGGATGAGGCCAGGGAGCCAGAGGCGGTGCTTTCTCATGGGGTACGGGGGGCGGTGGGAGCGTTGAGCTCCAGGGCGGCGCGGAGGCCCACGTGGCCGGCGGTGAGGTCTCGCTCGGTGGCGTAGCGCGCCGAGGCCCGCGCTCGCTTGGGCGGATCGAACCAGGAGCCGCCGCGGAGCACCGTGCGCGGTGTGCCGCGGGCGTACCCCCTGGCGTCGAGGGGTTCCCTCGCCAGGGTCCCGGCGCGGCGAGCGTACTCCTCCGCCACGTAGCCACTTCGGGTCCACTCCCACACGTTCCCGAGCATGTCGTAAAAGCCGAGGGCGTTGGGCGCCAGGGAGCCCACGGGGTGGGGTCGCCCGCCCGCGTTGCCGCGGTGCCAGGCCACGTCATCCAGGGGACCGTGACGCGCCTCTGCGCTCCCTGCCCGGCAGGCCGCCTCCCACTGAGACTCGGTGGGTAGCCGCAGCCCCGCCGCCGCCGCGAAGTCCTGTGCGGCGAAGTACGAGACGTTCTCGATGGGCGCCCCCTCGTCCGCGGCGGCGCTGAAGAAGCCCGGGCGCTCGCCGGTCACCGCCTCCCACTCCGCCGCCGTGACCTCGTGGCGCCCGAGGTAGAAAGCCGCCGTCACCGCCGCGGCGTGGGAAGGGCGCTCGTCGTCCGCGGCCTCCTGGTCCCCCAAGGCCGCCCCACGCTCGAAGCCCATGGGCGGGACGAGCAGCAGCTCGATCCCCGAGCGTCGGTGCCGGATCCGCCACGGCAGCCCGGTGGCGTCGATCGCGGCACGGAGCGAGGGGTCCGTGACCACCGCCGGATCCGCCGCGCCCTCGAGCACGTCCACGCCCAGCGGCGCGGTGACCGTCCAACTCTCGGGCTGCCCCTCCGGCCCCGCGCAGGCGGCGAGGGCGGCGAGGGCGGCGAGCGAGGTGGCGGCGACGCGGATCACTTGCCCTTCCAGACGGGCTTGCGCTTCTCCACGAAGGCCTTGGGTCCCTCGATGAAGTCCTCGCTGTTCACCATGCGCTCCACCGCGGGGTAGCGCATGTTCATGGCGTCCTTCACCGTGCCGTGGCGCATGCCCTCGATGGCCACCTCCTTGGTGGCGAGGATCGCGAGCGGCGCGCAGCCGGCGATACGCTCCGCCCAGCGGCGCGCGGTCGCCATGAGGTCCTCCGCCGGGGCCACCTCGTTCACGAACCCCAGCTGCACCCCTTCCTCGGCCGGCACGGAGCGGCCGGTGAGGAGCATGCCCATGGCGTGCTTCAACGGGATCTGACGGGACAGGCGGTGGATGCCGCCGGCGAGCGCCGCGAGGCCGATGCGCGCCTCGGGCAGGCTGAAGCGCGCGCCTTCGGCGGCGACCACCAGGTCACAGGCGAGCGCCAGCTCGAACCCGCCCCCCGCCGCGATGCCGTTGACCGCGGCGATGATCGGCTTGGTGCCGCCGTACCGCTCGGTCAGCCCGGCGAAGCCGGACATGGGCCACTGGGGCAGGCCGGTGGAGCCGGACTGCGACTTGAGGTCCAGCCCGGCGCAGAAGGCCTTCTTCCCCGCGCCGGTCACGATGGCGACGCGGTGCTGGTCGTCCTGCTCGAAGGCGTCGAAGACCTCGCTGAGCTCGATGCTCGACGGGACGTCGAGGGAGTTGAGCACCTCCGGGCGGTTGATGGTGACGATCAGGATCTCGCCATCGCTCTCGACGGTGCAGTACTTGTGGGTCATCGCTTGGGGTCTTCGCTGGGGTGCGCCGGGGCTCAGAGGCCCACGGCGGTGAGGTGGCCGCGGGAGCGGAAGTAGATCGTGCCCTCGGAGATGGCAGGGGTGGACATGAACTCCTCGCCGAGGGCGCTGCGGGCGATCACCTCGAAGGTGCGCCCCGCGCGGACGGTGATGACCGATCCCTCCTCGCTGGTGATGTAGAGCTTGCCGTCCCCGCCCACCGGCGACGCGGTGTAGCCGGAGCGGCCCTCGTCGAGGCGCTCGGCGAAGAGCCGCTCGCCGCCCATGGCGTCGTAGCAGCTCAGCATCCCGTTGTCCCGGCAGAAGAAGGCCGCGTCGCCGTAGACGATGGGCGTCTGCATGTAGTTGCCGCGCTTCTTGATCCCCCACAGCATGAACTCGTCCTCGCCCTCCTCGAGGGAGACGTGGCCGGTGGCCTCCAGGTCGATGGCGTAGATCGGCTGGAAGCGTCCGTGGGCGTTGGTGATGAAGGCGACCCCGTTCGACACCACGGGCGTCGGCACCGGGATGTCCCCGCCCGGCTCCGCGGTCCAGAGGGTCTCGCCCGTCCGGAGGTCGTACCCGGCGATAGCCTTCCAGCCGTTGCAGATGACCTGGCTCCGCTCGGCGCTCACGTGGACGGTGGGCGTGGACCACCCGGACTCCTCCTCGCGGTCCACGCGCCAGACCTGCTCCCCCGTGGCGGCGTCGAACAGCGCGAGGAAGCTCTGGTCCTGGACGTCGCACTGGACCACGACCTTGCCCCCGTGGAGCACCGGTGAGCTGCCGAAGCCCCACTGGGCGCCGCGGTCGCGGAAGAAGCCGGCGTCGAGCACGCCGAGGTCGCGCTCCCAGAGCTTGTTCCCGTCGTGGTCGAAGGCGAAGAGCCCCTCGGAGCCGAAGAAGGCCACGACCCGCTCGCTGTCGCAGGCCGGGGTGGGCTGGGCGTGGCTCCCCTTGAGGTGGCGCTTGACCGCCGGCACCCCCTTCCACGCCTCGCGGCGCCAGAGCAGCTCGCCGGTGGACTTCGCGTAGCACAGCACCTCGAAGCGGAACTCGCTGGTGTCCTCCACGGGCTGGATGTCGCCGTAGAGGCCGACCTTGAGCCCCTGCTCACCGTCCTCCCGGATCGCGGTGGTGAGGAAGAGCTTGTCCCCGTGGATCACCGGCGAGGAGTGCGCGAGGCCGGGGACCTCCACGCGGAAGCGCACGTTCTCCCCCGTCTCCAGGTTGAAGCTCTCCGGCAGGTCGTACCCCTCCGAGACGCCGCTGGCCCGCTGGCCGCGAAACTGCGGCCAGTGGATCGAGGTCGTGGGCTCGGCCACGTCCACCGCCGGCTCCGGCTCGTCGCGGACGACCTTGCCGAGGATGTGCCCCCCGTACCCGTCGCCGCGCCACACCCCGACGTAGCGGTCCCCGTCGAAGAGCACCCGCGCCGAGTAGGTCCCCATGAAGGGGACCGACATGTCCTCGACGTTGATCACCGGCGAGCTCCCCGCCCACTCCACGGGCAGGGACACCGACACCGGGATCGGGCGCCCGCCGTAGTTGATGAGGGCGGTGAACTTCCACTGGCCGTCCTCCTGCTTGGCCACGCGGGTCAGGCTGTAGCTGTCGGCCTCGAGCTCCTCGCTCACGAGGTTGCCCTCGCCGTCGGTCAGGGTCGTGTACCCCTCGAGCCGCGCGCCGGTGAGCAGCGCCGCGAAGGCGGCCTCGCGCTCGGCCTCCCCATCGGCGGGCGCGGGCGGCGCCCCCCCCTCCTGGAGAGCAGGCGAGGGGAGGAGCAGCGCGAGGGCGGGGAGGAGCGCGTTCAGCATGATCAGCAGGTCCGGGGACGCGGCGTGGATCCTCCACGGGCGGGAGGACGCTCGGCACGCGCTCGAGGACGGCGCGCTCCGGGCAGTCTAGCGCCTCAGTCCGCCCGGAGCCCCGCCGCCGGATCCTTGTCCGCCGCGACTCGGACGGCGAGCACGATCCAGACGAGACCGCTGGCGAGGATGAGACCCGCCAGGGAGACAAGACGGACCAGGGGCGCGTCCGCGGTGGGGTCGCCGAGCAGCGGCACCACCGCGAGCAGCGAGGCGATGACGCCGACCCCAAGGCCCACGCCGAGGAGGCGCCCGTACTCCGCGAGGGCCAGCCCGCGCAGCCGCGCCCGCCGGAAGCCCAGGGCCTGCAGGAGCGCCAGCTCGCCGCGCCGCTCCTGGGTGTTGCGCAGCACCACGAGGCCGAGGCCGACGCTCCCGAGGAGCAGTCCGAGGGCGCCCAGCAGCTGGAAGATGGAGAGGTAGGTGTTCTGCACCGCGTGGAACGCCTGCAACCGGTCGCCGGTGGGCTGCAGCTCGAGCCCCACATCCGCGAGGGCCGACGTCAGGAGGCCGCGGACCTCCTCCGCGCGCTCCGGAGGGACGTCCACGAGGAAGCGCCGGTACCCCCCCTGGCTGGGATAACAGGCCTCGAAGTTCGCCGTGGAGAGGATCAGGTCGCCCTGGAGGACGGAGTCCGCCAGCGCCCCCACGATCCTCACCTGGAACGGCCGGCCACGCTCGTCCACGTAGTCGAGGGTGTCCCCGAGACCGACCTTGAGCTGCCACATGAGACTCGCCTGGTCGCCGATGGCGGGAATCGCCCCGTCCTCGAAGGTCCCCTCGAGGAGGTCCCAGGGCGATCCGTCGCCGAAGGGATCGGCCTTCGCGAAGGCGAAGGCGCCCCGTGACGCGAGCGCACCCGGGTCCACGCCGAGCAGGGGCGGCGCAGCCGGGCGGGATAGGTTCAGGCAGCTCGCGTCGTCGCCGTCCCGGGCGCGCATGCGCACCAGCTCCACGTCCACGAGCTCCTCCTCGGTGAGCCCGAAGAAGTCGAGGCCCTCGACGGTGGTGAGATCGTGAACCAGCGGGAGGCTCGTGCGCCCGTAGAAGGCGAACCCACCGGTCCCGGAGTCCCGGCGGGTCGTATCGGCGGGGGGCCCGAGGCGGTTCACGCCGACACTGAGCACGAGGAAGACCCCGATGGCCATCAGGGCGACGGTGCCGAGGCTGCGGCCCGCCCGGCGGGTCGCGTTGGTGACGCCCAGGGACGCCAGGCTGCCGAGGGGGTCTCCCGCGCCGCCGGAGTCCCCGCGCAGCCAGAGCCGGGCGAGGAGCAGGCCCGCCGTGAGCAGCGCGCCGCCCGCGCCGAAGAAGGCCCCCGAGGCCGCGGGCCCGGCTGCGGGGTCGACGGTGAGCGCCGCCCCCAGCGCGGCAGCGGCCAGCACGCCCGCCACGAGGTAGGTCCGGCCGGCGCGCGGGGCCGCCGCGGCGAGCTCGGCGCCGGGCCGGCTCGCGAGGAGCTGGGCGGGTGAGCGCCGCGACGCTCGGCGCAGTCCGATCCACGCTGCGGCGAGGACCGCGAGCAGCGCGCCCGCCGCGCCGCCCACAGCCGAGGTCGCGGTCACATGGAAGTCGATGGTCTGGCTCGCCACCGCGCCGGACCACAGGCCGTCTAGGCCGCGCAGCACACCGCGGGTATAGGCGAGCCCCAGCGGGATCCCCAGCAGGGCTCCAGCCCCGCCGACCAGCGCCACCTCCCCGATCAGCAGCCGCACGATCCGGCGCGGCGCGAAGCCGAGGGACGCGAGGACGCCCAGCTCCTGCGCCCTGGCCTCGATGCCGAAGTAGAAGAGCTGCGCGGTGAGCAGCAGGGCGGCGGCGATCAGGAAGAACGAGAGGCCGATGAAGAGCCCGCCGAAGTCGGTAGGCGACTCGCTCGACCGCCGCGCCGCGCCGCCGACGTCCACCAGGAACAGGCCGACTTGGGCGGGGTCCAGCCCGGCGCGGATCCCCGCCAGCACCGCCTCCTCGTGCCCGGCGTCGAAGCGAACGCTGGTGAGCGCGCCGAAGCGGCTGGCCCACAGCTCGCGGGCGTCGTCGAGGTTCATGAACGCCTTGGGCGTCCCCCGGAAGTCGTCCCAGTACTGCTCGTCCTGGGGGCGGATGGCGTCGAGGTCCACGGGGGTGCCCGGCTCCCACTCCCGGCAGCTGTCTGCGTCGGCGAGGCCGGGGAAGTCCGGCATCAGCTCCTCGCCCGCCACGGTCCCCTCGAGGGGTCCGAGCGCACCGAGGGCGTCGGGGACCTCCGGAGCCGCGCCAGCAAAGGTGAAGGTGTGCCGCCGCGTCACGAGCCGGCGCGAGGCGTCGACCACGTGGTACTCGAGCTCCAGCTCGCTCTCCCCGTCGAGCCGGACGCCGCTGGCCGCGAGGTCCGCGAGCGCCCATGACCCGAGCCGCAGCCCGCCTCGGGGGATGCCTCGGCTGAGGGAGAGCAGCGTTCCCTCCGGCGACCCACCGTCTCCGATGGGCCCGAGAG
Organism: uncultured bacterium; assembly: GCA_938075305.1. GTDB lineage: Bacteria > Planctomycetota > UBA1135 > UBA1135 > Saltatorellus. The sequence continues at coordinate 34,404 of CALJGV010000020.1, forward strand.
CGCTGACCATGGAGTAGGGCAGGCTCGCCACCTCCGGCGCCCCACGCACCCGGAGCCGGTCCACGAAGTAGGTGAAGACCCCCGTGAGCGGCGCGGCCTCGAACCCGTCCAGCAGGTCCACCACCGGCTCGTCGAGGAAGATCCGCGTGGAGGAGAGCTCGCGCTCACCGGAGTCGAGGATGGCGACCTCCAGCGCCGCATCCGCGAGCTCCCAGCTTTCCGTGAGGCGCGCCGTCGCGAGCTCCATGGCCCGGTCCACGCCTCCGGAGCCCTCCGCCTCGAGGCTCAAGAGCATGAGGTTCGCGGTGCCGTCGAGCTCGAGCTGCTCCTGGAGCCAGCCGAGGTCCACCAGCGCGTTGGCTGGCGGTGACGGAGAGGCGTCGAGGGCGAAGGCGCCGAAGCGGGCGTCGGAGAGGAGCTCCGTCACGGTGACCCGCAGGGCCGCCGTGTTGTCATCCGGCGAGAGGGCGAGGTCCCGGGGGACCGCGCTCGGCTGCTCCACCCTCAGCACCACCGTGTCGCCCGCGACGACGCCCAGTCGCTCGGCGAGCGGCGCCCCGAGGAAGGCCTCTCGGGGTCCGGGACCGGTCGCGGCGGCGGGCCCCGCGGGCGCGAGGGCCATGAAGCGAGCGTCCACTCCGAGCACCCGCGCGTCGAGCACGCGCCGGTCCCCGCGGGGAGTGCTCGCCACCGCGGGCAGCTGGACGATCGGCGCTGCGGCGCGCACCGCCTCGCTCCCTGCGAGCTCATCCGCCAGGGCGCCGCGGAAGAAGCGGTCCCCGCCCGCGATGGCCGCGTCCACCGAGCCCACCCGCGCCGCGGCGCGCTGGCCCAGCGTGAACCGGACCGAATCCCCCACCGCGAGGGCCCCCACCAGCACGCCGCTGGCCACCGCGGCCCCCAGCATCACGCCGAGCTGGACCCGGGCCTGGTGCCGGAGCCCGGCGAGGAGGAGGCGCAGCGGACCCATCACGCTCAGCGGGCGGCCGCGGTCTCCACCACGCGTCCCTCGCGGAGCGTCACCGTCGCGGCCGCGCGGGCGGCGAGGGCCGCGGAGTGGGTCACCAGCAGCAACGCCGCGCCCTCCTCGGTGGTCTGTTCGATCAAGAGGTCCCCGAGCCCCTCGGCGTGCGCCTCATCCAGGGAGCCCGTGGGCTCGTCCGCCAGAACGAGGCGCGGGCCGAGGATCAGGGCGCGCACGACGGCGACGCGCTGGCGCTCCCCCCCGGAGAGCGCGCCCGGTCGGTGGCCCATCCGATCCGCGAGCCCCACGCGCTCGAGGAGCGACTCGGCTCGGTCTCGGAGGTCGCTCGGCGTCGAGCCACCGGGCTCCGCCAGCGCCGGCAGCAGGGCGTTCTCGATCGCGGTGAGCTGGGGCAGCAGGTGATGGTGCTGGAAGACGAAGCCCAGCGAGGCTGCCCGGAACGCCGCGAGGCCGTCGGCGCCGCGGGCGGCCAGGTCCTCCCCGTCGAAGAGGACGCGGCCCGAGGTGGGCGGCTCGAGGGCGCCGGCGATGTTGAGCAGGGTGCTCTTGCCGCAGCCCGAGGGTCCGACCACCGCGACGCTGGCGCCTGCGCCGAGGGAGAGGTCGACGCCACGCAGCACCTCGGTCTGTCCGGAGCCAGCCCCGAACGCCTTGGTCACGCCCTCCAGTCGCAGCAGCGGGTCAGCGCCCACCGGTCAGTCTCCCCCGGCGCCTTGCGAGGATGCGGGCTCGACGGCGGCCGGCGGGGCCGCGGCGGCGGGCGCCGGCTTGTAGAGCATGACCAACATGCCGCCGCAGGCCGCCAGCAGGATGCCCGCGTAGAACTGCCAGGAGATCCCGCTGAAGCCGCCCTTGGGCGGGTGCAGGGAGAGGCCGACCACCGCGTTCACCACCGGAGCGCCGGCGAAGATGATCGACATGACCACCGCGGGCTGCCCCTTGGCCCCGAAGGCCAGCAGCACGCAGAAGGCGCCGATGGCGCCGACGCTGCCGGCGATCAACGAGCGCGTCCAGCCGTCGAAGGGCATCTTCCAGTCCGAGCCGTTGATGATCATCATCGCCGCGGGCGCGAGCACCGCCACGAGGACGTAGGCGACCCCGACCATGAGGAACGCCTTGTAGCGGCCGTTCACCGGGTCCTTCATCCCCATCTGCCCCATGTGCAGGAAGATCCCGTAGAGCCCCCAGCTGGCGACGGTCATGAGGGCGAAGAGGAGCCAGAGGTTGCTGCCACCGGCAGCGCCGTTGGAGGTGGGCATGAGCAGGGTTGCGGTGCTGAAGGCGGGGTGGATCACGACGCGACCTCGATCTGGTCGGCGATGGACGGGGGGATGAGGGTCGAGCGGATCGGACCGCCCGGTGTGTCACGGGTCACGCAGATGACCTCGAGGCGACCTGTCGCCAGGGGCTCCGGCGCGCCGCCGGCCTCCTGGGCCGCGCTGAACTCGAAGCGGTAGTGCAGGGCCTTGGTGGTCTTCTTCTCGACCACCAGGCGCACGTGCAGCTCGTCGTCGTAGTGGGCCGGACGCTGGTAGTCGCAGGAGGCGTGCGCCCGGACGAAGCCGAAGGCCTTGGCCTCGTGCACCCGCACCCCGAAGGAGCGGAAGAACTCGTGCTCCACCGACTCCATCCAGCGGAAGAAGTTGGCGAAGTGCACGATCCCCGCCATGTCGGTGTCCGCAAAGTCGACGCGGCGTGTGGTTCGGTATTCGAAGGCCATGGGTTGCGGGGCGCTGGCCCCTTGGGGGGGGGATGGTAGCGCATGGGCCGCCCCGACCCCGCGCTCTTCGCCAGGCTCACCCCCGGCGAGGCAGGGAAGGGCAGGAAGCCGCGCGGCGCTCCCCAACCTCAGCGGAGCAGCAGGAGCTCAGGCGTGGCGTCTTCTCCCGCCCAGACGATCGCGTTCTGCTCCCAGCGCCGACCGAGGGCCTCGGCGGCGGCGCGGTCGAGGCCGAGGACCAGCAGGCTTGGCTCCGGCTCCCAGCCGCCTTCGGGGTGGCGGCCGTGGCCGGCCAGGCAGTCTCGACCCTGGGCCACGAGGTCCGCGAGAAGGTCGGCGCAGCGCGCCCGATTCACCTCGTCACCGAGCGCCTCGCCCAGCGGATTGCAGGCCGTGACGAAGGCCGCGCAGGCCACGCCGTGCGAGGCCATGAGCCCCTCGAGTTCCTCGCTCGGGACGCCCACGCGCAGGACGAGCCCCTCGACCCCGAACACCTCGTAGTGCGTGGCCCGGTAGGCCTCCAGCAGTGCGTCATCGAGCTCGGTGGGTTCCATTCCGTCGGTTCCATGTGGCCGGGGCCCCCCTCGAGGGCCGCCTCATGCGGCGTGGATCCTACCTCGCCGCCCGACCGGAAAGAGCCCGCTCACAGGTGGCCTGGCCCCGATAGCCTCGGGGCATGCACCGACCTCACCTCAGGCTCACCTGGCTCGCCCTTCTCCTGGCGCTTGGCGCCACCCTGGCTCCGATCGGCAGCTCCCTCCCCGGTTCGCAGCAGGGCACCACCCGCATCGTCACCTGGAACGTCCTGCGTGGCTTCCTCGACGGGACCCAGGTGGAAGCCGCCCAGGGTTGGCTGAAGGCCCAGGCCCCGGACGTCGTCGCGCTCCAGGAAGTCAACGGTTTCACCGAGGCCCGGCTCCTGGAGACCGCCCGCGCCTGGGGTCACGGGCACGCGGTGATGGCCAAGGAGTCGGGCTTCCCCGTGGCCCTCACCTCACGCACGCCCATCGAGGTGATCGAGCGGCGGCTCAAGGGGATGCACCACGGCTACCTGCACGCCCGCACCGCCGGGCTCGACGTGGTCGTGGTCCACCTGAACCCCGGCGACTGGGCCTTCCGACGCAAGGAGGTTGCGGTGCTCGCGCCCCTGATCCAGCGCCTCACCGCCGAGGGCCGCGAGGTGGTGGTGCTCGGCGACTTCAACGCCCACCACCCCCTCGACTGCGCCCACCTCGACGGGCAAATGCCGCTACGGGAGCGGCGCGCGGGCGGCAAGAACCTGATCGCCCAGCGCACCTTCGACTACGGCGTGCTCGCCCGCTTCGCCGAGGCCGGGGTCACCGACGCCGCGTATCGGGTGCTCGGCGAGGAAGCGACCTCGGGGGGCACCTTCCCCAGCCGCGTGCTCGACCACTCGAAGACCCCCGAGACCCAGGCGGGCTTCCTCGAGCGCATCGACTTCATCCTCCTCTCCCCCGCCGCCATGGCCCGCGCCACCGCGGCGACCCTGCCCCGGGGCGGCGTCCTCGACGAGGTCTCCGACCACTACCCCGTGACCGTCACCCTCGGGCCGGGTCGGGCGCCAGCGGAGGCCAAGGCCCCCTGAGCATCGTCCTGCTGGAGGGGCAACCATGGGGTGCAAGGGCCCCATCGCACCGATCGTCAGGATGGTGGGTGCACGCATCACTTCTGGAGGCCGTCTGGGTCGCTGCCGAGACGAGGCTCAAAGCGGCGCCGCTCCTGGGCCCTCCGCTTCCGGGAGGAGTGGGCGCCGCCCCGAGCTCGTGCTGCAGGCGCCCGCGATGCCCTAGCATCTGAGGATGCGCCTGATCCTGACCTGCCTCGGCGGCCTGCTCGCCGCCTGCTCGACCCCGGACGCGGACGCGCTGCGGCCTGAACCGTGGATCGCGGTGGCGCCCGAGGACGCTGGCTTCGACGGCGGCGCCATCATGGCCCTCGTGGAGGAGCTCCGCCGGGGCGACCACGGGGCCGTGGACCACTTCATCCTGATCCGTGATGGTCAGAAGGTCGTCGATGAGCGGTTCCAGCCCGCGGGCTACAGGACCCTCATCGACCAGGCGGGGTCCTCGCCGCGCCCGCCCCACGACTACTCGCACCCCTCCTGGCACCCATACAAGGAGGGGACCGAGCTCCACTCGCTGCAGTCGGTCACCAAGAGCGTCACGTCCCTGGCCGTGGGCATGGCCATCGCGGATGGAGCCCTCCCCGGGGTCGAGGTCCCGGTCGCCAACTATCTGGAGGGCGTCGAGGTGAAGGACGACCCGCGCTGGGCCGAGCTGACCCTCTTCGATCTCCTCACGATGCAGAGCGGTATCGACTGGACCCCACCGGAGGGCAGCCGTGGCTACACGACGGAGCACCCGACCCTCCGGATGGAGGGCTCGGATCACTGGCTTCCCTTCGTCACCGCGCGGCCGATGCGGACGGCGCCGGGGACGGAGTTCGAGTACGTGGACGGCGCCACGGTCCTGGTCGGACACATCCTCGAGCAGGCCCTGGGCGAGCGCGTGGACGCCTATCTTGAACGCCGGCTCTTCGACCCCATCGGGATCGAGGGGTGGTACTGGAAGACCAGCCCGGCGGGTGAGGCCGACACCGAGGGCGGGCTCTACCTCTCGGCCGAGGGGCTCGCCCGCATCGGCGTGCTCGTCCTCGACCAGGGCCGCTGGAACGGCGCACAGCTCGTGCCCGCAGGGTGGATCATGGAGTCCACGTCCGCACACGTGCCCCAGATCGGCCCGGGCACCACCCTCGGCTACGGCTACCAGTGGTGGATCCGAAGGCAAGAAGGCGGCGTGACGCGGACCTTCGCCGCCTTCGGCTTCGGCGGCCAGCTCCTGCTCGTTGACCGCGGGACCCGCACCGTCGCCGTGCTCCTCGGCTGGGACGACTCCGGCCAGACCGCGTCCCTGTTCCCCGAGCGAATCCTCCCCGCGATGAGGTGAGCCACTGCGCCGGCTCGAGGACCCCCGGGGCCAGGCCCGCTTCCTCGGGCCCATCGACGCCGTCCCCCTCTCCTCCGCCGTCATGGCCCGCGCCCGGGCGACGACCATGCCGAGGGGCCTGTCGCCGGCCGAGGGGGAGCGATTCGGGGGGGGAAAGCCCGTAGCAAGGGAATGTCCGGCACGCGCCAACAGGTTTTGAGCTCGGCGGAACTAGCCCGGCGGGGATCTGGCCGCGAGGATCGTCGGTGTTCATCCCCCCCCCGAACCTCCAGTCAACCGACGCTCCCCCAAAGCCATGCGCTTTCTCAACGCCTCCCTGCTGCCCCTCCTCCTCTTCAGCTGCGCGACGCAGGAGAGCTCCGTGGACGACTTCCTCGTCGACCAAGGCGGCGAGGTCGTCACGGCGGCGACCTACCCCACGCACGAGACCTCCCGCCAGATCCTGATCGCGCAGGAGACCTCCGGCCTGAACCAGCTCGACCATCGGCGCAAGCTCGTCCCCACCGACGAGCAGACCGTGGTGCGCATGAACCGGGACACCTACTACTCCATGGGTGTCGTGAACGTCTCCGAGGGCGCGACGATCACCATCCCGGAGATCCCGGAGGGCAAGTACGTGTCCGTCCAGGGAGTGACCGAGGACCACCGGATCCAGGCCATGACCTACGGCTCGGGCACCTTCGATCTGTCCACCCACACCGGCACCCACCTCTACGTCCTGGTCCGACTGGACTCCACGCTGTCCGAGGAGGAGGCGAGTCGGATCCAGGACGAGATCGTCATCGAGGCTGCCTCGAACGACCTGTTCACCGCCGAACCCGTCGATCGAGAGTCCTTCGACCGGGTCGAGAACGAGCTCAAGGCGATGCTCCCCGCCATCGCGAAGCGCGACGGCGTGACCGCCACCCGGGGCATGTTCACCGACCCGCGGGACGACTCCAACGCCCTCCACACGGAAGAGAAGTACCAGACGGGCGCCGCCGGCGGCTGGGGCGGCGCGCAGTGGGTCGACAACATCTACGAGATGTCCGGCGACTACCCCACCGGCGAGGGCTTCGAGGCCACCTTCGAGGACCCGGGCAACGACGCCTTCTGGTCGTTCACCGTCTACGACAAGAAGGGCTTCATGTTCGGCGACCTCGCCAGCCTGAACTCCAACACCGCCACGCCGAACGCGGACGGGACCTTCACGATCCGCTTCGGGTGCGGCCCTGACGCGGTCAACAACATCCCGACGGACAACCCGACCGGCTCCTTCAACCTGATCGTCCGGCACTACAAGCCGTCCGAGCGGGTGCGGGACGAGGGCTACCGCCTGATTCCGTCCGTGAAGCCGTCCGACGGCTGAGGCCCCGCCGACCAGGGCGGCCGACGCCGCTGCCGTTCACTTCCCCGAGCCCTTGAAGAGCTCGGGGTAGTGAGCGTCGATGAGCCGCCGCTCCTCCGCGGTGAGCGCGGACGGCGCGATCGGCCGGTCCTGGGGGCGCACGCCCTTCTGGTTGAGCCGGTTCATCAGGCTCCAGTTGCGCGTCGGCTCGCCGGGCTTGGGGTCGGCGGGCTCCTTGGCCGGGAGGTCGTAGCGGGTGAAGTCCATGATCTCTTCAGGGCCGCCATCCTTGCGCTGGAGGCCAAGACGGAAGTCGCGGTTCATGAACCAGCGCACCTCCTCCCCCGCCACCGAGCCGCGGATGCCCGAGCCCGCCTGCTCGAAGCGGTAGTCCAGCTCGTCGTTGTCCTTGAACTCCTCGCGCCACCGCAGCCCGAACTCGCCGTGGGTGACCAGCTGCGCCTCGGGCCAGCGCCTGCGCGTCTCGCTCAGCCAGATCCGCAGCCCCTCCATGCCGTTGCGGCCCTGGTAGCCGTAGATCTTCCGGCCCTCCACCAGCCCGAGCTCCCAGGTGCAGGTGATCCAGCCGAAGCCGTTCAGCTCGAACCCACGGTCGAAGTGGGCGGCGGTGGTGTGGAGCATCTGCTCCGTCCCCTGGCTTGTGCCGAGCCAGAGCACCGTCTCGATCGGGCCGACGCCCATGCGGCTGCGGTGCCACTCATCGTTCACCATCCTCGAGCCGGGGATGCGGGCGCAGAGCAGGTCGATGGTCCAGCCGTCGAGGTTCACGCAGTCGATGCGACTCTCCTCCGTACGCGCCGGCTTGCAGAAGTGCTCGCGCGAGGGATAGTAGGGGTAGGCGATCGACCCCTCGCCGTCCCCGTTGTCCACCGCGTACTGGCTCCAGATGGTGCCCTGGCACACGTGGATGCCCTCCTCCTCGGCGAGGAAGCGCTGGTTCTCGGCCGCGAGGAAGCCCGCGATCACCGCCTTCGGCCGGTAGCCGTCCCCGACCATCTCCGAGACCTTCCCCAGGCCCTCGTGCAGGTCGCGGTTCGCCTGGGCGCGGGTGTTGTACATGTTCACGAAGTAGGCGCCGGGGATGAAGGTGACCTCGTCGCCCAGGCGCTCGTGGTAGTCCACCACCACCCGCCGCAGCTCGCGGTAGCGCGGCCGCTCATCGTGCAGGGCCTTCCAGCTGAAGGCCCAGGTGATGCGCCCGCCGGGCCAGCTCTCCGCGATGGCCTCGCGGAAGACCCGCGCCTCCTCCGGCCCGTGAATGGCCGACTCGTCCGGCCCGTGGGAGAGGTCGCGGGTGACCTCGATCTGGTCGACCCGCACGACCGTGGCGAGGGTGAGGAAGCGGTGGCCCGTGACCGGCTCGAGGGACGCCTGGACGTCAGGGTCCACGCCTCCCTGAAGCGCGCCCGCGAGGCTCAACATAGCGGTGCAGATCAGCATGGCGCGATCACACCACGTCCACGTCCCGCGCTCCAGCGCATAAGCCTCCTCGCACCCCGGGCTTGGGGGAGCCAGGGCCACGAGCGAGCGGCGTCGTGATGGGCTCAGGGCTCGCCCCTCACCGCTCCAGCCCACCCAAGCCATCAGTCCCCCATCATTCCCAAGGCCCTGCTGCCCCGCCGCGTCCGTTAGCAGCTGGCAGCTCGGACCGCGCATCCGCTGAGCGTGAGGCTGAATGGTCCGCCCGCGCTCAATCCTTCATACACTCCACCCTCCAGTCAGGCGGTGAAGCGGATCCGTGAAGTAGCTAGCAGATGTGCAGAGCGTGCGGCTCCCCACCCCAACAGAAGAAATATCCATGGCGTCAATCAACACCCTTCCCCTTCCGCTGGCCTTGCTGGCCGCCGCCCTGGGCGCTTCCTGTGCGTCGCTGAATCTCGCCCCGTCCGGGACGCCCAAGCGTCTCGCCATCGAGTTCGAAGACAACGGCTACCTCAAGCAGGCGCTGGTCGACCCTGTCCGTGACGAGCAGCTGCGCGCGCAGGCGATCTCGGCCCACGAGTACGCGCTGCCGATCGTCGGCCTCGAGCGGTGGCGTGCGGGCTTCCTGAAGGAGGCGGAGTACGGGGACTGGCTGATCTACGAGGAGCGCGATCAGAAGATTCCGATCCTGACCGCCAATACGACCACGCCCTACGTGCTCACCTTTCTCGATCTGTCGGAGGGCAACTACTACCTCGACCTGCCGGCGGGACCGATCGGCGGCATGATCATCGACATCTATCAGACGCCGCAGGCGGACCTCGGCGTCGTCGGGCCCGACCAGGGGAAGGGCGGTCGCTACCTGGTGGTCGGCCCTGAGTCCGTGGTTCCCGAGGAGCACGACGCCGACTTCGTCGTGTCGTCCAGCAGCAACCTCGTCTTCATCGGCAGCCGGATCATCGGCCTCGAGGGGGATGCCTACAAGGCGGTCTTGAACGGGCATCAGCTCTACGCCGTCGGCGCGGAGCCCGGGGGCCAGAAGTTCATCGACGCGACCTCGTCGCCTACGTGGATGGGAGATCAGTCGCAGGGCATGGAGTACTGGCAGGATCTGAACCGGGTCCTGCAAAACGAGCCGGTCGTTGACCGGAACCGATTCATCCTGACCCAGCTGCGTCGCCTCGGAATGGAGAAGGGGCAGCCCTTCGAGCCCGATGAGCAGCAGACCCGACTCCTCACCGAGGCCGCTGAAATCGGCAACGCGGCCGCGATGGTGAACAGCTTCAGCCGGGACGCCGTCAAGGAGAAGCACTGGCCCGACCGGCGCTGGCTCTATGTGCTCAACATGAACCATCTGGACCATGTCGCGCCGGGCTACTACGAGACGATGGAGATCGGGGCCTACGCCTACGAGGCGATCACGACGTCGAAGGCGATGGTGCTGAAGAACGTGGGCGCTGGCTCACAGTATCTCGGCGCGTATCAGGATGCTGAGGGTGAGTGGCTCGACGGCCGACACCAGTACGAGGTGGTCGTTCCGAAGGACTCGCCGGCCAAGCAGTTCTGGTCCATCACGGTCTATGACAACGACACTCGAACCCTGATCCAGAACGATCAGGGGAAGTCCGACGTCAGTTCGGTCCAGAGCGGGCTGAAGGTCGAGCCGGACGGGAGCACGAAGGTCATCGTCGGCGGCAGTCCGCCCGCGGGCTACGAGAACAACTGGATCGAGTCGAATCCTGAGAAGGGCTTCTTCGTCTACCTTCGCCTCTACGGCCCGCTCGAGCCGTACTTCGACAAGAGCTGGACGATGCCCGACGTGAAGCGAGTGAACTGACGGGCATCGGGTGCGGGGCTCCTCTGCGGAGTGCGAAGATGGGTCCTCCACCGCCCAGCGCGACCGCCAATCTCGGTAGGAGCGGGCGGCCCTTCCCTGGGCCGCCCATCGCCCGTCCCTCCTCGGTCGTCGTGCCATCGTCCGTGAGGACGCACGTGCCGGCGGAGGGTTACGGTTGCTCCGGTACTGCCTGTCGGAGAACCGCCGCAGTGGTGTGCGGCACCGTATCTCGTATCTCGATCATCTGAATGCGGAGGAGCAGAAAGCAATGCGATGGATACACCTCGTCGTCCTGGCCGTCCTGTCGATACCGGCCTTGTCGTATCTGCTGACCGCCCAGGCCGCACCGGAGGGAGCTTCAGCACGTACCGCACTCATGTACGCACGC
>CALJGV010000021.1 GCA_938075305.1 uncultured bacterium
GCCGTCCTGGGACCGGAACACGCCGGTGCCGTCGTAGGACATGCCCCCCAGGTGCGCCTCACCCGTGCCTACCCAGACCACGTCGCCGTTGCTCGGATCCACGGTCACGTCCCCGACGGCGAAGGTCGACTCCTCCGCGAAGACGTGGCGCCAGGAGAGCCCGCCGTTCACCGACTTCCACACGCCGCCCGATCCGACGCCGGCGTAGATGATCCCCGGCTTCCCCCTGGGCGAGTCCACCGCCTCGATCCGTCCGCCGCAGTTCTTCGGGCCGAGGGGGCGCCAGTCAGGGGCGCCCTGGGGGCTCTGCTCGGTCCTGGAGCGGTGGTCCTCCCACGCGGCGATGCGCGCCTCTCCCGACGGAGCGGCGATGGGATTCAGGGTGGAGGGAGCGAGCGGCGCACCCTGGGCGAGGGCGGTCAGGAGGAGAGTTGTGATCACGGTGCCCATGGTATCGATGCTCCGCGGACCTCTCCGTCGATCTCCGGGGCGGGTCTTCCGGGGCCGAGAGCCCTCGAGCCGGATGCTCCCGATGGGGAGACTAGTCGAGGAACTCGACCGAGCCCGTCTCCACGTCGTAGAGCGCGCCGATGAGGCGGATAGCACCTGACCGCTCGAGGGCCTCGAGCACCTCGCTGCGCTCCCGGATATCCGACAGGGCCATGCGCACGTTGCGGACGGTCACGTCTCGCACGAAGAGGCCGTTCGCCGAAGTCCTCTCCGCGGCCTCCACGGGGGAGCTGGTCCCCTCGACGGCCGGCTTGAGGCGTGCCAGCATGCCGGTGAGGTTGCCGAGCTCGACCCCGTCGCAAGCCCCCTTGATCGCACCGCATTGGGTGTGCCCCAGCACAACCACGAGCTTCGCACCGGCCAACTCGCAGGCGAACTCCATGCTGCCGAGGATGTCGCCATTGACGAAGTTGCCCGCGACGCGCGCGTTGAACAGGTCGCCGATCCCCGCGTCGAAGATCAGCTCGGAGGGCACGCGCGAGTCGATGCACCCCAGGATGATCGCGAAGGGCCACTGGCCGCCCCGCGTGGCGTTGACCTGGGCCATGAGCTCACGCTCCTCGCCGCGGCCCGTCATGAACCGTCGGTTGCCCTCCTTGAGGAGCTGGAGGGCTCGGCCGGGGGTGATCGCAGCCTGGCTGTTCTTGTCCTGGGTGGTCGTCATGGTTCTTATCAGGCTGCCGTCTCGCTCGGGGCGATGGAGGGTCGAGGGCGCAGGGTGCTGCTGAGGTGACCCGACCGGATGATCCGGATGCCACGCGTGCGGGCCGTGTTCTCGAAGTCTCCGATGATCTCGAGCACGTCCTCATCGACGAAGACCGAGCGGGAGGCGTCGATGGTCACGACCGAGCCCGAAGGGATCTCGTTCAACTCGCGGAGGATCGCAGCCTTGTTCAAGAAGGTGACCTCCTCTGCGAGCTCGACCCGCACGTGGTGGATGCCCTCGTCGTCGTCCCGCTCCTCCATGTGGAGACAGTGCGAGTTGAGGTAGTGGCTCCGCAGGATCACAACGACCGCGGTGAGCAGCCCGATCCCGATCCCGGTCAGGAGATCGGTGAAGACGATGCCGGCGATGGTCGTCACGAAGGGCAGGAACTGCCCCATGCCCTTGCGGTACAGCTCGCGGAAGAGCGCGGGGCGGGCCAGCTTGTAGCCGACGACCAGGAGGATGCTCGCCAGCGCGGCGAGCGGCACGAGGTTGAGCACCTGCGGGAGGACGGCGATGGAGATCAAGAGCAACGCGCCGTGGAGGATCGCGGAGAGCTTGCTCCTGCCGCCGGACTGGATGTTCGCCGAGCTCCGCACGATGACCTGCGTCACGGGCAGCCCGCCGATGAGCCCGGAGGCCGCGTTCCCGACCCCCTGGGCCAGGAGCTCGCGGTTGGTCGGGGTGACCCGCTTCTCCGGGTCTAGCTTGTCGGTAGCCTCAACGCAGAGCAGGGTCTCGAGGCTCGCGACGACGGCGATGGTGACGCCTGTGGCCCAGACGGCAGGGTCGCCGATCCTGGAGAAGTCAGGGTGCGTCAGCAGCCCGGCGAAATCTCCGAGGCTCTCGGCCACGGGGACATTGACGAGGTGGCTCGGGTCGAGCGCCAAGCCGGGAGCGACCGCGGATGTGATGACCTGGTAGAGCACGCCGAAGGTGACGGCCACCAGCGGGCCCTGGATCAACTTGAAGATCCGGCCTCGCGGGGTGAGCACTCGCTCCCAGACGATCAGAATCGCGAGGCACGCGAGGCTGACCGTGATGGCGCCGGGCGAGAGATCGTCCACCATGGTCCAGAGAGAGCTGAGCGTGTTCTCTCCGTCGGGCTGGGCGAACGCGACGCTGCCCTCAGGGTCCGTGTCGTGGCCGACAGCGTGAGGGATCTGCTTGAGCACGATCAGGATCCCGATGCCCGCGAGCATCCCCTTGATGACCGAGGCGGGGAAGAAGTAGCCAATGATCCCCGCCCGCGCGACCCCGAGGGCGACCTGCACGGCACCTGCGATCACCACGGAGAGGAGGAAGGCCTCAAAGCTCCCCAGGGTCTCGATGGCCGAGTAGACGATCACCGCCAGCCCGGCTGCCGGCCCGGAGACGCCAAGCGGGGAGCCGCTGAGCGTACCGACGACGAGGCCGCCGATGACGCCAGAGATCAGGCCAGAGAACAGGGGCGCGCCGCTGGCGAGGGCGATGCCGAGGCACAGGGGAACGGCCACGAAGAAGACCACGAGGCTCGCGGGCAGATCGCGACGCAGGTCCATGGCGTTGGGGCTCGCTGTGGAGGGGCTGGAGGGGTCGTCGGAGTTGGTAGACTTCATAGGGTTGGGACGTGGCAGCGACTGTGGGGGCCATAATCTGGCGCCCTAGAGGCGAAGTTCAATACCTGAAAATGAGTTCATGCAATGAGTAGTGAATCGACCCGCGCATCAGATCCGGGGGCTGACTCCCCAAGCCCCTCGACCGGGCCCCGTTGGACGTTCCTCAGCAACCACGCCCATGTCCTGATCTCACTCGCCGAGGACTCCGACGTCCTGATGCGCGAGGTCGCCGCCAAGACAGGGATCACGGAGCGTGCTGTGGCGAAGATCCTGGTCGACCTCGAGCGCGAGGGGCTGGTGGAGCGGCACCGCGAGGGGCGCCGGAACTCCTACAAGCTGGACCTGGACAAGCCGCTCCGTCACCCGATTGAGCAGCACCGCACGGTTGGTGAGCTGATTGCCCTGATCATCCGGTAGGGCGGCGCTTCGGGAGCGGGTGGCGAGACCCGCAGCCCCCGTGTCCTTAGACGCGAGCTGGTGGAACACCTGGGGGACCCTCGTCTCCTGCAGCGGCGAGCTGCACTTCGAGTCTCCCAACTCGTCCGCGTCCAACCAGCCGATCGTCGTGGCCCTCGCGTTCACGGGTTCGTTCCAGGAGGGAGATCAGGTCTACGTGATCGGCGTGGGGGGCAGCGGGTCAACGAGCCCCTGTTCCGCCGAGCGGATCGACTACCTGACCATCAGTGACTTCCGGCCGATCCTGGTGACCTGCCCGTGTGCGCCCTCGATCTCCTCGCGAGTCGCTTACCGGCCAACAGCATCGGGGTCGTCTTCATGGGGGACGCTGGGGCACCGCCCTCGACGATGGGGGACGGCCTCCTCTGCGTGGGCGGGCCCCTCGTGCAGCACTTCCCGCCGCGGATGACCGATGGTTCGGGTCGGCTCGCAGAGCTCGACGTCTCCGGGACGAGCGCGGGCTTCCACCCCTCGGCCCGGATCGTGATCGGATCCACCTGGCATTTCCAGTGCGCTTACCGCGACCCGGGAGGGCCCTGCGGCAGCGGATTCAACGTGACCAACGGGCTGCAGGTCACCTTCCTCCGCTGAGGGCTCCGACCCCGCGCGCGGCTCATGGAGCGGGGCCCTTGATGCGGTCATCGCTCGCGGGGGGGGCCGCGAGCCGGCCCAGGGGATCGGGCCCCATGACGTCCACTCAGCGGATTCGACCCAGCAGAAGAGCTCGGCCGAGGCGCTCTCATCGGAGACTGCCCCGGACGGCCGATGGCTGGGGCTGCCGCATCCCGTCGGGCTCGCGGGCCGATCGCGTAGGCTGGGCCCGACCCTCGCTCACCTCACGCCGATCGCTCTTCCGCTCCATGACGCCGCTCACTCCCCTCGCGCTCGCCCTGATCTCCGCCGCTCCCTTCGATGCCCCGACAGGTGGCCAGGAGCCCTCGGCGCCGGGCGCCGAGGGCGTGGTGCTCGAGCTCTGGCCAGCGGGGGTTCCCGGCGCTCCCGTGGACGCGCCGGTCGAGGTGGTGCGGGACCGGGAGGAAGGTGGCGACCGGCACGTCTCCGGGGTCCACCAGCCCAACATCACCGCTTACCTGCCGGCGGAGGGCGGCGCGCCTCGGCCGGCGGTCGTGATCTGCCCGGGCGGCGGCTACGGCCTGCTGGCCCTCGACAAGGAGGGCCATGACGTGGCCCGTTGGCTCGCGGAGCGTGGGGTGGTGGGCGTCGTGCTCAAGTACCGACTCCCTCGCCCGAAGGGTCATGTCTACGGGCACGAGGCGCCGTTGGCTGACGCGGCACGGGCGATCGCCCTGGTGCGGGAGCGGGCGCAGGCCTGGTCGGTCGATCCCGCGCGAGTGGGGATCATGGGCTTCTCCGCAGGCGGTCACCTGGCGGCCAGCGCCTCGGTCCAGCTGGGCGAGGCGGGGCCGAACTTCAGCGTGCTGGTCTATCCCGTCATCTCCATGGTGGCCGGGGTCACCCACGGCGGTTCCAAGAAGAACCTGCTCGGCCCCGATCCAGAGGAGGCGCTGGTGGAGCGCTTCTCGAGCGAGCTGCAGGTCAACAAGGCCACCCCGCCGGCCTTCCTCGTCCATACGTCGGACGACTGGGTCAAGGTCGAGAACTCCCTGCGCTACTACTCGGCGCTGCGCGCGGCAGGGGTCTCGGCCGAGCTGCACGTCTTCGCTCGCGGCGGTCACGGCTACGGCATGCGCCGGCCAGACCTCCCGGTGGGGCGCTGGCCGGAGCTGCTCGACGCGTGGATCAAGAACGTGATCCAGCCGGCGGACTGAGCCGCTGGCCACGGCGCCCAGATGCCCAGATGCCCCGATGCCCAGATGCTCAGGCGATCAGGCGCGCCAACCGCGTAGACGCAGGGGCTCGATGAGCATCATGTGGGGCACGGTCAGGGCGGCCAGCCCGATGAAGACCACCTGGAGCGTCCGTGCGTCGATGGGAGCGCCCTCGAGGAGATGGAACGCGACCGGCGCGGCAGCGGCGGTGGCCAGGGTCGGGAGGGCCGCGGCGCGGGCGAGCTCCCGGGCCGGGAGCTTGAACACCTCTCCCGTACGGACCACGTGGCGGGCCGAGTGGAGGACGCAGAAGTAGACGGCGAAGGCGGTGAGCGGGGGCGCGAGGACGGCCAGCGCGGCGGCGGCGGCGGCCTCGGCGATCGCGGCGGCAGGGACCGCGGAGGCCCGGCCTGTAAGGCGGCGGCCAGCGGCGGCGGCGAGGAGGACGACGAGGCCCGTGAGGGCGACGGGCGCCGCGGCCGCGAGGCCTGTCGCGAGCGCCTCGGCCCCTGCCTCGGGGACCAGCATGCCGAAGAGCTTGGCGAGCTCTTCCTGGTGCAGGAGCGCGGGGAGGACGATGGGGGAGGCGCCGTGAAGGGCGCGCAGGAGCACGGGCGGCTCGCCCTCGAGGTCTCCGCTGAAGTGGAACGCCGAGATGGCGAGGAAGGCGGCGAGGGAGACCGTCGGCGCCACCATCCAGATCCCCACCACGGCGGCGGCGACCGCGACGTAGCCGGCGGTGAAGAGCAGCCAGCGAGAGGGGCTGGCGATCCGGAGGCTGCGCGCGGCGTGGAGGACGTCGAGGGCGCCGTGGGGGACGCCGAGGAGGATCACGGCGGCGGCGACCACGAAGAGCTCCAGGGCGGGCCAGCCGTTCCCGAGCGCGGCGCTCGCGGCGACGGCGATGAGCGCCGCCGCGCAGAAGGCGAGCGTGTGCCTCACCCGACCTCTCCCAGGGGCTGACGGAGCGGTCGACGCAGCAGCGCCGCGCCCGCCTCACGGAGGAAGGGGCCGGGCGGGAGCGAGCTCACCACGGCGAGGGCGTCCGCGGTGGAGCCGAGGTCGCTCAGGAAGCGGATGACGCGGTGGGTGGGAGCCGCGGCGAAGAGGCGCGAGAGGAGCTCAGGGCCGCGCTCGGGCTCGCTCCTGAGGACGCGCAGGAAGACCGCGTCCATCCCCCGGCGCAGGGCCGAGTCAGGGGCCGCGGGGAGCGGCGCGCCGCCGGCGAGGAGCGCTCGAGAGCACGCTTCCGCCCAGGTCTGGATTCGCTGGAAGGCATAGCCGGTGCTCGGGCGAGCGCCGCCGTGGAACAGCCCGGCCTGGACCCAGGGAGCGGCGGGGGGCGGCGCGTCGAAGCCCATGGGGAGGGCGCCGTGCTCCGACCGGACCGTGGACGCGGCGGCTCCGGCGAGCCGTTGCTCTAGGGCCAGGTCGAGGTCCGCTGCGAGGTCCTCCGCTCCGAGCGCTTGAGCTCCGAAGACCGTGGTCTCCACCAGCGCCTCGTGCGTGCTGAAGGGCAGCACGTAGGTGAACTGGACGCCCCGAGGATTGGGCTCGTCGAAGTCCATCAGGGTCACCGTGCTCGGATCGAAGCGCGGCGCCTCGGCGCGCACGACCCTCCCCAGGAACGATTGCCAGAGCACGCACTTGGGGGCGGTGGCCGGTGGGCGGGTGTCGACCAGGTGGCGCGCCCTCAGGACTCCCTGGTTCGTCTCGACGACCCAGCCGTCTCGTTCCCGGGTTGGCCTTGAGGTGACGCGGACGCCGAGGTCGAGGGTCACCCGCTCGCTCCCGCCGATGCGCTCCTGGGCGTCCTCGTAATAGGGGAGGGAGGGGAGCATCTGGTAGGGCGTATCGCGGCAGTCGTAGCGCCCCGAGGCGCCTCCGCGACCCACAGACATGGTGTCCCAGGTGGCGGCGATGAGGGGCTCGAAGCGGTGGGGCGCGGTGCGCCAGAAGCACCAGGTGCGGTCGTCCTGATACTGCTCCCGGGCCTCCAGGACGTGCGTACGGGGGCTGCCTGCGCCGCCGTCGGCGAGGCGCAGCCCGAGGCCGAGGCCAGCGCAGCCGCCCCCAAGCACGAGGAGGTCGAGGTCAGGCACCGCTGTCCTCGTCGTGCTCAGCGCGGGCCGCCGCGTTCGCGCCCCCGAGGCCGTCCAGGTGCCGGTGGAGGGTCGGGTCATGCCCCGCGGGCCGGCGCCAGAAGGAGGGCCGGGGAGCATGGCCGAGGAGCGCGACGGTCGACGTGAGCAGCTTGGCGCTTGCGGGCACGAAGGCGCGCTCGTCGAGGCGCTCACCGAGGGCCAGCACGCGCCCGCCGATCGCGCGGTAGGTCTCGGCGGCCACGAGCATCGCGCTTCGAGCGCGCACGGGCAGGAAGCAGAGCCCGCGCTCCCCGCTCCGGTAGTAGCGGTCAGCCATGGACAGGAGGGCTCGACGAGCCCCCGCGAGCCCGCGTCGCTGCTCATCGGTTGGGGCGAGGATCTCGTCGGGCCGGAGGTCGCCCACGAGGGCCGCGGGGACGTAGCGACGGCCCATCCCGGCGTCCTCGTGGATGTCGCGGGCGATGTTGGTGAGCTGCATCCCGATCCCCAGGTCGATGGCGTGGGGGAGCGCCGCGGCGTGCGGGCGGTCCAGGGCGAAGCACATCATCACGCCCACCGTGCCAGCCACACGGTAGCAGTAGCGGATCAGGGACCGCTCATCCTCGAGGAGGACCTCCCCGAGGTCGGAGCGGACCCCGTCGATGAGCGCCGTGGCTGCCTCGACGCCCGGGCCGCTCCCGCCGAGGATCTCGAGGACCGCCGTGACCATGGGGTCCGACGAGGCGCCCTGCTCCAGGTCCGCCTGGATCCTGCCGAGCGCTGCAGCGGCCACCGCGGGGTCCGGCGTCTCGTCCGCGACGTCGTCGAGGAACCGGCAGAAGGCGTAGAGCCGGGTCGAGCGTTCGGCGTGGCGGCGCCCAAGGAAGCGGCGGGCCCAGGCGAAGGTCTTGCCGTTCTCCCGGAGCACGCGGTCGGCGTCCTCGAGGGTGCCCGCCTGCTGGATCATCCGACCGTTTCGGCCTGCACGAGCTTGTCCACCACCTTGGCGGAGCAGAGGACGC
>CALJGV010000022.1 GCA_938075305.1 uncultured bacterium
CTCCTGACCGCCGAGTTCATCGGCGACGGGCAACGCGCCCTTCTGATCGACCGCAGCGGGCGCCTTCAGCTGATCGCCACGCCCAGCCCGGGATCCGGCGCCGTCCATGACGCACCCTCTCCCGGAGAGGTCCTCTGGGAGCGAGAGCTCGCTGCGAACCTCGAGTGCGCGTCGGAGGTGACATCCAGCGGGCACCTGCTCACGGTCAGCATCCGCGGCCAAGCCTCGCTCTGGCGCCTGGACTCTGAGGCCGACCGTTTGGAACTCGAACGCACCGTGAATCTGGGCGGCGCTGCCACGGCCTCCTCCCTCTCCGCCGACGGCGCCTACGCCCTCCTCGCTCGCGAGGACGGGTCGGCCCAACTCTGGGAGCCCGCGCGGGGCGCCCTGCGCGAGGTGGACGGGAGCCGACAGGCCTCTTCCAGCTGCCTGCTCGAGGGGGGTCAGGTGGCCCTCGGTCAGCCGGACGGTCAAATCCAGATCATCGGCAACACGACGCTCTTCCGACCCTTCGACGACTCCCGACGGCACCCGGTCATGACGATGGCCCTGAGCCCCGATGGGCAGCAGCTCGCGGCCTGCTACTTCCCGACGTTCGTCGCGACCTGGGACCTGGAGAGCCACGAGATCGTGGGCCAACGGGTGACGGTGTCCCGCGTCACCCAGCTTGCATGGAGCGCTGACGGTCTTCGGATTGCGGCAGGAGCGGAGGTCGCTGGTCCCACGTTCCGGATCATCGACACCATGACGGCGACGCCGTCCCCCCGTGACCTGCCGCGAGAGGCGGGCCCGACGACGGCGGCCTTCGTCGCCGGCACAGACCTGGTGGTCGCCGGGACGAAGGCTGGCAAGGCCTACGTCTTCGGGAGTTCCCCCGAGCCCGCGCTCGTGTTCGCGGAGCACTCCACACCCCTGGTCACCCTGGCCGTGGATGGAGGTCGTGAAGGCCAGCGTGTACTTAGCTCGGACGAGGGCGGCGCGGTCTTCGTCTGGCCCCTTGCCCCATCTCCCGTTGCCAAGGTCCACCTAGCCCGCGCCGTGGACGACTGGGAGCAGAAGCGGATCGACGGGAGCGTCTCCGATGGGTGACCTCCGCCTCCAGATCAGATTCTTTCGGGATTCCTGTCGCGGAACCCGCGCCCGATTCACGTGAGGGCGTCGGACGAGCCCGTAGCGCTCCCCGCCCCCCCCCGAGTCCCCCTCCTTCCCCCCCTCGCCATGCCTCAGCCCCTCCTCCTCAGCCCCCGGGCCTCCGCCTGCGCCGTAGCGCTGGCGGCCCTCCAGGGCCTCTCGCTCGCCCAGACGGGCCCTGTGTTCGAGACCCCTTCCCGGGACGACATGTACTTCTCGATCACCTGGCGCGGCCCCTCCATCGGCCTGGTGAGCGGCCCTGACACGATCACCTCCGGGGACATCCTCCAGCCCGAGGCCCCCGGCACCGCCCTGGCTGCCCCGGCCCCCAAGATCTTCCTGCCCGCCGCCGCCATCGGCCTCGAGGGGCTCTGCGACGAGGTCCCCGGGCTCTCCTGCGCCCAGGAACTTGACGCCCTGTCCTTCGGCTTCGACGCCCGGCTCGGCCAGGAGGCCTCGCCCACCGAGGCCATCCACTTCTCCGTGGACCGCCACGCCCAGGGGATCACCGCCTCGTTCCTCCAACAGGGCGTGTGGACCGAGGCCGTGCTGCACGACCACGGCGCCGACGTGATGGCCTCGAACTGGTCCGGCGCCCCCGACCCGGCCGACCCCCTGGCCGTCGGCCACAACTTCATCGCCATCGACGGCAACGGGGTCGCCGCCTCCGGGGGCCTGGGCGCCGAGCGACCGGGGAGCGGGCTGGTGGAGCCCAACGACCCCTCCACCGGCTGGCCCATGAACCTCCACGACCGCGGGGACGAGCTCGACGCCATCGACCTTGGCACGCCCAGGGAGCACACCCAGGGCCGCTTCTACTTCTCGGTGCAGGGCGGCGGCGTCGACGTGCTGGATCCCATCGGCACGCCCCCCGTCCCCGATACCTCCGAGGTGGAGCGCGTGTCCCCCTCGGACGTCCTCATGGGCCGCCGGGGCCAACCCCACCGACTCTATGCCCGCTCGAGGATGCTCGGCCTCGACCCCCAGCGGGACGACATCGACGCCCTCATCATCGGAGAGAACGGCCAGCCCGGCTACCAGATGCCCCCGCGCCCCTTCGAGTGGAGCGGCCAGGCGTACGACATGGTGATCTTCTCCGTGCGCCGAGGTTCCTCGATCATCGGTACCCCCGACAGCGCCCTGGGCCTCCCCATCACCGAGGGGGACCTGCTCACCGCCCCCGGCACCTGGGGCGCCGCGCCCGCCATCGTGGCCACGGCCGAGAGCCTGGGCCTGCGCGCCAACCGCGGCGGCGAGCCGGGCGGGAGCGATGAGCTCGACGGCGCCACCGTGGACAAGTACGACTTCCCCGACTGCAACGACAACAACGTGGACGACCGCCTGGACATCTTCCACGGGGCGAGCTTCGACACCAATCACGACGGCATCCCGGACGAGTGCCAGTACGAGGGCGGCGACTTCGGGTCCTGCCCCGACGGCGCCTCGCCGATCTGCGCCAACCTGGACTTCTGGGCGGGCTGCGAGAACAACACGGGGGTCGGCGGCGGGCTCCACTGCATCGGGCCGGTGGACGCCCTGGACAGCTTCCGGTTCTCCGGCACGAACCTGCCGGCGTCCCAGCTCGCGGTGCTCTATCACTCGGACGGGTCGGCTCCCGTGCCCGCCGCCCTGGGGAACGGGCTCCTGTTCCTCGGCGGTTCGCTCACCGCCGCCAGTGGACTGATGAGCACCTCATGGGACGGCACGCTCCTGACGGACGACGGCATCCTGTCCACGCTGGCCGGCGCCGCGCCGATGGCGGGCCAATCCTCGTTCTTCCAGCTGGTCTACCGTGACCTCGGCGGCCCCTGCGGCGCGAGCTGGAACATCACCAACGGCGTCAAGCTCACCCACTGAGGCGAGGTGAGGCCACCAAGAGCGGGGCCCCGCGAGTCGACGACGCGCGGGGCCCCGCTCGTTCCACCTAGTGGCTCCTGATCTCCTGGTGGTGGAGGATCCCGCCGAAGCACGAGCCGTCGATCAGGTCCTGCAGGTCCTGACGGCGACGTTCGAGGTCGTTGAAGGCGCGGAACTCCGCCGGGTCAAGCGGGTCCTGAACGGTGACCCCGGTGAGGAATCCGGAGAGCGGGGCCTCAACCCCAGGCTCGACCCAGTTGATATGGGTGAAGAACGTATCGGTCTCACCTCCGTGGCAGCCGTTGCAGGTGTTGAGTGAGAACTGGTGCCGGTCGTCCGTGAAGACGCCGCCAGAACCGAACCAGAAGAAGCTGGACGGGGGG
>CALJGV010000023.1 GCA_938075305.1 uncultured bacterium
GGTGTCGGATCTCCATGGCTGAACAAGCTGCACTCTGCGGTCGCGGTGTGGATTGCCCTGTTGGTTGGGCCGCTACCCGTCGAGTAAGAGACGAACGAACGGTCTACTTGAAGTCTGCTCCTCCTTCCACATCACTGAGCCTCGGACTACCCCCCTCCAAGGGGAACGGCTCTGGCACTGAGCCCGCACCAGCGGAAAATCGCTTCAGCGAGGTTGCAGCGAGCGCGACGCTCCAATGCGTAGCGGAGCGACTTGGTGCGGCCTCTTCCTTGCTTGGCGTCCGGGTGGAGGCGCTGACAGCGTTGAGTCTTGGGTGGTGTGACCCGCTGGCGCTAAGCGCATTGAAGGCTGGCGGGGGTCAAGGATGGAGTCGGAAGGAAGGCGCCTTCGTGTTCCCCGAATATGGCACGGAACGTGAGGTGGTCGGACTCTCGCTTCGTACGCCGCTCGGCGCCAAGGGAGCGCCCAAGGGGGCCTCAAGGGGAGTCTGTCTGCCTCTGGATCTTGATCAGCGGAAGGGCTGCGTGCTCATCGTGGAGGGAGCCTCCGACACGGCGGCATGCCTGAGCCTCGGTCTTCCTGCAGTAGGCCGGCCCTCCAATCTTGGAGGAGCAGTGGAGCTTAAGCACCTGCTTCGTAACCGCGAGGTGATGGTCGTCGGCGAGAGGGATGGCAACGCGGAGCGCCGCCCTGGACTCGAGGGAGCTCTTCGCCTGGCGCAGACCCTAGCCGACGCCTGGGGGCGCCCCGTACGCCGCGTTCTGCCGCCCTACGGGGCCAAGGACATTCGCGACTGGGTGAAGGGCCGCGACCTTCGGCCGGACTCCGAAGAGGGTTGGTCGGATGCGGGAGAAGAGCTGCTGAAGGACCTCAACGCACGGTCCGCGCTGGTCGAGCCAGAGATCCACCTGGCCGCTGATTGGCATCGGCCCTACCCAACTGAACTGCTGCCTGGGGCCTTGAGAGACCTCGTAGAGCAGGGAGGGCGCTCCATTGCCTGCGATCCAGTGATGATCGCGGTACCGGCCCTCATCAGTTGCAGCGGCGCCATCGGGCTCTCAGCAAGGGTGAAGATCAAGGGGGACTGGGATGAGCCCTCGGTCTTGTGGGGTGCGGTCGTTGCGCCTAGCGGAGCAAAGAAGGACCCCGCATTGGATCTGGCCGTGAAACCACTCCGCGAGCTCGATCATGAGGGACGGATTGCATCGAAGGAGAAGCTGGAGACGTTCAATGCGCAGATGGCGCGCTTCAAGTTCAAGCACGACAAATGGGCGAAGGGAAGCAGCGAAACCTCGGCTCCACAGGAGCCAAGTAGGCCCAGACGCGATCGTGTGGTGATCGACGATGCAACGTTCGAGGCTGTGACCCGGATGTTGGCGGACTCTCGCGGTGCCTCGCTTGTCTCCGTTCGAGGTGAGCTTGCCGCGTGGTTCAAGGAGTGGGGAGAATACTCACCTGGGCGAACGAGCTCGCACTCGAGCAAGTGGCTTGGACTCCATGGCGCCCGATTCAGTCCCGTCGACCGAGTAGGCGCAGGCGAGGTCTTCGTGCCAGCAGCCGCCGTATCACTGGTTGGCATGATCCAGCCTGACGTCCTGCAGGGCCTCATGACGAAGGATCACCTAGCGTCAGGACTGTTCGCGCGTGTGCTCTGGGCTCTGCCCCAGGTCAAGGCCTCCTTCTACACGGATGAGTGCGTGGATCCAGCGGTAACCGAAAGGTACGCAGAGACCGTGAAGCGGCTGCGCGGGTTCCTCCCGGAGGCGGCAGCGGGTGAGTCAGCCGCTGCGGGCACTCGTATCCCCCTCTCACGAACTGCCGACGCGGTCTTTCGGGATTGGTACGACGAGCTGGTCATGCTCCGACCGATGCTGCCAGAGGCGGAGCGCTCCGTTCTCGCGAAGCTGGAGGGTGGAGCAGCACGGTTCGCGTTGGTGCTTGCCCTCGTCAAGTGTGTGGAGCGCGAAGAGGTCAACCTTCCACCCGAGGTCGATGTCGAGTGCATGATCGCAGGCGTGGCACTGGCTCGATGGCACGTCACTGAGGCTCGGAGAGTGCTAGGCGTCATCACAGGGGACAACACCGGAGGTACGACTCTTGGCTCGAACGAGATGGACGACGTGATCGCCTTTGTCGCTCGTGCAGGACCGGTTCATGCCCGCGATGTCGCAAAGAACTTCGCCCGCTTTCGAGGGCTGGGAGGCGGCAAGAAGGCGGTTGGAGCTCTCGACGACTTGTGCGCGATGGATGGGCCCCTGGAGAAGATTGCCAGGCCCCGCTCTCCCCTGTATCAGGTGCGGACGCGCAGCCCTGACTCGGGCGCTGCCCAGGTGTGATTCATAGGCCTCGCCAGATCAAACGACAGGACGGCTGCTTTCCGGGCAGTTCGCATTGGTGCGACAACACAGGCATTCATGGACGATGAACCGTTATCGAGCCGGCCCTAAGCCACTGCCCGCTCCTGCGCGACCAGCGCCATGCGGCGCCCCCACTCCGCTCGCGAACCTCAGGTATCAGCTTGAACCCAGCCTCCTTCTTGGTTATTTCCTTCACGATAAGTCCATGACAGATCCACGCAACGTCGGTGGGCGCCCAAGGGAGCGTCGAGGACCAAGAGGGGTACTGGCTAATCGCCTGCGAGCAGCCCGATTCAAAGCAGGGTGGTCGCAAGGCGACGCATCTGCCGACCTGGGTATCCCTCAGAGCACGTACGCGGCTTGGGAATCGGGATCGAAGGTCCCAAGCCACCTCGCCCGCCGCTACCTAACCGAGGTTTGGATTCCCAAGCTCACCGAGGAGCATCGATGAGAGTCTTTAAACGGAAGCGAAGGACCCCGCAAGGGCGGCACGTGCCGTCCAGGAATTGGTCGGTTGAATTCCGCGATCATGCCGGGGCGATTCACCGCATCGCAGCGTTCAGCGACAGGGCCGCCTCCGAGGCTCTTGGGCGGAAGGTAGAGCGACTCGTCGCGCTTCGGTCAGCGGGAGAAGCACCCGATCTTGAGCTGACACGCTTCATCTCTGGCCTCCCGAAGCGCGTCCGCGAGAAGCTGGGCGAGGTTGGGGTGCTGGCTCGGGCAAGGGTCGCTGGAGGCCGGCCGATCGGCTCCTTGCTCGAGGAATATGGGGAGACCTTGGCCGCCAGGGACCGCACTGAGAGCTACATCCGGAAGGTCGTACGTCGCATCAGCAAAGCGCTCGAGGGGTCCGGTGTCCGGGTCCTTCCTGATCTGCAAGCTGGCCGCCTCGAACGCTACCTAGCTACCGCCCGAGAGGGAGGCCTTTCGATCCGGACCTCGAATCACTACCTGGCGGCGTGTGTGAGTTTTGCTCGCTGGGCCATGGTTGAGGGGTATCTCGATCACGATCCATTTGCGGGTCTCAAGCCTCTGAACGCCAGGCTGGATACCCGACGAGAGCGCCGTGCGCTGTCCTTCGATGACGAGCTCCCACGGCTCATCCGAGCTGCCGCAGAGGGTCCTATCCATCGGGGCTTGGATGGGTCACACCGGGCGCTGGTCTATCGGTTGGCGGCTGAGACGGGGCTTCGCGTGGCAGAGCTCGCCGCGCTCCGCGTTTGTGATCTCGATCTTGAGGAGGGACGCCCTGCCATCTCGCTGCCCGCGAGAGCGGCCAAGAACCGGAAGGCGGCGAGGCTCGAGCTGCCTGTGAGTACGGCCAAGGAGCTCTCCGCCGTGGTCAGCAAGAAGCTCCCCCAGGCGCCGCTGCTGGACCTTCCCCGTTCGTTCAGGGACAAGGCGACCCGGTGGCTGCGGTTCGACCTGGAAGCCGCTGGGATCCCCTACGAGGACGAACGGGGTCGGGTGGCCGACTTCCACGCGCTCCGTGCGAGTTTTGTTTCGGGGCTGATGCGGAGCGGGGCGAATCCGCGCGTGGTTCAGACCATGGCTCGGCACGCGAGCGCCGAGATGACGCTTGGGATCTACACCAAGCTCGGAAGAGATGACGAGCGTCAGGCACTTGAACGACTTCCTGCGCTGCCGGCCACGAGCGCACCGCAGGCCGAGGTGCCTCAGGCCACCGGTACTGCTGGACCGATGGCATTTGGGCATGGTCCGCGTAATGGTCCGTCTCAGGACGCTGCGGGGTGCACTTCGGTGCCTCGCCAAGCACAGCGAAACGCGCCCCACGGGTCCGTGGAGCGCGTTCCGCGTTGTGAGGATGGTGGAGGCGGGGGGAGTCGAACCCCCGTCCCGGAATCGGCGCCCACCCGGCGTCTACGTGCATAGTCCGCCGGCATAGATCTCACTCAGCAGCCGCCCGCGGACACATTGCTTCTGAGCCAGCCTCGGTAAAGTCTCGTCGCGCGGCCCCGAGGCGCAGCGTTGCGACCAGCCCGCTAATGGCGTCTTCGCCCGGCCACGGGCACTCCAGGCGAAGACGGGCAACTCTCAGGCTGCCAGTGCGTAGTTGTTGTCGGCAAGTAAGATGCCGTTCCCGGGATGATTAGCGGGGTGACCTGGGATCCCCGGCACGCAACCTGGTAGCGACGGAAACCGGTCGAAACCAGTGCGCCCCCATCCAATGATGGCGCCCCGCCGGGCGCCGGGAGAAGGATAGGACGGAGCAGGCTCGGCCACAACGGGCCATCCTCCTATCCTCTCCCCCATGGACAGGCACGAGACCGCGGGGCGTCCGGGCGCGCTCACCAAAGGGGCGCTCGCTCTGCTGACCGCGTTCCTGGCCGCCAGCGCGCTGTCTTTCTGGCCCTACACGGTGGACGACGCGTTCATCTCCCTTCGGTACGGGCAGAACCTCGCGGAGTACGGGGAGCTGGTCTGGAACCGGGGCGAGTGGGTCGAGGGGTTCTCCAACCCCCTCTGGACCCTCTTCGGGGCGGGCCTGGTCTGGATCGGCGCGCCCCCCGTCCTGGGCCTCAAGCTGGCCGGGCTCCTCGCCGCGCTCCTCTGTGTACCGGCCACTTATGGGCTCGCCCGTCAGCTGGGGCTGGGCGAACGCTGGGGCCTGGTCGCCGCCGCGATCGTGGGCACCAACGCCTCGGTGGCCCTCTGGGGTGTCGCGGGCCTCGAGACCTCGAGCTTCGGCCTCTTGCTCCTGCTCACGGTGTGGCGCTTCGAGGCCGAGCTCACCCGGCCTGAGGCCAGGCCGCTGTCCGCCCTCCTGCTGGTGCTCCTCTGGGCGAGCCGCCCGGAAGCCCCGGCCTACCTCCTCTACTTCGTGGTTCGCCGGGGCCTCGCGCTCCCGAACCTCCGGGTTTCGCGACGGGACCTCCACTGGGCGCTGCTGGCGGCGCTGCCGATCGCGGCGTACGAGGTCTGGGGCCTCGTCACGTACGGCGGCCTCTTCCCGGCGACGCACGCGGCCAAGGTCGGAGGCGGCCCGCCCCTGCTGCAAGCGCTCGCGGCCGGACGCGGCGAGCGGTTCCTGCTCTACCGATTCCTCTTCCATCAGGGGTGGGGCTTCGCGGCCCTCTGGGTCGGCGCGGCGGCGTGCGCTGTGATCGGGCGCCGTCGGGTCCCGGTGGCCGCGTGGTGCGTGGGCTTCTCCGGGCTCTTCTTCGTGGCGTACGCCTTCACGGACTGGATGCCCCGGTTCCGCTTCCTCGTGCCGCCCCTGCCCTTCTTGGCCATCGGTGCCGCTGCGGGTTTCGGCGCGGTGGTCGACCGCCTCGACGGCGGAGCGCGCAGGCTGGGGCTGGGCGCCGTCTTGGTGTTGCTGCTGGCTGCCTCTTGGGACCAGGCCACCCGCGGCTACGACCGAGCCCACAACATCGCAATCGCGGTGGAGGCCCGCGGCCCGTGGCCCCTCACGCTGCTCCAGCGCGTCGCGGCGCCCTGGGAGCCCGGCCGGCAGGAGCTCGACGCCTGGGCCGTCCTCGAGCTCACCGACCCCTCGGAGACGATCGCCTGCCCGGACATCGGCTTCATCGGCGCCCTTTGCCGGAACCCTATCTGGGACATCCGGGGCCTCGTGACCCCCACCGCGGCGGACTTCTTGAACGTCCCCGAGGACGACCCCGGGCGCGAGGGCGCGCGCCGCGTCATGCTCGACGAGATGTACGCCGCTAACCCCGCCCTGATCTTGCTGCCCACCCGTCCCCAGGGAATGGCGCCCACGGCGCGCCGATTCCTGGAGGCGCTGGAGGAGGACGGCCGGGTCTTGGACGGCTACCTGCGCCGGGACGACCTGCTGCCGTTCCGCGTCTGCTTCGTCCGCAAGGACCTTGGCTCCGCCGGACCAGGTCGAGGTGCGCGCGTCCTCGGCGCGCTGGAGCAGCTCCCGAGCTACCGCACCGCGCTCATGCAGGAGCGCTCCGCCGCGTACCGCTGAGCGGGCTACTCCCCGTGGCGGGCTGACTTCATGGCCCGGTCGACCTCGCGGCGGTCGTCCTTCTCGCGCTTGCTCTGGCGCTTGTCGTGGAGCTTCTTGCCACGGGCAAGCCCGATGCGGAGCTTCACGAGGGAGCCGTCCCAGAAGATCTCCAGGGGCACCAGGGTCGTACCTTTCTCGCGCACCGCCTTGGACCACTTCTCGATCTCCCGCTTCTTGGCGAGGAGCACGCGGTCCCGGGTGGGTTCGTGGTTGTGCACGTTCCCCTGGGCGTACTCGGGGATGTGCATGCGCATGATCCGCAGCTCTCCGTCCTTGATGAAGCAGTAGGCCTCCTGGAGCGAGACCCTGCTCGCTCGCAGGCTCTTGACCTCCGTGCCGCGCAGCACGACGCCCACCTCCAGCTCGTCCTGGATCAGGTACTCGTGGGTGGCGCGCTTGTTGCGGGCGATGGAGCGCCGCTCGCGCGGTCTGGAATCCGCGGCCATGGGGCGGAGTCTACGGGGGCGACCCTCGGAGGGGGAACCTGGATGCACTACGCTGGCCCCATGAGCAGCCACGACCCCAGACCGATCCTCGCAGAGGCCCTCCGCCTCGACGGTGGCGAGGACCACATCGAACTCCGCTATCACGCCAAGCGCACGCGCAGCGTGGCCGTCGAGAAGGGCCGGGTGGACCAGGCCAAGCTGAGCGAGCACACCGGCGTGGGCGTCCGGGTCCTCGCCGCCGGGACCTACGGCTTCGCCTCCACGGATCGGCTGGAGGTCGGCGCTGTCCGCGCGGCCATCGAGACCGCTCGGGCCGCAGCTCTGGCCTCGTCGGCAGCTCGAAAGGAGCGGATCACCGCTCCCCCCGCCACCGAGCTCGCCGTGGGTCAGTTCGACGCGCCCGGCTACGAGGAGCTTCTGGCCGCCTCCATCGAGGAGCGCCTGCAGCTGGTGCTCGGCCTCGAGGAGCGGGCCCGGGGCCAGAGCGCTCGCATCGTGAGCGCCTCCAGCGGGTACACGGAGTCCTTCGAGGAGAAGGGCATCGTCACCAGCGACGGGGCCAGCGCGTGGACCCGGGTGGCCCGGCCCGAGCTGCGCGTCATGACCGTGGCGGAGGCGGACGGGGAGCTGCAGCGCGGCGCGCGCAGCATCGGCGTGACGGGGGCCTGGGACTGCCTCTTCAGGGCGGACTCGGCGGACGAGCTGGGCGACAGCGCCGCCCACATGGCGGTGGACCTGCTCGGCGCCGGCTACCCCGAAGGCGGCCGGCGCAAGGTGCTGCTCTCTCCCTCGATCGTGGGCCTCCTCACCCATGAGGCCGTGGGGCACACCGTGGAGGCGGACTTCGTCGAGGCGGGCAGCTGCGCGCGGGACCGCATCGGGACCTCGGTCGCCTCGGAGCTCGTGACCCTGAAGGACAGCGGCGTGAGCGAGTACAACACCGGAGCGGGTGGGACCCTCGACGTGGACGACGAGGGCGTGCACGCCGGGTCGGTCACCATCATCGAGGACGGCGTGCTGAAGAGCTATCTCCACGACCGCCAGACCGCCCACCGCCATGGCGTCGCCCCCACGGGGAACGCGCGGGCGTGGGAGTACGACGACGAGCCCTTGATTCGGATGCGGAACACCTTCATCGCTCCGGGGGAGACGGAGCTGGACGAGCTCATCGACGGGATCGAGGACGGCCTCATGGTGGACGGGCCCCGCAACGGACAGGCGGACGCCAACGGCGAGTTCATGTTCGGCACCCTCCAGGCCTGGCCCATCAAGAACGGGAAGCGCGGGGCGCTCCAGCGGGGCGTGAACCTCTCCGGCATGGCCTTCGACGTGCTCGCGACCGTGGACGGCGTCAGCAGGGACTTCAAGTGGGACCTGGGGTCCGGCTACTGCGGAAAGGGGCAGCCAGCCAAGGTGGACGCCGGTGGCCCCTGGCTCTCCTGTGAGATTCTTGTGGGAGGTCGGGGCTGATGGGTCCTGGCCAGCAAGACGCTCCGGGGACGGGTCGAGGCGGCGGGCGCGCTGAGCTGGAGCGCCGGGCCGCTCTCCTGCTGGACGCGGCGCGGGCCGCGGGAGCCTCCGAGGCGGAGGTCTGTGCCCGGTCCGGGCGGAGTCTCTCGGCGAAGGTCGAGAAGGGCGACCTCGGTCAGGTGCAGTCCGATGAGGGGTCCACCTGCGGGCTGCGCGTCATCCTCGATGGCCGGCTTGGGTTCGCCTCCACGAACCAGGCCTCCGATCAGGCCCTGCAGACGCTGGCGGTTGAGGCGGTCGCCATCGCCCGACTCAGCCCCCCCGACCCCGCGAACGTCCTGCCGTCCCCCACGGCCGTCGAGGAGGCGGCGCTCATGGGACCGCGCGTCGACCCTGCGCTCGCGGCGATCGGTGTACGGGAGGTGGTCGAAGGGGCTCAGGGGCTCGCCGATGCTGCACTCGGCCACGATGGCCGGCTCTCGGTGGACCAGGCCTCCTTCTCGGCGGTCTCGGGAGGCACTCTCGTCATGAGCACCGAAGGCGTCCATCAGTACGACGATGACGCGGCCCTCAGCCTGAGCCTCATGGCGCTGGCGGTGGACGGTGAGGAGACCGGCGGCTTCGACTACCGCGGTGTGGCCATCCGCGACCATGCCGAGCTCGAGCGGGAGAGGTCGCGCATCGCGCTGGAGGTGGCCGAGAGCTGCATCGGGAACCTCGGCGCCCGCGCCGGGCGGAGCTATCAGGGCCCGGTCCTCTTCGCCCCCGGCGCGCTCCAGAGTGCGATCCTGCAGCCGCTCCTCGGGAGCGCCTCGGCGATCGCGGTCCAACGGGGCCGGAGTGCGCTTGCGGGCAAGCTGGGCCAGTCGGTGGCGCCCGGTCTGAGCATCGTGGATGACCCCTCGGACAGGGGCTCCATGGGCGCGCGGGCGTTCGATCGCGAGGGCCTCGCCGCGGGCCGCTTCCAGCTCCTGAAGGGTGGCACCCTCGAGGGTTACATCCACAACGCCTACTCGGCGGCGGTGGACGGCTGCAAATCCACGGGCCATGCCCAGGGGGGCGCGCGCGGAGTCCCCGGACTCGGATTCCACGCCCTGGTGGTCGGGCCGGAGGATGGTGAGGGCGCCGGGGACAGACGAGCCCTGCTCGCCGCCCTTGGCACGGGACTCTACATCCAGCGGTTCTCGGGCTCGGTCGACGCTGCCTCCGGGGACTTCAGCGGGACCGCCAAGTCGGCCCGTTGGGTCGAGGGTGGCGAGATCCAGCACGCCGTTCAGGAGGTCATGATCAGCGGTAACGCCTTCGAGCTCCTCGCTCGCGGACTGACGGTCTCGGACGAGCTGGAGCGGCTGGGCGGGTCCAGCCGCATCTGCTGGGGCTTGGGCGACGGCGTCACGGTCACCGCCGACTGACCACGCGGGTCCGGCGCTTCCCGCCCCTGGCCCCGGGAAAAGACCAGCCCCCTCTCGAGGGTCTCGAGAGGGGGCTGGTGCCCGGGGGGGGAGTCGAACCCCCACGCCCTTGCGGGCACATGGACCTGAACCATGCGCGTCTACCAATTCCGCCACCCGGGCGGGTGGAGGCCCGAGACGTTAGAGCCGCTTCGGCGCGGAGTCAAGCCCTGCCCCTTCCCGTTCATTCGCCCTCGGACGCCCGCTGCACGGTCGCTCCGCTGGAGCTGTGCCGCAGGCTGAGAGGAGAACGGGGCCGAAGGGCGCTTGCCCCAGCCTTGGCTCAGAGACCGTCGCCGCCGGGGGCCCGGTAGACGACCATGGCGCGCGAGCCCATCTCATCGGGCAGGTCGTGCTCCAGCACGGTGTCCAGCTTGAAGCCGAGGCGCTCGGCCTCCCGTTCGGCCGCGCGGACCTCCCGGCCCCACGAGTTCCCCTTGAGCATCACGACGTCCTTCACGGAGTGCCGGACCTTGCGGAGCACCCTGACGTTCTCACGTACGGAAGAGACGGCGCGGATGAGCACGAGGTCCACCCGATTGGAGGCCAGGTAGTCCTCCGCGCGCGCGTGAACGACTCGCACGTTCTTCAGGCCGAGCTTCTCCACCGCTTCCTCGAGGAAGCGCGCCTTCTTCCCGATGGACTCGCACAGGATCATCGAGCAATCGGGTTCGGCGATGGCCACAGGGATCCCCGGGAAGCCCCCCCCTGAGCCGAGGTCCAGCACGGTGCGGGCCACAAGGGGCACCATCCGCGTGACCCGCCACGAGTCGAGGTAGTGCTTCACCGCGATCTCCGTGGGGTCCAGGATCGCCGTCACGTTCATGGTGCGGTTGGTCTCAAGGAGCAGCCGCGCGTGCTGGGTCATCAGGTCCAGCATTCGCTCGTCGATGTCCTCCTGCCCGGCGAAGGCCTTGTCCAGGGCCTTGCGCATCTTGGCGGCGCTGGGCACGGGGGTATCGGGGTGCTCGACCTCCTCGTCCTCGTCCGAGCCCTTGCGCTTCTTGGAGCGGGCCTTCGGCTTGGCCTCGGCCGCCTCGCCCTCAGGGGAATCGGTGTCCTCCTCGTCCTCCTCACCACCGCCATCTTCTTCGTCTTCGTCGAGGTCGTCGTCGTCGAGGTCCAGCGGAGCCCCCGCGAGGTCCTCCGGGATCAGGGACTCGTCGAGGGGCTCGAAGTCCCCCTCCTCGTCTGCGGGGCCGCCGGGGATGCCGGGTGCGGGCAGGCTGTCGTGCATCGATCCGGGAGGGTGCGAGGGGCGAGCGGCGGGCCGCACGGCGGAGAGGCCGAGCCGTGCTCGGGGCTCACCGTGGTGCCCACACCGGGGGGCTGAGAGGGGTGGCAGGGCAGCAGGGATTCGAACCCCGAACCTACTGATTTGGAATCAGTCGCTCTACCGATTGGAGCTACTGCCCTCCGAGCGGCTGAACCTTAGCCCCGGGGAGGGCTTCGAGCAACTGGGACCCCGTGCATCCGCTGGGCAGAGTTCATGCAAGCGGCGGCGATCCTGACTAAGATCACTCGCCGATGAGCTCCCGTAAGTCCAACGAAGGCGCCGCCGAGCGAGGTGGCGGGCGCGAGTCCGGCCCCGGCGGTGGTCCCCGATCCCGCCGGCGCAAGGGGTCGGGCAAGCGCTCCGGCCAGGGCGCGCTGCGGGTACCGGCCGCGAGCATCGACCCGGGTCTGCTTCACCGGGATGCCAAGCGTGCCGTGCAGCGGCTCCAGGCCAACGGTCATGAGGCCTACTTCGTGGGCGGCTGCGTGCGGGATCTCTTGATCGGCCGCTCCCCGAAGGACTTCGACGTGGCCACCAGCGCGCGCCCCTCCGAGATCCGTCGATTGTTTCGCAACTGTCGGATCATCGGGCGCCGGTTCAAGCTCGCCCACATCTTCTACGGCGACCACATCATCGAGACGGCCACCTTTCGGGCCGCGCCGGGCGAACAGCCCACCGACGACGATGACCTCCTGATCGTCGATGACAACGAGTACGGGACCGCCCAATCGGACGCTCGTCGGCGGGATTTCACCGTCAACGCCCTGTTTCTCGATCCCAGCAGCCACGAGATCCTCGACTACGTCGGAGGCCTGGCGGACCTCGAGCGCCGGTCCCTCAGGACCATCGGTGACCCCAATGTCCGGCTCGCCGAGGACCCGGTCCGGATCCTCCGGGCCGTCAAGTTCGCGACTCGCCTCGACCTGGAGATCGACGACCCCACATGGGACGCCATGTGCGATGTGGCGCCCGATCTGGACAAGGCCGCGGCCCCACGTGTGCTGGAGGAGATCTTCCGCCTCGCCCGCTCCGGAGTGAGCACCGCAGCGTTCCAGATGCTCCGGGACGTGGGCGCCCTCGACGTCCTGGTGCCGGTCCTCGAGGAATACCTCGGCCCTGAGGACGACATCCCCGAGCGTGCAGAGCCGTTCTGGGATCTCCTCGCCGCGCTCGATGCGCACGTGCGAGCTGGAGAACAAGGAGCGCCCTCCTCGGGGCTCATCGTGGCGCTGCTCTACGCGCTCCCCTACCAGCTCGAGATCGAGCGGCTCTCCGTCGATGGTGAGCTCCCGGACGGTCGGGCGCGCCTCGCCGCGACGTGGGAGATGCTGGATGACATGGCCGAGCGCACCCGCCTTCCGAAGAAGGACTTCACGCGGGCGAGGAAAGTCCTCGTGGCCCAGCAGAACTTCGTCGCTCCGCCGGAGCGCTTCTCGGAGGTCCTGTTCGCCCGCTCCGAGGAGTTCGTGGATGCCTTCCTGCTCTTCCAGCTCCGATCCCAGGCCCGAGGAGTGGGGCTCGACATCGTCGAGGCTTGGCGGGATCGGGCTGCGCGCGCCCGCGCCGCGGGGGGGGACGAGCTCGATGAGGAGCGCAAGAAGACCAGGAAGCGGCGGCGTCGTCGGCGGCGGAAACGTGGCGGCCGCGAGGATCGCTAGAACGGGTTTACCCCTAACGGAGGCGCCCAGGGGGTCTGATGGGGCCACTGCGAGACAACGGTGCCTTTTTTTCCTGGTGGGACCCCGGCCGGGGTGGCCCCGGGGGTAGTGTTCTGGCGTGCGGTGAGGCGCACCCAGGTATCTAGCCAGCCGGCTACCCCCGACCCCTCGTCACTGTGCGGTGGTAGCGAGACGGTCTGCCGGCGAACTACGCCTGGACGTTGCGCCTCCATGGCGACGCAAGTCGCCGCGGTCGAGACAGCCCCCTCTTGTTCTCGATCGCACCCTCCCGTGGGGCGGGTCCTCGGACCCGCCCCCATTTTTTTGTCGCTCCAGGCGGACCCGCTTGCAGCCGCAAGGCTCGGCGTCACGGGGGCCTTTCGACTGCGTTCTAGACCGCCGGGCTGGTCCGGGGAATGATGGCGTCCATGGTCTCGCAATCCCGTCTCTGTCGCTCGCTCGCTCTCCTCCTCTTCGCGCTGGTGTCGATCACCCTCGCCCCGGCTCAGACCGAGGTAACCCCCACCGCGGACGAACTCTACGCCGCCTGGGAGTCCCTCTCCGAAGGTGACCGGAGGGACTCCGTGGATTGGTTCGTGGCGGAATCGGACCGTGCCCAGGACTTCCGGTCGACCCTGGAGCGCTTCGTGCTCGACCAGCACCGTGCCAACCGCTACGGGTGGCCCGACGCCCCAATCGCTCCGCCCCTCTACGACACGGCCAAGCACTGCCCTGCGCAGCTGATCCCCCGCAAGTTTGTCGATACGGGCAATAAGAGGTTCGCAGCCACGGTGGAGAAGCTCGTGGGCGGGCGCCGGAAGCGGGACCGTCAGGACGCCTTTCGGTACGACTGGGCCGCAGGGACGGTGGTCACCTGTGGCCAGTGGGATACGCCGGAGCGGATCGCCTTCAACGCCTCCCGCGGGCTGAGCCCCTATACCGCGCTCGTCGAGGCGCTCGTGGAGCAGCAGCTCGACGCCGGAGAGGTCAGGGCTGAAGCCGCTGCGTTCGCCCACGCCTACTCAGACCGGAGCGGGAACGCCTACCGCGAGATCACCCTCTACGAGGCATGGTCCTCTGGCGCGGAGATCGAGATGCCTGACGTGGAGTGCCTCGGCATGCTCCACGACCTCGAGGACGACTGGCACAGCTTCACGGCGCCCGTGCCCGGGCGTAAGCAGCGACCCCTCTACGACCGGCTCGGCGTGCACTACGCCAAGCTCCGCAAGTATCGGGCCCTGCGGACGGCCTTGGCCCGCACCTACCTCTCGGCAGACCCGGTGCTCCCCGGTGGCTACGGCCCGAGCAAGCTCAGGCTCAACGGCTTCTGGGAACTCCAGAGTTCCGACCCCACCAAGATGGCCGAGGACCTCCCGACGGTGAAAGGGTGGGGCAAGTGGTTCGATGAGCGAGCCGCCCAGGCCGACGACGACCCCGACGTGGTCGCCCGCTCCCGGGCCCGCATGAACAGCCTCGCGGAGTCCCAGGCTTGGTCCCGGCGGACCTTCCAGGGGATCCTGAAGGAGTACGGGGCGTTCGACCCCAAGCCGCCCGCCGAGCCCACGCCCAAAGGGGACGGCCCTGGCGGCGATGGCGATGGCGAGGGCTAGTCGAGCGACCCGCGGCCCGATTTCGCCAGGGCCTCGCCGGCCAGCTGGGCCGTGGCGAAGGCGGCCTGGAAGGAAAGTCCACCGATCGGGCCGTTGAGGTCGAGCAGCTCCCCCACGACGAAGAGTCCCGGGCACCGGTTGACCGCCATGGTCCGCGGGTTCACCTCACGGAGCGCCAGCCCGCCGGCGGTGACCTCCGCGTGATCCCAGCCCACCGTCCCCCGCACGGGCACGGACAGGCCCTTCATGGCCTCCACCAGGGCGTGTCGCATCCGGCGATCGAGGCCGTTCACGGCGACGTCGCTCGGCAGGGAGGCGCTCGCGGCCACCGCATCGAACAGGCGCCTCGGCATGGGGCCCGTCTCCAGGGACCCGAGGGCGCGCTGTAGCCTCGGCGCACCGGGGAGCCCGGCGGCGTCGACGAGAGCCGCCCGCAGGCGCTCTCGGTCCAGCTCCGGGAAGAAGTCCACCTTGACGGAGAGCCCGCCGGACGTCGCGCTGTCGCGGGCGACGTGATGGGAGAGGTCCATCGCCGCCGGACCCGAGAGCCCGCGATGCGTGAACATGAGGGGTCGCCGTCGCCGCTCCAGGATCCGGCCATCCGGCCGCTCTAGGCGGGCCTCCCCGCCCTGCCAGGCGATCCCCGTGAGTTCATGGACCCAGGCCTCCTGGGAGGTGAGCGGCACCAGCGCCGGGACCGGCGTGACCACCTCGAGGCCGAGCGCCTCGAGCCATGGATAACCGTCTCCGGTGGTGCCGGTCTTCGGGTAGCTCTTGCCGCCAACGGCGAGGACCAACGTCCTCGAACGCCAGACCCGGTCGTCGCCGGTGCGCACGGTCCAAAGATCCCCATCGCTCTCGATGGAGCGCGCCCCCGCCTCCAGGTGGATCGTGGCGCCAGCGGCCCGCGCCGCGCTCTCCAGCGCGTCTCGGACATCCTTCGCGTTCCCCGATGAGGGGAAGATCTTCTCCAGCGGCGCCACCTCGGTGGGCACCCCCCAGCCCTCGAAGCGCTCACGGACCTCGGCGGGCGGGAGGTTGCGAAAGCCCGCCCGGAGGAAGCGCTCGCCCTTGGCCCCGAAGAGCCGCGCCGCCTCCTCAGGGCCCAGGGTGGTCGTGATGTTGCAGCGCGTGCCCCCGCTCGCGAGCACCTTGGTCCCCGTTCGGGTGACCTTCTCGAGCACCGCGACCTCCCGGCCGCCCCGAGCTGCGACCTCTGCGCACCACAGCCCTGCGGCTCCGGCGCCCAGGATCAGGACATCCTGTAGTTCGCCCTCAGCCCCCATTGAGCGCCTTCTCCCAGGCCTCGATCTCTTCGAGGGTTCGCGGGCCCTTGGGCGGAGTGTCATCCTCCAGCTCGTCCAGGTAGCCCTCCGGGAGCTTGACGGTCTGCACCTTGGAGCCCTTGGCTCGCATGGCTCGTAGCGCGGTGACAGGGAAGGCCTCGTCCGGATCCAGGTCCGCAACGATGGTCCGGATGTCCTCCAGGGATTCGATGCGCATGAGCCTGCCACGCACCGCCGCGGAGCCGCGGAACCCCTTGGTGTACCAGGCCGTCCACTTGCGCATCTGCCGGACCCCGACCGTCTCGCCAAAGAGGTCCACCAGTCGCTGACCGTGGTCCATCATGATCTCGACGATCTCCCCGAAGCTGGGCGGGGGTCCGGGCTCCCGCCCGTCGAACACCTCGGCGAGCTCACCGAAGAGCCACGGCCGGCCCAGGCAGCCGCGCCCGACGATGACCCCGGCGCAGCCCGTGCTCCGCATCATGCGCAGCGCGTCGAACGACTCCCAGATGTCCCCGTTTCCGAGCACGGGGACGTCGAGGACCTCTACCAGTCTGCCGATGGCGTCCCAGTCCGCCTCTCCGGAGTAGAGCTCGGCGGCGGTCCGAGCGTGGAGGCCGACCGCCGACGCGCCCTCCCCCTCCGCGGCCCGCCCCGCTTCCTCGAAGGTCAGGAGCCGATCGTGGATCCCCTTGCGCATCTTGACCGTGACGGGGACGTCGCCTGCGTTCTGCACCATGGCGCGCACCAGGCGTGCGAGCAGCCGAGGTTTGCAGGGGATGGCGCTCCCACCGCCCGCGCGGGTGACCTTCGGCACGGGGCAGCCCATGTTGATGTCCAGGTGGTCCACCCCCTCATCCACGAGGCTGCGAACCATCTCGCCAAGGTCCACGGGATCCGCCCCGTAGACCTGCACTGAACGCGGCTTCTCATCCGGAGAGGACGAGGCGAGCAGGGCCGTGAGGCGGTTGCCCATCAGGTAGCCCCGTGCGGTGATCATCTCCGAGACGTAGAGCCCCGCGCCGTACTCGCGGCAGAGGGACCTGAAGGCGAGGTTGGTCACCCCTGCCATCGGCGCCAGGACCACGGGCGGCCAGACGGAGAGCTCACCGGCGGCGCCGACGCGTCCCTCCCCGAGTCGCAGGGGAGAGAACTCTCCGGAGGCTGCGACGGGCACCTCCCCGTTCAGGGGCGAGGCTACGCGCGGCCCGGTGGACTCCGAAGCGGGGCTCACTTTCCCTCTCCTGGCGGAATGGGAGCCGATGCCGCCCTGGGCGCGGCGTCTTCGACCCAGGTCGCCGGGTTTCCGAGGTAGGCGCGCTCCGCAACCAGCGGATACACGGGGTCCCCATCACCCCGCGTCTCGCCGATGGGATCGCCGTTGATGCGTCCCCGTGTGGTCGCACGGGCGACGAACAGGACGTCGCTGTTGGCGGCCACCCCGAAGGTGCTGATGGAGCGCTGGCTCGCCAGATCGAGGCGGTGCAGCCCTGGGTCCACGGTCAGGTTCACCCGGTCGACCATGGGCTCCATGGCGCCACCCTCGAATTCGAGGACGTAGCTCGGCCCTTCCGGGAAGTGGTGCGCGGCGATGAGCCCCAGCAAGGCCATGCTGCCGTCCACCGCTGCGATGGGTTCCTCGGCCCGGCTACTCCCCAGGAGCTGGCCGTAGGACCGCCGCTCGACGGCGAGCTTCCGCGTGGCACCCACGGGCCGCCCTCGGGCAAAGAAGGCGCTCTGCCCGTCCTTTCGCTGAGGGACCCCGGCCTCGTCGAGGACGTCGAGGGTGTAGTCGAGGAACTCGACGAGCCCTCTGTGAATCACCTGGACCATGGCCGCCTCCCGGTCGGGCATGTCTGGGCCACCGGGGATGCGAATCCGCGCCCCGTAGGCGATCCGGTCCTCGGCGATCCTCGTGACCTCGTAGCGCTCCACGGAAAAGCGCTCGCCGTAGAGCTTCAGCTCGAGCATTCCCGACGCCAGGACCTCCCCCGGCGGCATGGGCGGCCGCTCCAGCTCGATCGGTTTCGCACGCTCCGCGCGCGCGATGTTCTGGGCGTCGATCAGGGCCGTCACCGCCTCCTCCAGCTCGAAGCCTTCCCGGACCTTGCCGCGGAGGACCATGACCTCGGGGGTCCTCAACGCGCTGATGGACCGGCGGGGATCGCTGGAGAGCGCCAGGAGGTTGGCCTGATGACCCGCGGCGATCTTCCCGGCCAGAACATCGCCCCCGATGGCCTCGGCAGCCCCCCGGGTGGCGAGTGCGAGTACCTCGACGGCCGGGATTCCCGCTGCGACCCACTCCTCGAGTTCGTCGACCAGTCCGCCGCCGGGACCGATCCCGCCGCTCGGGGCGCCCGATCCGGGCACGAGCTGCACCCCGGCCTCGTGGAGCCTTCGCACAAGGCGACGTTCCGCCTCGACGGTGCGGAGCACCGCGTCCCAATCCCCAGCACGCATCAGCTGGAAGGCCTCGAGGTCGGCCCTCCATCGAGTCTCGTAGAGGGGCCCGAGCGCCTCCAGCACAGGGGGCATCTCCGACCCGCTCCAGCGCACGAACCGTCCAGTCCCCATGAGGAGCGGTGTCACCATCCATCCTCCCTCGGCCAGGTCGGCGACCGCCGCAGAGAGATGGGCTTCTTGCTGTTCCGCGAGGTCCGAGAAGCGCGCCCCCGCCGGGAGGAGCGTCTCGAGCCCAAGGAGTCCCTCCTGCCCGGCCGCGCGTGCCTGGCGGATGCCCACCGCACGTGGAATGCGTCCCCAGGTCTTCACCCCGTACTCGATCCCCGCCTGGCAGACCACGCGCAGCTGCCCCTCGTCGAGGCTCCCGTCGTGCCGGAAGTAGTCGAACGCGCCGTTGCCCTCCCCCAGCAGCGAAAGCACCTGAGCGATCTGCTCCGCGGCCTGCTCCGGGGCGCCGAGGCCGAAGCCCTCCCGTTGCTGCGACCGTGCATCCATGAAGAGCGGCGAGCTCACCAGGAGCTGGGGCCCGGGATTCACATCTCGGCTGGCCAGCGGCCGCTCGAAGAGGCTGTCCTTGATGGTCATGCCGCCATCACGAACCGTGGTCACGCCCGACGCGAGCCAGAGCGCGTCCTGATCGGGGTCGAGGGTGCAGAACCCGTCGATGAGGCCCGGAACCAGGTGGAGTCCGGTCAGCTCGATGCGCTCGGCCTCCTCTGGGATCTCAACGTCGGGTCCGACGGCCACAATCAGGCCATCCTCGATCAGGACCGTCGCGGGCCCCGCCGCCACGACGCCCCCGGGGTCGGGACCGGGCTCCATGGTGTGGACGGTGGCTCCAATGAGGGCGATGGTCTCGGCGAGGAGGAGGTGCATGGTTCGTATCGGTGGTCGGAAGGGTCCCGTGGGAGCCCCCGGGGTGGGGTACCGCGAGTAGGATCCGCGGATGCCCTCTTACGAACAAGTCCACCTGGCGGTGGACCGAATTCCTCCGGGACCCTGGGTCTACGCTCGGCTCACGGACGACTACGGCCCCAATGGGCCCGTCGCCAGGGACGGATCCATTGTGGAGGTCATCGACCGCGCGGGCCGATTCTGCGGACACGCGCTCTACAACTCCACCTCAGACATCCGACTCCGGATGCTCAGCCGGGGCCGCAAGAGCGACCTGGACCGCCCCAGGCAGCATCTGCAGCGGCTGATCGCCGCCGCCCTGCGCCTGCGGCGACGGGTCCTTGGGCTGGATCAGGTCACCGACGCCTACCGGATCGTGCACGCCGAGGGGGACGACCTCTCTGGCCTGATCGTGGACAAGCTCGGCGACGCCTTGGTCTGCCAGTACCACAGCCTCGGGTTCTGGGAGCTCCGTGAGACCGTGGAGTCGATCCTCGATGAGCTGCTCCCCGGCCACGCCGTGGTGCACCGCTTCGCCCGCACCGCCAGGGGGCCGGAGGGCTTCCCTGAGGGCGACCCCGGGGAAGACGGGGCCGACGTGGCGCCCCGCTACATCCACGAGTTCGGGGTCCGGTTCCTGGTGCACCCCGGCGCCAGCCACAAGACGGGTTGGTTCTGCGACCAGCGCGACAACCGCCGTCGGGTTGCGGACCTCGCCCAAGGCCGCGACGTCCTCGATCTGTGCTGTCACGCCGGGGGGTTCAGCATCCCGGCGGCCCTCGCGGGGGCTCACAGCGTCCGCGCCGTGGACCTCGACGAGGAGCCCCTGGCCCGGGCGGACGAGGCCGCGCGAGAGAACAAGGCGAGCGTGGAGGTTCGCCACGCCGACGCATTCGATGTCCTCAGGGAGGTCTCAGGTGGGAAGCGTCGACCCGGCCTCGTCATCCTGGATCCCCACAAGCTCGCGAAGGGAACGCGAGACCTGGAGTCGGCCAAGGTCAAGTATCGCGACCTCAACGCGCTCGGGATCGGGGCCACGGCGCCCGGTGGTCTTCTGGCCACCTTCTCCTGCTCGGGGGCGCTCGACCTCCCGGCCTTCGCGGGTCTCGTCTTTCAGGCAGCGCGGCGGGCAGAGCGAGACGTGCGCCTGCTCGAGACGCTGGGTGCGGCCCACGACCATCCCCAGCGGCCAGACTTCGGGCGCTCGCGCTACCTGAAGGGGCTCTTGCTGGCCGTGGACTGATCCGTCCCGCAGCGCAGAACTTCCTCAGGAGAAGATCGGGAAAGGTGGACGACGGGGGTGTCGATCTGCACACTTCTCAAAGCGCCCCTGCGATTCGGTTTCACCGATCGCGGGGGCGCTGCCTTGTTTCAGATTTACGCGCCCGGCAGGGCGCCTCCGTCTCGGCGGTGCAGCTCCCCATCCGGCACCGCCCCAACCACAGCCGAAATGACCCTCCCCCTCCTCGTCACCAAGGAAATGTGGCAAGAGTTCGACGACGCCTGGGCCGAGCTACGCTCGTCCGGAGGTCCCATCGATGAGCTCCTGCCCGCCATCAAGCTCGCTGGCGAGAAGAAGCGGGCCGGGCGCCTTGTGGCCCAGGCGCGAGAGCACGCGGAGAAGCTGATCTCCAGCGACCGCGCCGCCGACGCTGCCGTGATCCTCGGCTCGTCCCTGGCCGCCGGTGGCAACCCCGCCGAGCTCGCACAGCTCCTTTACGACGCGAGCGAGAAGGCGTGGACCGACGAGGCCTGGTATCCGGTCTTCAAGGAGGTCACGGGCTTCGCCGAGGGCGCCGCCGACCTTCGCACCCCCTGGAAGAAGATGGCCAAGCTCCTGGCCTTCCAGCCTGGCAGCACGGTCTTCCACCCCGGCGGTTGGGGCGTCGGGGAGGTGCTCGAGATGAACGCGGCGGACGGCTACGCCCGGGTCCGCTTCTGGAACGGGCGCGAGGACAAGTTCCCGCTCAACGCGGCCATGGACATCTTCGACCCCCTTCCGGAGTCGGACCTGCGGTCGCGGTCCCTGAAGGACGCAGAGGGCCTGAAGAAGGAGGTCAAGAAGGCTCCCCTCGAAGCCCTCAGCGCCATCCTCGTACGTCACAACGGGCGCGCAACGACGACGACCATCAAGACGGCCATGATGCAGATCGGCATCGAGGGCAGCGCGTGGTCCGCCTGGTGGCGCAAGGCGCGCAAGCTCGCAGAGAACTCCGATGAGATCGAGGTCAGCGGCACCCCGCAAAAGTCGACCGTGACCCAGCTGCTGGTCAAGAAGGACCCGAGCGAGGCGCTCCAGCGCCTGCTGCAGCGGGCGTCGAACCTCGCTGAGGTGCATGCCCGGGTGCGGGACCTGTTCGTCGGTGAGGGGGTCGGGGACGACCTCGCGGCCATCGCGATCGACGAGCTCGAGAAGGCCGCTGCTTCCGAAGAGGAGCCCCTTCCGGAGCGCCTCGCCGCATGGCTCATGCTCCGTGACAAGCAGGGCGCATCCCCCAAGCTCATGCGACGGGTGCTCTACGAGGTGACGCAGGCCCCGGCGCCCCCGGATCCCTCGCAGCCGCCCGAGATCTGGAAACTGTTCCAGGCCCTCCCGGGCGCCAAGGACCAGGAGCGCTCGGTGTCCATTCTCCCCGAGCTGTTCGGGACGGGCGGGGCGCAGCTCGCGCTCGAGGCCGTGGATGCGCAGCTCGCCGAGGCCCAAGCGGAGGTGGCAGCGCTCGAGGGCGATGAGGCCCCCGACAGCGATGAAGCGCCGGCAGCGGAGGCGAGCGAGGCCAACGCAAGCGAGGCCGATGAGGGTGCCGTGGGCACCGCCGCCGAAGAGGAGGACGACTTCGCCTGGGTGGAGGACGTGCTCCCCCAGCTGCAGCACGCGGCCCCCGGTCAGGTTCGCCCCTTGGTGGACCGGATCGTTGCCGCCGGTCACGATGATGCGCTCCGCGCCCACTACTCGGGGCTGCTGGCGCGACCGCTCCGGAATCCGACGCTCATGATCGTCCTCGCCGAGCGCTATGAGGATGGCGGCGTCCACGAGGACATGCCAACCCCGGTCCAGCGCGGCCAGGCGCTGCTCGCCCTCGCGGTCAACACCTTCCAGGAGCGCCGCGGTAACCCGCAGCTGACCCGGATCTCCGGCCGGCTCACGGACTATCTCTGCAAGGGCGATGACCCCATGCTGCGCCAGCTGTTCTCCACCGCGGACGTCTCCGCGCTGCGCAGCGCCAACGTGACGGCGAGCCGCGGCGTGGACAGCGAAAT
The DNA here is from genome assembly GCA_938075305.1 of uncultured bacterium. Classification (GTDB taxonomy): domain Bacteria; phylum Planctomycetota; class UBA1135; order UBA1135; genus Saltatorellus. The sequence continues at coordinate 22,170 of CALJGV010000023.1, forward strand.
CGACAACCTGATCACCGAGATCGCTCTGAGCAAGGACCGTCAGTTCTTCGCCCAGGACGCCGGCTTCTTCTGGGAGGGAGACACCGTCTGGACCACCCGGGCGGGTCTTCGTCGTCGCTCCGCCGAGCTCAAGGAGCTCCGCGAGGTCAAGATTCCCGAGAACCAGGACGCCATCGGTCGCGCTGCGTCCTTCGGTGACCTCTCGGAGAACTCGGAGTGGGAGGCCGCCATCGAGGAGCAGCGCAACCTCACCGCCCGGGCCATGGAGATGGAAGAAGAGCTGCGGCTCACCGACCTGATCGAGGAGGCGGCCGTCATCGAGGACACGGTCTGCCCCGGAACCAAGGTCCGGTACCGCGACCTGTCCGAGAACAAGGAGGCCTCGGTGCTCTTGCTCGGGCCGTGGGACGAGGACGAGGTCCTGGGGACCCAGGTCATCTCCTACCGCGCACCGCTCGCCAAGGGCCTGCTGGGCGCCAGCACCGGCGAGCAAAGCACGGTTCAGCTCCCCGGAGGCGACATCGAGGTCGAGATCCTCTCCATCGAGGCGCCTGACCTCAGCAGCCTCGCCTGAGCCTCAGGGGCCCTGAAGGGGCCTGCAGACGTCCCATCCGACCCATGCGGGCCGGTTCGCCACCCGGCGAGCCGGCCCGCGTCTCGTTCTGGCCCAGCACTTTGGGAAGAAAGGGCGACCTGGGCACTGGAATTCACTACATCAGCGCGTCATGATGGAGTGTTCCAGTCATGGTCTCCTCCCTCGCTCAACCCCACTCCGCGCCCACCCTCATGAAGGTGCTGGCGGACTCGACGCGCATGCGAGCCATCGCTCTGCTCGCCCTCGAGGAGCTGTCCGTGGGAGAGCTGGCGCGCTGCCTCGGGATGGCCCAGAGCCGGGTGAGCAATCACCTCCGCGTGCTGCGGGAGCATGACCTGCTCGACGAGCGCAGGGTGGGCACGAGCACCTACCTGCGATCCGCCACCGTCAGCGCCGGGGCCACCTCGGCGCTCGGCCGACTCTGGACCGCGCTGGAGCCGGACATGGCGGACCTCCCGGAGCACGAGGCGGATCGACTCCGCCTCGGGGGGGTGATGGCCGAGCGCCAGGGGGACGAGCGAGCGTTCTTCGATCGGATGGCGGGGGACTGGGACAAGGTCGGAGCGCGCTTCGAGCGCGGCACGGCCAGGGAGCGTGCCGCGGCGCACCTCCTGGGACCCGGGAAGGTCTTCGCCGATCTCGGGTGCGGCACCGGCTACGTGGCGCGGAGCCTCGCCGGCGTGAGCGACCGGCTCATCTGCGTCGACCGCTCCGAGGGCATGCTTCAGGAAGCTCGCCTGAGGCTGAGGGACATCACGCCCGACCGCACGAGCGTCGAGTTCCGCCAGGGAGAGTTGGACGCCCTGCCGATCGCGGACGCGGAGCTGGACGGGGCCGTGGCCGCCATGGTCCTCCACCACCTGCCCGAGCTCACCCCTGCCGTGCGCGAGATGCTCCGCGTGCTGAAGCCGGGCGGCACCCTGAGCATCGTGGAGCTCATGCCCCACCATGAAGCCTGGATGCACCAGGAGCTCGGGGATCGCCATTTGGGCCTCGCGCCCTCCACCATCCAGCAAGCCCTCACCCGAGCGGGGTTCATCGACGTCATCGTTGAGCCGCTCGAGGACCGTTATTGCCCGCAGCCGGGGTCCGATGGACCTCTGGAAGCGGAAGATCGCGCTGCCTACCCCCGTGGGTCGGTCGCGCTCCCCCTCTACCTTGTCCGCGGGCGTGCCCCGCAACCCTGACGCCCAAGGGCGCCAACCCCAGTAACCATCATGTCCACTGCTACGACGCAGCGCCCGGTCGTGACCGACTACCACGTGCGCGACCTCGCCGAGGCTGACTTCGGCCGCAAGGAGATCCGCATCGCCGAGAAGGAGATGCCGGGCCTCATGGCCCTCCGTGAGGAGTACGCCGGGAAGTTCCCCCTGAAGGGCGCGCGGATCTCGGGCTCCCTGCACATGACGATCCAGACGGCCGTGCTGATCGAGACCCTCGTGGAGCTCGGAGCCGAGGTCCGCTGGGCCTCCTGCAACATCTTCTCGACCCAGGACCACGCCGCCGCGGCCGTGGTCGTCGGCCCCCACGGCACCGTGGACGCCCCCACCGGCATCCCCTGCTTCGCCTGGAAGGGCGAGACGCTTGAGGAGTACTGGCAGTGCGCCGAGCGCATGCTCACCTGGCCCGAGGGCGAGCTGCCGAACATGATCCTCGACGACGGCGGTGACGCCACCATGTACGTCCTCAAGGGGGCCGAGTACGAGCGCGCGGGCGCCGTGCCGGCCGCCGCAGAGGGCGCCAGCGCCGAGTGGAAGGTCGTCCTCGCGTCGCTCACCGAGAGCGTCGCGAAGCACACTGACAAGTGGCAGAAGGTCGAGGCGAGCATCAAGGGCGTCTCCGAGGAGACCACCACGGGCGTCCTCCGTCTCAACCAGATGGTCGAGCGCGGCGAGCTCCCCTTCCCCGCGATGAACGTCAACGACGCCGTCACGAAGAGCAAGTTCGACAACCTCTACGGCTGCCGCCACAGCCTCACCGACGGCATCCTCCGCGCGACGGACGTGATGCTGGCCGGCAAGGTCGCGATCATCTGCGGCTACGGCGACGTCGGCAAGGGCTCGGCCCAGTCGCTCCGCGCCCAGGGCGCGCGCGTCATCGTCACCGAGATCGACCCGATCTGCGCGCTGCAGGCGGTCATGGAGGGCTTCGAGGTCGGCGTCCTGGAGGACTACCTCACCGAGGCCGACGTGTTCGTCACCACGACCGGCAACAAGGACATCATCCGCCTCGAGCACATGGAGCAGATGAAGGACATGGCCATCGTCGGCAACATTGGCCACTTCGATAACGAGATCCAGATGGCCGAGCTCGAGGCGAAGGACGGCATGGTTCGCGAGAACATCAAGGATCAGGTCGACCGCTGGGAGTTCCCCGACGGACACAGCATCCTCGTCCTCGCCGAGGGCCGCCTCCTGAACCTCGGCTGCGCGACCGGGCACCCGAGCTTCGTCATGAGCTGCTCCTTCACCAACCAGGTGATGGCGCAGATCGAGCTCTTCCAGAACGCCTCGCTCTACGAGAACAAGGTCTACACGCTGCCCAAGCACCTCGACGAGCGCGTCGCTCGCCTGCACCTCGGCCAGCTCGGTGTGAAGCTCACCGAAATGACCAAGGAGCAGGCCGACTACCTCGGCGTCCCGCAGGAGGGGCCCTACAAGCCCGATACCTACCGGTATTGACCTGCGCGAGGTGACCCGCGAGGTGTCATCGTCCGTGAGAGCGTGGCCCCGTTCGGCATCGCCGAGCGGGGCCACTATTGATTACGCTCGCGCCCTCCGGAGCCCCGCCCTGGGCTCCATCCACCCGCGGCCCTGGCCTCGCGCCTCTCTCCCAAGAACCAAAGTGTTGAGGACCCTCTGGAATCTCGTCCGCGCTGTCGGGGGAGGCGTGTGGCGCGTCCTCTGCGCGCTCATCGCCGCGTTCGCCCTCGGCATCTACGGCTACTCGCGCTTCGGAAGGGCCGGGCTCTTGGGCGGCGCGGTCTCAGGGCTGGTCGTTGGCTGGATCTTCGGGCGCTTCGTCGGCCCCGAGGATGTCCTGACCTGATCCCTCCGCAACCTGCGAGAGCAGGCGCAGGGGGCCCGCGACGGGTCCGGGCGCTAGTCGAAGGCCGGGGCGTCAGCGAGCGAGAGGCCAGCCTCATCTTTGGGTGAGAGCTTGGGGGGGCCGCCGCGGTCCAGGGGCCACTCGATCCCGACGGCGGGGTCATCCCAGCTGAGCGAGTGCTCGTTCTCAGGGGCGTAGAAGTCCGTGCACTTGTAGCTGAACTCCGCGGCCTCCGTGGTCACGTAGAACCCGTGGGCGAACCCGGGAGGGACCCAAAGGGCGTGCTTGTTCTCCGCGGAGAGGAACTCTCCCACCCACTTGCCGAAGGTCGGAGAGCCCTTGCGCATATCCACGGCCACGTCGAAGACTTCCCCCTCGCTGACGCGGACCAGCTTCCCCTGGGGCTGGGGATTCTGGTAGTGGAGCCCGCGCAGGATCCCCCGGGTGGACCGGGAGGTGTTGTCCTGGACGAACCTCACTGGAGCGACCTGCCGCTCGAACTCATCTGCGCGGAAGGTCTCCATGAAGAACCCTCGTTCGTCGCCGAAGACCTTCGGGACGCAGAGGACGACGTCGGGGATAGAGGTGGGCCGATATTCCATGGCACCGAAGCCTAGCGGGCTCCGCCGCGCTCGGTCGCCGTCCATCACCGGGGAATCTCGGCCTGGGAGCGGCGAGGAGGGAGCTGCCCGCGCCCACCAGGAGGCGGCGGGCCCAGATCGAATCACGCCCCGCTTGGGTTGAAGGGCACTGGACGCAAGGAGTCCAGGGGCCGGATCGTTAGCATCTGGCCCATGACCTCCATCCCCAGGCGCATCGGCGTCCTCACCGGCGGCGGCGACTGCCCCGGCCTCAACGCTGTCCTCCGCTCGGTTACCAAGCACGCCATCCAGTCCGGCCTCGACGTCCACGGCATCGAGGACGGCTTCCTCGGTCTCATCGAGAACCGCGTTCGCGAGCTGCGGTACGACGATGTCTCGGGGATCCTGAAGCTCGGCGGCACGATCCTCGGCACCTCCAACAAGGCCAACCCCTCGCGCTTCGCCACGGGACAGACTGAGGACGGCAAGGTCATCTGGGAGGACGTGACCGCCAACTGCTTCGCCACCATCGAGGAGCACGGGCTCGAGGCCCTGGTGGTCCTGGGTGGCGACGGCACCATGGCCTGCGCCCAGCCCTTCGCGGCCGCCGGGATCCCCGTCATCGGCGTCCCGAAGACGATCGACAACGACGTCCACGGGACCGAGCTCACCTTCGGGTTCCAGTCCGCCGTCGAGGTCGCCACCGAGGCCCTGGACAGGGTGCACACCACCGCAGAGAGCCACGGCCGCGCGCTCATCGTCGAGGTCATGGGTCGGAACGCCGGGTGGATCGCCCTGCACGCAGGGATCGCCGGGGGCGCCGACGTGGTCCTCATCCCGGAGATCCCGTTCAAGCTCGACCATGTGCTCGAGCAGATCGAATGGCGGACCTCCATCGGGCGCCGCTCCACCATCATTTGCGTCGCCGAGGGCGCCTGCATGGAGGGAGGCGAACAGGTCGTGCACGCCCTGGATCCGACCTCCCCCGATCCGGTCAAGCTCGGGGGTATCGGCGAGCAGATCGCCCACGAGATCGACGCCCGCTCGGACGTGGAGGCCCGCGCGGTGACCCTCGGGCACGTCCAGCGTGGGGGCTCGCCGGTGGCCGATGATCGCGTCCTCGGGACCCTCTTCGGCGCCCACGCCACCCATCTCCTGCTCGAGGGCGCATCGAACCGGATGGTCGCGTGGCGGGGCGGGGCTGTGGGCGACGTCGACATCACCGTCCCCGGCCAGGGCCAGCGGACGGTCCCCATCGATGACCCCCACGTGCTGGCTGCCCGGTCGTGCTACACGACCTTCGGCGACGACGTCCCGAGGAAGCTTCGCGAGGAGGCCCGTGGACGGGGCCCCCGGGGGCTGCTGCGCTGATCGTGCTCCGGCATCGACGCGCCTTCCCCGGGCCCATGACGCCCTCGGGGCTTCAGCTGTGACGGTCGTGGGTCGTCTGGCCCCGTCCCCCACGGGGCGGCTGCACCTGGGCCACGCCCGCTCCTTCCTGCTGGCCTGGTGGTCCGCGCGGAGCCAGGGCGGGCGGGTGGTCCTGCGCATCGACGACCTGGACGCACAGCGGGTGCTCCCGGGGAGCCTCGAGGCCATCCTCGAGGACCTCCGGTGGCTTGGCTTGGACTGGGACGGGGAGCCGCTCCTTCAGTCCACGCGGGCGGCCGCCCACCGTGAAGCCCTGGAGAGCCTCGAGCGGGCCGGTGCGGTCTACCCATGCGTCTGCACCCGCAGGGAGATCGCTACCGCCGCGACGGCGCCCCACGAATCCGACGGCGAGATTCGCTACCCAGGGACCTGCCGGGAGGACCCCGCCCGGGCAACGGGCGCAGCGCCAGGGACCTTCGCCCTGCGGTTCCGGAGTCCGCCGGGCACCGTTCGCTGGATGGACCGCGTTCACGGCCCCGTCGGCTTCGACGTGGCGGGCACCGTCGGCGATTTCGTTCTGGCCCGCAAGGACGGCGCCGCCTCCTACCAGCTGGCCACCGTGCTCGACGACGCTCACCAGGGCGTGACCGAGGTCCTGAGGGGGGACGACCTCTTGCCCAGCGCCGCCCGGCAGCGTCTGCTCGCGGAGGCCCTGGGCCTCCCCCTGCCCTCCCAGGCCCACGTGTCCCTGGTTGTCGATGCCCGGGGACGGAGGCTGGCCAAGCGCGACGGCGCCGTGACCCTGCAGGAGCTGCGCCGTGGGGGCGTCTCGCCGGATCGGATCTGCCGCTGGGCGGCCCGGAGCGCAGGTTTCACCGAAACCGAGCACGACAGGCCCGCGAACTTCTGGGTGCAACAGTCCATGATGCTCCTGACAAGGGATGGCCCCATTCGCCTCCCCGAGTCCCCGCTGGACGACCTCTGACCCGCTGGACCATGACCTCCTACTTCTCACGGCTGCTCCTTCTGACCCTCCCTTTGGGGTTCACGCTCCCGCTCACCGCCGTGGCGGGCTGCAGCGCAGGGGACGCGCCGACCTCCACCGAGGGGGCCGCCGGGGAGCCTGCAGCGATGGACGGCGACCGGGTCGTCGGGGACACTCTCTCGGAGCCCGATGAGCTCGCGCCGGTCGAGCCGCGCTCCGGCCAGGTGCCGCCCATGGAAGCGACCGCCCCCACCGAGGCCGCTCCCCAGGCGACGGCCCCCACCCAGACCGAGACCATGACCGAAGAAGGAACTGATACGAGCCCCTCCGAGGAGGTGGCCACCCTTGGAGCTGGCTGCTTCTGGTGCATCGAGGCGGTCCTGGAGCAGGTCGAGGGCGTCAAGTCCGTCGAGTCGGGGTACACCGGCGGCCAGACGGAGAACCCCACCTACAAGGACATCTGCACCGGCCGGACCGGCCACGCCGAGGTGGTGAGAGTCACTTTCGACCCGACGGTCCTCTCCTACGCCGAACTCCTTGACTGGTTCTGGCGCCTGCACGACCCCACGACCCTGAACCGCCAGGGCAACGACCGCGGCACCCAGTACCGCTCGGCGATCTTCTACCACTCCGACGAGCAGCGGAAGATCGCGGAGACTGCAAAGAGGGACGTCCAGCCCACCTTCGATGACCCCATCGTGACGGAGGTCACGGCGGCGGCGGTCTTCTACCCCGCGGAGGCCTACCACCAGGGCTACTACTTCGACAACACGTCCCAGGGCTACTGTCAGATGGTGATCGCCCCCAAGCTGAAGAAGCTGGGGCTGAAGTACTGACCCCGATCCAGCCTCGGCACGGGGCTCGGGCCTAGCGAGGATGGAGCGGTCCCGTTTCGGGCGCCTGGCGCCGGGCTTCGCGGACCCGCTCGACCCCCCTGGGGAGCCCTGAAGTTCACCCCCAGGGACCGGTTCCGTCGCTTGACATGCCTCCCCAGGGGGCTATTCTTCGGCCTCAATCCCCGATAGCTCAGTTGGTAGAGCAAGCGGCTGTTAACCGCTGTGTCGCAGGTTCGAATCCTGCTCGGGGAGCCAAGCGAGTGTGGTGGAATTGGTATACACATCAGACTTAAAATCTGACGCCTTATGGATTGCGGGTTCAAGTCCCGCCACTCGTACCATACAACGGGGAAGCAATGGTATCGACAAGTTGAGTAGCGAAAGCAAGACGATTATCGCCCAAGTGTAAAGTCTCGCTCTTCTTGGACGAGGGTTCGACTCCCTCCTTCTCCACCACATTCGCCAGATTAGCTCAGTGGTAGAGCACTGCTTTTGTAAAGCAGCGGTCGTCGGTTCAAGTCCGACATCTGGCCCCAAATTCTATTATGCAAGTACAAGAAGAAAGTAACGGGGGCTGTTGGGCAGCATTTTATATTATTCTTTTAGCCCTTTTATGCTTCAAAGCATTTAGTGAGTAACTATAACGGGGTGTGGCGCAGCTTGGTAGCGCGTCCGCTTTGGGAGCGGAAGGTCGAAGGTTCGAATCCTTTCACCCCGACCATACAACGCGCCATTAGCTCAGTGGATAGAGCAACGGACTTCTAATCCGTAGGCCCCAGGTTCAAATCCTGGATGGCGTACCACTATAATAAGACATGACTTGGGTAGATAAACTAAAAGAACATTGGGAAGACATTCTTCAAGAGTATCTTAAGGTCTCTACCACTACTCCTTATTTCGAAAAAGATTTGTTTACTGGGAAATGGGACGTATTCCCGTTTCTTTTTTTTAATGACACGTTTCCAGAAAACAGAGAAAAGTGTCCTAAAACTTGGGAACTACTTAAAGATATACCTGGGCTAGTAAACGCTTCCTTTTCCATATTAAAACCTAATACTGAAATACTACCGCACACAGGTATAACTAATAAAGTTTATAGATACCATTTGGGTATAAAAATACCAGAGAACTGCGGTAT
>CALJGV010000024.1 GCA_938075305.1 uncultured bacterium
CGCACCACCCGCGACTCCTCCACGCCGGTCAGGCGCTGGTCGAGGCCGAGGTAGGGGTAGGTGAAGCGCTCGTGGTCGATGCCCAGCTGGTGCAGGATGGTCGCGTTGAGGTCGTTCACGTGGACGCCACCCTCGGCCACGTTGTAGGACCAGTCGTCCGTGGCGCCGTGGGTGATGCCGGGCTTGATGCCGCCGCCGGCCATCCAGACCGTGAAGCAGCGACCGTGGTGATCGCGGCCGCTCCCGGGGGCGCCGAGCTTGCCCTGGCTGTAGACGGTGCGGCCGAACTCCCCGCCCCACACCACCAGGGTGTCCTCCAGCAGGCCGAGCCGCGCGAGATCCGAGACCAGGGCGGCGCTGGGCTGGTCGGTGTCCATGGACTGCGCCCGCAGCTCCCGGTCCAGGTTCAGGTGCTGGTCCCACCCACGGTGGAAGAGCTGCACCATGCGCACCCCGCGCTCGAGCATGCGGCGCGCAAGCAGGCAGTTGGCGGCATAGGTGCCCGGCTTGCGCGCGTCCGGGCCATAGAGTTCGAAGACCTCCTCGGGCTCGGTGGAGAGGTCGGTGAGGTCCGGCACCGAGGTCTGCATCCGGAAGGCCATCTCGTACTGATCGATGCGGGTGCGCGCCTCGGGGTCCCCCGTGGCGTCCGCGTGCCGCCCGTTGAGCTTCGCCAGGTCATCCAGAAGCGCGCGGCGAGAGGCGGCGTCCACCCCCGGCGGGTTCTGCAGGTAGAGCACCGGGTTCGCGCCAGGGCGCAGCTGCACGCCCTGGTGGGACGGCGGGAGGAAGCCCGAGCCCCAGAGCCTCGAGAATAGGGGCTGGCCCGGGTCCTTGCCCGTGCCCTGGGAGAGCAATACCAGGTACGCCGGCAGGTCGCGGTTCTCGCTCCCGAGCCCGTAGCTCAGCCACGAGCCCAGGCTCGCCTTGCCGGGCTGCATGGCCCCCGTGTTGATCGTCGTGATCGCGGGGTCGTGGTTGATCGCCTCGGTGTGCACCCCCTTGAGGAAGCACAGCTTGTCCGCGATGCGCGCCGTCCAGGGCATCAGCTCGCTGACCCAGGCGCCGCTCTCACCGTGCTGCTTGAACTCGTAGGGCGGCGCCAGCACCGGGAAGCTCTTCTGCCCGGCGGTCATCCCGGTCACGCGCTGCCCTCCGCGGACGGACTCGGGGAGCTCCTGACCGTGGAGCTCGCGCATGACCGGCTTGTAGTCGAACAGGTCGATGTGCGACGGGCCGCCGGACTGGAACAAGTAGACCACGCGCTTGGCCCTGGGCGCGAAGTGCGGGAGCACGGACTCGTCCCCGCCCAGCAGGCGAGAGAGCGCGAGGGCACCCAGGCTTCCGGCCGATCGGCCGAGGAAGGCGCGTCTTGTGAGCTCGATCATCCTCGCGTCACCGTCTCGCTGAGGTTCAACATCAGGGCCGCGGCCAGGGTCCAGGCCGCGTGCTCCGCGGGCTCGAGGGAGGTATCCCGCGGGGACTCCCCCACGGAGATCAGCGCGGTGGCCTCTTCGGGTCGCTCCCCGAAGCGCGCGCGCTCCCGCTCCACCAGAGCCTCGAGCACCTCCCGCTCCTCGGCATCGGGCTCGCGGCCCACGGCGAGGAGGTAGAGCTGGTCGATCCGATCTCGGTCGTCGCCCCTCTCGAGCATCACCCGCTGCGCCAGCGCCCTCGCCGCCTCGACAAAGCCGGTCTCGTTGAGGAGGACCAGCGCCTGGAGGGGCGTGTTGGTCCTGGACCTTCGAACGACGCACACTTCGCGGCTCGGGGCGTCGAAGGCCGCCAGGGTCGGCGGGGGCACGGTGCGCTTCCAGATGGTGTACATGCCCCGGCGATAGAGGCCCTCACCGTGGTCCTGAACGTAGATCTGCTCGGTGGCCGGGGTGCTCCCGTAGTGGCTCATCTCCCGCCACAGGCCGTCGGGCTGATAGGGGCGCCCGCTGGGGCCGCCCACCTTCGGCGAGAGCAGCCCGCTCACCGAGAGCGCCACGTCGCGGATGAGCTCGGCCTGGAGGCGGAAGCGTGGCCCCCTCGCCAGCAGACGGTTCTCCGGGTCTCGCTCGAGGAGCTCCGGCGAGACCGCGGCGTCCTGCCGATAGGTGGCGGAGAGCACCATCCGGCGCAGCATCGCCTTCACGTCCCACCCGCTCTCCACGAACTCCACCGCGAGCCAGTCGAGCAGCTCCGGGTGACTCGGCAGCGAGCCCCGGACGCCGAAGTCCTCCGGAGTGTCGACCAGCCCCGTCCCGAACAGCAACTGCCAGTACGAGTTCACCGCCACGCGCGCGGTCAATGGGTGCGCCGGGTCCACCAGCCAGGTGGCGAGCCCCAGCCGATCCCCCCGCGCGCCCGCGGGGAGCGGCGGCAGGACCGCGGGCGTCCCGGGCTCGACCTCGTCGCCCTTCTGGTCGTAGACCCCGCGCATGAGCACGTGGGCCGGGCGGCGCATCTCGCGCTCCTCCATGACCATGGCTGTGGTCATGGGCTGCCCGCGGACGGCCGAGGCCTCGCTCCGGACCGACTCTAGTTCGGCCCGCACCCCGTCGAGGGCGGGGTCGATGGAGCGGTGGTAAGCCGCCAGCCGGGCGTTCTGCTCCGCGCTGCGCGAGGATTCCGCCAGGGCGAGCACCTCGACCACATCCGCGGGTGGGCCGCTTGAGGCCAGGTCGAAGAAGACCCCTCCCGGTCCGCTGTAGTTCACGACCTTGACCAGCAGCTCGTTCGCGCCCTCGTTCGCGAGAACGGACACCGATTCCTGGTCGGGCTGCACGCCCCGCCGCACGTTGGCGTCCAGCACGAGCGCGCCGTTCCACCAGACCCGGATGGAGTCATCGCTGCCGAAGGCCAGCTCCAGCGGTGAGGGCTCGGCGCACTCGATGGTGCGGCGCAGGTACGTCGCCGCATTGTTGGTGGGCAGCGGGTGCGGGACCCCGTCCTTCAGATCCTCTCGCACCGTCCACTCCACCCCGGCGCCGGCCGCTGACCCCGGCAACTCGGGCCCGAAGTCCGTCCTGAAGGCCGCGTCCCCGCTCTCAGCCACGAAGGGGCCTGCCAGCGACCAGGCGCCGAGAGCCGGCGCCTGGCGGGCCCCCCCACGGGCGGCTTCACCCTCGATCCAGGTGGCCCGCCGGGCTGACACCGCGGGGCTCTCCGCCTCGAGCAGCCCCCGCAGGCGCTCCTCCTCCACCGCCAGCGACGCCAGCAGCTGTTGCTGCTGCGCGGAGAAGACCGGGATGAAGGGCACGGAGTTCTTCCCGCCGTCCCCGTCGTTCCCCCGATCGGAGATGGAGTTGAAGTAGGCGAAGAACTGGTAGTACTCCCGCTGCGAGATCGGGTCGTACTTGTGGTCGTGGCAGCGAGCGCACCCCATGGTCAGCCCGAGCCACGCCTGGGAGGTGGTCGCCACCCGGTCCGCGGCGTACTCGACGAGGTACTCCTCCTCGATCGTTCCACCCTCGTGGGTGTTCATGTGGTTGCGATTGAAGCCGGACGCGATGCGCGTCGAGTCATCCGCGTCCGGCAGGAGGTCGCCGGCGAGCTGCTCCACGGTGAACCGGTCGAAGGGCATGTTGTCGTTGAACGCCCCGATCACCCAGTCGCGCCACGCCCACATGTGCCGGCCGCCGTCGATGGAGTACCCGTTGGTGTCGGCATAGCGCGCGACGTCGAGCCACTGCAGCGCCATCCGCTCACCGAAGCGTGGTGACGCCAACAAGCGGTCCACCACTCGCTCGAACGCCCCCGGCGCCTCGTCGGCCACGAAGGCCTCGATCTCGCCCGGGGTTGGCGGGAGGCCCGTGAGGTCGAGAGTCACCCGACGGAGCAGGGTGTATCGATCCGCCTCGGGGGACGGTGAGAGGCGCGCCACGGCGAGCCGCGCATGAACGAGGGCGTCGATGGGGCTGGCGGACCACGCGGACCCGGCAGGGACGGTCGGGCGGGTGGGCGCTCGAAACGCCCAGTGGTCGTCCCACGGCGCCCCCTCCGCGACCCACCGCTGGAGGACGTCGCGCTCCTCGTCGCTGAGCGGCTCCTCGCTCTCCGGCGGCATGCGCTCGAGGACACCGTCCCCGTGGAGCCGCAGCAGGAGCTCGCTGTCTTCCGTCACGACGCGGTCGATCACCGAGTAGCCGCCACGGTCCCGGATGACGTCTCCCTCGATGTCGAGCCGCAGGTCCGCCTTGCGGGCCGCGGCGTCGGGCCCGTGGCAGGCGAAGCAGTGCTCCGCGAGGATCGGACGGACCTCACGGGAAAAATCCGCGGGCGGCCTCTCGATCTGAATCGCGGGCAGCATTGCGAGCAGGAGCACCATGGAGTCCACCCTACCAACCGCCACCTGACATCTCTGAGCCGCATCTTTCCCGGCGTGCCTCCCATGCTTCGTTCAGGGAACGATCCCCATGGCCCCCCCCTCCTCCCCGATGGGGGCCGAGCTTCGATTTGACGAACGCTCAATTGTCCCCCAGGCTGCCTACGGGAGATCCGCGCGTGACTGCTTGACGCGCACGGCTCCGACCCTTTCCCACCGACACGCCTGCTCTCCGATGACGCCGGTGATCCAGCCCCGCTGGATTGCCGGCTTCTCGCATGGAAGGGCCCAGGTGACGCGCACCAAGACCGAGGCCCGAGGGCCCAGGCGAGCCGCCGCGACGCAGCGGCCCCCCAGGCGGGGCCAGGGCGCGCCTGGGTTGATTCCAGCTCGCCACCTTGAGGGATCCGTCGTCGACCTACCATGGCAAGGGAGCGTCTTGCTCCCCATCGCCCGATGCCGTTCCTCGTTCCCCTCCTCCTCCTAGCTCAGCTCCCTGCCAGCCAGGCGGGCTCTGCGGGGGCCCCGGACGAGCTGGAGTTCTTCGAGAGGAACATCCGGCCGGTGCTCGTCGAGCACTGCTACGCCTGTCACAGCAGCGCGGGCAAGGCCGAGGGCGGGATCCAGCTCGACCACCGCGCCGGGATGCTCGAGGAGGCTCTCTTCGGTCCGGTCGTCAGCCCGGGCGACCCCGGCGAGAGCGTGCTCCTCCAGGTCATGCGGCACGAGCTCGAGGGGCTGGAGATGCCCGAGGGTGGAGCCCGACTCGACGACCAGGTCCTGGCCGACTTCGAGGCCTGGATCCTCGCCGGCGCCGCGGACCCGCGGGACGAGCCCCCGGGCGCTGCCGAGGTGGAAGCGCTCCTGTCCTGGGAGGCGCGCCTCGCGCGGCGCATGGACTGGTGGAGCCTGCGGCCCGTGGACGACCCGCTTCCCCCGGTGGTGGAGGGCGCCGACCACCCGGTCGACCGCTTCATCGGGGCGCGGCTCCGCGAGCAGGGGCTCCAGCCCGCCGGCCCCGCCCCCCGGCGGGAGCTCCATCGGCGCCTCGCCCATGTCCTCACCGGCCTCCCCCCCTCGCCCGAGGAGCTCCAGCGCTTCGAGGCCGACCCGCGGCCCGACGCCTATGAGCGACTCGTGGAACGCCTGCTCGCGTCACCCCACTTCGGCGAGCGCTGGGCGCGGCACTGGATGGACGTCGTCCGCTATGCCGACTCCCACGGCTCCGAGGGAGACCCGCAGATCCCCTTCGCGTATCGCTACCGCGACTACCTGATCCGTGCCTTCAACGAAGACCTCCCCTACGACCGCTTCGTCCGGGAGCACGTGGCGGGCGACCTGCTCGATCCCCGCCTGGATGCGGAGGGGCGCCTGAACGAGTCGATCATCGCCATCGCCCACTGGCGGCTCGTCTACCACGGCTACCTGCCCACCGATCCCCTGGACGAGAAGGTCCGCTTCGTGGACGACCAGATCAACGTCCTCGGGAAGGCGTTCCAGGCCCAGACCATCTCCTGCGCCCGCTGCCACGACCACAAGTTCGATGCCATCAGCCAGGCGGACTACACGGCGCTATTCGGCGTGCTCGCGTCCTGCCGGCCGGGGATCCTCGACGCCAACGCCGGTCCCTTCGGCGACGCGGTGAACATGGAACTCGGGGCGCTCCTGGGTGGCCTGCGCGGGGCCCTCGCGCAGGACTGGCTGGCGGCCCTGCTGGACGCCTCGTCCCTGGAACGGATTCGCCTGGCCGCCCAGGAGGAGCTCCAGGAGGGCCACCCCCTCGACGCGGTGCAGCGAGCCGGCCGGGATCCCGAGTGGCGCCGCGACGCTGGCAGAGCCGCCGAGGGGGTCGTAGAGGCGCCCGTCTCCGCCGGAGAGCGATGGGATCTCACGGAGCCGGAAGACGCGAAACGTTGGTTCGCCCACGGACCCGGACTCGAGGCCGGCCCCGTCCAAGCCGGGCACTTCACCGTCGCCACCGACGGGCCCCAGGCGCTCACCGGCGTCCACCCGGGGGGCCTCTATTCCCACCTCACGTCCACCCGCCACCGGGGCGTGCTGCAGTCACGTCGCCTCGACCTCGGAGAGGACCTCGCTCTCTGGGGCCTCATCGCCGGCGAGGGCGCCCGGTTCCGTCACGTGGTCCAGGACTATCCGCGCCAGGGCACCGTCTACCAGACCGCCGGGATCGGCGGTGGCCGCTGGGACTGGAAGCGGCTCGACCTCGCCTACTGGGCGGACGACTCGATCCACGTGGAGCTCGTGACGGGACAGGACGCCCCTGTGGAGACGATCGGCGGTGACCGCAGCTGGTTCGGGGTGCGCGAGGTCGCGCTGCTCCCGCGCGGGCAGGAGCCCGCGCGCGACCCCGAACCCGCGGACACGCTGCTGCGGCTCATGGCGTCCACCGGAGAGGACGCGCCCCCGGCCGCTGCCGCCCGCGAGGCCCTGCGGGGCGTCGTGCTGCGCTGGGAGGCCTCCGAGTCGTCCGACGCCGAGGCGCTGCTCCTCGACGCGTGCCTGCGCCACGGGGTGCTCCCCAACGAGCTGGACGCCCTCCGGGAGTCGGCGCCCCTCATCGAGCGCTACCGCGCGCTCGAGGCCGATGTCCCCGTCCCCACCCGGGTCCCCGCACTCCTGGAGGCGGACGCCGAGGACTGGCCGCTCTTCGAGCGCGGCGACCACCGACGCCCGGCAGGCCCGGTGCCCCGGCGCTTCCTCCAGGCCATCGACTCCACCCCGTTCGACGCCCAAGGCAGCGGGCGGCTCCAGCTCGCTGACGCCCTCGTGGCCCCCTCGAACCCGCTCACCGCGCGGGTCATGGTGAACCGCGTGTGGCACCACCTCTTCGGCCGCGGTCTCGTCGCCACGCCGGACAACTTCGGACGCCTCGGCGCGCGCCCCACCCACCCGCTGCTCCTTGACCACCTGGCCAACGAGTTCGTGCGCGGTGGCTGGTCCGTGAAGGAGTTGATTCGCCACGTCGTCACGTCCGACGCCTTCATGCGCTCTGCGGACGCCACCCCGGAGGCCCTGGAGCGGGACCCGGAGAACGCCCTGCTTTCCCACGCCACGATCCGCCGCATGGACGCAGAGTCCATCCGCGACGCGATGGTCGAGGTGGCCGGCGTCCTCGACGAGCGCATGTTCGGGCCCCCGGCGGGCACGGGCCCCGGCACCACCCGACGCAGCGTCTACGTGCGCGCCAATCGCAATCGGATGGACCCCTTCCTCGTCGCCTTCGACGCGCCGGTGCCCTTCGCTCCCGTGGGCGCCCGACCCACGACGACGGTCCCCGCGCAGTCGCTCACGCTGCTGAACGACCCGCTCACCTGGAACCTCGCTGGGCGCTGGGCGGAGCGCGCCCGGCGGGGCCCCGGCTCGGACGCGGAGCGCCTGTCTGGCATGTGGGAGGCCGCCACCGGCCGTCCGCCTGCGGACGCCGAGCGCGAGCTGCTCCTCCGGCATCTCGCGGCCTGCGCGAACGAAGAGGCGGTCACCGATCAGGAGCGGAGGCGCCTCGACGGGGAGGTGGCCGCGGCGCGCGCCACCGCGGACCGCCTGCTGGACCGGGCGCGCGAGGCGCTGGAGGCGGGCGTGGCCCCGGCCCCCCAAGGCCAAGGGGCCGGCGCCCCGGAGGCCATCGCCGCCTGGGACTTCACCCGGGGGCCCGGAGCCCTCGAGGCGTCGCCGCAGCTCACCCTTCACGGCTCGGCGCGGCTCGAAGGCCCGGGGCTGGTCCTCGACGGCGACGGGCACGCCTCCACCGAGGGGATCGGCCTGCCCCTCGGACCTCGCGCCCTCGTCGCGTGGGTCCAGGTGGAGGACCTGGACCAGCGTGGCGGCGGCGTGGTCTCGGTCCAGAACCGAGACGGCGGTCAGTTCGACGCCCTGGTCTTCGGAGAGCGCAGGGCCCGCCGCTGGGTCCCCGGCTCGGACAACTTCAAGCGCACCGCGGACCTCGACGGCGACGACGAGACCGGCGGCGCGGACCCCGTCCACCTGGTGCTCAGCTACGCCGACGACGGGACGGTCACCGCCTACCGCAACGGCTCCCCCCTTGGGCACCCGATCCGCACGGCCCCCCTCGCCGAGTACCGCGCGGGGGACTGGAACATCCTCCTCGGCCTGCGCCATGGCGAGCCAGCGCCCGGCCGCCTCTTTCGCGGCACGGTGCTCCGCGCGGCGGTCCACGGGCGCTCGTTCTCCGCGGAGGAAGCGCTCGCGGCCTTTGAGGGGCGCGCGCCTGTCCGCCGGGAGGACCTCTTGGCGGCCCTGTCGCCCGCAGAGCGGGACCAGCTACTCGACGCGGAGCGCCGCCTCGCGAGCGGGCGCGCCGCCCTCGATGCCCTCGGCCCCCCGAGCGCGCGGTCCGAGCCCTGGACCCGCGTCGCCCACGCGCTCTTCAACCTGAAGGAGTTCATCCATGTCCGCTGACCCGATTGTCGACCGCGCCCTCTCGCGCCGGCGCTTCCTCGAGAGGAGCTCCACGGGCTTCGGGATGTTGGCCTTGGCCGGGCTCACCGCCGACGCCTCCGTGGCGGGCGTCCGCCGGGCCGCGGAGCGCGAGGCCGCCCGCCGTGGCGCGAAGCACGTGATCTTCTGCTTCATGTCGGGGGGCGTGTCCCAGGTGGACTCCTTCGACCCCAAGCCCGAGCTCGAGCGTCTCCACGGCCAGCCCATGCCTGTCGCGGTCCAGCGCACCCAGTTCAACAACAACGGCAACGTGATGGCGTCGCCGTTCCGCTTCAACCGACACGGGGAGAGCGGGCTCGCGGTGAGCTCCATGTTCCCCCACATCGCCACGGTGGCGGACGAGCTCGCGGTCATTCGCTCCATGACGAGCAGCGTCAACGAGCACGCCCAGGGCAACTTCCTCATGCACACGGGCTTCCCGTTCCTCGGGCATCCGAGCGCGGGCTCCTGGCTCCACTACGGGCTCGGGAGCGCGAGCGACAACCTCCCCGGCTTCGTGGTGCTCCAGGCCGGCGGCGCCGTGCCGCCCCACGGCGGCGTGGGGCTCTTCAGCAGCGGCTTCCTCCCCGCGCACCACCAGGCCTCGGTCCTGGTGGCGGACCGGGACCCCGCCGTCCGCAACGTGGCGCCCGCACTGGGCCCGAAGGCGCAGCGCCGCCAGCTCGACCTGATCGCCGAGCTGGACGCCCGCTTCCTCGAGCGCTCGCCCGACCGGGACATCGAGGCGGCCATCCGGAACGACGAGACCGCCTTCAGAATGCAAGCCGCCGTCCCCGAGGTCTGCGCCATCGACGGGGAAACCGCCGCCACCCGAGCGCTCTACGGCCTGGACGACCCCGAACCCACCAAGGCCGCGTACGCGCGCCAGTGCCTCTTGGCCCGCCGCCTCGTGGAGCGCGGCGTCCGCTTCGTGGAGCTCAGCTGCATCACCAGGAACATCGGCGCCGGCGGCGCGGCGAACCCCTGGGACCAGCACGGCGACCTTGAGCGAGGGCACGGGGCCATGGCGTACCAGGTCGATCAGCCCATCGCCGGCCTGATCAAGGACCTGCGTTCACGGGGTCTTTTGGACGAGACCCTGATCGTCTGGGCGGGGGAGTTCGGCCGGACGCCCTTCTCCCAGGGATCCGACGGGCGCGACCACAACCCCCACGGCTTCAGCGTGTTCCTCGCCGGCGGGGGCGCGAAGGGCGGCACCGTCCTCGGGGCCACGGACGAGCTGGGCTACCACGCGGTCGAGGACCCCTGTGACGTCTACGACCTGTGGGCCACGGTGCTGCACCTGTGCGGCCTCGACCACGAGCGGTTGACCTACCGCTACGCAGGCCGGGACGTGCGCCTCACGGACGTGCACGGCCGGGTGCTGCGCCAGGTCATCGCCTGACCCTCCCGCCTGGACCTCAGAGCGTCGCCACGAGCCCCGGGTGAAAGCCCCCTTCGAGGTCCACGACCTCGCGGAAGCCCATCCCCTGAAGGAGGCTCACGGCGCAGGACGAGCGGTAGCCCGCGGCGCAGTGGACCAGCAGCGGCTCGTCGCGACTCCAGCCCTCGGCGGCCTCCTTCAGGCGATCGAGGGGCGCGCTCCGCGCCCCCGGATAGCTCGCGCTGCGGTGCTCACCCGGCGCCCGGACGTCGACGATGGCCGCGCCGCTCGCCGCGAGATGCGCCGCGGCGTGGTCCGCGCTCACGCGCCGCGTCAGGTCCCGCTCGTGCTCCTCCAGGCCACGATCCAGCGCGGCCCAGTCGGCGACACCCACAACGGAGTCGTATCCGATGCGCCCGAGGCGGACGACCGCCTCCTCGAGCTGCGCGGCGTGCCCGATGACGACGATCTCGCGGCCGGGCGCGATGACGCTCCCTGCCCACGGCGCGAACCGGCCGTGGAGGCCGACGTTGATGGCGCCGGCCATGAAGCCTCCGTGGAACTCGTCCTCGTGTCGCACGTCGAGCAGGAGGGCCCCGTCGCGTGCGCGGGCACGAACCTCGTCGAGGTCCAGCGCGACCATCGACCGGGCGCAGGTCTCCTCCAGCAGCGGGCGCTCCTTCTTGTTCAGGACCGCGTCATGGAGGAAGTACCCGGGGGCCTTGGGCTGCTCCGCCGTGACCATGGCGACGAAGGCGTCCACGTCCGGCGCCTGGAGCGCCGCGTTGCCGGTCCTCTGGGCTCCGATCGTCGAGACCGTGTCCGTGCTCAGGTTCTTGCCGCAGAGCGACCCTGCCCCGTGGGCGGGGTAGACCAGGACCTCGTCCGGCAGCGCCATGAGCTTCTCGTGGAGTGAGTGGTGGAGCATCCCCGCGAGCTCCCCCGAGGTCACCCCCACCGAGGCCAACAGGTCCGGCCGGCCCACGTCCCCGATGAACAGCGTGTCTCCGGTGAGCACCGCGTGCGGCGGCGCGTCGGCGTCGGCCCGGACGACGTAGCTCACGCTCTCCGGTGTGTGCCCGGGCGTCTCCAAGACCGCGATCCGCACCGCGCCGACCGCGAGCTCGTCCCCCTCCGCAAGCGGAGAGAAATCGAACTCCGCCTCGGCCGCGGCGCCCAGATAGATCGGCACCCCGTGGCGGGACCTGAGCTCCAGGTGCCCGGCGAGGAAGTCCGCGTGGAAGTGGGTCAACGCCACCCCCACCAGCCGGAGTCCGCGCTCCTCCATGAAGGCCTCGTAGACCTCCACGTCCCGGCGGGGATCGACGATCAGGGCCTCGCCCGCCTCCTCATCCGCGATGACGTAGCTCGCCTGGGAGAGGCACCCTAGATAGCACTGGTGGATCAACATCGTGTTCGGTTGCGGAAGAGGGCGTCGGGGTTCAGCGTGGGGAGAGATGGGCGCGAGCACCGCCTCAGCCAGGGTGAGGGTACCCGCCGGGACCCGCACCTGGCGCTCGCGAGCGACCCCGCGTCTCCTTCCCTCCACGACGGGGACCCGGCGCCCCGCCACGTCTCGAGGCCGCCGGCCCCAACGAGAACTCGCCGGTGCGCCCTGGCGATCCGAGCCAGCGTGCGACGCGCCCGCTGCCCCCTCTCACCAAGGAGGAGGACCGAGGAGCCGTCATCGCCCCCAAGCGCCCGAAGCGGCGAACCATCACCGGAGAGCTCACCAGGCGGGGATTTCCATGGCGAACTCTCCAGGGGTCCAGACCTCGACCCGGAGGCCCCCCCTCGATCGCTACGGCTACGACGGGGGCCACGGCAGGCACGGTCAAGAATAGAACTCCCGACAGGGAGCCCGGACCGAGCAGAGGGTCCGGGCTAGTAGAAGGCGGGTTGGCAGACGCCGCCGGACACAGTGGTGGTGGAGATGAGGCCAGGCATGGCCTCGGGGGTGAGTGAGCTTGTACGGCCGTCGGTTCAGGCGGCGAAGCGGTCGTGGACGCAACCGATGATCTTCCCGAGGAGTGGTTCGGCCACGGAGTAGAAGACCCGCCTCCCCTCTCGCTCGTTGCGGAGCAGGCCGCAGCGCTCGAGCAGCCGAAGGTGCTCGCTCGTGACGCTTGGAGAGAGCCCGGTGGCCTCCGCGAGGACACCGACGGAAAAGCGCCCCTCGAGCAAGAGGCTCACCAGCCGGAGCCGGCCTGGGTGCGCGAGCGTCTTGAGGCACTCGGCTGCACCCTCGAAGTCCACGCCCTCAGGCAGGGATGGACGCTGGGCCTCTCCGCGCTTCGATGTGGATCGCCTGGACATGGACTCGTTGTATCGAACCATCTCGATATGTCCAGCTCTTTTCCTGGCGTACAGCTCCCCCTTCGGGAGAAACCGTTCGTCCGACGGCAGGTGCCGCGCCGGGAGGGCGAATCAGGGCGTCAGGGTGAGCACCCAGGCGTTGGTCAGGTTGGAGAGCCCCCCACCGCAGGGCCCGCCGAGGTCCCGGTACCAGACCTGGAAGCCCCAGGTCTCGCCGACCGTCACGAAAACGGGGTTCGAGAGGGAGCCGGCGTCCTGGAACAAGCCGGGGCCCGCCGTGAACGCGCCACTCGCCCCCGTCGGCTCGATCCCGATGCGGAAGATCCCGTTGGTTCCAGGGCTCAGGCAGAGGCGGCCATTGTTCCCCGACGGGTTGATACCGCTGAAGATCCCGTCCGCTAGGACGACGATCCCGAAGGTGTTGGGGGTCACCTGGCTCACCTGCAGCTCCAGGCTGTCCGTCAGGAGCGAGCTGGTGCCGATCGCCCTGAGCTTGCCGCCTTGCCCGGTGTTGTTCAGGCACCCCTCGTCGGGGCCAGCCGTGTTCCCGCAGCTCGACTCGGCGGTGTCGTCGCAGTCGCAGTCGGGGGTCCCGACCTCCTCGCACTCGTCGGGGACTCCGTTGCCGTCCTTGTCGTCGGAGGCGCCGTTGGCGATGTCGAGCGCGTCCTCCACTCCGTTGTCGTTGCAGTCGTTGATGGGGCGCTGTTCGCCGTCACGGAGGTCGCAGGCGACGAGATCGTCGCCGGGGTCGAGACCGACCTGCTCGGCGTTGACGTAGATCGCGGGGGTCGAGGTCCCGGGCAGGGGCGGACCGAGCATGTCTCCCTCGCTGATGGGAATGCCGAAGCGGCTGTCGGGCTGGCCGATCACCGCGGAGCCCCGGCGCACGGAGAAGAGGAGCAGGTCGCTGGCCGGGCCCTGGCCCCCGAGCCAATCGAACGGGGCCTGAGAGCGCTGGTACCCGGGGACGCCGTTCTCGCGGAGCACGAGGGCGTCGATGTCGTCCGAGTTGGCCCCACCCACGAAGTCCAGACCAAGGAGGTCGGCGGACGCATACAGCAGGGTCTGCCCCTGCCCCGTCAGTACGATCACGTCCCCACCCCTGAAGGGGAGGCCGTTGGGGTCCGTCTGATTGCCCGCAGAGTTCGCCACCGGAACGTTCGGCTGGTTGGGGTCGCTGAAGCCCGCCTCGAGGGAGAAGAAGTAGGGCAGGCTGGGCGCCCCCATCGTCCGGATGTCGAGGCTATCCAGGTTGTCCCCGGTCTCAGGGACCTGGGGGCTCGGGATGATCGGCTCCTTGAGCCCCACGCCAGGCGCGATGGCGGGCCCTTGCGTGGTGGATCCCTCGCCGTTGCCGTCCTGAGCGAGCACGTTCTCCCCGAAGCCGAAGACCGGGCCGGGGGTGTCGATCCCGGTCACGTAGATGTCCGCGGCCGCCTCGAAGAAGGAGGCCTCACCCGTGACGCTCCGCGGGCCGCCGCCGGCGAGGCCCGTCGCGAACTCGTCCACGGAGAAGTACATGTCGTAGGTGTAGCCCGGGAACGCCTGGAGCAGCGCGTCGCGGCCGAAGGAGGAGGCGTCCACCTCGATGCCGCAGGAGAAGCCCGGCGTGTGGCCCAGGCACTGGGTGTAGAAGCTCAAGAAGTTGCCGGGGGCCGCCACCGGAGCGAGCGGGGTGAAGAAGGTCGGCCCGACGATCCGAAGCAGGTCCGCCTCCGTCACGAGCAGGCCGCCCGGGGTGGGCTGCTGGCTGATGGACGGCCCCTGGGAGTCCATGGAGAACAACACCTCGCTGGGAGGCGGCCCCTGCTGGGGCGCCGGCTGGGGCGCCGGCTGGGGTGCCGGCTGGGCGACGCCGGCGAGGAAGAAGCCGGAGGCGAGCGCGGAGAGGGACGGCTTGAGGTTGGGCATGACGGTCGCGAGCGGAGGGTGAGAAGGTCAGTCTACGGTGCGAAGCGCAGCCCCCTCGGGCGCCCAGTCCCGGTACGAAACACCGCCCGCCCTATTCCCCCAGGGACGCAGAACTCAGCGCTCCCCGGCGTCGAGTTCGAGCCTCTGCTGCTCCTCGGGATAGAGCCCCCGGGGCCGATGCCGCCGGGCGAGCTCGACCCCACGGAGCGGCCACATGGCGACGGTGCCGTCCTCGGAGACGCTGACCGCATGGCCCGGTATGCCCGCGTTCACATCGGTCACAGCCCCCTCGTGCTCGGTGTACCTGGTCACGAGGGCGCCGCTCCCCGCGTCCCAAACCAGCACGGTCCCGTCCCCTGACGCGGTCAGCACAAGGGGCGCATCCTCGACCGCCACGGTGACCGCCGTGTGCTCGTCTCGGTGTCGCCGCTCCGGGAAGATTCGCTCGGAGCCCGTCGCTGCGAAGGCCGGCGCCGCGTCCACCCGGACCGTGGACCAAGACCTTCCCACGGCCACCATCCGCGCGCCGTCCCCGAGGTAGCGGGACCAGCGGTGCCCCATGACCTGGAGGCCAGCGGCCGACGGTAGGCCGTCCGCCACGGTCCACTCATCCACCCACCGCTCCCGACTCGACGAGAGGAGCCGAGCCCCGTCCGCCGTCACGTCGAGCGCGGAGACCGCAGCGGAGCGCCTGCCGGAGAGGCGACCCGCGGACTCCGGCGTCGCGGTCCAGCGCAGCCGTAGCTCGCCTCCGGCCAGGTCATAGACCCGGACGTCCCCCCGCTCGTCCCCGGCGGCGATCCACGCGCCTGCGGGGTCCACCGCCACCGCGCTGGCTCCCCCAAGTCTCACCTCCAGCGGCGCCTCAGCGCCCTCCATCACGACGCGAACGAGGCCGCCGGAGAAGGCTGCTGCCGCGACCGTCCCCGAGGCCGAGATGCACAGCGCCAGCGCCCGTGCGCCGTCTGCGGCGTACTCCGGACCGACGCTGGCCCCGCTCACATCGTGCAGGGCCACCCGACCGTCGTCGCCAGCCGACGCGAACCGGCCAGCAGCAGGCGCCCCCGCGAGAAGCGGCGGCGCCGCGTCGGGTCCACCGTGCCTTCCGAGCAGCTCACCGCAGCCCGCCGTGGGGGCAGCCGCCGAGAGCACGAGGCCACGCACCTCCCCCCCCGGATGTGCGGTCACGATGACGTCACCACTGGCGCGCCCTGCCCCCTCAACCGCGAGCACCGCGCGAGCCGGCCCCGCTCCGTCGACCACCGGAAGCCTCCAACAGCCGGCGACCCCAACGGGCCTCCAGAGGCTCAGGCGAGCCCTGCCGCCGTAGGAGAGGAGCCGCCCCCCGGCGAGGGGCAAGAGCCCGTATTCCAGGGACTCCTGGCCGTGGGTTCGCACGGCTCTCCAGCCTTCACCGTCCCGCTCGACCTCGCGGAGCGTCCCGTCCCCGCCGGCAACCACGAGGGCGTCTCCGTGGCGCCAGGTGGCCGCCACCACACCGCGAGAGCGGACCTCGCCGCCGACGAGGACCGGCGGCCGGGAGGGTGCCAGGACCCGGGAGGCCCCCCCCGCGCCCTGTCCCACGAACACCTCCCCGCTCGGAGAACGGACGAGGCATTCCACCGGCCGATCCCCGTCCCTCGTGCAATCACGCGCCACCAGCGCGCCCTCGACGCCAACACGGACGTGCCCCAGTCCGCCGCCCTGATCCGCCACGAGGACGCCCCCGTCGAACCAGGTGAACAACCGGACGTTGTCGCTGACAGCCACCGTCCCCACGTGCTCCCCGTCCGGCGTCCAGGCCCGTACCTCCTTGGATCGAACCAGCGCCTCGCCAGACCTCAAACGTGGGCCGGTGAGGATCAGCCCGCCCGGAAAAAGGGGCGCGTCCGCCCCTGGGACCCAGAGCACCTCGGTCGCTGCTCGCTCGGGAACCTCGAAGCTCATTTGGATCGCGCCGTCATCGGTTCGGATCCTGGCGACCGTGCCCGCGCGAGAGAGGACGAGGGCCTCTCCATCCCCTTCCAGTCCATCCATCCAGACGAGGGGGCCGAGGCCGACATCCTTCTCAAAGATGGGGGCCAAGCCAGGTAGCTCAAGCCTCCGAAGGCACCCGTCGGTGGAGATGGTCACGACCTCATCTCCGCCACGCGAGAGGACGATACGGCGCACGTCCCCCGGCTCCCCGCCGGCAGCGGAGAGCTGCCGCCTCGAAAGGAGCTCCCCCCGGTCCAGATCGAACACCGAGACGTACCCCTCCGAGGAGCCCGCCACCACCATCCGGCCGTCCCCGAACGCCGCCGCGTCCCACGCCCGCCCCGTCGGCACCTCAAAGATCCGCTCGAGAGAGACCCTCTGCAGCGGCCCCGTCAGCGCGGCGCGGGTCCACCACGTATCCACGAGTTCGTTGGCCTCGAGGGCCAGCGCCAGGGCGCCGGCCGGTGAGCGCGCTTCGAACTCCCCGACCCGGTTCCCGAAGTTGCGGGCCGTGGCGAGGTCGAGCCGGGCCTCGGCCAGGGAGAGATTGGCGTTGGAGGTCTCGAGGAGGTCACCGTTGACCTTCAGGCCCACCGCCGTGAGCGCGAAGCCGATGGCGAGCGCCGCAAGCGTCACCGCGGACGCGGGCTCCCGTCGGCACCAGCGCCGCAAGCGGAGCCAGCGCCCTGCAGGACGCGCCTGGATGGGCTCGAACTCACGGATCCGGCGCAGGTCCTCCGCGAAGGCGAGCGCCGAGGGGTAGCGCCGCGCGAGGTCGCGCTCCATGGCCGTCGCGAGGATGACTCGAACCTCCGCGGTCACCACAGGATTGCGCTCGATCGTGTCGGGGACCGGCGCGCTGAGGATCGCCAGGGCGAGGCCGTGCTGGCTCTCCCCCTGGAAGGGGCGCTCTCCCGTGAGGACCTCGTACAAGCTCACGCCCAGGGCCCAGACGTCCGCGCGCGCGTCGGACTCCGCCGCGCCGCCAGACAGCTGCTCCGGCGCCATGTAAGCGGGGGTGCCGAAGACCTCCCCCTCCCGGGTGAGCGCCGGATCCGGCGTCTCCCCCTCAGCCTCCGCCATCCGGGCGAGCCCGAAGTCCAGCACCACGGGATCTCCACTCGGGGAGACCATCAGGTTGGCCGGCTTGATGTCCCGGTGAACCAGCCCCTCCTCGTGGGCGGCGTGGAGCGCGCGGGCCGCGCGCTCGAAGAAGCGCAACACCCTCGCGAGCTCGGCTCGGGTCCCCGGGATGAGGGGCAGGTCCTCCGGGTCGAGCTGCCGGCGACCACCTCCATGGAGCGCCTCCCGCGCGGCCTCGATGCCGCGGGAGAGGTCGGTCCCCTCCACGTAGCGCATGGCGATCCAGGGGGGCTCTGCGTCCACATCCGCGTCGTGCACTCCCGCGAGGCCCGGGTGATCCAGCCGGGCGATGCTCTCCGCCTCGCGCCGGAACCGGCGCCGCCGCTCCTCCGTGATGAACGGGGTGGTCATCAGCTTGAGGGCCACCCGGCGCCCCAGGTCCTGGTCCCGAGCTAGCCAGACCGCGCCCTGCCCGCCGGCGCCGAGCTCCCGATCGAGGCGGTAGTGACCGATGACCCGGCCATCCCCTGCCCCTCCCTCGCTCGCCATGGCGCCCTTCCCCGGGGCAGGCGGGGGTTCGGGCACCTCGGCGCGGCCGGTGGCCCGCAGGTACTCCGAGGCCACCGCCTCCTCGTGCCCTGGATACCGGGCCAGGTACTCCCCGAGCGGCCGGACGCCCGCCCCGGCCTCGTCGTCCAGCAGCTCCGAGAGGAAGTCGAAGACGACGGCGTCCTCATCCGCGCCCCCTGCGGCGCCGGGCTCGGATCCGGGGTCCTCCATCCCCCCGATGTTAGGAGGCTCGCCGCCCTTTGGAGCCATCTGGATAAGATCCAGACATGGAAGAGCGCTCCGAGGACTCACTGGATGGCGTGACCGGGATGTGGCTCGCCGAGGTCAAGAACGGCGACAGCGACAGCTTCGGACGCCTCTACGAGCACATCGCCCCTGCGCTCCTGACCTGGGCGGAGTTCCGCATTCGCCCCGAGCAGCGCCAGCACGTGGACCCCTCGGACGTGGTCCAGGAGGTCTGGTTCCGGGCCTGGCGGCAGATGGACACCTTCGACCCTGAGGCCACGCCGTTCCGCTTCTGGATCTTCCGCATCGCCAAGAACGTGCTCCTGGAGGCCGTCCGGAAGACCCGGCGCGCGGACACGTCGGGGGCGGGGACCACCGCCAAGATCCAGCAGTTCGGGGAGCTCCAGGACACCATGACCGCCGTCTCCATGCGGCTCTCCCGGGACGAGGGCCTCGCCGCGTTCCGCGCGGAGGTCGACGCGCTGCCCGAGGACGACCGCAAGCTGGTGGTGCACTGCGGGCTCGAGGGCCTCCCCCTGGGCGAGGTGGCCCAGCGATTGGGCCTCTCCACGGAGGCCACAGGCAAGCGCTGGCAGCGCCTGCGGGCCCGGCTCGCGGAGGGGACCCTGCCCGAGCACCTCCTGGCGGGGGTCTGAGGGGAGCGGGGGCCGGCCCGGGCCCGAAAAGGGCCTCGCGGGCGCCTGGCGTCAAGGCCCTTAGCCCCTACCTCGCTGGCACTTGCGTTCCACGGGGAGCGGAGCTTCGCAGGACTTCGTGGATGGCTGTCCGCCCGGCGGGGCGGGGCGCACTTGGGGGTGACGGGTCCAGACGGCCCCGCCGTCCCAACACCTCTGAACGCCAAGAACCAAGCCATGCAACTCCGCCCCTTCACCCTCTTCAGCTCCGCCCTCCTCCTCACCTCTTCCGCCGCGGCCCAGAGCCAGTTCACCTTTTCCATCGACTGGCAGAGCGCCTCGATGGGCTCCCCTTCGTCCAGCGGGGTGCCCATGACCGACGGCGACCTCTACCACCCCTCCACCACCACCCTGATGCCCGCCACGGGGCTCGCCGCCGCGCCGACCATCAGCCTCGGCCACGCCGCCGACCTCGGGCTCCCGGGAGGCTGCGTCGGCCGCGGGCCGGGCATGCCCTGCGCCATCGAGGTGGACGCCTTCAGCCGCGGGACCGACCACCAGTTCGGCCCCAACCTGCCCATCCAGCGCGGCGACCTGCTCTTCAGCGTGGACGAGTTCGCGGCGGGCCGCCCCGCCGGTCCGCTCCCCAACGTCCACAGCGAGTTCCTCGCCGGTGACAGCTCCGCCGACACCTTCGGCAACCTCAACACCCTGCCCCCGGGCCCCCTCCCGCCGATGCCGGGCAGGAACATCGGCATGATCGACGGGGACGGCGCGTTCTCCGCCAGCGGCTTCACCTACCCCTCCATCGGGCTCAAGGAGCCGAACCTGCCCGCCCCCGGACCGGTCGACATGGGCGACAACCAGGACGCCATGGACATCGTGGAGCCCGGCACCGCCCCCGGTGGCGCCGTCTACTTCAGCCTCGACGGCGGCATGTTCGACGGCCGCGAGGGGATCCCGAACTCGAACGCCGCCGCCGCGAACGGCGTCGGTGCGGCCGACATCTTCGTCCAGTCCGGCGCGGGGATGACCCTCTGGGCCGGCGCGCCGTCGCTGGGCCTCGACCTGGTCGCGCCGCTCACCGACGACATCGACGCCCTGATCCTCTGGGAGAACGGGAACGGCGTCGCCGACGTCTCCCCGGGCCCCTATGGCTGGCAGAACGGCATGGACATGATCATCTTCTCGGTCCGCCGCGGCTCCGCCGTCATCGGGCGCCCTGACAGCCTGTTCGGCATCCCTATCGAGGAGGGCGACCTGCTCATCCCGCCCGTCGCTGGTGGGGCCTCCCCGTTCCCCGCCATCTTCATCCCGGCTGAGGCCCTCGGGCTCGTCACGGTGCGCACCCACGGCGTGAGCCTGGGCGACGACCTGGACTCCGCAGACCACATCGGCGGCGACCTCTTCGACTGCGACGGGGACGGCCGCGAGGACGCCATCGCCATCGCCCTCGGCCTCGTGATCGACGGCGACCAGGACGGGGTCCCGGACAGCTGCTCCTCCGCCCCGGTTGGCGCGCCCTTCTGCTTCTGTCCCATGGCGGCTGCGCCCTGCGGCAACGCATCTCCCACCACCGGCTGCCTGAACGGCGTCGGCACGGGAGCCCTGCTCACCGGCAGCGGGAGCGCGAGCGTCACCCTGGACAACCTCGTCCTCACGACGAGCGGGATGCCGGCGGGGTCCTTCGCCATGACCGTCATGGGGACCGGCACCACGCCCCCCGCGGTCCTCGCCAACGGACTGCGCTGCGTCGCCGGCTCGATCCACCGCTTCCCGCCCTACTCCACCGCCGGCGGGACGGCCTCGATCGGACGCGGCACCCCCAACGTCTCCATGGGCCTGGTCGCCTACTCGACCTCGAGCTTCTCGACCTCCGGTCACATCACGGTGGGATCCACCTTCCACTTCCAGACCTTCTACCGCGACCTCGGCGGCCCCTGCGGCGCCATGTTCAACCTCTCGAACGCCCTCACGGTGAACTTCACCCTCTGAGGCCCGGCGCCCGAGATCCCTGGGCGGTCAGGGGCCAGGCACTCCAACCGGAGCGCCTGGCCCCTCCTTCGTGCCGTACCCATTGCTTCAGCGAGGCCCGGTGCGCCCCTGGACGAGACAGCAATGGCCGCCCGGTACCTGGGAACCCCGGAACGTCAGGGCGCGTCCGTTCCGTGGACCGCCAGGGGCGCTAGGCTGATGCAGGCAGCCTGCCGACTCCGCTGCACGCTCCCTCCACGACCAGCACATGACTCGCCCTTCTGTCCGCCGTGCCCTCGCCGCTCTCGCCGCCCCGGCGTGCACCGTCCTCCTAGCGGGCGGCGCCGTGGCCGCGGGCGCCTGGCACGACGACGACCCCAAGATCCTCGATCGGCGCCCGGCCTACGCCGGCCCGGGCTTCCTCCGGGGCGCCGCCGCGACCATGGGCCTGCCCGCGGCCAGCGCGGGGGCCAACCTGGACTTTGCGTCCCAGGGGCTGCGGCTGGAGTCATGGCTCACGCTGGGCGACCTCGGGGGCGCATCTTCGGGCAACGACTGCTGGGGTTACGCCTCGCCGTCGGGGCGTGAGTACGCCCTGATGGGGACGTCGATCAACACGGTCGTCGTCGAGGTGACCGACCCCGCCAACGCCACGCTCGTCGCGACCATCCCGGGCCCGGTCAGCCTGTGGCGGGACGTGAAGGTCTACCAGGACCGCGCCTACTCGGTGAGCGAGGGTGGCCAGGGGATCCAGGTCATCGACCTCTCTGCGGTGGACACCGGGGTGGTGAGCCTCGAGACCACCGTCACGGGCAACGGGTCGGACGCCACGCACAACGTGGCCATCGACGAGGTGAGCGGGTACCTCTACCGCACCGGCGGCGGAGGTAACGGCCTGCGGATCTACAGCCTCGCTAACCCCTCAAGCCCGCAGTACGTCGGCTCCTGGAGCAGCCGCTACGTGCATGACGCTCAGGTGGTCACCTACACCAGCGGCCCCTACGCCGGCCGCCAGCTCGCGTTCTGCTGCGCGGGCCTGGGGAACGGGTCGGGGGATACGGGGCTCTCCATCGTGGACGTCACGAACAAGAACTTCCCGTTCCGCATCGAGCAGATCGCCTACCCCAACCGCCGCTACAGCCACCAGGGCTGGCTCTCGCCGGACCGCAGTCGCTTCTACCTCGGCGATGAGCTCGACGAGAACGCCGGCGTCAATACGACGGTCACCCGCGTCTTCGACGTAAGCGACCCGGGGAACGCCTCCTTCATCGGGGAGTTCACGAACGGCGTGGCCAGCATCAGCCACAACATGTACGAGCGGGACGGCCTCCTGTTCCAGGCGAACTACACCTCCGGGCTGCGCGTCTTCGACACCGCGAGTGACCCGGACACCCCGGTGGAGGTGGCCTCCTTCGACACCGCCCCAGACCTGACCTCGTCCAGCTTCAACGGCCTGTGGAGCTGCTATGTGGGGCTCCCCAGCGGCACCGTCATCGGGAGCGACCTCGAACGCGGGCTGTTCGTCTGGACCTTCGACCCCCTCGGCGTGGACGTTGACCCGACGGGGCTCCGCGAGCTGAGCCCTGCGGGGGAGAGCGTCTCCGCCAACGTGCGCTCGATCAACGGCAACTCCATCGCCCCCGGTTCCGTGGAGCTCGTGGTGGACGGCGGCAACGGTCCGGTCGCCGTGCCCATGACCGCCGGGACAGCCCCGGACACCTACACCGCGGAGCTGCCGACCTTCCCCTGCGGCGCCGAGGTGACGTGGTACGTGAGCGCGCGGACCCCCTCGGGCGTCCAGTCCACCTACCCCGCGGGCGCCCCGCTCCTCCCCTTCGTCTCCTTCGTCGGAGAGGCCGTGACCACGGCGCGCTACGACGACATGCAGACCGACAACGGGTGGCAGGGCGACCTGCCCGGGGACACGGCCTCCCGTGGCCAGTGGACCCGTGAGCGTCCCATCGGGACCCAGGCCGAACCCAACGGCGGCTACCCCGTCAACGGCCGGCAGTGTTGGTTCACCGGCCAGGCCGCGGTCGCGAACAACACCGAGGCCGACGTGGACCAGGGATTCACGACGCTCCTCTCGCCGGTCCTGGATCTCTCGGGAATGGAATACCCGGTGGTGGAGTACTACCGCTGGTTCTCCAACGTCTACGGCCAGAACGACCCGGACGACGCCTTCGAGGTCTTCATCTCCAACGACGCCGGCGCGACGTGGGCTGCGCTGGAGACCGTCGGACCCCTGGGGCCGGGCACCAACGGCGGGTGGATCCGGGCCGCGTTCCTCGTCCCCGAGTACGTCGTCCCGACCGATCAGGTGCAGCTGCGCTTCGTCGCTTCCGACACGGGGCGGATCAACATCGTCGAGGCGGCCATCGACGAGTTCCGGGTGTACGACGTGGGCTGCAGCGGCGCGATCGGAACCGCTTACTGCCAGGGAGCCCCCAACTCCACGGGGCTGGTGGGCACGATCGTCGGGGAGGGCAGCGCGTTCCTTCTCCAGAACAACCTGGAACTGGTGGCGACCGAGCTCCCGCCCCAGCAGAGCGGCTTCTTCGTGGTCGCGAACAGCCAGGCCTCGGTGCCCATGGTCGGCGGCGGCCAGGGGACCCTGTGCGTCGGGGGCACCACGGGCCGCTACCTGGCCCAGGCCTCGAACTCCGGCTCCACCGGCACCATCCGCCTCGTGGTCGATGCTACGGCAGTCCCCACGCCCACTGGCGCCACGGCCACCCTCGCCGGGGACACCTGGAACTTCCAGTGCTGGCACCGGGACGCGAACCCCGGACCGACCTCGAACTTCACCGAGGGATACTCGGTGACGTTCCGCTGAGCGAAGGGGTACGTCGGCAGCGGCGCCCCGAGCTCCCCCTTCCACGGGGCGGCGGGCGCCGCCCCCCCCCTTGTCCGAGGACTTGAGGAAGTCCGAGGTCTGTAGGAAGACGCCGCCTTGGCCGTCACGGACCCGTTGACGGCAGGTTTACCCCGAAGAATGCGGTTGAGCGGGCAAATAGGCGTTCCAATGACGGGACCATTGCCCAGACGCATCTGGCGCGGAACGACTCTTACCCCTGCTTCTCCAAAGCCATGACTCTCCTTTCCACCCTCGCCTTGACCTCCGCCATCGCTGGCGGCGGCGGCGGCTTCAGCGGCGCGCTCGAGATCAACGAGATCCGCATCGACCAACCCGGCTCCGACAACGATGAGTACTTCGAACTGAAGGGCGACCCCTCGCTCGACCTGACCAACGTCTTCTACATCGTGATCGGCGACGGGTCCGCAGGGGCCGGAGTGGTCGAGTCCATCACGGACCTGACCGGGAGCACGGTCGACGGCAACGGGTACTTCGTCGCGGCGGAGAGCGGCTTCAGCCTCGGGACGGCGAACCTCACGACCACGCTCGGCTTCGAGAACAGCGACAACGTCACGCACATGCTCGTCACCGGCTTCACCGGCACGCTCCAGGACGACCTGGACACCAACGACGATGGCTTCCTCGACGTGGAACCCTGGATCGATGTGATCGACGTCGTCGCGCTCGTTGAGACGCCCTTCTCCGGCGACAAGACCTACGAGATGATGTTCGACGGCGCCAGCGTCGGCCCCGACGGGACCTTCGTTCCTGGCCACGTCTTCGAGTGCACGGCCGGCTGGCAGATCGGCGCGTTTGGCCCGGGAACCACGGACACCCCCGGCGGTCCGAACTCGCCCGTGTGCCCCGGCCCGCGGATCAACGAGATCCGCATCGACCAGCCCAGCAGCGACACCGACGAGTACTTCGAGCTCCTCACCGAGCCCGGCGCTGACCTGTCCACTCTCAGCTATATCGTCATCGGGGACGGCTCTGGCGGCTCGGGCGTTGTCGAGTCCATCACGGACCTCGCCGGCCTCTCCACGGGCGCCTCGGGCTACTTCCTTGCTGCGGAGAGCTCCTTCACCCTCGGCGTCACCCCCGACCTCACCACCTCCCTCGGCTTCGAGAACGGTGACAACGTCACCCACCTCCTGGTGCGGGACTTCACCGGCGCCCTCCAGGAGGACCTCGACACGGACGACGACGGGGTCCTGGACATCACGCCCTGGAGCGAGGTGGTCGACGCGGTCTCGCTCGTCGAGGAGATCGGCGGCGGTGACCGGTATTATGGCTCTGCGCTCGGCTTCGCCGACCTCGGCCCCAACGGCTCCTTCGTCCCGGCCCAGGCCGTGCGATGCGGCGAGGGCTGGAGGATCGGGTCCTTCGACCTCAACGGATTCGACACCCCTGGCGACCAGAACTTCCCTTGCGCCGGGTTCTCCTACCGATGCTACGCCACCAACGACCCGATCAATCAGGGGATCCTCGCGATCGTGGGGTCGGGTTCTCTGCAGCTGAACGACTCTGCGGTGTACGCCTACGAGCTCCCCGTGGACTCGTTCGGCGTCATGATCGCCGGAGCCACCGACTCTCCGCAGTCGTCGGCGTTCGGCGAAGCGTGCATCAACTCCTCGGGCATCCGCGTCAGCTACGGCTTCGCAACCGGCGGTGAGTTCACCTTCCCCATCGACCTGGAGGACGTCGTCTACGCGCCGCTGGGTACGGGGGGCAGCGGCTTCGCCCCCGGTGACACCTTGGCCTTCCAGTACCTGTATCGCGACGCCTCGGCGCCCGCCGGCGCGAGGTACTCCGACGCGGTTGCGTTCGCCATCGGCCTTTGAGCCAACGCCAACGAGGCGGGCCAGTTCCGCCCTCATAGCACCCGAAGGGGGGCGCCGTGGCCTTTGCTGCGGCGCCCCCCCCTCGTATCCCGAGGGCTCTCCGTCCGCCAGGAAGGCCGTCCGCGATGGCGCCGGCGAGCCCCCCGTCCCTTCGCTGCGGCGACCGGAGCTGCGGGGGCCAGCCCTCCCGCACTGGACCCCCGCCGGGCCACTTGGCTGAGGACCCCGATTCCCTCTGTGCGCGCGGAACGGTGGGGTGCCCCATGGGTTGGACGGGGAGGTGCGCGCGACGCGGCTGCGTCGATCATGGGTCGCGACGTCACGCCTTATGATCCACGCCCTTCCCCACCCGCATCGAGGCCCGTACCCGCCCGCATGACCCTCTCCCACCTCCTCCTCGCCCTCGCGCCCCTGCTCGCCGCCCCCCTCCCTGTCTCCCAGGACCCTGTCCACGACCCTGAACCTCAGGGCACCGACGCCGCGGGGACCCACAGCCGTACGATGGAGATCGGAGGCGACCAGCGCGAGTTCCTCCTGCACATCCCGGAGGCCTACGACTCGCCAGACCGTGAGGACCCCGTCCCCCTGGTGGTCATGCTCCATGGCCGCACCAGCAACGGCAAGCAGGCGGCCAGTGCGTATTATGGCTGGACGCAGCTCTCCAATCAGGAGGGCTTCGTGGTCGCCTTCCCCACGGCGCTCGGGAGACCGACAAGCTGGAAGGCATCGTGGGCCGGCAAGCCGACCGACGACTCGCTCTTCCTCGCCGCCCTGATCGACGAGGTCGTCGACGAGCTCGAGGTTGACCGCAACCGCGTCTACATGACCGGGCATAGCAGCGGCGGCTTCATGAGCTACAGCTTCGCGGCCACCCACGGGGACAAGGTCGCCGCGATCGGCCCCGTGGCCGGCCTGTCCGTCGACCGGGGGCGGCCCTCCGCGCCCGTCTCCGTGATTTCCTTCCACGGCATCGCGGACCGCGTGGTCCCCTACGGCAAGAACAGGTGGCGTGCAGCCACGGCCGTCGAGTCCGCCGAGCGTTTCGCCAAGCACGGCGACTGCAAGCCGACCGATCGCCAGGAGCTCCAGGGTGACCGGGTCCACCTGGACCGATGGATCAACCCGAAGGATGGGACCGAGGTCGCGCTCTACAGCATCGAGGGCGGCGACCACGGGTGGCCCCGCGGCGGTCGGCGGTCCGTGCCAGCGACGAAGCTGATCTGGGAGTTCTTCGAGGCCCATCCCCGCCGCAAGGGCTCGGATGAGACGAAGATCGAAGCTCCCGCCAAGGTGCCTGGCGAGTCAAGCACGCCGTTGGAGCGGAACGGGAAGGCCGAGCGGGCCGGACGCTTCAACGACCACCAGGGCGAACTACGAATTTCGAACAGCCCGGCGCTCCGGGGCTGATCGCGACCCGAACTCCCACTGGAGTTCTGCACGAGGTTTCCGCTACCCTCCGCGGGTGTCCTCCGCCCCCATCACCCCGCCCCGCTGAACGCGACGCCGGCCCGGAGTTTCCGGGCCCGCATGAACGCGGGGGCGCCCCCCTGCGTCGGCGCCCCATGCATCGAAGCATCACCCTCGCCCTCGCGCTGGCCGTCGGCTGTGCTGGACCCGCCCAGCGGGAAGAAGCACCCCCCGGCGGCGGCTCCGCTGCCGAATCGGTGGCGGGCCGCCGGCTCGCCCTCGAGCTCTCGGTGACGGTCCCGGAGCTGGCGGACGAGGGCGCCCTCCACGTGTTCGTCCCGCTCCCGCGCGAGGCTTCGGCCCAGCGCGTGGGGTCCTTGACCGTGAGCGCCCCCATCGAGGGCTCGATCCAGACCGACGGCCTCGGGAACCGCTTCTGGCACGGCGAGAGCGCGGGTCCACGTCAGGAATTCCAGATCCAGGTGAACGCGACCGTCGAGCGCCTGCCACGTCGCAGCTCCCTCAAAGCCGGCGCCGCCCTCACCGAGGGCGACCGCGAGCGGCTCGCGCCCTGGCTCGCCTCCACCGGCCGCGTCCCCCTCGACGAGACCACCGCCGACGAGCTTCGGCCCATCCTCGATGAGCTCGGTCCGGCCCCATCCGGAGCCGACGCCCGCGCCCGCCAGATCTACGAGTGGGTCGTGGACAACGTCGAGTACAAGAAGACGGGTACCGGCTGGGGGAATGGCGACATCTTCTGGGCCTGCAGCGAGCGCTACGGCAACTGCACCGACTTCCACACTCTGCTCCTCGCCCTCGCGCGCACCGAGGGCATCCCGGGGAGGTTCGAGATGGGCTTTCCGATCCCCATGGATCGTCCGTCCGGATCGATCGGCGGCTACCACTGCTGGGTCGAGCTCTGGCTCCCCGGCGCTGCCTGGACTCCGGTCGACGCTTCCGAGGCCGCCAAGCACCCCGAGGACCGCGAGCTGCACTTCGGGGGCGAGGAGCCGGACCGCGTCCTGTTCACCCGCGGACGCGACCTGCGCCTCGGAGACGACCACCAGGGCCCCGCCCTCAACTACTTCATCCACACCTTCGCTGAACTCGACGGTTCCAGGCTCGACGGCGTCGAGCAGACCGTCCGCTACGAGGAGTTGCCATGAGCAAGATGTTTGTCGACGTCCGGCGCTGTATCGGATGCCACGCCTGTTCGGTCGCGTGCAAGACCGAGCACAGCGTGCCGCTGGGAGAGTTTCGCACCCGTGTCCGCTGGCTCCCGGAGCCCGGCGATGGACGCATGACCTTCCTGCCGCTGTTTGCGGAGACCTGCGACCTCGGGGTCAACCGCGCCCAGCACGGGCTCGCCCCCGCCTGCGTCACCGCCTGCCCGACCAAGGCGCTGGAGCTCGTGGACGAGGCCCCCGCCGAGTCGCGCCCCCTCGAGCGCAAAGGCGACACGCGGGACGGCGTCGTCTATCGCGGACACGCCCGCTGGCAAGAGGACGCCATGAACGCCGGCGTCGCGCTCTCCCCCGAGGACCCCGACCCCATCTACGAGCAATGGTAAGCCTCGATCGACGCGAACTCCTGACCCTCGCCGGCGGCCTGGGCGCCGCGGCTTTCTCCGGCGGACTCCTCTCGGGCTGCAGCTCGAGCGGTGACGGGAAGGCCCTCCCCTCCATGGGCGACGCCATGGCGACGCGCATCGACTACGGTCGCGCGAAGCCCGTCCCCACCATCTGCTTCGGCTGCACCACCCACTGCGGCGTGATCGGCTGGGTGCAGGACGGTCGCGTCCGCCAGATCGAGGGCAACCCCAAGGACCCGAACACCCAGGGCGCCATCTGCGGCAAGGCCCAGGGCATGGTCCAGGCCACCTACGACCCTCAGCGCATCGTCTATCCGCTCAAGCGGGTCGGGAAGCGCGGCGAGGGCAAGTGGCGTCGGGCCACCTGGGAGGAGGCCATGACGGAGATCGGCGGAAAGCTGAAGACCCTCCGCGACGAGGGCCGGCCGGAGGAGCTCGTCTTCCATTACGGACGCGACAAGACCAAGGGCTTCACCAGCCGCTGGACCGACGCCTTCGGGACGCCCAACCGCCTGAACCGGCGCTCCATCTGCAGCTCGAACCGCCGCGTGCCCTTGATGAGCATGTACGGCCGCGAGTTCGAGTGGGAGTCTCAGGACCTCGAGCGCACGAACTACGTGATCAACTTCGGGGGCAATCCCATGGAGGCCTACCAGGGTGGGCTCTTCATGATCCGCCGCCTCATGGACGCTCGCGTGGATCGCGGCGCCAAGCTGGTGACCTTCGAGGTCCGCCCCTCGGCCACCGCCTCCATCAGTGACGAGTTCCACACGGTGCACCCCGCGAGCGACGGCGCCATCGCCATGGCCATGGCCCACGTCATCCTGCGCGAGGGGCTCCAGGACACCGCGTTCTGGAACACCTGGGCCAACGTGGACCTCGACACCATCCGCGAGCAGATCAAGGACTACACCCCCGAGTGGGCCGAGGGCATCTCCGGCGTCCCCGCGGACGACATCGCCCGCATCGCGGTGGAGTTCGCCAGGGCGGCGCCCGCCTGCTGCACCATGTCCAACCGGGGCAGCGCCAAGCACTACAACGGCGTGCAGGCGGACCGCGCCATCCGCATGCTGGACGTGCTCGTTGGGAACGTGGGCAAGCCCGGCGGGTTCTGCCTCTCGACGCTCCGCATGTGGAAGAACCGCTATGGCCAGTGGGGCCTCCCGGTGATCGACCAGCCCGGCCCGAAGCCGTCCAAGCCCAAGGCCTGGCGGCCCGGTACGCGGGAGTTCGAGACGCTCCCCGCCGATGTGCAGGATCGGGTCGCCGGGTTCCCGGAGATGTGGCAGAAGAAGTACTTCGGTGAGCTCGCGACGCCGTCGGAGTACCCGCTCTCCTGGCACTGGTACAACATGCGGGTGGGCCAGCTGGTCTACCCGTACATCCGGGAGGGCCGTCAGAAGGTCGGCGCCTACATCAGCTACACCCTGGGCGCCGCCTTCGGTTACCCGGAAGCCAACGTCGCGCGCGAGGTCCTGATGGACGAGGAGCTCGTGCCCCTACACGTGGCCATCGACATCAGCTACAGCGAGCAGGCTGCCCTGGCGGACTGGATCCTCCCGGACGCCACCGCCCTCGAGCGCTGGGACGCCCACTCCACCAACAACTACGGCCTGCGCCCCTACACCGGGATCCGCCAGCCGCTGGTGGAGCCCATGGGTGAGGCGCGGCCCGTCCAGATCATCCTGCGCGATCTCGCGCGGACGATCGGGGGCGGCATGGAGGCCCACTTCGACTTCGAGGACCTCGAGGACTACTACCGCGAGTGGTATGCCGAGGTGCCCGGCGACTGGGAGACCCTCAAGCGCGAGGGCATCTGGACCGATCCCGAGCGGCCGCTGGATCACGAGCTCTATCTGCGGGAGGTGCCCGCCGACGAGCTGGTGAACCACAGCGTCGACCCGGAGAGCAAGATCGTCACCGCGGACAAGGGAGCCAAGCGCGTGGCCGTGGGCATCGAGGTGGACGGCAAGATCGTTCGGGGCTTCGATACCCCGACGCGCCGGATCACGGTACAGGAGCCCCTGTACCCGCTCGCCGCGTCCCACGTGGGCCTGCCCCTCGACGACATCAACGCCCTCGAGCTCCCCACCTGGGGGCCGGTGCCTGAGCACGTCGACCTCCCCGAGGACCGCTTCGTCTTGACCACCTTCAAGTGGAACGTGCACACCCAGGGCCGCAGCGCCGGGTGGAAGTACAGCTCGGAGATCGTCCACACCAACCCTGTCTTCATGAACCCCAAGACGGCGCAGACCCTCGGGCTCAGCGAGGGCGACGAGGTCACCCTGACCGTGTTCCGACCGGCGCAGCACACCTACCGCGCTGGTGAGGACGAGCCCGTGGGCACGTTCACCCAGAAGGTCCGCCTCCTGGAGCGCGTCCACCCCAAGGTGGTGGCCGTCTCGCACCACATGGGGCACTGGGAACAGGGCAACGTGGCGCGCGCGGACATGGACACTCGCTCCAAGGGCGAGCCCGGCTTCGGGGCGGAGTGCGATGCCGATGTCACCGATCGCGTGTGGTGGTCCAAGAAGCGCGGAGGCTCTGGCGGTGGACGCCACCTCAACGACGCCCTGCCCATCAACCCGACGCCCCTGGTGGGCGGCCAGAGCTGGTTCGACAACGTCGTCGCGATCGCGAAGGCATGAGGGAGCTCGCCCCCCTGTACGAGCTCCTCGCTCGCCTCCTCACCTCCGAGGTGGACGAGGACCTGATCCGGGCGCTCCGAGCCCCCACCGCGGCCCCGCTCCTCGAGCGGCTGGCCCCCGGTGTAGGTCAGGAGCAGCTGGATCTGGACGAGCTCGCAGAGGAGTTCGCCGAGCTGTTCCTGATCCCGGGAGGCACCCCGCCCTTCGCCAGCGCGTGGGCGCCGGAGGACGCGCCCGATGAGCTGGCGGAGCGAATCGCCGCCTTCGTTCACGGCGCAATGGAGGCCCTCGCGGTCGAGCAGAGCGGGGTGGCCGGGCGCCTCTCCCTCGACCACGCCGGCCTGCTCTGCAGCTTGATCGCCAGGGGCCTGGAGGGCGACGAGCGCCAGCAGGAGCTCGCCCAGCACATCCGCGATGAGGCCCTCGCTCCGTGGGCTCCAGCCTTGGGGGCTGCCCTCCAGACCAGGGCGCGCAGCGGCGTCTACCGAGCCACCGGCGCGCTTCTCGAGGCCCTGCACGGCGGGGCCCAGGGAGTCTGAGCCCAGCCCGGGTCGGAGGGTCGGTGCCCGGACAGGCACCGACCATGGCTCAATTCGAGAGGAATCGGGGCACGAGTCGCTGTCGCTAAACCGATGGCCAATTGGGACTTACCGGCTCGGACGCGCCCTCGTCACACCAATGTCCTTCCCGAGTCCTGATAGGTAAGTGTATACCCCTAGGCGTTGCCACTGCACCGACTACGCGTTCACCTGCCCCGCTGCCACCGCACTGCCTCGATATGGAACGACACCTGAAGACCCCCATGGCGATCCTGCCCGCCGTGACCATCGCCCTCGCAGGCCAGAGCCTCTCGCAGACACAATTTGGAGACACGACCATGGTCGAGTCCGAGGCAGCGAGCGCCCGCGACGTCTTCGCCGCCGACCTAAACGGCGACGGCTTCACCGACCTCCTGACGGCGAGCCGCGGCGACGACACCATCGCCTGGTACGAGAACCTCGGCGGCGGAGTCTTCTCCGAACGCAAGACCATCAATTCGAACGCGGACGGCGCGCAGTGGGTCGAGGCTGCGGACCTCGACAACGACGGAGATCTCGACGTGGTCTCGGCAAGCGCCCTCGACGACACGGTGGCCTGGTACGAGAACCTCGGCGGCGGCCTGTTCGGCCCGGCGTTCATCCTGACCGACAACGCCGACAGCGCTCGCTCGGTCCACGCGGTGGACCTGGACGGCGACGCGGACATCGACCTCGTCGCCGCGAGCGCCATGGACAACACCATCGCCTGGTTCGAGAACCTCGGAGGCGGGAGCTTCGGACCCCGCACCCCGATCGCCACCGATTGTGAGGGCGCCATCTCCGTCTACACCGCCGACCTGAACGGGGACGGCTTCGAGGAGATCATCGCTGGCAGCTTCATCGACGACACCGTGGCGTGGTGGAGGAACTTCGGCGCGGGCAACTTCGGCCCGAAGCAGATCATCACCACCGACGCGGACGGCGTGCTCTCCATCTACCCCACAGACGTGGATGGAGACTTCGTCGTGGACGTCCTGGTGGCCAGCTCCTGGGACGACCGGCTGGCCTGGTACAAGAACCTCGGGGGCGGCAACTTCGACGCTGCCGCCTACATCGCCACGGAGCTCGACGGCCCCGGCTCGGCCTACACGTCGGACCTGGACGACGACGGTGACGCCGACGTCATCGCGCTCGGGCGCGCCGACAACCGCGTGGCCTGGTTCGAGAACCTCGGCGGCGGCACCTTCAGCAGCGCCAATGTGATCTCCGACGAGGCGCTCAACGGCCGCGCCGTCTTCGCCGCGGACCTGGACGGTGACCTCGACATCGACGTCATCTCGGCGAGCGCAGGCGACAACAAGATCGCCTGGTACCAGAACCTGCTCTACGACCTCGACTGCAACGCCAACGGCATCAGCGACGCCATCGAGCGCGAGTTGGACCCCACCGTGGACCTCGACGCAGACGGCATCCTCGACGAATGCGAGGCGGTCGGCTCAAGTTACTGCCCGGCCGGCCAGCCGAACTCCATCGGCGCTCAGGCAACGATCGGGATGCTCGGCTCGGCGAAGATCACGGAGGCCGACCTGTCGATCACGGCCTCTGACCTCCCGGCAAACTCGGCGGGCTTCTTCTTCGCCTCGAGGACCCGTGCCCTATTCCCGTTCCCCGCCAACTGCCAGGGAATCCTCTGCGTGGGAGGGAGCATCGGGCGCGGCATCGGGGGCGGCGTCCTCACCTCCGGTGCGTCGGGCACCTTCAGCGGGACGGTCGACCTGAACGCGATGGCCCAGCCCACCGGGCCGATCGCGGTTCAGCCCGGGGAGACCTGGTACTTCCAGGCCTGGTACCGGGACGCGAACCCGACCATCACGTCGAACCTCACGAATGCCGCCTCGATCACCTTCGAGTAGCGGCCCCAGATGACGAGGAGCGAGCCGTGGCGCAGGCGCCGTGGAGCCCCGCACCACGGCTCTCTATCAACGGAGCGGCCCCGCGCAGAGGAGTCAGCCGGAGCGGGCCGCCAGGCTCGCTAGGATGCCTCCATGCTCCTCCCGCTCCTAGCCCTCGGGCTCCAGCTTCCCCAGGCCGCGCTCGACCTCTCCGCGCTCCCCGCGCGCGCCGCCGCCCCCCTCGCTCCGGCCGCCGAGGATTGGCTGATCCGGGGCGCCCCCCGGCCCGCCGCCGTCCTCCGTGATGAGTCCGGGCGGGCGATCGTGCTCGACAACGGGCTGCTGCGGCGGACGATCCGGGTGACGACGACCGCCGCGACGGTGGGGCTCGATGACCTGATGACCGGCCGGGCCCTGCTCAGGGCGGTGCAACCAGAAGCCCGGGTGACCCTGGACGGCGTGACCCATGAGATCGGGGGGCTGAGCGGTCAGCCCAATCTCGCCTACCTGGACCCCGCCTGGCTCGAGGCCATGGAGCCCACGCCGGGCTCGTGGCGACTGTCGGGCTTCGAGGCAGGGGTCCCCGCAGAGCGCCTCACCTGGGCTCAGGTCCGACGGCACGCACCCGGGGTCGCCTGGCCCCCGCCCGGGGTGGCCCTGCGCCTGGACTTCGAGGCCCCCACCACCATGCCCTCCGTCGAGGGCGTGACGGTGTCCGTTCACTACGAGCTCTACGACGGCGTGCCGGTCCTCGCCAAGTGGTTGACCGTGTCCAACGCAGGAGCGCAGACCGTCCGAGTCGACGACTTCTCAATCGAGCGCCTGGCCGTCGTGGAGCGGGATTCGATCGTCGAGTCGAGGCCCGGCGAGCCCATGGACCCGCCCGACCTCCGCGTGGAGACCGAGTACTCCATGGGCGGCCTCTCCTACAAGAACAGCCGCCGGCACGGCTTCAGGTGGCTGGAGGATCCGGCGTACACCAGCCAGGTGAACTACCTGAAGCGCACCCCATGCCTGCTCGACGTGGGGCCCGAGAACCAGGTCCTGCGAGACGTTGCGCCCGGCGGGTCCTTCGAGTCCTTCCGCGCGTTCATCGGCGCCTACGACTCTGAGGACGTCACGCGCCGCGCCCTCACCGACGGGCAGGTCTACCGGACGATCGCGCCGTGGGTCACCGAGAATCCGCTCATGATGCACGTACGCCACGCGGACCCCGAGTCGGTTCGCCTGGCCATCGACCAGTGCGAGGACGTGGGCTTCGAGATGGTGATCCTCACCTTCGGCAGCGGCTTCAACATCGAGGACACGTCCGAGGAGAACCTCGCCCGGATGCGGGACTACGTGGCCTACGGAGCCGAGCGGGGCGTCGAGGTCGGCACCTACTCGTTGCTCTCCTCACGCCGCGTCTCTCCGCCCGGA
Organism: uncultured bacterium; assembly: GCA_938075305.1. Taxonomy (GTDB): domain Bacteria; phylum Planctomycetota; class UBA1135; order UBA1135; genus Saltatorellus. The sequence continues at coordinate 35,019 of CALJGV010000024.1, forward strand.
GACAACTGCATCAACCCGCTCACGGGAGAGCCCGGCGGCGAGGGGATGATCCACGGGGGCACCCCGTCGCTGGCATCCGGATGGGGTCAGGGCTACCTGCGCACGCTGAGGGGCTTCTTCGCGAAGACGGGCGCCATGCTCCTCGAGCACGACGGCCCCTACCCAGGGAACCTCGACGCCGCGGCTCGTCCCCCGCTCCAGCGCGGGGTCGAGGACTCGCGGTACGTGAATTGGATGCTCTCCCGAGACCTCTACTCGGACCTGCGGGCGCGAGGTGTCTACATCAATGCGCCCGACTGGTACTTCCTGGTGGGGACGAACAAGTGCGGCATGGGTTACCGCGAGGTGAATTGGTCCCTGCCCCGCGCCCAGCAGGTCATCCACACCCGCCAGAACATCTTCGACGGGACCAAGTACAAGCTCCCCAGCATGGGGTGGATGTTTGTCCCCCTGACCCAGTACCACGGCGGCGGCGCAGCGGCGACCGTCGAGCCGCTCGATGAGCACCTCGAGCACTACACGGCGATGCTCGCCGGCAACCTCGGCGGCGGCGTCCAGGCCTGCTACCGAGGCCCTCGCCTCTACGACACGCCCCGGGTTCGGGACGCGGTCAAGGCCCACGTGGACTGGTTCAAGGCCCACCGCGACATCCTGGAGAGCCCCATCGTGCACGCCGCATCGCGGCGGGCGGATGGCCGTGACCTGGACTGGGTCCTGCACGCCAACCCGAGCCTCGACGAGCCCGCCCTGATGGTGATCCACAACCCCACCGACGTCGCCATCGCGAGGCCGATCGTGGCGGACCTCTACTACTCCGGCCTCACCGGCCACGCCGCCGTGGAGTACGGCAACGGCGCGGAGCTCCCCGCCGCACGCGCCCTTGGCCAGGTGGAGCTGGATGGGCGTGGACGGGCGGCCCTGGAGGTCGAGGTGCCCGCAGGCGGCATGGCGTGGCTCAGCTTCCGGCGCCCGTGAAGCGTTCCCGCCCCGCCTCCGCGTTGGGGTTGGTCATCCCCCCGCCGGCCCAGGCGTGGCCATGGAGCGCCGCCTGGCGAGCAGCACCAGCGACGCGGCGATGAGGGCTGCACCCAGGCCGAGGAGCACCGGCACCGCCGTACCTCGGCCCCCGCCGCCGGCTCCAATCGAAGGCTCGCTGTAGTAGGCCTCGGCGAAGCGGGCGTCCACGTCCTCCCCTGAGGAGATCCAGTCGAGCTCGTTCTCCAGGAGCGAGGCCCACCAGAACTCCGCCTCCGCGAGCTCGAGCGCGAACTGCCCCTCGAGCTCCTCCAGCCGCAGGCCCCGGGACTCACCGGACTCGGGCGTCTGGAACGCCAGGGCTTCCCGCGCCTTCCCGAGGTAGGCCGCCGCCGCACCCGCGTCCTGACAGCCGTCCGCCGCCCGGAGGAGCGCCCGCGCCGCCAGCCCCTTGGCGTCCCGCTGGAAATCCGCGAGGAGCAGATCACTCAGCACCTCGAGCAGAACGGGGGACCTGTGGTCCCCGAAGCGCAGCATGCCGGTCACCCCGCGCACGGCCGCTTCAATGGCCTCGGCGTGCTCGTGCGGCGACCGAGGGTCCGCCCCGATCTGCCCCGCCAGGAAGGTCCAGAAGTTCGGTTCGAGGCCGCCCCCGGGCTGGCTCGCCGCCGTCCGGCACAGGGGCAGCTGCCCCTGGCCGGCTACGGCCCCCTTGCCCATGAGGTATTCGACGACGAGGAGCTGGTAGCGCTCCCGACCGAAGTGCGCGTCGGGATTGACCTCCAGCGCCTGGGCGATGAACCCCGCACCCTCCTCCAGGTCCCCCGCGTGGACATGGAAGGTCCCAAGGTTCGCGAGGGTCTCATAGCGCAGAGGGTCCTCCCTGCGGAGCTCCTCCATCAACGCGATCGCTCGTCCGTCGTCGCCGAGCTTGGAGTGCGCGACCGCGAGATCATCCACGAGTTCCGACCCCGTCTCTCCGCGCCCAAGACGCGCCTGCCGGTCCTGGACGCGCCACCGGTAGTAATCGTCGCTGTGCCGCAGAAACTTCCCCGTGACCACCTCGAGGACGCTCGGGAAGCGCTGCCGTTCCATCGCGCGGGTGTCACGATCCCAGAGGCACCCAGGCGTCACCGCCGCAGGCACCGCCCCTGCGGTCAGCAGTCCGGAGATCAGCAACACCCATCGTTTCATCTCCGCAGCGTAGCGCCACCGAGCAAACGCGGGGAAGCGGCCTCATGGAGCGACCCCACGGGGGGGGGCCGCTCCGCACCGCTGAGATCACAAGCCTCACCTCCGCACGGCTGGCGGCGCCACGCTCACGCCCCGAGCTTGCGGCCCCATCCACTCTCGGTGGACCGCATCAGGACGCGCCGCAGGTCGACGAGCTCGAGCGCCTTGCGCTTCACATTCCGCTCCATGAGGTCAAGCTCCTCCGAGAGCCGTTGGAGGGCCTCGGCCTGCTGGCGCACCTTGAGCTTCGCTGGCTGAGGGAGGTCCGCAACCGACGAGGCGCCCTGCTTGAGGAGTGCCCTCGCGAGGTCGTCGCCAGATGCCTCCGACAGCTGCTCGAAGCGGGCCTTCTCCCGACTGAGCCGCACCTGCAGCTGTCGGAGCTGCGCCTCGGCGGCTTCGATCCCGGCGGGTTTCTGATCCTCGGGGAGGCCCTTGGGCCCATTTCCTGGACAAAGGTCGTCCGGAGTGGACGTCAGCTGCCCTGGTGCGTTGTCCTTCGGTCCGGCCTCGCCACTCTCTGATTCGACGCGAGCCGGGGAAGCCGAAGGGGTCGGGCCCTGCTCCTCCGCCTTCGATGGACGTGGACGACGCCGCCCCGCAGGCCCGTCCTCCTTCGCAGGCATCCGAGCGACTTGCTCTGCGCTAGAGAACTCCTGGAGCTTGAACGGCGCCCGCAGGGGCTCCCGGCCTTGCTCACGACGCCAACTAAGAATCCGCCCCACGACGATCGGAACCAGACCCGCCAGGGCTACCGCCACGACTCCCGCAACCACTGACCATTCGAACTCGCTCATCACAGCCCCCTTCTTCGCCCGACCGTGGCCAAGACGTCAGTGGAGGACGGGGAACCGGTGGCCGGTGAAGGCAGGGGCAGAAACGACCGCGACAGGGCGAGGCTGCGCCTCGAGATCGGGTCCTGGCAGGTGGTTTTCGCGAACATGGATGGTCGAAGGAATACGGCGACAGGGATCGGTAACGATGACCTGGGGACGCTTATCGAGCCTCCCGACGCCCTGACTCCATGGGCGAAGGGACTATTCCCAGGGGCGTTTTCCCCTACAAGCCCGACGGCCAGCACCTATCTCGAACCCCATCGCGACAAAGCGACGCAAGCCTCCGGTCCGCCCAAGAACGCGCTGGAGATCCCCGCCAGCCCCTCGCGCTCGATCAGAACGAAAGGGACAGAAGCGTCCCGCTCATCAGGAGCATCAACGCAGCCGGCAGCGACTTGATCGGCGGGTCATTCACCTTCACGTGCATGGCCAGGGCGCCGAGCATCAGGAGGACGAGAAGCCCCACCGCAGGCTGCAGGAGCTGGGGAACCCAGATCGCGACCAGGAGCGACGCGGCGCAGCCCAGCTTGAGCGCCCCGACCAGGTAGAAGAACCAGGTCGGCAAGCCATAGGCCGCGAACTCTTCCCGGAGCGAGGCGGCGTTGCCTCCCCGATAGGTGGTCGCTCGATGGGTCCGGACGAGCCAGACGTTGATGAGTCCCAGTCCGAGGATCACTTGAAGCAGGACATCGAGGTTCAATTCAGGCATTGCAGTCGTGGTGAGTGGAGTGGAGAGGATTGTGGTTCGGTGAACAGGGTTTCAGACTGAGGGCTTCCCGAGGAGAGCCCGCAGCCGCTCCAGGTGAGCGACAGCCACCAGGTTGAGCGTGAGGATCACGAGGGCCGCGCCGATCCCTGGTGGGAACATCGTGAGGTTGAAGGCGGCGATCCCCAAGGAGATCGGGAGCTGGAAGAGGGCGCCGAAGAAGCGCAAACGGGGCACGAGGAGCATGACGCCGGTCACTCCATGCCCCAGGACGACCCACAGGAACAGGCCGCTGTCCCTCATCAGCCGCCACATCGTCCCGCCAGGGAACTCATCACCGGCAGGGGCCTCGACGAACCCGACTACGTAGTTCGCAGCGGACCCGAGCAGCGGGACCGCGAGCGCAACGCACGCGACGGTCCGCACCCTGCGAGCCAGGGAGCGCGCTCCCGCCGAAGAGACGCCCTCCGGGTCAGGTATCAGCGGGGACGTCCTCTGATCCGCGTGGGTGCTCATGGGTGGAGCAGCTCCCCCGCGGCGCGCACCGCCAGGAATCCGTTGACGGCCATGAGGAGGAAGGCGGGGCTCATCTGCAGGAGCCCGTCCCCGACCCGCAAGCGGGCAGCGATGGCGAAGACCATGAGGAGGCCGAGCCCGCCGGCGGCGAAGGGCAGCAGCCAAGGGGCACGGAAGCTCACCAGGAGGCCCAGGGCGCCGAGGATCTCCAGCCAGCCCGTGAGCACCCGAAGGTGTCCCAGGCCGAACCGCTCGAACTCGGGCACCATCGCGCTGCGATGCAGGCAGAGCCCGCCGTAGCCCAGGAAGACCACGAGAGAGACGATTCGGCAGACTTCGAAGGCGGATTGCATTGGGACCGATGTGACATTCGACCGCGAGGGCGGCCTGGATCCTCCCGACCCCGGAACAGGCTCGATTCAACCCGGCGGGACCAACGCCGTGTCTGCCCAAGGCGCCCCGCCACCGCGCCCGGGGGCAGCTAGGAGGCCACCACCCCGCCCACCCACGACCGCCGCTCCGGTAGAGTCTCCGCCCATGACGGCCGCCTCGCCCCCCGAGCCCGACCCCCAAGCCCCGACAGGAGAGGAGGAGCGCCAGCGCCTCCTCCAGTCCGCCCGGGAGGCCGTGGCTGACAAGGAGGCGCTCCACGCCCATGTGGAGTGGCTGGAGACCCTCGCCGCAGCTGAGGAGTGCCTGTTCGACGTGGACGAGGACACCCTCCTCCGCCTGCGTCAGGCAGCCGGAAGGATCGCGCTCCCCGACCGCCTCACCCGACGGAGGCTCTCCAAGGCACGCCGTGGAAAGGAGCGCCGTAAGGTCCGAGAGCAGGACGACCGGGCCCTCGAAGCCACGAGCAACCGCGCGATCAAGCGCGCCCTCGCCTTCCCGACTGCACCCAGGGAACTGGAGCTCACCGAGGAGCAGCGGGCCCTGCTCGAGCACCAGGCGCGGGAGCGGCCCAAGGAGGACCGGGGCGTCCTGAACGAACCCCGTAGCTGCTATGTCTGCAAGGAGCCGTACAGCCGGCTGCACCACCACTACGACTCCATGTGTGGGAGCTGTGCGGACATCAACTGGCTGAAGCGGACGGCAACCGCGGACCTTCGCGGCCGAGTGGCGCTCGTGACGGGCTCACGCGTCAAGATCGGCTACGAGATCGTGCTGTTCCTGCTGCGCGCAGGTGCGCGTGTCATCGCCACGACTCGTTTCGCCTGCGACGCGGCCCGCCGCTACGAGAACGAGCCGGACTTCGCGGACTGGCGAGACCGCCTCGACCTGCGTGCCCTCGACCTCCGGCACACGCCCACAGTAGAGAGCTTCTGCGCCGAGCTCTTGGAGTCGGAGGAGCGGCTCGACTTCCTGATCCACAACGCCTGCCAGACCGTCCGCCGGCCACCCGACTACTACCGGGAGATGGCGGCCCGGGAGAACCCGGACGAGCTCCCCAAGCGCCTGCAGGCGCTCCTGGGGGAGCCCACCGCCGAGCGCGCCCTCGCGCTCCATCGGGCGCCGGGCAACGTGGCCCAGCTCAGCCAGCTAGACCTCCTTGGAGAGGGCGACCAGGGCCACCTCTTCCCCGCGGGCCTCACCGACGGCGAGGGGCAGCAGCTCGACCTGCGCCCCACCAACTCCTGGCGCATGCAGCTCGATGAGGTCCCGACGGTGGAGATGCTCGAGGTCCAGCTCGTCAACTCCATCGCACCCTTCGTGCTGAACAGTCGGCTGAAGCCCCTGATGCTCGCCGTCGAGACCCACGACAAGCACATCGTGAACGTGTCGGCCATGGAGGGCCAGTTCAACCGGGCCCTGAAGACGACCCGCCACCCCCACACCAACATGGCGAAGGCCGCACTCAACATGATGACGCGCACCTCCGCCGCGGATTACGTCAAGGACGGCATCCACATGAACAGCGTGGACACCGGCTGGGTCACCGACGAGGACCAGCTGGAGAAGGCCACCGAGAAGGAGATCTCCCAGCGCTTCGCTCCCCCCCTCGACTCGGTGGACGGCGCCGCCCGCTGCGTCGATCCGATCTTCGTGGGCTTCAACACCGGGCACCACTGCTGGGGCCAGTTCCTCAAGGACTACGCCCCCACGGACTGGTAGCCCGGGGGCCACCCGCAGCCTGGCGAGTGGACGTGGCTTCGCGGACACCCTGGCGGCGTGGGGCCTGCGGAGCTGGTCGGTCGAACTACTCGGAGGGGCCTCGGAAGCAGACCACGCGGCCTTCCGTTCGGATCAGGAGCCGATCGCCGTCCACCGCAGGGGACGCGTAGACCTTCTCCCCCACGGAGCTCCTGGCGAGGACCTCGAAGTCGGACGATGCCGCCACCGCCACCATCTCGCCCTGTTCATCGATGGCGTAGACCCGCCCGGCGCAGGCCAGCAAGGAGGCGTAGTACTCTCCGCCCCCGAGCCGCTCTCGCCAGTGCAGCGTGCCCGTGGCGGCGTCGAAGCAGCTCATGATGCCGGTGGAGGAGACCGTGTACAGCATCCCGCCGGTGATCACAGGAGAGGAACAGCGCGCCCGCGCGCGCCGGTCCGACCAAACCACCCGGGCCGGCACGCCAGGCGTCGCGTCCGAGGGCAGCTGGAGGCAGTAAGTGGCCCCGGCCATGGAGCCGCCGGAGAGGTAAACACGGCTCCCCTCGCGGACCAGGCTCGCGACCATCTCCTGAATCGGTAGGTCGAGGGACCAGGACCGGCACCCCGTCAATCTGTCGTAGGCCACCACCTCTTCCCAGGATGCATGCAAGACCCACGCACCCAGGTCCGCCGGGAGGACCAGCGGGGATCCGTAGGAGCTCCGGGTCTCCGGCGAATCGGTCCTCCACACGACGTCTCCGGTCTCGATCGCCAGGGCCGCCATGAAGCTCACATCTTCATCCTCCGGGACCTCTCGCTCCTGGACGATGAGGGCCAAGCCATCTTGGACCACCGGAGAGCTCCCTGCGCCGAAGACCGCCTCCTCGATGAAGCCGGGCCATTCTCGGGCCCAGAGCACGCGCCCTTCGAGGTCAAGGCAGGCCGTGCACGAGCCGAAGTGCGCCACCAGTCGGCCATCGGAGAGGCAGGGCGTGGGCGTCGCGTGGGAGGTTCGGTGGGAAGAGAGCTCCCCACCCGGCGTCCGGAGCGCCACCGTGGACCACCTCTCCGCGCCCGTCTCCGCGTCCAGGCAGATCACCACATGATCGGTCACAAGCTGCCAGTGCACGAGGTTCCCGCGCAACAACACGAAGGCCGCGAGCGTCGCGAGCCCGGCGCCCACCAGCCGACCGTCGAACCGAGGCGGCTCCACCACGCCACGGGCGGCCTGGTGGACCAGCAGGAGCCACGCCGCCCCGAGCAATCCAGGCGCCGTCACGGCGAGCCGGGCCCCGAGCGGCCGCTCCGCTCCATAGTTCATCGTCGGCACGGACTGGAAGAGCGCGACCATGGCGAGGGCCAGGACCAGCGCTGCGATCCAGCGCGAGGGCGACGAGGCCCTGCTCCGCCCCGCTGCGGCGAACAGACCCGAGGCCACCAGGAACCCGGACCGCAGCCAGACCTCGGCCGGGGTGGCGCGGCCCCAGAACGACTCCGCGTAGAGCACCGACGCCGCCGAGGCCAGCAGGAAGAACAGGGTCACGAACGACACGACTTTCTGGTCGAGGTGCAGGAGGAGGCGCGTCCTGGAGCCGGCCCAGGCATCCCTGGCCGCGACGACGAGGGACACGGCGGAGAGCGCAGCGATGGTCGCTCCGAAGCCGTAGCGGACCGGCAAGATCGAGAGCGACCCAACCCCAAGGGCAAGCGAAGCCCCCACCGCGAGCGCGACGGCCCACGTGGGGGTTCGGCTCCCCTGCCCCTGTAGCACCACCACCGCCGCTGCGACGCCGGCCAAGCTGGCACCGTTCCAAGCCCGGTGTCCGCCGAGTAGCCAGTCCACATCGCTCTCGAGGGCGGCCGCGAGGGTCCCGGCGAGCAGGAGCCCCACCAGCCGATGGATGGCCAGGGCGCCCCGGCCCTGCACCGAGGGCGCCTCGCCGCCCCGACGCCTGCGGAAGACCAGCCAGCCAGTCGCGGCCCCGAGGCAGAGCAGCAAGCCGAGCCCGTCGGCCTGCCACCGAGCCCGCTCCCCCTGCCTCGCAGTCGTAACGTAGACCTCGCCGTCACCGACCACCGGCGAGGAGATCCCGAAACCGGGGATCTCCGCCTCCCAGAGCGCAGCGGCGCCGCGCTCCTCCCATGAGAGCACGACCTGCGCTCCCTGCGCCCGGCCCGAGCCGTCCCCACGCCAACCGGGCCAGGAGTCACCCTGGGCGAACGCTGCGCCCGGGAGGAGAACCCCGACGACGAGCAAGACGACGAGGAGCCAGAGCCCAACTGGCCGCTGCCGTACACACAAGCCTTGGCGGAATCGTGACATCGCGGGGCGGGAGATTAATGGCCTCCCACCCGGATGCTCAAGGCACTGCGCCCAAGAAAAAGGCGACCTCTCAGAGCCTTGTCCGAGGCCCACGGACGCCGCCGACACCTCCGGGATGATCCCCCGTCCTGACCGCTGCCCGGCGGATCAGTAGTTGAAGAGCTCGCTCACCTTGTACGTCTCTCCTGAGGCCGCGCAGAACGCCGCGCAGACCTTGGCCTTCGCCTTTGGCGTCAGGCGACGCCCCTTGCAGGCGCGGGTCACCATCTTGTGGGTGAGCTGCTCCGTGGACGCCTCCACGAGGGCCTGCGCCCTCAACCCACTTCGGGCCATCACCGCCACCAAGGGCTGCTCCCCCAGGTTGCGCTCGATCTCTTCCGGCATGCACCACAGCCTGCCCTGGGCCCGGTCGTATCGGCCACGGATTCCCGAGGGGATGACGCGGACCCGCCCTCAAGAGGCGCTCCGGCCCCTTGCCTGCGCCTCGCGACCGGACGCGGACCGAACCGCGCTAAGCTCGACCCATGCTCTGGCTCGCTCCGATGCTCCTCGCGGCAGCGTCCGCTCCCCAGTCCACGGCCCTCACCGACGCCTCCAACCAGGGAGAACCGGTCGTGATCCAGCTGAAGCCGGGGGCCGCCCTGGGCGAGGTCGCGCTCGCCGCTCGGGCGCTGCTCACCCAAAACCCGCGAAGGGACCTGATCGTCGAGTTCGAAGGGGGCACCTACAGGCTCTCGGAGCCTCTTGCCCTGGATGCTCGGGACGGCGGTGACGCCAACCGCCGGGTCACGTGGCGCGCTGCCGCTGGGGCGTCGGTGGTCATCAGCGGCGCGGCGCCGGACCTCCCATGGCGCGCCGAACCGGACGGGACCTGGTCCACCCCGTGGAGGGGGTCCCTGGTGCGCCAGCTGTTCGTGGAGGGACGCCGCTGCCACCGAGCCCGATGGCCCCGTGAGGGCTGGCTGCGCCTTGAGACCGAGGGCCCGGATCGGCGGACCTCCTTCCGCTTCTCGGCCGGGGACCTCGCACCCTGGGAACAGCTCCCCCCCGCCAGCCTCGCTGGGTCCGAGCTCCTGTTCCTCCACGACTGGTCCATGAGCCGGATCGACGTGGCGAGGATCGACGAACAAGACCGCTGGCTCACCGCCACCGATCGGATCGGGGGGCACCTCCCGTTCTTCTTCCTCACCAACTTCGAGCCGCACCCCCGGTACGCCCTCGAGAACGTGGCGCCCGGATGGCGCGAGCCCGGTGACTGGTGGCACGACGTGGATGGGGGCATGCTCCGCTACCGCCCCCTCGAAGGAGAGCGCTTGGCCGCTGCGCGACCCGAGGCCCCCGCCCTCCTGCACCTGGTCCACGTGACGGGCACGGCCGCCGCGCCGGTGCGCAACCTCTCCTTCGAGGGCCTCACCTTCGCCCACACCCGCGCGATGTCTCCTCCCGGCGGCTACGCTGGGATCCAGGCCGGATTCCACGATGACCGCGCCGACGGGGCGCCCGAACCCGATCGTCCCTCCCTCGCAGCGGTGCACGTCCGCTTCGCCCGCGGCGTGCGGTTCACCAACTGCGAGTTTCGCGAGCTCGGCGCCAGCGCCCTGTGGATCGGGGCTGGCGTCCAGGGCGCCGAGGTCGGGGGATGCCGCTTCGAGGATGTGGGCGCGAACGGCCTCATGATCGGCACGCCCTCCGAGCCAGAACCCGACGAGCTTGACGTCGGGCTCACGGGCGCCATCACCTGCGCCGATAGCACCATCACCCGCTGCGGCGCCATCTACAAGGGCGCCGTAGGGGTCTGGATCGGCATCGCTCGCAACGTCCACGTCCACCACAACGAGGTCCACCAGCTGCCCTACACGGGCATCTCCTTGGGCTGGATCTGGAGCCCGCGTGCGAGCCCGAGCAGGGGCCACGTCATCGAGCGCAACCACATCCATCATGTGATGCAGGACCTCTCCGACGGAGGCGGCATCTACACCATCGGCCGGCACCCCGAGAGCCACCTCCGCCACAACCTGATCCACGACGTCCCCATCAACCTGGGCCGCGCGGGGAGCAACGGCTTCTTCATCGACCAGGGCTCCAGCGAGCTCACCCTCTCAGGCAACGTTGTCCACTCCATCGCCCGCTCCCCCGTGCGCTTCCACATGGCGGGCCCCTGCCGCCTCGAGGGCAACACCTTGGTCAGCGCCGAGTCCGTCGCCAGCTTTCGCTACGACAGCTGTGACCCGGAGGTCATGACCCTGACCGAGAACATCTACCCGACCTCGCCGCCGTGGCGCCCGGCTCAGGGCCCGCCCCTCGAGGTCGGTCCGCGGTAGCCGGACGGCCCGCCCCGCGGTCACCCGGCCCGGCTAGAGAGCGCAGCCGAACGGGGAGAGCCTCCCGGTGAATTAAACTTGGCCATGGCGAGCTTTCGTTGCTCGAGAGGCTAGAGTTGCCCCTGGAGAGCGTGGGGCCGCCACACGAACCGCACCGACAAAGGCCCGAGGAGAGACCATGAAGAAGAGCCCTTCAAGAAAGCTGTCAGCATCGAGAAGCCGGGGCGGCGCGGCGCTGGTCGGCTGTCTCGTCAAGGCGGGCATCGCCGGACTGGTCGGCGTCCTCTTCCTCGGGACCCTCGGCTACCTGACCTTCTTCTCGACGTCGCACTACGACACCCCCAGCACCATGTTCCCCATGTACGGGGACCTGACGCCGCCCAAGGCCACGGACATCACGCTCCACGCCGCCGGCCTCGACCACACCGCCCAGTACACGGTCAGCGAGGTAGACCTGAAGAGGTTCCTCGAGGCGCACTTCCAGGGCTTTGAGGGTCCCGACCCCGTCAACCAGGAGGAGTTCGACCGGATCCGCGAGGGGTCCTGGGGAGTCGACTGGCCATGGAACGAGGGGGTGGTGGACTACACCATGTGGATGGCGAGGGGCACGACGCACTCTCTCCTGTACGACCCCCAGACCGGCCGCGCCTACCAGGAGTCGGCCCACTGGTAAGGAGCGCCCCCGTCGCTCCACGAGGACTCGCCCTGAGAGGACCAGCGGCGGGCGGAACTTGGTGTGGGCTCACCGGTCCTGGGGCGGCTCACCCTCCAGGCGGAACCACTCCTCCGGGGCGAAAGCCCCCGCCGTGACCGAGGTCAACTCGAGCTTGACCATTCCGATCATGGGGTTCGCGAGCTGGACCTCGACGCGTTCGGGGAGCTGCATTCCCTCGACGTCGCGGAAGCTTCGGAACGTGGTCTCTCGCCCGAGGCGGGCACCCCCCGGGATCACGGCCACGTCGTCGACCCGTCCGACCTCTCCGGCCCCGTCCTTGACGTAGAAGGTCGGCGCCGGGCCTGAGGTGTCTCCGCCGCGCACCAGCAGCACGGCATCATCTCCCGCCTCGATTCGCTGCACCACGTGGACCCCGGGGAAGGCCTCCCTCCAATCCCCGAACCGGACCTGGAGCGCCTCCCCCGTGAGCTGCGCGCTCCGCACCGCGTCCGCCACCGCGCGCGGCGCGGCGCTCGACTCGGTCCAGACCTGTTCGCCATCGAAGGCGCCGCGCTCGAATTCCTCCCCCATGGACTCCTCGAACCACCAGCGGTTGGGCCACGCCATCAAGAAGGCCGAGGTGCCCTCGCGCTTGAGCTTCGGTATCGAGAGAGTCTGCTCCAGACGCACAGAGCCCACGGCCTCGAGGCGGTCCATACGGTGGAAGGCCTGCACCTGCTCACAGACCTGGTCGATGGAGGGCAGGTCCTCGGCGGGCGTGAACTTGAACTCCTGGTGGTCTCCGATGTGGTAGCCCGTGACGATGCCCCTTGGATCGCGATCGAAAGAGATCACGTTGGCGGGGCTCGGCTTCAGCTTCCAGCGGTCGTCTCCCACGTAGACCAGGGGCACCACCGCGCGACCGAGGATCTCGAGGGCGAGCCCGTCCCCGTCGCGAATGATCGCCCGGTAGCGATCCCCCTCCCCTTCGAAGTAGTAGCCGAGGTACGGCTCGAGGGGCGGCGCCGCCTGGATCGGATCGTAGGGCACGCCGAGGAGCAGCTCCCCGAGCACCTCCTCCAGGCGCAGCCCGGTCACGTTGCCGCGTGACTGGGTGAAGTACAGAACGATGGTCTTCTCCTCGGGGAACGCCCAGGCGTAGGTCCCGTCGGAGCCCGTGTGCCCGAAGGCCACGACGTCGCGCTCGCCCTCCTGCTCGGCGGGCGTCGTCCAGAGCTGCATGAGCGACCCGTAGGCCGTGGCAGCCCCCGGGAGCCCGGTGGGGCCCACCATGGGGTGTGGGCCGGGAGCGGTGATCCGTCGGACCGAGCTGGACCTGAGCAGTCGGCCTCCGGGCCCGCGTCCACGGGCCATGAGCATGTCGAGGAACCGCGCGTAGTCCTCGAGGGTCGAGTACAGCGCCTGCGACCCGAGGAACACCGGGAAGAGCGGCCCATCGCTCGGCGCCCAGTACCGATTCCAGTGACCGGCGTTGCCGGCGTACTTCGAGACGCTGCGCTCCAGGAGCGGGCTCTCCGGCGTGAGCAAGCAGAGGCTCTCGTCCATGCCCAGGGGATCGAGGATCCGGGCCTGGATGAACGCCTCCGCCGGCTGACCGCTCACGATCTCGATCAGCGCGGTGAGCGTGTCCGTCCCCTGATCGCTGTACCCGAACCCCGTCCCGGGCTCGAACTCCAGCTGCGACGCTCCGCCGAGGTCCGCCACCGCCCGCACGCTCGTCAGCTCGCGCGGGTTCGCGGTCATGATCTCCGACATGGGCAGGCCGCTGGTGTGCTGCAGGAGCTGCTGTACGGTGATGTCCCGCTTGCCCTCGACGTCGAACGCCGGGAGGTACTCCGCGACCCGATCCCTGAGCTTGAGCGACCGGTCCTCCACCAGCTGGTGGATCGCGACCCCCACCAGTGGCTTGGTCATGGACCGCACGCAGAAGAGCGACCCAACCTCCATGGGAAGGGCCCCCTCGCGGTCCCTCCAACCGTGCGCGCTGTGCAGGACGGTACGTCCGTTGCGGATCACCATCAGCTCGGCCCCAACCACCTCTTCCTCCGCGACCAGCCGAGCCACGAGGGCATCGAGGGACTCGAGCCCCTCGGGTGAGAGCCCCTCCGCGAGGGCACTGGAGACCGGGAAGCGAGCCTCCTCGGCCTGGACCTGGGGCGCGGCGGCGAGAGATGAGACGAGGAGAGCTGCCGCGGAGAGGGCTGCGAGGAGGCGATCGTGCATGGGAAGGGGCGCGGAATGCGGCGGAACCGCGGGGGAAGAGCCCTCGAGCAAACAGCGGGGCACTGGGGTGAGCCGCGGGCGATGCCGGAGTATTGCAGGAGCGAGGCCGCCGAGGGGGGGGATAGCTGGATGGGAAGGGACCCCTGCGGCTTTCATCCGCGCGCCCGATTCGCTGGCGCTTCACCCCGCCGCCCCCCCCTGTTCTCCGCGTCCTCGAGTCCGGGGCGGCGGCCCCGAGCTAGGCGCCTGATCCCACCGGTAGATCCACGAGCACCGGTCCTGGGCCGGGGAGGGCGGCCACCCCGAGCGCCCCGCGGAGCACCGCGCGCTGCCGCTCCGCATCGCCGGGTGTGTCCAGGGGGTAGCCGTGGGCGAAGGGCACGCAGAGAGACCTCGGCGGCCGGACCTTCTCCGCCACGCTGCGCAGGAGCTGGAGCGCCACGGTGACGATGCCGTGCCGTTCGAGCTCGGCGGCGACCAGACCCACGGTCTGGTTGCACATGGGTCAGACGGGTACCAGCAGCGCCACGTCCACCTGGTCCTCGACGAACCGGTCCGCGATCTCGGGGGCGGTCTCCTTCACCAGCCGCCCCGTCGCGGTGATGGCCCCCATACAGGACGCATGGCGCGGCGCCACCGCCCCGACCTCCCCCGCCGCCGCCAGCTCGCGCAGCCTCGCCAGGGGAAAGACGAGCTCGGGGTCCGAGTTCATCCCGCCATGGTCGAACGAGTCGGAGCGGTGCCCGTCGATGAGCGCGGCCCCGTCCGCGTCGGATGGGATGCTGCGCCACGTACTGTCGCCCCCGCGCAGGGTTCCGTCGAAGGGCGTCATCCCGGGGAGGACCAACCCGGCGCTGGAGACGAGCCCGACCTTGCACTCCTCGATGGGCCGAGCCAGCGCCGCGAACGGGACTGGATCGATCCGCCGCCACCGGTAGCCCCGGAGGAAGACCCGGACCGGAAGGGAGAGCTCGGAGGCGGTCGCCATTCCGCGAGCCTAGCAGGCCCCCTCCCGGTCACCTCAGGTGGCGAGCGAGGTCGACGTCCACCTCGCTGAGCTCCGCGCAGCTTCCACGGTGACACCTGGCCAGCGGCACTGGGGTGCAGCGGGCAGCGGCGGCGGACGGGACCGGATCGTGGGGCGGGAAGCGCAGGCCAAATCGGGGCTCATCAGGCCCCACGCGCGCCCGCCCAAGCCTTTTGCCTGCAGATGCTTGTGCGCCTCAGAAGCCCCCTTGGGGAGAAGTCCGAGGTCCGTACTCGACGCCACAGTTCATCGATTGATAGATTGTATTAGCCAATGAGCGAGTCCCTCGACTGCAATCACGACTCCACGGCGTTTCCCGCGGTCTCCCCGGAAGGGGTGCTCGAGCGGGCGGCGGCCATCCTCCGCGCGGCGGGGGACCCTGGTCGACTGCGCCTCCTGGAGCTCCTCCGCTCGGGGGAACGCTGCGTCACGGAGCTCGCCGACTTCACGGGCGACTCGCTGTCCACCATCTCGGCCAGGCTGCGCGTGCTCCGGAGCGAGCGCCTCCTGACCCGCAGACGCGAGGGCAAGCACCAGTACTACTCCCTCGCCGACCACCACATCGACGAGCTACTCCAGGGCGTGTTCGAGCACGCCGCAGAAGAGGAATCCAAGTGAACTGCAACAAGCACGAGAACCACGATCACGCCCACGGGCCGAACTGCGGGCACACCGGCGTCAAGCACGGGGATCACGTGGACTACCTCCACGACGGTCACATGCACCACCCCCACGACGGCCACGTGGACGAACACAGCATCGATGTGACCGCCCAGAACCCCGCCGACTGCACCCCCGAGCACTCGTGCGGCACTCACGATGCAGCCCATGTGCACGGGCCCGGCTGCGGACATGAGGCGGTCCCCCACGGCGATCATGTGGACTACCTGGTCGACGGTCACCTGCACCACCCGCACGGGGACCACTGCGACAACCACGGGCCACTCGAACTGGTCTGAGCACCGCCCCCAGCGGCGAACGGAACCGGCGCGCCTCCTCCTGAGCGGAGAGGGCGCGCCGGTTCATCATGCCCCTCGGCCCAGCCCTGCGACCGGACCGTGGGCGCCCGGTCAGAGGGACTCGATGGCCTCGTCCAAAGGGCCGGGGTCGAAGAAGTGCATGAACGTGGCGATCTTCCCATCCCGCCACGACATGTACATCTGAACCGGGTACTCGAGCTTGGCTGCGGCGGCGATCGGGCTCGCGGGGCTGCGCTTGGTCCTGATGCCCTTCCTCGCCTACCTCGGGCTCGCGGCCCCCTGGCCATGCGAGCGGAAGCCAAGGCTCCCTAGGGGACATCGACGCGAGGGATCGCAGACGGCCTGGCTCCATCCACCGGATAGGCAAACGTGAGCGGCTGCTGGAGCTGGTGGAAGCGCGGGTCGTCCATGGCCGCCCAGAGCTCCTCTCCGAGCCGGGCCTCCAGCTCGGCCCGGTCCCGCGGGAAGCCGATGCCAAGCCAGCCGGGATCCATGCCCGCGCGCATCACCGCCACCTGCTGGTAGAACTCGACGGCGTCACAGCTGGGGTCGCTGCAGTCACCGGGGATCTCGGCCGGGCTCCCGGGGCAGTCGTTCTCGGGGTGCTGCCAGAACGTGCAGCGCGCGCGCTCGGTCTCGCGCCCCAGCACCGAGGTCCAGTCGTCGACGCCGAAGACCTCCGGATACACGGCGCTGAAGCCGAACTGCGTCATGAAGTGGTGGACCTCCTCCACCATGACCGCGCGGCCGCGGCGGTCCGGCTCGGGGCCCGAGACCTCCATCCACCACTCGGGGATGATGATGTCGTAGCCGAGGTCCTCCATGAGCCGCGGCAGCTGCTCCTCCTCCCAGCGCTCCGGGTCCATGGGCATGGCCAGCCACGCCACGTCGCGGCGCGCGAGGGTCGCCGCCACCGCCGGGTCGTCCGCCACACCGTCCATGTCCTGGTCCAGCATCTCGGCGAGGATCGCCGCGGCCTGCTCGACGTAGCCCAGGGGCATCGCCTCGTCCGCGGCGAGCAACACCCCGAAGGGCATCGCCACGGTCGTCATGCCCGCATCGATCAGCGCCGCGCGTTCCCGGTCGAGGAGCCCCAGGGATAGGTCGTCCGCGAACGTGATCCGCACCTGCCCGGACTCTCCGCCCAGCGTGGCGACAGCACCTGACGGAGCGGGTTCAGAGACACAGCCAGAGAGGGTGCCGAGGAGGAGCGCTCGAGTGAGCCGCAGGGTGATCGATCCAGGAGAGGTCATCTTTGGTCAGGAGGCTCGCGCGCCTTCCCCGAGGGTACCCGTTCGCCGGCACCCTCGATGCAGCGCAAGAATGCAGGAGCGGACAGCGCTCCTCCCTTTACTTTGAATGGCCCGACCTGACGGCCGTAGAGGCCGCGCCACGCTCCATGACCATGAACGAAACGCCGCCGCTACGAATCTACGAGAAGGCCCTCCTCCTGATCCTAAAGGACCGCGAGGGGACGATCGGAATCAGCTCGAGCGACTACGCCCTCGCGGGCGCTCTCCTCTCGGACCTCTTCCTGTCGGGACGGCTGACCACCGAGGGGAGACGCCACACCGTCCACCTGACCGACGGTCGCCCGATCGGAGACGAGCTACTGGACGAGTGCTTGAGCCTGATCCAGGCGTCGCCGAAGCCGATCGCCGCTCAGCGCTGGATCACCAAGCTCGCAGCCCTGCGGGATCTCCGTCACCGGATCGCACGCCAGCTGTGCCGGCGCGGCATCCTGCGAGAGGACGAGGGAAAGGTTCTCCTGTTCTTCTCCCGGAGGATCTACCCCGAGCTGGACCCCGGCCCCGAGGCAGCGCTCGTGTCCGAGCTCAGGGATGCCATCTTCACCGACACCGAGGAGATCTCGCCCCACACCGTGGCCTTGGTCGCCCTGGGCAACGCAGTCGGGCTCCTGGGTGCCACCTTCTCCCACCGCGAACTCCACGGCCGCAAAGCACGGCTGGAGGCTATCGCGCGCGGCGAGGTGGGGACCGCCGCGGCGGCGGCAGCTGCGGCCCATCAGGCCCTGCAGGCGGCCCTGATCGTGTCGGTCATCGTCCCCACCATCGTCAGCTGAGAGAGGAGGAGCGGAGAGGCAAGGTGCGCCTCGCCGGGCCCAACTGCGGCGGCACGGGTCCTGGAACAATGCCTATCATCGGGTGTACCGACGCCCGGCTCCCATGCTCTGTACCCTCCTGCTCCTCGCGCACCCATCGTCGACCACGCTGGCGCCGCAGGGGGACCTTGACCTCTTCAGGGCCGAGGTCGCCCCCATCCTGGAGGCCCACTGCCTGGCGTGCCACGGCGAGGACACCCGGAAGGGCGGAGTCGCGTTCACGGACAACGAGCGACCCGAGGGGCTGGTCGAGGCAGGGCACCCGGAGGCGAGCCTGCTGATGGAGCTGGTGAGCGGCCCCGAGCCGCAGATGCCCATGAAGGCGCCGCCGCTCTCCGAGGCCGAGGTGGCGTCCCTGCGCCGTTGGATCGAGGCCGGCGCCCCGTGGAGCCCTGGCGTCATCGGCGCGGAAGGCGGCGACAAGGCCTGGTGGTCTCTCCAGCCGGTCACCGAGCCTTCGCTGCCGGAGCTTCCCGAGGCCTGGCGCGGGTGGGTGCGGAAGCCGGTCGACGCCTTCATCCTGGCGACGCTGCTCGAGGCCGGCCTCACCCCCTCCAGGGAGGCGAATCGCCGGACCCTGCTCCGCCGCCTTCACCTCGACCTGGTAGGGCTCCCTCCCACGCCCGAGGACATGCAGCGCTTCCTGTACGACCCCTCGCCCCAGGCCTACGAGCTGGAGGTGGAGCGCCTGCTCGCGTCACCCCGCTACGGCGAACGCTGGGCCCGGCACTGGCTCGACGTCGTCCACTACGCCGACACCCACGGGTACGACAAGGACAAGCCCCGCCGCCACGCGTGGCCCTACCGGGACTGGGTGATCGACGCCCTCAACGAAGACCTCTCCTGGTCGCGGTTCATCGAGGCGCAGCTCGCCGGCGACGTGCTCCCGGACGCGCCCCCCTCGGCGGTCGCCGCCACGGGCATGCTGGCCGCCGGGCCCTGGGACTTCGTGGGGCACGTGGAGCTCCGCGAGGGCACCGTCGACAAGCAGAAGACGCGTAACCTCGACCGGGACGACGTGGTGAAGAACGTCTTCGGCGCCTTCCAGAGCCTGACGGTCCACTGCGCCCGCTGCCACGACCACAAGTTCGACCCCATCTCCCAGGCGGACTACTACAACGCCCAGGCGGTCTTCGCCGGGGTGGAGCGCGCGGACCGCGAGTACGACGCGGACCCGGAGATCGGGGCACGGCGCGAGGCCCTCGGGGGCGAGCGCACCTCCCTCGCGGCCGCGCTCGCCTCGGCCGAAGAGGCCCTCGCGCGCCGGATCGCGGAGGACCCGAGCCCCGAGTTCTCCGGGCTCCGGGAGGAGCGCGAGGCCCTCGCCGCGTCGGTCGAGGCCCCGGACCGCTCGGGCTCCATGGGCTACCACAGCGCCCTGGAGGCCTCGGCCGACCACGAGAAGTGGGTGCGCGTCGACCTCGGCGCGCCGCACCCTATCGACCGCGTGACCGTGTATCCCTGCGACGAGGTCTTCGGTGACCACGACGGCGCAGGCTTCGGGCTGCCAGCGGCCTTCACCGTGCGCCTCGGTACGGATGACACCTGGGAGACCCTCGGCACCTGGCGTGCGAGCGACGCGCCCGGCCGCCACGGCAACCGCCCGATCACGCTCGAGGTCGCCGCCGCCCCCGAGGCCCATGCCGACGTCACCGATCGCCCCCTCGCCCGCTTCGTGGAGGTGCGCGTCCCGCGGCTCTGGAAGCGCACGGACCAGCACTGCTTCGCCCTCGCCGAGCTCGAGGTGTGGTCGGACGGAGAGAACGTGGCCGCCGGCGCCGAGGTGACCGCCGCCGACACCATCGAGGCGGGCGCGCGCTGGGGCCGGCGCATGCTGGTGGACGGCGCCTTCCCTTGGTCCCCCGCCATGGCGCGCCTCGACGACGCCGAGCGCCGGTGGCACGCCGCCGCTGCGCGGCTAGAGGCGGCCGCTGAGCGCGAGGCCCGCGCCCGCCGGACCGCGCGCCTCGCCGACGTGGACGCCGCCCTCGCGGCGCTCCCCGCCCGGAGCCGCGTGTACGCCCCCACCGCCAGCTTCAACGCCCAGGGCGCCTTCACCCCGCCCCCCGGCGGCGCTCCCCGGCCGATCCACCGCCTCGAGCGCGGGGACGTCACGCAGCCGGCCGAGCCCAGCGCTCCCGGCGCGGTGGCCGCCGTGGGCCACGCGCCCGCGTCCTTCGCAGGCGCCGGCGACATGGCCGACGAGGGCCAGCGCCGCCTCGCCCTCGCCCGCTGGATCGCCCACCCCGAGAACCCCCTCACCTGGCGCTCGGCGGTGAACCGCGCCTGGCACCTCCACTTCGGCCGGGGCCTCGTGGGCACCCCGAACGACTTCGGTCGCATGGGCGAGCGGCCCAGCCACCCCGAGCTCCTCGACTTCCTCGCCGCCCGCTTCCGAGATGGCGGCGGCTCCCTCAAGAATCTGCACCGCGAGCTCGTCAACAGCGCCACCTACCGCCAGGACTCCACCCACCGCCCGGACGCCGCGGCCGTGGATAGCGGCAACCGCCTCCTGTGGCGGGCGAACCGCCGGCGCCTGGAGGCGGAGGCCCTGCGGGACGCAGTCCTGTCAGTGTCGGGCGAGCTCGACCTCACCCAGGGCGGCCCGGGCTTCGAGCTCTTCCGCTTCGAGGACGACCACTCCCCGCGCTACCTCTACGCCGAGGCCGACCCCGACGCGCCAGGGACCCAGCGGCGCAGCGTCTACCGCTTCGTGGTCCGCTCCGCCCCCGATCCCTGGATGAGCGCGTTCGACTGCGCGGACCCGTCGAACAGCACGCCGGTCCGTTCGGACACCACCACGCCCCAGCAGGCCCTGGCGCTCCTCAACGACCGCTTCATGCTCGCCCAGGCGCGCCACCTCGCGTGGCGGGTCGAGACCGAACTCGCGGGGATGGACTCCGTACGGCGGGCCGCGTGGCTCGTCTGGCAACGGCCCCCCACCCAGGGGGAGCACGCGCTGCTCACCGCCCACGCCGACACCCACGGTCTCACCGCCCTGTGCCGGGTGCTCCTGAACAGCAACGAGTTCATCTATGTGGACTGAGCCAGGAGCAAGCGGGGCCCCGGCCGCCCGCCTGAACCGCCGTGAGCTCCTCTGGCGCGCCGGGGGCGGGCTCGGCGGCATCGCCCTCGCCCAGCTGCTCGGCCGCGAGCAAGCCCTGGCCCATTCGCCCACCCTGGCCGCGCGCCCGCACGCCCAGCGGGTGGTCCAGCTGTTCATGTCCGGCGCCGCCAGCCAGTGCGACATGTTCGACCACAAGCCGCTCCTCATCGAGCGCCACGGCGAGCCGTGGAACCCAGGCGAGGAGGTGGAGCTGTTCCAGTCCGCCCCCGGCCAAGTCATGGCCTCCCCCTGGAAGTGGACCCAGCACGGGGAGTGCGGCCGCTGGATGAGCGGCCTGGTCCCGCGCCTCGCGGAGTGCGTGGACGACATCGCGTTCATCCACTCGATGACGTCGCGCTCCAACGTGCACGGCCCGGCCACCTTCCTGGAATCCACCGGCTTCCTGAACCCCGGCTTCCCCTCCATGGGCAGCTGGATCAGCTACGGCCTCGGCAGCGAGAACGACGATCTGCCCACCTTCGTGTGCCTTCCGGACGACCGCGGCCTCCCGCCCGGCGGGCCGAAGAACTGGGGCGCCGGCTTCCTCCCCGCCCAGCACCAGGCCACCGTCATCCGCCCGGGCGCGAAGGAGCCGATCCCGAACCTCTTCCCGCCGCAGGGCGCGGGGCTGGAGGGGGCCCGCGACGCCGCCGACCGGGACCTGATCAACGAGCTAAACCGTCGCCACCTCGAGGGCCGCGCGGGGGACAGCCGCCTGGAGGCGCGCATCCGCGCCTACGAGCTGGCCGCGCGCCTGCAGGTGGCGGGGCCCGAGGTGCTCGACCTCTCCGGGGAGCCGGCCTCGGTCCGGGAGGCCTATGGGGTCGACGATCCCGCGACCGCCAGCTTCGGTCGCCGCTGCCTCATCGCCCGCAGGCTCCTCGAGCGCGGCGTGCGCTTCGTACAGGTGTGGAGCGGTGCCGACAACGGCTTCCCCCGCCGCAACTGGGACAGCCACGAGGACCTCGAGCGCGACCACGGCGCCATGGGTCGCTCCATGGACGGCCCCGCCGCCGCCCTCATCCAGGACCTCAAGCGTCTGGGGCTCCTCGACGACACCATCGTCCACTGGACCACCGAGTTCGGTCGCATGCCCTGCAGCCAGGGCTCACTGGGCCGCGACCACAACCCTTTCGGCTTCACCAACTGGCTGGCCGGAGGCGGCATCAGGGGCGGGGTCACCTATGGCGCCACGGACGAGTGGTCCTGGAAGGCCGTCGACCGCCCCACGACCAACTACGACGTGCACGCCACCATCCTGCACGCCCTCGGGATTGACCACACGAAGCTCGTGGTCCGCACTGACGGCATCGACCGCCGCCTCACCGACGTGCACGGGGAGGTCCTGCACGAGCTCCTCGCCTGAGCGGGGAGGAGCCGCCTGGCCACGGGCACCGAGCGTGGGCCCCCCCGCCCCGGGTTGAACATCTGCAAAAAGGGGCGGGACCAGTACGGGGCACGCCGCGACGCGCGGCGCCCCAACGGGGGAACCGACTGCCCGGTGGCCCGTGCCTTCCATCGTTGCACATCCTTCCAACTGTCCCTGGGCCTACCCTTCCGTCCGTTGATCGACCAGTGGCGTGCACCCGCCACGGTCGACTCCGGTGCCCGAAGGACCATGAAGAAGACGCACAAGAGCACGCTCCACGCCCGCCGGACGGCGTTCGAGGACTTGGTGTCCGAGCACGTCCCCAAGCTGCACCGGGCCGCGAAGAGGATCCTGCATTCGGAGGACCTGGCCTGGGACGCCGTGCAGGAGTCGCTGGTGCGCGCATGGTCCTACCCGGAGCTGCCGGGCCAGCCGCTGCCGCTGCTCCTCTCCCTGGTTCGCAAGTCGTGCCTCCACATCCTCCGGTGCTCCCGGCGCCGGTCGGACCACGAGTTCAGCGCAGCCCATGAGCACACCAGCCGCTGCTGCCCCATGGATCCCGAGGGAGCCTGCGCCGACCCGGCAGCCAGCGCGGCCGAGCGGGATGAGATCCGTCACATCTCGGCTCTGGCGTCACGGCTGACCCAGGAGCACCGCGAGGTCCTCGAGCTCGTGGCCTGGCGGGGCCTCAGCTATGACGAGGCCGCTGACCGGCTCCGCCTGCCCGTTGGCACCGTCCGCTCCCGCACCTCGAGGGCTCGCGCCGCCCTGACCCGGATGCTCACCGACCCATCTCCCGAGAGTGGCCCATGCTGAGCATCTCCCTAGGCCTGCTCCTCGCCTCCTCGGTCGCTCTTGCCGCGCCTGCGGCGGCCGGGGCTACGGCACGAACCCTCGCCGCTCCCATCCAGGAGGAGGAGTCGGCCCTGCGGCTCGGGCAGAGCGAGCGCCTGACCTTCGACCGCGACGTCCGCCGGGTTTCCGTGGCGGACGGCGATGTGCTCCGCTCCGAGGTCCTCGACAGCCGTGAGGTCCTGATCACCGGCGCCGCCGTCGGCATCACGTCCCTCACGATCTGGTTCGAGACCGGCGCCCCCTTGGAGCGCCTGGTCGCCGTCGAGCGCGATCTGACCCTCCTCGTGGACCTCCTGCGCGAGATCGACGGGGGCATCGAGGTCGAGTTCGCCGCCGACCGGGACTTCGTGATCCTGCGCGGCGTGGTCCCCAGCGCCGAGATTCGAGACGCGGCCCAGGCCACGGTGGAGGCCTACCTGGGCGCGCGAACCTCCGTCCCGATCCTGAGCGAAGGGGAGGACGGTGAGGTCACGGCGGTCAGCGGCGAGGCTGCAGGGGCCCCGCCCCGCGCCCGGAGCTCGAGCGTCGTCAACCTCCTCCGGGTTTCGGCCCTGGCCCCCTCCCTGGAGGCGCGCATCCTCGAGGCCATCGCGCCCCTTGCCCTGGGAGAGGTCGGCGTGCGCCGCGTCCAGGTCGGTGACTTCCCGAACGACGCGAACGACGTCTTCGTCCTCGACGGCTCGGTCCCGGACCAGGTCACCCTGACCCGCGTCCTGTTCGTGGCCTCCAGGGCCGTCCAAGGCGCCTCCGGCGCGGCGACCAGGAGCAGCGAGGTCCGCGCCCTCGCGGACGAGGCCGGCGCCCTCACCATGGCCCGCAACCTGTTCGGCGCAAGCGCCGGCGGCGGAGGCGGCGGCGGCAACCAGCAGCAGGGCCTCGGGAGCCTCAGCGGCTCGGCCCTGAACAACGGGGGCCAGCAGCAGATCGCGAACCGCATCGGCGCGCAGGTGGGCCGGGCGAAGATCGTGGAGGCCGCGGGCGGCAGGATCCTCTCGACCATCCAGGTGATGTACCTGCCCCTGGTCCGGGTGGACGTGCGCCTGTACGAGGTCAACAGCAGCAAGCTCCGAAGCTGGCGCAACGACCTCACCGTGGCCCAGGCCAACTTCGACCAGCCCGGGCTGCTCCCCGCCCCGGAGTCCACGGGACTGCAAGGCGCAGGCGCCCCTTCCGTGAGCGACGGGGACATCCAGGGGCTCCTCGGCTTCCTGAACGGCACCTTCTCTGGCCGAGGCCAGGCCGTGTCGGGCGGCTTCGCCGTCGACAGCTTCTTCCAACTCCTCGTCGAGGAGGAGATCGCCAAGAGCATGTCGAACCCGTCCCTCGCCGTGCTCTCGGGGGAGCTGGCCCAGTTCCAGGTGGGCGGCCAGATCCCCATACCCAGCGCCGTGACCGTGGGCGGCGGGACCGACCAGGTCCTCAACAGCGTCGACTTCCGAGACTACGGCATCGACCTCACCGTCCGACCGCTCGTGGAGGAGCGCAGCTCGAGCAGAATCACCCTGGACGTGATCCCGCGCATCTCCACCCCCGACCTCGCGCTGACCGCGGCCATCGGCAGTGCGACCGGCCAGTCCACCCCGGCCACCGCCTTCGAATCTCGGGCGACCAGCACCTCCGCCCGGGTGTACGACGGCGAAGCCCTCGTCATCGGCGGCCTCTCCATCGCGCGGACCCAGTCGGCCCAGTCACGCACCCCGCTCCTGGGGTCGATCCCGGTCCTGGGCTGGCTCTTCCGCAACGAGGCGGACGACGACCAGGAGAGCGAGCTGGTCATCGTGGTCACCCCCAGCGTGATCCGCGAACCGCGCCCCGAGGCCGAGCTCTGGGCCTTCCCCAGCACCGAGGAGATCCTCGAACGATGCAGGGCGGCGGTCTCACCCCAAGAATCCGAGGCCGCCGGGGAACCGGCGGTCAACGAACGGCATTAGCCGCGCTGTGGACCCGCTAGCAGGGCCCCACAGCACTCCTAACTTTCTTCTCAAGAGAACCATGTTCAAGAACCTCATCCGTGACGAGAAGGGCGCCGCCCTCCTTGAGTACTCCCTCCTCGCCGCCGGCGTTGCCCTCATCTCCGCCGCCGGTGTTGCGGTCTTCGGCCACAAGACCAACGACCTCATCAGCTCCGTCGCGGCGATCATGCCGGGCGCCCACGCCGACGACAACGGACCGATTCAGAGCGGCAAGATCATCGAGACGACCGGCGCTGACGCTGGCCCGATCCAGATCGACGTCGCCACCATCCTCGCCAACACGGACACCCCGCGCCTGGACAACAACCTCGGCATCACCGGTAGCGCCGGCGGCGTCGGCGGTCTCGTCCTCGAAGTCGGCGAGTGATCCGCATCGCCCCGCACCGGGGCACGCCGCACCTCCACCGCTGACCGTGTTTCTACTCGCCCTCGGCGCCACGTCCCTGGCCTCGGCCTTTGACCTGCGTAGCCGACGGATTCCGAACGCGATCCCGGGCGGCCTGCTCCTCTGCGTGCTTGCCCTCACGGCCGCTGGCCTCCACCCGCTCGGGTGGGGCCATGCGGCCTTGGGCATGGTTGCGGCGACCCTCATCACGCTCCCCCTCTTCCGCCTCGGTTGGTTCGGCGGGGGCGATACGAAACTCATGATCGCGCTCGGTCCGGCCCTGGGGCTCATCCCCTTCCTGGCCTTCTTCGTCGCGACCACCCTCTTCGGCGGGGCCTTGGCCCTGCGGGCGAGGCGCCATGGCGAGAAGGAGATCGCCTACGCCCCCGCCATGCTCCTCGGACTCCTCGCGCTCCTTCCCCTCCAATGGCTTCAGGGCTAACGACGACTCGGCCAGCCAAGGGCCAGACCACCCGCCGCTCGGAGGCCGACGCCTCCCGCGCCGGTGGCGTCGCCGTGGAGTTCGCGCTGATCTCGCTGAGCCTGTACCTCGTCCTCGCGGGCATGCTCTCCCTCGGGCGCTGGATGGCGGTCAGCCAGGCCGCCCAGGATGCCGCGCGCTTCGCCGCGCGGGAGTTCGCGCTCTACCCCCTGCCGGCAGAGTTCGGCTTCCAGGAGGCCCTCGCGGAGCCCGGCTTCAAGGGCGCGGTCTACGACCCGGACTACGTGGTGGTGGACCTCGAGGCCACGCCGCCAGGCCCCCCCCTGGAGGCCTTCTTCGCCGAGATGCCCGTGGTCAACCAGGCGCTCCGACCGCTGATGATCACGTCCAAGGTGGTCACCCCTAGCGGCACACGCCGGCTGCTCCACATGCCCGGGGCCTTGGTCGACTCATCCACGAGCCCAACGGGGCTGTCGGTCCTCGTCCCCCGCATCCTCGAACGGGATCCAATCACCGGACAGGAGACCAGCATCGAGCTGGCGCCTGTCCTCGAGGAGGTGGCTCGCAGCGGACAGCCGGGGGCCTTCGCCCTCTCACGGGGCGGCATCGCCGGCATCCGCCTCAACGTCCCCTTCCAGGCGGCCGCGCTGACCGCTTACCTCATCTCCGACGGCGGCGAGGGCCGGGCGATCAAGGCCAGCACCAGCCTCGGCGGCACCAACGTGATCGTCGGCCCCGGCCCGGATGGCGCAGGGCCCTACGCCGGCTCCCTTGGCCTCGGCAGCCAGGAAGCCCTCGGCACTTCCGTTCGCCCCTTCCGCCGCCTCGTTGCTGCTCAGGCGCTCTTCCGGCGCGAGCTCATCCTCTAGCGCCGTAGCGCCCGCTCTCCCATGGCCATTGCACCCCGCAGATCCCGTCGACGCCCCTATGGGCCCCTCATCCTGCTCACCCTCCTCATCGGTGGGCTGGGCTGGATCCTGTACCTGCGCGTCACCGGGCAGGCACTGCGGGATCCCTTCGGGCTCTACACGCCGGCTCCGATGCCGGTGGTCGCCGCCAGTCCGGTCACCGGCCCGACCATCCAGCCCCCCGCCGAGGGGAAGGTGCGCGTGCTCATCTCCTCGCGTCCCATCGAGGCCTACGCCCGGGTGACGCGCGATGACCTCTTTGACAACCGGCGTGGAGCCTTCAGCTTCATCGACCTGGACGAGGCGTTCGTCGGGGAGAACGGGGTCCTCGTCGGGACCAGCGGCATTGTCGGGCGCGTCATGGCCAGGGCCAAGCGCCCCGGCTTCGCCTTCACCGAGGCGGACTTCCTGCCCAAGGGCACCCGCCCCGGACTCGCCGCGGGCATCCCGCCGGGGAAGCGGGCCCTGCGCATCGATGTGGAGCTCGTCCGCGGGATCATCGGCCTCAACCCCGGGGACCGCTTCGACCTCGTGGCCGCGCGTGAGCTCGAGGCGCCCCGCCCGGCCGCGACCATCTCCCGCGCCGGCGAGGGGCCGGACTTCAGCGGCGTTTACTCCGAGCTGATCCAGAAGGATCGCGATCGGCAGGGAGCGGCCTCGACGAAGAGCACGGAGAGGCGCGCGCGGGTCGACGTGATCGTGCAGAACGGCGTGGTGGTCTCACCGATCGAGACCCGCTTCATCCCGACCTCCAGCTCCAGCCTCACGGCCGGCCAGGTGAGCGGGACGCGCCCCGTCCAGGAGATGATCATCGCCCTCGCGCCCTCCGAGGTGGCCCCCCTCATGGCGGCCATGCGCCTCGAGGCGGACCTGACCTGCGTGGCGCGCTCCGGTCACCCGGACGATCCCGCCGAGAGCCTGACCCCGGGGCTGCTGGCCGACGAGGACTCCGAAGGAGACGAGCCCGACGACGAGCCCGAGGGCCCGTCGGTCCTGCCGGCGGGCTACGAGGATCTGGACATGACCGTCATCGAGACCATCGTGGGCGGTGAGCGTGTGCTGACCCCGGTCCCCAGGGCCCGGGGCGAAGAGGATCCCGAGCGCTGATCGGATGACCGCGGCCAGCTCGACCTCCAGACCTCGCGGGCTCTCCCGCGAGCCGTTCCGCGCGGCCCCCCGGGGCCGGCGTGGGGTGGTCGTGCTGTTCTTCGCGTTCTTCTTCATCGCGTTCCTCGGCCTCTGTGCGGTCGTGGTGGACCTCGGGATCGCCCGCACCACCCAGCTCCAGATGCAGACCAGCGCCGACGTGGCGGCGCTCGAGGGGCTCTCCGGCCGCGACGCGCCGGTCCCCGACCCCGACCAGCAGCGACGCCAGACCGCTTCCCTCTTGGCCCAGCTCGTGTTCGACGAGGACCTCGACCCTGCCACGGGTCCGGACCAGTACCGACTCGGCGCCGGCCTCGTCCTGGGGACAGGGGTCAGCGGGGTGAACGACCCCACGGGCGGCGTGCTCGACCCGGGGGCCCCCTGGATCCCCTCCCTCCAGCTCAACGTGGCCTCGAACCTCCAAAACGGAGACCTGGTCGCGGGCGCGTTCACCGCCCTGGATCCCACCGACCCCTCCAGGGTCGACTGGCACGACGAGTCCTCCGACTACTCGAGGCTCGACTTCAGCCCGGAGGGCCGCGGGACGGCGTTCCTCGCGCGGCTGCGCAGGACACGGCCCAACCAACCCCTCGACCGGGTCGCCGGCGTCAGCTCCGCGGGCCCGACCCTTCCCTACCTGTTCGGCCTCGGCTCCGCGGCGCTCGGCACCCCCGACCCGGCCGCCTACGACCCGCGCCGGGACGGCATCACGGTCCGGGCCGCAGCCATCGCCGACGCCCGCCCCGTGACCGCCGCGGGGCTGGCCCGTCCGGGCCTCCCCGGGCTCGCACCCCTGGCGACGGGCGCGACGGGTTCAGAGGTGCGCTGGCTGTCCTTCGACGCGGCAGCGTGGGCCGCCGTTCCCGTGGGTGGCCCCTTCACCGCCGTGCTCGATGGGAGCGGCGCCATCAGCGGGACCGCCGCAGGCCTCGGCCTCGCAGGCACGCCGCGCCTGGGCGCGCTCGCGTTCGAGGGGCCCGTGCTCATCCCTGGTGCGCCCTCGCCCGAGCTTGACGGGCTCGCCTACGCCTCCCTCCACACGCGTGAACAGGCGAGCCGGTCCCCGCAGATCCGAGGCTTCGTCGCGGTTCAGATCGACGCGGCGATCGTGGAGGCGGGTCCGACCCTCCGGGTTGTCGGGATCAAGCTCGACGACACCGTCGCGCCCGCCAACGCCACGGCCCAACCCAGCGCTGCGTTCGCCCCCTCGACCCCGCCCGTGGCCCCCAACGACGCCCGACTGCTCGCCCCAGTCCTCGTGCGCTGAGCCGCTCCCTCCCTCTCCCACCCCACAGAATCCAAGCCGTGCAGCGCACCATCCAAACGCTCATCCTCACCCACGATCCGGGCTTGGTGACCGAGTTCACGGCGGCCACCGACGACATCGGCGACGATGTGCGCATCGTCCTCCACGTCGAGGAGGACGAGCGCCGGGCGATCCGTCACGCCACCGAGCGACCGGTGGACCTCCTCATCGTGGAGCTCGGCCAGGACATCCGTCAGGCGAAGCGACTCGCGGAGGAGCTGCGCGGCGTGGACCACCCGCCCGTGCTGGTGGCCACCTACCGTCGACAGGAGTTCGACGGGGAGGGGGCCCTGAGCGCCGGGCTCGTCGAGCTCCTGCGGTCGGGCCTGCGCGACTTCCTCAGCCGGCCACTGTCGCGACCCGAGGTGAGCGAGCTCATCGAGCGGGAGATCCTCGCCAGGAAGGAGCAGACCCCACGGAGCGTGGGCAAGGTGCTCTCCTTCGTGGGCAGCAAGGGCGGCGTGGGGAAGTCGACCGTGGGCATCAACACCGCCGTGGGGCTCAGCCGCTCCGGCTCGGTCCTCCTGGTGGACGCGTCGATCCAGCATGGTGTCGCCGCCGACCTCCTTGGGCTCACCCCTGAGGCCAGCCTCGCCGACGCCGCCCGAGAGGTGGATCGCCTCGACGAACGGCTCCTCGCTGGCCTTGTGACGGAGCACTCGTCGGGGCTGCACCTGCTGCCGGCCCCCTCCAACGCGATCGACGCCGCGGCAGTGGATGAGGCGGTGATCACTCGGGTCATCTCGGTGGCACGCCGGGCCTACGACTTCGTCGTGGTGGACACCTTCCCGCTGCTCGACAGCGTGACCCTCGCCATCCTCGACCTCTCCCACCTGACGTTCACGGTCCTCAACGACTCCGGTCCGACCATCAACGGGTCCGCCGAGCTCCTCCGAGTCCTGGAGCGCGTCGGGGTCGAGCGGGCCCGCTCCCGCGTCATCCTCAACCGCACCCACCCCGGCCGCGGCCTGGGGATCACGCCCACGGACGTGGCGACGCGCCTCGACCGGCCCGTGGACCACGTGGTGCCCTACTCCAGGTCCGTCCTCTCCGCCGCGAACTCCGGCAAGCCAAGGTTCATCTCCCTCAACCGGATGGGCGCGTGGCAACGGGCGATCAACCGGGTGGTCAAGGACGCCATCACGGCCACCATCTCGCCGGAGAACAAGCCGGCGCCCACGGAGCTCCAGCCGGACCGCTCTCGGATCCAGGCAGCCACCACGGGAGGCGTTGAACATGGAGCGCAATGACATCCTCGACGTGCGCTCTCTGTTCCTGCGCCCACGCCCGCAGGACAACGCCGTCACCCAGCGAACCACCGGACCGAACCGGGGGGCCACGACGCCGGAGACGGCGCCCCGTCAGGACGACTACACCGCGCTCAAGGCGGACCTCCACGCCCGGATGATCTCCGAGCTCCAGGAGGACGGGCTCCTCGGCCTCGGCCCCGACGAACTGGAGTCAGCGGTGAACGCCTGGGTGGAGGAGCTCCTCCAGACGGAGTCTCTGCCCCTCAACCAGTCCGAGCAGCAGCAGCTCGCCCGTGAGCTCAGCGAGGAGGCCACGGGCCTCGGCCCCCTGAGCCCGCTGCTCCTCGACCCGGCGATCACGGACATCCTCGTGAACCGCTTCGACCAGGTCTTCGTCGAGCGCTTCGGGCGCCTCCAGCAGGTCAACGTACGCTTCGCGAACAACGAGCACCTGCACCGCATGATCGAGCGCCTGGCCGTCTCGGCGGGGCGGCGCATCGACCAGTCCTCCCCCATGGTCGACCTGCGGCTCGCCGACGGCAGTCGAATGAACGCGACGATTCCCCCCGTGAGCATCGACGGGCCGACGCTGTCCATCCGCCGCTTCGGCCGTAACCGACTGCGCTCGGTGGACGTACTCAAGCTACGCATGCTCAACGAGGCCATGTGGACGCTCCTGTCCACCGCGGTCCGGTCGCGGCAGAACGTGCTCCTCTCCGGCGGCACGGGCGCCGGCAAGTCGACGCTCCTCGGGATCCTCGCCGAGGCGATCCCCGAGGACGAGCGGGTCGTCACCATCGAGGACACAGCCGAGCTCACCCTGGACCAGGAGCACGTGGTCCGCCTGGAGACCCGCCCTCCGAACGCCGAGGGCAGCGGCACCCTCACCGCACGCGACCTGCTCATCAACAGCCTGCGCATGCGTCCCTCCCGCATCATCCTGGGCGAGGTCCGCTCGGGCGAGGCCCTGGACATGCTCCAGGCCATGAACACCGGACACGAGGGGGGCCTTTGCACGGTCCACGCCAACTCGACCCGCGACGCCCTCGCGCGACTGGAGACCATGGTGCTCATGGCAGGTGCCGACCTCCCGTCGAGGGCCATTCGCGAGCAGATCACCTCCGCGCTGGACCTCGTGGTCCACGTGCGCCGCTACGAGGACGGGGTCCGCCGCATCGCGTCGATCTCCGAGGTGACCGGCCTGGAGGCGGGCACCCCGCTCCTGCAGGACCTGTTCGTCTATCGAACCCAGGGGTCCAAGGATGGCCGCCTGGTGGGCAGCTTCGAGGCCACCGGCATCGTCCCGCGCTTCATCCACACCCTGCGTGCAGCGGGCGAGGACATCCCACTGGAGATCTTCTCCGAGCCGACCGGAGAGCCCCGCGGCAACCCCTAGGCCCGAAGGCGCCATGCTGGACCTGCTCCTGATCCTCACCATCGCCGTCCTCATCGGCGCGCTGATCTACTTCCTCCGCGGTGGAAGCGGTGAAGGCAGTGCGTCAGGCCGCCCTTCGCAAGGTCCCGATCGCGCCAGGACCAGGGCCCTCATCAGCCTCGCCGCTGTCCCGGCGGCGGCCCTGGTCGGGCTCGCAGCTGGCCTCCCGTCCATCATCGCAGGGGCCGTGGGCTTCTTCGCAGGTGTCGGCTGCCACGTGGCGCTGAACACCCACGCGTCGCGGCGGGACGTGGCCCTTGAGATGGACCTGGCCTCCGCCCTCGACCTGGTGGTGGCGTCCTTGCGAGCGGGGGCGGCGCTGGTGGACAGCCTGAACACCGCGGCCAAGGAGAGCCGCGGCCGCACCGCGGGGATCCTCGAGGAGATCTGCGACCGCATCCGGATCGGCGACCCGCCCTCGGCGGTGATGTTCGACATCGTCGACCGCTACCCCCAGGAGGGCGTCCGGCTCTTCGCCTTCACCCTCGCGTCCCACTTCAACAGCGGCGGCAGCATCGCCCAGTCCCTCAGCGAGGTCGCCCGCACGATCCGCGACCGGGTGGACGTCATCCGCCGCTCAGGCTCACAGGCCGTGGAGACCCAGGCTTCCGTGGCCGGCATCCTCGCCATCACCTACGGCCTCGCCTTCCTGATGTGGAAGCAGTACCCGGACCGGGTGGAGGGCTTCCTCTCCAATGACCTGGGCCTCTCCGCGGTGGGGCTGTCCGTCTTCCTCCAGGCCGTCGGCGTGGCCTGGATCTCGCGCACCATCCAGGTGGAGGTCTGACCGTGCAGCACCTCCCCATGGCAGCCCTCGACCCCGTGGCCCAAAGGCCCCTGCTCTTCGCGGTGAGCGCTGGCGGCTTGCTGCTCGTGACTCTCTACCTCCGCCACACCCGGCGGCGCCGTCGCGTCACGTCACTCCTCTTCCGGGAGGCCACGTCCACGGCCGCCGCCGCGCCCACCAACGGGCCCACCGTCGGGCTCACCGCGGGGGCGGGCGCGCTGAGGCGCTGGCTCATCCGTGCCGGTATGACCGACCCGGAGGCCCCGTCGCGCTTCGTGCTCCTGATGCTCGGCGCCGCGCTCACGTCAGCCTTCCTGGCCCTGATGCTGGACGCCTCCGGCTTCACAGACACTGCGGTCGAGTGGCTGGAGGGCGTGCCCGGCGGGTTCGCCACCATCTTCATTCCCGTCATGCGGGCGGCGACCTGGCTGGTCGCCGTCCTGGTGGTGATGCTCCCCGTGGTGCGGGTCCGGCGGCAACGACAGCGCCGCGTGGACGAGGTCGAGCGAGACATGCCGACGGTGCTCAGCCTCCTGGCGAGCCTCGTCGAGTCCGGCATGGGATTCGACGCGGCCGTGCAGCGGGTCGAGCAAGCCCTGGGGCAGGAGCGAGTGCTGGCCGTCGAGTTCGGCCGCATGCGCTCCGCCACCATGGCCGGCGTCCCCCGCGCCACCGCGATCCGGTCGGTGGCCCAGGAGCTCGACGTCCCCTCCCTCCTCGCCTTCAGCTCCGCCCTGATCCACGCGGAGAGCCAGGGGGCAAGCCTGGGCTCGACCCTCCGTCGGCAGGCGACGGACCTCTGGGCGCGCCGCCGCGAGGAGGCCATCCAGCGGGCTCAGGTCCTCCCCACCAAGCTCGCCTTCCCCCTCGTCATCTGCTTCCTCCCCGGCGTCTTCGTGTGGACCTTCGGCCCCGCCGTCGCCGAGTTCGTTCGCCTCGCTGGCTCCGCCCTGACAGGGCAACCTTGATCCGGTCCGTACCTATGCCTCGATCGACCCCCTCCCTCCCGGCGCTCATCGCGGGCCTCTTGCTCGGCGCCCAGCTCACGGGCTGCGTGACGCCGCCCCTCAACGAGCTTCCGTCCGCGGACGAGCAGCTCGACCAGCTGCTGGAGTCCACGGACGCGCCAGCCCCGGCGCTCGCGCGGGACCTGCGCTCCCTGAGCCTCCAGCAGCCCGAGCACGTCCCGACCCTGATCGCTGACGCGGCGCTGTCCATCGAGACCGGCCGCTCCGACCGGGCGGTTTCGCTCCTGGACATGGCGCTGAAGGCCGAGCCCGACAACGTGGACGCCGTCCAGCTCTCGGTTCAGGTCGCCGCCCGCAGCGGCGACCTCGCGGGGGCCCACCGCCGCGTCGAGGCCGCCCTCCGGACCCGCCCGGACGCCCCGGGCCTCCACGAGGCCCACGCCGCTCTGCTCTTCGTGGAAGAGCGCTATCCCGAGGCCCTCGAGGCCCTCGACCGGGCCGACGCCCTCGCCGGCGAGGCCTCCTGGCGAAGCCATTACCACCGAGGACTGATCGCGGAGGACCTCGGGGAACTCGAGGACGCCGAGCGGCATTACCGCTTGTGTCAGGACCTGGAGCCTTCCTTCGAGCCGGCCGCTCGCCGCCTCCGCTGGATCCTGGCGCAGGCCTCCCTCGAGGACGGCTGAGGGGACCAGATTTCACCACCGCACCATGCAGCTCTCATCCCACATCGCGGACCGCCTCGGCGTCCTGGCCGCCGGAACCTGTGCGGTTCACTGCATGGCCGCGCCCGTCATCCTGGCCTTCGCTCCGCTCGTCGGTGGCGTGTGGACCTCCCCGGCGACGCACTGGGTGTTCGCCGCGGTCTCCCTGCCCGCGGCGCTCTCGCTGCTGCGCCGCAACATGCGCCGACTGTCTCCACGCTCACGCGGGATCCTCACCACCCTGGCCTCGGTGGGCTCCCTGCTCATTCTCCTGGGCCTCGCGGTCCCCGGGACGGCGTGGGCGCAAACCGTGGGCCTCAACATGCCCTGCCCCGACTGGCTCTCGGTCCAGGAGTCCACTGGATGCGTCGACGAGTGCTGCGCATCGGTCCGCGAGTCGAGCCTCTTCGTGCCCCTGGCGAGCCTGCTCACCATGGCGGGCGGGGTACTGCTGGTCACCGCGCACGTGACTGCCCTGCGCAGCACCCCCTGCTGCGACGAGGCCTGAGCCCGGGCCGTCTCCGGGGGCCAATGGAGCCCCTCCCGCCGGGAGCGTCACCGGCCTCGGCCCCGGGGACGGGCCTGGTCGAAGGGGAGCTCCAGGGCGTGCGCACCCGGGACCCGCTGGCCCCCTCAGGCCACCCCGTCGGGGTCGCCCGAGAGCCACTCGTCGGGGTCGTGCCGATCATCGGCGCCCGCGAGCAGGCCGACGAGCTGGCGCCAGGACACCAGCGAGTGGCCACGCGCCCTCAGCCGGGTGAAGGCCGCGCTGTCGGGCCAGCGCCAGTAGGCGCCGGCCTCTCC
This sequence comes from uncultured bacterium, assembly GCA_938075305.1. Classification (GTDB taxonomy): domain Bacteria; phylum Planctomycetota; class UBA1135; order UBA1135; genus Saltatorellus. The sequence goes on from CALJGV010000024.1 coordinate 70,486, forward strand.
ATCCTGGGCCGTCGCGGCCAGCGTCCCGCCCTCGAGACCCGCGATCACCCGGGGCAGGAGCCGGCCCGCCGCCCGGCAGGTGAGGTAGTAGTTGCGCTGAACGCTGACCCCCGGCGGCACGTCGTAGCTCGCCTTGGCCAGGACCCCCCCACTGTCCACCGACTCGTCCTCGATGAAGTGCACCGTGGCCCCCGCGCGCCCGCTGCCCTCACTCAGCTCCCAGAAGTAGGGCTGGATCCCTCGGTAGTCCGGGATCAGGCCCGGGTGAATGTTCACGACCCCGAGACGCGGGACGTCGATCAGCGCCTGTCGGACGATCTGGTGGAAGAGCGTGACCACGAGATCCGGACGCTGGGCCCGGATGAAGCCCATGGCGTCCGCGGACATGATGTCCTCGGTGCGGTGGAAGGGGAGGCGGTGGCGGCGCGCGATGGACCGCAGCCGGCGGAACACCGGGCCCCTCCCCATCAGCTTGGGGAGGGCCGTGATGGCCAGCATGGCGACGCCCTCCACCACCTTCCCGAGGAGGAAGCGCTGGGAGAGCTTGGGCACGATCCTCTGCACCGTCTCCGACCGGCTCTTACCGCGCAGGACCAGCGGCACCTTGCAGATCGCGATGTGGTCCTCCGGACGGGCGCGGCGGTGAGTCTCCACGATGTGATTGTGGAGGCTGTACTCGGCCAGGACGTACACGACGCGCATGGGACGGATGTTGTCATGGGGACCCTCCGCGGGCAACGACCCCTGGCACGGGCCCTCTCCACCGCCGGATTCCACCTGGCCTACCGGGGCGACCGGGTCATCTGTCGCACCCTGGGCGCCCCTGGGCCCTGGGCGGCTCACTGACGGCGCAGGCGGAGACACCGGACCCCGTCCACGGAAGATCTACAGGTTGAAGGCGGGGCGGGCCTGTTCCAGCTTCCGACATAGCTCTCACGGCCTGCTGGCCCCCACCGTATCGTCCGCGTAGATGCCTCCCCGACCCAACGCACCCCTCTCGACGACAGCGCTCGCCCTGTCCCTCGCCCTGGCCCTCGCCTGGACGCCCGGCTGCGGCGGCGACCCCGGCGAGGCCGGCGCCCCGACAGAGTCCGTCTCGGGAGAGGGAATCGCACCAGGTGCCCCAGCCACGTCCCTCGAGTTGCCCGGGGAGATTGCCTCCCCGGACCGCCCGGTCACCAGCGTCGAAGCCGTGGAGGACGAGACCGAGGCGCTCGCCGACAGCCTGATCGAGTTCGCCGAGGTCCTGCGCAAGCGCCAGTTCGACGAGGCCCGTGAGTGGTTCTCCCCCGAGCTCGTGGCCCACGCTGCCATCGGGCACGCCGAGGCCAGCCGGGCGGCCCTCCCCCTGGGCGTGGAGCGCATCAAGTACGACGTGGGCGCCTCCTCAGGCGTCGGCCGCGACGGCTTCATCGACTCCCTTCGCGTCCTGCTCGGCGAGTGGCGCAGCGTCGACTCGATGCTCTGGAAGGTGAAGGGCGCGAGCTTCCAGCGCGGCCGCTCCCGCTGGGGCCGCCTCGACCTGAAGATCCACATCACGGGCGTGGACGCCTCGGGCGGCATGGTCTCCGTCCACGGCCGCGGCGACGCCCGCGTCACCCGCACCCGAGGCCGCTTCCTCCTGGACCAGCTCCTCCTGCACAAGTGGGAGGTGGAGCGCCGCGCGGCTCCGATCTTCACCGAGGTGGCGGCCTCCACCGGACTCGCCCACACCTGGGCCCGCTTCGGTACGGACGCCAACAACAGCTTCCACTGGAACGGCGCCGCCGCCGGCGACGTGGACGGTGACGGTGACTGGGACCTGTTCGTCCCCAGCGACGACCAGAACTTCCTCTACATCGCTCAGCCGGACGGCACCTGGACCGACGAGGCCGACGAGCGCGGAGTGGGTAGCCCGGACAGCGGCACGGGCGCCGTCTTCTTCGACTGCGACAACGACGGGGACCAGGACCTGATGGTCGGACACACGGGCTGGCCCCTGGCCGGCGGGAAGATGGGCGGCGAGCGCTGCCGGATCTTCCTCAACGATGGCGCAGGGCAGTTCGCCGACGCGCCCGGCGGCCCCGGGCTCCAGGAGCCCTTCGTGGCGTACACCCTCACCGTCCTCGACTTCGACGGCGACGGCTGGCTCGACGTTCACGTCTGCGGCTATGGCCGGGTGGACGTGGAGCACAACAACTCCTGGACCGAGGCGAGCAACGGCTCGCCCAACGGGCTGCTGCGGAACCTGGGCACCGACGAAGACGGCGCGTTCCTCGGCTTCGAGAACGTGGCCGCGGCCGCCGGGATCGAGGACGTGCGGTGGAGCTACGCCGCGGCGTCCGCGGACGTGGACCTGGACGGGGACGCGGACCTCTACGTCGCCAACGACTACGGCTCGAACCGCCTGTGGATCAACCAGGGCGACGGCACCTTCGTGGACGGTTCCGAGGCCCAGGGCGTCGTGGACAAGGGGAGCGGCATGGGCGCCTCCTTCGGCGACCTGACCGGCGACGGCTCCCTGGACCTCTACGTGTCGAACATGTCCTCCACGGCGGGCAGCCGGATCCTCGGCCGCCTCACGGAGGACATCGACGCCGAGACCCACGCCCTGCTGAAGAAGCTCGCCGCGGGGAACTCCATCTTCACCCGGGAGGGGGACGGCTTCGCACGGACGCCTGGAGAGCAAGGCGGGATCGGCGCCAGCTGGGCCTGGTCGCCAGCGCTCTTCGACGTGGACCTCGACGGCGACCTCGACGTCTTCTGCACGAACGGCTTCGTCACCGGCGAGCTCGCCTTCGACACATGAAGCACCTACTGGCGCCACGTGGTGGCGTCGAGTTGCTCCTCCGCCCCTGAGTCCGGGAAGTTCGCCCGCGAGGAGGTCGGGAACGACGGCTTCCTCGCCCGACACAACGGCCAGATCTTCGCCGAGGGCCGCTCCTTCAGCGGCAACGAGCGCGACAAGCTGTTCCTCAACGACGGGGCCGGGTCCTTCCTCGACCTCTCTGACCTCTCCGGCGCGGACTCCCCCAACGACGGACGCGCGGTGATCGCCTTCGATGCCGACGACGACGGCGACGTGGACCTGTTCGTCCACGAGACCCAGCGCGAGCGCCACGCCATGTACCGCAACGACCTCGGCACCGCGCCGGGGTTCGTGAAGGTCAAGCTGCGCGCGACCACCGGCAACGCCGAGGCCATCGGCGCCCAGGTCGAGGTGGTGGCCGGGGACCGCAAGGTGAGTCAGGTGCTCTCCCGCGGCGCCGGCTTCATCTCCTGCCAGGCACCCGAGCTCATCTTCGGCCTCGGGGGCGCGCCCGCCGCGACGGTGACCGTCCGCTGGCCAGGCGGCGCCGTGGAGGCCTTCGGGGAGGTCACCCTCGGGGCTCGCGCGCTCCTGGTGGAGGGCGCCGGCAAGGCCGAGGCCTACGGAGCCGCCCCGCGCCCCCTCCCCGACCCCAAGCCCAGGGGGCTGCTCGTCAGCGTCGGCGACAGGATCGCTCCGTTCGAGGTGCTCGACGCGGCCGGGGCGCCGGTGCTCATCGACCCCGCCGCCACCGGCGAGCGCGTCGCCCTGAACCTGTGGGCCAGCTACTGCGCCCCCTGCGTGGCCGAGCTCCCGCTCCTCGAGGAGTGGGACGCCGCCGAGGACATGCGGGTGATCGCGGTCTCCGTGGACGCTCCCTCGGACCGGGCCCGCGCCCTCGAGCTGCTGGGCCAGCGAGCCCCCGCCCTCGGCGTGCACCTCGCCGGGGACCCGAGGCCCGGAGTCCGTACGATCCAGGACGTGGTCGACCTGGCGCGGCTGCCCCTGCCGACGACCCTGATGCTCTCCCCCGATGGGACCGTCGAGGAGATCCTCCGCGGTCCAGTGGAGCTCCGGTAGGCTCCGACCCGCGGGACCCGCTGGCGTGGCCCCAGGTCCGCGCACAATTCGAGACTTCCGGGCATCCGGTCGCACCTGCAGTACGATCGGCCATGGGGACGAGCCGGAGCTTTGCTGAGCCCAGCGGCCTCCCCGAGGCCCTCATCACCCCAGCCTGTCGAGGCCATGACTGTCGCCCACCCTCTTCCCACCGTGACACCCCCACCCGGATCGACCGCGAGGGCTCCACGGCGGCGTGCCCGTGCGCTGAGGGCTTCCCTGTGGGCGATCGGCCTCTCGACCCTCACCCCGAGCGCTTGGGCCCAACTGCCCCTGAAGCTGATCGCCTCGGACGGCGCCCAGGAGGACTACTTCGGCGTGGACGTGGCCATCAGCGGGAGCACCGCCATCGCGGGCGCCCGCCTCGACGACGACAACGGGTCCCAGTCGGGCTCTGTGTACGTCTTCAACGCCGACACCGGCGCGGAGCTTCGCAAGCTCACCGCCCTCGACGGGGCCGCCTTTGACCTCCTCGGCGACCATGTCGCCCTCGAGGGCACGACGGCGCTCGTGTCCGCCGGAGGCGACGATGACAACGGCCCCAGCTCCGGCTCCGCGTACGTCTTCGACGTCGCGACCGGCCAGCAGCTGCGCAAGCTCCTCCCGACCGACGGCGCTCCCGAGGACCGCTTCGGCTCGGCGGTCGACGTGGACGGCGGGCTCGGCATCGTCGGCGCCTTCGGGGACGACGACCTCGGGGAGAACTCGGGGTCGGCCTACGTGTTCGACCTGTCCACGGGTCAGCAGCTCTTCAAGCTGCTCGCCGCCGACGGCGAGCAAGCCGACTACTTCGGGATCAGCGTCGCCATCAGCGGCAGCCTCGCGCTGGTCGGAGCCTACGGCGAGGACAGCAACGGCGCCTCGGCGGGGGCCGCGTACCTCTTCGACGTGACGACCGGACAGCAGCTGAGGAAGATCACGCCCGACGTCAGCGCGCCCATCGACTTCTTCGGTGCGGAGGTCGACCTCGATGGCCAGCGCGCCGCCATCACGAGCACCCGGACCCTCGGTTTCCTCCCGGGGGACCCCGCGGTGTACGTGTTCAACGTGGCCACGGGCGACGAGCTCTTCGAGCTGACCCCCTCCGAGGATCCCTTCGGGACCGCCTTCGGCTCGGCGCTGGCCATCGAGGACGGGCGGGTCCTCGTGGGGGCCCCCGCCGCCGCGGTCGGCGGCGTCGCCTGGGAGTTCGACCTCGCCACGGGGGTGGAGCTCGGCAAGCTCGTCCCTGTCGACCCCGAGGCTGGCGACCTCTTCGGCTACGCCGTGGCCCTCAGCGGCGACCGCGCGATCGCGGGCGCGTTCCTGGAGGACGAGCTCGGCGACCAGGCCGGCGCGGCCTACCTCTTGCCCCTCACCGAGACGCTGGGCGTACCCGATCCCACCTGCGTGGCCGTGCCGAACTCCACCGGCCTCACGGGTGCCCTCACCGGCTTCGGCTCGCCGGTCGTCGCGGCGAACGACTGCACCCTCGTGGCCGCCAGCCTCCCGCCGAACCAGGCCACGCTCCTCCTGGCCTCGAGGACCTCGGTCTTCACGCCCTTCGCTGCGGGCAACAGCAACGGGAACGCTTGCATCGGCGGCGTGCTCGGGCGCTTCCTCCAGCAGGTCACCGTGTCGAGCCCCGCCGGGCGAGCGGACTTCACCGTGGACCTGACCGCCATCCCCCTGGGGACCGGCGCCGTCGCTGTGCTTCCGGGCGACACCTGGTACTTCCAGGCCTGGCACCGCGACACGCAGGGCCCCCGGGGCAACAACCTGACAGGCTCCCTCGGCGTCACGTTCCAGTGATCGGCGGAGGACGAACCGCCCTCATCCGACGGCCCGCTCCCGGGCCTCTTGCGGTCTCTTCCCCCGTGCCCTGCGAACTCGACGGCGAGCCGGTGCCGCTGGGCGTGGTCCTCGCCGCCGTGATCCTCGCCGCCGTGATCCTCGCCGCACGGGGCCTCGTGCCCTCCCCGCCCGGTGGTACACCCTCGACGGGGCCATCGACTCCCTCGGTGGTGGGTCCGGCGACCGCTGGGCAGCTTGGGGACGACCTGACGGTTCGTTGAAGGTCCTGCTGGAGGGACGCTGAGCCGACGGGGCTTCCGCGCTCACCTTCAGCGCCTGGGGTCCTCGCCGCCAGGAGCCTCGCGCCAGATCGGCACCATCGCCGACCAGACGCCTTGTCCCTTGAGCCGCGAGAGGACCGCCGCCGTGACGTGGAGACCGATCAGCGCGTAGCTGAGGGAGGCGCAGAACTCGTGCAGGCCCAGGGCGAAGCCCTGAAGGGGGCCGACCTCGAAGCCCGCGCTGTAGAGCCCCGCGATCATGAGCCCGGAGAGGGGGAGCATCACGAGGCAGCCGTACATGGCGAGGTGCACGAGCCGGGCGAAGCAGCGGTGCATCGGGGAGGGCGGCGTGCGCGCCCCGAGGAAGGTCTCGAAGCGCCGCATGTAGAGGTATCGCGCCACGACCACGACGAGGAAGAGCGCTGCGAACGCCACCTCGAACTCGAGCAGCCCCGGCTCCTCCAGGTCCTCCAGGTCGTCGAGCTGCTTGGAGAGCCCATACACGTAGAGCCCGATGAAGCTCCAGTGGATGGACCTCGCGAGGAGCGTGTGGCGCCGAGCCATGACGGCGGACTGCGCCCCTAGGGGGAGCCGGCCTCGCCGGCCCCGGCTTGCTCGCCTGGATTGCCGGCTGGCCGCTCGGAGGCCGCAGCCCCGGGCTCGGCCGCGGAGAGGAGTTCGATCACCCACTCCACGTGCGCCGCCGCCGCCTCGCCGAGGCGCTCGGCCGCCTCCGGACAGGCGGCCAGGGATCGGACGACGAGCGCGTCGCGCCCCAAGGGGGCCTCGTGGGAGAGGCACCCGACATCGAAGAGGTGGGCCTCCAGCTTCTCGGCGCTCTTGGCGCGGAAGCGAGGCAGCGCCCGGACCGCCTCCAGGAAGGCCGCCGGGGCCCGCTCGTGCTCGAGCAGGAGCTCGCGGGCGGCATCCTCGAAGTTGTCGCTCACGCCACCGGACTCCTCGACGTCCTTCCAGGTCACCGGCCGGCCGCGGCCGAGCTGCCAGGCTCGGGCCAAGGCGTGCGTCAGCTCGATGAGGTCGTCCACGCCAGCGCAGGTCTCGGGGTCGATCGCGGCCTCGATGAGCCCGTCCCCTCGCACGCTCTCCCAGACGCCGATGGAGCTCACCCGGCGCTGGAGGCACTGGCGGAGCGCCGCGAGGTCGTGCCGGAGCACCAGCCACAGGTGCCAGCCGGTCACCGCCTGCGCGCCGTCCGGCGCGGGGACGCCGATGGCCCTCGCGTAGGACCCCGCGTCGTGCCCGTCGGGATCCGGGAGCGGATCGCGCTCCGCGGGCTCCGAGGGCAGCGCGTGGCTCCAGTCGGCCCCGTCGCTGCCGCCCTTCGAGAGGTCCACCACCTGGGGCTCGGACCGCCCGGCCGCCTTGCAGATCGCGAGCCACTGCTGGACCTCGCCGGGATCCGCGGTCAGGTAGATCACCTGGCGCCCCCCGTCGACCTCGTCGAAGAGCACGTCCGCGATGGCAGAGAAGCGCCCGGGGTCCGTGGTCGAGAGGGCCTCGTCGAGGCAGAGGGGCAGGGGGCCCAGGGAACCCTCGCTGCACTCCAGCGACGCCAGCCGCGCCGCCAGCAGCAGCTGCGCGCGGGTGCCGTCGGAGAGCTCCTCGAGGGACCGCTCGCGGTCCTGCGCCACGTCGCGGGCGCGGAAGCCGCCGGCGGGGTCCAGGTCGATCTGCCAGCCGCCGTGGGTGAAGCGCTTGAAGCGGTCCCGCGCCTTCTCGAGCACCGCCGGGACCGCGGCGTCGTCGAGGGAGGGCCGAGCGTCGCCCAGGAGCAATCGCGCGCACAGGTCCTCGGCCGCCAGGGCTCGCGCGTCCTGGATCTCCTGCTCGGCGGCACGGACCTCGGCCAGGGCGTCCTCCATCTCGGCCCCGTCCCTGATCACGTCCAGCTTGCCCAGGATCGAGCCCCTCTCCTCGTTGAGGCCGTTGAGCCGCGCGGCCGCCTCCTGGTCCTCGCGGAGCCAACCGTCGATCTCGTCGGGGCTGCACCGCTCGGCCTCCTCCCCGCGGAGGTCGCGAAGGGCCTCGCCGTTCCCGTAGCGCTCGCGAGCGAGCCCGAGCCGTGTCAGCGCCGCCTTGCGCTCTTGCTCGTGCCGGAGCCAGCGCCCCCGCTCGTCCAGCCGCAGGTCGAGGGTCCCGTGCTCGTCCGGTTCCACCCCCGCGCTGGCCCAGGCTGCCGCGAGGGCCGCTGTGGCCTTCGTCACGCGAGCCCTGGCGCCCTCCTGCTCCTCGCCGGCCTGCTCGCGGCTCCGCTCCAGCTCCCGCACCTCGTCGCAGAGGTCCCCGAGCGCCTCGAGGGAGGTCTCCGCGGCGGCGGCGTCCTCCACCGGCCGCTCGGCGCCGCCCGGCAGCCGCGCCTCGATCCAGCCCCGGTGATCGCTCAGCTCCCTCGCCACCTCCTCCGAGAGGTGCGCGCACTTTCTCTCGAGCCCCGCCACTTCACTGGCGGCCTCGATGCACGCGCGGAGGCGCTGGGCCTGCAGCAGGGCGCCGAGGTCCGCGAACTCCAGGCTCACTCCCGCCGCCTCCGCCGCGGACGCGCGCGCGGACTCGGCGCCCTCGCGCTCTTGCTCCGCCTGGCCGAGGTCCTCTCGCACCGCCTCGCGATCGGATCGATCCTTCTCGAGGCGCCCACGGACCACGCGCTGCTCCTCGAGCTCGGACAGCCGCGCCTGGACCGTCGGCTCGTCCCAGCGCTCGGGCGCCAGGGGGCTGCCCCTCAGGGCGGCGCGACGGGAGTCCCGCGACGCGCCGGAGGCGCCAGTCGCACCGGCCGCTGCGGGTCGCAGGAGCCCGAGCCCGACGCCGCCGAGCACCAGTCCAGCGGAGAGCCACGGCTGGTCGAGGGCGATCGCGGCCACCAGGGCCAGGGCCCCGGCCGCGATGAGCGCCGCCGCGAGGGCGCGCGGCGCCGGGGCTCCCTCGCGGACCTCTCCATCAGGACTCCGGAGCCACTCGCGGAGATCCCTGATCGACCCGACGAGGTCATCCTGGGTCACGTCCTTCAGTGCCACACCTTCCGCATCGCCATCGAGGCGCCTGTCGAGCTCCTTCAGGCGCTGCCGGAGGTCGGCTTCACGGGAGGTTGCCTCGCGAACGCCAGCCACGGCCGTGGCGAGGGCCTCGAGCAGGGACTCGCTGAGCGGCTCGGGGGCCCCCTGCTCCCCGGCGTCAGGGCGCAGACGGGCCTCGGCCCCGGTGAGCGACGCCTGGGCCTCCGCCAAGGAGGTCCGCGCGTCCGCGAGCTCGCGCTCCTGGCGAACGAGCTCCTGGAGACGCTTGGCCCGATCCCGGATCTCCAGGCGCAGCCCATCGAGGTCCTCCACCCGAACGGGGACCTCGGCGAGCTGCGCCTCGATCCGCTTCGCCTTGGCCGCCGCGGCGTCGAGGTCGTGCTGCGCGGACCGGAGCTCCTCCGCGAACCGTTGGATCTGCTCCTTGATGTCCTCGGGCATGTCCCCGAGCCCGGCGGCGAAGGTCGCCCCCTCTTGCTCCAGGGCTCGGAGCGTCGCCGCGGCCTCCACGAGCTCGCGCAGCCGCTCCCCTGAGGCGCTTCGCTGGCTCGCGGCCTGCGCGAGCGCAATCTCCCGGTCGAAGTCGACGAGCCGCTGCTCTTCCGCCGAGCTGTCCCTGGCCTTGGAGGTGGCGACCTGGAGCGCTTGCTGCGCCTTGCTCAGCCGCTTCGCCTGGCCGTGGCCCCTGGAGAGCTGGGTCGGGGAAGCGAACGCCTTCGCCGCCTGGTCGAGATCCAGGCCGCCAGCGAGCTCCTGGAAGAGCTCCTGGGCCAGGGTCTGGTCGCCCTCACCGCCGTTGAGCAGGCTGCGCAGCCCGAAGCCGGTCATGTGCTTCGCCGCGTCAGGGAACGCGCCCTGGAGGGCGGGGCTCCAGTCCGCCCGGCCTCCGTTCAGGAAGACCTCCCGCTCGGTCCCGTCCACCTCGCAGGTGGCCGCGACCCGCACCTCCCGGTCCAGCTCGGGCCACGCGAGGGCGCGGATGCTGCGCGCGAGGGTGCTCTTGCCGGAAGCGTTGGGCCCCACGAGCAGGGTGAGCCCACCCTCAAGCTCCAGGGGCGGGAGCCCGGTCGTGAGCCCCGGGGCGTGCTGCAACTCCAGACGACGGACCCTCATGCGCTGAGCTCCTCCCGCTGGGCGAGGAGGACGTCGAGGAGCCGCCAGGCGCTCTGCTCGAGGACCTCGCGGGCCGGCGGCAACTCGAGCAGGTCGTCGTCGTCGAGGCGCCAGTCGCCGAGCCCCTCCAGGCCTTCGCCGGCGCGGCGGACCAGCGCCTCGGCACCCCCTGCCTGGAGCGCCAACAGCTGGGTCGCCACGTGACCGAGGGGCGAGCTCTCCCGCGCGAGCACCTCGAGGTCCACCGCGGCGCGGGTGTGGTCGTACACGCGCTGCACGATCACGGGCCGGTCGAGGACGCGGAAGACGGTGTCCTTGGGGGCGTGTCGCTCGACGAAGCTGCGCACGGCGGCGCGGTGCGCGAGGCGCCCCGTCAGCTCGACCCGCACGACGACGGCCCGCAGGTGCTCGTGCCGCAGGCTCTCGTCCGCCTCGAGGCGCGCGCGGAGCCACCCTTCGAGGTGGGCGTGCAGGCGATCCTCGTCGGCCGCGTGCTCCTCCTCGAGCGGGAGCTCGAAGCGCTCCCAGCGGATCGGGGAGAGGGCCACCTGTCGGGGACGGATGGGGCCCATCGCGGGGACCTCCACGCGCCAGGGCCCGCGGGGGCCGGCCTCGGTGGGCTTGAGTCCCACGAGGGAGCCGAGGTAGCCGAGCGGCCGCTCCATCTCCGAGAGGGCGCAGGGCTGGTGGACGTGGCCCAGGAAGCAGGCGTCCAGGGACAGGTCCTCGAGCCGGCGGCGGGAGACGGGGGCGTAGCGACTCGTTCCCGCGTCGAGGTCCCCGTGCAGCAGCCCGAGGAGCCGCGCGCCGGGCCGTCGACCGCCGATCGCCTCGTGGAGGCCCGGGGCGTCCAGGGGCGAGTCCGAGTGGTGCGAGGTCTTGAAGGACCAGGCGAGCAGGTCCACCGGCGGGCCGTCCCCCTCGAGGGCACGGAGCTCCCACGTCGCGCCCTCGCCCAGCAGCTCCACGCCCTCCACGCGGTGGATCAGCCGCGGAAGGACCATTGCGTCGTGGTTGCCCGCCACCGCGAGGACCGCGATCCCCTCTTCGCGCAGGGCTCGCACGTTCCGCTCCAGCACCCCATAGGCCTCGAAGCAGTCGTCCTCCTGATCCACGAGGTCACCCGCGAACACCACCGCCCTCGGCGGGTGCGCGCACGCGTGCTCCGTCACCCGCTCGAGCGCCGTCGCCGGCGACAGCTCGTTGGGCTTCAGCCCATGGTCGTCGAGAATCTCATCGAGCCCCGACGGCCGCCGGCCCAGGTGCACGTCTCCCACGAAGAGGATCTCCTGCCGCTCCCGGTCAGGATCGGCGCGCCAGATTTCGGGAGCAGGGTGTTCAGGCATGGTGCGACATCGCGGGGAGGCCAATGTACGAGCCGGAAAGGGCCCGGTCACGCCCCGAGCCGAGCCTCCAGATCGCCTGCCTCTCAAGGGGGACCGCCCGAGGCGGCCCCCGGAGCGCATGCCGCTTGACGCCCTGATTGCGTCGAGGTCGCGTCCGCAGCGGAGACTCGCCGATGCCGCGAGGCGCCATGGCGCCCCCCCCAGAGGCCCCTCCGCAGCCCGGCAAGGCCATGGCTTAGCGGTGCTGATCGATCCCCTTCGCGGGGAAGAGGGACGCCGCGAGCCCACCGGTCCGAGGATCAGGACCTCCCGGGCGAGGAAGCGCCTCGCCCAGGACATGACCACAACCACCCACTGCCATGAGAACCCCCAATATCGCCCTCACCCTGCTGGCCTCCTTCGCGCCCATCGCTTCCTCTGCGCTCGCCCTCTGCCCCGCGGCTCCGACGATCCAGTCCGTCCCCATCAAGGCGGAGCAGCACCCGGTCGTGAGGCTCGTCACCGCGCTTGACGGCGACGCCGCTGCCAGGGACTTCGACGCCGTCATGCAGCGCAGCGGCGGCATCTTCGTCGACAAGACCAAGCTCGCCATGACCCTCGTCGCGATCCGGATGACCGAACAGGGGAGCGTTGGCGAGGAGTACGGCATCCTCATCGAGGACTCCACCTACAAGGCCCAGGCCCAGGCCTGCGCCGAGTTCGTGATCGCCGGCTACATGTCGTGGATCGGCCCGAACAACCGACCCAAGGTCGAGGATCCCCAGGACTGGCACGCCTACCTCCCCTTCCTCGGCAGGTTCTACTGCAAGGCCCGCCCGTGGAGTCTCCTCAAGACGAAGGTCGAGGGACCGGTGCACCCGGACCGCGGGCCTGCCGAGATCGAGGCCTGGGTGCGGAGCGTCCGGTTCTTCTACGACCTCCAGGTGCGCCGGATGCGGGACCACCGCAGCGCCAAGAAGGCGCCGCTCGTCCAGGGACTCCCCGACGGGTTCCAGACGATCGAGGAGGGGGGCCGCAAGGTGGCCGAGGGTCGCGTCGAGGACGGGCACATGCAGGGTTCCTGGGTCTTCTTCCACAAGAACGGCAAGAAGAGCCTGGAGGGGACCTTCAGGGACTCGCGCTTGGAGGGAGAGGTCCGAGCATGGCACATCAACGGCAATCGCAAGTCGGTGATGGAGTACGAGGGAGGCGAGCCTCATGGTCCCGCCCGCAGTTACTACGGGAACGGGAAGCTCTCGTCTTCCGGCATGAACGAGCGCGGTCAGCGTACCGGTGAGTGGGAGGAGTTCGATTACGGCGGCGAGCCCAAGGGGACGGTCACCTACAAGAACGGTCGCAAGGTGCGCTCCCGCTGATGTCGGGAGCCGAGGGCCTCGAGACGGTCCGTCGCCATGATCCTGCTGAACCAAAGGATGCAAGGGGACGACGCCGACCTGACGCCCAAGGCTGGACAGGGGCTTCGGGCGAGGTGGGCCAGCGGGAGCATGGCGACCTCCGGGATATGAGAGCGAAGCGCTCCGAACGGACCCGCTCGCCCGCCCCCGCTCGCCATCGGTACTGATCGCCCCGACCCGGGAGGGTGTCCCTACGCGCTGACAGCCGCCCGATCGAGGTCTCCTAGCCTTGCCCGGCGCGGGTCACATCTCGCGCCACACGGAGACCATCTCGGATGGACCTCGCGTGGCGCGTGCGCTCTCGGCCGCTCCACATGCGGGCCAAATTGGACCGCCGTATTTCCGCTACCTCTTTTGCCCCTCCTCCATTCCCGCCCCCTGGACGCCAAGAGCCGCATTCCCAGCGCGTGGTCTCGCGAAGGCCCCTTCCCGGAAAATCGGGGGCCACGATTCGCCGGAAGGGTCGGTAGGGTCGAAGCAACGCCCTCC
>CALJGV010000025.1 GCA_938075305.1 uncultured bacterium
GCGAGGCCTCAGCGGCTGGTCGGCTCCCAGTTGATGCCGATCTGCCGAGAGATGTTCGAGCCCGGCTTAACGGGCCCCAGCTCGATCTCCAGCGCCGCGCCGTTCCTGTCCACGGTGAGCCGCGCGGCCTCGGTGTCGAGGTCCAGGGTGAGGCGGTTCCAGAAGGAGTCTCGATCGATCGCCTTGCCGTTGACAGCGGTCACGAGATCCCCGACCTGAAGGCCAGCCGCCTCGCCGAGCTTGCCCTCGCTCACGGATCCCACGCGGTACGCATTGATGGTCTTGACCTCGAACAGGACCTCGCCCGAGGGGACGGTGACGTCCATCGAGGACTGCCCGGAGTTCGACCAGGTCCGCAGCTTGTACTCGCCCGCCGCCACGTCCTCGAAGGTCGCGCGGTGCTGATCGTCCAGCTCTGCGCTCAGGCCGCCGCCCCACCACCCGCTGTCCGAGGCCCCTTCCCGCTCCAGCCAGAACCCTGTTCCCTCCGGGAGATCCGGTGCGTGGACCACGAACCGATGGAAGGTCGGAGCACGGAACGAGATCTCCTGGGCGCCCGGCCGAACGGTCATCTCCTGCCAGGCGAGCGCCGAGCCACCCCTCGAGTGGTTGCCCTGGGATGCCTTCTTCAACTCGACCCGGAAGAGGCCGGGCTGGAGCCCGAGAATCCGCGCGATGCCCTCGCTGCTCACACGGGTCGCGCTGCGTGAAGAACGCAGCCGCCGGTCCCCGCCATCGTCCTTCTTAACGATGGACACCGCGCTGACCGTGAACCCGGGCGAGAGGTCCCCCGTCACCCGAACCAGGAGCTCCGCGCTGCGCTGGAACGACATGGAGACCTCCTTCTGTCCCTGGACCAGCGGCTGGATGAGCTCGCCGTAGCCCTCGGCGGTCGCGGTCAGCTCGACCGAGGTCACCTTGCTCCATTCGAAGCCGTCGAGGACCTCGCTGATGGGCAGCCAGTACGTCCCCGGCCCCCGGGCGATCGACTTCACCCGTCCACCACCCGATCCACCGCCGGTGCGCTCCACGCGGTGTGAGAAGGAGACGTCGAGCAGGTTCCTGCCGGACGGCCCGGTGCAGCGCACGACCAGGAACTCGGCCATGTCCACCCCGCCAAGGGTGAGTGACTGCTCGACGAGTCCGCCATCGAGCACCACCTCGGCGGTGACCTGCACGGGTCCAGCGCCGAGCCCCGCGCCGAGCAGGTAGCTGCCCGCGTCCAGATCCGCCACGCTGAAGGCGCCAGACGGGGTCCTCGCGATCGACCTCTTCCCGTCGAAGAGGTCATCGGGGTCCTCGCCCTCGGCCTTCGAGGCCTCGATGATCTTCACCCAGGGCTCGATCCGCGGCTCGAGGCCAGACACGTCCTCGACCGTGACCCAGAGGAGCGAGCGCGCCTTCAGCTCGAAGAGATGAGGCCCTCCACCGTCGTGCTCCAGGTCGATGACCTTGATGTCAGAGGCCAGCTCGGAGGAGTCCGCTCGCCCGTATTCTCCGCCCTGCACGCGGCCGACCATGGCCTTCAAGGAGGCCGTGGAGCGGGTGAGGCGGATCGTCGGTTCGTCGCTCGTCCAGCGGTAGGACCCTCTGGTCCTGCGCTCGCCGATGAGCGCGATCGTCGCCTCCTCCGGGACCGTTCCGTCCGGCAGCCGCAGGTCGAGGTGGTACTCAGACACGGGCTTGCCGATGAACTGGGCGCTCTCGCCGACGCGGACCGTCTGGCTGTCAAAGACCATCCCTTCGAGGTAAGGCCTCAGAGTGAAGCGTCCCGCGGGCAGCTCCGCGAACTCGAAGCCGCCCGCTGCGTCGGTCGTCGTGGTTCGCTGGCGGCGCTGCTTCTCGAGCAGTGTCTTGGCGTTGGCGGCGAGCGCCCCGCGGACCTCCGTCGGTCCAGACCATCCCCGCCCGACGCCCTCCGTGCTCCGCCCGGGGTTGCCCCCCTCGCCCGCGGAGTAGAAGTTCACGGTCACGACCGTGGCCCCCGCGAGGGGCGCTCCGTCGCCGTCAAAGACCGTCCCGGTGATCGTCCCCTCGCCGGTCAGGCCGTCCTCAGCGTCCTCCGCCTCCATCGAGATACGGGCGAGCGTCGCGTCCGAATAGTCGTCCGCCTCCGCCGCCAGCGCGCGGTCAGTGGCGTCGGTGTTGACCCGTGAGCTCGACGTTCGATCCGCCGGGTCGAGGGCAGCCAGGGAGAGCCCCTGCTCCCCAGCCGGACCGCGCCGCTCCTCTCCGGTTCTCCGGACCATGGACGAGTCCGCGGCCTGGACCGCCGGTCCGCCATCGCCCCCGAGGAGGAACCCGATTCCTCCTCCCAGACCGAGGCCGAGGATGAGGGTGAGCAGCGCGATTCGGGTGGAGGCCATGGGGTCCTGTGGCAAGCGTTGGGGACCCTTCGAGTCTAGCCACGCGCCCGGGACGGGCGGCGTCCATCCTCGATCCGGGCATCGGGATCTCCGACCGATCCACCGCACCGCGGCCCCGCGCCCCGTGGGGCGCCCGTCTCCCGCTGTGCGTTTGCGTCAAACTGACCTCGCGCCCATTCCCAGCCGGGAGAGGCCAGCGGTGACTCGCGCCGGAACCGGTGGTGGCCGATAGGATCCAGCGTCCATGAAGGCTCGCGACCGCAGCATCTCCGCCGCCACCCTCGCCTGGTGCGGGTGGGTCAGCCTGGGCCTCTACGGCTGCGGCGGCGATTCGCCCGCCGGGGGCGCCCCTGAACCGGAGGCCGCCGATGGCCCGGTGAGCCAGCTGTTCACCGACGTCACGGCCTCCAGCGGCGTCCGCTTCTCCCACGGCTCCGGGGCTGCAGGTGACTGGATCCTGACGGAGATCATGGGCGGCGGCGGGGCGCTCTTCGACATGGACGGCGACGGGGACCTCGACCTCTTCCTCCTCCAGGGCGGCACCGACCCCGGCTCCCCCAGGACCGCCCAGGCCGGCGACGGACACGCCCTCTTCCGCAACGACGGCGCGGGAGCCTTCACCGACGTGAGCGCGGGGGCGGGGTTCGAGTCCCTCACCGGGTACGCCATGGGCGCGGCCGCGGGCGACGTGGACGGCGACGGCGACGTGGACCTCTACGTGTCCCAGCAGGGAAGCGACGCCCTCTTCCTCAACGGGGGCGACGGGCGGTTCCGGGACGCGACCTCGGAGTGGAGCGCCGGCGTGGAGGGCTGGTCGACCTCGGCCGCCTTCGGGGACCTGGACGCCGACGGCGACCTGGACCTCTACGTGGCCCGATACATCGAGCTCGACCCCAAGATCATCTGCAACGACGCCGCCGGGCGCCGCACCTACTGCCCCCCCGGCAGCGGAGCGCCGGTCCACGACGTGCTGCTCATCAACGAGGGCGGGTCGTTCCGCGACGCGAGCGCCGAGGCGGGGCTCGTGGGTGCCCCCGCGCCCGGGCTCGGGGTGGTGATCGAGGACCTCACCGGCGACGGTAGGCTCGACGTCTACGTCGCCAACGACGGCCAGGCCAACCAGCTGTGGGTCCCCGACGGGGAGGGGGGCTGGCGCGACGAGGGCTCCACCCGCGGGATCGCCCTGAACCAGAACGGCTTCGCGGAGGCCAGCATGGGCGTCGTCGTGGAGGACCTCGACCGGGATGGGCTCTCGGACCTCTTCATGACCCACCTCCAGGAAGAGACCCACACCCTCTACCGCGCGCGCGGCGCGGGCGCCTTCAGCGACCGCACCGGGCAGGCGGGCCTGGGGGTCATGACCCGGCCCAACACGGGGTTCGGGGTGGCGGCCTTCGACGTGGAGCTGGACGGGGACCTCGACCTCGCCATCGCCAACGGGCGCGTCCGCATCGGTCCGGTCCCCGCGGGGTGCGAGCTCGAGGGCGCGTGGGCCCAGCTCGCCGAGGGAAACTCGATGCTGATCGCCGAGGGGGCCCGCTTCACGGACGAGAAGGAGCGCGCCGCCGCGCTCACCGGCCCGCTGCTCGTGGACCGCTGCGTGTTCCAGGGCGACCTGGACGGCGACGGCGACGTGGACCTGGTGGTCACCGGGAACGAGAATGCCGCGCGGGTCCTGCGGAATGACGCGCCCCGCGAGGGCAGCTGGGTGAAGATTGACCCCAGGGTCGACGGGACCAGCGCCACGGGGCTCGGGGTGCAGGTCAAGGTCACCGCAGCCGACTTCGAGCTGACCCGCACCACACGCGCGTCGGACGGCTACCAGTCCAGCCGGGATCCCCGCGCGCACTTCGGCGTGCCGGGCGCCCTCGACGGCGCTCCGGTGGACGTCGAGCTCCGCTGGACGGACGGCCTCCGCGAGCGCTTCGCCGGGATCGAGACCGGCAGGATCCACCGACTGGTCCGCGGGAGCGGAGAGGCCGTCCGATGAAGCGTGCGCTGCTGACCTCCGTCCCCCTGACCATCGCCCTCTTCGCGGCGGCCTGCGGTGGCGCCGACCCCGCCAGGGCGCTCCCTCCCCCGCCAGCCCTGGACACCAGCACCATGGAGCCGCTGGTGGCCGAGACCCTCGGCGCGGCTCGCGCGGCGGTCATCGCCAACCCGGAGGACGCCCAGCGGTGGAGCGAGCTCGGCCTCGCCCTCGACGCGCACTTCTTCCTGGAGGAGGCCGAACAGTGCCTCTCGGTGGCCATCCAGCTGGACCCCACGATCTTCAAGGCCGTCTACGACCACGCGGTGCTCGGGACCATGCTGGAGCGCTCGGTGGACGACGTGGCGGCGCGCTTCGAGCGGGCGGGGGCGCTGCGGGACGACTACCCGCCCATCCACGCCCGCCTGGGCGACTTCCTCCTGGTGAGCGGGGACGCCGAGGGCTCCCTGGCCGCCTTCGAGCGGGCCCGGGAGGTCTCCGCTGGCCTCGACTACCAGTACGACTACGCCGAGCTGGGCATCGGGCGGGCGCTCCTCGACCAGGGGGAGGCCGAGGCCGCGGTGGAGCGGCTCTCGCGGCTGCACGAGCGCTTCCCAGGCGACCCGGCGCTGGCGACGGCCCTCGGCCAGGGGCTCACCATGCTCCAGCGCGTCGACGAGGCCGCGGCGGTGACCGCGCGGCAGCGGGCGACCGAGGAGGCCAAGGTCCAGCTGGGGGACTCGGTGCGCCGGGACATCATGACCCGCTCGCGGTCCGCCGCCATGAACTTCCAGCGCGGCGAGGCCATGGTCCGCCGCCGCGAGTTCGCGGCCGCCGCCGTGGAGTTCAAGCGCGTCCTGACGGTGGACGAGGACAACCGCACCGCGCGGCTCTACCTGGCGAGCGCTCTCATGGAGCTCCGTCGCATCCCCGAGTCCCGTGCCCAGCTCGACGCCGTCCTCGAGGCCAGCCCGGAGGACCTGGACGCCCATCGGATGCTGGGGCTGCTCGACGCGGAGTCGGGGGCCTTCGAGGAGGCGGACCGGCACTTCAAGGCCGTCACCCGCTCCGCCCCCCTCGACCACCTCGGCTACCAGGCCTGGGTCACCGCGCTGGGGAGCATGAACCGCTGGGAGGAGGCGCTCTTCCGCATCGAGCAGTGGCGCACGGCGTCCCCCACCCTGGCAGAGCCGGCCTACCTGCGGGCGATGGCGCTGTTCAACGCGGATCGGCGTGAGGAGGCCGTGGAGGCCCTCGAGGCCGCCAAGGCCCTGGCGCCGGGTCACCCCATGCGCCCCCAGGCCGAGCGCATCCTCGCCCGCTGATCAGGTGAGGCCGTAGGCCGCCTCCACTGCGGCCTGGGCGTCCACGGTCGCGCCCACCATGGAGAGCGACGCGTTCCAGCGGGAGAAGACCTCGTGCACACGGGTGTAGGGGGCCGCGAGGGTGCACACCGGCCAGTCCGATCCGAACAGGAGCCGCTTCGGACCGAAGGCCTCGAAGGCCACGTCCATGTAGGGGGTGAGCTGGTCGTAGGTCCAGGCCCCGTGATCCGCCTCGGTGACCATGCCGCTGACCTTGCAGGTCACATGCTCCATGGCGCCGAGCTCTCGCATGAGCGCCGCCCAGCCGTCGATTTCCCCGGCCGCGATGCGGGGCTTGGCGAGGTGGTCGAGGACCAGCCGCTGCCCCGACATCGCCCCGCAGAAGCGGACGGCCTCCTCCAGCTGGTGCTCGAGGATCAGCACGTCGTAGGCGAGCCCGCGGGCGCCGACCGCCGCCACGCCTCGGCGGAAGTCCGCGCCGTCCAGGAACCCCTCCGCCTCGGCCTGCACCACGTGGCGGATCCCCACCAGGCGCTCGCCCCCCCGCGCCGCCGCCAGGCGGTCCAGCTGGTCCTCGGCCTGCTCCGAGGCGAGGTCCACCCAGCCCACGACGCCGCGGATCCAGGAGTGGTCCTCGGTGAGGCCCAGGAGCCACTCGCTCTCCTCCAGGTCCTGGCGTGCCTGGACGGCGACGGTGCCGTCGACGCCACGCTGATCGAGCAGCGGACGGAGGTCCTCGGGGAGGAAGTCACGCTTGAGGGCGTGGAGGCCCCCTTCGGCGATCCAACCGTACTGCGTCTCGTCGTAGGTCCAGAAGTGCTGATGGGCGTCGATGGGCATGGGGAGTCAACGTAGCAAGAGAGCCCGAGCGGTTAGGCTGGTTCAACCGCGACTTCCCCCATCGTCATGAATCAACGACTTCGACTGGCCGCTGCCCTCTCCCTCCTCGCGCTCTCCGCGTGCGGGGGCGCCTCGAACGGCGACGCTGACGACGACACGCTGCAGATCGCCGTCGTGCCCAAGGGCACGACCCACGAGTTCTGGAAGTCCGTGCACGCCGGGGCCGAGGCCGCCGCCCGGGACCTCGGGGTGGAGGTCATCTGGAAGGGGCCCATCCGCGAGGACGACCGCGCGGAGCAGATCCAGATCGTCGAGAACTTCGTCGTCCGGGGCGTGGACGGGATCGTCCTCATGCCCATGGACCGCAAGGCCCTCGTCACACCAGCCGAGGAGGCCGGCGGGCAGGGCATCCCGGTGGTCGTCGCGGACAGCGACCTGGACTGGGAGGGGCGCACCTCCTTCGTCGCCACCGACAACCGTCGCGGCGGCGAGCTCGCCGGGGAGGCCCTGATCGAGATGATGGGCGGCAAGGGCTCGGTGATCCTGCTGCGCTACCAGGAGGGGTCCGCCAGCACCTTCGAGCGCGAGGAGGGCTTCCTCGCCGCGGTGGGCAAGGCCCCGGACATCGAGGTCATCTCCTCCAACCAGTACGCCGGCGCCACCAACGAGGGGGCCTACCAGGCGTCCGAGAATCTCCTCAACAGCTTCAAGGACGTGGAGGGCATCTTCTGCCCGAACGAGTCCGCGGCCTTCGGGATGCTGCGGGCGCTGCAGGACTCCGGCCGCGCCGACGACGTGGTATTCGTGGGCTTCGACGCCAGCGAGAAGCTCGTGGAGGCCCTCCGCGCCGGAGAGATCGACGCCCTCGTGCTCCAGGACCCCGTGCGCATGGGAGAGCTCTCCGTGCGCGCCTGCGTCGCCGCCGCACGGGGTGAGGCCGTGGAGCCCCGCATCGACACGGGCGTGGTGGTTGTCCCCTCCGCCTCCATCGACGACCCCTCGGTCCAGGCCCTCCTGAAGCCCGACCTCTCGATCCTCGACGAGTGATGGAGACCGGCGCCGTCCTCCGGCGGCGGCGGCCGCCGCGGCTCCAGATCAAGGGAGTCACCAAGCGCTTTGGCGGCGTTCACGCCCTCCGGGGGGTGGACCTGGAGGCGGACGTGGGCGAGGTCCACGCCCTCCTCGGCGAGAACGGCGCGGGCAAGAGCACCCTCATGAAGATCGTGGCCGGGGCCCTGGCGCCGGACTCGGGGGACCTCTGGATCGACGGCGCCCCGTTCGCCCCCGCCTCCCCCCGCGAGGCCCGGGAGCGCGGCGTCGCGATGATCTACCAGGAGCTCAACCTCTGCCCCCACCTCTCCGTCCTCGAGAACGTCACCCTCGGCCGGGAGACGTCGCGCCTCGGCGTGAAGCGGCTGGACGCCCCGCGGGTCCGGCTCGGCCAGGTCCTCCGGGACCTCGATGTCTCGAGCTTCACCGGCGACACCCTCGTGAGTGAGCTCGGGCCCGGAGACCGCCAGCTGGTCGAGATCGCCCGGGCCCTCTGTCTCGACGCCACGATCATCGTGTTCGACGAGCCCACCAGCTCACTCTCTGCGCCTGACGTGGATCGCCTCTTCCGGGTCACCCGGCGCCTGATCGAGTCCGGCGTGACGGTGCTGTGGATCAGTCACTTCCTCGACGAGGTGAAGGCCATCGGGAACCGCTTCACCGTGCTCCGCGACGGCGAGACCGTGGGGCGCGGCGAGGTGCCGGAGACCAGCACCGACGAGATGGTCACCACCATGGCAGGGCGCTCCGTGGCGGAGGCGTACCCGCGGTCGTCGAGGAGCCCGGGCGAGGTCGCGCTCTCCGTCCAGGGGCTCGCCGGCGCCTCCGGTCCAAGGGAGGCCAGCTTCGAGCTGCGGTCCGGCGAGATCTTGGGGGTGTTCGGCCTCGTGGGCGCGGGCCGCACGGAGATGCTCCGCAGCCTGTACGGCCTGGACCCCATGACCGCGGGTCAAATCGAGCTGCGCGGGAGTGCGGTCCGTCGCCCCCGGCCCCGCCGCTGGGTGGAGCTCGGGGTCGGGCTCCTGAGCGAGGACCGCGCGCGGGAGGGCGTCGCCCTGGACCTCTCCATCGCGGAGAACATCACCCTCTCCAGCGTCAGGCGCCTCGCGAACCGCGTGGGAGCCGTGACGCGGCAGGCCAAGGAGGCCGCCGCCGAGCCCTGGCGAGGCCGGCTCTCGCTCCGGGCCGGCTCCACCAGGCAGCCCGTGCGGGACCTCTCGGGCGGGAACCAGCAGAAGGTCGCCCTCGCACGCCTCCTGGAGTGCGGCGTCGACATCCTCCTGCTCGACGAGCCCACCCGAGGTATCGACGTGGGTGCCCGCGTGGAGGTGTACCGGCTGCTCGACCAGCTGGCGGCGCAGGGCAAGGCTATCCTCATGGTGAGCAGCCACCTGCCAGAGCTCCTGGGCACCTGCGACCGCATCGCCGTGATGCACCGGGGCGTTCTGGGGCCCGCCCGCCCCCGTGACGACTGGACCGAGGACGCGGCGCTCGTCGCCGCCACGGGAGGAACCCGCTGATGGAACCTGAAGATCAACCGCTCCCCGGCCGCGGCGCGGCCAGAGCTCGCCAGATCGCCGACCTCGTGGGGCCGTTCCTCGGCCTCATCGTCGTGGTGGCGCTGTTCGGGGTCGTGGCGCCCGAGGGGTTCCTCTCCGTCTTCAACGCCAAGACCATCGCCACCCAGACGGTCATCGTCGGCCTCGCGGCCATTGGCGCCACGTTCATCATCCGCTCCGGCGGCATCGACCTCTCCGTGGGCTCGGCCATCGCCCTGGCGTCGGTGGTGACGGCCCTCTCCATGAAGGCGGGCCACGGCGAGCTCCCCTCGGCGCTCCTCGGGGTCCTGGCGGGCGCCGCCGTGGGCGCGGTCAACGGCGGGTTGGTCACCCTCCTCAAGCTCCCGCCCTTCATCGTCACCCTGGGCACCCTCGGCGCGGCGCGCGGGGCCGCGAAGTGGCTCGGGGACGAGCAGAAGGTCGACGCCCCCAGCGGGTGGCTGAAGCAGTTCATGTCCAAGAACCCAGACCTCTCGGTGCTGCCAGGGTTCATCCGAGAAAACGTGCCCGACTGGCTCGTCCTGGCCCCAGGGGTCTGGCTGATGGGGCTGTCCGCGCTCGCCGCCGCGTTCCTCCTGCGCCGCACGGTCTTCGGCACCTGGACCACCGCCATCGGCTCCAACGAGCCCACCGCCCGGCTCTGCGGCGTGCCCGTGGAGCGCACCAAGTTCGCGATCTACGTCTTCGCCGGCGCCATGGCGGGGCTCGCCGGGGTGCTCCAGTTCGGCCGCCTCACGGTCGGCGATCCCACCACCGCCATGGGCAAGGAGCTCGACGTCATCGCGGCGGTGGTGATTGGCGGCGCGTCGCTCTCGGGCGGAACAGGGACCATCCTCGGCGCGATGATCGGCGCGTTCCTGATGGCCACCCTGGCCAACGGCTGCAACCTGTCGGGGGTGCCCAACTTCGTCCAGGAGATCCTCGTCGGCGGGATCATCGTCGGAGCCGTGACCCTCGACGGGATCCGCCACGGCCGCCGGGGCGTCTGAGCGTCTCGGAATCGAGTCCTGAGGGGGGTGGACCCATCCTCAAGCCCTCGCGAGGGCGCAGAAGCGTTACCTTTTGTCGCATGCGCTCCGACCTAGACATCGCCAGAGACGTCACGCTCCGCCCGATCCAAGACGTCGCCAGTGAGTACGGCTTCGACGCCGACGGGCTCGAACCCTACGGCCGCTACATGGCCAAGGTGAACCACAAGCTGGCCGGCGACCCGGGGGACAGCAAGTCCCGCTACGTCGTGGTCACGGCCATCACCCCGACCCCCGCCGGCGAGGGTAAGACGGTCCACACGGTCGGGCTCTCCCTGGCCCTGAACAAGCTCGGGAAGAAGGCCGCCTGCGCGATCCGGCAGCCCTCCATGGGACCGGTCTTCGGCATCAAGGGCGGCGCGGCCGGGGGCGGCTACAGTCAGGTGGTGCCCATGGAGGACTTCAACCTCCACCTGACCGGGGACTTCCACGCGGTGACCGCGGCCAACAACCTGCTGGCGGCGGCCATCGACGCGTCGATCCTGTTGGACAACCCCCTCGATATCGACCCGGCCACGGTCACCTGGCGGCGGGTGCTCGACGTCAACGACCGGGCGCTGCGGCAGGTCACCTCCGGCCTCGGGGGCCCCAAGAACGGCGTCCCGCGGGAGACCGGCTTCGACATCACGTCCGCCTCTGAGGTCATGGCCATCCTGGGGATGAGCAACGACCTCGCGGACGTTCGGCGCCGCCTGGGCCGCATCGTCATCGGCTCCAACCGCAACGGCGACCCTGTCACGGCGGACGAGCTCGAGGTCGCCGGCGCCATGGCCGCGATCCTCCAGCGCGCCATCGATCCGACGATCATGCAGACCACCGAGGGCACCCTCGCCTTCGTGCACACCGGCCCCTTCGCCAACATCGCCCACGGGAACTCCTCCATCGTCGCGGACCGCGTGGCACAGGGGCACGTGGAGTACCTGGTGACGGAGGCGGGGTTCGGGGCGGACATGGGCGCCGAGAAGTTCTTCGACATCAAGTGCCGCGCCTCGGGGATGAAGCCCGACGCCGTGCTGCTGGTCGCCACGATCCGCGCCCTCAAGGTGCACTCGGGGAACTACCCAACCCGCCAGGGACGGCCGCTCCCCGAAGAGCTGTTCCACGAGAACACCGAGGCCGTCCTCAAGGGCTGCTCCAACCTGGAGGCCCAGGTGAAGAACGTCCGCAGTTACGGCGTCCCCGTGGTCGTGGCCATCAACCGCTTCCCCACGGACACGGAGGCGGAGATCGAGGTGGTCAAGGAGCGCGCGCTCGCCGCGGGTGCCCGCGCCGCGGAGGTCAGCGAGGTCCACGCCAGGGGTGGCGAGGGCGGCGCCGCTATCGGGCAGGCCATCATCGATGCGGCCGAGTCCGGCGAGTCCGACTTCAAGCTGCTCTACCCGGACGAGGCTTCCCTCACTGAGAAGGTGGAGGCCCTCGCGCTGAAGATCTACGGCGCCGGCTCCGTGGAGTTCTCCGCGGCGGCCAAGAAGACGTTCGCGCGCCTGGAGGAGCAGGGCTACGGCAAGCTCCCCATTTGCATGGCCAAGACCCAGTACAGCCTCAGCCACGACGCCCAGTTCAAGGGCGCGCCGGAGGGGTTCGTCTTCCCCGTGCGCGAGGCGCGGCTCGCGGCCGGCGCCGGCTTCGTCGTCGTCTATGCGGGCGCGATCATGACCATGCCCGGCCTGGGCAGGACCCCCGCCTACAAGCAGGTGGACATCGACGAGAACGGCGAGATCCTGGGCCTCTTCTGAGCGACCGCGCCCCCTCCAGGGGGCGCTCCAGCCCCCTGGAAGGGTGTTTCCGAGGTACATCGAGGGGCCCTCAAGGAATCGAGGGATCCCGTCGATAGCAGGCATCGCAGGCCCGCCCAGGGCCGGCCGAACCTAACGGCGCCCCTGCGCCGACCCTGCGCACGAATCCAATGCCTCGTCCTCACAAGCAGTCCGGCTTCACCCTCATCGAGCTGATGATCGTGATCGCGATCATCGCGATCGTTGCCGCCATCGCGATCCCCAAGCTGGTGAGCGCCCGCGTCTCGGCCAACGAGAACGCCACGATCTCCACCCTGCGGTCCATCGCGACGGCGCAGCAGAACATGATCTCGAGCGTCACCATCGATACCGACATCGACGGCGGCGGCGAGGCGGGGTACTTCGGAGAGCTGTCCGGTGAGACGCCGGTCCGGGTCTGGTCACAGGTGGGGACCGGCATCGGCTCCGTCGGCGACAGCGCGCAGCCGTCGTTCCTGTCCAAGCAGTTCGCGATCTTCATCTCCGACGCTGGCGACGGGGTGATCGAGCGCAACGGCTACTACTTCAAGATGTTCCTCCCCGACAACAGCTCCACCTCGCCGGTCGGCGGACTGGCGGAGCGTGACTCCGGCGGATCCAAGCCCGGGCCCTACCCTGGGAGCGCCAACTCGGAGCTGATGTGGTGCTGCTACGCGTGGCCCAAGCAAATCAACCGCACGGGCCGTCGCGCGTTCATGATCAACGAGATCGGCGACGTGGTCGCGACCAGGAACACCATCGACCAGGCGGGCGGGGCCTATGACGGGCTGAACCGCACCCCCAACTTCGACGCGGCCTTCTCGGTCAGCGCCGACATGAGCTCGGACGTGGCGCTCGCCGCCGCCGGACTCACGGCCCAAGACGGGCTGATCTGGACGCCCGTGGGCAACTGATCGGCTAGCGCCGATCGAGGAGCCCGAGGCGGCTCCTGGTCCAACCGAGGAGCGGCTTGAAGCTCAGGCCGATGGTCGTGCCACCCTCACCGGCCCGGTCCTGGAAGATCAGGTCCAGGACGAAGTCGTGGCTGAATCGACGCAGCACGAACTCGGTGAGCAGGGACTCCCCCACGCGAAGGTCGCGGGAGTAGCGGGCCTCGACCTCCCACTTGGGGTCGATCAGCCAGCGGCCTCCGATGCCCCCGGTCTCGTAGAGCTCATCCCGATCGATGGCGCGCGCCTGACCGTAGCTGACCTCGAACAGGTAGTCGTCGGTGGGGCGCACCGCGAAGGTGCTGCGCGTGTAGGTGGTCTCGGTGTTCTCGACGTCGTACCTGGCATCGTGGAGGATCCCGATCAGCCCTTCACCGCTCCCGTAGCCCGTGATGTAGCGACCCAGGGTCCCGATCTGCTTGAGGTCCTCCCGGTCGCCTGAGCGGTCCTGGAGCAGGGTGGCGCGGACGTCGAGGTCAAAGGTCTCGAAGGTGCTAGGCCGCTGCCAGAGGGCCCGCAGCCCGGCCTCGTACCGGTCACCGTCGATCGGCTCCTCGGTGCGGTCGAACGGGATGAGCTCACCGCCTTGCTCCTCGTACCAGAGGTCCGTGGAGGCAGAGATGCGCGGGGCGAGGGCGTGCAGGTAGCCGCTGTCCGTGATCTTGTGGAGGGTCGTCGAGAGCTCCATGCCGGCGATCGCAGCGCCGCGCAGCGGGTCCTCGCCCGCGTCGTCCAGGGACTCGGTCCACGCGGTGCCGCGGACCTCAGCGAAGGGCGTGGCCTTGATCGCGCCGACCCCGGTCTGGATCGGCAGCGCGACGCGCTGGATGAGGTCCGCGCGCCCGGACTCGCCATCACCGATGCCCAGCTGCGCACCGCCGGGAAGGTCGGAGAAGAGGTCCTCCTTCGCGACCCCTTCGCGTCGCCGGAAGAAGCCCGCTTCGAACGAGCCGCCGTAGAGCAGCGGGACGCCGGCGACGTTGGCCACGGCGCGCTCGCCGCGGTAGGCCATGAAGGAAGGCAGCTCCTCCTTCTGGCTGCGGAACGAGTTGATCCGCTTCTGGGCCCCTGCTGCGAGGTAGTCCGCACCGAAGGACTTCCGCCAGCGCACGAAGGTGTCGCGCTGGTCGAAGCGCTGGTAATCGTTCTCGTAGAACTCCGACTGCACGCCCGCATCGGTCTGCGACGCCACGGCCACGTCGATCCACTCGCCCCGGACGATCGGGTAGCGGCTCCTGACGTATCCGAACAGGCGGAGGGTGTCTCGCTCACTCTCGGGGACCCGGACCGTGCCACGATCCATGCCGCTGTCGGGGATCCCCCCGACGAAGGCATCGACCCGGAAGTCCTCCCCGGGGTCATCCCCCGGCTCGTGCTCCCGCAGGCTCAGCCCGAGGCCGAGGAGCGGCCCCCGGTCCCACAGGTAGCTCGCCGAGGTATCCCACTTACCCTCGATCTTGTCGGGGTTCATGCCGATCCGCTCGCCGATCCAGGAGCCCACCCCGCCCACGTCGAAGCGGAACGCCGCCCCCAGCGTGGCCCCGAAGCGCGCCGTCTGGGCCACCGCGATGTCGCTGAGCGGGGTCACTTCGCCCGCCTCGTCCTCGAAGCCCTCGACACCGAACTCCTCGTCCAAGACGACGTTGCCGATCGAGGGGAGGGGCATTCCAAAGCCACCCTCGAACTTGATTCGGTTCCCGCGCGCGGCGAAGCGCCAGCGACCGTCGTCGCGCGGCGACAGGGAGAACTTGCGGGTCCGGACCACGAAGTGGGGGACCTCGTGGCTACAGGTCGTGAGCGTCGCACCGTTGGCCACCAGCGCGCCCGCCTCGTCGGACTCCAGGCGGTCGGTTCGGATCCGGAGGGGGACATCCCGCCCCCGGGTCTCCAGGGGATAGGAGAGCTCGAAGCCCTCGGCCCACGTCGCCGCCCTGGGCAGGTCGATGTAGACCCGGTCACCGGTCGCCGAGCGGTTATCACCGCGCAGGACCTCGAATCCCCCCTCGATGTACAGCGAGCGGATGTACTGACCGAACTCGCGGGTCTGGAGCTCGAAGAGGAGCTCGGCCAGGAAGTTCGGCTTGGCTGACGGCGCAGGCGCAGCGGGGGCCTCGGCCGCGGGCTCGGGTATGCCCCGGTAGGCGCTGTCTCCCCGCGCCTTCCAGCGCGCCCGGTCGAGGAAGAGCGCGACGAAGTCCGCCCGCGCGCTGTCCGCGCCGGAGGTGAAAGATGGCGCGTTGATCGTGACGAGGATCTCGTCGCCCACGAGCTGTGACTCGATCCCGGCGAACTCGACCTCCTGGGCCGTGGTCGAAGCCTCTCCCCGGCTACGGATCACGCCGCGCCCGGTCTCCAGCAGGTAGTCGACGAGGTCCACCTCGATGGACTCTGCGGCGACCTCGAAGCCAGCCACGCGGAGGATGGCCGGCCGCCCCTCGAGGCGCAGTCGATCTCCGTCGAACTCGCCGAAGTCCCCCTTGAGGAACCGCCCGTTGCCCAGGGAGAGCTCGAACCCGACCAGCTCCACGTCGTCGTCGTCCGTCCGGGACGGGGGGACGGGTTCATGGGGGCCGATGGTGCGCTTCGGGGCGCCGGCGTCCGAATCCGGTCCCCCGATACCGCCGAGGGGGAACTCAAGGCGACGGGCCTGGATCGAGACGTCCTGGCCCTCGTCGTTCACGCCCGTCCCGAGCACGGGCGCCTCACTTGTCCCCGACAGCGCCGCCATCTCGCGGGTGGCTTCCAGGTACTCGCCGGAGATCCTGGAGAGGCGGATCCCCCCGAACTCCATCAGGGGGTTCGACCCGCTGAGCTCGAGGATCGGCTCCACGGCCCGAAGCTGTATCCGGGAGAAATCCACGGAGCGAGCAGTGAGGACGTAGGGCTCATCCCGGTCCGGCAGCATGCCCCGGGCGCGCACCCGCTTCCCCGGGTCGGCGCCGAGCTGGCCACGCTGGCCGTCCACGAGCAGGAAGCGGTCCCCACGCCCCAGGATCGGGGGGCGGCTCGGGTTCATCCTGAAGGAGGTCTCCACCCGGCCCGTCGCGATGAGCGACGAGCCGACGAGCGCGGCGTCCCGCTCCTCGGCGGTCATCGACGACTGGGACCCGATGGCTCCATCCACCTCGAGCCGGTCCGCCGTGATGTCCGCGCTGACGCCGGCCGCCTCGTAGTGGGCGCGGGTCACCTCGTCGGCGACCAACGTGAAGGGGGCGCGGAGGTCCGCGCCCCGTGCCCCGCGCTTCAAGGTGGCGGAGGCGGCCTCCACGCTCCACATGGCGAGGAACTCCACGGGCCCCTCCGGCGCGAGGCTCCGGATCGTGGCGCGGACGTCGCCCTCGGCGCGCACCTCGGAGGGCTTCGTCTGGTCGACGGCCACCTCGGCGCCCGCCTCACCGAGCATCACCCCGTCCACCCAGATCTTCTCCGCCGCGAACCTCGAGCGCTCGAGCCCGCTCTCGAGCTGCAGCTCGCGGACGCCGAGGACCTCGAACTGGAAGGGCGTCGCGGCGCCCCCCTCGGCCGCCCCGCGGCGCCCCATGAGCTGGTCGCAGTCGAGCCGCCACACACCGTCCGTCCCCTGGAGCTCGGCGATGGCCTCGCCCTCGGCCGTGAAGGTGTCCCGGGACACGTTCAGGGACGCCGCGCGGACCGTCCCCGTGCTCACCCCCACAACGCTCTCGGCGGCCTCCCGAAGGCTATCGCCCTCGGGGATGAGGTTGAGCACGACGGGCTCCCCCTCCTCACCCACCAGGTCGATGGCTCCGCCGCCGGTCAGCGTCGCCGCTGCGGCGCGAGCCTCGCCCCAGAGGGACTGGTAGCGCACCTCTCCTGTGGCCGAGAGGGTCTCGGCGGCGAGGTCGACGTCACGGACCTTCTCCGCGGAGATGCGGTGCGGCTCCTCCCCGAGCGCCTCGGCCTCGAAGTCGCGGGCCTCATCGATGAACCAGCTCTCCCCCTCGAGGCGCGCCGTCAGCCCGCCGCGCGCCTCCGCGCGGAAGATCCCGTCCTCCCGCCGCGCCCGGATGGTGGAGGGGCCCTCGGTCGTGAACAACGCGCCCCCGGCCTCGCGGTAGGTCGCCAGCACCGACTCGGACTCCAGCTCCCCCTCCACCGAGACCGCGCGGACCGATCCGCTGAGCAGGACCGTCGCGCCGGAGCGGTCGGACAGGCCGCGCCCCCGGGCCTCGTTCTGGAAGCTGATGGTGCCGCCGCGGTCGGTGGCCTCGAGGGTCCCCGGTCCGAGGAAGACGAACTGCTGCGCGCGAGGCCCGGCGGCGGCTCCATCCCCTGCGTCGAGGTCCGCGGTCACGGGCCCCTCGCCAGCGAGCTCAAGCCGGAGCTCCTCGTCCGACTCCTCAATCACGTAGGCGACGGTCGGCTCGCCTCGGAGGGTGACACGCCGCGGCCGCGCCCCCTCGAACTCGATGTACCCTTCCTGCCCTCGGAAGCGGTCCCGGCCCCGGCGAACTTCCATCCCGCCGCCGGCGCGGGCGTCGAGGATCCGGTTGGGCTCGCCCTCACCGCCGAGCTCCACGTCCACATCGACGAAGCCGGCTTCCACGGCGACCGAGTCACCGTCGGCCATCGTCCCCGAGGCGTCACCGAAGACCAGCAGGACCCCACCCTCCGCATGGACGCGGATCATGCGGCGCTCCGTCCCCTCCACCTCGGGGCTGGAGATGATGTTGAGCTGCCCCCCTTCCTTGGAGCGGATGCGGGCCGCGCGCTCGTCGCCGAGCTCAAGGGTCACATCCGCGCCCCCCTCGAAGGAGAGGCTCCCGAGCGCGCCGAGCCCCACGAGGCCGCGCCCCGTCCCCCGGACATCCCGGGAGGTGAAGGTGACCAGGTCGTCCCCCACGGACCGGAGCTCGTCGAGGGCGAGCTTCGCGTCGAGGCGCACCGCCTCGAGGGTGAGCGGGGCGAGGGGCGTGTTCATCAGCTGCTGGACGACGACGGCCTCCAGCTGAACGTTGATGTCCTCGTCGAACTCCAGGCCGAGGTCGTCGGAGACCAGCTCCAGGTAGCCCTTCTCTGCCTCGATGCTGCTGCTCTTCGGCTCCTCCGCTCGCGGGGCGCCGTTCACCACGAAGGAGTCCACCTGGATGCCCTTCAGCTCGTATCGGGTCCCCTGGTCGTCGATGGGCTGCATGTCCGACGTGACGAGGACGAGGCGCGGCTCGCCAACGCGGCGTGGCGGCAGGTTGGTTCGCTGGGCACCGCTGGTGACGGCGCGCTCGCCCTCGAGGAGCGCCCCCTGGTCATCGGGCGTGACCTCGGGGTCTTGCGGGACGGCCGGGCCCTGCTCATCGCCCTCCGAGGGGGGCACGAAGGGCGGGATCGAGGTCTCCGAGGGTCGATCCACACCCCTCAAGCCGGCGCGATCGGATTCCGACCTCAGCCGCTCCGACTCGAGGTACCAGAGCAGCGAGGCACCCCCGCCGAAGACGAGGGCAAAGATGATCAGTCGGCGCACGACTGGTTCAGATCCCGACCTCGATCAGGTCCTGGACATCGAGGAGTCCCACCGGGCGGCCCTCGGCATCGATGACGGGCGCGTTGTCGATGCGGTTCTCCCGCAGGAGCCGGTGGGCGTCCACGGCGAGGTCACCGGGCTCGAGGACCTTCGGCTCGCTGGCCATGAACTCATCGATCGGGCGCTCCAGGTGCGCAAATTCACCCCGCTCGAGCAGCCGGCGGAGGTCGCCGTCCGTGAAGATCCCGGCGAGGCGACCGGCCCCATCGACCACGAGGGAGGCGCCCGGGCGCCCCGGGGTCTTCGAGGTCTGGATGAGCGCGTCTGCGACGCTGGTCCCCGCGGTCACCAGGGGCAGGCTCTCGCCCTTGCGCATGACCTCGTCCACCCGGAGCAGGCTCCGGCCGAGGCTGCCCCCGGGGTGGAAGATCGCGTAGTCGCGGGGCCCGAAGTCCCGCTCCTCGAGGACGGCCATGGCCAGCGCATCGCCGAGGGCGAGCATCACCGTCGTGCTGGCGGTGGGCGCGAGCTGCATGGGGCAGGCCTCCTCCACCCGCCCGATCTCCAGCAGGCAGTCGGCGTAGCGTCCGAGGGTCGAGTCTCCGCGCCCGGTCAGGCCGATCAGCGGGACCCCCAGCTTGCGCACCGCCCCCATGACCATGTTCACCTCGGCGGTCTCCCCCGAGTTCGACATGGCGAGGACGACGTCTTCTTGCCGGACACGCCCCAGGTCCCCGTGGAGGGCCTCTGCGGGGTGGAGGAAGAAGGAGGGCGTGCCGGTGCTGGCCAGGGTGGCGGAGATCTTCTGGCCGATCAGGCCGGCCTTGCCCATGCCGGTGACGACCACCTGACCGCGACACCCCAGCACCATGGCCACGGCCGCTCCGAAGGCGTCGCCGGAGCCGCCGATGTCCCCGCCAAGGCGCTCTCCGAGCCTGGCGATGGCCTCGGCTTCCTGTCGGAGCACCTCGGCGCCGCGCGCCGAGGGCGCCCTCTGATCATCCTGCGTCATGCGGCGTTCGGGCATGGAGCCCGGGCGCGGCATCCAAGGGGGAGGCCACTGGCGCCGATTCTACGGACGAGACAAGACGCGGAACAAGAACAGGAGGAACCTCGTTCCGCGCTTCGTGTTGACTAGGGGGTCCAGACGTCGCAGCAGGGTGGAGGGGAGGCCGCCTCCTGCCCGATGATCACCGCGAGGAGCCCATGCCCATGACCTTCACCCGAAGAGCTGATCGAAGCACCGCGCTCGGGGACGCCCTGCGCCTGAGCGTCGCGTTGCTCGTACTGTCCCCGGTGGGGCTCACGGCGACCGCCCCCCAGCAGGACCGGGGTCGCGCCCTCGAGCAGATGGTCCGACGCTTCGACAAGAACCTCGACGGGAAGATCGACCGGGACGAGTACCCGCGCACGCCCCGCAGCTTCCGGCGCCTGGACCGCAACGGCGACGGGTTCATCTCGCGCGAGGACCTGGAGGCCTCCGCCGGCTCCGAGCCCGCCGCCGAGGCCCCCGCGGCCGACCGACGCCCCCCCACCGAGGAGGAGGTCGAGTTCTTTGAGACCCGGGTCCGGCCCGTCCTCGCCGAGGCCTGCTACTCCTGCCACGCCGAGACCTCCCCGCGTATCCGCGCCCGCCTCAAGGTCGACTCCCTGGAGGCGCTGCTGAAGGGGGGGGTGTCCGGCCCGGCGCTGATCCCCGGCGATGTGGACGGCTCCGCCCTCATCGAGGCGGTCCGCTACGAGGACCTCACCTTCGCCATGCCCCCCAGCGGCAAGCTCGAGGAGGACCAGATCCGTGACCTGGAGCGCTGGGTCGCCATGGGGGCCCCCTGGCCCGAAGGTCCCGAGCCCTCGATGACCATGGTCTCCGTGCCCGACTCCGCCGGCGGCGAGCCCCTCGAGCGCGAGATCGACATGGAGGAGGCCCGCGAATTCTGGTCCTTCCGGCCCGTCATCCGGCCAGAAGCTCCCGAGCTGGAAGGGGACCGATGGTCTTGGACCGAGGTGGACCGCTTCCTTCGGGCCGCCATGGAGGAGGAGGGCGTGCGACCCGTCGGGGACGCTGACCGGCTCACATGGCTCCGACGCGTGACCTTCGACCTGACGGGGCTGGCCCCGACCCCCGAGGAACAGGAGGCCTTCGAGCGCGATCGGTCCCCCGACGCGCACGAGAAGGTGGTCGACCGGCTCCTGGCGTCCACCGCCTACGGGGAGCGGTTCGGCCGCCACTGGCTGGACGTGGCCCGCTTCGCGGAGTCCAGCGGGATGGAGAGCAACGTCCTCTACCCCCACGCCTGGCGCTACCGCGACTTCGTCGTGGACGCCATGAACGGGGACATGCCCTTCAACGAGTTCCTGAAGAAGCAGCTCGCCGGGGACCTCCTCGGGGCGTCGGGCCCCGACGAGCGCGCCGAGAACCTGGTGGCCACGGGCTACCTCGCGATGGGCGCCAAGAGCCATAACAGCCGCGATCCCAGGGAGTTCAGCCTGAACCTCGTCGATGAGCAGATCGACGCCATGTCCCAGGGGATGCTCGGGCTCACGATCTCATGCGCCCGCTGCCACGACCACAAGTTCGACCCGATCCCCATCGAGGACTACTACGCGCTCGCGGGCATCTTCCTGAGCACCGAGACCCACTTCGGCACCTACCCGGGGCCGGGCAACAACCACACCTCCGAACTGCTCCCGCTCCCCGAGGGAGCGGACCTCCCCAACGGGCCCAGGCTGACCCCGGAGCTCCAGCGCACCCTCGAGCGGCTCGTGCAGCGGCTCGAGCCCGAACCGGCGCCGCCCATGAGCGGCGACGGCCGCATGCGGCGCGGCCAGATGAGCGCCGACGAGCGCGCCGCCGCGCGCCGGGAGCGGCTCCAGAGCCAGCAGGTGGCGATGATCGAGGACCTGCTCAGCCGCTTCGATGAGAGGGGCCGCGCGCTCGACAGCAACCGGCTCACCATGGGCGCCGCCGATGGCACGACCCGGGACATCGCGGTCCTGCGCCGGGGCGAGCTGAACCAGCCCGGTGAGGTCGTGGAGCGCGGCATCCCCGAGGTCTTCGACCACGCCATCGAGATCGGCGAGGGCAGCGGGCGCCTCGGGCTCGCCAGCTGGGTCGCCTCGGACGAGAACCCCCTCACGGCCCGGGTCTGGGTCAATCGAATCTGGCTCCACCTCTTCGGCAGCGGCATCGTCCGGACCCCCGACAACTTCGGGAGCGGCGGCCAGCGCCCCGACCACCCCGAGCTCCTGGACTGGCTCGCAGCGGAGCTCATGGACTCGGGCTGGTCGACGAAGTCACTCGTCCGCGAGCTCGCCCTCTCCCACGCGTACCGGTTGGACAGCGAGCACAACGCGTCGAACGACAGGGTCGACCCCGACGTGGTGACCCTCTGGCGCATGCCCGACCGGAGGCTCGAGGCCGAGGCGATCCGCGACGCCATCCTGCAGGCCGCGGGCACGCTGGACCGTGAGCGCCCGGTGGGGTCTCCGGTCGGCATGGTCGAGGGTGTCCTCCGGCGCGAGCAACTCGCCGACCTCCTGACCTCGGAGCGGCCGGTCCGCTCGGTGTACCTGCCGAACCTGCGGGGTGCCACGGTGGACGCCCTGGGGGTCTTCGACGCCCCGGACGCCGCCACCGTGGAGGGGGACCGGGACGAGACCAGCGTCGCGACCCAGGCCCTGTTCATGATGAACAACGAGGACGTTCTGCGGGCCTCCGACGCCATGGCCGCGCGGCTGCTCGCCACCGACGGCACCGAGCGAGAGCGGATCACCCGCGCGTACCGGCTGGCGCTCGGCCGGGCCCCCTCCGGCTCGGAGGCCCAGGCCATCTCTCGCTTCCTGGACCGGTACGAGGAGCTGACCCCCGAGCCCGCGCCCAGGCGACAGAGCCGCCGTAGGGGCCGCCCGGCGGCCCGCGAAGCCTCCTCGGACCTCACGCCCCGGTCCCCGGAGCACGCCGCCTGGGCGGCCTTCTGCCAGTCCCTCTTCCAGACCGCCGAGTTCCGGACCCTGTACTGATCACGGCCCGGCCAGGGCTGACCAGGCAGCACATCTCGCACCAGGACCCTCACATGAACCCGTTCTCCAACCCGAGCCGGCGCGACGCGCTACGGATGATGTCCTCCGGCTTCGGCATGCTCGCCCTGAACGGCATCGCCGCCTCCCAGGTCAGCCAGCAGACCTCGGCCGCCCTACCCGGGCGGGCGAAGCGGGTCATCTTCCTTTGCATGACCGGCGCCCCGTCCCACGTGGACACGTTCGACCACAAGCCCATGCTCACCAAGCGGGATGGCGCCAGCCTCTCGGGCTTCCGTCGCGGCGCCAAGCTGATGGGCTCGCCCTGGGCGTTCAACCCCGGAGGGAAGAGCGGCCTGATGATCTCGGAGCTCCTGCCGGAGATCGGCAAGCAGGCCGACCACCTGTGCCTCCTGCGTGGGATGCACACCGACGTCCCCGCCCACGCCCAGGCCACCACCAAGCTCCACACCGGGAGCTTCCAGTTCGTGCGGCCCTCCATGGGCGCGTGGACCCTGTACGGACTCGGGACCGAGAACGAGAACCTCCCTGGCTTCGTGACGCTGAATCCCCCCCGGAGCCAGGGGGGCGCACAGAACTACGGGAGCTCATTCCTGCCTGCCACCTTCCAGGGCGTGCCCATCAAGGTCGGCGGCGGCCAGCGCGGCCGGCAGGCCGAGGATCCCGTGGCGGACATCCGCAACCCCCGCCAGTCCGATAAGCAGCAGCGCGCCCAGCTGGACCTGCTGCGCAAGCTGAACGAGACCAACGCGCGGCGACGCAAGGGGAGCGACGACATCGACGCGGTGATCCAGTCCTATGAGCTCGCCTTCCGCATGCAGAGCGAGCTGCCCGAGCTCCTGGACATCTCGAAGGAGAAGAAGAAGACCCTCGAGGCCTACGGGATCGGGGAGGCTGAGACCGACGCTTTCGGACGCCAGTGCCTCACCGCCCGCCACCTCGCGGAGGCCGGCGTGCGCTTCATCGAGGTCGGAATGGGGGGCTGGGACCACCACCGCAACCTGCGGGAGGACCTGCCCGCCAAGTGCCGCGAGATCGACAAGCCGATCGCCGCCCTGCTCGCCGACCTCGACCGCTCCGGGATGCTGGAGGAGACACTCGTGGTCTGGAGCGGTGAGTTCGGACGGACCCCCTTCGCCCAGAACGGGGACGGCCGTGACCACAACAACCGCGGCTTCACCTCCTGGATGGCCGGCGGCGGCGTGAAGGGCGGCTTCTCGTACGGCGCCACCGACGAGAACGGGATCGAGGCGGTGGAGGGGCGCGTGTCGATCCACGACTGGCACGCCACGATCCTGCACATCATGGGCCTCGACCACGAGGCGCTCACCTACCCCTACGCGGGGCGAGACTTCCGCCTGACCGACGTGCACGGCGAGGTCGCGAGGGACATCCTCGCCTGACCCCGCCGGCGGCTCCCCTCCCCGGCGCCGGGTTCAGCCCTTCCCGGGGACGGCGAAGCCCTCACGGTAAGTACCGCGCATGAGCTTGGTGGCCTCGTCGTCGCCCACGTAGCGCTCCTCCTCCCGGTCCACGGCGAGGACGCGCCCAAAGGTCGGGCGGTGCTCATTCAGGTCCACGCCGTTGGCCTCGAGGTGCGCCCGGAAGCGCTGGGCCGCGTCCTGGGCCTCGGGGTCACCCCCAAGGGTGCGCTCGATGGAGCCCATGGAGTCCTCGCACCCGAGCATGTAGGAGTCGTTGGCGAGGTGGCAGTACGCGGCCGAGATGTGCCCCTCGTTCACGTCGGCGTTGAGCACCTCCGGGTCGCGCTTGCGGACCGCGTCGATGAAGTTCGCGAAGTGGTCACCGCCACCATCCCAGCGGCGGATCTCCTCGCCCTTGCGGTCGTAGGCGATAGCGCGGCCGTAGTTGGAGCTGATGGCGAGGCGGCCGTCCTCCGCGTGGAGCAGGGAGCCAATGGTGAGGCCGAACTCACGGTCCATGCTGCCGCCCCACTTGCCGTTGGTCCGGGCCTCGAGGTCCCTGGGGAGCCCGCGGACCTCGAAGATCATCGGCGCCGGCTCGAGGTCGTAGAAGGCGAACATGGTGTTCGGGGTGGTGCCGTCGTCCTCGTAGCCGAAGCGCCCCCCCACGGCGACCGTCCGGCGCGGGAGCTTGCTCACCCCGAGCATGCGCCGGCACAGATCCACCTGGTGCACGCCCTGGTTGCCGAAGTCCCCGTTGCCGAAGGGGAACTGCCAGTGCCAGTCGTAGTGGTACTGCTGCCGCTCGACCGGCCCGGCCTCCCGGGGCCCCGACCACAGGTCATGGTTGACTCCTTCGGGCGGCGCTTTGGGGCCGTCGATCAGGCCGATGCTCTTGCGGGGCTTGTAGCAGAGCCCCTGGGCGTAGCGAGGCGCGCCGATCCCGCCGGCGTCGAGCCAGGCGATGGACTCCTGCACGGCCCGGTGGGAGCGGCTCTGCATGCCGGACTGCACGATGCGTCCGGTGCGCTCGGCCACCTCCACCATGCGCCGGCCCTCCCAGATGTTGTGGCTCACCGGCTTCTCCACGTACACGTCCTTGCCCGCCTCGCAGGCCCAGATGGTGTGCAGCGCGTGGAGGTGGTTCGGGGTCGCGAGGGACACCGCGTCAACGTCGTCCCGGGCGAGCATGTCCCGGACGTCCTCGAAGACAGCCACCTTGCGGTCCGCCTTGCTGACCCCCGGCTCCAGCTCCGACGCGCGGCGCTCCAGGACCCCCGCATCCACGTCGCAGAGCGCCACGACCTCGACGCCGTCGAGCCTGGCGAAGCCCTGGATATGGTTGCCGCCGCGGCCGCGAAGGCCAACGACCCCGACGCGGATGACCCCCTCCTGGGAGCGGCTGCCGAGGGCGAGGGCCGGGGCCGCGAGGAGGCTGGCGGCGGCGGCCGTGGTCCCGCGGAGGACATCGCGGCGGAGGACTTGCTTGTTGGAGGGGTTCATGGGAATCGGCGGGTAGCGGGGGTGCGAGAGGTTCAGTCCAGCGGCTCGATGGAGCCCTCGAATTCAATGGCGATCACGCTGACGGCGGGGTC
Organism: uncultured bacterium; assembly: GCA_938075305.1. Taxonomy (GTDB): domain Bacteria; phylum Planctomycetota; class UBA1135; order UBA1135; genus Saltatorellus. The sequence continues at coordinate 25,375 of CALJGV010000025.1, forward strand.
GGGGGCGGCTCCTGTGAGCCGGAGCTCGATACCTTCCCCGGTCTGCGTGACCTGAATGGGGTCCGACGGGCGAGCGAGCAGCGCAGCTGACGTCGGCCGCATGCGGGCGCCGCTCAGGCTCAGGGTCCCGCCCTCGGGCCAGCGGTAGACGTGGAGGTAGAGCCGGCCGCGGCCCTCGTCCCAGGTGGTGCGCCCGAACGGCTGCGCCCCGAAGGGGCTCTTCGAGCAGCCGTAGATGGCCTCGCCGTTCACCTTCAGCCAGCGCCCCATGGCCTCGAGGCGCTCCACCTCGAAGTCGGCCAGGGTGCCGTCCGCCTTGGGGCCGAGGTTGAACTCGATGTTCCCGTTGTCCGAGACCACGTCGACCACCATCTGCACGGTCTCCACCAGCGACAAAATATTGCCCTCGTGCTCGTTGCGGTTGAATCCGTAGCTGTTGCCGAAGCCGCGCCACATGGCCCAGGGCTTGGTGCGGTCGATGTCCGCGTGGTACTCGACGTGATAGAAGTCGCCGTACACACCACGGGTATCGGAGACCCCCTCCCTCGCCTGCCCGAAGCGGTCGTTGACCGCCACCTGCTGGCCGCGTTCGGCCGCCTGGTTGTAGTAGTAGGCGATGATCTGACGGCCGCGCCAGTGGGGGTAGCCGTGCTCCCACTCCCCGTCGAAGCACAGGCTGTCAGGGTGGTAGCGGTCGATGAGCTCCTTGATCTGAGGGATCATGAAGTCGTCCACGTACTCGGACGGGTTCCCGTCGAGGTCGCGGTCCTCGAGGGGCTGGAACCCCTGGTAGATCGCGTGCTCGGGCCTGCCGGTGTAGGCGGGGTTGAACCACTCGTAGAAGGAGTAGTAGAGCCCCACACGGATCCCACGCTTGCGGGCCGCCGCCACGAGCTCACCGTAGAGGTCGCGCTTCGGGCCGCAGTCCACGGCGTCCCGGCCGGTGTACGCGCTGTCGAAGAGGCAGAAGCCGTCGTGGTGCTTCGCGGTGATGAAGAAGTACTTCGCCCCCGCGCGCGCGAAGAGCTCCATCCAAGCGTCGGCGTCGAAGTCCTCGGCGAAGAACCCCTCCACCTCGCCGGTCACCCGGTTCGGGGTGCCGTCGATGAACGCGTCGTAGGGCACGCCGCCGTAGGTGGAGGCGTGGTACTCCTGGACGGCCTTGTTGGACTGCATCCACTGCCAGTACCACTCCGCGTAAGCCACCCCGTACGGGGTGTCCTTGCGGGGTGTCCAGCCGGGCACCGCGTAGGGACCCCAGTGGGCGCTGATCCCGACCTTCGAGTCCTCGAACCAGCGGGGCAGCGGGTGGGTGACGAGGGAGGCCCAGGACGGCGCGAAGGGACCCTGCTGGATGGTCGGGGCCAGCATCGGGTGGAGCCGCTCGATGTCAGGGTCCTCGGTGGGAACGCCTGCCGGAGGAGGATCGTCCTCGCCCTGGGTCGCAGCACCAACCTCGCCCATCGCCAGGGCGCCGGAGAGGCCGAGGAGGAGGACCATCGCAGCCGATCGTCGGGCGGAGCTGGGGGCGTGAGGCTTCATGGCAGTCGTGGGTTGGGCTGGGTTGGACACCACCCTACCCCGAGCGCGCGGGGCTCTCAGGCTCGGAGCCGCGACTCGCCTCGAATGCCAAGCACGGACTCACCGCCGCCGCGGCGGTGGACCCCTGGGCTGCTATCCTCTCCCCCCCGGGGCGCCACCGAGCGACCCATCGCCCATGAGCACCGACCCTTCACCGTCCGCCAGCGCCGCCGTCGGCCAAGCGCTGGCGCGCGCCCCGTGGAGGACCATCGCCGCCATCGCCCTCGTCGGGGTGGCGCTTCGGGGCCTCCTGCTGTGGCTGGTCCTGCCCCTGGACATCCAGTCCGACGAGGCCAACTACCTCTACCTGGCGCTCGCGAAGGAGCGGCTCGGGATCTACTACGACCAGCACCGCTACTTCTGGCCGCCCGGGTACCCGTGGCTGCTCTCGAAGTCGATCCACGCCTTCGGCATCGAGGGGCTGAACGTGCTGCGTGCCTTCCAGGTGGCGCTCTCCAGCGTCATTGGCGTGACGACCATGCTCTTCGCCTGGCGGCTGTTCTCGCGCCGCGCGGCGATCGTGGCCGGGGTGATCTGGGCCGTGGATCTCCCCCTGGGCGCGTACACCCACTTCCTCTGGACGGAGACGGTCTTCCTCTCGCTGCTCCTGCCGGCCCTCTGGCACCTCGTCCGGGCGATGGACCTTTCGGACGAGGGCGATGACCTGGCGGCCACCCGGCGCCTGCTTGTGAGCGGCGTGCTGTTCGGGGTGGCCCTCTACATCAAGGAGTATGTCCTCTTCCTCGTCCCCGTCCTCGCGGTCGTCGTGGCGCTTCGGTCCCGCGGCGCTGGGTGGCCCGAGGCCCTGCGGCGCGCGTCGCTGCCCGTCCTCGCCGTGGCCGTGGTGACCCTGCCCTGGACGCTGCGCAACCACGAGGTGTACGGGCGGACCGTCGTCGGAGGCGCCACCCTGGGCGAGAACGTCTTCGTGGGGCTGAACGCGCGCTCGATGAACTTCGACGTCTTGCCCCTGCGCAAGCGCCGCGCCGACCTGGGCCTCCCGCAGATCGAGACCCTGGCCCGGACCTCCTTCACGGAGGTCCCCGCGGGCTGGGTGCCCGAGGACCGGGACGGCAACGGTGAGATCGAGGTGCGTGACGCGGGCTGGGACCGCGAGTTCGACGCCATCCACGCCATCGACCGCCACTCCAGCCAGCTCCGCGCGGGCCTCGCCTTCGCCGCGGAGCACTCCGCGTGGACCCTCCGCACGCGCCTCAAGAAGTGGAGCGAGCTGGTGACCCCGCTGTCCTTCTTCACGCGTCACCAGGCCATGGCCATGTACCCCGAGGGTGGCGTGGTCGCCGGGGCCCTGCGCGGCCCCCTGGTGTTCCTCGCGCTCGCCCTCTCCACGCTCACGATGGTGCTCGGGGCCGCCGGCTACTTCCTGGCGCTCCGGCGGGGACCCTGCCGCGCCGTGTTCACCGTGCTCATCGGCTACGTGGTCCTGACCTCTCTCCTCGTGGCGATGTCGCGCTTCCGCGTCCCGCTGGAGCCCGTCCTGATCGTCATGACCGCGGGCCTCCTCGCCCACGGGCCGCAGGACCGGTCCCGTTCGCGGGTCGTTGGCCTCGCCGTGACGCTCCTTGTCCTCACCGGGCTGTGGTGGATCTCCTGGCCGGAGACGGTCGCCGCGGCGCAGATGGCCCTGGGGGTGACCCGATGAGGCCCCGGAGCTGGATGCCCCACCTCGTCCTGCTGGCCATCGCCGGCGCCATGGCCCTGGTGGCCGGGGTGAAGCACCTCTCCACCGAGGAGGCGCTGCGCGTCGCCTTCGATGACGAGGCCCCCACCGATGACCGCCTCTGGGCCGCCCACGTGGCCTCGAACCGCGCGACCGCGCGGGACCCCCGGCTCGGGGACGCCCTGGTGCGCGCCTTCCTCGCCGCCGGCGACGAGCGCCTGCGGGAGGGCGCGTTGACCATCGACCTCTGCCGCCACGCGATCCACCCTCCGGGCACCCGGCCGGACGCCGCGCCGCCGCTCCAGAGCGCCTACGTCTACGCGGCTCTCGAGGGCGGCGAGTACACCCCCCACCGCGTGCGCTCCCGCGTGCTCTTCCGGCGCAAGGTCGGCGGCTCCTCCGTGGGCGGGATCCGCCGCATGGCCCTGCCCGAGGCGCGCTGGTTCATGGACAGCCTGCGGGGCACCCCGCTACCCCCGCGTGAGGAGATCGACCGCTATCTGATCGAGCGCTCCCGGGAACCGGTCAACCTGAGGAAGCCGCGCTAGGCGCTCTCCGCCCCTCCGGTCGCCGGCTCAGCGCGGACGGTCCTCGCCCAGGTTCCGGGGCAGGTGGTGACGCGCCCCGCGCTCGAACGGGGTCCAGAGGGCCGCGCGCTGCCCCATGGCCTTCACTGCGCCGTTGGCCCAGGTGTTGCATGTCCGGAAGAGGTGGTAGCTCCCGCGTCCCCCGAAGAAGCGGTCCGAGGTCCCGTAGCCGGGCGCTGGCAAGAGGACGGGCGCACCTGTTCCATCCCGTTCGAACCCGCGCTCCACGAACTCCACCAGGTCTCGGTAGCGCTCAGGGTCCAGGGAGACCCGGTGCACGTGCTCGCCCGGGACCGGGGGCCCGATGTAGGCGGTGGCCCGCATGGCCGAGGGCGTCGGCCAGAGCGCGCCGCGCAGGGCGATGCCGACGGTGAGGTCGTCCCAGGTGGGCACCTCCAGGTAGAAGTCGTGGTCGCCCCACCCGAAGGCCACGTAGCCGCCCGGGCGCGCCGGCACCTCCGGGGGAAGCCAGTTGGACCAATCTCGCTCCGGACGCGCGGTGGGGAGCCAGACCGACACGTGGACGCCGTTGGTCACCAGGTACACGTCCACCTCCCCGCCGTCGGGGTCCGCGCCGGCGTGCACGGGGATGCGCATGGCCACCTCGGCGGTCACCAGGTAGAGGCCAACGAGGGCCAGCGCCACGATGAGCCCCCGGGCCACCCCACGGAGCGTCCGCCGCCCGAGACCGGGGGCCGACCGCGAACGTTCGGGGGATTGGGAGGGAGGCTCCATGGCGACGGGTCAGCGATGAGCAGAGCGATATCCTGGGGCCATGGCGAGCCCCGACCCCAACGAAATCGAGGCCTGGCACGAGGCCGGGCACGCCGTGATCGCCCACCTGCTCGGTGGCCGCATCGTGAGCGTCTCGCTGGAGCCCGAGGAGGACGGCCTCGGCGGCCGCTCCGCCATCCAGTGGGGCACCTCGGATGACGCCTCGGTCGCGAGCCTCTCGGGGCGTGTGGCCCTCGCGGGACCCATCGCGGAGGTCGAGCGGTTCGGTGGCCACGACCTCGACGACGTCCATGTCCTCGCGGCGTGGGAGGCCGATTGGCGGGAGATCGAGCGCTGCGCTGCGGTCCTGGAGCGCAAGGCCGAGGGCCAGCGGCGCCTGGTCGAGGGCTGGGCTCGAGAGGTCCGGACCATGCTCCTCGACCCTGGCGTGGAGGAACTGGTGGCCCGGGTCGCGGACGCCCTCGACGCCCACGGTGAGCTGGACGAGACGCTCTTCGAGGACTGCCTGGGGTGAGGCGCGGGGCGAGCGGTCTAGGATGCAGCCGTGCCCCCTGAGAAATACATCGTCGGAGCCGCGCTCGTCGCGATCCTGATCTTCGCCTTGGCCCTCCACGAGGCCGCCCACGCCGCCGTCGCCAACTGGTGTGGCGACGACACCGCGAAGCGCCTCGGCCGCGTGACGCTCAACCCGATCAAGAGCATCGACCCCGTGCTCACCATCCTGCTGCCGGGGATGCTCTTCTTCGTGCTCCCCGCGGTGCTGGACACCCCGCCGCTCATGTTCGGCGGCGCCAAGCCCGTGCCGGTCAACATGGGCCGGCTGCGGCACCCCTACCGGGACATGATGTGGGTGGCGCTCGCGGGCCCGGTGACGAACCTGATCCTGGCCTTCCTGGCCATGGTCGCCCTCAAGAGCCTCCTGGTCGCTGGAGCCCTCGGGCCCCAGGACATAGGCGCGAAGATCCTGATGGGCGCGGTAATGTTCAACATCCTGCTGACCGTGTTCAACATGATCCCGATCCCCCCCCTGGACGGGTCGCGGGTCCTGACCTTCCTCCTGCCGGACCGCCTCCGGGTGCCGTTCAACGCCTTGACACCCCTGGGGATCCCGATCCTCTTCGCGCTGCTCTTCTTCGTGCCGGGCGGGCAGGATGCCTTGCTCGGCGGGATGGGCGCCCTCTACGATTGGCTCGCCGGCGCGGTCGAGGGGATCTTCAGCCTCCTCGGCGGAGGCTGATTCCATGACGACCACCGAGATGACCGACCCGGCCCAAGACGAGCCCGCCCCGGAGGGCCAGGCCCCGGCGCCGGACGCGGACGAGGGGCGCTCCCAGCGCACCGAGGACTTCACCGTCAAGCTCGAGGAGGTCTTCCAGGGGCCCCTCGACCTGCTCCTGCACCTCGTGAAGGAGCAGGAGGTGGAGATCCAGGACGTCCGCCTCGCCGACGTCGCCCAGTCCTACATGGACCATGTGCGCGCCCTCAAGGGCCTCGACATCGAGGTGGCGGGCGAGTTCCTCGTCATCGCCGCGACGCTCATGGCCATCAAGTCGCGCTCGCTGCTGCCCAGGGAGGAGATCGAGCTCGAGGATGACCTCGACCCACAGGACGAGCTGATCCAGCGCCTGATCGAGTACCGGCGCTTCAAAGGCGCCTCGGACGACCTCGAGGACCGCTTCCACCGCCGCACCCTCGAGCACGCCCGCGGGTACCGCCGCGAGGTCACCGACAACGAGCCCGAGCGCAGCTACGACCTCGGCGAGGTCACCTCCTGGGACCTCCTGGCCACCTTCTCGCGCCTCATGCGCGAGACCCTCGCCGGCAGGCCCCACACCATCAAGGGGGACCCCCGGCCCCTGCGTTGGTACGTCCAGTCCATCGGCTCCGCCGTCCGCAGCCGCCCCGAGGGCGCTTCCCTGCGGGACCTCGTGGAGGCCATGGGCGACGTCCCCACGCGCGAGGGCCTCGTGGGCGCCTTCTGCGCGCTCCTCGAGCTGATGAAGATCGGCCTCGTCTCCGCCCACCAGGAGGACCAGGCGGAGGACATCACCCTCAAGTGGTCCGCCCCGGAGGACGGGGAGAGCGACCTGGACGAGCTGATCAAGGCCTCGCGCTTCATGGATGAGGACTCCGAAGAGCTGGACCAGGCCCTCGACTCCGCTGACGGTGACCCCGGCGGGTCCGAGGCCGACGCGGACGACCCCGCACCCGCCGAAGTGGATGCGTCCGCCGCGGAGCCGGAAGAGCGCCTCTCCACGGGCTCTCCGCCCTCCGGCGACTGATAAGCTCCCGTCATCGCTCTGACCGCTCCGGCGCCCCTTGAGGCCGAGGCGCGGAGCGACGATTCTCTCCTGCGCCAAGGCGCAGCCGAAACGAACCGTAGATCGCGAGGGTCACCCTCGCACGCCCCACACCACAAGATGAGCAGCCTCACCGAAACCTCCGACGCCAGCTGGGACACCGACGTCCTCGGCTCCGATCAGCCCGTCCTCGTCGACTTCTGGGCCCCCTGGTGCGGGCCCTGCAAGGCCATGCTCCCCTACGTTGAGAAGCTTGCCGAGGAGTACGCCGGGAAGATCAAGGTCGTGAAGCTCAACACCCAGGACAACATGGAGACGGCCTCGAAGTACGGCATCACCTCCATCCCGACCTTCGTCGTCGTCAAGGGCGGCGAGGTGCAGGAGCAGGTGATCGGTGCGCTCAAGTACGACGGCCTGAAGGGCCTCGTCGACCCGCACGTCTGATGGGCCCGCGGCGCTCCGCGTCGCCCCCCGACCGACCATGCGCGTCGTCTTCCTTGGATCGCCGCCCTTCGCGACGCCGATTCTCCGCCGGCTCCTCGAGAGCCGCCACGAGGTCCTCGGCCTCGTCACGCCCCCCGATCGCCCCCGCGGTCGGGGGCGCGGCGTTTCTCGGTCCGAGCTGGCGACGCTCGCCGACGACGCCGGCCTGCCCGTCCTCCAGCCCGCCTCCACCAAGGACCCCGAGTTCGTGGCCGCGCTCGCGGGCCTGGGCGCCGACGCCCTGATGGTGGCCAGCTACGGAGAGATCCTCCGGTCGGAGATCCTCGACCTGTGCCCCCACGGCGCCCTCAACGTCCACGGCTCCCTCCTCCCGCGCTGGCGCGGAGCCTCGCCAATCCAGCGCGCCGTCGCCGCGGGCGACGCGCAGACAGGCGTCTCCATCCAGCGCATGGTGCTCGCCCTGGACGCGGGTGACGTGCTGCTCTCTCGCGCCACCCCCATCGGCGCCACCGAGACCTCCGCGGACCTGTTCGCCCGCCTCGCGGACCTGGGCGCAGCCGCCGCCGTGGAGGCCCTCGACCAGATCGAGGACGGCGACGCCCGGTACGAGCCCCAGGACACCGAGCTCGTCACCCTGGCCCCCAAGCTGACCAAGGACGACGGGCGCATCGACTTCGACCGCGACCCCGGGTCCGTCGCCCGACACGTCCGCGCCATGACCACCTGGCCCGGCGCCCGGACCCGCCTCCCCGACGGGCGCGACCTCGTGGTCCTCGAGGCGCTCCCGGTGGAGCCCGCCGGGGCCACGCCTGCAGATGGACCCGCCGGGACGGTCCTCGCCGGCCCTGGCCTCGTGGTCCAGGCACGCGGAGGCGGTGTGCGCCTGCGGCGGCTCAAGCCCGCGGGGAAGGGCGCCATGGACGATGACGCGTTCCTCAACGGCGCGCGCCTCGAGCCAGGCGAGCGCCTCGGCTAGCGCCCCTCAACGGGCAGCGCCCCGCACCAGCCGGGCCGGTGCGGGGCGCTGCCCCAAGGGGGCCCAGTGGGCCCCTCAGCTTCGATGGATCACTGGAACGTGACCGAGAGCCCGTCCGTGAAGTTGCTCGTCGCCGAGCCGCCGATGGCGTCCCGGTACCAGGCCTGGAAGTTCCAGGTGTCCCCCGCGACGGCCGTCACGAAGCCCGTGGGCTGGGGGATCTGGGTCAGGTTGAGCGCGAGGCTGATCTGGCCGATGGCGTTGGCCTGCTGGATCTGCCCCGGGCCGACGTAGCGACCGATGGAGCCCGACAGGCACAGGTTGCCCTGGCTCCCGCCCGGGTTCGCCGCGAAGCCCTGCGCAGTGCTCGCAAGGTAGAACGCGAAGGAGTTCGCCGGGAGGTTGGCGGTGCTGAGGGTCAGGTTGTTGTCCAGCGCCACGTCGGAGCCGGCGGCGGTGGTGTTGGCGATCGCACCCGTGGAGTTCGTGTTGGCCGCGCAGTACGAGGTACCGACGCCTCCGCCGCCTCCGCCGCTGCAGCCCGAGCCGCCGATCACCATCGAGTAGAAGTTGCAGTCGAAGTCCGGGTCGCTGATCCAGAGCTCGACGCGCAGGACGACGTTGAGGGGGGCGGTACCCGCCGAGTTGTCGATCAGCAGGTTCTCGTCGTCGGTGGCCGAGCCGCCGACCCCGAGGCTCACGCCGCCGCAGCCGTCGAACGCGAAGATGTCAACGTCGCCGACCGCGGTGGAGAAGAGCACGTCGATGGACATGGTGCCCCCGGCGTCCACGCAGAAGCTGTACCAGTCCGGGTCCAACTTGGAGCACCAAAGGTTGCTGTACGTTCCGTCAGGCAGCGCCACCGCGGACGCGCAGTCGTCGTTGTCCTCGAGCTGGTCGTCCTGGGCCGGGTCGCAGGGGTCTGCGCTGATCACGAACTGACCGGGGCCGTTGTTGCCTGCCCCCACCTGTCGGGACCCAACCCGCATGAGGTAGGACTGACCCTGGACGGCCGAGAAGGCGAGGCGCGAGAGCCCGTTGGCCCCGCAGTTCGCCGCGGCGCAGTCGATGAGGGTCAGCGAGCCACAGGACGAGTTCGCCGTGTAGACCGCGATCCGCGTCTCGAAGTTGGTGTTGGTGCCGCAGGTCTCGAAGCGAACGAAGTTCGTCGAGGGGGCCGTCCACTCGTACCAGAGGTCCTTGCGGACCGGGAGTCCATTGCAGTCGTTGACGCCGCTGGCGGTTGCCGACGAGTTGTCGAAGGAGAACGTGTTGTATCCGGCGATCGGGGTCGCGCCGCTGCAGTCGTCGTTCGACTGGGCGCTGGCGAGGCCGGGGGCGATGAAGAGGAGGCTGGCTCCAATGAAGAGGGACTTCGCGTTCATGGTGGTGGGAGGCTTGAGGGATTGGGGGGCGCCGCTCGCCAGATGAGGGAAAGGCAGGTGAGCCGCGGGCGCCGAGTTGTTCGGATCACCCCATCATGACAGGACTTTGTGATCTTGCCGGTGATTCGCCGCCCGCGCCCCGCCCCGGTTCGCGCAACGGGGGCGCGCGGACCTCACCCCCCTCCCTGCGGGCGTCGGATCAGCCCGCTGAGCATCCCCAGCGCAACAGCCAGCAGTCCCATCATGAGAAGCGGCGCGCCGAAGGTGCCCGTGCGCTCCATCGCCTCGGCGGTCGCCCAGGGCGCCACCGCCGAGCCCGCCACCGCTGCGGTCCCCGCCGCGCCCCGGATCGCCCCGTGGTGCCGACGACCGAAGAAGCGCGCGAGGGTCGGCCCGTGGGTCGCCGCGCCCAGGCCCTGGGCGACCCCGAGGGTCCCCATCGCCATGTGGGACCCAAGGGCGCCGGTCCAGACCTCGAGCAGGGTGGCGCCGAGTCCGAGTAGGACCATCGAGGCCCCAAGGAGGGGCGCCGGCCGAAGCCGGTCCGCGAGCACTCCGCCCACAAGCGTCGCGGCGAGCCCCGCCCCCGCGTAGGTCATGTACGTCCGGGCAGCCTCCGCAGCGTTGGCGCCCGACTCCGCGAGGATGGGGAGCAGGTGAAAGTGCACCGCCGTGACGATCGCCGCCTGGGCCGCGACGAGGGCGATGAGCACCCAGAAGGCAACGGTCCTGCGCGCAGCCGCGAGGTCGAAGGAGTGCGACCACGCCTCGCCCTCCCCCTCCCCCTCCCCACCTGCCCCGGGGTGAGGGTCCCGGTCGATGAGAAAGATCGACGCGATGAGGCCGAGGAGCGCGGCCGAGGCCGTCAGCGCCACCGCCGCGAACCGCCACCCGTGGCTCGCGATGAGCGCGACCGACAGCTGGGGCACCGTGGCGATGGCCAGGGCCACCGTGCCGCCGCGGAGCCCCTCCATGCGCCCCAGCGTGGCGTCAAAGCGCAAGGCCAGGGCGTGGCTGGACGCGAGGGATATCGCCCCCTGTCCGGTCAGACGGAGGAGGAAGAAGGCCAGCGTGAGAGAGGTGAAGCCGCCCGCCGACTGGAACACGAGCCCCGCCCCCGCCAGGCCCGCGGATGCGACGCCGATCATCCGCCGCGGGCCGATCCGGTCCGCCACGCGGCCCACTCCCGTCAGGCAGACGGCGGAGGCGAGGGTGCCGATCAGGTACGCGAGGCCGAGGCGCTCGAGGGTGAGGTCTAGCGACCCGGAGAGCGCACCGCTGAAGGTCGAGATGACGAACGTCTGTCCCGGCGCGGTGATGAACATCGCGATCAGGCAGCCCACCACCACGGCCGCACCCGGCCGGCCGGCCCCCGCTCCGGTGGTCCCCATGGGCGCAGTCTCTCCACAGGACTCTCCACGGGGTGTGGAAAGCGGGAGCTTTGTCGCGAAGGCACGAAGGCCGCGGGCGGGTAGGATCCGCCCGATGCCCCGCGAGACCGCCTTCCTCTGCCTGCGAAGCGGGTCCACCACGCCCCTGCGAGAGGTCGACCGTTACGCTGCCCAGCGCGGCCTTGATGAGCGAGATACGGGCCTCGCGCGTCGGCTCGTGGGGACCGAGATCCGCCGACGGGGGACCCTGCGCGCGGTGCTCGCCGCCTTCGCCCACGCCAAGCCGAAGGCCGACCTCGCGACGCTCCTGCGCCTCGGGATCACTCAGCTGCTCTTCCTCGACCGCGTCCCGGACCACGCCGCCATCTCGGAGACCGTCCGGTGCGTCACCGACCACCTGGGCCTGGGCAAGGGCCGCACCGCGAACGCCGTGTTGCGCAGCGTCCAGCGGTCGATTCGCCCGGGGGCCAGCGGAGACCCGACCCGCGACGTGGTCGGGCGCGACCTGCGCTTCGAGTTCCCCGTGTTCCGTGACCCCGAGGTACACCCCCACCTCTGGGCGGAGGACGCCCTCTCGATGCCCAGCGCGCTCCACAAGCGGTGGACCCAGAGGATGGGGCGCGAGGAGGCGGACCGCCTCGCACGCCTCGCCCTCGAGGAGCCGCCCCTCTCCCTGCGCATCCGATCCGAGCGGCCGCGGGACGAGGTGCGCGCCGAGCTCCAGGGCGCCGGCGCACCCTCGGTCGAGGGCGAGCACCCCCGCTTCCTGCTCGTGGCGCCCGAGGACGCCGCAGCGGCCCTCGCCTCCCCCCTCTTCCACCACGGCGAGATCACCGTGCAGGGCGAACACGCCTTCCTCGCGGCCCTTGTGCTAGGCGACGTGAAGGGCCGCCGTGTCCTCGACCTCTGCGCCGCGCCGGGGGGGAAAACCGCCGCGCTCCTGGAGGGCGAGCCCGACCACCTCGTCGCCTGTGACCTCTCCCCGCGGCGCCTTCAGCGCATCCTCACCGGCTTCCAGCGCCTGGGCCTCACCGCGCCGGGCCTGCTCGCCATGAACGGAGCCGACGCCCTGAGTCCTGACGCTCGGTTCGACGCGGTGCTCGTGGACGCCCCCTGCAGCAACACGGGCGTCCTCGCGCAGCGGCCCGGTGCCCGGTGGCGCCATGGGCCCCAGGGGCAGAAGGAGCTCGTCGACCTCCAGCGCGCCCTCCTCCGCGCCGCCGCTGCGCATGTGGAGCCCGGCGGCGCACTCGTGCACTCCACCTGCAGCCTGGAGAACGAGGAGAACGAGCAGCAGGTCCGCGGCTTCCTCCGCGATCACCCCGAATGGGCGCTCGAGAAGGAGCAGCGGTCCGCGCCGCGCTCCTTGGACAGCGGCGGTCCGGCGGACGGTGGGTATGCCGCGCGTCTCCGGGCCCCCAACGCCAGCGCCGCTCGCTAAGCTCGCCCCCATGGCTCGTCGCACGGAGAAGGTCTCGCAGAGGCCCCAACAGGGAATCAACCTCGCCCCCGTCCTGTTCCTGACCGTGGGGATCATCGTCGCCGCCTTCGCCGTGGCCGTGGCCTCCAACAAGAACAAGAAGGGGGGCTCGTCGCCGTCGGCTCCCGCCGCAGCCCCGTCGTCTGCGCCCGCGCCCGCATCGAGCGCGCCGAACCCCTTCTCGGACATCGACAACAGCCCCTCGGGGACCGCCGGGACCCGGAAGACCCTCAGCGACCTCGCCCCGGCGGGCCTCCTGGAGAACCCCACCTTCCTGGCGGCGCGGGCCATCGCAGACCAGGGCGTTCAGCTCGCGAACGAGGCCCAAGAGGCCCGCGAGGCCGGCGACGAGGCGACCTTCCAGCAGAAGGGCGCCGTGGCCAAGGCCAAGCTCGACACGGCGTTCGAGCGCATCGCGGACTGGCTCCTCGAGATCCAGGACCTCTACCCCAACGACCGGCAGGTCGCGAAGGTCGAGCGTGAGGTCCAGCGCTGGGACCGGGCGCGGAAGAAGGTGCGCGTCGTCCGTTGAGGGGTCGCCGGGCCCTCGTCACCGGCGCCTCCTCCGGGATCGGGGAGGCCGTCTCCCGGCTCCTCGCGGCCGAAGGCTATCGGGTGGCCCTGCTTGCGCGGAACCGCGAGCGCCTCGAGGCCGTCGCCTCGGAGCTCCCCCACCACCCCGAGGGCGGGCACCTCGTGTTGCCCTGCGACCTCACGAGCTTCGAGCAGATCGAGACGGCGGTTCGCTCTCTTGAGGAGGCCTTCGGTGGCCTCGACCTCCTGGTGAACAACGCCGGGATCGGCTATCGCGCGCGGGTAAGCGAGCTGGATCCCGAGCCCCTCCGTCGGGTGTTCGACACGAACGTCTTCGCCCTGCTGCTGACCTGCAAGGCCTGCTATCCGCTGCTCGTTCGCGGCCAGCGCCCAGGCGTGGTCAACATCTCGAGCGTGGTCGGCCGGCGAGGGATCCCCGGCCAGGCGGGCTACTCCGCCAGCAAGGCCGCCGTTTGTTCGATCGGCGAGGCCTTGCGTGTGGAGTGGGCGGAGGAGGACATCGCGGTCAGCACCCTCAACCCCGCCCTCACCGCGACGGGCTTCTTCCAGAACCAGCTGAACCCACAGCAGCTTCCCGACCCCGACCTCGACGAGGCGAGGCCCGCCAGCGAGGTGGCGCGTGAGATCCTCGCGCTCGATCAGCGCCCCCGTCCAGAGGTCTCCCTCCGGTGGAAGTGGCGGCTCCTTGGGATCCTCTCGATCCTCGCGCCGCGCCTTGCCGATCACGCTCTCGTGCGGCGGCTCGGCGGCGACTGGCGCGCGCCGGCGCGCCGGCCCTAGTTCCCGGTGCCGGTGTCCCCGAAGTCGGGCATCGGCGGGAGCTCGATGGGGCTCGCGGCTTCCGCTTCGATCGAGTCGAGGTCGAGGGTGTCCCCCAGCTCCACGGGGAGGGGCCCGGGGAGGTCGAGGCTCTCGGGCTCTTCGAGTCCGGCGAGCACCTCGGCGTCGGCCTCGTCGAAGATCGAACCCCAGCCGCCCTCGCGCTCGGGCACGACGCGGGCCTCGAGGTTGTCGCTAACCCAGCGCCGGTTCGACTCGACCGAGCTCACCAGCGGCAAGACCTCGGAGTCCGTCTGAACGGCGATCTGGGCCAGGACCTCGGCGGGGACGAGGCCGGGCATGGCCACCGTCAGGATCTGACCGAAGACGTCGACCGGGACGAGGTTGTGCTTGATGAAGAAGTCCTTGTCGATCTCCTCCTGCGCCACAGGGTTCGGCACGAGGAGCTCGATGGGCAGGAACGGAAGTTGGAAGGTCTCGCTGATCAGCTGCGCCAGCTCCCAGTCCGCCATGAGGCTCGAGGTCACGAGCGCCTCGCAAAAGCCCATCCCGCCCTCTCGGCTGAGCTGGAGAAGCTCACGAACCGGCTCGGGCGCCACGAGGCCTCGCTCGAGCAGCGTTTCCGCGAGCCGCGCGTAGTCCAGTCGCTGGGAGTACTTCAAGGGGATCTCCGCCCGCGGGGGATGCGGACTGAAGTTGCTTATCGGCCCCCAGGGCCAGCGCCTTGAACGGTTTAGCGAGAGTGGCGGAAGAGATCCGCAACACCCTAGGAGGGTGCTTTCTGGCACCCCGCGAGAGGCCCCCGGGGCCTCAGACGTCGAGGTTCGTGATCTCGAGCGCGTGCTGCTCGATGTACTCCCGGCGGGCCTCCACGCCCTCGCTCATCAGGATCGTGAAGATCTCATCCGCGCCGAGGGCGTCCTCGAGGGTCACCTGATAGAGGCTCCGCGTCGTGGGATCCATGGTGGACTCCCAGAGTTGGTCGTGGTTCATCTCGCCGAGGCCCTTGTAGCGCTGGATGTCCACGTCCGACTGAGCGCCCTTCTGGACCTCCTTCGCGAGGTCCATCAGGTTGGCGCACTCCTGCTCCGCGCCCTTCGCGCTGCGGACCAGGAAGTTGCCGCCGCCCTGGAACTGCAGGCCGCCCTCCGCGATCGCCCCGAGCACCGCCTCGATCTCCTGCTGCTGCCGCAGGAACGTCACGACGATGTCGGCGTCCTGGCGAAGGACGTTGCTGTCGGGGCCTCGATAGACCTTGAGGTCGCCGTCGACGCCCTGTAGCTCGAGCCAGCCGTCGAGCTCTTCCTTGGTGCTGAAGAACTCCTCATTCGTGCCGCGTGCGGCGTGGATCGGCCGCAGCTGCGAACCATCCCAGCGCTCGAGGAACTCGGTGAACGTGGTCTCCGACCACGCCGGGACTGCGCCGTCGACGAGGTTCTGAAGTTCCTGGAGCTGGTCCAGGAGGACCTTCAGCTCGGCGCCCGTCCACTCCTTGCTCGCGGCCCGGTCCTCGACGGTGATCTGCTCGACGCCGCGCTCGAGGAGCGCCTTGCGCAGGGAGGGGTCGTCGACGATGTACTGGCTCTTCTTGCCCACCGTCAGCTTGTAGAGCGGCGGCTGGGCGATGTAGAGGTGACCGCGCTCGATGGTCTCGGGCATCTGCCGGAAGAAGAAGGTCAACAGCAGGGTGCGGATGTGGGAGCCGTCCACATCGGCGTCCGTCATGATGATGATCTTCCCGTAGCGCAGGTTCTCGATGTCAAACTCGGCGCCGATGCCCGTGCCGAGGGCAGAGATGATCAGCTGGATCTCCTGGTGCCCGAGCATCTTGTCCAGCCTCGCCTTCTCGACGTTCAGGATCTTGCCCTTGATGGGGAGGATCGCCTGGTAGCGCCGGTCCCGGCCCTGCTTGGCCGGCCCGCCGGCCGAATCTCCCTCAACGATGTAGATCTCGGTCTCGTCGCGGTTCTTGCTCTGGCAGTCGGCGAGTTTGCCCGGCAGGTTGCCGCTGGCCAGCGCGGACTTGCGTCGCACGAGGTCTCGCGCCTTGCGCGCCGCGTCGCGGGCCTCCTTGGCCCGAACGGCCTTGCCGATGATCGCCTTCGCGGGCCCGGGGTTCTCCTCGAGGTAGGTGCCGAACATGTCGTTGACGGCCGCCTCCACGATCCCCTGTGCCTCGCGGTTGCCCAGCTTGTCCTTGGTTTGGCCCTCGAACTGGGGGTCGGGGACCTTGAGAGAGAGGACGGCCGTGAGGCCCTCCCGCCAATCGTCGCCCGAGGGCAGGTCCTGATTCTCCTTCACGAGCTTCCCTGCCCGCGCGTAGGCGCCGAGGGTCCTCGAGATCGCTCCCCGGAGGCCGGCAAGGTGTGTCCCGCCGCCGTGGGTGTTGATGTTGTTGACGAAGGTGAAGACGTTCTCCTGGTACGAGTCGGAGTACTGGAGGGCGAGCTCGACCTCGTACTCAGCGCCCGGGTCGTCGGTGGAAGGGACGGCCTTCGAGAAGTGGATGATGTCGTCGTGGAGGGCGGTCTTGTTCTTGTTGATGTGGCTGACGAAGGTCTTCAGCCCGTCAGGAAATTCGAAGGCCTCAGAGGCGCCCGTGCGCTCGTCCTCGAGCTCGATGCGGAGGCCGCGGGTCCCCATCAGATACGCGGTCTCGCGCAGCCGCTTCTCCACGATCTCGTACTCGACCTCAGTCGTGGAGAAGATCTCTGGATCAGCAAACCACGTGACGGTCGTGCCCGTCCGGTCCGTGGTCCCGGTGACCTTCAGATCGCTGGCCTTCTCGCCGCGCGCGAACGTCATCTCGTGGACCTCGCCGTCCTTGTGCACCTCGACCTTCAGGAGGGTGGAGAGCGCGTTGACGCACGAGACACCGACGCCATGCAGGCCGCCGGAGACCTTGTAGGCCTGGTCGTCGAACTTGCCGCCAGCGTGCAGCTTGGTGAGCACGACCTCGACTGCCGGGACGCCCTCTGTGGGGTGCATGCTGACCGGGATTCCCCGGCCGTCGTCCTGGACGGAGACCGAGCCATCCGCGCGCAGGATCACACGGCAGTGGGTCGCGTGCCCGGCGAGCGCCTCGTCCACGGCGTTGTCCACCACCTCCCAGATGAGGTGGTGCATTCCCCTTGAGTCGGTGTCCCCGATGTACATCGCAGGGCGCACCCGCACGGCCTCGAGTCCCTCGAGGATCGTGATCGAGTCCGCGCCGTACGTCGGGGTGGTGGCGTCAGCGGTCTGGTCTATGTCGCTCATGAGCGGCGTTTCAACTTGAAGGAGAGCTTGCGGATCGTGGCGCCCTCGAGGAGGGCATCCGCGCGTGTTCGTAGGTCTTCGGAGGCGAACCCCCGGAGCTCGGAGAGCAGGGAAGAGTTGTCGACTTCGATGATCAGTTCGCCGCGCCGAAAGGAGACCGCGGTGGCGCGAGCCGAGAGCTCGGGCCCCACGGCCTCGTCCCAGGCCGCGAGGGCCGGAGCAGCCCTCTTGCGCTGCAGGACACGGGAGTCATCGAGGTATTCCTTGAGGGCGTCGCCCAGGGGCATCAACAGGCCGCGGTCTCGCTCCGAGTTCGTCCGCCTGGGGCGGCCCCGGCCTCGGGGGGAGCGGCGACGAGCGGCGGCCATCCAGGACTCAGGCGTCCAGGGTGATGGGCATGACGATGTAGATGTGGTTCTCGCCGAGGGTGAACTTGCCCGGGCTGGTCTTCTGACCGAACTCGAGGATCACACGCTCGGGGGCGCCGTTCTTCAGGCCATCGAGGACGTAGTCCGCGTTGAAGGCAATCTCGGCCTCCTCGCCCTTGAATGCGACCTCCATGTGGGCGGTTGCCTCGCCGCGGTCGGCGGAGTGGCCGAAGAGCTCGAGCTGCTCGCCCTTGACTCGGAAGCGGACCGCGCGGGTCTCGTCCCCCGAGACGTTGGAGACGAGTCGGAGTTTGCGGCTGAACTGCTCCGCGTCGGCCTCGATGGCGTTCCCACACTCGGCGGGGATCACGGCCTGGTACTGGGGGAAGTCGCCGTCGATGAGGCGGGCGAAGATCTCGGCGTTCTTCGAGCGGAGGCCGACCTGCCCATCCCGGAGGGAGAGGCGAATCTGGTCGAGGGGATCAGGGATCACTCGGCAGAACAACTGCATGCCTTTGGTGGGGATGATCGCGCTCGCCTTCTCGGCCCCGGCCATCTCCACGGGGATCGAGGCCATGGAGAGGCGCCGCCCATCCGTGGCGACCAGGCGCAGCTGATCGTTGTCTAGTTCGGTCAGCACCCCGTGCATGGCGTATCGGCCGGGCTCACGGGCGGCGGCGAAGGCGGTGCGCCCCACGAGCCTCGAGAAGCTGCCTCCCTGGACGCTGACGGAACCTTGTTCGTCAAAGCGGGGGACGACCGGGAATTCGTCGGCGTCGGCTACAACGAGCTCACAGGAGTCCTCACCGCTGGTGATGGTGCAGCGCGTTTCATCGGTGGAGATCGTGACGGTCTCGCCGGAGAGGTCCCGTACGAAATCGAAGGCCGTCCTGGCGGGGATCACCACGGGCCCGGGCTCCGCGACCTCCACCTTGTCGAGCTTGAAGCGAACCGAGACCTCCTGGTCCGTGCCCACGAGCTCGACCTGATCGTCCGTGGCGACCAGGCAGACATTGGAGAGGATCGGCTTCGGGCTCTTGGTCGGGATGACGCCGCAGATGATGGCGAGCCCCTCACGCAGAGCGTCTCGATCGCAGGTGGCCTTCATGATGGATCTTGTTCCTTGTTGCGCCCCCGGGGTGGCCCGGGACGAAGAAGCGAGTGGTGGGAGGAAGCGCAGCTGCGTCGCTCGGCACGAGCTCGCACGCAGACCGGGTGGAGAGAGCCGCCAGGCCTCGAAGGGCTCGGCGCCAAGCGGAGCGGGGATCGTCGAGATCCTCACTCCGGGTCAGGGGGGCGTGGGAGATATGCGAGGCGTCCGGAGGGCGCGCATCACAGGCGAGGGGGTGAGTTTTCCAGACCCCGCTCCTGTAGTGATATCTTCGTCTTAATAGGGGCCCCTGTCTATCGTTCAAAGCGCCGCACTGGGCGACATAAGTCGCATACAACGTGTCACTTGTGAAGTCACCGAGGATGTGGAGAGCGCAGGCGAGACGGTGGGGGGGCGGTGGAAAACGCGGACCTTGTCCACGCCTGTCAACGGTGCCGCCGGGCGGGCCTGTCGGGCGGCCGCGGAGTCCCCGAATTACCCACACTGGCCCACGGCGATGCTCCCCCAAGTGCCCACAGCGATCCACGGGGCGGGGCCCCCTTTGCACGCCCGCCCAAGGTCTCTTCAACAACGTTTCCCCAGGTCTATCCACGGGCCCCCGGGGGGGCGGCGGGGGGGCGGGCACACAACACAGCGGCCGCCGATGGAGCGGGGGCTCCGGCGGCGGCCAGGGGGAGGCTCGGGGGCCCCGGGGGGCGCGGGCGCGGGGTGCGATCAGGGGCGGCCGCCCGAGCCAAGGCGGTCGAGGAAGTGCTGGATCCGCCGCGAGAACTCCCGGTCCGCGGCGATCTCCTTCTCGATCTTCTCGACCGCGTAGAGGACCGTCGTGTGGTCGCGGCCACCGAAGAAGCCCCCGACCTCCTCGAGGGAGTGCCGCGTGACCTTCCGAGAGAGGTACATGGCCACCTGGCGCGGGAAGGCGATGGCCTTCGTGCGCTTCTTCGATTGCAGCTCGGAGAGCTTGACCTGGTAGTGCTCGGTGACGAGGGAGATGATGTCGTCCACCGTCGGAACGCCGGCGCGCACCTCGATGAGGCCCGCGAGGGCCTCCCGCGCGAGGTCCACGGAGATCTTGGCGTTGGTGAGCCGCGTGTAACCGAAGAGGCGGGTGACGGCGCCCTCCAGCTCCCGGACGTTCTCCTCGATGTTCTCCGAGATGAACTGGGCGACGTCGTCGGGGAGCTCGGTCCCGCGCTCGCGGGCCTTGCGCTTGACGATGGCCATGCGCGTCTCGAAGCACGGGGGCTCGATCTCGGTGACCATGCCCCACTTGAACCGCGAGACGAGGCGGTCTTGGAGGGTGGGGATGTCCTTTGGCGGACTGTCCGACGAGAGGACGATCTGCTTGCCCGCGTTGTAGAGAGAGTTGAACGTGTGGAAGAACTCTTCCTGGGTCCGCTCCTTGTTGGCGAGGAGCTGGATGTCGTCCACGACGAGCACGTCGATGTTCCGGTACTTGTCCCGGAAGGACATCATGTCGCCGTTCTCGAGGGCGTCGATGAAGTGGTTCACGAACGTCTCGCACGACAGGTACAGGATGCGCGACTCGGGGAACCGCTCGAGGACGGAGTAACAGAAGGCCTGCAGGAGGTGTGTCTTGCCGACGCCCACTCGCCCGTGGAGGAAGAGGGGGTTGTAGGACTTGCCCGGCTGCTCGGCTGCGCCGAGGGCTGCGGCGTGCCCGAAGCGGTTGCATGGCCCGACCACAAAGCTCTCGAAGGTGCACTTGGGGTTCAGGACGAAGTCGCTGGCCGCGTCGAGCTGGCTGCGCCGGATCGGCTGCTGCTCCCGTCGGGCGGGCGCCCCGGGGGCGGCGGCCCGGGCGGGCTCGGGGGCGGCCACCGGCTCCGGGGGGGGCTCCACAACGAGGCTCTCCGGCTGCTCCACGAGGACGACCTCCCGGTCGGCGCCGAGGATGGAGTCCACGGCGCGCTGCAGGACGTCGAGGTAGTACTTGGCGATCCACTCCTTGGCGAAGCTGTTGGGCACCGCCACCACCGCGCTGTCGTCGTCGACGCGGATCAGCTTGGAGCGCTTGAACCAGGTCTGGAACTGCTCCGGGGCGAGGGCCGCGACGAGGGCGTCCCTGAGGCTCTCGGCCAGGTGCTCGACCTGCTCGCCCTCCGCGACGGCTCCGTGACCCTCGGGGGCCTCGGGGCGGCGAACCTCCGCATCGAAGAGCCCGCGGCCGGGCCGGTCCGAGCGCTCGGACCGCGGCGAGGCGGTGCGGGCGACCCGGGGGCTAGGCCTATCGGGGAGCTCGGCCCGTGAGGGGAGCGAGCCGGAGTCGAGGGTGGGGTCGTCCATTCGTGCGATTCGAACGGTGCCGTGCGGGAGTCCGCGAGCGGGCAGCATGTGGGAGGAAGGGGGCCTCTGCCCCGGCATCGAGCGGGGTGGGAGGAGGGGCAGGCGGAGCGGTCTGTAGCAGGGCGCGGCGAAGGGGGCGCTGCGCGGTGGCGGTTGCCGGCCAGCGGTTCGGACCTGATTACACGCGCGATTCAAGAACGCGTCAACGGCCCCAGGCCCCTGGCGGTCGCCCGGGACCTTGGGCGACGGTGGAGAACCGGGACTTAGGGAGCTCCCCCCAAAGTTCTCCCCATACGCTCCACACAGGTGTGGATATCTGCCTCCCGGGTGCCCCTTCCGAGGGAGATCCGGAGCCCACTTCGGGCCCGGTCCGGGTCGAGCCCGAGGGCCTTGAGGACGTGCGACGGCTCGATGGAGCCGCTCGCGCAGGCGGAGCCCGCGGAGACCTCCACGCCCACCAGGTCGAGCCGCGCCACGAGGGTCCTCGCGTCGCCGCTCGGGGAGGAGACGTTGAGGGTGTTGGGGAGCCGCGTCGGGTCGTCGATGGCGGGGCCGTTCAGGGTGAGGCTGGGGAGCTTCGCGCGGAGGCCCTGCCACAGGAGGCCCGTGAGGCGAGCTATCTCCCGCTGGTAGGCGTCGGTCTCCTCCACGGCGAGCTCGATCGCGACGGCCGCGGCCACGATGGCGGGGACGTTCTCGGTGCCTGGCCGCAGCTCCCCCTCCTGGGCCCCACCGAAGGTGGTCGGCGCGACCGGCGCTCCGGGCCTCCGGAAGAGAACTCCTACGCCGATCGGGCCTCCGACCTTGTGGGCAGAGAGGCTCGCGAGGTCGACGCCGGAGCCCATCAGGTCCAGGCGCTTCTTCCCCAGGACCTGCACCGAGTCACTGTGGAAAACTGCCTGGTCTCCGATCCTCGCGCGGACCTCGGCCAGGTCGGTTGTCGAGCCGATCTCGTTGTTCGCGCCCATCACGGAGACCAGCGCGGGGCCCCCGGTGGCGGCGCCCTCGAGGGCGTCGAGGTCGAGCGCCCCGTGTCGGTCGACACCCACCCAATACACCTCACGGGCGCCGGCCTGGAGATGGAGGGCCGGGGCCTGGACGGCCGCGTGCTCGATGGTCGAGGTGACCAGGCGCATGCCCCGTGGGCCAGCGCCCAGCGCGCCGAAGAGGGCGAGGTTGTTGGCCTCGGTGCCGCCGCCGGTGAAGACGACCCCGTCCTCCGGAACCCCCAGGGCTGCCGCGACCCGCTCCCGCGCCTCGTCCACCGCGGCGCGCCCCTTCCTGCCCGCCCCGTGGACACTCGATGCGTTGCCAAGCCCACCATCAAGGGCCCCCAGGAGCGCCTCGCGGGCCTCCGTGCGCAGGGGGGTGGTGGCGTTGTAGTCGAGGTGGACGCGCTGCATGGGCTCTCAGGAGGCGTGACGGCCCTCGATGAGGCGTCGATAGAGGCTCTCGTACTGCTCCACGACGCGGCGACGGTCGAAGAGTGCCGTGGCGCGCTCCCTCGCCGCCGCCCCCATGGCGGAGGAGCGGCCACGGTCCTCCAGGAGCGAGGCGAGGTGTCCGGCGAAGCCGGCGAGGTCCTCCACCGGGGAGAGGAGGCCCGAGACGCCGTCCTCCACCACTTCCGGCAGCCCCCCGACCCGGGTCCCGACCACGGCGGTCCCGCACGCCATGGCCTCGAGCGCCGAGAGCCCGAAGGACTCCTCGGTGCTCGCCACGCAGAACGCATCCGCCGGGCTCAAGAGGTCAGGCAGGGCGTCCCGAAGCCCGAGGAACTTCACGTGCCCGTCGAGGCCACGTTGATGGGCGACGCGGCGCGCCTCGCCGAGCTGGGGGCCGTCCCCCACGAGGACGAGCTCGGCGTCGGAGCCCCGGGCAGCGAGCTGCTCGAGCGCCAGCGCGAACGCCTCCACCAACCACGGCACGCGCTTCACCTTCCGGAAGTTGCTCACGTGCACCGCCGAGGGTCGCCCGGAGCGCCCTGCCCCGGGGCGGAACTCCTCAAGGTCCACGAAGTTGGGAATCACCTCGATGCCGCAGGGGGGGACGCCCTCGAAGTTGTCGGTGGTGCGGAGCCGGAGGTCCTCGGACACGGCGGTCACCGCGTCGGAGGCCGCGATGGCGTAGCGGGTCAGGGGGGCATAGCTGGGGTCGTTGCCCACGAGCGTGATGTCTGTCCCGTGCAGGGTGGTCACCACCCTCAGCGGGTCCAGCTTCGCCTCCGCCGCGGCGGACCGAACCTGGAGGGCGCTGATGGCGTGGGGGATGGCGTAGTGTGCGTGGAGGACGTCGAGGCCCTCGCTGCGGTGCAGGTCCAGGACCCTCGACATGATCGCGAGGTCGTGGGGCGTGGAGTGGAACAGCGGATACGGGCTGCCCTGCGCCACGTGCACCTCGACGGGTCCGGGGGCACGGGCCAGGCGCGGAGGCATGTCGTGGGAGAACAGGTGCACCCGGTGATCGTTCTCCGCGAGCGACAGGGCAAGCTCGCTGGCGACGACGCCGGAGCCGCCGTAGGTGGGGTGACAGAGAATCCCGATGCGCATGGGTCGATCATGGTCCGCTGGTGCGGCGCGTCGAGGGCTCGCGTGCTGCGAATTCCCGGGACGTGAGACAGGTCAGTGACCGGCGGGCTCGGCGATCCGCGCTCGCGTCCAGGGCGACCGCTCGAGGCCGCGCTCCGCCGCATCAGACCCGCGCCCGAAGATCGCCTTGGGCACCGGCGTGCCCGCGGCGGAGGCCACCGACGATTCGCCCCTAAGTGGCTCTTCTTCATTTACTTGGGTCGCATCTGGGTCCCCGGGGGCGAGCCCGGGGGAGGGGGCCGCGTCGGGTCGCTGCGGTGCGCCGGATTCCTCGACCGCCGTGGGGGGGCTGTCGCCGTGGGGGGGCGCATGGTCCTCCTCCACCGGATCCTGCACGGGCGCCGGCGCCGGCGTTGAGGGGGCCGCGTCACCGGCCAGGGCGACCAGGGTCTGGGCCGCCAGCCAGTCCAGGTGCGGCCCTCCCGGCCGCGCGCCTGGTGGGGCCTCGACGGATCGGGCCTCGTCCTCGGACTCCACACCCTCTCGCTCGAGGAACTCCCGCGCCACGGCGAGGTAGTCCTCCGCGCCCTTGGACTCGGGGGCGTACTCGAAGATGGTCCGGGAGAAGCTCGGGGTCTCCGCGAGCTTCACGTTCTGCGCGATGGGCCGCTTGAAGAGCTGCTCGGGGAAGTGGGAGCGCAGCTCGGCGAGCACCTCCCGGGCGAGCCGCAGGCGGCTGTCGTACATGCACGCCAGCACGCCGGTGATCTCGAGGTCCGGCTTCATGCGGCGGCGGAGGAGCTGGACGATCTCCACCAGCTTGCTGAGGCCCTGCAGGGCGAAGAACTCCGTCTGGACGGCGATCAGAACCTCGCTCGAGGCGGTGAGTCCATTGACGGAGAGGAGTCCGAGGCTAGGCGGGTTGTCGATCAGGACCACGTCAGCAGGTGACCGGCCGCTGCGCTCCAGCTCCTCGTTCTCCCAGTCGTCGAGGGCGTCCTTGAGGATGGTCTCGCGGCCGATGGCGCTCGCGAGCTCCAGCTCCGCCCCCGACAGGTCGAGGTGGGCCGGCAGGACAGAGAGCCCAGGGGTCGACGTGCCGCGCAGGGTGTCGGTCACCTTGCCTCCCTGGGTCAGCAGGGAGTAGGTCGAGGGCTCACCCGGCTCCAGCTCCGCGCCCAGGTTCTGGGAGGCGTTCGCCTGGGGGTCCATATCGACCACGAGGACCCGGCGTCCGAGCCGCGCGAGGGCTGCGCCGAAGTTGACGGCGGTCGTGGTCTTTCCCACTCCGCCCTTCTGGTTGATGATCGCGATTCGCCGCATGAGCTCGGCCCGCAGTCTACCTCCGGGGGCTCGCGCGCGCCGGGAGCCGCGTGGGGATGGCCGTGGTTTCTCCACGCTCTTCGAATTAGGGTCTCTCGAGCGCCGCTCGGCCCGCCCGTTGCCCATGGAACCCACGCACAGGATTGGCCTCCGGCCCGCCGCCGCGAACCGGCTCTCGGTGCTGACCTTCATGGCCTGGGCCTTCGTCCCCGGCGGCCTGTCCCTCTACTTTCGGCTCCAGCTCCTGCCGGGCGAGCAGTGGGGCCTGGGGACGCTGTTCCTGATCTTCGTGCCGATTTGGCTCGCCAGCGGGCTGATGTTCGCATTCGTCCGGATGTCGGTCTCCTATCCACGGCGGCGCATCGCGGGCGTGTTCCTCGCCTGCTCGGTCCTCGGGCTCGCGCTGTTGTTCGGCACCGCTCGCCTCTCCTCCCTTCGCTTCCTGGACGGGCCGGTGGAGCGAGCCTTCGCCCGGCTCGACCCCCCGGGGCAGGGCGAGGTGGTCGTCCCGATCGAGAGCGACCGCAGCCTCACCGGTCACGGCCGCTTCGTGTTCGAGGACCCGGTGCGCTCCACGGATGAGCGCGCCGCGCTCCCCCTCTCGACGGATGAGCCCGTGGAGCACGTCCTGCTCGAACGGCGCCCAACCCGGATGGTCGAGGGCTGCCCCCCCGGCGTCGACCTGCTGCTGGCGGCGCCGGTCCGGGACGGCTGGTGGTACCTGTTCACCGACCACTAGCCGGTCGGTCGTTCACCTCGCCGTCCCGCGCGGGGGTCAGTCCCGCCGGCTGAGCTTCGCGAGCAGGCGCAGGATCTCGAGGTAGAGCCAGACCAGGGTGACCATCAGCGCGAAGGCGCCGTACCACTCCATGGCCTTGGGTGCCCCCAGGCGAGCCCCCCGCTCGATGAGGTCGAAGTCAAGCAGCAGGTTGAAGGCGGCGAGCCCGACGACGAAGAGCGAGAAGCCGATGCTCAGGGTTCCCGAGCCATGCAGCATGCCCATCTGCACGCCGAAGAAGCTGAGCGCGAACGACACCAGGTAGAACAGCATCAATGCGCCCGTGGCTGTCATCACGATGGAGCGCATCTTCTCGGTGACGCGAATGATGCGGAACGCGTAGAGCGCGAGCATCGAGAGCGCGGTGGTGAAGGTCAGCACCACGGCCTGGAAGACGATGCCGCCACCGACGGCGCCGTCGGCCGGCACGGACTGGGCCACGACCGCGGAGACCGCCCCCAGGAAGAGGCCCTCCAGCAGCGCGTAGGGGACCGCGAGCGACGGAGCCATCTTTGGCTTGAAGCAGATCACCATGGCGACGATGATGCCGCCGATAAAACCGCCGAGCATCCAGGGCATAGCCCTGCTGGGATCATCGACCGCGAGCTTCCACGTGTAGGCCGCCGACAGCGTGACGGCGAGCAGCAGGAAGGCGGTCTTCGCCATCGTGCCCTGCACGGTCATCTGGGTCGTGACGGCGCCGCTCTGGGACTGGAACGAGGTCCCGCTGAAGACGGAAGCCTTCAGGACGGGGTTGTTGGAGGTGTTCTGCATGGTGGCTCTCGTGGGGGGCTTGGGCTCAGAGGATAGGCGCCATCGGGTCCGGTTCCCACGGCTGCGGGGCCTGGATCCGGGCCCGGGGCCGCAGAAGGCGGCGAGGCGCAAGTGGCGCCGGCGGGGACACCTCGCTCAGCGTTCGGCGCCGAGCCAGCGGATCAACGGTGAGTCCAGCGCGACAGGCTCGGTGGTCAGCAGCGGCTCCCCGTAGCGGCGCCGGATTCGCTCCCCGTAGGTGCGGGCCTTGGTCTCCACGCGCTCGAGGATGTCGGCCCCGTAGAGCAGGTGCTTGCCCTCGTCCCCCGCGTCGGCGCGTTCGAGCTGGGTGGCGTAGGCCAGGATGGCCTCGCGCTTGCGGTCCCAGACGGGCTCGATGTCGACGATGAAGGTCGGCTCGAAGGGGACGTGGGACATGAAGTGCGCGAGCTGGGCCGGGCGACGCGCGGCGGGCCCGCCGGCCTGCTTGGCCAGCTGACCGAGCCCGGAGAGGTACCACCCCTGGCGGGCGAGCAGGGCGCTCGCCTCGTGGTCGGGGTGGGGGTCGTGGGCGTGGTGCGCGAGGACGAGGTCGGGCTCGAGCTCCCGCAGGTGGCGAGCGACCTCCTCGCGGGCCTCGGTGGTGGCCTGGACCCTGCCGTCTGGCAGGTTCAGGTTGCCCCGCCACGCGAGGCCCATGAGCTCGGTGGCCCGGGCGGTCTCCGCGTCCCGGTCGTCCCGGGTCCCGCGCGTGCCCATCTCGCCGCGGGTCAGGTCCAGGACGCCGACGCGGGCCCCCGCGTCCACGAGCCGAAGGATGGTCCCGCCGGCGGAGATCTCCGCGTCGTCCGGGTGGGCAGCGATCACGAGCACGTCGAGCGATGTCATTGCGGGTCTCCTCCGTCGTCCTCGAGGTGGAGGACGAGGTGTTCGGTGGCGGTGGACGGGATCTCGCGCCAGAGGGCGTCCAGGAAGTCGGGACCGAAGCGGGCGATGAACTGGAACGGCCCGAGGACCCGCTCCTGGGGGACCCCGCGGGGCATGAGGGTGTGGTTGACCCGGCGCACCTGACGCGCGCCCTTGCCGGCGCGGTTCTGGTGCACGCGGGTGGCCTTGTCGATCACCTTGCCGATGGAGCTGCGCACGTGCTCGGCGGTCTTCTTGAGGGTGATGCCGAGGGCCGGCTCGAGCCTTGCGAGCTCCGAGCGGTGGGCGGTGAGAGCGGCGGAGGCCTCCTCGCTGACCTGGCGGAGGGCGGCGATGACCTCGGGCTCGCCGTCCTCTTCAGTCGTCGGCGCGAAGGCGCCGGAGGCGCGCAGGACCTCCTCGACGCCCGCCTCCACGCGCTCGAGGGCGTAGCGGGTGTCACCGTCCACGAGGGTCAGCGAGACCCGGGGCACGAACGGGGTCCTGGGCTGCCCGGCGGCGTCGCGGGCCGGTCCGAGCTGGGCGTGGTAGGCGAGCTCTCCCAGCCCGCCCACGTAGGCGCAGGTCGGGAAGACCGCGTCCTGGACGAGGGGCCGGACCAGGGCTCCGGCGGACCAGCGGCCAGGGTCGCCCACGATCAGGCTCCCGAGCTCCGCGGCTGTCCGCTCGCCCGGATCACCGTCCCTGAGGAACCCCGCGGGGCTCGTGCGGTGGGCGGTGCGCTCGGAGCGCCCGGAACCCTCCGCGTCGAGGTGCTGGTAGATCAGCGCCGCGCCCTGGCTGCGCTCGACGCCATCGACGGGGATGGCCGGGGTGAGGCCCAGCCCCTCCAGCTCGGCCTCTCCCGCCCGCAGGGAGACCGCGAGCCCGTCGGCGTCCCCCGGGGAGGAGACGAGCCGGGCCATCTCACTGGAGAGGGTCGGGCGGATCCACGCGGGCTCACACAGGACGAGCCCATGGGGCCCGGCGAGCTCGTTCAGCGTCCTCGTGAAGGCCCGCGCCAGAGATTCCCCATCCCGGGGCATGAAGAGGTCGAGCGCCGCGTCCGCGCCGCCGTGCTCCTCGACCACGCCGCGCAGCTGGGCCCGGACCGCGTCCAGTCGCTGGGCCCCGTCGCGGACCGGGAGCTCTCCTACCGGGGTCCGGCCGGAGGCGAGGCCAGCGAGGCCCACCTTCTGCAGGTCCAGGTTGCGGTTGAGCTGCCACGCGTGGTGGACCTCTGCGATGTCATGGTCGTCCGCGTGGTTCCAGAAGACCGGGACCACGGCGGTGCCCCAGAGGGCGGAGAGCTCGTCGGCGACCTTGCAGGCCTGCAGCGCCTTGTAGAGGCAATAGAGCGGGGAGGTGAGGAAGCCGGGTTGCTGGCCCGTGAGGACGCAGGGGACCCCTTCGCTCCGGAGAGCCTCCAGGTGGTCCCTCGCGGCCGGCGCGAGGGCGATCCCGGCGTCTGTGAGCCCGCCGCCCACGAGGTCCGTGAGGGCGCCTCGTTCATCCACACCGAGGCGCTCGGCCGGCCTCGGGATGTCGGGGACGCGGTGGATCACCGGAACGGGGCCGAAGGATGCCCCTGACGAGATCCCGGCGCGCGCGACCGCGGAGAGCCCGTGGACGTCGGCGGGGAGGTGCTGGACTCGGGTCTTCATCCAAGGAGCGCGGCGCGGAGCTCGGCCGCCATCGCGTCCATGGCCCCTGCGGCTGCATCCTTCCAGTGCTTCTCCGGCTGCTGCTTGCCGGCGAAGAGGATGCCCCGCGAGGAGTTGACCAGGGCGCCCTGGAGCCCCGACTGGAAGCCCCCCACGATGTCCGAGGCGCCGGCGCCCTGGGCACCGTACCCGGGCAATAGCAGCGGTGTGTTCGGCATCAGGCGGCGCAGCCTGGCGAGCTCCTCCGGGTGGGTCGCGCCCACCACGGCGCCCACCGAGCTCCACCCCGACGCGCCCCTGAGGTCCTGCCCCCAGTGATCGACCGCGGCCGCGACCCGGTCGGCCAGGGGCGCGGTCTCGGCGCCGGCCGCGCCGGTGGGGAGCGCCTGGAACTCCGCGCTGGAGGGGTTCGAGGTGCGCACCAGGACGTACATGCCGCCCCCGGTGCCCTTGCACTCGTCGATGATCGGGGCCACCGAATCGGTGCCCAGGTAGGGGTTCACCGTGATCGAGTCGCACAGGGTGCGGGGGTCCTGGCCCTCGATGCCGCGCAGGAAGGCCTGGGCGTAGGCGGCGGCGGTGCTCCCGATGTCTCCGCGCTTCACGTCGCCGATGACGAGCAGGCCGGCGTCCTTGGAGGCGGCGACGACGCGCTCGAACTCCGCCACGCCGTCGGCGCCGAAGACCTCGAAGAAGGCGGACTGGGGCTTCACGGCGGGGACCTTGCCCGCCGCCGCGTCGATGATCCCGCAGAGGAAGTCACCGATGGCCCGGGCCCGCTCTCGCCGGGGGGCCTCGGGGTCACGGGCGGCCGCGAACTCCTCGGGCAGGAGGGCGAGGTGCGGGTCGAGCCCGACCACGCAGGGGTTGCCGGCCCGCTCCACGGCGTCGTGGAGTCGATCTCCGAAGGGGATCATCCGGCGTCCCCGGCGGTCTCGCAGTCGGATTCGTCGGCGGGGCCGTCCGGCGCGTTGGCGCCTGACTTGCCCTTGCCCGACGGGCCGTCCATGCCGAGCGCCTGCCACCGCTCGTGGGTCTCGTCGAGGGTGGACACCTGCTCGCTCTCGGGGACGAGGACGCCCGCCGAGACCGTCACCCGCAGCGCCTCGTCCACGGAGATGTCCAGGGGGATGAGCCGCTCCGCCTCGATGAAGACCGTGAACCCGGTCATCGGCATCGGGGACGTGGGAATGAACACGGAGAGGAAGTTGCCCCCAAGCTCCGAGTGGATGGTCTTCAGGCCACCCCCGGTCACGAAGCCGATGGCCCACACCCCCTCGCTGGGGTAGGGGGCGGCCACCACGGTGTCGAACTCCAGCTCGTTGTCCGAGAGGAAGAAGTCGACCAGCTGTTTGGTGTAGGGGTAGACCGACCGGACCAGGGGGATTCGGGTCAGGGCCTTGTCGAAGCTCGCGATGAGCCCGCGCCCGAGGAAGCCGCTCGCGAGGTAGCCGAGGAAGAGGACGATGATGGCCGCCAGCAGGATCCCGATCCACCTGGGCACCGGGGTGGCCGACCGGAGCTTCTCACGGTCGATGGCCAGCTCCTCGAGGTCGCGGATGAGCCTGTAGCGCGGGGCGCGGAAGTCCTCGATCGCGGCCTGGGCGGCCTGGGAGCCCAGCTCGCCCAGCCGCCGGCCCTGCCCGATATCGGCCTGGAGGTCGATCGGGAGCGCGTCGAAGTCGACGAACTGCTGGGCCCTGGGGTCCACGTCCATCATCGCCAGGGCCTGCCAGCCCAGGGAGTTGCCATCCAGGACCGTCAGGATGGCCTCGTTGATGGGCTTGGTGAGGTACGTGTTGACGAACTGGACCACCGTCGCGAAGACGAAGATCGTCAGGACGGCGGGCAGCAGGACCACGAGCCCCCGGACGAAGAAGTTCTTCTTCTTCTTCGAGGCCTTCTTCTGACGCTTGAGTTGCCGCTTGGCGGCGCGCGTCAGCTTCTTCGACTCCTCGGGTGCCATCGGGTGAGAGCCTACCGGAGAGCGCCCGGGCTTTCAGACGGAGAGGGGGCCAATCTGTGGCCCAGGTCGAGCTCTCGCGGGAAGGGGGGGCAGGTAGCCTCAGCAGAAGAGCCCCCCCCGGCGACGGCCGAGGGGGGCTCTTCGATCCAACCTACGCCCGGAGGCGCGGGCCAGCGATCACTGGAAGGTGATGCCGGCCGCCGTCGAGAAGTTCGACGTCGGGGTGCCACCGGAGAGGTCGCGCGTCCAGTACTGGAAGTAGCGCGTCTCGCCGGCCGTGGCGGCCACGGTTCCGGTCGGGCCCGGGATCGACGTCAGGTCCGGGCTGAAGCTGACCGCGCCAGCCGCGCCGGAGTCGAGGATATTGCCCGCGTAGCGCCCGATCGAGGTGCTCGCGATGCAGAGGTTGCCCGCGGAGCCGCCGGCGCCAGCCAGGAAGATCGTGTCCCCCGAGGTCAGGAAGTAACCGAGCGAGTCGGTCGGGAGGCCGCGGACGTCCAGCGTGAGGTCGTTGTCCGCCGCGATGGCGCTGCCGTTCAGAACGAGCGAGGCGCCAGCGCCGGAGTCGTTGGCCTGCGCGGAGCAAATCTGGGTGCCGATGCCCTCGTTGATGCTGAGGACACCGCTGCCGAACTCCGATCCAGCCGCGCCCCAACCGGACACCTGGATCCAGTACGGGTTACCGGCGGTACCGGAGAAGCTCAGGGCGCTCGTCGGGTCGGCCGGGAAGGCGACGTCGTCGTGGCAAGCGATGAAGGTGCCATTGCTGGCGTCGAAGACCTGCAGGATCGTGTCAAAGTCGGAGCCAGCGGTGCTGACCGCGATCTCCGAGTCCGACTCGGCGAAGTAGATGAACCAGAGGTCGCTCCCGCCCTGGCCGCAGGCGAAGCCAACCCCAGAATCAGTCGCGTACTCGGGGTTCCAGAGCGTCGTGCCCTCGTCGATGACGGCGTACGTGCCGGGCGTGCCGCTGAGCTCGTCGATGTCGATGAAGGAGAGCTCGATGTTGTCGTACAGGACGCCGGTGTCGTCGTAGTTGCTCGCGTAGCTCCCGTAGCCGATCTGGAAGATCTTGCCATCGGTGCCCGGGTCGAGCTCCAAGGTCAGCGTCGCGTTCTCCCAGTTGCGGATGCTGTTGTCCGTCACGTCGAGGCGCGTCTCACGGATCGTCGCAAAGCCCTGGGCGGGGTCGAGGACCTTGATGAAGGCGTACATCTGGGCGTCGCCCTGGCCGTTGCCGACGAAGTCGCTCTTCTTCACGTCGAAGGAGAAGATCGCGTACTGACCCACGTTGGCGGACTGGACGATCTGCTCCTTGAAGACGGAGGCCTCGATGTAGTTGCCGTTGGCGTGGTCACCGTTGTTGTAGTCGCTGTAGACCACGAGGCTCTGGGAGCCCTGGTCGGCGGCCTGCTGGGTGTCGGTGATGGCGGAGAAGCCGATCCCGGGGTTCGGCGCCGGGAAGGTGCCGTAGCCGTAGAGGTAGCCACCGGAGGGATCGAAGACGTTGGCGTAGATGATCCAGCCCTCGTTCGAGAGCGCGTCGCCGTTGTTGATGTCCAGGCCGTCGAAGTCCTGGGCGTACGGGGTCATCGTGGGCGGGGGCGGCGGCGGGCCCTGCCACTCGATGTTGTCGTACACGCGCCGCGAGTCATCGTTGTTGGAGCAGCGGTTGGTGAAGCCGACCTGGAGGATGTGACCGCCCCAGGCGGAGTCGATCGTGACGCTGGTGCTCGCGCTGGTCCAGTTCACACAGTCCGCGCCGGTGGTGTCGATCGGGTCGTAGTACACCGTGGCGAAGCCGGCTGCGGGGTTAAGGACCTTGATGAACGCGGCCGTCGTGGTCCCCGCGGGGTTGGCGTCACAGTTGGCCTTGAGGTAGTCGAAGTCGAGCGTCCAGGTGTCCCCGAAGCTGTCGGCGGAGATGTTCTGCTCGAAGAACGTGTTCGTCTCGAGGATGTTGCCGTTGCCGTGCTCGCCCGTGTTGTTGTAGTTGCTGTTGGTCTGCAGCGACTGGCCGTTGCTCGGCGTGCCGAGGCCGGAGACGAGCAGAGCGCATTCACCCTCCGTGTTGTTCGGCGGGAAGACGCCGTAGCCGAAGAGGTAGTTGCCGGAGGGGTCAAAGACCGTCACGTAGTTCCCGAAGCCAAGGTCGCTGACCCCGGGTCCAGGAGAGGTCGGGTCAGCGGCCTCGAAATCGATGGAGCGGACCTGCAGTTGGGCGCTGGCAGTGGAGCCCAGCGCAGCGAACACGGCCGCGGTAAAGAGTGAGCGAGAGAGATTCATCTGTAGAAGGAGACGTTGCTGGAGAGCGAATCGAGATTCTTCGGGGCGAGCGGCCGGCTGGCTGCCGACGGAGATGGGGTCTCGCCTGAACGTTCCAAAAGTATCCTCGCCCTGCGTCCCGCGGTCGTTCCATCGGCGACCGGAGTCGGCTAATGCGCCGAATCGAGTCAGGCAATTTGACGCACTGCGACAATGAGACGCGCCCCACCTGTGGGCACGCCCACGCCAGACGGGTCACCGGGAATCGGCGCCCAATCGCTGGAGAAACTCCCGGGCGACAGCGTCGGCCAGGGGCAGACCGCGGTCGCTCAAGCGCACGCGGTCACCCGATGACTTCAGCAGCCCGTCTCGTTCGAGGCGTGTGG
The DNA here is from genome assembly GCA_938075305.1 of uncultured bacterium. Taxonomy (GTDB): domain Bacteria; phylum Planctomycetota; class UBA1135; order UBA1135; genus Saltatorellus. Next base: position 58,883 of record CALJGV010000025.1, read on the forward strand.
CGAGGGCGGCGGCGGCGTCCCTCGCGCCCTGGGAGGCTGCGGCGGTGCGGGCCGCCGCGGAGGGGTCGACCCCCTCGCGTAGTCTCAGGCCCAGCCACCAGCACTCGGCGAGCCGGGCGTACTCGTCGGGCTCCTCACTCCAGTCTGTTGCGTGCCCATGGCCCTGGATCCGGCGCAGGTACGGGCTGATTGCGCGGGGGTTTCCGGAGCGCGTGTGCTCCACCTTGCTCACGGCCCCCGGCCCGATTCCCACGTACTCCCCGTTCCGCCAGTAGTTCACGTTGTGGCTGCACTGCTCGCCGGGCCGGGCGTGGTTCGAGATCTCGTAGGCCTCGAGCCCGCGGCCGGAGGCGAGCTCCCGGGTGGCGTGGAACATCTCGAGCTCGACCTCCTCCTCGGCCGCCTCGAGGCGGCCTCGGTCCAGCCAGCGCTTGAAGCGAGTGTCCTCCTCGAAGGTGAGGTTGTACGCGGAGAGGTGATCGGGCCGGAGATCGAGGATCCGTGCGAGGTCGGCGCGCCAGGTCTCGGCGGTCTGGCCGGGGATCGCGTAGATCAGGTCGACGTTGATGTGCTCGATCCCCGCGTCCCGCGCGGACTCGTAGGCGTGGAAGGCGTCGGCGGCCGTGTGGACGCGGCCGAAGAGCTCCAGGGTCGCGTCGTCGAGGGACTGGAAGCCGATGGAGATGCGGGGGACGCCGAGGTCGAGGAGGCAGCGGGCCTTGTCGACGTCCAGGCTCTCGGGGTTGCACTCCGCGGTGACCTCGTCCGCGCTCTCCCGCCAGCCGGTGATCTCCTGGAGCCCGTCCAGGAGGGCTGTGAGCTGGGGGGCGCTGAGGAGCGAGGGGGTCCCGCCGCCCAGGAACAGCGTCCGGGGGCGCGCGGGCGCGCGGACCTCGGCCTCGCGCAGGATCGCCGCGATCATCCCGTCGATGTCCTGGCCCTCATCGGGGACGGAGAAGAAGTCGCAGTAGTGGCACTTGGTGGCGCAGAAGGGGAGGTGCACGTACAGGGCGGTGCCCTCCCTGGCGGCAGGGGGGGGCTGGACCTTGGGCGCGCCGCGCCGCGCGCTGAGCGACTCGCCGGGGACCTGCTGGTGGTGCTCTTCCATGGATGACTTGGGGCGCGGGGTCCCGCCGTCGGTGCTCAGCGCGAGAGGCGCAAGACCAGCGTCCGCTGGCTCCCGGGCTCCAGCGAGATGTTCGCCGCCGCGAGGTCCACGAAGCGCGCCTTGAGGTCGAGGCCCTTCGCAACCACCTCGGTGGGGAGGGCAGGGAGGCCCACGAGATCGAAGACCCACTCCGCGCCGTTGGACGTGACCCCCTTTGACCTCCGCTCGATGACCCCGCCGGCGATCGTCCTACCCTCGCCCGCGTCGTGGAACAGGGCGAGCGCCTTGAGGGCCTCGCGCCCCTCGCCCGTCACCCGAACCGTGAGTGCGGCCTCGGGCCAAAGCAGCACCTCCTTCGTCTGTTCCCGGGTCGGGTCCACCCAGGCGGTCATGGGCGCATAGCCATCGGCCGCCACCCTGAGCCAGACGGGGGTTCGGGAGGGGATCCACGGGAGGTCGATGGGGGACCTCGCCCCCTCCAGGACGAGCTCCTCGTCGTCGGACTGTCCGCGCAGGGTGACGGGGCTCATCTGCGGCGCCCGGGTGACGCGGAGGCCCGAGAGGTGAGCTCCGGTGGGGCCATCGCAGACGAGGAGGCGGTTGAGCGGGAAGGGGGACCCCACCAGGACGTAGGGGCTGTCCACCGGGGTGAACGCGACGGCGAGCCCCTCGAAGCGGACGCGCTGGCCGTTGAAGACGCCGCCTTTGAGCCTCACGCGGGAGCGCTCCGGGATTTCGAGGCGGAACCGCCCCCCGAGCACCTCGACCTCGGCGGTCTCGGACGAGCCGCGGGCCAGGAGCTCCAGCTCGAAGGTGCCGGTCTTCACCGGTGAGGGGATGGCCCCGTCGACCTGAAGCAGGGCTTCGCCCTCGAAGGTCCGCAGGCGCTCCACCGTGGGTGGCACCTGCCCCGTGGAGCGCCCCTCGGGCTCCAGCGCCGCCCCCGCGCTCGCGACGTTCGGGCTGGCGAGGGGGCCGCTCGTTGAACCTCCCTGGTGCCGGTCCTCGCGCGCTGCGATCTCAGCCCCCTCGGTCGGTGTCTCCTTGGGGCTCGACGTGCCGAAGACGGTCCAGCCGAGCAGCGCCAACGCGGCGAGGAGCAGCGCGGCGGGGATGATCCGGAGGATGGCCCGCATCCCCCCATTGTCGCTCAAGGGGGAGGCCACGTCGACCGGGGAAGCTCAGCCGGCCTCTCGAAGTGCCTCGACGCCGAATTCGGAGAGGCTCTTCACGATGGAGGCGTAGCCGAGCTCACGGGCCCGCCCGCGCTCTCGGCCCTCCGGGTCGGCCTCCGCTCCCCAGCGGAGGAGGAGGTCCACGATCGGAAGGAGCTCGGCCTCGTCGTAGGGCCGGACCTCCAAGCCGCCGTCCTCGAGCCGAAAGTAGGCCCGCGCGGAGATGGCCGCGCCCAGGGTGCTCCGGCCCTCGCCGCAGCGATGGTTGGGGTCGGCTCCCCCCTCCAGCAGCGCCCGGCAGGTGAGGCGGTGGGCCGAGCTGGCGGCGTAGAGGAGCGGAGTGAAGCCCTGTCGGTCCTCGTGGTTCACGGAGGCGCCGGCGCCGAGGAGGGCGGCGACGGTGGTGGCGTGCCCGGCGAGGGCGGCCCGTCCGAGGGCGGTCATGCCGGTGCCCGACTCGGGAGCGTCCACGGGCAGCCCGGCGCGGACGAGCTCCTCGACCAGGTCGTCCTGGCCTGCCTGGCTCGCGAGGGAAAGGGCATTCATGCCGCCCGGGTCCTCGAGGGTGAGTTCGGCCCCGCCGGCGATCAGGCGGCGAGCCACGTCGAGGTGTCCGAGGGCGCAGGCGATGGGCAGGGCGTGCCCGATGTCTCCACCGGCCTCGAGCAGGAGCTGGGTGATCTCGTCGTCGCCCATGGCGGCGGCGAGCATGAGGGGCGTCCACCCCGAGGTCGCCGGCCGGTCGTCGACCGTCGAGCAGAGGTCCTCGAGCAGGCCGCCGTCGCGGATCGCCGCCACGTCGCCCCGCTCGATGGACGACAACAGGCGCCGGCCCCGGTGCCCTCCGGTCCCCGGTTGGTCGCTCGCGCTGCGGTCGTGATTCTTGCTGCCCATGGTCCTGGTGGCCTTCCTGGCGGCTCTTTCGAGTCCACCGGATTCTCGCCCGCCGATGTCAGTCACCGGCCATGACGTCGTAGAGCTTGCGGAGCGCGTCGCGTTCGATCTGACGAACCCGTTCGCGCGTGAGGCCGACGATCTTCCCGATCTCCTTGAGCGTCATCGGATCGGCCCCTTCCCCGAGGCCGTAGCGGAGCCGAAGGATCTGCGCCTCACGTTCGTCGATCACCCCGAGCAGCTCGTCCAGCCTCGACAGGAGGTCCTGGTGGAGCATCGTCTCCTCCGGGTCGGCCGCGTTCTCGTCCTCGACCGTGTCCTGGGACTGGGTCATCACATCGAGGGAGACCTGGCCGGCCTGGTTGGACTCGATCGTCCGCTTCAGCAGGGGCCACGACTCGCGGGGGATCCCGAGCTCCATGGCGACCTCCTCGACTGTCGGCATGCGCCCGAGCATGTAGCGCAGCTCGTTGGCCACGTTCCGCCACTTGGAGATCATCTCCGTCATGTACCCGGGGACCCGGACGGACTTGACGGTGTTCGTCAGCGCACGGCGGATGGACTGCTTGATCCACCAGGTGCCGTAGGTGGAGAAGCGGCAGCCGGCCTCGGGGTCGAACTTCTCCGCGGCCTTCATCAGCCCGATGTTCCCCTCGGCGATGAGGTCCTGGAGGTTCAGCCCGCGGTCGTTGTACATCTTCGCGATGGACACCACGAGCCGGAGGTTGGCCCGGATCAGGTGCTCCCGTGCCTCCAGATCGCCGGACTGAACCCGGGCGCCGAGCACCTTCTCCTCATCCGCGGTGAGGAGCGGGACCTCGTTGATCTCCTGGAGGTAGGTCTCGAGACAGCGTTCGGCAGAAATGGCAATGCTCCGGGTCGCAGGGGGGATGCGTGGACGGGGCACCTCAGGGGGAACCCTCAATGAACAGGAATTCGGATCCCGAGGGGCCCCGTCTTGAGCCTTGCGGACGTTCCTGGGACGCGGTCTCGCAACGGAGAACGTGCTACCCTCCCGCCCCTCCATGGGCTCCTCCGCCAGCAAGCCGACTGTCTCCGAGCAGGACTTCCGCGCTCTCCTCAGGGAGCGCGCACCGGGGTTCCTGACGATCTGCGCGGTCCCCTCGGGGGCGCGTTGGTCCAAGCGGCGGTTCTTCGAGGTCTCCGCGAGCGCCGACGAGCTGGAGTCCTTCCTCGACGATCACGGCGCCCGGACCAACCGCACCTTCTCGGCGTTCACGGAGCTTGTGGCCTCGATCCGGGGTTTCGCCCTCGCCGGAATGCAGCTCGCCCACCTGGACCGACGGCTCGAGTCCTACGGGGTGGCGGTTCGGCTCCCGGAGGGGGGAGAGGCGGTGCTCCAGCACATGCGTGAGGCTTTGAGCTTCGTCCAGGACCGTACGGCGCTCCTTATGGGGGCGTTGCTCGAAGAGGGCCGGGAGCGAGGCATCTCGGAGCTGCAGCTGGGGCAGGGGCAGCGGCCCGAGGAGGCCATGGAGGCCCCCCCCAGGCTTCCCAACAACGTCGACCTCGACCGAATCGATGATGACGACCACAGGATCGCCAAGGTTGCGACCAGCTACCTGCGCGCCTGTGAGATGCTCGAAGAGGTCGGGATCGAGCCCATGGATGAGCCGGATCGAAGGGAGGACTTCCTGCGATCCAAGTGCAGCGAGGAGACGGCTCGGGTCTGGGAGGCGACGGTGCACAACCTCCAGTCGAGCTACGACACCTACGTGAAGAACACGGTGCTCGAGACCGGCGACTCCCGTCTTCCGGAGCTCCGTGGCCATGCGTCCGCTGCGCTGCACACCCTGGGGGCCGTCACGCACCTGACGCATTTCGTGGAGCGCCACGAGCGCGGCCTGCGCTCCGACATGGCGGACTCGGTCTTGCAGCGGCTCGTGCCCCGCTCCCAGGTGAGGGACGTGACCCTCAACCGACTGCTGGTGAGCGCCTACGCGTTCATTCAGAGTGGCGCTGACATCGCCTCTTCGCTGCTGCCGAGCTACATCCGGGCCTCGAGCGTCGAGCTCAGCCTGCGGGAGGGTGTCTTCCTGCACGCGCGGCCGGCGTCGTTGATCGTGGCGATCGTCCAGCACCACGGCACGCCGATCGAGCTCGAGGTGGCCGGGTCCCGTTGCAACGCCGGGTCGATCCTGGAGCTCATGGTCGCCATCGGGTCGAACCCCGAGCAACGGACCTTCATGGCCCACGGGGACGAGCGGACCCTGCGCGATCTGGAGGCGCTCTTCACCGCCGACCTCGGGGAGGGCGGGCTCGAGGCGCTCCCCGCTGAGCTCGGCTACCTGCGGCAGAAGCGGTAGCGAGGCTCTGGCCCGGGCTAGATGCCCAGGAAGAGCCGGTCGGCCAGCATCTTGGGAAGGCCCGCGCGGACGATCCGGTCCGCCTCCCGCTCGATGTCGTAGTCGACCCTGCGAAGCTCCACCCGCTGGGTCGCCGTGTCGTAGACCGCGAACGCGGCGCGGCAGTCCTCGTCCCGGGGTTGGCCCACGCTCCCCACGTTGACCAGGGCCACCGTCGTCTCCTCCAGGTTGACCTCGTGGTCGATGGTGTAGGAGGTCCGGTCCGGCGACTCGATGAGCCGCATGATCGTGACGGGGACGTGGGTATGCCCGAGGAACGCCACGGGCCGGTCCAGGGCGTCTAGGGAGGGGTCGGCCTCCGAGGTGCTCTGGATGTACTCGAAGCGATCCGGGTCGGGCAGGGTGCCGTGGGCCAGCACGCAGTGATCGGTGGCGTGCACGAGGGGCAGGTCAGCGAGCCATTGCGTGTCCTCGCGCGAGAGCTGTTCGCGCGTGTAGTCCACCGCGGCCTTGGCGTTGGTGTTGAACAGGCGGGTGTCGAGCTCGCCGACGCAGGCGGCGTCATGGTTGCCCTTCACCACGATGGCGTCACGCTCACGCAGCAAGGCGATGGCCTCCACTGGGGCCGCGCCGTAGCCCACGACGTCGCCCACCTGGAGGATCTGATCGATGACCTCGTCCTCAAGCGCCTCGAGGACGGACTCGAGGGCGGCGAGGTTCGAGTGGATGTCACCTAGGATGGCGTATCGCATGGTCGGGAGCGTCGGTCGGCCCCTGGCCACGCGAGCGCCAGGGCACACGCGGCCCATCCAGTCATCGGCAGCGCGGCCCCGACCCAGTGAGCCCCGGTCGGCGGGAATTCGAACGACTCTCTCAGGGTCTCTCCTGCATCGAACCAGGCCAGGATGGCCTGACCCGGGAGGGTGTCGCCGATCACGAGCCCCGGCACCACCGCGATCAGCACCAGGGCGAGGACCGGTCTCAGGTTTCGATCCATGGGCGCCTGGAGCAGGACCACGCCGAGCGCGGCCGCGTGGGCCCAGCCGAGGATGAGGGCGGGGAACGAGTCCTCTGCCCGAAACGAGACGAGTTGCCAGTCGTGAAACAGGTGGGCGGGGATGAGCGCCAGCAGCCCAGCGCATCCGGCGACGAGGAGGAGGGCTGTGGACTGGACGGCGACTCGACCCGCAGGGCCAAGGGTTCGCATGAGCCAGCTGAACTCCTCGAGGGGCGCCAGGCTCAAGGCCATCGCAGCGACGCCGCCCATGAATGCAACCTCGTAGGCGGCGGTCCAATGGTGCAGGTCCGCGGTCACCAGGCCGAGCGGTAGAAAGGTCCGGAGCGTCGGCCACGAGAGCAGCAGGGCCATGACCAGCAGCCACCCCAAGGGTCGACGCAGGTGATGTCGGAGGAGGCCAAGCGTGACGTGGAGGCAACTCATCACAGGCGAGCCTAACGCTCGCCGTCGGGAATTCAGCCATTCGCTACGCTGGTTCGAGGTCCCGAGCCTCGTCCATGTGGGCGTCCCTTGACAGGTGTAGTGCTTCCTCTAGAGTCGCGCCCCGCCGCCGCAAACCGCACCTTCCGCCTGCTGCCCCACCCCGATCTTGAATCCCATGGAACGTCGACTTGGTCGAGGCCTTGGCTCCCTTCTTGGGCAGTCTGAAGATGGACAGGCCGAGCGCCCGTCGACCGTCACTCCCAAGGAGAAGGCCGCCCCTTCAGTGACCCCCGTGGCCGCGGGCGGACCTGCGGGGAGCGCGGAACAGGCCGTCGGTCGACTGATCGAGCTGGCTGCCATCCGGCGCAACACGGATCAGCCTCGCAAGGTCTTCGATTCCGAGGGCCTCGAGGAGCTGCGGCAGAGCATCGCTCGCCACGGTGTCCTTCAGCCCATCACCGTGCGCCGCGAGGGCAACGGGTTCGAGATCATCTCGGGCGAGCGCCGCTGGCGGGCGGCCAGGAATGCCGGGCTCGAGGTGATCCCGGCGGTGGTCCGTGAGGATGTCTCGGATGAGGTGAGCCTCGAGCTGGCCATCGTCGAGAACATCCAGCGCATGGACCTCGACCCCGTGGAGAAGGCCCGTGGATACCGAGCTTTGATGGATCGAGTGGGGCTGACCCAGGAGCAGGTGGCCGAGCGCATGGGGATCAAGCGGTCCTCGGTGGCGAACCAGCTGCGGCTCCTCGACCTACCGGAAGAGGCCCTCGAGGCGCTCAGCCAGGGAATGATCACCTCGGGCCACGCCAAGGCGCTCCTGGGGTTGGGGGATGCCGACTCGATCCGCAAGGGGCTCGGGCAGGTGGTGCGCAAGCAACTCTCCGTCCGTGAGACCGAGCAACTGGCCCGGGCCGTCTCCCCGTCAGCCTCCGCCGCTGCGGGGGACCAGGCACCCAAGTCCTCCGCCGCTCACCCCGCGTGGGTCACGGAGATGGAGGGGCGGATCCGTGAGACCCTCGGCGTGAAGGTGACGCTGCGGAACGGAAAGAAGTATCGGGGGTCGATCACCCTCGATTACTCCAGCCGCGATGAGCTGGAACGGATCTGCGAGCTGATCGCACCCAAGGACTCCATCTGAGCCGGGGGCCACAACGGATTGTGGTTCGATCTGATACCCCTTCGATCGGATGGGGTGTCGCTCTGGTCAGTGGCGTCAAGGTGGCCCAGCGGAATCCGTCCAGGCCCCCGTTCAGGTGAGTTGTCCACCTTTTCTCCACGGTGCCTATTGCTGAGGAGCGCGTGGTCGGAATTGGCTCCAAGGTGCTTCTGGTGCCCAGCGGGGCAGCTGGGGTGGCCAATCCTGAGCCCAAAGGAAGGAGCGTTGGTGGGGTGGGTGGAGTTGTCCACATTGAAGGCGGGGCAGCGGCGAGCTTGTTCCACGTGGAACAATGGACCTTCGCGTGCCTGCTCGTTGGCCGGTCTTCCGTGGGATGGGACGGATGTTCCACGTGGAACAGACCCGTGGAGCGCGGTCGTCCTCGATTGCCGTCGTCATGGTGGGCGGGGAGACGCTGAGCTCCTGTTCCACGTGGAACATCCGGAGTCTCCGCGGTCGGGCCTGCCCGGTCCCTCCGTCCGCCTGAGTCGCCAATAGCAGAGGGGCGGCAGGCCCATGCCCGCCGCCCCTCTGCTATTGGCGACCCTCTTGAGAGTCGGCTCCTCAGAGCATCTTGGCGCTGATGATCGTCACGGGCTCAACGGGCGTCTCGGCCTTGTCCTCGCGGATCTCCGCGTTGGAGGCATCCTTGACCAGGTCCAGGCCCTCGAGCACGCGGCCGTACACCACGTAGTTCCCGTCGAATTGATACTGGGGCGAGGCTGTCAGGTAGAACTGGCTCCCGGAGGAGTTGACCGCTCCGCTCACCTTGGCAGCGGCCAGGACGCCCTCCGCGTGGATCAGCCCGGACTCCTCCGGCGCGACCGTCTTCTCAGGACCGCCGAGGCCCCAGGTGCTTGCGTCATCATCCCGGGAGTTGGGGTCTCCGCCCTGGATGAAGCCGCCGGGCTGAATCCGGTGGAAGCGGGTGCCGTCGTAGTAGCCCTCCTTCACCAGGGTGATGAAGTTTCCGGCGTGGCCGGGCGCGGCCTTCATATCGAGTCCCAGGACAATGGTCCCCAGATCCGTGGTCAGCTCCACCCTGGGGGACCCTTCCGGCAGCGGCGGATTCTCGAGGATGAACGGGTGTGCCTGGGTCCACGCGGCCTCGCTCTCGACGCTCGCCGCGAGGTGGGCGATGAGCGACTGGCCAGCATCGTCCGCACCGATGGGGAACTCGAGCGATGCCAGGAACGCCGGGGCGATGGCCCTGGCGCTCATCAGCGAGGCCGTCGCGCCGTCGTAGTCGCCGTCATCCAGGTGGAGCAGAGCCTGGTTCATGAACGCCGAGGCCGCGGCGGCGCCCTGGGGGTTCTGGGCCGTGAATTCCTCGAGGGCGACGATGGGGTCGTCCGAGGAGCTGGCTTCGTACAGCAGGCCCCACTCGGCGCGCTGGGACTCCGTGGCGGCTTCCGAGGCGCTCTGAACGTAGAGGATCGCGGCCGATGCCACGGCCAGCGTCGTCAGCGCAGGCCACTTGTACTTGAAGACTGTGGCCGCGAAGGCGGACTGCTCTTCCTGGGCGATCGTGATTTCGGTGGCAGCCTTGTGCTTGGCCATCGTGCTTGCCTTCTATGCGAGGCGTTTTGGGTTCTGCTGAGTCCTGAGCTTCTCTTGCGCTCAGAGCGACCAGGGGGGTCTCCCCACTGACGCATGGCCCGGCATTATAGGGGCACAATCGTCCGAGCGGGCAAGCTCGCAGGCCCGCATCCACGCCGACTCGAAGATTCCATGCTGATCCCCCTCCTCCTCGTCGTCTCGCCCCTGACCGTCTCGGCCGATCCGCTCCCGGTGAGGGCCGCCTTCGGCGAGCTCGTCAGCCAGGGGCTCATGGAGGACTACAAGTCACTCCTCAAGGCGGCCGGTGACGACCCCGAGAAGCTGTGGGCGCTCTACCAGTGGACGCTCGAGCAGGACGACCGCAAGAAGTACCGCAAGCGGGTGCTGAACAAGGTCATCAAGGTCGCGCCGGACCACGCCGAGGCCCACGCCGCGCTGGGCCATGTGCAGTTCGAGGGCAAGTGGTACGACTCCGAGCGCGCGCTCGAGCGCCACATGTCGAAGATCGCCAAGGAGCGCGGCCTCGTGAAGTACGACGGCAAGTGGGTCGCGCCCACCGACGTTCCCTATCTGGACAAGGGCTGGAAGAAGGACGACCGGACGGGGGAGTGGTACGACCCGGTGGCTCGCCAGCGCCTCGCCGAGGGCTGGAAGCTCCAGGACCTGAACTGGGTCGCTCCGGACGAGGTCGCCAAGATCGACGAGGGGCTCTGGAAGTGCGACGACAAGTGGCTCCCCCTCGCGGAGGCCGACGAGTGGCACGCGGACATCGAGACCCCTTGGAGGATTCCCGCGAAGCGGGCCACCGTCTGGTCCACGTGCACCCGAGAGACGGCCCTCAAGGCCGCTGCCCAGGCGGAGCAGGCCTACTACGACATGCTCAAGGTCTTCGGCTTCGGCGGAGACGACAAGCCCGCGTTCATGGTGGTCCGCAGTCAGTCGGAGTACCTGCGATTCATGGACGGTGATGAGGACTACGACCTCCCTCAGCTGGACCCGCTCGCGATGTCGGCGTTCAACCGTTCCGCCTTCGCGGATCTCTGGTTCGACCTCGACGAGGAGGTGTACCTCGGCATGGGGGTCACCTTCTGGGACCAGGAGTCCGAGTCCGGTGACCTGTTCGGCCTGCACGACACACGATTCGCCTATGGCCTGTCCTTCGTGGAGTCGATCGACCCCTGCGTCGAGGGGCTCGACGATGTGTACGGCGAGGGCGAGGTCACGCCGGAGTTCGCGGCGGTCCGCCTCCGGGCGCACAAGTTCCCCCGCTGGTTCCGGTGGGGGGCGGCCTGCTACGCCTCGCGCTGGTTCAAGGACAACCAGGTCAAGCGCGGCGGTGACCCCTACTGGGCGCGAAAGTGGTCGGCGTCCAACCTCAACGCCCAGGGCGGCCTGCTGGACTTCGACGACGTGTTCGACTTCGAGGCCAGTGGCCAGAACGAGGAGACCGCTCGCCTCATCAACCAGGCGGGGTTGATGGTCGCCTACTTGGTGGATGGGGGGGACCCCGAGCTCTCGCGGCTGCACGAGGACCTGAAGGAGGCGATGGAAAAAAGGCAGGACACCGCAAAGGTCTTCGCCGCTATCCGCAGCAGCTTGTCCGAGCGCGACGAGAAGATCCGAGCGTTCATGAACAAGTAGGGGCGCGTCAGCACGGCGCCCTCGGCTTCTCCGACCCATACCTCGTCGCTCCATGGCCATGTCGCTTCTCGCCCTCGCGCTCGCCGCTGCTCAAGCCCCGCCCGCCGCGCCGCAGCACCTGCATCCAGACAGCGTCGAGTTCGTGATGGTGCTTCCCGGCATCCAGCCCGCGCTGGACGCCTTCGGCAAGACGGCGCTGGCTCGGACCTTGGCGGACGAGGAGCTCCATGAGGCCCTCGGGGACGTGGTGGGAGGCGGCCCGATGGATCCGGTGGACCTGCTGGCCCAGCAGTGGCGTGAGCTGGGGGGGGCCGTCCCGCCGATCCTCGACCTGCACGAGGGCATCCGCTCCGTCTCCCTCTCCGTGGACCCGGGTGCGGACGGGGGGTTCTCGCTCTCCTCCCTGGTCGAAATTGCTGAGAGGGCGACCTCGGCGTCGGACCTCAAGGTCCGGCTCGTGATCGACTTCCAGGATGAGGCGTCCGCCGAGGCCGTGGCACGCCTCCTGGACGCCTCCCTCCGAGGCGCTCAGGCCGACGACCTGCCGACCCGAGCGGTGAGCCTCGCGGGGGACGGGGGGGCGTTCGGTTCCCCGCGGCTCACGGTGGTGGAGCTCCCTGATCTGGGGGGCGACGTGAAGGGGCACTTTGTCCACGGTGGCACGCGCGCCGTCATGGCCATCGGGGTGGACGACATCGACGAGGAGATCCTGCGGATCAGCCATGCGGCGCCGGATGCCTTCTCGAGCGAGATCGAGGCCGGGCGAGCGATGCTCGGCGCCGCGGAGGGGGCCACCCTCATGGAGGTGTACATCCCTCCCTACGCCGGCCTCTCGGCCGTGATGGAGGCCGCCGACGGGCCCGAGGCCATGACGTTGGGCGTACCCATCGCCACGATGATGGAGGTGATGCTCGGCGCGCCCGGGACGGCGATGTACCGCGGAGGCCACTGGCGCGTCGATATACGGGGCGACGGGCGTTATCTCACCAAGGGGTGGATTCCCGGTACTCCGCCCCTCGCCAGCTTCCAGATGATCGGGGGGGCCGCATTGGACCCCTCAAGCCTGACCCTCGCCCACCCGGACGCGCTCGTGACCTCCGTGGCGAGCTTCGAGCCGAAGCGGCTCCTCGACTTGCTCGTGCAGCTCCCCAAGGGAGCCAGCGGGGAGGACTTTGAGGAGGTCATGGGGGAGATGGAGACCCAGTTCGGATTCCGGCTCGACCGCGACCTGATCGATTCCCTCGGCGGTTCGATCTCCTACAGCCTGCCCAAGCTGCGCTCCCTCCTGTCGGCGCCGAACCTCATGGCGGTCGCCACCCTCGACGACCGGGAGGCCTTCACCCGCGGCATGGATGGCCTGATGGCCATGATGAAGGAGGCGGGTCGCCTGGACAGTCAAAGGACCGACTACAGGGGCGCGACGCTCTACACCCTCTCCCTGGACGCGCTCACCGGTGGGGGGGGCGGGATGCAGTTCCTCCCACTCCCGGTGGACCCCTCCACCATCAGCCGGCCGACCTTGACGGTGATGGAGGACCGGGTCCTGCTCTCCACCCTCCCGAGTCACGCGAAGCGTGAGGTCCGGCGCGTGGCGAAGCTGACCAAGGCTGGCGAGGGCGCAGAGCTCCACGCCGGGCTGAGCGCGGTCGAGGTTCCCGGGGCGGCCACGATGGTCAGCTCGGCCAACTGGCCGGTCTTCTACGGCAACCTCTACACCCAGCTGCGCGCGCTCGCGCCGGTGATCCTCAGCCTCGCGGATGACGGCTACGACGCCGGTGGAGTGGACCGCGACCTTCCGCTCCCTTTCAAGCTGGACTCCCTTCCGGAGATGGATCTGCTCACCCGGCACTTCGCGCCGAGCGAGCGGAGCTGGGTCAAGGTGGAGGATGGCCTCGTGGACACCTCGGTGTCCTCCCTGGGTCCGGAGCTCCCGGCGCTCCTGTTGGGGGCCGGCTTCTATCTCAGCATCATGGTGACCGAGCAGGCCCTTCTCATCGACGAGGTCGGGTTCGGCCCGAACGAGGAGGCGGGGCTGGAGGACGTGGAGGTTGTGGTTGAGATGTCTTCAGGTGCCGAGATGGCGACGAAGACCCAGCTGGTCAGCCTCGGGGTCGCGATCCAGGTCTATCGCCTCGACCACAGCAACGCCTTCCCTGCCTCCCTCGCGGAGCTCACGAAGAGCGAGGGGGGCCAACCGCCTTACCTCTCCGGAGCCTTGGAGGACGGGTGGGGCCGGGCGATGCGTTACCAGGTCACCGAGGAGGGCTGCAGGCTGTGGTCCCTGGGCCCGGACGGCATCGACCAGGAGGGCGAGGGCGATGACCTCTTGCATATCGTTGCCGGGTAGCCGGAGCCGGTGATGTCCGACGACGGCGAGGGAGACCCCTCGGGCGATCGTCCGTCCGGGGACCCTGCTGGTTCAGGCTGGCAGTACAAGCGCAGTGACCGTTCCCGTCGGAACGGACCGCTGCGTCGCCGCTTTCGGGACCTGCGCCGTCGCGCGCTCTCTCCGCTGGTGCCGCTCTTGGTCCCGGCGTTCCTTCGGGGCCTCGGTTGGACCTGGCGGGTCAGGATCGCCAACGGTGAGCGGCGCGAGGAGCTGCTCGAGTCGGGCGATGGCTGCGTCGCCGTGCTGTGGCACGGCCGGATGGCCGCCGCGGCTCCGGTCTTCGCTGGGGTCAACACGGTCATCCTGGTGTCGATGTCAGGCGACGGAGAGCTCGCGAACTCGACCCTCGAGCGCCTCGGCTACCGCACGCTCCGCGGCTCCTCCAGTCGCTACGGCGTCCGCGCCCTCAAGGCCATGCGCGAGATGCTGCGGGGGGGCGGCGCTGTGGCCATCACCCCGGACGGCCCGAGGGGGCCGATGCACCGGGTGAACCGCGGGGCCGCCTTCCTCGCCAGGGACTCGGGGCTACCCATCGTCCCCTTTGGCTTCGCTGCGTCGACCGCGGTGAGGCTTCACTCGTGGGATCGCTTCATGATCCCGCTCCCCTTCAGCCGCGTACAGGTGGTCATCGGCGCGCCGATCCGCGTGGACGCGGACGCCACGGACCAGGACCTGCGGGCCGTGAGCGAGGGCATCGGCGAGGCCCTGGTCGCGACGGAGCTCGAGGCCGCGACACTCCTCGGGGTGGAGGCGGACTGGTGATTCGCATCGGTCCCTCCGGATGGACGCACCCCGCGCTGGACCGCGCGTGGCCGCTGCAGCGTGGCGCCCAGTTCGAGCCGCTCAGCTTCCTCGGGCAGTACTTCGGGGCGGTGGAGGTCGACGTGACGGCCCACGTCCTCCCGCGGGAGGAGCACATCGTGCGCTGGGCGGCGGCCCTCCAGGATCGCCCGAGGACACGGCTGCTGGTGCGCGTGCCTTCCGTCGCGCTGGATCTAGCACGAACGGCGCCCGAGCGCGCGGCGGACGCGGAGCAGTTCCGCTCCTCGCTGGCACCCCTCGTGCGCCGCGAGCGGCTCGGTGGGCTCGTGGCGACCCTCCCGGACGGGACGCTCTTCGGGCCCTCGGAGGCCCGCGCCCTGGGGGACCTGGCGCGGATCCTGTCGCCCGCCCCCCTGATCCTGGCTGCGGGGCATCGTTCCTGGTACGAGCGCCGGGCGCTGGACGTGCTCGCGGGAGCGGGCTGGTCCCTCGCGCACCTTGACGAGGACGAGCGCTGGGACGCGCCACCGAGGCGCCACAGGGCGACCGGGCCGGTGGGCATGCTGCGCCTCCGCGGGCCAGGGCCATATGACCCGTCGAGGATCGGCGGCGCAGCGCGGCGCGCCCGGGAGATCGCCGGAGACGTGGACGACCTCTACGTCATCGCGGACAACGCCTCCCACCCCGGGGCAGTGCCGGCCAGCGCCCTGGCGGCGGCGCTCGAGGTGAAGTTCGTGCTCGCGGGGGAGCGACCGGTCCCGGGCTGGAGGAGGATCATCGAGGTCTTCCCACACCTCGAGCCGCTGCTCGAGTTGGGGGACGGGTAAGGTCCGCCGGAACGCCATGACAGACTCGATGCAGCCAGGAGAGACCCACCAGGAGCGGACGTTCCTCACCTACCCCGATGAGCCCGGCCGCCGGATCGGCGTCCGGGTCGAGCTCGCCACCGACCTGGAGCTGCCCACCGGAGGGATGGCCCGTCCGGTCGCGGTCCTCGTCCATGGCTTCAAGGGCTTCATGGACTGGGGGTTCTTCCCTCACCTCAGCCGCCGGCTCGCGGCCGCGGGGTTCGTGGCCGTGTCCATGAACACCTCGGGGTCGGGCGTCGGTGACGACCCGCTCGTGATGGACGATGACGAGGCGTTCTTCAACGACTCCTATTCTCGCCAGCTGGAGGACATGGCGAGGGTGCGCGAGTTCGCGCGCGGGCTCCCCGGCGTCGACCCCGGCCGGGAGGTCCTCATGGGCCACAGCCGAGGTGGGGGAATGGCGGTGATCTCGGCGTCCGAGCAGGCCCCCGCCGCCCTCGTGACCTGGGCCGCGATCGGGGACGCGGACCGCTTCGATGACCGCATGAAGGCGCGCTGGCGCGCGGAGGGCTTCCTGGAGGTCCCCAACGCCCGGACCGGGCAGGTGCACCGGATGGGGCTCGCTGGCCTCGAGGACTTCGAGCGGAACTCGGAGCGGTTCGATATTCGCGCCGCGGCGGCCCGTCTCGAGGCCCCGTTCCTCGCGGTCCACGGCCTCGAGGACGCGACCGTGGCCTACGACGCGGCCGTGGAGCTCAGCGAGCGGGCGCCGCGCGGGGAGGCGCTCCTGATCGAGGGGGCGGACCACGGGTTTGGAGCCACGCACCCGCTCGGGGCTCCGGGCGCCATCCAGACCCTCGAGGTCGCCGTCGACAGCACCGTGACCTTCGCGCTCCAGCACACGCGCCCGCGCTGAGGCCCGGAGGGGGACCATGGGCGTCCCCGTCGGGTTCGGGGTCGTCGCCAGGTTGAGCGCGACCTAGGATCGCCCCGTGCTTCCCCTCCTCCTCGCCCTCTCAGCTCCCCTGGTCCAGGACTGGACCCCGCCGCCCCCTCCGCCCACGGTGCCGACGCTGGCGATGGCGCAGCCCCGCTTCGCGCCCTTCGTGCTGCCCGGGGAGCTCCGCGTCGTCACGGCCATCGCGGAGCTCGAGCCCTTGGCTGGCGTACTCGCGGAGCAGCTCTCCGAGCGCACCGGGCTGGCGGTGAAGGCGGCGCCCGCTCCTGCCCGTTCGGGGGACGTGGTGCTGACGCTCGGCTACACGGCGGAGGCGGTCGGGGAGAGCCCCGAGGCCCTCTCCATCGAGGTCTTCGAGGACCACGTCGCCCTCTCGGGGCGGACCGAGGCTGGCGTGGCCCGGGCGGCCGCCCGCCTGCTCCAGCTGCTCTCCCCCGCGGAAGGCGGCGGCTGGGTCCTGCCCCCGTTCCGCCTGGACGACGCGCCGCGCTTCCCGTGGCGCGCCGTGCGGCTCGAGGGCCCGGCGTCGGAGGAGGACGGGCGTCGCCTGCTGGAGCTCCTCTACCTGGGCTCTTTCAACGTGCTCGTCCTGGACGCGGCGCCCTCTGAGGACCGCGCGGCCCTCGCCAGGGCGCTCGGGCCCGCAGCGGCCGCCCGCGGGGTGGCCCTGCTGCTGGATCCGCCTGCGGGACCGGGGGCGGGCGCTCTCCCCTTCGTCTTTGCGACCGCGGACCCCGCCGCTGGCGCGCCCCTTCCGGTCCTGCTCACGGCGAGCGATGTGGAAGACCCCGCCGCCCGCCGGGTGGACTCGCTCCTCGCCGCCGGCCGCACCGTCATCGACGGGAGGAGTAGCGTGCTGCAGTTCGCAGGCGACGCGACTGGCGCCGCTGGCCCGCTATCGCTCTACGGATGGAGCCCGCTCGCCCTGCTGGATTCGGTGGTGGAGGAGCGCGCCGAGGTCTCGGCCTCGCTGATCCAGGGCGCCGAGATTCGCCTTGGGGGAGCCGCGGCGATTCCACACTTCGAGAGCGCCCTGCCGTTTCTCTCCGAGCGCTCCTGGGGCGCTGCCAACGCTCCTGAGGAGCTGAAGGACTTCCAGCCCCGCGCCAGTCGGCTGCGCGAGCTGCTCTGAGATCCTGAGGCCAGCGGGAGACCGCTAGCGGTCCCAGCCGTTGCCGTCGCAGGTCGCCTCGCCCCCGGCCTCGCCCGACATGTCGGGGCGGACGTAGGCGGCGTCCCAGCGGGGCGCGTGGGCGGCGCCGATGTAGGGCTGCTCTGAGTCGGGCGTGTTGGCGGTGCTCAGCCGCAGGCCCGAGCTGTCCAGGAAGAAGGCCCGCCGCGGCGGCGCTGTCTCCGAGGAGGGCCAGGCGTAGGCGCACCAGCGCAGGGCGCTCTGGTTGGCGTCCGGGGTGGTCTCTCCGCTCCCGCCGTGAAGCGCCTCGGCGAGCCCTTCGACCTCACCGCTGTAGAGCGGCGCCGCCGGGAGGTAGACCGAGAACAGGTAGCCGTTGACCTCGCAGGCGCCGCCTGCGGAGGTCGAGACGACCTCCGCGAAGTCGCGGGGCAGGAACGCATTGAGCTCCGAGACGTCGACGAAGGAGTCACCGAGCCCGTTGCGAAGCGGCGCGGTGCCCATCAGCTCAGCGAGGTAGCCGTACTCACCGAGGTGGTCGAGGTTGCTGTCCACGGAGCGGGCCTCGCGGAACTGCTCCTGGGCCATGGCGATGATGCGAAGGGTCTGCTCGGCACGGGCCTCGCTCGCCTGGGCGGCGGCGAGGTCGATGGGGTCGGGCTGCGCCTCCTCCAGCGAAGCCGCGGGGGGGCCTGCGTCGCGATCGGTCTCGACGTCACGGGGCGCGACGCGCACGAGGCCGCTCGGCCCATGGTCGATCTCGATGCGGCCCCCGATGGGCGCGGCGCTCACGGAGGCGAACGTCTCCGACTCCTCCGGCAGGGGCGTTGGCCGATCCAGGCTGTAGATGAACAGGCAGAGGGCGGCCGCGGCCGCCACGGCCAAGGACGCAATCTTGGGGCGCTTCTCGGTGCTCATGGTGTGGGAGGCGGAGCGCCAGGAGGGGCCCCGCCACTTTGAAGTCGGCTCCCGCGTGCGCGCCGATTGAGCCCGAGCGCTGCCCGTCCCGATCGAGCCACAACTCCGGTGCAAGATGTCTCGCAGGGGGACGGAGACCCCCATGGAGGGCTCCTCGAGGACGCCTGACGAGCCTGGCGATTCAGCCGAGCAGCGGCTGGATCACGGTCCCGTGCACATCGGTGAGCCGGAAGCGGCGCCCCTGATGGCGGTACGTCAGCCGCTCGTGGTCGATCCCGAGCAGGTGCAGCAGCGTCGCGTTGAGGTCGTGCACGTGCACGGGATCACGGGCGACGTTGTAGCCGAACTCGTCGGTCTCACCGTGGGTGTGACCGGCGCGGATCCCGCCGCCGGCCATCCACATGCTCGCGCAGCGGGGGTGGTGGTCGCGGCCGTAGTTGGTCGCGCTCAAGGCGCCCTGGCTGTAGCAGGTCCGTCCGAACTCGCCGCCCCAGACCACGAGGGTGTCGTCGAGCAGTCCCCGACGCTTGAGGTCGGTGACGAGCGCGGCAGAGGCGCGGTCGGTCTCCTTGCACTGGGTCCTGATCGCGCCCGGCAGCCCCCCGTGCTGGTCCCACCCCTGGTGGATCAGCTGGACGAAGCGCACGTCGCGCTCGATGAGCCTGCGCGCGATCAGGCAGTTCGCCGCGAAGGTGCCCGGGCTCCGGGCCTCCTCGCCGTAGAGCTCGAAGGTGGACTCGGGCTCATCCGAGAGGTCCGCGACCTCGGGGACCGAGACCTGCATCCGAAACGCGAGCTCGGCCTGGGCCGTCCTCGCGGCGCCCGCCTCGTCCACGCCACCTTTGGCGCCGCGCAGGGCGTCGAGCATCCTCCGCCGGGTCGCCCGGTCGATCCCGGGGGGATCGTTGAGGAAGAGCACCGGGTCGCTGCCGCTGCGGAACTGGACGCCCGCGTGCCTCGCGCTCAAGAATCCCGAGCCCCACAATCGCTCGTAGAGGGGCTGGCCCCCCTTGCCCTGGGTCACCATCACGCAGAACTCGGGCAGGTCACGGTTCAGGGAGCCGAGGCCGTAGCTGAGCCACGCGCCGGCGGACGGTCGGCCGGCGATCTCGGAGCCGGTCAGGAGGAACGTCGCCGCGGGGTCGTGGTTGATGGCGTCGGTGACCATGGTCCGCACCACGCACAGGTCGTCGACGATCGCCGCGGTGTGGGGGAGCAGCTCGCTCGCCCAGGTCCCGCTCTCCCCGTGCTGCTTGAACTCGAAGATCGAGCCAGCGAGGGGAAGGGAGGCCTGGTTGCCGGACATGCCGGTGAGCCGCTGCCCCTGGCGGACCGAGTCGGGGAGCTCCTCGCCGTTCCGTTCGCGCAGCAGCGGCTTGGGATCCCAGAGGTCGAGCTGGGAGGGGCCGCCGCTCATGAAGAGGTGAACGACGCGCCGGGCGCGGGGCGGGTGATGGAGCTCGGTCGGGTCCTGGGCGCTGCCGATGCGGGCCAGAGCGGCCCCGGCGACGCCGAGGGAGGCGCCCTGCAGGAGGGTCCTCCGGTCGAGCCGGGGGCTGGGGGAGATCGGGGGGAGCTCGCTCATCGTCTCTGCACCACGTCGGGGAGCCCGAGGAGGGCGCTGGCGACCACGGTGGTGGCCGCGGTCTCCACGGCCACGTCGTCGGTCATGGGCTCGGGTTCGGGGGCCTCGGCGCCGGGGTGAGCTGCGCCCTCGAGAGAGAAGTTCGCGAGCCGGCGCGCCGCGTCCGGGTCCAACCGGTAGGCCTCCCGCTGGGCCGCGAGCAGGGCGGTCATGGCGTCGGCCTCCTCCGCCGTGGGGGGGCGGGAGGCGAGGGACCGCACGAGGAACGTCACCCTTCGTCGGTCGAGCTCGGCTGCCGGTGGTTCCGTGGGCGCCGGTGCGTCAGCCTCGAGGGCGAGGCGCGCGAGCGCGAGCGAGGCCTCGACGAACTGGGGGTCGTTCCAGAGCACGAGGGCCTGGAGGGGGGTGGTCGTCGCCGGGCGGTCAACCCTGCAGACCTCGCGGGCCGGCGCGTCGAACATCGTCATGGCGGGGGGCGGGGAGGTCCTCCGCCAGAACGTGTAGAGGCTCCGCCTGCGGAGATCGTCGCCCCGGCCCGCGCGGTAGACCTTGCCGCTCTTCTCCTGCCATAGGCCCGGGGGCTGGTAGGGGCGAACGGGCGGCCCGCCCACCCGGTGAACCAGCAGCCCGGCCGCCTCGAGCGCCGCGTCGCGGATCACCTCCGCGCCCATACGGCGCGCGCTGGCGCGGCTCATGAGCTCGTTGTCCGGGTCCAGCTCGAGGCTCTCGGCGTGGTCGGAGGCCTGGCGGTAGGTGGAGGAGAGGACGATGCGCCGGAGCAGCGCGCGGGAGTCCCAGCCGGACTCGACCAGGTCCCGGCTCAGGGTGTCGAGCAGCGCCGCGTGGACCGGGGGGCGGCTCTGGCTACCGAGGTCCTCGGGGCTCGGCACGAGGCCCTGGCCCATGGCGAGGCGCCACAATCGGTCCACGTGTACCCTCGCGGTCAGGGGGTGGTCGGGGTGGGTGAGCCAGCGAGCGAGGTCGAGCCGCGACCGGACCGGCTCTTCCAGCAGCGTGGGGAGGAAGGCCGGGGTCGCCGGGGCGACCGGTTCGCGGCGGTTTGCATAGAGCCCCCGCTCGAGCAGGTACGCCGTGCGCTGCGCCGCGGGGAACTCCGGCGCCTCGCGCATGGTCATGATCAGCCGGATACGGTCCCGATGATCGTCCAGCGCGGCGCGGGCGGCGCGCAGGGTGTTGGTGGGGTTCGGCACCTCCGGGGGCAGGTCCATCACCCGCATGGACCGCACGGCGCCGCCCTTGAAGCCGCGGTCGCGGAAGCGGCTCCCGATGGTCAGGTGCTCGATGGAGCCCCCGCGGATGGTGCGCGTCAGGTGGTCCCGGACGACCTCGAGGGCGGCGGGCTTGCCATCGATCCAGATCTCCATTCCCGCGGCCCGACTCGAGCCGTCGTAGCGGAGCTCCACCGTGGTCCAACGATCGACCGGGGCGGCGTCGACGGTGCGGACCGCGATGGCGTCCCCCGGCCAGAAGTGGACCAGGGCGAACAGGAGGCGGCCCTCGTCCACGAGCAGCTGGTAGCCCCGGCTCCCCGAGTCGGTCCACGACTTGGTGCGGTGCAGCACCACCGCGCGGTCGAAGGGCTCCGGCGAACGCATCTCCAGCTCGATCCGGAACGGGTCGGCGCGGCGGAAGACGCCCGCGCCGGGGAAGACGATCGAGTTCTCGCCGTCGAGGGCCACCGAGCGGTCCGGACCATCCGCCGTGACGGCGGCGCCGCCGCGCAGCTGGAAGGGGGCGCCCTCCTCGCCGGCACCCTCGAAGCGGGTGGCGAGCACCTCGCGCCAGGGGATCTCCGCGCCGGAGGCGGCGTCGAGGGCCGCCGTGACCCTCTGCTCCAGCTCCGCCGTCCTGCGCGTCTGGACCTCGGTGGGGAGCTCCAGGGTCGGGGTCGGGGTGGCGTTGGTGAAGTGGGAGTAGAGGCCGGACTCGTCGATGCCGTCGAAGAGCGCGAACAGCCCGAAGTAGTCGCGCTGGCTGATCGGGTCGAACTTGTGGTCGTGGCAGCGCGCGCAGCCCACCGTGAGGCCGAGGAACGCGCCGGCCATGGTCTCCACGCGGTCGCACACGTACTCGACGCGGAACTCCTCCTCGACGCTGCCGCCCTCGTTGGTCTGGCGGTGCAGCCGGTTGAAGGCGGTCGCCAGGCGTGTCTGCTGGTCTGCGTCTGGCAGGAGGTCGCCGGCCAGCTGCTCGGTCAGGAAGCGGTCGTAGGGGAGGTTCTCGCGGAAGGCTTCGATCACCCAGTCGCGCCAGGGCCACAGGTGAGTGTCCACGTCGGACTGGTAGCCAAAGGTGTCGGCGTACCGCGCCACATCGAGCCAGTGGGCGGTCAGGTGTTCGGCGTGGGCCTCGGAGGCCAGGAGCCGCTCCACGGCCCGCTCATAGCGGTCAGGCGCTTCATCCTCGAGGTAGGCGTCGAGGTCCACGACCCGCGGGGGCAGTCCCGTCAGGTCGAGGTGGACGCGCCGCAGGAGCGTGGCCGCGTCGGCCTCGGGCGCGGGGGAGAGCCCGCGCCCCTTGAGCCGCCCGAGCACGAACCGGTCGATGTCATCCCTCGGCCAGTCGCTGTCGCCTGAGCGGGACGGAGCCTCACGCGTCGGGGGCGCGAAGGACCAGTGCTCCCCGTACTCGGCGCCCTCCTCGATCCAGCGCGTGAGGAGCGCGACCTCGTCGTCATCGAGCGCGAGCTTGGACGAGGCCGGCGGCATGCGCCGCTCCGGGTCCTGGTGTCGGAGCCGCGCCACCAATTCGCTTTCGTCCGGTTGGCCTGGGACGATCGCAGAGGAGCCCAGCTCATCCACCGCGGACTCCCGCTGGTCCAGTCGCAGTCCACCCGCTGGGGATTCGACCCCCGGGCCGTGGCAAGGGAAGCACCGGTCCGAGAGGAGCGGTCGGACGCCCTCGACGAAGCTGAGGGGGCGAGCTCCTTGCTGGGCACTGGCCGCGGTCATGAGCAAGGCAGCAACAACGGGGCGAGGGGACCAAGCGGGCATGACCACAATGATACGCTGCGCCGCGCAGGACGAAATGGACGCTGCGCGGTCGCCTCGTTCGCTGCAGAATCGATCTTGGAACGGCTCAAGATCTCGCTGGGGCGCCAGACGACCAAGGACCTGGAGCGGCCCCATGTGCCGGATGAACGAATGACCCATCGAAGCACCATGGCCCGACCCCGCTGCATAGTGGGGCCGCGGTCCAGACCTCGGATTCTCCTGGTCCTGGCGCTCGCGGCGCTCTCGGGTTGTGGTCAAGCGCCGGAGGTGAGCCTCGAGAAGCAGAGCGCCCTGATCGAGGTCTCTGGTGTGGGGGAGTGGCCCGATACCGAGCCGGTCATTGTCGAGGATCTCGCGATCAACGCGGCGTCCGTCGCGACGTGGAACCTGACGAACGAGGAGGTGGTGTACGCCTCGGCGACCGGAGCCAGGCGGGAGGGAGCGCGGATCCCTCCTCTGAAGGCCCCGGCCGATCTGACGATCTCGCGTGCGTCGGACGCGCCCTTCGACACCATCCGCGTCGTGCTCTCAACCCCTGGATTCGTGCGCTTCCTGGGGGCCACGGGCTGGCGCGGCAAGAAAGAGCTGCGCGCGGACTTCATGGAGCGCAAGGAGGCGCTCGACCCGGAGCTCGTGGAGATGTTCCTTCCACGTCCGAGCACGGCGGGGGAGATCAGCTTCTACATCGAGCGGCAGACGCATGAGCTCAGGATCCACGCGATCCAGCTGGTCCGCCGGCCCCAGGCGGCGAAGGTCCCCAATCCGTTCGAGCCGCCCAAATTCGTCGCCATCGGGGACCAGTCTCGACCGACGCTGGGGCTTCTCCCCGGAGTCAGCCTTGAGGGCCGGGCCATCGCTGGATCGGGGAGTCGGGTCCGGGTCCAGGCGGCGCTGGTCGAGCCTCCTTCCCCGGGGAAGGAGACCTCGGCGACGTTGACCATCCAGGCCGCTGGTGGAGCCGAGAGTTCGGCCACGATCTCGCTGGGACCCGAGTGGGTCTCCGCGGAAGTGGCGGTCCCCGACGGCTTCCAGGGACAGGAGTTCCTCGTGCGGATCGAGACCAGCGGCGAAGATGCCGTGGTCGTGAGCACGCCGGTCCACCTCGGGATCGATCGTTTGGTCGAGCGCCCAGGGACGGTGCTCCTGATCACGAGCGACACCCACCGCGCGGACTTCGTCGGCTTCTCCGATCGAAACCGCGGGACGCTGACGCCGACCCTCGATGCGATGGCGGCGCGGGGGACGGTCTTCCAGGACGCCATTTCCTCCACCACGATCACGAACCCATCACACGCCTCGATCTTCACGGGGCTCCCGGTTCGTGATACGGGCGTCGTGGGGAACGTGGAGCTCCTCTCTGACCGTGCGGAGACGATCGCGGAGGCCTTCCAGGAGGCGGGGTACCGGACCGTGGCGGCGGTGTCCGCGCGGCACCTCACTCCGTGGCGGAGCGGACTTGGCCAGGGTTTCGAGCTGGTGGATGCCCCCTCACAGCGAATGACGCGGGATGGCGGAGACACCACCAGGATCATCAAGGAGCTCCTGGAGGGCATGGACCCTGACGAGGACGTGTTCATCTGGCTCCACCTGTTCGATGTGCACGCGCCCTACCAGCCGCGTGAGGGGTTCACGGAGAACTACTACTCCGGGGACCCGTTCTCCGAGAAGTTGGCGCAGCTCCACCCGCGCGCGCAGGCGAAGTGGAACCGCCAGATCCGCGATGCGGAGTATCTCGTGGCGCTCTACCAGGGGGAGGTCAGCTACATGGACCAGCTGCTCGCTGACCTCTTCGAGCAGGCCCCGCGCCTGGGCGAAGGGCTGGTCGCCTTCACCTCCGATCACGGAGAGGCTCACGGGGAGATCGGGCTCTACTGGACCCACACGGGCCTCTATCCGAACACGCTTCGGGTGCCCCTGTTCATCATGGGTCCTGGGGTCCCGGCAGGGCTCTCGGTCACCAGCCCGGTCCACAACTCGGCGATCGCGCGGACCCTGCACGGCCTCGCACTCGAGGACAACCAGGGGGAGGGGCCGTTCAGCGGGCGATCCCTCCTGGACGAGGACATCCTTTCCAACGCGGCCGATGAGCCCCGCTACGTCCTCGGGGCCAATGCGCTCAGCGCCGGGGTCTTCGCGGGGGACTGGTACCTCCTGATGCACCTTCGACGGAAGGGCTGGGGGAACCCCCCTGGGCAGCCGGAGCACTCGATGGAGCTCTACAACCTGTCCGAGGACCCCGACGCCGTCGTGAACGTGGGGACCGAGCACCCGGAGGTGATCTCCAAGCTTCGCCGGGGGCTCGTTCGATGGTTGACCAGCGCGGACCCCTCGGCCTCACTCGCTGGAGGGGCACCGACGGGCGCCGCGGCGACGGCAGACGTCGCCGCGCTGGGATACGCGACGAGCGAGGCGAGCACCATCGGCGGGAGCCTCTTCGACCCCGACTGCGAGTGCCCGCGCTGCGCGCCCTTCCGCTAACCGCGGCTCACTCTTCGCAGGCGGTGCCGGGCTCCACCTTCACGGGCCCGGTGAACGTCCACTCGATGCCGTCGTCCCCGCGGGTCGCGGTCAGCGTCGCGCCCTCGCCGGTGACGGTCACCTGGGCGGCGTGCTTGCGAAGGGACTGAGCAGCGCCCTTCGGCCCGCCCTCGGCCAGGAGGAGGTGCGTGTCCTTCGGTCGGAAGAAGACGACGTGGACGGGGGTTCCGATCGGGAGGGGGAAGGTGGCCCCCTTCTCCTTCGCCTTGATCATCCCCATGTACTTCTTGTTCCCGATGTCGCCGTAGCTCGGGCATCCGTCTGCCGCGTCGTAGAACTTGAACGCGCTGTTGCGCTCGCTGGCACCGACCATGACGAGGACGTCCTCGGTCGTATCGCTGGCGCCGTATCCACGGCGCGGGCCGTTGCAGGAGGCGGTGAGGAGGACAAGGAGCGTGAGGGCGGGTAGAAGCAGTCTCATGGCCTTCGGGTGTTGGAGAGCGAC
>CALJGV010000026.1 GCA_938075305.1 uncultured bacterium
CCACGCGATGAAGTACATCATCAACTGGACCTCGGTTGGCAGCGACGCTGGTGACACCGACCTCATCCGCGTCGGCGTCAACGCCGCCTTCTGATCCGGCCGGATCGGGCGAGCCTTCGGGCGCGCCCCATCCAGGATCCATGAAGAGAGCCCCGCGCCTGTGGCGCGGGGCTCTCTTCGTGGTTGAGGGCTTGGGGCGGCGGGTCAGGGCCGCGGGCCCATGCGGAAGTCGACGAACTCCGCGCCGCAGGAGGTGCACCTCTGGACCCTGGACGCGTCGGTCCACAGGAACCAGAGGGGGTAGGCGGCGACGGCCACCGAGAGTCCGTAGGTCCAGGGCGCGAGCCCCGCGGCCAGCGCGAGCCACAGGAGCCCCATCAGAATCGATGCGCGGGACGCCTCCACGCGCCCCTTGAGCCCGGCCGAGCCGCAGTGGAGGCACCGTTCGATGGTGCCGTCTTCCTTCCGGTGGCTGAGGTCGAGCTCGATCCGGCCTCCGGAGCCCTCGGCCTCGTAGTAGCTCCGCAGCGAGAAGGGCCCATCGACCTTCCAGGAGATGAGTTCGCCCTTCCTCGAGGGGTGGGGCAGCCGGATCTCGCTCCAGCGGATGACGTGCTCGTTGATGGCCAAGGGAATGGACGGCTCGTGGGGTTGGGTCCCGTTCGGGGATCCGGTGGCGAATCCCGCCAGGTGCGGGCCGGAGCGGCCCACCCGTGCCCGAAGCTTACCGCCCACCGCGCCGGATCGACGCCATTTGCAGGGGAGTGGCGACGCCCCGGGCGCCAGGGGGGGCCATCGGGATACACTCCTGCACCATGACAGACTCCAGTCAGAGCCCCCTCAGGGTCTTCATCACCGGTGGAACCCGGGGTATCGGCCGCGCGATCGCGCTGCGCTTCGCCCGCGAGGGCGCCATGGTGGCCATCGCCGCCCGGACCTCCGCGGATCTCGATGCGATCGTCAGCGAGATCGAGGCGGCCGGCGGGCAGGGTGAGGCCTGCCAGACCAACATGCGCGACCACGGCTCCGTGGAGGCTGCGGTCTTCAGGGCCGTGGACTTCTTCGAGGGGGCCACGGACGTCGTGGTGAACTGCGCCGGGCTGGTGGAATTCAAGCCCTTCGACGAGCTGGGCGTGGACGACTGGGAGCGGGCCCTGGCGGTGCACCTGACGGGGCCCTTCCTCGTCATGGCCGAGGTCCTCCCGTCGCTGCGCGAGAGCGAGCGGGCCCACGTCTTCAACGTCGGGGCGCACCTCGCGGCCCGGCCAGGGCCGGGCCAGTCGCTCATGGCGGCCTCCAAGGCCGGGGTCGAGGGCATGACCCGCGGTCTCCGGGCCGACCTGGGCCCCGAGGGCATCCGTGTCACGTCCGTGCTGCCTGGATACGTGGATACGCCCGGCCTGGAGCCCTGGAAGGGGACTCTCGACGGGGCGTCGGTGACGACGCCCGACGCCGTGGCGGACGCGATCTGGGACGCCTACCAGGCCGAGAGCGCCCCCGACGAGATATCGATCTGCTGATCGGCGGTGCCCCTTTCGAGACAGGCTCTCGGACTTGGGGGACACGAATTCTCATTCGGGGCTAGAAGCACAAAACAGTGCAGGTAACGCGCATGCGGGGCCTCCGGAGGCCGATGACTCCCTGAGCCGAGCCGGGTGCCGCGCTGTTCGGATTGGGTTTCCACCCTTCGGACCAGCGCGGGATCCGGCTCTTACGAGAGTCCCATGAACTGGAGGCCCCCCATGAAGCATTCGTACGATCACGACAACGCCTCGAAGCTGGTTCCCCTGCTGGAAGCCATCTTCAATGAGGTCGCCGACCGCCGCCGAGCGATCCGTGAGCTAGAGCGCACCCTCAAGACCATGAAACTCGAGGGCTGCTCCTCCGCGACGACCGGAACCGTGGTCGCGCAGCTCGCCACCCAGCGACGCGAGCTCCGCCTGACGTCCAAGGAGTTCGAGCGTCTCGGCTGTGCGGTGGATGAGCACAACCCGAACCGGGTGTTCATCCCCGGCGCCAACGGCGGACTCGAGGGCGGTTTCCACTGGCAGGCCGGAGAATCCACGGTGCAGAACAACGCGCCGGAGCACAGCACCTTCTGATCCTGGCCCTTAGCCAGGGCTGATCCAGCCTCTGACCGACGCGGGCCGCGTCTTCCCCGGGAAGACGCGGCCCGCTTGCCTTGTTGAGCCCTGGCGTCAGGGCCCTGGTGTCAGGCGCCGTCGCTCCCCCCTGAGGGCGGGCGTCCCTTGCCGCTGTCCTTGGAAGGGGGCGTCGTCCCGTCCTCCGGCTTCCCGGGCTTCTTGACCTTCTTGGGCTTGGTGGGGACCGGGGTCGGCTTCTTGGCATCTGTCTTGTCGCCGCCGTCGGCCTGCTTCTTACGCGCCTCCTCGATGCGCTTGGCGTCGAGTTCGGCCTGCTGCTTGCGGGCTGCGGCGGTGCGCGCCTCGGCGCTGTCCTGCGCCTGCTTCTTGCGCGCCTCCTCGATGCGCTTGGCGTCGAGCTCGGCCTGCTGCTTGCGGGCTGCGGCGGTGCGCGCCTCGGCGCTGTCCTGCGCCTGCTTCTTGCGCGCCTCCTCCATGCGCTTGGCGTCGAGGTCCGCTTGCTGCTTGCGCGCGGCGGTGGTGCGCGCCTCGGCGCTGTCCTGTGCCTGCTCCTTGCGCGCCTCCTCGATGCGCTTGGCGTCGAGCTCGGCCTGCTTCTTCCGGGCTGCCTGAACACGCTGCTCCTCTGCGGCCTTCTTCCTGTCCGCCTGGATCCCCTTCACTGCCTGCTCCAGATCCGAGGCGATCGGATAACCGCCGCTCGCCAGCAGCTCCCGATACAGCAGGATGAACTCACTCTCGGAGAGGAGCTTGTCCCCGTCCGCGTCTTGCGCGTTGAAGGCCTTGGTGGGGACGCCGGTCCGACCAGCCTCAGCCAGTGAGACCTTGCCGTCCTTGTTGGCATCCAGCTTCTTGAACGTTCGCTTGGCGAGCTCCAGGGTCGCCGTACGCTTCTCTTGGGCCGGGGGGGCCGGGGCGGCCTCGGCAGCGGAGAGGACGCCAGCGAGCGCCAGCGCGAGGGCCAGGGTCGAGGAGCGAGGGGTTCGGGTGCTGTTCTTCATGGCGATCGGGTGTGGTGTCCTGGGGACGCCCCGCTCCCCAGCAGGAAGCGTGCCAGCGTGGAGCCTGACCCCAGGATACGGAATCACCGCCGAAGGCCGCCCGCTTCTGGAGGGTGTCCGATGGGGAGGTCCCCGGGACCCCATTCGAGGTCATCGGGGGCGCGTTGTGATCCGTCGAGACTTCCGCCGAGAGCGCGTGGACTGCGCTTCCGGTCACGCGGTACAAAGACCTTTCGAAGCCGGGGCGCGGTCCCGGCGAGGACCCGTACCCCCCGCGAAGGCCCCCCCCGCCCATGATCGCAACCCCCGAACTCGCGCCGCTCTTCGACGGCGTGGAGCCCCGGAAGGCCGCCACCCGGAACGCTTACGGAGAAGCTCTCCTCGAACTGGGAGCCTCCAACCCGGACGTGGTCGTCCTCGACGCCGACCTCTCCGGCTCGACGAAGACCAAGGCCTTCGGCAAGGCCCACCCCGAGCGGTTCTTCAACATGGGGGTCGCCGAGGCCAACATGATCGGCGTCGCGGCGGGCCTCGCTTCCCAGGGCAAGGTCGCGTTCGCCAGCTCCTTCGCGATGTTCGCCACCGGCAAGGCGTTCGAGCAGATCCGCCAGAGCGTCTGCGTGCCCGAGCTCAACGTCAAGATCTGCGCGACCCACGCGGGCCTCACGGTCGGAGAGGACGGCAAGTCCCACCAGATGCTCGAGGACGTCACGATCATGCGCGTGATCCCCGGCATGCAGGTCATCGTCCCCGCTGACGCCGTCGAAGCGCGCCAGGCGGTCCTCGCCGCGGCGGAGATCCCGGGGCCGGTCTACGTGCGCCTCTCCCGTGCGTCCACGCCCGTCGTCTTCTCCGACGACTATCGCTTCGAGTTCGGCAAGGCTGCGATGCTCCGCGAGGGCGGCGACCTCGCCATCGTCGCCATGGGGGTGACCGTCGCCGCGGCGCTCGAGGCTGCGGACACGCTCTCCACCATGGGGATCGAGGCCAGGGTCCTGAACATGTCCACGATCTCGCCCATGGACGTCGGCGCGATCGAGAGCGCGGCGCGGGACTGCGGCGCGATCCTCACCGCCGAGGAGCATCAAGAGAACGGTGGCCTCGGTGACGCGGTCGCCCAGGCGGTCGTCCGGACCCACCCCGTGCCCATGGAGATGTGCGGCATGAACGGGTCCTTCGGGCAGAGCGGCACAGGGGATGAGCTCCTGGCCCACTACGGTCTGGACGCCGCGGGCCTCGTGGCGCGCGCCCAGCAACTCCTCAAGCGCAAGCAGGCCTGATCCCATGACGCTCTCTCAAGCAGACCGCGCCGCCGTCGAGGCCGCCGCTCGCCAGATCCGCATCGACACCGTCCGCATGGTGCACGCCGCCGCGTGCGGCCACCCGGGCGGCCCCATTGGCATGGCGGACTTCATGGCGACACTCTTCCTGCGGCACATGAACCTCTCCCCGGAGACGCTCCACCGCCCGGACAGGGACCGTTTCGTGCTGGGCAACGGACACACCTGCGCCGGTTATTACTCGATCCTCTCCCAGAAGGGACTGATCCCCAGGGACGAGTTGCTCACCTTCCGGAAGCTGGGCTCTCGCCTCCAGGGGCACCCGCACCGGACGCCCGACATGGGCATCGACTTCTCCACGGGATCGCTCGGCAACAGTCTCTCGGTCTCCCTGGGCATGGCCCTCGCGGCCAAGTCCAACGGCTGGGACACCCGCGTCTACAGCGCGTCGTCGGACGGAGAGAGCCAGGAGGGGCAGATCTGGGAGGCCGCGACGGCGGCGGCCCACTACGGCGCCTCCAACCTCACGGTGCTGGTGGACTTCAACAACGTGCAGATCGACGGCCACATGCGCGACGTCATGGACGTGCGGGACCTCCGCGAGAAGTACGAGGCCTTCGGATGGCACGCGCTGGATGTGGATGGCCACGACATTGACGCCATCGACGCCGCCCTGGTCGCCGCGCGGGAGGAGACGGAGCGCCCGAGCGCCCTCATCTGCCACACGCTGATCGGCAAGGGCGTCTCCTTCATGGAGGACCAGCCTGGCTGGCACGGCGTGGCCCCCGGGGACGAGGACGCCCGCAAGGCGCTCGCCGAGCTGGGCATCGAGGGTGCCGAGCTCGAGGCCATGATGGCCTGAGCCGGAATCCCGGTGAGTGGCACCCCCAATGACGGCCTCCAGGCCCGGGCCCAGGGCTCGGGCCAGGCGGCGATCGCGATCTTCGCGCTCGGAATGATGTCGGGGATGCTCGTCTTGATGATCGCGTTCCTGCTGTTCCCCGAGCCCGAGGACCCCGCGACGGCCGAGTTCGAGGCGGTCCAGGATTTCGCGCGGCGTCACTTCGTCCGCGAGGTGGGGTCGGACGAGCTGGTGACCCGAGCGCTCTCTGGCATGCTCGACGGGCTGGACCCCTACTCGCGCTACTACGACGAGGAGAGCTCAGAGCAGGCGCGACGAGAGATCGACGGTGACTTCCGGGGCATCGGCGTCGTCTTCCGCTCCCCGATCGCACGCGGGCAGGTCCTGTTCCCCCTCGCCAGTTCGCCGGCGTCGGACGCAGGCGTGAGGGTGGGGGATCGGCTCCTGCAGGTGGATAGCGCCTCGGTCGAGGGGCTCTCCGGCCCTGAGATCCGCGCCCTGTTGTCCGCGCGAGGTCGGAGCGAGATCCGGCTCCTGGTCGAGGGACTCGACGGCGACCAGCGGGACCTGGTGGTCGAGCCCGAGCTGCTCTTGGACCCCACCGTTCGCCACGTTGGTCTCCTGGACTCGGCGCCCTCCACCGGGTACCTGGCGGTGCGTTCCTTCAGCCACCGCACGGCGGAAGAGTTCGACAGCGCGGTCCTCGCGCTCCGGGAGCGAGGCGCGGAGTCCCTCGTGGTGGACCTCCGCTTCAACTTCGGCGGTGTCCTGGACGCGGCGGTCCACATGGCCTCGCGCTTCATCGCCGAGGGGGTCATCGTGACGTCCGAGGGGCGGAACCGGAGCGTGTCCTACGAGGCGGGTGAGGTCGAGGCGCTGTTCCAGGGGATGGGCCTGGTGGTCCTCGTGGACGAGGACACGGCGAGCGCGAGCGAGGTCTTCGCCGGCGCGCTCCAGGACTACCGACGCGGGGTCGTGGTGGGGGCGCCGACGTACGGCAAGGGCATGATCCAGATGACCCAGTCCTTCCCGCGCTTCGGCAGCCGGGCCAAGGTCACCAGCGGCTACTACTACTCGCCCAGCGGTCGCAA
Organism: uncultured bacterium; assembly: GCA_938075305.1. Lineage (GTDB taxonomy): Bacteria > Planctomycetota > UBA1135 > UBA1135 > Saltatorellus. The sequence goes on from CALJGV010000026.1 coordinate 6,340, forward strand.
CTTCGAGAAGAGCGCGGACCCGGACCGGTCCAGCGGGATCCTGCCGGACATGATCGTGGAGATGGACACGGAGCAGCGCGCGCGGATCCACGGCTGGATCGCCCGATATGATCCGCCGACCTCGATGCTCGACGAGCTGGCCGAGTGGTCGGCGGCCGAGGGCGGCGTGGTCCTGCCCGAGGCACCCGACGACCCGCAGTTGGACGCAGCGCGCGCCCTGCTGCGAGGGGAGCACCCGGCGCCAGCCCGGCGGAGCGGACGAGGCGACTGAGCCCGAAGGCACACCATGGAGAGAAGACTGATCCTGGGAATCGAGTCCTCCTGCGACGAGACCGCTGCGGCGGTCGTCGGGGGGGGCGTGGAGGTGCACTCGAACGTGGTCTTCAGCCAGGCCGCGGAGCACGCCAAGTTCGGCGGCGTGGTCCCGGAGGTGGCGGGGCGCTCGCACCTCGAGGCCATCCTCCCGGCCATCGACCAGGCCCTCGCTGACGCAGGCGTGCGCCTCGAGGACCTCTCTGGCGTCGCGGTGACCGCGCGACCCGGCCTCATCGGATCGCTCCTCGTAGGGCTGTCCTCGGCCAAGGCGCTGTGCTGGTCCACGGGGCTCCCCCTCGTGGACGTGGACCACATCGAGGCCCACGTCTACGCCGCGACCATGGAGGAGCCTGGCGCCGTGGAGTTCCCCTGCCTCGCGCTCGTGGTCTCCGGTGGGCACACCGCCCTTTACGAGGTGCGCTCGCCCCTGGAGATGACGCGGATCGCCACGACCCTGGATGACGCGGCGGGGGAGGCCTTCGACAAGGTGGCCTGGCTCCTTGGCCTCGAGTATCCCGGGGGACCCTCTGTGGCGCGCCTCGCCCTGGAGGGGCGGCGGGACTCCATTGCCTTTCCGCGCTACTCCCCCAAGCGCAAGCCGGGGGCGGAGCAGCGGCCGGTCGGGTTCTCCTTCAGCGGCCTCAAGACCGCCGTCCTGTATCACCTGCGGGGGGGGGACGCCCTCCAGCCGACCCCTCCGCCGGACCAGATTCCTGACCGGGCGGACGTGGCGGCCTCCTTCGAGGAGGCGGTCGTGGACACGCTGGTCACCCAGACCCTGCGCGCCGCGGAGCAGCGCGGGGTCGGGCAGGTGCTCGTGGCCGGCGGGGTCGCGTGCAATCGCAGGCTGCGGGAGGTCATGCATGCCCGCGGGGCGGACCAGGGCGTTCGGGCCTTCTTCCCCTCGCCGGCTTACTGCACGGACAACGCGGTGATGATCGCTGGCCTCGGCTGGCGTCGGCTCGAGGCTGGCCTCGTGGCAGGGCTGGACCTGGACGCCTCCCCGCGGTCCCTGGATCGGTGACCGCCGTTCCTGGCCGGGGGGCCCCCCCCGGGGCCCCGTATCGCTAGACTTGGCCACTGAAGTGGATAGACGCGCTCTCGAAGGTCTCCTCCGATCCATCCAGGACGGAAACCTCTCCGCGAAGGAGGGCGTCGACCCTGTTCTCGAGGCCCTCGGTACCGCGGGCCAGCTGGACCTGGGCCATTCGCGGCTCGACACCGACCGCGAGGACCGCTGCGGGCACGCCGAGGTGGTCTACGGGGAGGGCAAGTCGCCGGAAGAGCTCGTGGAGATCTGTGGCGCCCTCATGGAGGCCCACGGCCGCTTCCTCGCGACGCGCGTGCAGCCCGCCGGGCGCGCTGCCCTCGCCCGCGCCATGGACGTCGACGTGGACGACCGCGCAGGGACCGCCGTGGGGGGGCCGCTGCCCGAGGCGACGGGGGACGTGGCCATCATCAGCGCCGGGACCAGCGACGGGGCCGTGGCCCGCGAGGCGGCGGTCACCGCCCGCTTCTTGGGCGCCGCGGTCGAGCAGATCCCCGACGTCGGCGTCGCCGGGATCCACCGGATCCTCTCCGTCGCCCCGCGGATCAGGGAGGCCAACGTGATCGTGGTGGTCGCGGGCATGGAGGGGGCGCTCCCCAGCGTGGTCGGCGGGCTCGTGGACCGACCGGTGATCGCGGTCCCCACCTCCGTGGGCTACGGAGCCAGCCTCGGGGGTGTCGCAGCGCTCCTCGGAATGCTCAACTCCTGTGCGTCGGGCGTCACCGTCGTCAACATCGATAACGGGTTCGGCGCTGGTTTCGCCGCGGCCCAGATCAACCGTCAGATCGTGCGAGCCACCCAGAGTGGTCGCTCCAGAACGTCATGAGTATGGAAGAGAACGGAGCGCGGGCCTGGCTCGCCCTGGAGAACGGACTGGTCGTCGAGGGCCGTTCGGTCGGTGCGAGCGGTGAGGTCAGCGGTGACCTCGTCTTCAACACGGCCATGACCGGCTACCAGGAGATCCTCACGGACCCCTCCTACGCGGGCCAGGGGGTCGTGATGACCTATCCGCTCATCGGCAACTACGGCATCGCCGACGAGGACATGGAGTCCTCCCGGTGTTGGGCGGAGGCCTTCGTCATGAAGGAGCTCTCCACGGTGGCGTCGAACCACCGCTGCACCGAGACCCTCGAGCACTGGCTCGAACGTCACGGGGTCGTCGCGATCGACGGCGTCGACACCCGTCAGCTCACCAAGGCCATCCGCGAGCAGGGCTCGCTCCGGTTCGTGCTGAGCACCGAGGACCGCGATCCCGAGTCCCTCGTGGCCAAGGCCAAGGGCGCCACCTCCACCGACGGGAGGGACCTGGCGAGCGTGGTCACCTGCGCCGAGACCTACCAGTGGTCCTCGCCCTACGACGAGTCGTTCCCCGAGGTGCAGGGCTCCTGGTCGGGGGACCGCCTCAAGTGCGTGGCCTACGACTTCGGCGCCAAGCGGAACATCCTCCGCAGCCTCGTGCACTTCGGCTTCGACGTCACCGTCGTCCCCGCGTCGACGCCCGCCAGCGAGGTCCTGGCCATGGAGCCTGACTGCGTGTTCCTCTCGAATGGTCCCGGCGACCCGGCCGCTGTGGACTACGCGGTGGAGAGCGCGCGGGAGCTGGTCCAGGCGGTGCCCGTGTTCGGGATCTGCCTCGGCCACCAGATCCTCTCCCTGGCCCTGGGTGCGAAGACGAAGAAGATGCCGTTCGGTCACCACGGGGCGAACCACCCGGTCCGCGACGAGGAGACCGGGCGCATCGAGATCACCTCCCAGAATCACAGCTACGTCGTGGACGACTCCGAGCTGCCCGACGACCTGGTGCCCACCCACTGGAACCTGAACGACATGTCCCTCGCCGGCATGAAGCACCGGACGCTGCCGGTGTTCAGCGTCCAGTACCACCCCGAGGCGGCCCCCGGCCCCGGCGACTCCGCTCACCTCTTCGCCCGCTTCCGCGAGATGGTCAAGGGACAGCAGGCCCGCGCCTGAGGGCCGGGTTCTCGATGCGCTGGTCTCCCCTTGTCCTGGCTTCGCTGGCCGCCCTCGGCGGCTGTGCGGAGGCGGAGGTGGAGCGCCCCAACGTCGTCTTCATCGTCTGCGACACCCTGCGCGCCGACCGGACCTCGACCTACGGTCACTTCCGCCCGACCACCCCGAACCTCGACGCCCTCGCGAACCGCGGCACCGTCTTCGAGCGAGCCTTCGCCATGTCCTCCTGGACCCTCCCGTCCATGAGCATGCTGATGACGGGGGAGGTGAAGAGCCTCGCAGACCCGTCGATCCTCCCGGACCATGTCCACATGGCCGAGAGCTTCCTCGACGCCGGCTACGACACGGCCGCCGTGGTGGCGAACCCCATCCTCAACGACCGGCTGGGGTACGACCGGGGCATCGAGTCCTTCGTGGTCGATCGGGCCGAGCAGATGTCCTGGCGGGCGGACGAGGTCCTCGAGAAGGGGCTCCAGTGGCTTGACGGGCGGGCCGATCAGGGGCGCCCGTTCTTCCTCTGGCTTCACCCGGTGGACCCCCACCACCCCTACGAGCCCCTCGATCCTCGCGGGTTCGAGCCGGACGCTGAGGGGGCGGTCCGCGACGCCGCCCGCGCCGCCCTCGACGCCCAGCGCGAGGACCATCCCGCGACCATGCTCGCCGACGGCCTCTCGGACCAGGACTGGGAGACGGTGGAGGGGATCCGGCGCCTGTACGACGCCGAGGTCTATCAGTTCGACCTGGCTCTGGGGCAGCTGGTGGAGTCGCTCAAGGAACGAGGGCTCCTGGAGTCGACGATCATCGTCGTGACCTCGGACCACGGGGAGGGGCTGATGGAGCGTCCGTCGCTCCCGGATCTCAAGCACCCCGAGGACGAGGCGCCCGACCTCTACCGGCGCCACGGCCTCATGCTCCACGACGAGCAGGTCTGGATCCCGCTCGTCTTCGCGGGGCCGAGGGTCCCCAGGGGCGTCCGTCGCCCCGACTGGGTCCAACACATCGACGTGGTCCCCACGCTCCACGGACTGTGCGACCTGCCGGTGAAGCGGCCCCAGCCGGGCCAGGCCATGTTCGAGCGGGCTGCCGGCCCGCGGTCGGCGCTCTTCGCCGTCTGCGCCCGGTCGCACTCGGTGACGGTGGATGAGCGCTGGCGCTTGCACCTCCCGAAGGAGTTCCGGCGCAAGAAGTTCGGGGTCGAGCCGGAGCTGTATGACCTCGCCGCGGACCCCGACGAGCGGCGCCCCATCGAGGATCCTGCGCGCGCCGAGGGGATGGCCGAGTTGATCCGTGAGTGGGAGCAAGCCCACGCCCCGGTCTCCCTGGGCGGGACCCTCGACCAATCCACCATCGACACCCTCCGATCCCTCGGCTACGGCGGAGAGGTGGAGCGGAAGAACCTCCCGGCGGAGACGGATCGATGAACGCCCCGGACGGGCTCCCCAATGGCCCTCGCCGTCGGCGCGGGGCGACCCGGCGGAGCCTGGGGCTCCTCGCCGCCTGGGGCCTCGGCCTCGGGCTCATGGCCGGCTGCTTGAGCACCGAGGTCGAGGCGGAGGGGGCGAGTCCGCGGGAGCCGCTCATGCGCCAGCTCGGGCGCGCGGATGAGGCTTTCAATGGGCGGGCCTATCGGCAGGCGCTCGACATGTACGCGGCCCTGTACCTGGCGGCGCTCTCCGGCGGGTACGACGACCTGGCGGCCGAGGCGGCTGCGCAGGCCGCGGCGATCAACGCGCTCCAAGAGGACCTCGAGGAGAGCGACCGCTGGATGTCCTTCGCGGCGCGCTACGCCCAGGACGAGAGGGACGGCGCCCGGAGCCGGGTGATGCTGGCCCGCGGCGTCCGCGAGTGGAAGCGGGGGGAGTCGGGCGAGGCCCTGGACACCTTCGAGGCGCTGGTGGAGCTCTGCGAGGAGGGTGGGCTCGAGGTCCGCGCCATGCAGGGTGCGAGCCTCTGCGCGCTGGTGGCTGAGGGCGAGGCGCAGCTGGACTGGAGCCTAAGGGCCATCGACATCTGCCAGGGGCAGGAGCAGCCCAGGTGGGAGAGCGCGCTCTGGTCCAACCACGGGTGGCTGCTGGAGGCGCGCGGCGAGTTCAGTGACGCCTCCCGGTGTTTCGAGCGCGCTCGGCAGCTTCTCTCCGAGGGGACCTCATCGACCATGGAGCAACTCCAGGCCGACTGGGCCCTGGGGCGCTCCCTGCGCCTCGCGGGGCAGCTGACCGAGTCCCGGGCGCTTCTTGAGCAGGCCGACCTGCGCGGTCGTGAGCTGTACGCGGCGAACCCCGCGGCACGCCAGGCGGAGTGGCTCGGGCGGGCGTGGTGGGAGATCGGGGAGCTGGAGGCGATGGAGGGGCGCGACGACAAGGCCCGCGACCTCCTGCAGAGTGCCCGGCGCAAACTCCTGGAGGCGGGCGCCGCGGACGCGGCGCCGGAGCTCTTGCGCCGCCTGGACGCGCGGCTTGCCGCCCTCGGCCCGCGCTAACGCTCCCGCTCGAACCAGGCGAGGATGTGGAGCACCTTGCCGATGAGGTGACTCGGGCGCCGTGCGATGCCGTGGCCCGCCTCGGGGATGCGCACCATGGCCGTCTCGACCCCCTGGATCTTGAGCGCCTGGTAATACTGCTCCGACTCAGAGATCGGCGTCCTGAAGTCCTGCTCGCCCGTGAGCAGCATGGTCGGCGTGGTCACGTTCCCCACGCGGGAGAGCGGTGAGCGCTCCCAGTAGTGCTCGAAGTGATCCCAGGGAGCGCCCGGGAACCAGTACTGCCAGAAGAAGTCGTAGGCGTCCGCCGTCAGGGCGAAGGAGATCCAATTGATCACCGGCTTGGCGACCACCGCCGCCTTGAAGCGATCGGTGGTGCCCACGATCCAGGCGGTCAGGACCCCACCGCCGCTCCCGCCCGTGACGAACAGGCGCGTCCGGTCGATGATGCCGCGTTCGATCACCGCGTCGACCATGCCCATGAGGTCGTCGTAGTCCTGGCTCGGGTAGGCGTGGTGGATCCGGTTGGCGAAGGTCTCGCCGTAGCTGGTGCTGCCCCGCGGGTTGCCGTACACGACGACGTAGCCCTGGGCGGCCATGAGCTGGAGCTCGAAGGTGAAGGCCGGGCCATAGGCGGAGAACGGGCCGCCATGGATCTCCAGGATCAGCGGGTGCGTCCGGTCCGACTCGAAGCCCGGGGGGGTGATCACCCAGGACTGGACGCGGAGGCCGTCCGCGCTGGTCTCGGTCCACATCTCCTCCACCGCGCCCAGCTCGATCGTCGACCGGAGGTCGGCGTTCACGTCGGTGACCTGGCGAGGCGCCTGACCCTGCCGGGCCAGGTGGAGTTCGCCGGGCCACGCGGGGTCGCCGCCGACCCAGGCCATGGTCCCCCCCGCGACGTGGAACTCGCCGCTGGAGTACGGCCGGCCTGAGCCCATGCCGTGCAGGCCGACGTCCAGGACCTCCACGCCGCCGCCGGCGCTGGTCACTCCCACGCGCGTCCGGCCCTCGTCCACGAAGGAGAAGTAGAGCGAGCCCTGGTCGAAGATGAGGCTCCCCGGGGAGCGGTCGAGCCCCTCGGTCAAGACCTGGCTGTCCCCGCCCCCGAGCGACCGCGCGTAGATCTCGCGTTGCTGATGCCCCTGCCGGCGGTCGTCGAACCCGGTCCAGAAGAGCGTCCCGGAGGCCGCGTCGAGGGCAGCGCCGCCGTCGGGCCCCTCGCGGAAGGTGAGCTTCGTGAGCTCCCCGTCCGCGACGCGGATCGACCAGAGGTCGGTGTCGTTGGGGTGGTCGTGGCGGTCCTCCCGGAGGTTGGCGCTGAAGACCAGGGTCTCATCGTTCGCCCACATCAGCCCGCCGCCATGGTCCGCGGGTCCGTCGGTGAGCTGCCTGGGGGTGCCGCCCATGGCGTCGACCACGAAGACCTGACGGTCGGTGTCCTCGAGGTAGCCGCCGCCGTCCGCGCGGTAGCGGAACTGCTCCACCACCTTGGGGGCCGGGGCCCACTCTGCACCAGCGGGCCGCTTGGGCATGGAGGCCAGGGGCTTGGACTCGCGCGGCACGTTCATGGTGAAGGCGATTCGCTGCGAGTCCGGGGACCAGCGCAGGGAGCCTGGGGACCCAGCGAGGCGCGTCACCTGGCGTGTGGTCCCGTCATCCATCCAGCGCACGAAGATCTCAGCCCCGTCCTCCTCGGCGCCCTTCACGTACGCGATGTGGCGACCGTCGGGCGACCACCGGGCGCTGCCCACCCCATCGAGGAGCGGCCGGGCGTCGCCGCTCTCGACGTCGTGAAGCCAGAGCTCACGACGTTGCTGGTCGCTCATCACGTCGAATCCGACGCGGGTATAGAGGACATGCGCTCCGTCCGGGGAGACGGTGGGGCTGGTGACCCCCTCGAGCTCGAAGAGGTCCATGGCCTCGAGCGGGCGGAGGCTCCGGGCTTCTTGGAAGGTGGCGAGGAGGGCGAGGGTCAGCAGCATCGGGAGTCTCGTGGTCTGGGGTGGGAACCCGGGTCAGCGCGGCGCGAGCGTCGCGGCTGGCGGCGGCCCCGGGATCAGCTGGACGTGGATGAGGTCCGGAGGGGGGAGCGGAGGGCGAACCGCCACGCAGATCACCTCCACGTCCGGGCCCAGGATGAGCTCTCCAAGGGCGGAGAGGCTGTAAGGAGCGTGAACGAACACGGGCGGCGCGCCCGGGGCCGTGGAGACCGCGAAGACCCAGGGTTCAAACGTCGCGGTGGTCCCCGGGGTCGTGGACTCCATGAGCGCGACGAAGCGACTTGACTGGTCCGCGGAGACGGCCTGGGCCACCCCGAGCGTGTCCCGCTGGGGAGAGCCAAGGTGCCCGGTGACCACGAGGCCGAGGATAGCGAGGCCGATGGGGACCCCAGCGGCGCGCCGAGCGCCGCCCGCTGCGACGCCCCCGAGGACGGCCAGCGGCGCGACCAGACCGAGCGCGTACCAGTCGTGGAAGCGCCCCGAGAATGACGTGATGGCGACGGCTGACCCTGCCCACAGCAGGACCAGTCGCGCGGTCGCGCGCCCCTGCCCTGTTCCGCGGGCGCCCAGGAGGGCCAGGGCCGCGACGGCCAGGAGGCCGAGCAGCGCGCCGCCGCCCGGTGAGCCAGCGGCCAACGCCTCCCACAGGGACAGCGTGATGTTCCCGATGGAACCGGTCCCGGGTGCGCCGGACTCGGCGTGTCCGCCGAGGCCGCCCAGGACGATCGTCCGGAGGACCATCCCTGTGGCGACCCCCGCGGCGGGCCCGGCAGCGGAGCGAAGCGCCGCGCGGAGGCCCTTCGCGTCGGACCGACAGAGGGCGGCGGCGAAGGTCACGGGGACGACGACGACGCCGCTCTCCTTCGAGAGAAGGGCGCAGAGGGCGAGCAGGGCTGTCCAGAGGGGTCGGGCGTCGCGGACCACGGCGAGGGTGGCGGCGACGGTGAACAGCAGGGCGAGCGCGTCCGCGCGTCGAGGGGCGTAGGGCACCACCTCCAGCTGGGCGGGATGGAGCAGATAGGTGGCCGCGGCGCAGGCCGTGACCGCCGCGGCGGTCCAGCCGCGCGCGCCCGCGAGCGCGCTCGCGAGGAGGCCGAGGATCGTGGAGGTGAGCGCGGCCAGGGCGATGTCGGTCCGCGCGTATTGCGCCGGATCCAGGCCGCCGAGCGCGTGATCCACACCGAAGGTGAGGTGCACGATCGGCCGGTAGAAGCGGCCGTCGGGATACCGGCCGCCCATGAGCTCGTCGCCGAACACCGCGAGTGGATCCGCGATCGAGTGGAACGCCGACGCGGCGATGAGCGGATAGCCGTCGAAGCCAAGCAGCGCCTCGCCGCTCACCGTGCCGTACACGAGCCACGCGGCGAGCAGGGTCAGGGCGAGGGTCGCCACCGGCAGGACGAGTGCGGAGCGCTGGCTCATCCCCCGTACCCGATGGTCTGGATGCGGCTCGTGACCTCTTCCTCGCCGGCCTCGGTCGGGGTGCCGAAGTCGCCCCGGGGCGCTCGCATACCGGGATCCTCGCGCGCCTCGACTCGACGAACGGGCCGCGGCCGTCGTTCTAGCCAGGGCCGCGGGTCGCCGCCGAGGTGAGCGGGCACGGGCTCTCCCAGCAGGTGATAGAGCATGGGGGCCACGTCTGTGAGCTGGGCCCGAGCTCGCTCTCGATGGCCCTCGATCGACGGGCCAGCGACGACCAGCACGCCGTCCAGGGCATGGTCAGGAAAGGGCTGGGTCCCGGCGGACATGGGCGGGCCGAACACATCGGTGTAGGCCCGCCACGCCGGGTCGAACTCCACGATCAGGTCGGGGACGCGGGCCTCCTGGAGGGGGCCGGGGTAGAGGTCTGCGCCGCGGTGGACCCCCTGGACCACGGGGACCCCGGCGGGGAACTCGAGGCCGCGGAGCTTCGCCGTCAGCGCCTCGAGGGCGGCGTCGACCTCCCCCTCGGGCAGCGCTCCCTCGGCCTCTCGTCCGGCGACGTTGAGTCGGATCGCGCCGAAGTTTCCCTCGGCGACGTCCGCGAAGGCGCGGCTAGTGCGGAGGTCAAGGGTCGCCAGCCGGGCGGCGCGCTGGGAGGCCTTGGCGTCCGCGAGGGGGCCGGTGGATGAGGCCGCCGTGGACTCTCCTGCCCGCTGGACGCTCCAGCCCTCCTCCACGAGCCAGCGGTGGAGGTTGAAGGTGCGACGGTAGCTGCGGAAGCCGTGATCGGAGAGGAACACCACCGTGGCGTCGGGGCCCGCGGCCTCGACCAGCTTCCCGAGGGTCGCGTCGAGACGCCGGAGCAGTCCGCCGATCTCAGGTCCTTGGAGGCTGAGGTTGGGCCGGTGGCAGAGCACGTCCAGGCTCTTGAACACGAACATGCAGAGCTGCCAGTCGCGCCGGCTCGCGAGGTCGAGTAGCTCGCGCTCCTTCAGGTCGAGCTGGTGCTCGATCGCCGCGAGGTCCGCCACCTCGTCCTGACGCCAGACGCCCAGGTCCGGCACGAAGCCCTTCGCGCGTAGCTCATCCGCCAGACCGGCGGGGTAGGTGTACTGGGCGCCGAAGGGGCTGAGCATCCCGGCCACCAGCGTGCCGTCGATGCGCTCCGGCGGGTAGGTGATCGGCACGCCCCAGACATGGCTCCGCTCGCCGCGCCCTGACAGGACGCGCCAGATCGGGGGCGCGGCCACGTCCACGGCGGAGACCAGGCGCACGTCGTAGCTGTCGGGCTTGGCCTGGAAGAAGGAGTAGACCCCGTGGACGCCGGGTCCGACGCCCGTGGTGATCGTCGGCCACGCGGCGCTGCTGATCGGGATCTTCGTGGACTCCAGCGTCGCGCTCTGCCCGCGTTCGAGGAGCGCGGCGAGGTGGGGGAGCTCGCCCTGGTCCACCAGCGGATCGAGGAGGTCGAAGGTGGCCCCGTCCCATCCCACGACGAGCACCCGTGTCCCATCCTCGGAAGCGCCGCAGCCGGTGAGGGCGAGGGCCCAGCAGGCGAAGGCGGAGGTGACGGTGAGGAGTCGCATGGGAGGCGCCGCGGCAGTGTACGAACCAGGCCCCCCGAGGTTGGCTCGCGGACCCGCGCCCCGTGGATTCTCCGGTGGTCGCTCGCACCGCTCCGCCTGGCCCGTAGCCTCTTGCTGGCCCATGAGTACCGTCCTCCGCGCCTCCCTTGCACTCCTCGGCCTCGCGGCCTGTGGTGGGCCTGTCGCCGCTCCGCCGACGGTGGTGCTGATCTCCCTGGACACGGTCCGGGCGGACAACCTCTCGGTCCAGGGCGCCCCCGAGGGTGCGACGCCGAACCTCGACCGCTTCGCCGCGACCGCGGATCGGTACGAGTCGGCCTGCTCGACCGCTCCGTGGACCATGCCGAGCCACGCGTCCATGTTCACCGGGCTGTTCCCCTTCGAGCACGGGGCCCACACCTTTCTTCCGGGGGAGGGCCACCGGGGGGACAACGTCTTTGCGCTGCACCCGCGCTTCCGAACCCTCGCCGAGGCGCTGGCGGGCGAGGGCTACGCGACCCACGGGGTGGTCTCGAACACGGTCTATCTCCGGCCTGGCCTCGGGCTCGACGCGGGGTTTCAGTCTTGGGACGTGCGTCGGGAGAGCGGCGCGGGGGTCACCGCGCGCGCCCTCGACTGGCTGGACGAGCGCGCTGGGGGCGACCGGCCGGCGTTCCTGTTCGTGAACTACATGGACGCCCATCGCCCCTACGGGCACGGGCGGCCGGGGAGGGACGGTCACGCGGTCCTCGACGAGCTCATCGATCGGGTCATGGTCAACGGTGACGCTGCGGGCGACATGGGGGCGGCGGTTCGAGAGCTCCACCAGGCCGCGGTCACCCAGCTCGACGCTCACGTCGGGGAGCTGCTCGACGGGCTCGAGGCGCGCGGGCTGCTCGAAGACGCGCTGGTGATCATCACCTCGGACCACGGCGAGGCGTTCGGCGCCCACGGGGTCGTGGAGCACTCGAAGGACGTGTACGAGGACCTCGTGCGGGTGCCGCTCCTCGTCAAGTCACCAGGGCAGCGCGAGGGGCGTGTGATCGAGACGCGCGCGTCCTCGGTGGACGTCCCGGGGCTCGTCGCGTTGGGGCTCGAGGCTGCAGGGCTGCCGTCGCTGTCCGCCGCCTTCTCGCGCACGCCGGGAAGCCACCCGGTCATCGTGGAGAACTACTACAGCCGCATGCGCGACCTCGAGCGCTTCGGGGATCGCTTCCGTCGCCGCCGCATCGCCATCTACGAGGGATCGACGAAGCTCATCGTGGACTCCTCGGGCGCCGCCGAGCTCTACACGCTCGCCGAGGACCCGGGAGAGGGCGCAGACTCGGCGGCCAAGAACCCCGCGTTGGTCGAGCTCATGGGGGGCTGGCTCGACGCGGTCCTCTCCGAGGGGGGCTACGAGGGCGAGCGGGTGCTCCCGGACCAGCTCACGCCGGAGCAGGCGGACGAGATGGGAGAGCTCGGATACGGGGGCGGTCGATGAGAGCGCCCCAGGTCGCCCTCCTGGCGTCGCTTCTCGCGGCGTGCGGCCCGACGGAGGCGCCTCCCCCGCCGAACGTGATCGTGCTGTCCCTCGACACGGTCCGGGCGGACCGGCTCGGGTGCTACGGCGCGGAGGGTTCGAGGACGCGCCGCCTGGACGCCCTCGCGGCGGCCGCGGACCGCTATCGCACGTGCGTGGCCACTGCCCCGTGGACGCTCCCGTCCCACGCCTCCATGTTCACGGGGCTCTTCCCCTTCGAGCACGGCACCCACGGGTTCCGGGTGGAGGAGTACGTCGACAACGCGCACCCGCTTCACCCCGACCACCTCACCCTCGCGGAGGGTCTGGCGGCGGCGGGCTATGAGACCGCGGCCTTCGTCGCGAACACGGTCTACCTCGCGAACCGCTTCGGAATCGCCCAGGGCTTCGACACCTACGAGGTCCGCCGGCAGGACGCGGCGGCCATGACGGACCGCGCCCTCCGGTTCCTCGATGAGCGGGGCGCTGACCGCCCCTGCTTCCTCTTCGTCAACTACATGGACGCCCATCGGCCGTACGGGATGGCGTCGGCGGAGGAGCTCGCGCGGCTCCCCGAGGCGGAGCACCCGGCTAAGCTCCTGGAGCGCCTGTGCGAGCAGGTCATCGTGAATGGCGCGGCGCCGGGCGCCCTGGCCGACCGCGTCTCCGCGCTCTACGACGAGGGCCTGGGCCAGCTCGACGAGGAGGTGGGGAGGCTCCTCTCGGGGCTCGAGGCGCGCGGCCTCCTGGAGGATGCGCTGGTGGTGGTCACCTCCGATCACGGCGAGGCGTTCGGTGATCATGGGGTCGTCGAGCACGGCAAGGACGTGTACGAGTCCCTGGTCGCCGTCCCCTTGATCGTGAAGCGGCCGGGCCAGACCGAGGCGGTGGAGCGAGGAGAGATCGCGTCTCTGGTGGACCTCCCGGGGCTCATCGCGCGGTCCCTCCCAGGGGAAACAGGTGAGCTGCTGCGGCGCGACTTTCCCCGGCTGCCCGGGTCCCACCCGGTGACCTCCGAGGTGCACTTCGCCCGGCCGCGTGAGCTCCAGCTCTACGGGGCACGTTTCCAGCGAGAGCGAGTGTCCCTGCGGGAGGGGAGCTACAAGCTGATCATCGGACCGGAGGGGAACGAGCTCTACAACCTCGCCGTGGACCCAGAGGAGCTGGACGACCTCACGGGGCGCGAGTCCGACCGTGCGTTGTCGCTGCGCTCCCGCCTCGACTCATTCCTGGACAGCAACGCCTATCGCGGCGAGCGCCTCTCCCCCGTCCCGGCTTCCGCGGCGCAGGCGGCCGAGACGCGGGCCCTGGGATACGGGGGCAGGAAGTAGCCCTCGCCACAGCGCCGCCCGCTCGAAAGGGGACGCCCCCATGGTCCGCGGCCCATGGCGCGCCTCATGAGAGTGATGTGAGCCCCCGTTTGATGATCAGCCCTGGGTGGGCGACTCTTAGCTTGAACCCGAGCCCTCCCCAGCTCGGCCGAGTCGCTTCCCGAACCGCAGTCGATCATGATTCGCTCCCTCGTTGTCCCGGTGCTCGCACCCGTCGCCCTGGCCCTTCCCGCCATGGCCCAGGGCCCCCTCCCGCCGCCGCCGGTCCCGTCCCAGAACCCCCAGACGGCGGAGAAGGCGGTGCTGGGGAAGATGCTCTTCTGGGACGAGCAGCTCTCCAGCGACGGAACGATGGCCTGTGGCACGTGCCACATGCCTGGCCACGGGGGGTCCGACCCCCGCGCCGAGGGTCCGGCGCTGAACCCTGGTCCTGACGGGGTGTTCCTGACCCCGGACGACGTCTTCGGGTCCCCCGCGATGCACGGCTCCAACGCCTTCGGTCACTTCGTCGAGGACGCAGACTTCGGCTTCGGCGCGAAGGCCACCGACCGCTACACCCCGAGCATGGTGGCCGCGGCCTACTTCCCCGAGCTCTTCTGGGACGGCAGCGCCTCCGGGACGTTCGTCGACCCGCTCACCGGCTCGGTGGTGATCCCCCAAGGTGGCGCCCTGGAGAGCCAGTCCCTGCAGCCGATCCTGTCGGACGTCGAGATGGCCTGGTCCGGGCGCTCATGGAGCGACGTCACCGGCCGCCTTGCGGCCGCGGAGCCCATGGCCATGGCGACGGATCTGACGCCGGACATGGCCTCGGCCCTGGCGTCCAACGGGAGCTACCCCGCGCTCTTCGACGCGGCCTTCGGGTCGACCGAGATCACGCCCGTGCGGATCGCCTTCGCCCTCGCTGCCTATCAGCGCACGCTCATCCCGGACCAGTCGAAGTTCGACCGGGTCATGCGGAACCAGGCCAACTTCACGCCCCAGGAGAACAACGGCTTCGGCGCGTTCCGCAGCCCGGGATCCCGGTGCAACCAGTGCCACAGCGGATCCCTCTTCTCGGACGGTCAGTACCACAACCTCGGCCTGCGGCCGATCTCTGAGGACGACGGCCGCCGGGGCGTGACGGGCCTGTTCAGCGACCGTGGGCGCTTCAAGACGCCCTCCCTGCGCAACGTCGACCTGCGCGGCCGCTTCTTCCACACGGGCGCGCCGGGGATCGACAACCTCAACGACGTCATGGTGTTCTACAACAACGACGGCGGCCCGTTTGGTCAGAACAAGGACCCGCTGCTGAACAACCTGAACGTCCCGGGCAACGTCCGTCCGGACCTCGTGGCCTTCCTTCGTACGCTCACCGACCCCCGCGTGGCGAACGAGACGGCGCCCTTCGACCGGCCCACGCTCTGGAGCGAGCGTACGTTCGCCAACCCCGCGTCGCTCCCCTTCGGCGCGGTCGCAGGCGAGGGCGGTTTCGTCCCGCAGATCATCGCCACGGCGCCGCCCAAGAGCGGCAATGGCGGCTTCCGGGTCGGCCTCCACGGGGCGGTCGGGAACACGTTCGCGGTCCTCAAGGTCAACCTGGTCTCGATCCCCGGCTCCGCATCGGTCATCGACCTCCGGAACGGCCTCCCGCTCGCGCAGACGGTCCAGGGGTCGGGTCCGGGGAACGGTACGGCGACCTGGATCGACGCGGACGCCACGGCGCCGGTCCTCGTTGGGCTCACCTACGAGGCCCAGTGGCTCGTGCGTGACTTCTCCGCCAACAACAACATCGCACGCTCCACGGCGGTCCTGATCACGATCGAGTGATCGGCGACTCCAGCAGGCGACTCCGGGCGGCGGGGCGTGGATCCTTCGGGGCCACGCCCCGCCGCCTTTTCATCCGGCGGGCAGTTCGATCGCGATGCGAAACGTCCCGTGGTCCGTGGTCACCGTGGCGTGACCGTCCATGGCCGAGACGCAGCTGTCGACGATCGCGAGCCCGAGCCCGACGTTCCGATCACCGGCGCTGCGAGCCTCGTCCGCCCGCCAGAAAGGCTCGAAGACGCGGCGCGCAGCCGCGGCATCCAGGCCCTCCGCTCGGTTCTCGACGACGAGGGTCGCGGATCCAGAGTCAGAGCGGGTCGTGACGGAGATCGTGGACCCCGCGTCTGCATGGTCCACGGCGTTGCGCGCGAGGTTGGAGGTGATGCGCCGCACGACGGCCGGCGCGCCGGAGGCCAGGTTTGATCCGGCCCCCTCGGAGTGAAAGACCACCTCGAGCGAACGGCTCTGGAGGGCCTCCCCCAGGTCCGCGAAGGCCCGCTCCATCTCCGCCTGGAGATCCACAGGCGCCGTGGACTCCGTGGCCGGCACCGGGCGGCGCAGCAGCAGCAGGCTGTCCACGATCTGCTGGAGGTCGAGGGCGGCGTCGAGGTTCTGCTCGAGCACCTGCTCCAGCTCCTCCGGGCTGCGCCGCCGGCGCAGGGCGACCTCCAGGGCGGCTCGAAGGCCGGCGAGCGGCGTGCGGAGCTCGTGGGCGACGTCGTCGGTGAAGCGCTGCTCCCGCGCGAAGGACTCCGCGAGCCGGGCGCGCGATTGTTCGAGCGCGTCCACGATGGGCGCGAGCTCGGTCGGGGCTCCGGAGAGGTGCACCGACTCCTCCAGGTGGCCCTCGCCGAGGCCCTCGATGGTCCTGGCCAGCGCGCCCAGGGGGGCCATGCCGCGGCGGACGCTGGAGCGGATGAGGAGGATCGCCGCCAGCAAGGCCCCGGCCCCGCCGAGGAGCATGATCCGGGCGAGCTCCTTTGAACGCTCGAATTCCTCCTGCATGGGCGCCACCGCCAGCAAGAGGAACTGGTCCCCGGGCAGGAACGGAGGTTCAGGAGAGCGCTGTACCCGACGATCCCGGTCGCGCCTGGCGGCTCGACCTTCCCCGCGGAGGTGGGGGGGAAGCCCCCGGAGTCGCGGTACGAAGGAGGCGGTGGCGAGGCGGTAGTGGAGGCCGTCCTCGCCGACCGCCTCGACGAATTGCAGGTCGGTGGGGACGCCCTCTGGACCGGGCTCGCGGGGCTCGACGAGGGGGACCGTCACCGCCGGGAAGGCGGTGGAGCGGCACAGCTCCTCGGCCGCACCCGCCCGCCAGCAGATCCAGCCGTACTGGCTCAGCGGGCCTCCCCGCTCGGGAGGCAGGGAGCTGTCTCCGGTCCGGCTCGCGAAGACCGACTCCGCCACGGCGCGCTCGGCGCCAAGCTCAAGGAGGTTGGCGATGGCCTGTTCTCCGTCGGACCGGGCTCCGCTCTGGTAGGCCTCGAAGATCAGCGCGCCTGACCCGAGGATGGTCGCCGCCATGGCGACGGTGGCGCTGATGACCACGCGCTTCTCGATGCTCCCGTTACCCATCAGGACGGATCCAGCCCCTTGAGGATGTAGCCCTGTCCACGGCGGGTGTGGAGCACGCGTGGCGCACCGTCGGCCTCCAGCTTCTTGCGCAGGTAGCCCACGTACACGTCGACGACGTTGCTGCTGGCCTCCGTCTGCGCTCCGTAGAGGCTCAGGTGGGCCTCGGCCCGGGTGACGACCTCGTTGGGCCTGTGGGCGAAGTACTCGAGGAGGGCGTACTCCCTCGCCGTCAACTCCACGGTGCGTCCGCTCACCTTGACCATCCGGTCAGCGGTGCTGACGGTCAGCGGGCCCACCTCGATCACGGGGGACTTCACCTGGAACTTCCGCCGCAGGAGCGCGCGGGTACGGGCGATGAGCTCCTCGATGGCGAAGGGCTTGACCAGGTAGTCGTCCGCGCCGGCGTCCAGCGCCCGCACCCGGTCCTCCACGCTGTCCCGTGCGGTCATGACGAGCACGTGCACCTGGTTGCCGGCGGCGCGAGAGCGTTGGAGGACGTTGAGGCCGTCCACGCCTGGGATCATCAGGTCGAGGATCACCAGGTCGTGCTCCTGTCCCGCCAAGGCTTGCAGCGCCCCGTCGCCGTCCCCGGCGACGTCGACGCTCCACCCCTCGTCGCGCAGGGCGGTCACCACCGGCCCTCGGAGGGGGCCATAGTCTTCAACGACGAGGATTCGCATCGGTTCCCAAGCTAGCCGGGCGCCGGACGGAGCCGTTCGTTTCCTCTCACCTTCCTCTCACCGGGGGTCCCGCCCTGGCCCAGCCCCCGGGCGACGGGAGACGGTGGGGTCGAGCGGCGGGAGAGGCGGTGGGGCGATGGACGCGGGTCCGCGCTTGAGGACCCACGCCACCACGAGGATGGCGACGACGCCGAGGCCGAGGGCGAGGGACCACCAGACCTCCACCAGGTCCCCGCCGCGCCGGAGGACGAACCAACCGCCCAGGGGGAGGGCAATCACCCACCAGGCGATGAAGTTGAAGACCGCGGGGGGGACGGTGCGGCCCATACCGCGCAGGATCCCGGCGCCGACCACCTGGAGTCCGTCGACCACCTGGAAGGCGGCGGCGATGGGGAGGATCGCCGCGGCGACCGCGAGGGCGCCGGGGTCGTCGGGGATGTACAGGGAGGGGAGCCAGTGCCTGCCGAGGTAGAGCATCAGGCCCAGGGCTGCCATGGCGACGGCGCCGAGCCCGAGGGCCAGCTGGGCGCTCGCCTGGGCGTCGTCATAGCGCCGCTCGCCGATCAGGTTCCCGATCCGCGTGGTGGCGGCGAGGGCGATCCCGAGCGGGACCATGAAGGTCATGCTCGCCATGTTGATGACCACCCCGTGGGCCACGGTGGCCTGGATGCCGAGCATGCCGGCGAGGTAGGTGGTGGTCCCGAAGGCGCCCATCTCGAGGGTCAGGTGGAGCGCGACCGGGATGCCGTAGCGGAGGACGCGCGCGATCCCGGCCCAGGAGCGTGATGCCCGGTCCCAGCTGACCCACGCTCCCCTGAGGAGCCGGTGTCGGCGGACCAGCCAGAGGATCGCCAGGCACATGAAGGTCCGGGTGGCGCCGGTCGCCAACCCGGCGCCGGTGATGCCCCACCCCAGCTGGAAGATCAGGAGCCAGTTGGCGAACACGTTGACCCCGTTGGCGATCACCGCGACGGCGAGGGCCGGCTTGAGGATCCCTCGGCCCTGAAGGTGCTGCCGGAAGGCGATGTACACCAGGAAGAAGGGGGTCGCAAAGGACTGGCTCAGGGCGTAGCGCTCCCCCGGACCGCCCAGCTTGGCCGCGCTCTCCACGTCGATGCCCGCGGCGGTCACGACGTCGCCTGATCCGGCCACCCATTCGGCGAAGGTGCAGGTGGCGGCGATGAGCTCGGCGGTCAGAAAGCGCAGGGCGATGACCGGGATGGAGGCCAGCAGGGCGACGAGGATGCCCCGCTGGAGGGCGCGGCCCAGGGCCTCGCGATCCCGGGCGCCGTGCCCCTGGGTCACGATGGGGTCGATCCCCATGACGAGGCCCATGCCCGCGACCTGGGTCAGGTGGACCCACACGCCTGCGAGCAGCGCCGCCGCGACGGCCTCGCTGGACCAGCGCCCGAGCATCACCAGGTCGACGAGGCCGATCGCCATCCAGCACACATTGGTGAGCAGGATGGGGAGGGAGAGGCGGCAGAGCACGCCCAGCTCTTCGCGGGTCTTGGTCAAGGTCAGGGGGCGCAGCAGGGGCGCCGGGCCGAGGACGATACGCGCTCGGCGGGTCGCCCGCCCGGTCCTGCGTGCCCTGACTTGCGGGGATGACCGCAAGGGCGCTCACAGACATGACGCCCGGCGCGTACGCTCCCTCTGCATGAACAGAGACGACGCAGCGGCCGCCCAGGGCGGAGAGAGCCGTCAGGCCGAGGGAGGGCGCAGGGACGCGCTCCTGGTCTTCCTGTCCACGCTCTGCGTCGCCCTCCTGGCTCTCCTCGTGCTGATCCGCTCGTTCCCCGATCGATTCGGTCTCGCCTCCCCATCGCCTGGAGCCTTGCCGCTGGCCCCCAGGCCCGAGGCGGTGGGCACCGCTGACCTCCCCAGGCCCATCGCGGAGCGAGCGTGGCGCGCGCCGACGCTGGCCCAGTCGATCTTCGCGGATGCCTCACCCTCGGTCGTGCATGTGACCACCCGGTCGCGGGACGTCGAGGGCAACGACTTCGACGCGGCCGAGTTCGTGTCCGGCACGGGGTCTGGCTGGGTCTGGGACCGTACCGGGCACGTGGTGACCTGCCTGCACGTGGTCAACGGCGCCAGCTCGGCCCTGGTCACGCTGGCGGACGGCTCCCAGTGGGAGGCGAAGCTCGTGGGCGTCGACGCCGCGACCGACGTGGCCGTGGTGCGCATCGATGCTCCTCCGGAGCGGTTGGTTCCGGTTCGCATGGGCTCCTCCGAGGACCTCTCGGTGGGCGCCCAGGCCTTCTCGGTGTCTTGCCCCTACGGCCTCGCACACTCGCTCTCCGCGGGGTACGTGAGCGGGCTCGGTCGTCGGATCCGGTCCAAGTCGGGGCAGTTCATCGAGGGGGTCATCCAGACCGACGCCGCCATGCACCCCGGATCTTCAGGGGGCACGCTGCTCGACGACCAGGGGCGCATGATCGGGATGAACGCAGCGATCCACGCGGACTCTCGCCGGCAGGTCGGCGTGGGCTTCGCGATCCCAGTGGATCGCCTGCAGGAGGTCGTGCCCTCGCTCTTGCGGAGCGGCTTTCGCTGGGAGCCGAGGTTCGGCTTCGTCACGGCGAGCGATGGGAACAGCGAGGCGCTCCTGAGCAAGATCAGCGATGAGCCCAAGGCGCCCGCAGAGGGCGTGGTGGTGGCCGAGGTGGACGAAGGGGGGCCCGCCGCGCGGGCCGGCCTCCGCGCCATGCAGACGATCCGCCCGGCGGGCCTCGAGGAGCAGCTGGTGGTCCGGGACGTGATCGTCGGGGCGGGGGGGCAGCGAATCCGTCAGCGAGCGGAGCTGAACGCTGTGCTCGGCGCGCTGGAGCCGGGGGCGTCGCTGGTCCTGAGGGTGGCCAAGCCCACCGGGGAGGTCGAGATCACCCTGGAGCCGACAGAGCGACGGACCTCTGGCGAGGGTCTCTGACGGGGTCCCGGCGCGCCGCCGGGATGGGCTTCAAGCCGGTCGGGGTCAGCGCTGGAGCCAGGCGGGGCGGGGGAGGCGCTCCGCCATGAAGAGGGCCGCGATCAGCTCGTCGGCCTCACCAGTGACGCGGGGGCTCACGAACTCCCAGACGACCTCACCGCTGGTACCCTCGATCTCGAACGCCCGGCCCTGGGTGGACTCGGCGACCAGGAGGTTGCCGGACGGTAGCTCCTGGACCGTGCCGCAGAAGAACGACGCGAAGGCCGAGGCGGGGGTCGCAGCCCACCTCCAGCGGATCGAACCTGTCGCGGGGTCGACACGCAGGAGGCGAGAGGTCTCGGCCAGGCCGCCGCGATTGTCGAAGATCAGGATCGAGCCGTCGCTGGCGACGGAGGGGTCGTGGGGCGCTCTCCAGCGGGAGACCGAGGGACCACCGGAGATCCAGGTGAACTGCCCGGCGTCGAGGTCCACCGCGACGACCAGGTCCAGGTCACGGAGGCAGACCAGGACCTGTCCGGCGGTGACGCCAGGGGCGCCGAGCCGCGCGGCCTCGCGCTCGTCGAGGAGGTCGATGGAGTTCGCGTGCATCACGTCACCGGAGCGCACGGTGAGCTGATCGATGAGGTCCGCGTAGGCCGAGCTGGCGAAGGCGTCCCAGAGGCTGACCGTGCTCAGGCGCGTACCGTCGGGGGCATAGCGGACCACGAGGTCATCCACGATGGGCTCCTCGGCGTTCACGCGCGGCACACGGGCCTCGGTGCGGGCGAGGGCGAGGATCGAACCGTCGGGGGCCACGTCGAGGTCGTGGTGGACGCGGTCCATCACGGCCCACCGCAGGCCTGAGTCGCGGTCGACGCAGACGAGGGCACGGCCAGAGTGAATCGCGAGCAGGCTGCCGTCTTGCAGGAGCCGAACGCGGCGCCAGGGAAGCTGGTGGGGTCCTTCAGCGGGTGGAGCGCTCGGAAGGTCGGAGTAGGGCCGTGCCCAGCGGTGGACCACCTGCCCTTCCATCGAGAGGAGGACAGCCTCCGCGGCATCGCCCGAGCACATCAGCGTCAGCCCATCCGCGGTGCGGTCGCGGTCCCACCGCAGTAGCCCCGTGGCCGCGGGGGCCTGCTCGGAGCCCGTCGCGTAGCCGATGGCGCCCAGGTCCCCGGCGCCCTCGCCCATGCGGCGGAACCCGAACAGGCCCGGCTGGTCGGTGGCCCAGCCGCGCCCGGTCGGATCGCCAGCGTCGGGCGGGACGCCCCCCCCTTCGCAGGCTGAGAGGGCGAGGAGGCTGGCGGAGAGCAGGAGCCGCGACCAGGGGCGGCGGCCTCTCCAGCCCGCTGGCGTCGGGCGATGCCGCGCGCCGGTCCAGATCCACACGACGGACTCAGCTCCTGTAGGTCTCGAGGAGGCGGGCGGCAGCGGCCCCCGGGGGCAGCGCGCCGCCCTTCACCTCGGCCTCGATGGCGGCGAGCATCTCGCGGACCTCACCGTGCTCGCAGAAGCCGGCCATGAGCCGCTCCTCGATGATGGACCACATCCAGCGGGCGGCCTGTTCGCCGCGGCGGGCTTCCAGTACCCCCGCCTTCTCGAGCGCGGTGCGGTGGCGCCGGACGGTCTCCCACAGCTCCTCCATCCCGGACCCGGTCTCGGCGCTCACGACGACCGTGGAGGGGGCCCAGTGCTCGTCCCGCGGCCGGAGGTAGCGCAGCGCAGCCTCGTGGTCCCTCGCCGCCGCTCGCGCGGAGGCCACGCGTTCACCGTCGGCCTTGTTGACCGCGAGCACGTCGCCCACCTCGAGGATGCCCTTCTTGATGCCCTGCAGCTCGTCGCCGGCGCCAGGGAGCAGGAGGACGACGAAGGTGTCGACCATGTCGCGGGCCGCCGTCTCGCTCTGGCCGACTCCGACGGTCTCGACGAGCACGATGTCGAAACCGGCGGCCTCGCAGAGGAGCAGCGTCTCCCTCGTCCGGCGGGCAACCCCGCCGAGGGTCGCGGCGCTGGGTGAGGGCCGTATGAACGCGCTCTCCCGGCGCGCGAGCGTATCCATGCGGCTCTTGTCGCCCAGGATGCTCCCGCCCGTGAGGGCGCTCGAGGGGTCGACCGCGAGGACCGCGACCCGATGACCGGCGTCCACGAGCTGGCCGCCGAGGCGTTCGATCAGGGTGCTCTTCCCCACGCCCGGGACGCCGCTGATCCCGATCCTGTGGCTCTTGCCCGTCGCAGGGAGGAGGGCCTCGAGGAGCCGCTGGGCGAGGACCTCGTCCTCGCTCCGGGTGCTCTCCACGAGCGTGATCGCCCGCGCCAGCTCGGTCCGGTCGCCCGCGAGGACCCCCTCGGCCAGGCGCTTCAGTCGTCCCTCGTCCTGCTCGCTGCGCTGATCCACAGGCAGAGCGTAGCGCGTGGCCGGCGGGACCGTCAGCCTCGGTTACGCTCCAGCCAGGCGGGGACACGAGCAGTCTTCGCGCCGGGACCCTGCGAAGCCCATGAATCTCTGCCTGACCACCCCTGCGCCGTCCCCCGAACGTTCGGTGGCCTTTCTGACCAGGCTCGGGTTCACGCCGATCACGGAGGACTCTCGCCTCATGACCGACGGGGCGGCCCTGATCGACGTGGATCCCGAGTCCCGTGCTCGCGCTGGTGTCCGGGTCTGGCGCGGAGCGCTCGACGCGGCGGCGGGGGAGGCCCTGGACCTCCACGGGGCAGTGGCCTTCGAGGGCGGTCACCTGGTTGCGGCGCCCTCGGGAACGCCGGTATGGGTGATGGATGGATCGGGCCCCGACCTCGAGCTCGCGCCGCGCGGGGAGGTCCTGGGGAACTACGCGGGTGTCTCCCTCGAGACCCCGAGCCTCGCGCGGTCCGTGGCCTTCTGGGGCGGGCTCCTGGGCCTGGAGGTCGGCGCAGGTGGAGCCGATCAGGGGTGGGTGACCCTGCGTAGGCCGGGGATGGTGGACCTCAGCCTGATGGGGCCGCTGGCCTGTCCACACTCGTTCGCCAACCCCTCGTTCACCTACTTCAATGGCGGGCGCAACCCCGAGGTGCTGGACGCTATCCGTGCCCGGGGGGTCGAGGTCTTCGAGGAGGTCGGGGCCAAGGACGGGGCTCCAGCGGAGAATGCGATCCTCCGCGAGCCCGGCGGCGTGGGCTTCTTCGTCTTCAACGACTGAGCCCTCGCCCCGCGCTCAACCGCGGAGTTGGAGGCCTCGCAGCGGGCCCGGCAACGCTTCATCGTGGTGGATTGCGCGTGCGGCGACCTCGCCGATGGCGGGCCCTAGCTTGTACCCGTGACCGGAGCCGCCGCCCAGGAGCCACAGGCGAGGCAGCCCGGGGTGGCGGTCCACCAGCAGCTCGGAGTCCCGGCGCATCGTGTACTGGCAGACTCGGGCGTCTGTGAGAGGCGCGTCCGCCAGCGCAGGGAAGCGGTGGGAGAGGTAGGCGCGGGCGCGCTCGAGGCGCTCAGGGTCGACCAAGCGTTCGCCGTGGGTCGGATCCCAGGGCCCCCCCGAGGTGTCCTCACCGAGCTTGAATCCACGGCTCAGGCCGTCGGGGATGCCGTACCAGAAGCTGCCGTCTCCGAAGAGCTCCGTGGCGTGTTCTGCCCAGACGGGCAGGCGCAGGTGCTCCTCGGCGCCGGGGGGCGGGCCGAAGGAGAAGACGTCCTGGCGCGTGACCTCCAGGCGAGAGCCGAGGGCCTCGGGGAAGAGCTCAGGCATCCACGGTCCGGCGGCGAAGACCGTGATGTCTGCCAGGTGTGTGCTCCCGTCCGCGAGCTGGACGCCCCGGCAGGCGCCACCCGAATCGAGGGCCGGACGGGCAGTGGAGACGAGCACCTGCCCCCCGGCCTCTCGCACCGCGTCCCAGACGACCTCGCAGCCGCGGCGCGCGAAGAGCGCGCCGGCGTCGGGTTCGTACATCGCCCATGGGATGTCCTCGAAGCTCATGGAGGGGTAACGCTCCTCGAGCTCGCCCCGGCTCAACTCCTCGAACCGCACGCCCTCGGCACGGAAGGTGGCCATCGATTCCTGCTCGAACTCCCCGGGCTGGCTCGCCATCCACAGGACTCCACGGCGATCCAAGAGTGGGGTGTTCGCCGACACCTCAAGCTCGCTCCACAGCTCCAGAGCCCGCGTGACCAGGGGGACATAGTGCCCTCGGTGGCCGTACCCTCGCCGGATGACCCGGGTCTCTCCGCCGGAGCTCGCCCGTCCATTTCCAGGGCCCCATGCGTCGACGAGCATCACCTCCCAGCCGAGCCTTGTGAGGTGTAGCGCCGTCCATCCTCCGAGCGCTCCAGCGCCCACGACGATGGCGCGGCGTTGAGATCGATCCGTGGTCGCCATGGTGCTCAGCTTACGCGCGCCACGTCAGACGGCTCCCCCGTCGCCCTGCCCGTCGTCGATCGTCTCGATGAATGCGGTGAGCCGCTCGTTGCTCGCCGCGAGCCGTTCCTTCGCGGTCTTCGACAGGCGCTTGATGCGCGTCTCGACTCGCTGCGCTCGCGAGCGGTCCCCGGCGGCGCTGGAGGCCAGGAGTTCGAGGGGACCGCGACCCCGAAGGGCCTTGGCTCCACGGCCCTCACGGTGCTCCGTGACGCGCCGCTCCACGTCCGTGGCGATGCCGGTGTAGATGGCGTTGTCTGCGCGTCGGATCAGGTAGACCCACCAGGAGGCGGCCACGGGGCCGAACTCGGGATCGTTGTCGGGGGGCGCGCTCACGGGCCAAGTGGACCAAAGATCCGCCTCCAGAGGGTCGCTTCGGCCCATCAGGGGGGCCTTTTGCATAGGGCGCTTAGGTGCCCGCCGCCCGATCTACGGCGAGGAAGTTGCCTCCAGCGGTGGAGGCGTGGAGCCCCATCAGTATCCTCTCGGGCCCGTGGCGACAGGCAGAATCCGCTTCGCTGCCCGTGACCACGCCCGGGGTTTCCGACACACCTTCCGTATCTGCACCATGACTCTCACCGCAATGGTCCGGGGGATCACACGCACGGCGCTTGCTGCTGCTGTGATCGCGCCCCTCGCCACCGTCCAAATCGCTTCTGCCCAGTACCTCGAGATCGGCGGGATGATCGCCATCGAGATCGAGGACGAGGGCCCCAACGGCTGGGCCACCCCCAGCACGCCCACTGGCTTCAGTGGAGATGGCTTCCTCCGCTGGAACGGTCCGAACTACTTCAACAGCCCTGGGACGGCGGTCCTGACCTACCAGATCGTCGCCACGAACCCGGGCAACTACAGCGTCAAGCTCCGCAACCGGCACGACAACCCGAACGCCACCGAGGAGAACGACACCTGGATCCGTATGAACAACGGGCCCTGGATCAAGATGTTCTCCAACAACCCCAACACGCCGGGGAACTGGAACTGGGAGTCGCGCTTCGAGCTGCCTGGCCCGCAGTACACCAACGCGAACTTCGACATCAACGTCGGGCTCAACACGCTCCAGTTCTCGGCTCGGAGCCGGGGCTTCATGATGGATCGGATCCACCTGTTCCTTCCCGGGACCCCGGGTGGGACCTCGCTGGCGACCCCGCTCTCGCCGCAATTCATCGGTGACAACTACTGCACGCCGGCGGCGCAGCACTCGGGGAACGACTGGGCGCGCCTGAACGCCATTGGGTTCAGGGACGTCGCGGACAACGACCTGCGCCTCCGCGCCACGCGGATGCCCCAGAACACGATCGGGATGATCGTTGCCTCCCAGAGCCAGGGCTTCACGCCAGGCGCCGGCGGAGGGCAGGGCACGCTCTGCATCTCGGGTTCAGCGCTGCGGATGGAGTCGACCCTCTTCAACAGCGGGACCAGCGGCGGGCGGGAGGTCCTGGTGGACCTCACGTCCTTCCCGCCGCCCTACAACGGTGCGGTTCTGGCGGGGCAGACGTGGAACTTCCAGGCCTGGTTCCGGGACGCCAACCCGCAGCCGACCAGCAACTTCTCGAGCGCCACGAGCGTCACCTTCGAGTAGGCCCTGTCCAGGGTACGGACAGCGGCCCCCCGGCGATGGACTCGCCGGGGGGCCGCTGTCGTTTTGGGCGCTTGCGGTCGCTGTCCAGGGGCCCATGAATGCCGCCTCTCCTCACAGGCGCGGGGGACGGGCGGTTAGGGTGCGGGCATGAAGCCGAGGGAACGGGTGGGGAGCGCGAAGACGCCGGACGGGACGGAGCTGGAGCTCTTCGAACACGACGGCCATCACGAGATCGTTGCGGCCAAGCGGGCGCTGATGTCCTCCCGTCAGCACAACTCCGAGGAGGAGCTGGCAAGGCATGTCTGCGAGGACCTGGAGCCCGGCGCGCTCGTGCTGATCGGAGGGCTCGGGCTGGGGTACACGCTCCGAACCGCCCTGGACCTGCTTCCAGAGGGCGGCCGAGCCATTCAGGTGGAGCTCCTCGACGCCGTGGTCGAGTGGAACCTCGGCCCGGCCGGTGCCCACGCCGGGGACCCCCTGGGGGACCCCCGGACGAAGCTCATCCGGGGTGACGTGACCAAGGTCCTCCAGCGCTACGGCGGGGCGCTCTCGGCGCTGATGCTCGACATCGACAACGGCCCGGCCCCGATGGTGGATCGCCAGAACCGCACGCTCTACGGACGCGCCGGGATCCGGATGATCCGGGACGCGCTGCGCCCGGGTGGGCGGGTCGCCTTCTGGTGCAGCAACGAGGAGCCCGAGTTCGCGGCCACCCTGGGGAGAGGGGGCTTCGAGGTCTCGAGGCACCGCTCGTACGCGCGGCCCCGTCGGAAGGGGACGCGCCACGAGATCATCGTGGGCAAGCGGGTCTGAGCGCCCGCGGCCGGGGTCAGTCGCCCGACCGCAGCCACTCCAGCGCGTCCTCTCGATCGTCGAAGTCGAACGACTTCACGTCCGCAGAGACGAAGTGCTTGCCCAGGGAGGGCAGGTGCTGGGCGGCCGAGCTATCGGAGCAGACGGCGATGCGCTTGACGTGCTGGTGGTGGTCCTTGGCGAAGCGCAAGTGGGCCAGGAAGGAGCCGAAGGAGGTCCACCCGGGGATCGACTTGGTGGCGATGAGGATCCCCGCGAGATCGCCCTCCTCATCGATCACAGGGTCGATCGCAGCGGCTGCGTCCGCGAAGTCCTCCTTCGTGAGGCGGCCACCAGGTTCGAGCGTGGCGATCCGGGGGAGCGTCTCCGAGAGCGTCACGTGCAGCCCGCCGTCTTCGCAGGCAGCCCACTCCACGGCCTCGTCGAACTGGTCGAGGCCGAAGGCGCGGAACTGGCCCGGCATCATGAAGTTGGTCACCCGGATCGACGCCTTGATCCAGGACGCGTCCGCCAGCATTGCGATCCGGCGCCACTGGCCGCAATACGCGGTGGCGAGCTTGATGTCGTCCCACATGGCGCCGGCCGACATGGAGGGGCACTGGGAGAGTCGGACGACGGCGCGCACGCCGTTGCCGGCCTCGGCCTGGGCCCAGATGGCCGGGCCGAGGATGTCCTCGTAATCGGCGGTCGTGATCTTGTCGCCGATGTCAAAGCCGAGCACGCCTTCCGGGAGGCCTTCGATGGGGGTGATCATGGGTCGTCTGCGAGGGGTGAGGGTGGAGCAGGACCGGCGGATCAGATGGACCAGCCGAACTGCAGGGCGGCCCCGAAGGCCTCGGTGCCGACCGCCAGTGTGAACTCGAGGGGGGCCTGGAGGTAGGTCGGGAACGACACCCCGAAGCTCCAGAGGTCTTGCTGGGTCGATTCCAGGTCCGTGGTGAAGCCGGCGCGGACGACCACGGCGTCGTTCATGTTGCCTTCCAGGTCGCTCAGGTGCGGGTGTCCCGGCATCCCACGCATGGCCAGGGGAGTCCCCAGGCTCAGCTCGCCGCCGATGCGCAGGAAGCGAGAGTCTGCGAGGCCTTGGAAGCGGCTGGTGGAGTTCAGGTCCAGGTCCGCGGTCAGCATCCAGCCGTTCTCGCCATACGCGACGCCCGCGGTGGTCAGGGGCTCGAGCTCGTAGGCGAACTCGCTGCCGGCGACCGTGGGCGCGTCGAAGGTGTGCCGGAGGAGGTTCCTGGTCGCGAGCCCCGCGCGGATCTTCGGGGTCAGGTCCACCGCGACGCCGACGTCCACGTTGCCGATGTCATCCCGACGGACCTCCCCGTCCCCAAGGTCCGAGAGGACGTCCGACTGGTCGGCCTGGGACACGGAGACGGCGTAGAGCCGGCTCTCCACCGACTGGAACTTCGGCGTCACCCCCGCGGAGCTGGGGAGTCCGAAGAGAGAGAAGTCGGTGGCGAAGGTGAACCCGATCTCATCGACGCGGACGGACGGGACCAGCACCTCGGACGCGAGCTGGTCGAGGTCGAGCGGGTTGGCGGTGTTGTTGATGGTCGTGAAGTCCGCCGGGTCGATGGAGGTCACCCCCCGCAGATCCACGAAGCTCCGCCAGGTCAACCCGAGACTCACCGGGCCGCGCGGCAGCACGAAGGACGCCCCGATCCCAGCATCGCCGAAGACCTCTGCGCCGCCGATGGCGGTGAGGTCGCCAGCGAGGTTGCTCCGCAGCGCCGCCTCGTCGGGGCCTCCGAGGCCGGACTGGAGCGCGTCGATGGAGCCCTGGAGCCGCTCGACGCCCCGGCGCAGGTCGGACTCGTCCGCTGCAATGACGGACACCACCGGCGCCGTGAGCTCGATCCGGTCCGAGGCCCTGGCCCGCTGGGCGAGGGCCGGATTGACGAAGGCCGAGTTCTGGGCGCGCGCCGCAGCGGTCCCCGCGCCGCCGAGCGAGAGCAGGCGAGCGCTGCTCGTCTGGCCGGACGCCGTCTGGATGAGGAGGGCTCCGAGGAGCAGCGAGCAGGGGGCGAGTCTCATGGGCCCATTCATGCCGCCTCGCGGCACCGAGACCCAGCCTTCATCGGTCGAATCCGCCTCCGAGGGGCGTCGTGTCGTCACCCTGCTCGGGGCGCTAGACTCACGCACACGGCGGCGCCGCCGTCTCACCCATGAAGTTGCTTCGCGAGAACTGGATCTGGATCGCCGCCCCGATCGTGGTGTTCCTGCTCATCGTGCTGGCTCTGAACATGCTGGACACGGGCGAGCCCTTCTACGACCTGCGGTGACCCGTACCCACGCCGGCGCCTATCGGTCGCGCCGGCGCCCGGGCCCGTCGCGGCGTCGGCCCTCTTCGCCGCGCCTCCGTGGCCCGTGGGAGTCCGTCACGGGGATCGCGGTCTCCCAGCGGATGCCGCGCTTGCGGGCCTCGCGGATGTGATCGTCGTGGTCCCTCCTGGCGGCCTCGAAGGCCTCCACACCGGCGGCCAGGGTCGCGGCGAGCTCGGGAGTGGTCGGGTTGGGGCCCCGCTTGGCGAGCACGGCTCCGCCGAGGCCGTAGGGGTCCGGCTGAACCACCGTGATCCCCTCCCCAGGAGCGAGGCCCTCGAAGCTCTCCTCCGACTCGAGCACGACGAAGTGGAAGCGGCCCACCCACTCCTCTGTCCAGGCGAGCTTGGCCACGGCTGCGGTCAGGCGCGTCCGATCGGCGGGCTTGTCCGCGCGCAGCACGATCAAGGGTCGCATGTCGGCGGCGGCCACATTGAGGGACAGCCGCAGGTCGCGGAGCGTGGGGAGGCTCCCGATGGGGCGGGCCTTCGGCTCGTACCGGGCGCTGATGCGCGTCAACGCCCCCTGGAACTCCTCCGTGGAGCCGTAGGTCATGGACGGGGACCTGGATCCGCGGGTGAGCTTCTTGCCGTCGGGGTCCAGCAGGGCGAAGGAGGTGTTCTCGAGGCCGCCGCGACCGGCGAAGACGTAGGAGAGGACCTTGGCTTCCGCCGCGTCCTCGTAGGTCTGCGGCCGGACGCAGACGAACTCGCGTGAGGCGGCGACGATGGTTGGATCAGACAGGACACTCCTGTCGGTGTGCTGATAGCCGGGTCACCAGACCCCGGGGACCTCGTGGCACTGGGGAGCGGCCGACATGAAGAGGATCGGCCGCTGGGTCCGTCGCGCCTCGGCGAGGGCGCCCTCCCAGGTGCCGAACCAGGCGATGCCGGGCTCGGTGGGGGGGACATGGGTCGCGAGCGGACCCTTGGGGCCCTGGGGCGAGGGGGCCGCCGCCGCGGCGGCCGGCGCGAGGGTCAGGGCGAGGGCAAGGAGCGGAGTCTTCATGGTGGGCTTCGAGGCGGGCGTTGGCTCCTGGCCTCTTCGGCAAGGAGAGCACGGATCTCAAGGCCCTGCGGGGCGCGGCCTCGACCTTCTAAGGCTCCCCTCATCAAAGGGCGCGCGAGCGCCCGGGAGACGGGGGCTCAGCCGCGGAGCGTCTCGATCAGGGTACTCGCGGCCTCGGTGATCACCGTCCCCGGGCCGAAAACGGCCGCGGCCCCCATCTCCAGGAGGGCCGGGACGTCCTGGGGGGGAATCACCCCGCCGACCACCACGAGGATGTCGTCGCGGCCGAGGCGGGCGAGCTCGCTGCGAAGGGCCGGGACGAGCGTGAGGTGCCCGGCCGCCAGGGAGGAGGCCCCGATGACGTGCACGTCGTTCTCCACCGCCTGCCGGGCGGTCTCCTCCGGCGTCTGGAACAGCGAGCCGATGTCCACGTCCCAGCCGAGGTCGGCGAAGGCGGTGGCGATGACCTTCTGGCCGCGGTCATGGCCGTCCTGACCCATCTTCGCCACCAGCAGCCTGGGGCGCCGACCGGTGGCGTTGAGGAACTCCTCTGCGGCGCTCCGCGCGCCGTCCACGTTCTCGTTGCTGTCCTTCATCTCGGATCGGTAGACGCCGGAGACTGCCCGGATCGTCGCGCGGTGACGCCCGAAGGCCTCCTCCATGGCGGAGGAGATCTCGCCGACCGTCGCCCGGCAGCGGGCGGCCTCGATCGACAGGCTGAGCAGGTTCTCGTCGTCGGTTCGGTCCTCGCCCGCCTGGACCTTGTGCGCGGCGCGCGTGAGCGCCGCGAGGGCGCGCGCCACGGCCTCGGGGTCCCGGTCGCGGCGGAGCTGTTCCAGCCGGCGCAGCTGGGCGGCGCGGACCTCGGCGTTGTCGATAGAGAGGACGGGCACGTCCTCCTCGTGGGCCGACCGGTGCTCATTGACGCCGATGATCGGCTGAACGCCCGAGTCGATGCGTGCCTGGGCGCGTGCCGCCGCCTCCTCGATCCTCAGCTTCGGGAGGCCGTCCTCGATGGCGCGGGTCATGCCTCCGAGGGCTTCCACCTCGTCGATGTGCTCGTCAGCGCGCGCCTTCAGATCCCGGGTCAGGCGCTCCACGTAGTGGCTCCCGCCCAGGGGGTCGACCGTCCGGGTGATGCCGCTCTCCTGCTGGAGCACCAGCTGGGTGTTCCGGGCGATCCTGGCGCTGAAGTCCGTCGGCAGCGCGAGGGCCTCGTCCAGGGAGTTGGTGTGCAGGCTCTGGGTCCCCCCGAGGGCGGCCGCGAGGGCCTCGGTCATGGTCCGCGGGACGTTGTTGAAGACGTCCTGGGCCGTGAGCGACCAGCCCGAGGTCTGGCAGTGGGTGCGTAGGGTCCGAGACTTGGGGTCCTCGGGCCCGAAGCGCTCCATACGCTCCGCCCAGATCATGCGGGCCGCGCGGAGCTTGGCGATCTCCATGAACGGGTTCATCCCGATCGCGAAGAAGAAGCTCAGGCGGGGCGCGAAGTCGTCGACCGAGAGGCCGGCGGCGATGCCCTGGCGGACGTACTCAATCCCATCGGCGAGGGTGTAGCCCAGCTCGAGGTCGAGCGTCGCGCCGGCTTCCTGCATGTGGTAGCCGCTGATCGAGATGGAGTTGAAGCGCGGCATGTGCCGCGAGGTGTACCGGAACACGTCGGCGACGCACTGCATGGAGGGCGTCGGCGGATAGATGTAGGTGTTCCGGACCATGAACTCCTTGAGGATGTCGTTCTGAATGGTCCCGCTGAGCTGCTCGGGGCGGACGCCCTGCTCCTCGGCGGCCACGACGTAGAGCGCGAGGATCGGCAGCACCGCCCCGTTCATGGTCATCGACACGCTCATGCGGTCGAGCGGGATGCGGTCGAAGAGGACCTCCATGTCGAGGATCGAGTCGATGGCGACGCCGGCCATGCCGACGTCGCCGACGACCCGCGGGTGGTCCGAGTCGTAGCCCCGGTGGGTCGCCAGGTCGAAGGCAATGGAGAGGCCCTTCTGGCCGGCAGCGAGGTTCCGCCGGTAGAAGGCGTTGGACTCCTCGGCCGTACTGAAACCGGCGTACTGGCGGATCGTCCAGGGACGGCGCACGTACATCGTGGAGTAGGGGCCGCGGTCGAACGGGGCGAACCCCGGCGCGGACGAGGTCGCGTCCAGGTCGCCCTGTGGCCCGTAGGAGGCGGCGATCTCGATGCCCTCCGGGGTGCGCCACGACTCCGGCGAGCTGGCCCCTCGGGCGGTCTTCGCGGGCCGGGCGTCTTCGAAAGCGAGCCGGCAGAGGTCGGGGTGGGGTGTCATCGGCTGGCCTCCGCGTGGCTGGAGTTCGCGGCCACCGCGCGCAGCTCCTCGAGGATGGTGGCCGCGTCGCAGCCTGCAAAGATGTGCCCCGTGTGGCCTGCTGCGTCCGGGCCCTCGCCACCGCCCGAGGGGCGACGGGCGAGGAGGATGGCGCGGGCTCCCGCGGCGCGGAGGGCGGCCCGGGTGGCCTCTTCCAGCTGGGCGTCCGCCGCCTTGCCGGCGCAGATGCAGGCTACCTGGGCTCCGGAGGCGTTGAAGGCCTCGCCGAGCGCCGCGGGGCTGAGGTCGGGTTCCGAGCGGGCGACGCTGAACCCGCCGGCTCGGAGCAGGTCCTCGGCGAAGGCGCTCTGGGCGCTGTGGGCAGGGAGCGGTCCCAGGCACGCGAGGAAGGCGACGGGAGCGTCGGCTCCCGGGGGGGCGAGGTCCTCGAAGACGGCGGCCTCCCTGAACGAGGGGAGCGGGGGCCGCTGAATCGGCGCGCCCCGGACCAGGCCGCCGCCGATCTCCTCGAGGGTAGCGCCAGCCGCAGCCGCTTGGATGGCATGGGGCACGTCGTCCACGGGTCCGAGGACGACGTCGCCCCGCGCGGCGAGGCGCGCACGGCGGGCGTCGCGGCCGGGGTCCTCGATGGGGTGCTGCTCGGGAGCCTCGGCGTCCTCGATGGGAGGGAAGACGGAGACGCCGACGATGGGGCGGCGACGGGTGGAGAGCTCCTGGATCAAGGACTCCCGCGAGTATCCCAGGGCCTCGTCGACGCTCCCGGCGGTCAGCGCCGCGCCGAGCCCACCTTCGGCCTCGATGCTCTGCATCAGGTCCCACGCGCCGCGGGCGAGGGCGTCGGTCCGTGCCTCGAAGGCGTAGGCGCCCCGCGCGGGGTCTCCCACGTGGTCGAGGCGCGCCTCCCTCGCGAGGACGAGCTGGATGTTCCTCGCGTTACGCCGTCCGAGGGCGCTGGGTGCGCCGAGGGACCCGTCGTGGGGGAGGGTCGTGATCAGGTCCGCGCCCCCCATGGAGGCGGCGAAGGCGCCGAGGGTCGTCCTCAGCATGTTGGTCCAGTGATCGCGCCGGGCGAGTCCCCGGGGCGACGTGGTGGCGTGGAGCACGAGCGGGGCGGCTTCGACCGCGCCGAAGGCACCGAGGACCTTGGCGTGGAGGAGCCGCAGGGCACGGAGCTTGGCGACCTCCGTGAGCAGGTCGTGCCCCACGTCGAAGCGCCAGACGAACTGGGCGTCGGCGTCCTCTGGGCTCACGCCGGCCGAGGTCAGCCAGCGGAGCATCTCCGAGTACGCCGCGAGGGCGTACCCGAGCTCCTGGACCGCGTGTCCTCCGGCTCGATACCACGGGGAGGCGTCGACGGCGAGGGCCCGGGAGCGCCCCATGTGGAGGGCCGCGTGCCTCGCGAGCTCACAGGCCTCGCGCCTCGCGTCGGTGAGGTCTCCGGGCAGCGAGCCCTGCGCCGCGAGGGTCGCGAAGGGATCCATGCCCAGGTGAGCCTCCACCGCTTCCGGCGCGACGTCACGCTCTGCGCAGAGGGCTGAGAGCTGGGCCGCGAGCGGGAGCGCACCCCCGTTGGTGCCGAAGGCGATCGGGATGGCCTCGAGGTAGACCCCATCGAGGAGCTGGTCGAGGTCATGGATCCACTCCAGCTCGACGCCGCCATCGGCGCCTGCCGTCCGGATGAGGCAGCCGTTGGCGCCGCCGGCGAGGTCGGCCAGCAGGTGCTGGTTCGCCTCCTTTGGTGAGGGGTGGTCGACGCGCTGGGCGATGGTCCACCCGCCTCCCTCGGGGGACACCGCGCCAGCGGGCGCCTCGGACGGAGCCCCCGCCGCGGTGTAGAGCGGCTGGACATCGATCCCCTCGAGGGTCCTCGAGACCAGGGCCTGCTCGAAGTCCCGGTCCGGGCCGAGCTCACGCTCGACCCGTGCACGCCAATCCTCAGGCGTCGGGCTGTGGGTCGTCGTCATGGGGGAGCAGGTTATCGCCCCCGGCCCCGTCGCGCCCGGAGTCCTGCCCGAGGACCTTGCCGTAGAGCAGGGAAACGCCGAGCAGGCAGATCGCGAGCCCCAGGAACGAACCCACCCGCGCGAGGCCCTCGAGGGCTTCCAGGTCGTACAGGAAGACCTTCAGCACCGTCGCCACCAGGACCACGAGGCTGGCCCAGCGCAGGCCCGAGACGCTGCGTCGGACGCCTGCCACCAGGAGGACCACCGCGAAGGCGGTCCAGGCGAAGGACATGGCGAGGTCCCTGGACTGCATCCGCTCGACGTCGAGGGTGATGATCTCGCCGGTGCTGAAGTAGTTGAGGATGACGGCGTTGATCCAGGAGAACGTCACTCCGAGCAGGACGGCGGCGATGCCCACGCGGACGCTCTTGATCTCGCCACCACGATTCGACGCGCCGAGGCCCATGAGGCCGGCGAGGAGCGCCATGGCCACCAGGGCATGGTCGACCGTGACGTCGAGGGGAATCAGCAGGGCCTCGCTGCTGAAGGAGTTCAGGACGTAGGTCGAGAAGATGAGCCCGAGGCCGGCGGCCCCCAGCACGGTCCCGGCGATGGTCGTCACGTTCTGGCTCTGCGCACGACCGGGGAAGAAGGCGAACGCTGCGGCGGCGCCCGCGAGCGAGATCGTGGGCCAGTCGAAGCTGACGAGCTGAGCGAGGCCGCACCAGGCCATGGTGACGGTCGCGGCGTCGACGATCGCGCAGGCCCTGGGACGGGTCGGACCATCATGCGCGATGCGTCTGGCCAGGTGGAGGACCGCAGCCGCGCTGAAGAGGACGACGTGTCTCCCATCCAGTCCGAGGAGCGCCAGCCCCGAAGCCTCGGTGAGCAGCGACGAGCTGGACGCGGCGAGGGCCAGCACGAGGGCGGGTGCCACCGTGATGAGCGCGAACAGCTCGCCTTGCGGACCCTCCGCTTCGCGTTGCCAGAGGGCGGCGAGCGGGAGCGCGCTCACGATCAGGCAGAAGCTCGCCAGGGGCAGCAGCATGGAGGACCCCTCCCAGCGGTCGCTCAGCCCGAGGTGCCCGTGCAGGTCGAGCGCCGCGCCCGCTGCGACGAGCGCCGCGACCACGAAGGTCCAGGTGCTCTTTCGGCTCGTGGCGAGGCCAAGGGCGCTCACCACCACGAGGGCTGCGCCGGTCGCAGGTGATGAGTAGGAGGAACCGGTCAGGGCCAGGATCGCGAGCGGGACCAACGGGATCGACGCTGCGAGCGCGTTGGCTGCCGCCCTGCGCGTCGGGAGGACCCGTCCGAGCAACAGGCTCGCTGCCGCGACCGCGACGGCGGCTAGCAGCGGGGGAGAGTTGGGGAGGAGATACGGGGCGCCGAGACAGAAGCTGAGGAACCCGGCGGCCAACCCGGTGAGGGTTCCGGCCGTGAGGGTGTACCCGATGCTGCCGCGCAAGAGAGCCGAGGTGCCCGCGATCAGGGCGGTGGACAGGACTCCCACGGTGAAGGGCCCCGTGAGCTCGAGCCTCTCGGGGAGGGAGCCGAGGATGGGGGAGGCGAACAGCGCGATGCAGGCCACGGCCCAGGGGGCGCGACTTGTGGCCGGGCGCCGGTCGGGCCGGGCCCGCAGGGCGAGGATGAGCAGCCCGAAGGCGATCACGTGCATTCCGATGGCCCACTGGGTCCAGGTCCAGTCGGTCACCTCCGCCTTCAGGGCGAATCGCGTCCGCAGGGCCATGACCGTCAGGGTCAGTCCGGAGGTGATCGAGGTCGCGAGGGTGAGCGGTTCGGACCGGACGATGAACCGCGCCGCGACGATCAGGGCCACCATGAGCGCGGTGACCGGCCAGAGGCTGGTGGTGCTGGTGACCGCTGGGGTGGTGAGCAGGGTGATCAACGCCGGGGCGAGCAGGGCGACGAGGGTCGCCGGCGGGAAGTCCGAGCCGCCCTCTCCCTGCCTCCGCATCACCGCGCTGAACAGCAATGGAAAGACGCCGAGGCTGAGGGCGACGCTCCAGGGCCCCCCGGGTGCCTCGTTGAACGTCAGCCAGAGCAGCTGGACGAGGAAGGTGCCCGCGGCGGCCCCGAGGCCCAGCCAGCTCCAGCGGGTGACCCGTAAGGCGGCGAGCAGCCCGAGGTTCAGGACCAGCAGGAACCCGAGGAGGGGGAAGGTGGAGGTCGCTGCGGTGTCGAGCAGGAGCGGCGTGGCGTACCCGCCGATCAGGGCGAAGCCGGTGAGCACCTTGGAGTTCGAGCGGACCGCCATGAGGAGCGCCACCCCCACGCCGCCGCCCATG
The DNA here is from genome assembly GCA_938075305.1 of uncultured bacterium. Classification (GTDB taxonomy): domain Bacteria; phylum Planctomycetota; class UBA1135; order UBA1135; genus Saltatorellus. Next base: position 43,603 of record CALJGV010000026.1, read on the forward strand.
ATGAGCAGCGCGAGGCTGTGGGGGATCAGGTCGTGCAGCTGTGCGGCAGCCCACGCACCCCCGAGGATGAGCACGGTCCCGGCGCCGCTGATGGACTCTCCGAGGATGCGGTTGCCGCGCCGGATGAGCGGCGCGTGCCGGGTCAGGCCGACGATCCCGGCGACCACGGCGATCGCGTCCCGGATGGCCGGGTTCAGCCAACCGCGCTGGATCGCGACCTGAACGAAGAAGATCCCGGCGAAGACCAGGGCGATTCCGCCCACGAGGGCAGCGCCCCGTACGCCCAGCCAGCGCTCCCAGCTCTCGGCTCCCGACCCGGTCCCCTCCTCGCGCTTGGCCGGCCTGTTGCGCTCGATGGGCCCGGGGATCTCGTCCCCTTGGAGCGGAGGCGATTCTGGCCGATCTGGCCCCAGGGGCGAGGGCTGCGCAGGCGAGGTCGATCCCTGGGCGAGCTCCTCGGGCGCTGACGCTGCGGGGGAGGCGGCCTGGTCAAGGGACTCCCCGGTCTCGGCTCCAGAGGGCTCCGGTTCCGAGGGCGCACCTTCTTCCGCCTCCGCTCCCATCGCGAGGTGACCGCCCGAGAGGGCAGCGTCGACCTGCTCGCGGAGCGCCGCGTGCTTCCGACTCGCCGCCTTGACCTGCAGCTCGAGTCCGTCGATGCGCTTGCGCAACCGGTCGGACTGCCGGATCGCCTCGGCGGCCAGGAGGGCGAAAGCGAGGAAGACGAAGAAGGGGATATCCATGTGCTCTATCCTCGGCTTCTTCATCCGTCCATCGCACGTCTTCGCGCTCATCGGCTCGCTTAGCCGCCCGAAGTGATCGGTGGGAGCGGCACCCTCCGGGCCCCAAGGACTCCTCCCTTCCCCCCTCCATGCGTCTCGCCGCGTACGTCTACACCGGTTGGCACCCCATCCCCGAGCGCGATGAGAGCTTCCATGCGGGCTTCACGGAATGGGAGCTCGTACGGGACTGCCAGCCGCGCTTCGACGGGCACGCTCAGCCTCGCGTCCCGCTGCTAGGGGCCTACGATGACCGGGATCCCCACGAGGCCGGTCGACGGCTCGAGCTGGCGCTTCGACATGGAGTGGATGCATTCGTCTACGGCGTCTTCTGGTGCCGTGGCAAGAGGGTCTTCGAGCAGGCCCTCGATGATGGATTCCTGTCGAGCGATGCGGGCTCCGCGGCTCCCTTCGCCCTGATGTGGGCCAACCGGATGCCCCGGAGGGTGCTCCCGGTGAGGAGGTCCGATGCGGCGGTCATCGACCCCGCGAGGCGTGTGACGTCCGACGTCGACGACTTCGTCGACTTCATTTCGATGCTCGCCGACACGTACTTCCAGCGACCGAACTACATCCGGGTCGGCGGTGCGGTCTACCTGTCCATCTTCGACTCGACGTTCTTCATCAAGGAACTCGGCGTCGCCGGGGCACGCGCTGCAGTCACGGCTGCGCGGGGGCGACTCCGCGAGGTCGCGGGTCTCGAGCTCCACCTCGCGGCGGTGGAGCCGAACGCGGACTGCATCGGCGAGGTCGCCTCGATCGGGTTCGACAGCGTCACTCACTACGTGTTCCTGCCAGAGTGGAAGGGACCCTCCCTGCAGGATTACCGCGAGATGGCGGGGCGACGCGAGGGTGAATGGTCTGGCTTCGGGGCCCGTTCTGGGCTCTCCTACATGCCCTCCGTCGCGACGGGCTGGGACGCCTCACCGAGAGGGGCGGACTTCGGGAAGACGCGCCCGGATCGCTACCCCTGGTCGCCGGTCATCACCGGCGAGCACCCCCAGCACTTCCAGGAGCACCTCTCCCGCGCGCTCGCGTTCCCGTCCAGCCTCGAGGACCCGCTCGTCTTCGTCGCCTCGCTCAACGAGTGGAGCGAGGGGCACTACCTCGAGCCCGACGATCGATTCGGACTGGGGTGGCTCGAGGCCGTGGCCCGGGCCCGGACGGATTGACTCTGCCGACCCACCAAGGCGCCGCGCCAGGCAGGGCAGCGCGGACTCAGTCCTGGGATCGGCCGAAGACCTGGAGCTTGCCGAGGCCGATGTCAGCGAGCATCCCCAGGGCTTGCTCGTCGGCATCGCCGACCGAGATGACGTGGATCTCCAGCTCGCGCAGCATGTTCATCCGGCGGGTGTCTTCGAGGAGCAGGGGCCAGTTCGAGTAAGGGCCGATGAAGTTCATGTTCATGGTCCTCTCCTTCCCTTCGCGCTTGCTCTCCTTGTCGGTGATGACCCTCCCGTCGCCATAGTCGACGTCGGTGACCGTGTAGTCGTCCACCGAGGGGTCGCCGTCGCTCAGCACGAAGAGGGTGTCGGCCCCGCTCACGAAGGTCTCAGGGTCCACGTAACCAGCGCCCTTCACGCGCCCCTTCTTGGAGGTGGCGAAGGCGAGCTTCAGGCCAGCGTGGAGGTTGGTGTCACCCCAGATGGTGCCGTGGACCCGCTCCCCCTGCGGCGCGCCGATCTTGATGCCGTCCAGCTCCTTGAGCACCTTCTTCACGTTGCCCGGGGTGGCCTTGACCATGCCCTTGGTGCCCTTGATGTACTCGGCGTTCGAGCCGAACCCGATCACGCAGAACTTCTGGTCCGGCTGGAGGCGTTCCAGGGAGACCCGGAGGTGTTCACGGGCCACATCGAAGCGGGTCTTCACGATGTACCAGGGGATGTCCGCCTCGGTGGGAAGGTCGCCCTTCTTCCGCTTCTTGCGGACCCTCGGCCCAGACTCGGGCGCTCCCTTGGGCTTCCACTCCGGCGGAATGGGGGCGGCCATGGAGTCGGACAGGTCGAGGAGATAGCAGATCCGCTCTCCGGTCACCTCGACACCGAAGAAGCGTGGGCGTACGTACTCGTCGTCCGCGTCGTCGGCCTTGGGCGCGGCCTTGTCGCCCTCCTTCCGCCGGTCCTTGGCTTCCTGGGCTCGCTTCGCCAGGAGGGTCCGCCACGCCGCGGCCTCGAGCACCACGGCCTCCGCGTCCAGCTCCGCGGCCAGGTGCCTCGCGAGGATCAACTTGGCGGCTCGCGGGACGCTCTCGTCCTCGAAGGTGGCCACGAGCGTGAGCGCCAGCTTCTTCCAGGGGGTCTCTGTCTGGGTCTTCTTATTGCCCAGCGCGGTGAGCGCGGAGGCGTAGGCGCCCATCAGCGCGATCTGGTCCTGCTCCTTCTTCGGGGGGCTCTGCAGGAGCTCGGGAATCAGGTCGTACAGGGCCTCGCTCGAGGTCGCGGTCAGGGCCTCGATGGCGGCTCCGCGCAGGGCGATGTTCTTGGAGTTACGGGCAATGTCGATGGCGCCCTCGGGCCCGGTCAGCTGGATCTCCACCGCCAGGGCGTGCCGCCACAGCCACGCGTCCTCGGCGCCGTTGGCGTCCTCTCGCCAGTCGGCGAGGGCCTGCGCGAGCCCGTCCTTCCCCTTCTTTCCGATGGCGGCAAGCGATGAGGCCATCAGGTAGCGCTCCTGGTCCTTGGGCAGGTCGGGCTTCTCGTATCGGCGGGCGAGCTCGCCGATGGCCTCGGGCTCCCGGGACTTCGCGAGCGAGTCGTAGGCCTGAATGTGATAGCGGAGCGGCAGCCGCAGCATGAGCTCGTTCACCTCCTCCATCAGCGCCTCAAGTGACTGTGTGTCCTGACCCACGGTCCTGGGAGCCGCTCCGGCGGGGCCGAGGCTGAGGGCGAAGAGGGCTGCTAGGGCAGGGAGGTGACGCATGGGCGAGGGCTGAGGGTGGACGGGGAGGAGGGAAGGCCAGCGTACGTCCTCTATCGGGAGCGAACCTCGAACGAAATCGAGGCGGGCTGGAGAATGCCACGCAACGCAAATCGGGCGTGCCCTTGCCCAGAAGGCGACATGCCTCAATGCGAACCACAGTCCGCCAGCCATGGCCGCTGGAGTCAGTGCAGAGCCAGGGAAGTGAAAGCTCGCGCAAGACTCGGATTCCAGAACTCGTATCGGTGGGGTAGGGTTAAGCAATGCACCCGGGCCTCTTCCTGGGTCGCTTCGCTGACCCCATTTACTGCGCTGAACGCCCCTGTTACGGCGCTCAGGCTTCTCCTCCCTTCCTTCCTCATCCTCCATGTTTAAGAAGACCAGCACCACCTTCGTGGCGGCTCTGTGCGTTGCCAGTGCGGCTTCCGCGCAGGTCACCAATGACGACTGTGCCAACGCGGCTGTCGCGCCCCTCGGCGCGACCGCGTTTGACAACACCCTCGCCATCGACGAGGGCATTCCCTTCAACTGCGCCGCTGGCGGCGGACCGGACATCTGGTACTCGTACACCGCTGCGACCACCGACGACCTCACCTTCGACCTCTGCGGTTCGAGCTACGACACCGCCCTGACGGTCTACAGCGGCACCTGCGCCGCGCTGAACGAGATTCAGTGCAACGACGACTCGTGCGGCCTCCAGAGCTCCATCACCGTCGGCGGCGTCGCTGTCGGAAACACCTACCTCCTCCGCATCGCCGGCTTCAACGGCGGTACGGGCTTCGGAACGCTCAACATCACCGAGGTCGTCCCGCCCCCGGGCGTCGGTAACGACACCTGCGCCACTGCGACGGCCCTGACGCTCAACACCCCCGCGGCCACGGACAACACCCTCGCCGTCGACGAGGGCCTGTTCCCCTTCGCCTGCGCGGGCACCACGGCCCCGGACATCTGGTACACGTACACCGCGGCCAGCACCCAGGACCTGCGCTTCGAGCTCTGTGGCTCGAGCTACGACACGGCCATGGAGGTCTTCGACGGCTCCTGCACCGCGCTCAACCTGATCGAGTGCAACGACGACAGCTGCGGTCTTCAGAGCGCGGTGACCGTCCCGAACGTCGTGGCGGGTACCCAGTACTTCGTCCGCGTCGGCGGCTGGAACGGCTCGACCGGCTTCGGAACCATCCAGGTCTCCGAGCAGGTCCCGCCCCCCCCGCCCGCTCCGAACTGCGTCGAGACGACCTTCGCGAACAACAACGGTGGAGCCGCTGGCGGCGCCGTCTACTTCGACATCACGGTCACCCAGTCCATCTCGATCGCGCAGCTGCAGGTCAACACCGGTAGCGCCCAGACCGCGATCTCGGTGTACACGGTTGCCGGCACGTACCTCGGCAACGAGGGCAACGCTGGCGCCTGGACGCTCGTGGCTGAGGACGACGGTCTCGGCATCGGTAACGGTGCTGGCGCCCAGTCCCAGGTCGACCTCGCGACGCCCTTCTCCCTCGCCCCTGGTACCTACGGCATGTGCCTGGTCGGTGACAACTTCACCACCGGCATCACCATGGCCCACGCCTACACGAACGGCACCGGCGCCAACCAGAACTACGTGAGCGGCGATGGTGTGATCACCCTCGACCTCGGCGCGGCGGACAACGCTCCCTTCGCCGGTGGCAACTTCTCCCCGCGCGTCTGGAACGG